>NZ_WOTA01000111.1 GCF_011516825.1 Acetobacter oeni | reverse complement strand
CTATTTCTACCGTTGGATCCGCGAGGGAAGATGGGAAGCCATGAACCATATTCTCGTGATCCTGTCGCGTGAGCAGGACGGGCGAGACGCCACGCCTTCAGTGGGCATTATTGACAGCCAGTCGGTTAAAACCGCTGAAAATGGCGGCCCCCGCGGTTATGACGCGGGCAAGAAGATCAAGGGACGCAAGCGACATATCGCGACCGACACGCTGGGTCATGTCGTCGCGGCTGTTGTACATCCCGCCGACATTCAGGATCGTGATGGTGCGCCGCTGGTAGCGACCAGAATACGCTCATTGTTTCCCTGGCTTCGCCATCTGATCGGTGACGGGGGATATGCTGGCGAGAAGTTGCGTGGTACGCTGGCTGAACTCGGCCGATGGACGATCGAGATCGTCAAACGTAGCGATCGGGCCGAAGGCTTCGTCGTCTTGCCCAAACGCTGGATCGTGGAGCGTAGCTTTGCATGGCTCGGACGTTGCCGTCGCCTCACGAAGGATGTCGAG
>NZ_WOTA01000110.1 GCF_011516825.1 Acetobacter oeni | reverse complement strand
AGGGCATCAGACACCCAGCGCAGCGAGCGCCTGCGCCTCGGTCATCGTCGGGATGGTAGCAGCGCGCGCGCCGGACACACCGATCAGGCCCTCGAACACGCTGATGATCGTTTTGAGGGCTGAGAGTGCGGTCTGTGCGTCGGTCTGAATGGTCGTTCCGAGGACAGCACCACCGCCTGAGATCGCCGCTGCAATCTGCGTTGCGACCGTATTCAGATCGGACAAGATGCTGTCCACCCGCGTCTTCCAGTCGGCGTTGTTATAGGTGATTGTGAGTGTCGATCCGGCAGCGTCGGAGAAAGCCGTCAGCGCCCCGGACAGCGCTGTATCGGCTACGGTGATTGCGGCCATGTACGGCGATAGAGCCGGATAAGCCGCCAGGAAACCAGCGACTGTGGCAGCAGCGTTCAGGCCGGCCTGCCCGTAATCCTTCACTTTCGTCACATTCAGCGTGATCGTGGTGACGCCGTTCGTCGTGGTGGCCGTGCAGGCGGCGAGGCCGGCAATGCCTGCG
>NZ_WOTA01000109.1 GCF_011516825.1 Acetobacter oeni | reverse complement strand
CGGATAAGCCTGAACTTCCGTTCGATGAAAACATGGGATTTGTAACCAAAGAACGGGATGGCAAGATCTGTTGCGGGTATGATCCCATCCTCCTGCCGCCTCGCCTTCGTGAACTTCAGCGTCCAGCGGGCCTGTCGATCCTTGTGTGACAGCTTTGCCGGCTTGTCTCTCCAGGCCTCGGGAATATCTCCTGCCCGCAGATCAGCTTTCTCACCGTTGGTATTGCGCTGCTTTGGAGCCGCCACCAGTGTGGCATCCAGGATCTGACCGGACATTGGAAGATAGCTTGCATCACGCAGGGTAGCGTTAAAACGATCAAACAGTCTTTCAATCGCACCGGCCTGCGTCAGGCGTTCGCGAAACAGCCGGATCGTCTTTGCATCCGGCACACGGTCCGACAGCCCCAGGCTGAGAAAGCGCATGAACGAAAGACGATCGTTGATAAGATATTCCGTCCGTGCATCGGAGAGATTGTTCAGTGTCTGGATCACCAGGATTTTGAACATCAGCACCGGATCAAACGGCGGACGCCCGCCTTTGCTTCC
>NZ_WOTA01000108.1 GCF_011516825.1 Acetobacter oeni | reverse complement strand
AAAGTGATTGAAAGCAGCCTGATCCATGGCCCTGCTGGCCTTTGAGATCATCCGCTCCCTGTCCTTGTCCCAGCGGTCCAGCAGGCCCCCGAGAGGCGTCAGGGTGCCTTCGATGATCCCCATGGCTGCACGGTAATAACGGCCTCCGGCAGCCGGTGGCATCGCCTCAGCCTTATCCTGCACCTTCTCTCTTACAACATCTGTCAGCCGCTCTCTCTCGGTGTCCGGCAGGCCATCATGAGACTGATATGGATTGTCTCTTACTATATATTCCCCGGAGGCAGCTTGCAGGTCCTGCCGGTAAGCCAGCCCGTCCACCACAGCCTGTTCATCCGGTGAGGCTTTGCCTCTTGGTGATGAAGGGGACCAAGCCTCCAAGACGCTCTGCGTCACCGTGGGGCACCATTCGCCATGGAGAGGGAGGAGGCCAGCCTGCATCAGCTTTGCATCCAGCTCAGCCCGCATGGTCTCCAGCATCTTCTCCCGGCGTCTGATGGCCTCCCGGTGATCCCTTGTTCCCAGCGTCCTCACGACTTCCCTGCGGATGCC
>NZ_WOTA01000107.1 GCF_011516825.1 Acetobacter oeni | reverse complement strand
CAGTGCCGGGAACAAGCCGGACGGCAAGCCAGCCCGACCGCTGCGATCATAGATAGCCAGAGCGTCCGGAGCGCCGAAAAAGGGGGAGGCGCATCGATCCGTCAGGCTACGATGCCGGGAAGAAGATCAAGGGCAAGAAGCGTCATATCATCGTAGACCCGCAAGGCTTGCTGATGAGCGCCATCATCCATGCGGCGGATATTCAGGATCGCGATGGCGGCGTGATGCTGATGAGCACGATGTTCGGCCTGTTTCCATTTCTGCTGAAGCTCTATGCCGACGGTGGCTATCAGGGACCGAAGTTCCAGCAGGGGGTGGCGGCCGTCTGCCGCCGGATCAACGTGGAGATCGTAAAGCGGTCCGACGTCGGCAAGTTCGTCGTGCTCCCCAAGCGCTGGATCGTCGAGAGAAGCATTGCGTGGCTCAACCGCTGTCGAAGGCTCGCCAAAGACTGGGAATGCCTGAACCGAAGCGCACTCGCTTTCCTCAACTGGGCTTCCGTGAGGCTCATGGTCAGAAAGCTCTGTCAAACAACACTATGATCTTGGACAGACTCT
>NZ_WOTA01000106.1 GCF_011516825.1 Acetobacter oeni | reverse complement strand
CACAAGACCTTATACAATCGTTTCATTCGCTGGAGCCGCCCGGTCGAAACGTCTGATGATCGACGCGACACACCTCAAAGCGCACAGAACGGCAGCCTCTCTGCTTAAAAAAGGGCTTTTCCCCGCCATATCGGACGGACAAAAGGTGGCCTGAACTCAAAGCTTCATGCTGTGTGCGATGGCCAGGGACGCCCTGTCCGGCTCCATCTGACCGCAGGACAGGTCAGTGATTTCAAGGGAGCCTATGTTCTGCTGGCGGATCTTCCGGATGAAACGCAGGAAGTCCTCGGCGACCGGGGCTACGACAGCAACCGGATCAGGCAGAACCTCGCAGAACGAAACATCACCGCCTGCATTTCACCGAAGAAGAACAGAAAATCAAAGCTGCCTTACAACTGGCACCTGTATAAAAAGCGCCATCTGATCGAAAACATGTTCGCAAAGCTGAAAGACTGCGACGGGTCGCAACCCGATATGACAGATGCGCCCACACCTTCATGTCCGCAATCCATATCGCCGCAAGCTTCATCTTCTATCTCAAAAAATGAGTCCTGAGCC
>NZ_WOTA01000105.1 GCF_011516825.1 Acetobacter oeni | reverse complement strand
TGCTCGCAGATCCGCTTTCTCTGCATTGGTGTTCCGCTGCTTCGGAGCCGCTACCAGCGTGGCATCCAGGATCTGGCCTGACATCGGCAAATACCCGGCGTTACGCAGGGTCGCATCAAAGCGGTTGAACAGCCCATCGATCGCACCCGCCTGGGTCAGACGCTCGCGAAACAGCCAGACCGTTTTGGCATCCGGCACCCGATCTGAAAGTCCCAGACCAAGGAAACGCATAAAGGAGAGGCGATCGTTGATCAGATATTCCGTCCGCTCATCAGACAAATTGTTGAGCGTCTGGATCACCAGAATTTTGAACATCAGCACAGGATCAAATGGCGGTCGTCCGCCTTTGCTGCCGTCAGAATACGCCAGAGCCTTCTCCAGGTCAGGGCGGAAGACTTCAAAATCCACAGTCCGGGAAAATGCTTCGAGCTGATCACCAAGCCCGCTCAAGCGGGCAAGCCGCTCTTCAACGTCAAAAAATCCCGTCTGCTTCATACCGCCATTCCCTCAGTCAGAACCGGACGAATGGAATCACAGAGCTGGTTTCAAAACCAGCGGGTTTTTCGAACCCTCCAC
>NZ_WOTA01000104.1 GCF_011516825.1 Acetobacter oeni | reverse complement strand
CATCGCTTTATTGTCACCACGCTACCGCAGGGAATGTCCGACCCCCGCCATCTCTACGAACAGATTTACTGCGCACGCGGGGATATGGAAAACCGCATCAAGGAATGCCAGATGGATCTGTTCTCAGACAGGACCTCGTCCCACACCATCCGGGCCAACCAGCTCCGGCTGTGGTTCTCGGCCGCAGCCTATGTCCTGCTGACCGCTCTGCAAAGACTGGCCCTTGGCCAGACCAGCCTGGAGACGGCGACCTGTGGCACCATACGCGCACGACTGCTCAAAATCGCGACACGTGTAACGCTCAGCGTCCGTCGGATTGTCCTGTCCATGCCGGACATGTTCCCCTGTCAGCATGAATTCGCCCTCGCTCATGCACGATTGCGAAGGCTCCGGCAGGCCATCTGAAGAAACAGACAGTGCACAGACCACATAGCTTCTACCAACACTGCCTTCTCAGGCCGTGACACCCTCACTGCGTTCAGAACCCGCCGCCAGAAGCAGAATATCGTCAATATTCCAGATCGGGCTCCTGTGGGATGACTGAATTCTACAAAATGACCCGAAATTGCCTCAAGTGTGAGAAATCCGCGTCGA
>NZ_WOTA01000103.1 GCF_011516825.1 Acetobacter oeni | reverse complement strand
ACGCACTGGCTGAGCAGATTGAGCATCTCCCCGCCCAAGACGAGGAGCAGCCATGGACTGGCAGTAATCACCCTCCAGAGCCCCTTGATGAGCCCGAACCGCCTCCGATCCTACGAGCAGACAAAGAGCAGGCCTTGGCGGTGGCGTCAGAGGTCAGGCATTTGGTTTGGGCTGACCCCCCACTTCTGGCCATCCGCGCTGCATGGGGCAAGCTAAGCCTGTTTCTGGCGAAGGTGGCAGCATGGGCAGCCCAGCAAATTCGAATTTATCTCCCCGAGTTAATTAAGGGGGGGTCAACAAGCAGGCAAAGATGGGTTTGAGTATCTGGCAGCCGCTATCCGTTCGTGTGACCTGGGCCAAATGATCGGACACTGGATACGAGACCTTTTCAGCTAGCGTCCTCAGCATCTTACAAGCCATCTTACCCGATACTCAAAGGCCTCCCCAAGCGCTCCTCAGACGCCTCACGGATGGCCTCGGCGGCTCTCTCAGTGCCGGGAACAAGCCGGACGGCAAGCCAGCCCGACCGCTGCGATCATAGATAGCCAGAGCGTCCGGAGCGCCGAAAAAGGGGGAGGCGCATCGATCCGTCAGGCTACG
>NZ_WOTA01000102.1 GCF_011516825.1 Acetobacter oeni | reverse complement strand
GGCTTTGGGATCGACTTCATGCAGTAAAGGTCCTGCTTCAGTGATGTCCGCTCTTTGTCCGGGTGTCAGGGAAAGGGCCACAGCCTTCCCGGCAGCATCGACAACGGCGTGCATTTTCTTGGTCAGTCCCCCACGGGATCGTCCGATGGCCTGATCGGCGCCCACTGACTGTCACTCAGGGCATACCGGCGCATTCCACATATCCCCCTGAAAACAGGGAGAAAACATCACAAAACAGGCAAAAGTACAAGGCCACTGCCACTTAACTGACGACACGCCCTAAAACGAGAGTCCCAGGTGCAGTCCGAAAATCAGCGCATCCTGGACCTTCCGGCCTGAAACAGAGTCGTAAACGCCGCCGCTCGGATTGATGAGTCCCTGAACATCCGGCTGAACCGACAGCCAGGACAGGGCCTGCCACGTGTAGGTCAGTTCAACGTGATATTCGTTCAGCAATGACTTCGAACTGCCATCCGGACGCTGCGTCGTCACAAGATGAGGCCATCGTGTGGATGGTACGCTAAACAACGTTTGGCATGAACAATAAAGGAACGATCAGGCGGCACGAGCCTGTTTCGACAGATTGAGCGTCTTGCGGCCCGCAGAA
>NZ_WOTA01000101.1 GCF_011516825.1 Acetobacter oeni | reverse complement strand
CTGATACCGACAGTCCGGACAAACAGCCCCGTCTGTGACTTCTGATCGGCAAAGACATGCTCGACACGCGAGCGGATGACCGACTTTCCAGCATTTGATTTCTGGATATGCCGGGGCATAGGCTTGAGATGCGGCTTTTTGCGATGAACCTTGGAGACAAAGCCCTGCTTTTCCATGAAGTCTTCGTTGGCTTTTGAGCGATAGGCCGTGTCGGCCCAGACACTTGAGGCCGTATTGGTTTTATCCAGAAGCCCCTCTCTCAATCGCGCGCCATCACTGGCAGCGGCATGCGTTGTTTTCCATTTGCGGATGAACCGGTATTTCCGATCGATGGAAACATGCGATTTATAGCCAAAGAACGGGATGGCGAGATCGCTGGATGGCATGGTTCCATCATCCTGCCGCTTCGCCTTCGTGAACTTCAGTGTCCAGCGCGCATGACGATCCTTGTGCGACAGCTTTGCGGGTTTGTCCTGCCAGTCTTCAGGAATACGGCCTGCTCGCAGATCCGCTTTCTCTGCATTGGTGTTCCGCTGCTTCGGAGCCGCTACCAGCGTGGCATCCAGGATCTGGCCTGACATCGGCAAATACCCGGCGTTACGCAGGGT
>NZ_WOTA01000100.1 GCF_011516825.1 Acetobacter oeni | reverse complement strand
GCTGATGCCCGAGAAGAAACGGCTGGGCAGACCACGACGTACGGATTTGCGCCGGGTCATGGAGGCGATCCTCTATATCGTCACGACCGGCTGCCAATGGCGGCAGTTGCCCCGGCACTTTCCGGCCTTCACGACCGTACAGGGCTATTTCTACCGTTGGATCCGCGAGGGAAGATGGGAAGCCATTAACCATATTCTCGTGATCCTGTCGCGTGAGCAGGACGGGCGAGACGCCACGCCTTCGGTAGGCATTATTGACAGCCAGTCGGTTAAAACTGCTGAAAACGGCGGTCCACGCGGTTATGACGCGGGCAAGAAGATCAGGGGACGCAAGCGGCATATCACGACCGACACGCTGGGTCATGTCGTGGCGGCTGCCGTGCATCCCGCCGACATTCAGGATCGTGACGGTGCGCCGCTGGTAGCGACCAGAATACGCTCATTATTCCCTTGGCTTCGCCATCTGATCGGTGACGGGGGATATGCTGGCGAGAAGTTGCGTGGTGCGCTGGCTGAACTCGGCCGATGGACGATCGAGATCGTCAAACGTAGCGATCGGGCCGAAGGCTTCGTCGTCTTGCCCAAACGCTGGATCGTGGAGCGTAGCTTTGCATGGC
>NZ_WOTA01000099.1 GCF_011516825.1 Acetobacter oeni | reverse complement strand
CGTAGCCTGACGGATCGATGCGCCTCCCCCTTTTTCGGCGCTCCGGACGCTCTGGCTATCTATGATCGCAGCGGTCGGGCTGGCTTGCCGTCCGGCTTGTTCCCGGCACTGCACATAAAGCGAGTGGTGAATGTTAGCGAGCGTCCGGTCGTCGGTCCAACGTTGGAAGTAGAAATTCACCGTGCTGCGCGCCGGAAGATCTTTCGGCAACGCCGCCCATTGGCAACCCGTGCTCAGGATATACAGGATCCCGTTCACGATCTCCCGTTCGTTGACATGGCGTTTATTACCACCACTCTTGGCCGCTGGGATCGACGGATTGATCAATGCCCATTCCGCGTCCGTCAGGTCGCTCGGATAGCGCAGCTTGCTGCGATCGTAGCGACCTCGGTTCTCAATGGTCCACATCCAGAAACTCCCGCAAATCGGTTCGCCATCATCGAATCACAAGGGATTCCAATGATTCAAGATGTTCTTGGATGGACACTCAGGAGCAGGTGAGGGGCTTTTCACCCATGCTTTTGCTCCATGCCACGATCGAGATGGGGAAATAGAAACGGATACCGTCTGCGCCCTCCCATGCTCCCATGCCCAGACGATCCTGACCGCCTGCGATATCCTCTGCAAAC
>NZ_WOTA01000098.1 GCF_011516825.1 Acetobacter oeni | reverse complement strand
GGATCGGAGGCGGTTCGGGCTCATCAAGGGGCTCTGGAGGGTGATTACTGCCAGTCCATGGCTGCTCCTCGTCTTGGGCGGGGAGATGCTCAATCTGCTCAGCCAGTGCGTCCAGACCTTTGCGAATGGCCGCTTTGGTCGCTGCTGGAGAGTGATCCGTATCCGCCAGCAATGGCATTACTGGCCCAATGGGCTCCCATACGCCCGGGAAAAGTTGAGCGAGGGAAGCAATCATCTTGTTAGGGAGCGCAGGGTGGAATTCGTTTGTGAGGACGTGGACAGATTCTAAAGGCTTAATAGAGAAGTCCTGCCCTCTCTGTGTGCCATCATGTCTTTGAGACCCGTCATATTTAACGGAGCCATCGTAATGCAACGGCTCATCGGCCTCTGATTTCCTGTAATTCAGAATGAACCACCAGGACACTACAAGCTGCTGAACTTCTGAATCCTGTGCAGTCAGGCTGGTTTTCTCAATGCCATCTGGAAAACGAACGGAGGTGTAAAACCATTCCTCTTTCTCGCTGCCTTCAATCCGGACTGGTGGGTACCAATCGCCTGCTGCACTGCCAGAGGGGAGCTTCCAGAACTTCCCACGACTGGGACTATCTTCCACCATAACTCTGTCTATCCTCTTTCTGATGCCAGCAGCGCCCTCAAACGGCTAAAGTGGACTGGTCCACCAAGA
>NZ_WOTA01000097.1 GCF_011516825.1 Acetobacter oeni | reverse complement strand
TGCTCGCAGATCCGCTTTCTCTGCATTGGTGTTCCGCTGCTTCGGAGCCGCTACCAGCGTGGCATCCAGGATCTGGCCTGACATCGGCAAATACCCGGCGTTACGCAGGGTTGCATCAAAGCGGTTGAACAGCCCATCGATCGCACCCGCCTGGGTCAGACGCTCGCGAAACAGCCAGACCGTTTTGGCATCCGGCACCCGATCTGAAAGTCCCAGCCCAAGGAAACGCATAAAGGAGAGGCGATCGTTGATCAGATATTCCGTCCGCTCATCAGACAAATTGTTGAGCGTCTGGATCACCAGGATCTTGAACATCAGCACAGGATCAAATGGCGGTCGTCCGCCCTTGCTTCCATCGGAATACGCCAGGGCCTTGTCCAGATCAGGACGGAACGCTTCAAAATCCACAGTCCGGGAAAACGCTTCGAGCTGATCGCCAAGCCCACTCAGCCGGGCAAGACGCTCTTCAACATCAAAGAAACCAGACTGCTTCATATCGCCATTCCCTCAATCAACGCAGAAGAAATAGAATCATACAGAAGACCTCAAAACCAGGGGGTTTTTAGAACCCTCCAAGTTCTGTTTGTGCATGGGACGTCCGGCTAGGGCTTCCATCGCCTGCTGAAGCTGAAGCAGGGTGAAATGGTCGGGCAAAAGGTCAAATACGGCGGGCGTATAACGAATA
>NZ_WOTA01000096.1 GCF_011516825.1 Acetobacter oeni | reverse complement strand
AGTCAGTGGGAGCAGATCAGGGATCTTCTTCCGGGCCGGGAAGGCCATGTGGGCGGGACGGCCGCGGATAACCGTCTGTTTGTGGAAGCGGTGCTGTATCGGTATCGCGCTGGCATTCCCGGGCGCGACCTGCCGACCCGGGTCGGGGACTGGAAAAACGTTCACAGACGGCTGCGCCGCTGGTGCGAAAGTGGTGTGATCGAACGGATTTTCCGGCATCTGGCGGCTGATCACGACAACGCATACATGATGATCGACAGCACGATCGTCCGGGCTCACCAGCACAGCGCTGGCGCCCGTAAAAAAGGGGCGCGGATCAGGCCATCGGACGGTCCCGTGGGGGACTGACCACGAAAATCCACGCCATTGTCGATGCTGCCGGGAAGGCTGTCGCCCTTTCCCTGACGCCCGGACAGAGAGCCGATATCACTGAAGCAGAACCTTTACTGGATGAAGTCGATCCCAAAGCCTTCATCGCTGATAAGGCTTATGATGCTGATCCCCTGATTGATAAGCTCGAAGATCGGGAGATCACACCGGTCATTCCTTCAAAAAGAAACCGTAGAAATCCACGGAAGACCAGCTTCCTGCTTTATAAAAACAGAAACATCATCGAACGCTTCTTCGCCAGACTGAAGCATTTCAGAGGCATCGCAACACGCTACGACAAGCTGAAGTCAACCTTTCTCGCTGCCGTGCAACTC
>NZ_WOTA01000095.1 GCF_011516825.1 Acetobacter oeni | reverse complement strand
AGGCTCAGGACCTGTTAATTCATTGAAGTAACCGGCACTTTGTGATTCACAGGTTTCCCGACGGAGGGTAAGCCAGTGAGTGATTTGTTTTTGCTATCTGAGCATCAGATGGAGCGGATCAGCCCCTGCTTTCCTCTGGCGCACGGTGTTCCTCGTGTGGATGACCGGCGCGTTCTGAGCGGGATCATTTACGTCATCCGGAACGGCCTGCAGTGGAAAGACGCACCGAAAGCGTATGGCCCGCACAAGACTTTATACAATCGTTTCATCCGATGGAGCCGCCTGGGCGTCTTTGACCGGATCTTTGTCGCCCTGACAGAACAGGCAGGGCGGTCGAAGCGTCTGATGATTGATGCCACACATCTCAAGGCACACAGAACGGCAGCCTCCCTGCTTAAAAAGGGGCTTTTCCCCGCCATATCGGACGCACAAAAGCCGGTCTGAACTCAAAGCTGCACGCTGTGTGTGATGGCGAAGGCCGTCCGGTCCGTCTTCATCTGACGGCAGGTCAGGTCAGTGACTTCAGGGGAGCCTATATTCTGCTGGCGGATCTGCCTGAAGAAACAGAGGAAGTGATCGGATATCGGGGCTATGACAGTAACAAAATCAGACTGTCTCTCGCCGGACAGAATATCACGGCCTGTATTCCGCCGAAAAAGAACAGAAAATCAAAGCCGTCTTACGACTGGCATCTGTATAAGAAACGTCATCTCGTCGAAAACATGTTCGCAAAGCTGAAAGACTGGCGACGTGTCGCAACACGATATGATCGCTGCGCTCATACACTCATGTCTGCAATCCATATCGCAGCAAGCTTCATCTTCTGGCTCAAAGAATGAGTCCTGAGCCT
>NZ_WOTA01000094.1 GCF_011516825.1 Acetobacter oeni | reverse complement strand
CTACGGCGTGTCGTCAGTTAAGCAGGATGATGATTGAGACGAACTGAACGGCTGCGAGGAAGTTGATTTCAGTTTGTCGTATCGGGTTGCGATAGCGCGGAACTGTTTGAGTTTATTGAAAAACCTCTCGACAAGATTACGCTCCCTGTAAAGGGCGAAGTCCGTTTCCCGTTGTGTCGTTCTGTTGCGTTTTGATGGAATGACAGGGGTAATCCCGCGCTCTGTCAGCCGGTCAATCAACTGGTCCGCGTCATATGCCTTGTCGGCAAGGAAGGCATCCGGGTCGATGCTTTCCAGAAGGGGCTCTGCCTGAGTAATATCGGCATCCTGACCCGGTGTGATATCGAGTTCTGCCGGGTTGCCCAGAGCATCACAGATGGCATGGATCTTTGTGGTCAACACGCCCCGGGATCGCCCGATAGCCTGATCCGCCCCCCCCTTTTTGAGGGCTCCGGCGCTGTGCTGATGTGCCCGGACAATGGTGCTGTCGATCATCATGTATTCGTTGTCGTGATCAGCGGCCAGATGATGAAAGATCCTTTCGATAACACCGCTTTCGCACCAGCGGCGCAGACACCGGTGTATATTTTTCCAGTCTCCGAAACGGGGAGGAAGGTCACGCCATGGAATGCCCGCCCATGGAATGCCCGCGCGATAACGATACAGCACGGCTTCCACGAACAGACGGTTGTCCGCAGCCGTGCCGCCGACATGACCTTCACGACCGGGGAGAAGATCTTTTATCCGCTCCCACTGGTCATCGCGCAAACCATATCGCCGCATACGTTTGTCCCCCCAAAGCCCGGGAAAACAGTCAGCACAGGCAGCCAGAAAGTACAACCCTCATTCGCCATCATCAGGGTTTAACTGACGACACGCCGTA
>NZ_WOTA01000093.1 GCF_011516825.1 Acetobacter oeni | reverse complement strand
CCAAGACACCCAGAGATTCGTGTGGAGCATCAGAGCTTTGCGCATCAAATACAAACGCCTCACCCATGGACGCCCTCCGGCTTATTGGCATCCAGCAGATTGAGCCACGGGTGATCGGGGGCTTTGTGGAGTGGCTGCTGGATACGAAGGGGCTGGCTGTAAAGACCGCACAGAGCCGGGTCAGTCCACTGAAGGTCTTCTGGCAATGGTGCATCCGTAAGCACATGATCCCCGGCCCGAATCCATGGACAGGAGCCACGGAGGGGATGAAGAAGCAGGCCCAGCGGGGTGACCGTGGTCACTGGGGTGGCAGGGGCCAAGAGACAGGGCGTCACCACAACCAGCGGAGGGAGCGGAGGGAGTTCAGCGAGGGCGAGCTTACAAAGCTGCTGAACACTGACCCCGATGAAGGCAGGCGCTGGGCATGGGGACCAGCCATCAGAGACCTGATGCGCCTTGCAGTGCTTACAGGTGCCCGGGAGAATGAGCTGTGCAGTCTTACCGTTCGGCACATATTGAACAGGGAGCCAGGCTCTGTTGGTGGCACTCATCTCTGGGGCATGGCGGTAATGGACGAGGAGGCAAAGACAGCCAGCTCAGTCAGACGCATCCCTTTGCACCCTCTGGCCCGCACGATCATTGAGAGGCGCTTGAGCCAGACGGATGGGAGCCCTGATGCCCCTCTGTTTCCTGAGTGTAAGCCGGGAGGGCCGGACGGGAAGCGCGGCTATTACTTTGCCAAGAGATTCACCACGTTCCGCAGGGCTGTGCTGGGTGCGGAGGAGTCTGATGGCTGGGTTACGTTCCACAGCTTCCGTAAGAACTTCGCCACTTACATGCAGCGGGCCTCCGTGGCTGGTGTGTCTGATTGTCAGCTATCGGTCAT
>NZ_WOTA01000092.1 GCF_011516825.1 Acetobacter oeni | reverse complement strand
TCACGAAGGATGTCGAGGCAACAATCTCGTCATCCCACGCGTGGTTGATGATTGCCCATATCCGCAGAGTTCTGCGAAAAATCAATCAAACCGCTTTCTGATTCAGGCTCTAAAACCGATGAAGAATTTCTTGGTAGTCTGGTCGGTCCATTGCGAGATAATAATCTGATCGAGCGAACCGTAAAACAGACAGATGCATCAAGAATTACGGATAACTCTGATGTAAACAGGCAAAATAGTGATTTCCTCGAATATCTTCGGGATTATTGAAAATAACAAATGCTTGCTGAATAAGATGTCGAACTCCCTCCCGCAAAAACGGGGTAACAGTCGGTCGCGGCTAATCGACTGACCACACAAACACGTCAGGCTCCCCATTGCCTGTGTTCCCGGTCGAAGCAAACGGGATTACCCGCTCGCCGGAAGGCCCCACCCGGAGAGATCAGGTGCGGGGCGTGACCTCTTTCCCCGTTCCGGCTGCGGGGACGATGGATGAGGGGGGCGATGGCTCCTTTCCTCATCGGTGAACAGGTCGAAACAATAGTGGCGAAGGAAGGATCCTCCAGCGGGCAACCGGCTGGCCCGCCTTCGTTGGAACGACGGGTCCATGCGACCCGAACCGTTCGCAGCAGGGACGCGGCAGTCGGGGGCGGGTGTCTGGCCGCGATCCGCGCCACCAGCACGTGAGACGGTCGCACCGGGCAATGAGGATTTCGTCCTGTGTCGCACGTTCTCCACCTGACGGACCGGTCATGCCGGCATCGTATCTCCTTGGGGCTGTCGGGTCCGCACACCATGGCCTCTGTCGGATGGCTGATCTAGCCGAAGACCGGCTGCGCCTCGATCGGCTGGCCGCAACGGCGTTCCAGAACTTTCTTCCCCTGACGGCTGC
>NZ_WOTA01000091.1 GCF_011516825.1 Acetobacter oeni | reverse complement strand
GGGTGATCCTCGATGGTGGTTTTCTGCGGGTTTGGGCTGGTTTCTGCTCCGCATAATATCGGGGTGATGAGAGACCGGCGCCCCGCGTTGGGCGAGGCGCCGGGAGGTGGTCAGCGCGACCAGATGAGCTTGTGCTCGCCGTTGTCGCCCTGGACGAGGCTCGCGTAGACCGGCCCGGTAAAGGAGGGGTCATCGAGCTTGAGCGAGAGGTATTCGGCGCCGCTGTCCTTGGCGGCCCGGCTCCACCCGGCCCCGAGTTCGACCCCGTTGGCGGCGACCCGGTAGTCGGGAGCCCGGTCATTGTCCCGGGTCACGGGCCGGATGGTCGCCTTGACGTTGATGTTCAGGGTGCGGATCATGCCGTTGAAGATGCCGTCTTCGGTGCGGGTAAAGGTGCCGATCTGTGCCATTGTCGTATCTCCTGTCAGTGTATCGACGCCGCCCCATGCGGCCTCGATGGCGGTCTGCAGGCAACGGGACGGCTGGCCCGCACCCGCAGGGCCGCAGCGCAGCGGAGGACGGCGTCAGCCAGGGTTTTTGTCTCGCGAGGAATGCGCGCCAGCGCAGGGGAAAAAGCCTGGCCAAGCCGTTGCGGGAGCAAAGCCGGCATGGTGCCAGACACGCCCTTGAGAGAGGCCGTTTGGGGTGGGGAGCAACAGACATCCGGGGAGCCGATGCCGCATGACGGTCGCCGGACGCATTGAACCGCGGCAAACAGGCAGGTCGTTTCCTGCCCAGACGTCACGACAGGGCCTGTGCGGCACGATGGGAACCGGTCAGCGGATCACGACGTGAGCGTCGATGTGAGGTCAGACCGTTCGATGCTGGTGTGACGGATGATCGACCAGGCGCCGCCGATGCTGAGCGCAGCCATGACCGACACCTCCACTGAGGCGGTCGGGCCGCCCCCGTGCCGG
>NZ_WOTA01000090.1 GCF_011516825.1 Acetobacter oeni | reverse complement strand
TGTACAGGGACAGGCATCCAGACATACATTATCGAGAATTGCGCCCGCACAGTCCCTGACTGCTGCGGGCTTTTTTATGCCGGAAAGCCATGTCATGTGACCTCTCACCGAAACCGGGAACGATCCTGCGTGGGCGGAAAAGTGATTTCATTCTGACAGGAACGCACAAGGGCGTTCCTGTCGGGGTTCGATGTGTTGATAATTGTCCGCCCTATCATCGATCAGATTTCGAGCTCACGTCTGGTCAGATAGCCAGGTGCGTTCTGCTTCGTATTCCTGACGCGGACAGGATGCCGAAAGTCGGAGCCGTCGCATCATTTCAACTCGAAAAAATTAACACGATCATCCTGCATGAGGATGCTGCCCGTCGGAATGAAGCAGCTACACCCGTCCGGTCATCGGCTTTTCTCGGTGACATGATGGGGCGCGGCTGGCGAAAGATCGGTCGGCATCAGAGTTGCTGATCTCGCTGCCGCTCGCAGGAATAACCCGGAGTTATTCGGGGGCATCATCCTTGCGGTCCGCAAGATAACCCGCAGAGACCCCCTGGAAGCCGCAAGATAATACCTGTTATCTTGCGGAAAACGCCTTCGGAAAACGGGTATATTTAACTGGTAAATCAAATGGTTAGCGGAGATATGGCACTCGCTCTCTCTTCGAAAGAGCCGGAATGTGCAATATCTTCAGACGATGATCTGCTCATTCGGTCATGGCTTCATAACCGTGGGCAGCACACTCGCCAGGCCTATCAGCGCGACGTCTTCGAGTTTCTAAGGCATGTACAAAAGCGGCTTGAGGAAGTCGAACTGAAGGATCTGCAGAATTGGTTTGACAGTCTGACGGGAGCTGAAGCGACCCGCAGGCGAAAGTTATGTGCACTCAAATCGCTGCTTGCTTACGGAGCCAGACTGCAAAGCCTCCCTGCCGACGTGGGAGC
>NZ_WOTA01000089.1 GCF_011516825.1 Acetobacter oeni | reverse complement strand
GTAGCCTGTCGGGATGAGGCGTTTCATCCCGTTTGACCGTGACAGCCGTATTTTTTACCGCCTGATCTGAAGTGATGGCTTTCCGCTGACGATCTGGCGCATTTTGTTGCTGCCGCTGCTGAGTGGGTTCCGATGAGTGTGTTTTCCGTGCCGACGCGCACGGGCAGCAAGGCGCAGGATCATCCGCGCCTGATACTGGCGCTTCTGATCTTCAGCTACGCGAACGGGTTGTTTTCCTCACGCCGGATCGAGCGGGCCACGTATCGCGACATCGGTGTGCGCTTTGTGGCGGCAAACCTGCATCCGGATCACGACACGATTGCGACTTTCCGGCGGACAAACCGGGCCGCCATTGAAACAGCATTCGTTCAGGTTCTGCTGCTGGCGCGCGCGAGACCGGGCTTCTGCGTCTGGGTGTGGTGTCGATCGACGGCACGGAGATCGATGCCGACGCCTCGAAATACCGCTCTGTGCGCTACGACCGGATCAGGGTGCTGCGTGAAAAGCTTTCCGCTGACATCGCGGAACAGATGAGGCAGACGGAGAACGTCTGACATCACGGATGACGATATGCAATCCCCGCCGGAAGAATCTCCCGTCGGGAAACACTGAAAGCAAAGCTGAACGAAGCCTGCGCCCGGCTGGAAGCCGACACAAAAAAAGCGGAAAAAAGGCATTGATCCGCTGGTCGCCATTGGACGCTTCCGCGCGCGCAGGCCTTACGATTTCCGGCCACCTCCTGAAGACAAAGAGCCACGGCGGATCACGGAACCATGGCGCCTGGCCATGAAAGAAAAACTGGAAACCACGGAAGCCGGAGACCTTTTACAGACTACGAAAACAGACCGTCGAACTGGTATCCGGGATCATCAAAAGCATCATGGAGTTCAGGAGATTTCATCTGCGGGGGCTTGCAAAAGTTACCACTGAACGAACCTTCGTCGCTCTCGCTTCCTCGCTTACAACTGCAAAAGAATGGCGCGTCTC
>NZ_WOTA01000088.1 GCF_011516825.1 Acetobacter oeni | reverse complement strand
GTGTAGAGAATGGACACATATTGACAGCCGCGGTCGGAATGGTGGGTCACTTTTCCCTCAGGTCGCCTCTGGCACAGAGCCTGCTCGAGAGCATCCAGCACGAAGTCGGTATGGGCCGTTGAGGAGACGCGCCAGCCCACAATAACCCGTGCGAATACATCAATGATGAAGGCCACATAAACAAAGCCCTGCCATGTGGAAACGTAAGTAAAATCCGAAACCCACAGTCTGTTGGGGGCAGGAGCATGAAACTGGCGCTGCACCAGATCCTGCGGACACGGACGTTGCGGATCAGGCCGTGTGGTTCTGACCCCCTTGCCACGAATGACGCCTTTCAGTCCCATCCGGCGCATCAGCCGCTCTACCGTGCAGCGGGCGACATCCAGGCCTTCACGTTTGAGCTGATGCCAGACCTTGCGCGCTCCATAGACGCAGAAATTATCATTCCACACTCTACGGATGTCATCGCACAGTTCTTTGTCTTTCTGGCTGCGCACACACGGATTTTTCTGTCTGGCAACAGTTGCATAATAGGCAGATGGTGCAATCGACAGAACCCTGCAGATTGACCCGACACCATATGTCTGCCGGTGCTCCTCAATGAAGCGTGTCATGGCTTGAAGATGCGGTCGAGCTCCGCCTGGGCAAAATATGCCGACGCCTTACGCAGGATTTCATTGGCCTGCCGCAATTCGCGGTTCTCTCGCTCCAGTTGCCTGATCTTCTCTCGATCAGGCAGGTCACTCACCGCAGGCGCATTGGCACGTTCATGCAGACGGGTCCATTTTGACAGCGTGTCAGGATGAATATCCAGCTTTGGCGCGATCATCATCACCGCAGACCAGCGTGATGGATGGTTCTTCTCTTCCTCCAGAACCATGCGGGCTGCACGGTCACGAAACTCAGGTGGAAAACGCTTCGATTTGTTGCTCATGAATCCTTCTTACCTCTCGGGTCGTTCCGTCTCCACAAAACCCGGGGCAATTCA
>NZ_WOTA01000087.1 GCF_011516825.1 Acetobacter oeni | reverse complement strand
TGATCGCAGCAATACGGCGTCCGATGTCTGGGCCGATACAGCCTGTCGGTCGAAGGCCAATGAACTCTTCATGGACAAGCAGGGCTTCGTCTCGAAAGTTCATCGCAAAAAGCCGCATCTCAAACCCATGCCCCGACACATCCGGAGATCGAATGCAGGGAAATCGGTTATCCGATCCCGTGTCGAACATGTCTTTGCCGATCAGAAGTCGCAGACGGGACTGTTCATCCGCACCGTCGGGATCGAACGGACTACCACCAGGATCGGCCTGGCCAATATCGTCACCAACATGCGCCGCTTTCTCTTCCTCAAAAGGGTCAGCGCAGCCGCGCAGCGTTCTAGGACATGGGAGCCGCTACTCTGCACAAACAGCAAAGTGGAAAACATTTGCCAGAACCATCAACCATCGCGTGCCCGGCTGCAATTCACCTCGTCAAGCCGTCAAGAAACGGTTCTTCGATCCCTCCAGTCGCCTGGGAGTGAGCACGAACGACCGTACTGTCGATCAGTGCTGCCAGTTGTCGCTCAGTCCCAGATCCACCAGGGTTTGCAGCAGATCATCCCACACACCCTGTTCCGACCATCGACGGAACCGGACATAGACAGAGTTCCACTTACCGTAGCGCTCGTGCATGTCCTGCCAGGGACAGCCCACACGCAGGACATGCAGCATTCCGTTGAGGAACCGGCGATTGTCTCCAGCTGGTCGCGCCCAACGGCCACGCCCGGCAGGAAGCAGCGGGCCAATCACAGCCCATTCCGCATCCGTCAGATCGCCGCGCCCCACACCTGTTCTCCCTGCCCGTTATCCCTCAGGCACGAAGTGAATCAGATCTCAGACAGATCGTACAGGCCTTTTGTCAACATGACCTAAACACCTAGCACTACAGTTGCATTTTGTGTCGTGAGTGAGCGCGGATAGCGCTGGCCTGATGTGTTCGTCGAAAGACGGACCATCTGAGGATGTGAGCGACGGGTAGTCTGCGTTGT
>NZ_WOTA01000086.1 GCF_011516825.1 Acetobacter oeni | reverse complement strand
TAGAGCATAATCCGATCAATCTGGTTCATATCCTGTGGCGGTGAAGCAGGCGGCGGCCTGGCTGTGACAGACATCGTCGATTGCACCGCACACCGCGTCCTGGAGTGCATCGACGGTTCGGGGCGCCACTCGTCTGATCCATGCCTTCATCTTGGCGAAGATGTTTTCGATCGGATTGAAATCCGGACTGTAGGGCGGCAGGAACAGCAGGCGGGCACCGACTGCCTCTACAGCCTCCCGCGCTTCAGCACTCTTGTGTGCCGGAAGATTATCCAGAATGACGACGTCTCCCGGCGACAGCGTTGGAGCGAGCACCTTGCGCGCGTAGGCGGCGAACCATTCACCAGTCATGGGGCCATCCAGCATCATTGGCGCGGTCATTCCGGACAGGCGCAGTCCGCCGATGAACGTCGTGGTTTTCCAATGTCCATGGGGCACAGACATTCGACAGCGCGTGCCACGACGTGACCGCCCCCGCAGGCGGGCCATCTTTGTCGAGACAGCGGTTTCGTCGATGAAGACCAGCCGGCCCGGATCGAGGTCAGGCTGACTGTCGAACCAAGCCTCGCGCCGCTCTGCGACGTCGGGTCGTGTCTGCTCGCTGGCGTGCGCCGTTTTTTTTGACGGTCATGTCGTGACGGTCGAGGCAGCGCCAGATCGTGCTCGGCGCGAAGCGGACCCCATGCTCCGTAGCAAGTTTCTCTGCCAATTCGATAAGGGAAATATCGGCCTTCGTTTCAATCGCAGCCAGCAGGAAGTCCGACCAGGCCTCGACCCGATGCGAGCGACGATCGCCGCCTTGTGTCAGCGCATGGTCGCGGCCGCTGGCGCGCCACTCCGCTACCCACCGGATGACGGTCGATGGAGAAATACCGAAGCGGGAAGCTGCCGCACGGCGGGTCATCCCGGATGCCACAGCGGCAAGCGCGCGCTGGCGAAGGTCGGTGGACAGGGCTCGGGTCATGCATGCCAGCCTCCCGTCCGGCAGAAAGCATGAATCAGATTTCCAGCCCAACGGGAATCCCAAAACGACTCCGTCAGGTCAGATTATGCTCTAG
>NZ_WOTA01000085.1 GCF_011516825.1 Acetobacter oeni | reverse complement strand
GTGTCAGGTTGTGAGACGTCATTGGGATGGTGTAGCGTGGGCGATGCCGCGTTACGCTCCATGGTTTTCTTCCGTTTGCAGGGAGAGCGAATGATGCTTCAGATCCACCCACAGGCCCGCACGACACCTGCCGTGCGGGCTGACATCGCCCGCTCGTTGGAACCGACATCCGTGCTCGCCAGACGCTACGGGATCAGCGATGAAACTGTCCGCAAGTGGCGCAGGCGTGGTTCAGACGCCTGCCGGGATCGCAGCAGCCGCCCTCGGAAACTCGCCTGGAAAGCCTCGGAGGAAGAGCGCGCCATTGTCTGTCAGCTTCGGCGTTCGACCGGTTTTGGCCTGGATGATCTGACCTTCGTCGTGCGGCATTTCCTGCCGCATCTGAAACGGGACAATATCTGGCGTATTCTGAAAGATGCTGGACTGAACAGACTGCCTCCTGCTCCAAAGACCGGGCCAGTGCGTGGACAGGGAAAGTTCCGGGATTACGATCCCGGCTATGTCCATATCGATGTGAAACATCTGCCAAAATTGCAGACAGCGGATGGAGAACGGCGGAAACGTTTTCTCTATGTCGCCATCGATCGATGCTCCCGTTCGGTGCATCTGGCCGTCTATGACGCGGAGAATGCCGATAATTCCGTCGATTTCCTCAAGGCCGTCAAAGCTGCCTTTCCTTTCCGGATTACCCATATTCTGACCGATCGTGGTTCCTGTTTTACGGCAGATGCCTTCGAAAAAGCCTGTCATGACATGACGATCGACCGACGCCGGACGAAAGCGTATTCACCACAGACCAACGGAATGGTCGAACGCTTCAATGGCCGTGTCGCGACAGAGGTGTTGCCGGTCTGTGTCTCAAGCCATAAGGATCTGGAAATTCTGCTCAGAGGCTTCTGTTTCGCTTACAATCATCGCCCGCAGCGTGTTCTGGGCGGCATAACTCCCGCCCAATGCATCATGTCGTGGCTTGAAAAACATCCCGCATCTCGTAATCCTGATTACGTCAAACCAGCCAATCGTGACATCATGAAACAGGTCGACGAAATCCTCGATTATGCCAATGACGTCTCACAACCTGACA
>NZ_WOTA01000084.1 GCF_011516825.1 Acetobacter oeni | reverse complement strand
CGCCGTTGAGCGGGTTCCGATGAGTGCGTTTTTCATGCAGGTGCGCACCGGCGGGAAGGCGCAGTATCATCCGCGTCTGATGCTGGCGCTTCTGATCTTCAGTTACGCCAACGGGTTGTTTTCCTCCCGCCGGATCGAGCGGGCCACATATCGCGACATCGGGGTGCGCTACGATCGGATCAAAGCCCTGCGAGAAAAGCTGGCGGCTGACATCGCGGGTCTGATGGAGCAGGCAGAGCGTGCAGACGCCACGGACAATGATCCGCAGGCTTTGCCTGAGGAGCTCGCCCGGCGTGAAACGCTGAAAGCGAAGCTGGACGAAGCCTGCGCCCGGCTGGAAGCGGAGGCAAAGGAACAGGCGGAAGTGGCGCGACCGGCATATGAGCAGAAGAAAGCCGCGTATGACGCGAAAACCGGGCGGCGCGGCCGGGCGCCGAAACCACCCGATGACGAACCGCCACCCGAGAGGCAGGTCAGCCTGACCGATCCCGACAGCCGTCTCATGCGGCGCTCCGATGCCCATGAAGTCCGGCAGGCTTACAATGCCCAGGCCGTGGTCTGCGCCGAAGGCAGCCAGCTGATCGTGACAACCGGCGTTGTTGCCACGTCAGCCGATGCCCCGTCCTTTGCCGACACGGTGCTGGCGATGGAGAAAACCACAGGGCTTCCCGCGACCGTGCTCGCCGACACCGGTTACGCCAGCGGAAAAGCCGTCAGGAGATTGCGGGACCGGGGCGTCGATCCGCTGGTCGCTATCGGACGTCCATGTGCCCGCAGGCCTTACGATTTCCGACCGCCTCCCGGAGAAAAAGAGCCACGCCGGATAACCAAACCCTGGCGCCTCGCCATGAAGGAAAAACTGGAAACCACGGAAGCCGGAGAACTTTACAAACTG
Source organism: Acetobacter oeni (assembly GCF_011516825.1). Classification (GTDB taxonomy): domain Bacteria; phylum Pseudomonadota; class Alphaproteobacteria; order Acetobacterales; family Acetobacteraceae; genus Acetobacter; species Acetobacter oeni. The sequence goes on along the minus strand of NZ_WOTA01000084.1, from coordinate 216 downwards.
CGAAAACAGACCGTCGAACCGGTCTTCGGGATCATCAAAAGCGTCATGGGGTTCAGGCGTTTCCACCTGCGTGGCCTCGCAAAAGTCACCACCGAATGGATCCTCATCGCCCACGCCTACAACTGCAAAAGAATGGCACGCCTCCAGGCCGCATGAGCCGGACCAGCCTCGGCGTTATCATCCCCCAAATGCTCAACCCGACAGGCTGTTAGAGGG
>NZ_WOTA01000083.1 GCF_011516825.1 Acetobacter oeni | reverse complement strand
TGGACGTGTCACGGTTTAGTTCCGGACCTTTAAGACCGAAGCTGGTCATGAAGGAGACGTGGAATGGGACGAGTTTACAAGGCTGAGTATTGACACGAGGCGGTGCGTTTAGCTCTGAGCAGTGGTCTTTCGCGTGAGTGTATTGCTCAGGATCTGGGTATGGGGTCTTCGACGCTGAAGAAATGGATCCGCGATACGCAGAAGCATGACACTGTGGGTAATGACGCAACGGATCATACAGCGTTATTGCGTGAAAATGAGAGATTACGCCGTGAGAACCTCCCGCTGCGGGAGGAGAGGGAACTGCTAAAAAAGGCGACGCAGTTCTTCGCGAGCCAAAGGTCGTGAGGTTTGCTTTTATTGCTCGATATCATGGGTCCCTTTCACGCGAACGGTTTGGCGTTAGCGACCGGGGCTTAAGAGCCTGGAGACGACGCCCTGTCTGCGCACGCAGAAGGCAGGATGACATCCTGATGGTGTGCATATCCGCACCATTCACAAACAGAGCGGGCGAAGCTACGGACGTCCCCGCATGACAGAGGAACTCAGGGCTGCCGGTCTATCTGTCGGACATCGTCGCGTCAGGCTGTCTGATGCGGGAGAATGATATTCGTGTTGTCAGAACGCGACGGTTCAAAGTGACTATCAACAGCACTCACACTCATGCCATTGAATCCAACCTGCCGGGAAAGAATTTCTCCACAACAGCCATCAACCAGAAATGGGCAGCAGACATCACATACATCTGGACACGGGAAGGCTGGGTTTATCTGTCTGTGGTCCTTGACCTGTTTTCACGGCGGATTATCGGATGGAATCTCGATACCCGTATGACAGCAGACCTTGCCATAATGGCGTTGAAACGGGCTATTGCCTTGCGTCAGCCGTCAGGAGGGCGTGTGCATCATGCCGATCGTGGCAGTCAGTATTGTTCAGAGGATTACCGCAAGATCCTTTCTGCCCATGGCTTTATCGTGTCCATGAGCAGAAAGGGAAACGGCTGGGATAATGCGGTCACGGAGAGCTTCTTCAAAACCATGAAGGCTGAACTCCTGTGGCGGCAGGCATGGATGACGCGTCAGGAGGTCGAGCAGGCCATCACACGCTACATCAATGATTTTTACAATCCGCAGAGGCGCCATTCCGCACTCTAATGGAAAAGCCTTCTGGATTATGAGCGCAACGCCGCTTAACAGATAACCAATGGTCCGGAACTAAACCGTGACACGTCCAGTC
>NZ_WOTA01000082.1 GCF_011516825.1 Acetobacter oeni | reverse complement strand
CTCAGGCATCCCCTCATTTCTGAGATGACGTAGGGCGGGAAAGATGATTCTGCATTTCCGTGTCGAACGGAGATCAGATTAGCATGAGCGGGAAGACGGCGTTTTCTTCTGAAGCGGTCCATTCCTTTGTAGACGAACTTTTTGGCGAGGACCTGCACGCAAAGCGGGTGACATCGCTGGCGAAGGCGACGGTGGGCACTCTGCAGGCGTCGTCGCTGGCGGTGAGCGCGATTGGCCACGGTCTTGCGCTGGCCCAGGGAGGGCTCTCGCGTCACGCGATCAAGCAGGTCGACCGGATGCTGTCGAACGACGGGATCGATGTCGACGCGCTGATGGCCGACTGGGCCGGCTATTGCCTCGGTAGCCGCACCGAGATCGTCGTTGCCATGGACTGGACCGACTTCGATGCCGACGGGCACTCGACCCTGATGCTGTCGCTGCTCACCGAGCATGGTCGGGCAACCCCGCTACTATGGTTGACGGTACGCAAGGCGGAGCTGAAAGAGCGGCGCAATCACTATGAATATTGGATCGTCACCCGCCTTGCCGAGCTGTTGCCGACAGAAGTGAAGGTGCTACTCGTCGCGGATCGTGGCTTTGGCGACGCCAAGCTCTACGGCGTCCTCAAGGACGAGCTGCACTTCGAATATGTCATCCGCTTTCGTGGCAATATCAAGGTGACGGCCGCTGGCGAGAGCCGTCCGGCGAAGGAGTGGATCGGTCCTTCGGGACGTGCCCGGCTGCTGCGCGAGGCGACAGTCACGGCGCAGGGCTGCCCTGTCGGGGCGGTCGTTTGCGTCCACGCCAAGGAGATGAAAGAGGCATGGTGCCTCGCGACCAGCCTAACGGAGGTGGCGGCGAAAACCCTCATTGATCTCTACTCGCGACGCTGGGGCATCGAATGCTCGTTTCGCGATGCCAAGGACTGGCGGTTCGGAATGGGTATGTCGGCAACCCGCGTCTCCACGCCCGCCCGGCGCGACAGGCTGTGGTTGATCGCCGCTCTCGCCATTGTGCTCCTGACCGTGCTGGGCGCTGCCGGAGAAGCCATCGGCTACGACCGCCATCTGCGCACGAGCACGACATCGCGACGCGTCCATTCACTCTTCCGGCAGGGCGTGATGTACTATCAACTGATCCCCAACATGCCCGAGGAAAGATTACGCCCGCTCATCCTGCAATTCGAGAAGCTCATTCGTGACCATCAGCTGCTCAAACGCACTTTTGGGATCATCTGAATGAGGGGATTCGTGAG
>NZ_WOTA01000081.1 GCF_011516825.1 Acetobacter oeni | reverse complement strand
GCGGATGGCGCCCAGTTTACCTTCGAGGGAATCACCGGAAGCGCCGTCGCCAGAACAGCCTTCAGCCGATACGTGCGCGGGTCATGGACGGCAGGTTTCTTGCCGAGTTTACGATCAGACAACGTTTGCATCCTCATTTCGCTGTCGGAAATAACGTTCGATTTCGCGGCGCATCTTCGGCTTGTTGCCAGCCAGCTCCCACGCGCCCCATGTGTTGCGGATCAGATCCTCATCAGGCTGGAAGTCATTGCGTGTCAGGATGTCCCAGCGGCTTTCGTAAGCCCGGTCCCGTTTCGAACCGTGGAACTTATGTTCAATCGTTCCATGCAACGCACCGATATTGCCGTTGATCGTGGACATGGCCCGGGACTGCCAGCGCAGGCAGTGCCTTTTGTAGTCGTGGCTGATATTACCGGGATAGCTTTCCGAGACCCGCCCGATCAGCCCAAGCGCCATGTGATGGTCAGCAGAGCCGAGCGCGGCAGTATCGAGCAGGCCACCCGTTGCTGTCAGCGCCCGGCGCGTCGCTGCCCAGGCGTAACCGGGATGAGCAAACCGATAAGGCGAACGGTGCGCGTTCGGTCCCTGTTTAATGGTTTCGCCATCCATCCACATCCGGCAGAACGAGCGATGGAGCTGCATATGCTCGCCATTCGGCCCGAGATCGTAGCAGTCAGACCACGGCTGGATCACGTCGAAGAGCTGAAGCGCCTCGACCGTCTCACGCGCCCAGTGCTTCTGGCGAAAGAAGATGTCACTGTCGATCCAGGCAACGTATTGCCAGTCCTGCGGCAGATTACCGATGCCTATATTAAGGCAGCGCTCTTTCTCCCAGACCAGCGTGTTGGCACGGACGCCGACGTGATTGACGCCGGGAACGTGGCAGACGAAAGGCCGGTCGCCGTACTGGCACTCGACAACGGTCAGACTTGCACCGGATTCAAGGATATGTTCGGCCCACTCCCGATAGATAGCGTCGGGCACTTGCCACCGAAGCGGATTGGATCTGGCTGTTACTACGTGAAGCTGAGACGCGAGCATTAGAGATACCAACTCCGAACAGGGATTGAGGCCGCCCACGCGGCCAGAGTGCCGAAAAGAAGCAGCAGAAAGCCCAGGGCGGTCATCGGTCAGCCGCCCGGCAGAGACAGAATGTGAAGAGGTTCGCGGCCATGATGACCGCGAGGATGGCGCAGGGCATCAGACACCCAGCGCAGCGAGCGCCTGCGCCTCGGTCATCGTCGGGATGGTAGCAGCGCGCGCGCCGGACACACCGATCAGGCCCTCGAACACGCTGATGATCGT
>NZ_WOTA01000080.1 GCF_011516825.1 Acetobacter oeni | reverse complement strand
TAGCACTACAGTTGCATTTTGTGTCGTGAGTGAGCGCGGATAGCGCTGGCCTGATGTGTTCGTCGAAAGACGGACCATCTGAGGATGTGAGCGACGGGTAGTCTGCGTTGTGCAAGCTTTACGACGAGGCGCCTGATTTCCTGAATGGACCAGCGGACGACGATTATCGTGTTCTGCGTTGTGTTTTTTTCGGTTTCAGTGAGTTTGCCTGATACCGGACACTTGCCATGATGGCATAGGCAAGCATGACCAGAGAAACATGCCGATGCCAACCATGCCAGGAACGGGTTTCGTTATGATCAAGACCGAATTCGTTTTTGGCCGTCACGAAACATTCTTCGATCCTCCAGCGCGTTCCTTCAACGTTCACGAGTTCCCGCATGGTTGTTCCTTTCGGACACCATGTCGTAAAACAGGCAAGGTCTCCATCAGCGATGTTTCGGCGGATCAGCAGGCCACGTGTCCATGGTCCGGCTATAGGGCAGTCAAATTCTTCAGCATCCAGATCAGCAAGCGGAAGATACGCCCAGTCATACAGCCGCTCACTTTTTGTGCCGTGCCCCGCAGACAGACGGTGCCAGTCCTGCTCTGACAGATCCGGGGCAATATCTTTGGCTTCTCCTGCAATCAGTGGGTTTGTTGCCCATGACCCGAACCAGTGATTGTCTTTGACCCCAGGGACATATCCAATTCCTGCCCGGCGAAGCGTGCGTTCCACATCGCCGACGCCATACACGCTGTCTGCTGCAACCCAGCGGAAGGGCACACCGGCCTCAATACTCCGCTCAATCATCATCGAGGCTAACGCCGGTTTGGTTGCAAACACCACGTCATTGGGAACGTGGGCCTGCTTCAGGCGCTCACGGTTCGATGTCCAGTCTTTCGGGAGATACAGGGCGCGGTCAACAAAGGCATGGCCCCGCGCTGATACATAGGTGGCAAATACACCAATCTGGCAGTTCGTGATCTTGCCGGCAGATCCCGTATACTGCCGCCCCACACCGCAGGACGCCTGCCCCTCTCTTCAGAAAACCGGTCTCATCGATGACCAGCACGCCATCTTCAGTTCCCGGATGCTCGATCACATAATCCCTGACGACATCACGAAGGGCATCGGCATCCCAGTGCCCGCGCCCCAGAAGCGCCTGCTGCCGCCATGGACCAGGATCACCTGCGGCTTCCGCTCGCATCCATCCCGTTTTGCGTGGTTCATCGCCAATCAAAATATCAAGAAAAGCACAGGCTGAATCTACGACACGTTTTTGCGTGAACAGCGGCGCGATCCGCTCCCTGGCCGCCCGCAGTCCAGACGCCCACAGCTCCAGCGTCTCTTCAACAGACGCACCGCCACTCATCATATCCTGAATCATGGTTACCCACAGATTCAGAACTCAACACAAAATGCAACTGTAGTGCTAG
>NZ_WOTA01000079.1 GCF_011516825.1 Acetobacter oeni | reverse complement strand
TCGCCCTCATGTCGGCCGTTCAACAGTTCGTTTGCGCGTTCCGAAAGCGGACAGGTGACATGCCCATCAGGTTCGTAAAAGCTTTTGCAAATGCACTGAGCGATGCGTAACCGATCCTGGCCGCCACATCTGTTACGCGCTGACCTTCCGCAAGCAGGGTTGCGGCATGGAAGAGACGTGCCTGTGCGATCCAGTCCTGCCATGTCATTCCGGTTTCTTCATGAAAATGGCGGCGGAAGCTGCGTTCTGACATTCCGGCGTGATGCAGTGCCAGAGTCAGGCTTGCCTGACCGGGGCTGGCAAGGGCTGCATCCATGGCACGCACCAAAGACGGATGGGCGGCACGTGGCAGCGTGAAAAGCCGCTCCGTTTTCGCCTGCATCTGCTCCACGCAGAGCAGACCGAGGGTCTGGAAAAAACTTTGGGCAATGGGCGTTTGCTTTGCTGAACCGGCTTGCCAGCGCAGGGTGTGGAACAGCATCTCCCGCACCATTGCCGTTACGGGGAATGTCTGGATATAGTCCGCGCCGTCGGACGGAAAACAGGCAGGATCAAAATAGACGGAAACCCCGTCCAGATCGCGGATCATGGTCCGATGACGTGTTTCTGCCGGAATCCATATGGCATGGGCGGTGGGCAGCAGATGATGACCGTCCGGACCTTCGATCTGTGTCGTGCCGCGTCTTGCGTATGTGATCTGGTGGCAAGGATGCGCATGCCAGTCGTAAAATACAGCGGAAGACGGATTGAGGAATGCAAAGCCGGGTTTCCCCGGACCATTGAGCCTGTTCTCGACGAGGACGCTCTGCGTCTCCCTGGCTGTGAGGTTTTTCATTGGCCGATATCCGCTGATTTGTGGCCGCATAGCGTCAGACGGCCACCGGTCTTGTCTTTATCCTGAACCGACCAGGAAAGGAATTACGATGTCTGCCTCTCGCATGCCTCATGATGCTCGGATCATTGCGCAGTTCACACGCTGGGCGAAGCCATTTGCTGAGTTGGCCATTCACGCGGAGGCGGAAAGCATGGCGCAGACGCTGGCTGCCTGCGCAGTGGCCAGAGACATGAAGGTGCTTGATGTCGCTTGCGGTCCGGGGATTGTCGCGTGTGAACTGGCCTGCTCTGGCGCGCAGGTCACAGGAATCGACCTGACACCCGCCATGATCGAACAGGCACGCCAGCGTGCGGACAGGATGGGCGTGACAGTGGCGTATCATACTGGCGATGCACTGCATTTGCCGTTTCAGGCGGACAGCTTCGACCGGGTCGTGACACGGTACAGTTTTCACCACATGCAGGAGCCCGGGAAAGTCCTGGCGGAAATGGTGCGTGTTTGCCGTCCCGGTGGCCGGGTTATCGTGATTGACGCCACCCCGACCCCGGAATGCCAGGAAGGCTATGATCGGGCGGAAACACTCCGTGACCCCTCGCATACAAGTGCCCTGACACTGGCTCAGTTGCTGTCACTGGGGACCGAAGTGGAGTTGTCGCCTGTGATGATGCATCAGTATCGTCTCGAAGCCTGCTTGCAGGACCAGGTCGCCCCGGAGGACTGGAGCGCCCTGAAAGCGATGTTTGCAGAGGATATCGCAGGCGGTCAGGATCGTCTGGGCATGGGAGCATGGGAGGGCGCAGACGGTATCCGTTTCTATTTCCCCATCTCGATCGTGGCATGGAGCAAAAG
>NZ_WOTA01000078.1 GCF_011516825.1 Acetobacter oeni | reverse complement strand
TCTGCGGGCCGCAAGACGCTCAATCTGTCGAAACAGGCTCGTGCCGCCTGATCGTTCCTTTATTGTTCATGCCAAACGTTGTTTAGCGTACCATCCACACGATGGCCTCAAGAAGAAGATCTGATGAACAATCCTGCGAAGAAGTTTCTCCCTGGGGTTCGTACCCGGGCGGTTTGGCTGGTTCCGGAACATGAGAGGGAGCATCCGTCCCGACGGGCGGTGATGGTCTCGATTTCTGAGAAGATCGGCTGTTCAGCACATAGGTTGAACGAACGGGTCAGAAAGGGCGAGGTCGCAACCTGGCCGGGGTTCGTCTGCATCGCGTTCGTCATTGATGTCTTCGCCCCGTCTGTCGTCGACTGGCGTGTCAGCCGGACAGCCCATGCGGGCTTTGTCCTCAATGCGCCCGAACAGGCGGTCCATGCCCGCCCGATGCCCGTCAGGAGGCTTTGAACTGATCCATCATTCGGATCACGGAGGTCAGTATGTTGCTATCCGCTATACCGAACGTCTGGCCGAAGCCGGGATCGAACCCTCTGCCGGCAGTGTTGGAGATTCATACGACAACGCCCGCGCCGAAACCATCAACGGACTGTTCAGGGCCGAGGTGATACACCGGAGAGGACCGTGGCGGTCATTTGAGGCCGTGGAATACGCGCCGCCCGAATGGGTGGACTGGTTTAATAATCGCCGTATCCTCGAACTGATCAGCAACATTACCCCCGCCGAGGCCGAACAACAGTTTTACGCTACTATGAACCACATTCCCATAGCCGCGTAATCTATCCAAACAGGTCTCCGACAATCCCGGGAAGGTTTACTCCAAAGACATATGGCCGACACAAGACACTGTAGCGCAGATGACCGCAAAAAAGGGGGGCGCGATTCAGGCTCTAATCGGCAACAACTATGCAATTTCGTCCGTTACGTTTACCTTTATAAAGAGCTCGGTCTGCACGTCCAACCAAACTGGAAGAAGTATCACCTGCAGAAAAAAAGGCCAGGCCAACACTACAAGTTACCGAAATATCATCCTTGCCAAATAGTATTGGATCAACTAAATTGTGATGAATTGAATTCATTTTTTCAATAATATTATTGCGAATTTTTACCGTCGAAAATACCAGAATCAATTCTTCTCCTCCGTATCTTCCCGCTGCCACTCTTGAATCACAAGCCTGTCGCAAACGCAGCCCATATTGCTCAAGAACAAAATCACCCCCTTGATGACCAAATGTGTCATTAATATGTTTAAAATGATCAATATCAATAAGTGCTACTGCGATCAATTCATCCGGAATTAAGGCAGACATTAGATAGGACAGTTCATCAAGCACGGCGTGACGGTTTAATAGACCAGTTAGACTATCTATTCTAGATTGCTGACGGAGTTGTTTTTGCACTTCTTCCATAACTCGAGTACGGTCGTGAACCGCTCTATCAATTTTTGTTTTTCTAATAAAATTATATCTTCTATAGAATTCCATAGATGCCATTGTTATTATTATGACTCCAATAGCTATCCATCCGACAAATCGTGAAGAATATGCCAACTCTCCCCCCATATAGGAAATAAAATGCGCGGAATTTGCTATTCGCCCATCAATCGGATCTATTGCCTGCACATTAAAATGTACTTCACGACCTTTAATATTTTGATAAAATACTGATTCTGAATTTTGTATATGATATTCAGAATCTATTCCTTTTAAAATATATTTATATTTTATTCCACTATTCTCTAAAAAAGTCGGAGCAACAAAGCTAATCTGTAACTTACGCTTATTCTCAGGCCAGACATGAGGCTTATCTCTTAGTGTCTGACCGAAAATGAGTTGAGTGATTTCAGCGGGTTATGATTCATGGGTTTGCGATAACCTGATGAGATCAAGATGGCCTGGACTGAAATCACCCGAGCGCAGT
>NZ_WOTA01000077.1 GCF_011516825.1 Acetobacter oeni | reverse complement strand
TTCTCGCTGACACCGAGAGCAGCGAGTGCGGTGTGCACGATGTCGGGTGCGTTGAGTTTTGCGACGTTATACTGCTCGAACTGCGTATCGTGGTCGATGAAGCGGTCTGGCAGGGTCATGGTGCGGAGCCGGACGTGGTCGAGCAGGCCGGTGCGGGCGAGGTAATGCGCCACGAGAGCGCCGAATCCGCCTTCCGCGCCTTCCTCGACCGTGATCAGGACCGCGTGGTTGCGGGCCAGCTGGTCGATCAGGGCTGTATCCAGCGGCTTGGCGAAGCGTGCGTCGGCGACGGTGGGCGGCAGGCCGCGGGCCGTCAGCTGGTCGGCGGCTTTCAGCGCTTCGGCCAGGCGCGGGCCGAGCGAGAGGATGGCGATGCCGCCTTTCTCACGCCCTGACTGGGCGCCCATCTCGCGGACGATTCGCCCCTTGCCGATCTCGATGACCGAGCCGGAGGCCGGAAGCTCGAGACCCAGGCCGTTGCCGCGCGGATAGCGCAGCGCGATCGGGCCTTCATCGAACCCGGCGGCGGTGGCCGTCATGTTCAGCAGTTCCAGCTCGTCGCTGGGCGCCATGATGGTCATGCCCGGCAGGCAGCCGAGATAGGCCAGATCGAACGCGCCGGCGTGGGTGGCGCCGTCCGCGCCGACCAGGCCGGCCCGGTCGATCGCGAGGCGGACCGGCAGGCCCTGCAGCACCACGTCATGCACGATCTGATCGTAGGCGCGCTGCAGGAAGGTCGAGTAGATGGCGCAGAACGGGCGCAGGCCTTCGGTGGCCATGCCGGCGGCGAAGGTGACGGCGTGCTGTTCGGCGATGCCGACATCGAAAAACCGGTCGGGGAACTGTTTCGCGAATTTGTCCAGCCCGGTGCCGGAGGGCATCGCGGCGGTCACGGCGACGATTCTGTCGTCCGTTGTGGCGCGGCTCACCAGTTCGCGGGAGAACACGTTTGTCCAGGAGGGCGGTCCCGGCGGGGCTTTTTTCTGCTCGCCGGTGATGACGTTGAACTTTGCGACGGCGTGGTATTTGTCGCCCGCGGCCTCGGCCGGTTTGTAGCCGTGACCTTTCTCGGTGATCACGTGCAGCAGAATCGGGCCTTTATCCGTGTCGCGCAGGTTGCGCAGAATCGGCACGAGCTGGCTCATGTCGTGGCCGTCCACGGGGCCGACGTAATAGAAGCCCAGTTCCTCGAACAGCGTGCCGCCGGTGATCATGCCGCGGGCGTATTCCTCGGCTTTCTTGGCCGTGCGTTCCAGGCGGTCGGGCAGCTTTCTGACCATTTTGCCGGCGAGGTCGCGCAGGCCCATGAACTGGCGCGAGGACATCAGGCGGGAGAGGTAGTTCGACATCGAGCCCACGGGCGGGGCGATGGACATTTCGTTATCGTTGAGGATGACGATCAGCCGTTCGGCGCCGGGGCCTGCGACGGCGGCGTTGTTCATCGCCTCGTAGGCCATGCCGGCGGAGATCGAGCCGTCGCCGATCACGGCGATGACATTGCGCTCGCGGTAGGACGGATCTTCTTCAGCGCGCAGATGATGTGCCACGGCCATGCCGAGGCCGGCGGAGATCGAGGTTGAGGAATGGGCGGCGCCGAACGGATCGTATTCGCTTTCCGAGCGGCGGGTGAAGCCGGAGAGGCCACCGGGCTGGCGCAGGGTGCGGATCCGGTCGCGGCGGCCGGTCAGGATCTTGTGCGGGTAGGCCTGGTGGCCGACATCCCAGATCACCCGGTCGTCGGGCGTGTCGAAGACCGCGTGCAGGGCGACGGTCAGTTCCACCACGCCGAGCGAGGCGCCGAGGTGGCCGCCCGTCGTCGAGACCGTGTCCACGGTCTCGGAGCGAAGCTCGTCCGCGACCTGCTTCAGCTGGTCGGTCGACAGATTCCGTAAATCAGACGGGTAGTCTACCCGGTCCAGTAACGGAAAACGTCCCCGAGAGGG
>NZ_WOTA01000076.1 GCF_011516825.1 Acetobacter oeni | reverse complement strand
ACCCGCCGCCAGAAGCAGAATATCGTCAATATTCCAGATCGGGCTCCTGTGGGATGACTGAATTCTACAAAATGACCCGAAATTGCCTCAAGTGTGAGAAATCCGCGTCGAGCCTGCAGCAACGGTATAATCCGTTGCACTGCTGGCTGCGAAAGCGGGAACAGAAACAAAAAGGGACGTGGTAAAAAGATAAACCTTAAGCCCGTTAACGTGTGGTTTGCGGAAAATTGTAAGGCATTTTCCCAACATGCGGCTGTCTCCTGACGGGCTTAATAGAAATGTCCGGAGAAAACCTTAATAATAATTAATTAATAATATTCTAATCTTTCTCTATCTATATTTGATATAATTTTCTTAACAGCGTTATTTATCCTGCAAAAAACAACATTTGTTTGATTTTTATTTACAAAAATTATGTTTATTCAGGGCGGGGAGAGCCGCTTATCCTATGCAGTAGGCCGGTCCTCTGTTGCATGGAGCGCCATTTTGGCCGGGTTGCTGCGCGGGAGGATTGTCCGCGTTGGTATGGGAAAAACCTGGGTTCTTCCGCACTTTTCGTGATGGGTATCTTGTACTGAGGTTCCGGAACTGGGAAATCCAGAAAGTCGTTCACTTTCATGGATATTCCCCAGTGTCACGCCTTCGGTCTCTTGATCTTCCCCGTTCCCTCGTCGTTCGTCGTGTTGTTGCACTGGATAACAGAGTGGAGATCGAAGTCGGTCTGCGAAAACGGAGTGCAGTGTGTCCGGACTGTCAGTGCCCGACACAACGCATTCACAGTTTCTATCAGAGAAAACTCGCGGATCTTCCATGGCAGGGCCGTCCAGCCACGCTGATCGTTTCTGTGCCGCGCTTTTTCTGCCAGACGATGCTTTGTCCACGTCGGACGTTTGTCATGCCCCTTGAGGGGATAACCGTGCGTCATGGCAGACAGACCACACGTCTTGCCGATCTTCATTATTATATCGCCCACACCCTGGGCGGTTCCGCTGGAGCACGAATGACCGTGCGCCTGTGTTGCCCCATCAGCGCGGATACTCTTGTCCGCCGTCTTCTCTCACGTGTGCAGAACACCACAAAAGGCACGGCCCTTACACGTGTGGCGGGGGTGGATGACTGGGCATGGCGGCGGGGACATCACTATGGAACGATTGTGGTCGATCTTGAGAAAAATGATGTCATTGACCTCCTGCCAGATCGGGACGCTGATACCCTTGCCCGATGGCTGCAGGTCCACCCCGGTATTGAAATCATTGCCAGAGACCGTGCCGGTACTTATGCAGACGGATGCCGCAGAGGCGCACCATCCGCTCTTCAGGTGACAGACCGCTGGCATCTGCTGAAGAACCTGTCAGACGCTTTTGTCAGCATTCTGGACCGTTTTACGACGACTGTCAGGACCCTGACACGACAGATGAACGTATCAACGGTCGTAAGCAAAATATCTGAAACAATCAGAGCGCATCCAGAAGAGGCGCAGGCGGTCGTCAGGTCAGCCTCTGGGGAACGGCGTGACATTCTTTTCAAGGAAGCTCTTGCCCTGAAAGCAGCGGGACACAGCATTCAGGCTATCGCCACAACGATCGGGGTAGAGAGAAAAACCGTGCGGCGCTGGTTTCAGCGGGGCCATGCACCACCATGGAAAAGAACGGTTCCGTCACGCAGCATACTCGTGCCTTACACAGCCCACCTGGAAAAGAGATGGTCCGAAGGATGTCGCAATAGTCGTCAGCTATGGCGGGAACTCCTGGAGCAGGGCTTTGCAGGACAATATGGCACCGTCTGGAAATGGGTGGCGACGCGACAGGGATGTTCCGCGAAACCCGTTCCTTCCGCGCATGTCGTTGCACCTGGAGGGTTCTAAAAACCCCCTGGTTTTGAGGTCTTCTGTATGATTCTATTTCTTCTGCGTTGATTGAGGGAATGGCGATATGAAGCAGTCTGGTTTCTTTGATGTTGAAG
>NZ_WOTA01000075.1 GCF_011516825.1 Acetobacter oeni | reverse complement strand
ATCCGCAGAGGCGCCATTCCGCACTCTAATGGAAAAGCCTTCTGGATTATGAGCGCAACGCCGCTTAACAGATAACCAATGGTCCGGAACTAAACCGTGACACGTCCAGTCTTTCAGGTCTGTGTCGAGCAGGTTCTTATACCGACACTGACCCCGGGTGATATCGTCGTGATGGACAATCTTCCCGCTCATAAAATGCCGGGCGTACAAAATTCTATCGAGATAGCGTTCTCCAAAATCAAAGCGTTGCTTCGGGTAAAGGCCGAACGGACTGTCACCGCATTATGGAATGCCGTCGGATCAGTGCTCAACGCTTTCACACCCCATGAATGCTCCAGCTTCTTCATAGCAGCAGGATATGAAACAGATTAAGGCTTGTGGGGATTCACGAGAAGCCTGGATTGTAATTCAAGCTTTGGATGGAACGTTTTGTGCTGACGGACGCCCGGTGGGCGCAGATTGAACGACACTGCCTTGGCAAACCGACTGATCCCGGCCGGAGTGGCCGGGACAATCGGCTGTTCATGGAAGCGGTGTTGTGGATTGTGCGGACGGGCAGTCCCTGGCGTGACCTGCCGGCGATGTTCGGCAACTGGAGCACTGCTTTCCGTCGCTTCAGCGACTGGCGCAATGCCGATGTTTTCAAACGGATTTTCGATGCTCTGTCCGGTGAGCCTGACATGGAATACGCCATGGTCGATGCGACGATCGTAAAAGTCCACCGTCACGGTCAGGGCGCAAAAGGGGGGCTCAGGGGCAGGCCACAGGTCGCTCGAAAGGCGGAATGACGACGAAAATCCTGGCGCTGACCGATGTCCCGGGCAATCTCGTGCGCTTCCGCCTGATGCCCGGCCAGCGTTTTGACAGCGTCGACGTGCCTCCGTTGATCGAAGGTATCGAATTTGGTGCCCTCATCGCGGACAAAGCGTTCGACAGTAATGCCATCATCGCCGATCTCAATAAGCGTGGCGCCACAGTGATCATCTCCCAGCACCCAGGGCGGACCAAACCGCATCCGCTTGACCGGGAGATGTATAAATGGCGACACCTGATCGAGAACTTCTTCTGCAAGCTCAAAGAATTCAAGCGCATCGCCATGCGCGCCGACAAAACAGACAAAAGCTTCACCGCAATGATCTATCGCGCCGCAGCCATCATCCATTCACGATAAATCCCCACAAGCCCTAATGTAGAACCGCTCCAAGCGCTCCATTTGTCCAACAGAGCCGTGGACACCCCATCATTAGTGTTCGCATCATTTTGCCGGTCAGTCGCGATAATCAGGCTCTTGCCTGTCGAGAATAAGCTTCATTTCCTCAAAATGACGGACTGAGAAATCCGTTATTCCTTCCCAGTCACGCGCGGTTTTTTCCGCCACATCATTCGGGAGAACGGAAAGAGGCTGCCCGGTCGAATAAGCATTGACAAGAATCTGGCATGCCCGTTCCATGGTATACATATCATCGAACGCTTCACCAACGGTCTGAGCCACAACCATCACACCGTGATTGCCCATCATCAGTCTGGTCTTGTCGCCCATCAGCCCCGCGAGACGCGCTCCCTCATTCTCGCTGTCCGCCATTCCGCCATACAGCCTGTCCAGAGCCACACGGCGAAAATAACGCGCTGTGTTCTGTTCGATCGGAATAATCTCAGAATTCTGCAATGTCGCGATGGTCGTCGCATAAACGGGATGCAAATGCATCGCCACCCGCGCCCGGGGAACGATCCTGTGCAACTGACCGTGAATAGCCCAGGCGGTCGGATCAAGATCCCGGCTGAGCGCGTCTCCCGGTTCGTTTACATCGACCAGAACCAGATCACTGGCCCTGATGCGCGAAAAATGCCGCCATTTCGGGTTGATGAGAAAGCGGGAACCGTCCTCCGACACCGCCGCGCTGAAGTGATTGGCGACAGCCTCATGGAAGCCCAGTCGGGCAGCCATGCGGAACGCAGCGGCAAGATCTGTCCGTAATGAAAGTTCGCAGCTTCCGCTCAATCTGCCCTCCCGGCATCGCATTATTTTCACGCGGTCTCGGACAGAGCGTAGACGCGACATTCCCGGCACGTAAAGAGCAGTTTTTCCTTATTACTGTATAGTTTTTTCTGTCAGACATCCACTTGGACACCGTCGGCCGCAGCAGGCTGAGTAAAAAACGGAAGCAGAAAATCCACAGGAATAATTTGCGTGCCCATCTGTCTCTGGTGTCAGAATAAACATACCGAAAAAGCAATGACCCGTAAGGGCCGGTATTTTTATGAACGCAATGCTGATGATCCCCTGTTTTGGTGGACACCTTTATTCTTAGGCTCAGGACTCATTTTTTGAGATAGAAGATGAAGCTTGCGGCGATATGGATTGCGGCCATGAAGGTGTGAGCGCATCTGTCATATCGGGTTGCGACCCGTCGCCAGTC
>NZ_WOTA01000074.1 GCF_011516825.1 Acetobacter oeni | reverse complement strand
CATCATGGAGTTCAGGAGATTTCATCTGCGGGGGCTTGCAAAAGTTACCACTGAACGAACCTTCGTCGCTCTCGCTTCCTCGCTTACAACTGCAAAAGAATGGCGCGTCTCTAGGTCGCATGAGACAGGACCGTCACCATTCCTAATCAGCCTTGAATGAACCCAACCCGACAGTCTGTCAGAGGAAGTTTAGATTTATCTAGAGTTCTATTTATAAAAACTATTGCCGGCGAAATTTAACTACCTGATAAGCAATTTTTATTATGATAAGGGCGAAATTTAATTCGTAAGGTAGTTTAAGAGATCGTGTCTATTATAGACCCTGCTTTTTACAAATTTCGATATTCCAATATTAGTATTTTAATAATTTTGGGAAAGGCGATTTCCGCATACATTTTTCATAAAAAATTTATATTCCTCACGTTAGTTTTTGTTTTATTTTTTAAATGCATATCAGGCTTTGCATTTGCGCAGACTGTAAGGCTGTTCGATGGGCAAGTTGGTGTTGAAAATGCTACTATTAACGGATTTGCGCAGGATACCGATGGATTTCTGTATGTAGGAACAGAAACAGGACTTTATGTCAGTTCCGGTGGCGAATTTACGCGGGTCGATAACGGAAATGCCGGAACTTTCACGCATGTTACGGCATTGGCTGGGGGAGAGGATGATAATCTCCTTATTGCAGCGGATCACACAGTATGGCTTCGGAACAAGCAGTCATTTCATAAAATTTCATTGAAATTTCAGGATCATTTGCATTTTTCTGCTTTGGATAAAGATTTCATTGTTCTTGCCGGAGAAGGACCAGCTAAAGGCGGCGGCTTGTGGCGAATTCATCCAAAATCTGGCAGTGAGCCTGTCGTTGAACGCTTTATAGATGGCAGTATAAATGGCATCAGATTGCCAAAAAGCACAATTGCAACTAAACCACTTTATGCAATTGCTTCTTCAGAACAAACTGTATGGCTTGCCTGTGGTGATGCCATTTGCCGTTATAAAGATGGCGTAAGTATTGTATTCGGATTACACGAAGGTGTGCCTTCTGATAAATGGCTGGCTCTGATACCTGATAAAAATAAAGGACTGATCGCGCGTAGTACAACTCGTATTGTACATATTAATACAGATAAATCAGTTGAGTTGGAAAATGTTCCTGGGAACATCCCAGGAACATCAACATATAATCCTTTTCTGATTTCGACCGCTGGCGGACAAGTCATCACTCAGGGTGCCAGCACACTGTTTATTCGCTCTTTGGCGGGGCAATGGGAATCTTCAGACTTTTTATCGAAGTATAAGTCAGGCTTAATTTCTGTTGCGTTTGTGGATCGGGAAGATGGTATCTGGTTTGCCAGATCCGATCATGGAATCATGCGTGTCGCAGGTTTTGCTGAATGGAAAAATTATGGAGCAGATCAGGGGTTTCCTGCTGCAATGATTTCAGCCGTCAAGCGTGATAATTCCGGTGCATTGTGGCTTGCCACGGACAAGGGAATATTCCGCTATGCTTCTCTCAAAGAGAATGGCGGGAGGCTCGCAGAATTTAATCATTATGATATAAATGCAACTTCTCTGTTGCGAGCAGGTGATGGCACAATCTGGGCAGCAGGAAAAACTTCCTTTCTTATTCACATAGATCCAATTACAAAGAAAATAACCAGTCTGGCGTCTCAGGTGCCGTTGACGGGGGCTATGGCTCTGGATAGTGCCGACCGTTTGTGGATTGGAACGGCTCAGGGGCTTATAAGGATAGATGACCCGGTCCATCCACCAGCTCGCCTGCCTGAAATACTGGGACTGAATGAAAGGCGAATTAATGCCCTCCGCTTCGATCAATACGGACGTCTTCTGATTCTGACGGATAGTGTCCTGTTTCGGCAAAAATCAGGTACAGATTATTTTGAACCTCGGGTTGACCTTCTTGATCTTGGAATCGGTGAAGGTCGTTCTATGGCCGTCACCATGTCCAATGAAATATGGATCGCGGGTCTGATCGGGGGAATACGTCAAATTACACTACCTGAAGAAGGTAATGCTGTAATCTCGTCGTTGTTCACCGGAAGTCAGCATATTGAACAGGTGACCTCAATTTTCCGGGATAGCCGGGGCTGGATGTGGGTTGGAAGTAATCATGGCGTAAATGTTTTGAGATCCAATGGATGGCGTCATTTCGACATTGATTCTGGCCTCATTTCTAATCAGATCATTCAAGGATCAGTGAGTGAAAATGACGATGGCTCATTATGGCTAGGTACTGACATAGGTTTTTCTCATCTCGATACAGAACTTATTGCACCGTCACTTCCAGATATTCATACAGTTATATTGTCTGCTTACATGGGCTCAATCGATTTAAGAGCCTGAATCAGAAAGCGGTTTGATTGATTTTTCGCAGAACTCTGCGGATATGGGCAATCATCAACCATGCGCAGGATGACGAGATTGTTGTCTCGACATCCTTCGT
>NZ_WOTA01000073.1 GCF_011516825.1 Acetobacter oeni | reverse complement strand
TACTGCGCTCGGGTGATTTCAGTCCAGGCCATCTTGATCTCATCAGGTTATCGCAAACCCATGAATCATAACCCGCTGAAATCACTCAACTCATTTTCGGTCAGACACTTAGAGGCGATCTTTTTGTAGAGATTCCATAATCGAGCATGAAAAATGCTCTTTTTTGGATTCAAAACCCCGATGTCACACGGCTGAAATTTTGACACAACGTAACGGCCAAATCCTTCAGATGAAAGATTGTTCGGACCAATTTGTCCCCACACGGAGAAGAGATTACCTTCCCCTCTCAGAAGTTCGTCGTTGACCGCGGATGGAGACTGAGTCGGAAAGCAAGCGCCGCTCAGGAGAACAAATCTCTCATTGCGTTTGTCGCTGAGTGCCGCTCTTAAAATAGCCTGCGTAGCCTTTACAACTGAGAAGCCTCCCCAGTTCACCCGTATCCTGTCAGCAACCAGCATGACGCGAAATGAGTCTTTGAAATTGAAAGGCTGATCAACGGTGGTTTTGGCATCCATGTGTATGTAAACGCGAGACCGCGGATCGGAAAGGAGCGCGTTAACCAGGCACTCGAGCTGTTTATCCTGAGAATGAGCCATGATCAGGTAGGCAACCGAGGGTTTTCCATCCAGCAATGAATCTGGCGGACAATATACTTGGGGTTTCCCTTCAAGGCTCGGTAATGGCTCAAGAAAATCAGCAAACCGATTAAATATATCCCGGGTTGGAGATTTTCTTTTTACAGTAAACCCTTTAATTATGCTTTTTACCGACGAGGGAAACGCCACTCGGAATACAGCTCTGGCAAAAAGAACCGGCCAACGTTCTGGCGGCAGAAGTTTTAGGGCGTCCTTCCAGCGACCGCCAAGCGTTAGCCTGATGGCTGCGGCAAGGATGTCCTCTTTTAATTTCGCATATTTGAAACAGCGCGAAGTATTCTCATCTGAACTGGTCACGTGACGAATGAAGGTTATGTCTGACCCTTCAGGTTCATATGGTCTATAGTAACAAATCTCAAGGAGCTTTGCTGACACTGCCAGACCGAACCAATTTATTTCGACTTCTGTAAGTAATTCTCGCACCGCGGATGCCATATCAGCAAGCGACATCGCTGACTCAATGCGTATTTTTAGTTCGGAAGAAAAGTTAAGATCAGTTGTTTTTGTAAGTCGGCGCTGCTCAGATATGGCAGCAAGTTGCGACCACACGGCAAGGCGTCTGCCGTGCACAACGGACTGACTTGACACACTTGCATTATGTACCCGGTAGTCGCCCAGCGGGTCGGAGATGATGTGCATTGTGCCGATAGCGTTTAAACGCCACAGAAGGTCTGAATCTTCTGCAACAGATATATTTCGATATCCCCCCACCATTTCCAGAGCAGAGCGTCGCAGCATCAGCATTGGTTGAAGTAAGTATGGCTCCTCAGCTGGGACAGAAAAACAATCGGCAGCCGTTAGATCTTTCCGTGTCGAGATTGTTCCAAGGTGAAGCCCATTTTCGTCAATGTGCCGGGCAACTGAACTTACCGCCACGCAGTCCGGATTAGTTTCAAGATAGGCAAGCTCTGCCTCAAACCGTTCTGGGTAAGAAATATCATCGCCATCATGCCTGGCAATGAATTCAGCTTTACAATATTGGAGACCAGCATTCAGTGCCGAGACAATCCCGGCATTATCCTGCCGATGATAGATGATCCTCTCGTCGTTGTTAGCGGCTCTCGCGACGAGTTCTCCGGTCCGGTCTGTTGACCCGTCATCCACAATAATAATGTGGATGTCTTTGATAGTCTGCGCTTGAATGCTCGCCAACGTCTCAGAAATATAACGTTCGCAGTTGTAAACAGACATCAGAACGTCAATTTTCGCCACGTCGATACCCCGTTGATTGTGAGGCGGACGTTAAACTCAGCAATCTAACGACACAAGATATGCTCCCCCCCCAATGGATGGTGACTGACCGTAGTCCTTAACGGATTGTCAATTCATCATGGGAGACTATATTAGATGCCCTCATTCCCTGACGCGCACAAACGGACACCGTTCCTCCTGATAATTACTTCAGGAGGGATGGATACGTCGAAGTCTGAACTGTTGGCGTAAGATCTTTTGTGTTCCGAGCGATCGCATAATCACTCGTTGTTTTTACAGCCGCCCTCCGGGGCGGTTTTTCTTTGGGTAACCTTATGAACTCAGACACTATTTTCAGCGATGTCCTGTCGCTGATCCCGACGGAATACCTCGGGACTGCGGCGAGCATTGTGACGTTCGCGATTGCGTCCTGCGCTCTGATTATGCGGTTCTGGAAGCCGCCTGACGCCGGGAGCAGGTGGGCTCCGGTGTACCAGATCGTGTCCGCCATCGCGCAGGCGCGGGGGTGGAATGCCAACGCGTATCAGCCTGGAAGGAAGGCGATCATGGCGCCGGTGAGTCTGCCGCGCGATGAAGCGGCGGCGGCGTTGGGGCTGCCTCCGGACCAGACGAAGCCGGGGAGGCAAGTAAGGACAGTTAAAGACAATGCGGGGGAACCTGATGTCATATGATATATTTCTTATTATTCTAGTGGTATGCGCACCTGTGATGTTGGGCAGCTTTGTGGGTTATTTTTTCATTTTGCGGCCAGAAATCAATAAACAGAAAGCACGAGAAGAATTTTTGAGTCGAAATCAGAATTAATAATCGCGTCTTAAAGAAAAAGTTATTATATCTGCCCGCCCTGTCTCCGCTGAGTGTGTTAAGCGTATTTCTATATCATTGCTATGGAAAGCTGCTTGGATGATTTCATCTTCTGTCATCTTTAGAGCAGCAACTAAGTGTAGTAAGCTTCGATCTCCTCCATCGTCTTTATTGCGTTTTTTAGGATACTCGGCTGCGAGATACTTGCAGAGTTCTTGCTGCTCCTTCTTTGCCTTATATACTGTTCTTATCCAGAACCATACAGCAATAACAGCTGTTAATATTTCAGCGATATTTGCAGTCGCAGATAGATAACCAGACACGTCCACATTCCCGAATCAGCGTAAATACGGCAGAGTAATACTCTGTGGTTTTGGTGCATAGTCGCATCTGGAATACCGATAATCCACAAGCCGCTCCAGTTGGGGCGGCTTTTTTTATGGAAAAACGCCATGACACTCTCTCGCCGCAACTTTCTCCGTAACGCTACTGTCCTCGCAGGCATTGCCGGCCTCGCCGCCTGCACGGCCACCACGACGAACGGCGTCACCACGATCACGCTGAATGTGACGAAAGTGAAGGATTACGGGCAGGCCGGCCTGAA
>NZ_WOTA01000072.1 GCF_011516825.1 Acetobacter oeni | reverse complement strand
GCAGGCCGATCGTCACAAGCATGGCATGGTACCCGATCATATCCCGGTACGCCCAGACACACGCCGAGCGCCGGTATGGAAGAGAACCTGACCGCCGCGGAGCGATCAGGTCCAAATTCTCACGCTGTCATGCTCCCCGATGTGCCATCAGGGAAGCGATCAATGCGTCGGGTGCCTTGAAACGGCCCCGCCGGAGTGACGGCGGCAACACCGCCTCGATTGCCTCGAGTTTTTCGGATGGATCTATCCGCAGATAGACCTCGGTCGTTCGGATATCCGCATGTCCCAGCCAGAGAGCAACCTTGCGAATATCCCGCGTGGCCTGAAGCATGGTCACCGCGCAGCTATGCCGCAAGAGATGAGGTGTAATCACGCGATCTGATAAAGTGGGACATTGACTTGCGGCTGAAGCCGCATGTTTTTCCAGGACATATTCGAAGCCTGCGCGCGTCATCGTCCGGCCTTGTGCGTTGGTAAATAATTCCGGTGTTGGTGGCGTGCCTCTGACGGCGAGCCATGCCCGGATATCGCGCGCGGTATCTTTCCAGAGCGGCAGGCACCGCTCACGCCGCCCCTTGCCCAACACCGTGACGCTGGGGGTGGGATGCAGGACGACGTCTTCAAGGCGGACACCAACCAGTTCAGAAACACGTAATCCACCTGCGAAACAAAGATGCAGCATGGCCCGATCTCGTATTCCTGCACGGGTCTTGAGATCGGGAGCGTCGAGAACAGCGCGTATTTCGATCAGCGTCAGATGTTGAACGAGTTTCTGTTCATGCCGCTTGCCCGGGATTGCCCTGATCTGGGCAATCTGTTCCAGTGCTCTGGGATATTTCAATTCGACGTAGCGCATAAATGTCTTGATTGCCGCGAGCCGCAGATTCCGGGTGGAAGCACTGTTGCCGCGCTCCCGTTCGATATTGGTGAGGAATGCGATGACCATGTCGGCATTGATCTGTTCGAGCATGAGCTGGGCTGGCCGCACACGTAATCTGGTAGAGACAAAAGCAAGGAGCAGCTTGAAACTATGGGCGTACGCATCGCAGCTATGCGGACTGAAACCACGCTGATTGGGTAGATAATCACGCAGGAAGCCAGTGATGAGAGGCGCGATCGGGGTCATGACAGCTTCTCCCCGATCAGGTTTTCGGCCATTCCGGCGATATCGCTCATCAATTCGGGTGTCGCCTGCAGATACCAGTAGGTATATCGGATATGTGCGTGCCCGAGATACGTCGACAGCGCGATAAAATCGCGCGCGACATCCTCCCGCCGGGCCGAGCATTGTTCGAGCACCCGTGTCGCGAAAGTATGTCGGAGATCATGGATGCGAGGGCGACGGGTGCGCCCTTGGCCGACACCCGCCTTGCGCAGGATAACATGGAATGCCGCATACAAGGTTCCCACGCCCATCGGCTTTCCGCCAACGGACAGAAATACATGATCGTCCGCTCCTGCGAACCGCTCACGGATAGCAAGGTAGTCGCGCAATGCGGCAGCGACGCTCGGATGCATTGGAACAAGTCGGCTTTTATTGAATTTCGTCTGACGGATATGCAGGACCCCGTCCGGTAGCAGATCGCACAATCTGAGATTAAGCGCCTCGGAGACCCGCAGACCGGTGGAGGCAAGCAGTCCGATCAGCATCACGTATATGTGCTGCCTGAGCGGACTGGGCTTCTGCCGGCGCAAATTGCCCGCTGCAGTGAGCATGCGGGCAATTTCGTCCCGGGAATAGATGTAAGGCGTCGGTCTCGATACCGGGCAATAAAATATGTGGTGGTCAGGAACTTCATGAAGAGGATCTTCCGCGCGCAGAAAACGTGCAAAATGCGCAAGCTCCTGAAGTTTTCGATATCGGCTGCGTTGGGTTGACGAGGTCGAAGATGACCACTCCAGCGCGCTCTCGATACGAATATGGGTATCGGCGCGTTCCGCCGCATAGCGGGCAAATGCCTCGAGATGACGGGCTGTTTTTTCAAGTTTGAACCCCTGTGAGCGGCGCAGGGTTATGTAGCGGTTCACGTCGTCGATCAGCATGGCGCCCTCCCATCCCATGGTTGGGCAATAGCCGACAGGAGCGTCAGATCGACCTTGGCATAATGGGCCGTCATCGCTGTATCGCGGTGGCGAAGTACCGCGCCGACATCAGCCAGCCTCACCCCATGACGCAGCATGGCGGTTGCCGCCGAATGACGCAGAATATGTGCGCCACGATGCGGACTCTCTATGCCGGCCCGCGTCAAGGCACGATTGACCAGGCATTTTACGACGATCCTGTTAATCTCATGAACCGGAGCGAATACAGTGACGAACAACGCGCGTGTTGGCACTGGCGGTCTTTGACGCGTCACATAGGCAATGATAGCGTCGCCTATTTCCTGCGTCAGTGGCAGCAATTCAAGTCGGCGGCCTTTCCCATGGATCCGAATATGACCCTGACTCCAGTCGAGATCGTCAAACGTCAGACGCGCGACCTCGCTGGCACGCAATCCAAGACGGGCCAGCAGCAGAATGATGGCTCGATCCCGGAGATGCTGTTCGCCATCGCACGCATCGATAATGCGCCCAATCTCCGTGTCCGGAAGAAATCGCGGGATGGAGGTCAACTGCCAGTTTGCTGATCGGGGCAGTGCATGCACCAATCCCGACGGACAACGCCTTGTCGCAACCAAAAAACGCAGAAATGACCGTGTTGAAACAATGATGCCCTTTACTCGACACTGTGAGACATTCTGTCCCCGTTCCAGGACGAAGGCACGGATGGTGGCTGCCGTATAAGTGGTCGGATCTTCACCCATGTAGGCAACAAAAAGACGAAT
The DNA here is from genome assembly GCF_011516825.1 of Acetobacter oeni. Taxonomy (GTDB): domain Bacteria; phylum Pseudomonadota; class Alphaproteobacteria; order Acetobacterales; family Acetobacteraceae; genus Acetobacter; species Acetobacter oeni. The sequence goes on along the minus strand of NZ_WOTA01000072.1, from coordinate 557 downwards.
GACGTGAAGGTAAAAACCGAGCGTTGTCTCTGCCAGACCATGCTGTTCCAATGCCCAATGTCTGAATTCCACGAGGAGAGCGGGTTCGGCAGGAGCAGGCAAAGAATCCAGCACTTTGCATGTTTCCAAATAGATAATGAATAATTTGGCACATCCCACGACATCCTGACGGAGATCGCCGGGAAATCGCGCTCGATATCCCGACGCGATCAGCGTAGATGAAGCCATGTATGCTTGGCGAATGGTCGCGAGCGTATAATCTGCCGCGCGTGCCCAATGCGTCCAGCATGCCAGCAGCCGCTCCAATTCTATAACGGTCAAAGGTGTGTATTGCTTCTCGCGAAGCCACTGAAGAAAACCCTCGACGTGATTTGCCGCAAGTCCAGCTGCCAGTCGTGTTTTGACCGAATTCTGGCGAATATAGTTACCTGTTGGCATGATGCCTCCTCCTGTTGGGTGGAAGCAGAATTATGACCACCGGATCTCTCGATCAGGGCGACCGAAATGTCGCCTCGGGATATGATCAGGTCATGCCATGCTTGTGACGATCGGCCGGT
>NZ_WOTA01000071.1 GCF_011516825.1 Acetobacter oeni | reverse complement strand
AAAGACTGCGACGGGTCGCAACCCGATATGACAGATGCGCCCACACCTTCATGTCCGCAATCCATATCGCCGCAAGCTTCATCTTCTATCTCAAAAAATGAGTCCTGAGCCTAACGATCAGACGCCTTTTCCGGACTCCGGCGTGCACGCCGCGCCATACATGTCCAGCACATCCGTCACCGCTGCAATAACGATTACCTGAGGCTCCCGCGCAATCCCACCCGAACGCAGCCTTGCAAACAGAGTCGGCAGAAACTGCCTGATCAGAGGGTCCGGCATCCCGATGTCCGCAAGCTGCGAAAACAGCGTGTCCACCGCCTCGCCGGCCTCCGGCTTCGGCCAGTAATAGCGGATGCGATCACTCCAAGCATAATGCCGCAATACCGTAAGCTGCGAAGGAGACCCTTCGTAATGGCCCGCCCAGTGCGAAGAATCATGCAGCATCACACGCTCCATCACGTCCCGCAGACTCTCCTGCTGCGGCAGCAGCGCCCCCCGCAACGCATCCAGCGCATACAGCGCCTCACGCAACGCAAACGTCAGACCGGGTCCCACCTTCAGCAGCGCGAACCCATCCTCAACAAGAGCCCGCAGCCCCACCCCGGTCTGGTAATCCGTCGAGTGCGCCTCAAAAATGCGCCCAGGCATCCCGCCCAGCACGTCCGAAAGTGACCGCGCGCGATCACGGTCGTAAAGAGCGACCTCCTCAACCCCGAACTCAACACCCGGCTGAACCACTAGCGCAATCACCCGTGACCACACCTCGTCGCCCAGCGCCGCGCGAAACACAGTCTCGTGGAGCCGCAACGTCTCCGCAGCGGCGGACGGACTCGTCGGCGTCAGATGGTCCAGCGCCTCCGCCGCCCCGCCCGGAACCGGAACTTCCGTCCCGATCACATAAACCACCCGCCCCGGCGCCACAGCCTCCGCCCGCGCGGCCAGCGCACAAACCCGCGCGGCGACAATGTCGTCCGCCAGCGCTGCGGACTCGCCCGCACACCCCATGCTGGCATCCAGATGCAGCTTCACGAACCCCGCCCGCGCGTAAGCCTCAACCATGTCTCCCGCCCGGCTCAGCGCCTCATCTGCCGGAAGCGTCTTCCACGGACTGGGACCAAGATGATCGCCGCCAGCCAGGATCAGATCGGACGGACACCCGACTTTCTCCGCAATCCCGCGCAGAAGATCGAGAAAATCCACCGGCGTCATGCCCGTGTAACCGCCCTCCTGATTGACCTGGTTGCAGGTCGCCTCAATCAACACAGGCTCCCCGAGCCGCGCTGCCCGCCCGAGAGCCGCTTCAAGCACCAGCGGATGCGCGGAACAGACCGACGTCAGACCCCGCCGGCTCCCGCGCGGCGCCAACGGATCATGGATCTGCTTCACAAGATCAAAAAATGGAGCAATCGACATGACGACCTTTCAGGCTCGGGAAACAGATGACCACACGCCGTCGCGGCGCATCAGCCGATGGTAACGACCTTGGTCAGATGACGCGGCTTCAGCGTGTCGAGACCCTTGTCCCGCGCCACATACTCGCCCAGCAGCTGGAGCACCGGCAGACACACCAGCGGCCGCACCGAAGCCGGTCCGTCGACAGGCAGCGTCACGGTGCCCGGCCCGCCAATCCCGAGAACAACTGCGCCCTTCCCGATCAGTTCGTCAGCCAGTCTGGCTTCCTCCTCAATCGTGTCAGGATGATAAAGGATCGTCACAAAAGACCGCTCGTCGATCAGACTGACCGGTCCATGACGATATTCCAGAGGATGATGCGCCTCCGTCTGGCTCAGACTCATTTCCTGAAGCTTCAGCGCTCCCTCACGCGCCACGCCGTAAAGAGCCCCGCCGCCAAGAAACACAAAATGCCCGCGACCCCGGATCAGCGACGCCAGATGCGGGTCCGCCGTATCCAGCAGGGCGCGCGCGCGCGCCGTGGTCTCAGGCCCGGCGTCCACACCGGCGTAGCGAAGTCCCATCAGAAGCATGAGACTGGCCGAAGCCGTCATCACGATGTCCTCCTCGGGATGCGTGTCGGACTCAACCAGTTCGTCCGCCTCTCCGCAAAGCGTGCTCCCGGGCGCGCAGGTGAACGCCGTCACCGGTAGTCCCGCCGCCCGGCTCGCACGCGCCGCCGCCACGGTCTCGGTGGACTCCCCGCTACGCGACAGCGCCACAACCCGGGGCGAAACCGACGCGGGAACATAGCTCGTCCGGCGACATGTCCACTCGTTGCCCGGAACAGCCCGCGCCATCACGCCCTGCTCACACAGCGTCGCCGCGATCGAGTCCGCGATATGCACGGACGTGCCGCAGCCAACCACCGCATGAACCACGGAAGGATCAGCCTTCACGCCTTCCATCGACAGACGGTCCCAGAACGGGAATTGCTCCCGAATACCACGCTCAGTCGCGTTCATCCTGCGTGTCCTTTTTCCTGGAAGCGGGCGGAGGCGCCAGCTTCGGCATCATCACATTCAGTCCGGCCGCGCGGTCGCACGCCCCCTGATCATCAATCGGACTCTCAATCAGCCCTGCGGCCAGACGGGAAATCCACGCCGCATCCACAGCCCAGCCCGCCAGACCGGCGGCCTCCAGAACCGCGCCCCCGACCGGCGGAAGCAACGGGGGCCGCGGCGCCCCGCAACGCCGCTCGACGGCGTCCAGAAGCGCGGCACAGGCGAACGTCCCGCCGCCATGGCTCCACGGCAGCCCCTGATCCACGAACGCCTCATTCGACAGCGCCGTGCGCGCCGTGCCGACATGACGCGCAAGATGTGCTGCCGCCCGGTCAATCAGCGCCAGCGCCGAAGGACTCCCTTCCGCCGCAAGATCGCCCACGCACCGGGCGACCGCCGCAACCGCCGACCGCTCATGGTCAAGACCCGAATACCAGGCGAGAAGCTCTGCCCCGATCCCATCGCCCCCATCCGTCAGACCAAGATAACGACAAACCGGCTCCACCAGATCGGCAGCACCGGCGTCGCGCCCGTCCAGCGCCTGCGTGAGAAGGGAAAGCGCCTCACGCCCGATCCAGAAGGCGCTGCCCTCATCCCCGAACAAAGCGCCCCAGCCGCCGACACGCATATTGTGCCCGTCAGCCCCGCGCGCCCACGCCATCGAGCCCGTCCCCGAAAGCAGCAGCACGCCCGGCCCGCCGCCAAACGCCCCGAGACAGGCCATCTCAACATCATTGCGAACCCGGACCGGCACCGGCAGCAGTGAATCCGCCAGATCGTCTTGCCGCCGCGTGGTCGCCACACTCTCGCCATACCCGGCCATCCCGAATGCGGCGGCCCGGATCTGAAACGGAACCGGCGGGCGAACAAGGTCGGCGATGACGTCCGCCCAGCACGGTTGGTCAAACGGATTGGAGCCGCCGGCCGCGCGCCGGACCAAAACCGTCGCATCCCGAAGAACGCCGATCAGCAGCGTCTTGGAGCCACCCCCGTCGAGCGCCAGAATTCCGTCGGTTTCAGTCATTCAGCCAGATCGCCGGGCACAGGAAAGCAGCGCCGTCCAGGGAGCAGCAGGGGAGGCGACAAGGAGAGCAGCGGAACAAACGGTCCCGAAAGCAGCCCGGAAAACCACCTGTGAAACGGACAAGTCCGCCTGCTGCATCTCTACACGCCTCCTCACGTCGCCACTCCTGACGGCGGCCGTCATCCGCCGATCAATCAGGAGCGGAACTACCTCTATAAAATCACACCTATGATCGTATATGATTGATGTCAAATAAAATGCGTGCAATCGCCGCTCGTAAACTGCGTCCGCTACGGCGTGTCGTCAGTTAAACCCTGATGATGGCGAATGAGGGTTGTACTTTCTGGCTGCCTGTGCTGACTGTTTTCCCGGGCTTTGGGGGGACAAACGTATGCGGCGATA
>NZ_WOTA01000070.1 GCF_011516825.1 Acetobacter oeni | reverse complement strand
ATCGTTGATAAGATATTCCGTCCGTGCATCGGAGAGATTGTTCAGTGTCTGGATCACCAGGATTTTGAACATCAGCACCGGATCAAACGGCGGACGCCCGCCTTTGCTTCCATCCGAATACGCCAGAGCATTTTTCCAGGTCCTGAGCCTATACTCTCGGAGCTTTCACAGAGCACCCGAACATTCCGGCATCGTGAGATAACCGGTGCTGCTCTTCAGGTGCTTCCATCACTCGTGTCGGCTGAAGAAAGCCGCTCGCACCCGTAGCTGCGATAAGCAAACGTCTTGTCACTTTCCCTCAGCGCCGCATCCACAACCGCCCGCCCCGCCGTGCGACGGCAAACCGGGTCCGCCGCCTCAGCCCGCCCGGTCAGCGCCAGCGCCTGACACCGGCAGCCGCCCCAGTCGATTTCCTTCCGGTCGCAGGACCGGCAGGGCTCCGGCATCCAGTCCGTGCCCCGAAACATCCTGAAAATTTCAGAGTCATTCCAGATCGTCCCCAGGGCCGCCTCCCGCACGGAAGGAAACACAACCCCCGATATCGTCTCCGCCGCATGACACGGCAAAACCCGCCCCACCGGCGTAATGTTGACAAACCGCTGCCCCCACCCGCCCATGCACGGCTTCGGCTCATCCGCATAATAGTCCGGCGTGACAAAATCGATCGCCATTCGCGTCCCGAACCGCTCACGCGCCACCGCCACATCCCGCTCGCTCTGCTCAAGCTGCGCCCGCGTCGGCAATAAAGCAGCCCGGTTCTTCAAACCCCAGCCATAATACTGCGTGTGAGCAATCTCGACCCGCCGCGCCCCAAGCGCCTCCGCCAGATCGAACATCCGTGGAATCCGCTCCACATTGAGCCGGTGAACCACAAAATTCAGCGTCAGCGGCATCCCGTCCGCCACCACCAGCCGCGCCGCTTCGATCTTCTTCGCCTGCGCGCCCTTCATGCCGCCAATAAGAGCCGCCCCGTCCTCATCCACGTCCTGAAACGACAGCTGCACATGATCCAGCCCCGCCGCCGACAGCCGTTCCAGCGAAGCCGCATCCATCAGTACGCCGGACGTAATCAGGTTGGTGTAAAGCCCGTTCCGCACCGCCCGCCGCACCAGATCCGGCAGATCCTTCCGCGCCATCGGCTCCCCGCCGGAAAAATGCACCTGCAACACGCCAAGCGCCGCCGCCTCATCCAGAACCCGGAACCAGTCTTCCGTCGAAAGCTCCCCGGTCTTCGGCTCCAGCGCCAGCGGATTGGAGCAGTAAGGACACTGCAACGGACACCGATGCGTCAGCTCAGCCAGTAAACTCATAGGCGGCGGGGAAGGGGAGGAACTCACGCCTTCCACACCAGCACCTGCCGGTCCGCCAGATCACCCACCATGGCCAGTACATCCCGCGCAATCACCTCACGCGGCGCCTCGAACGCAGTCGCCAGCCCGTCAATCATCACCCCAAGCGACGTCTCACCATCAACCCGCTGCAAAACCTCCGCCGCAACCGGGTCCGCCAGAAAAGCCCGCTCCGGCGCCTGAATCACCCACTGATCCCGCACCTGGTCCCGCTGCAACCGCGTCCCCCGCGCAAACGCCGGTACACGCGCTTCCGTTACATCCGCCATCATGAGGGCCGGAACGAGCCCGGCGGAATATTCCCCGGCAGCACATAAGCGTAATCAAGCGCATCCAGCATCGACCACAACACGCCACACTTGAACTTCAGAGCCCCCAGCACCGCCTGCTGCTGCTCCACCGTCCGCGCATGTTCCTTCACATAAGCCAGCGCAAAATCGGAATCCCGCGGCGCCTGTGTCAGACGCGGCGTGAAATAGGCAAGCGTCTCCGCGTTGATGAAGTCGTAATTCCGCAGCATCCCCGAAACACGCTCGCTGATGATCGTCGGCGAAAACAGCTCCGTCAGCGAAGACGCAATCGCCTCCAGCACCGAACGCTCCCGAACGAAATGAACATAAGCCTCAACCGCGAACCGCGTCCCCGGCAGCAAACCCTCCAGCGACTCAACATAAGCCCGGTCCAGCCCCAGCCCGTCCGTCAGCCGCAACCACCGCGCCACGCCGCCAGTGCCCGGCGCATCACCATCATGATCCTCCAGCCGCCGCCGCCACTCACGACGCAGCTCCGCCGTCGGCAGCCGCGCCAGCAACGACGCATCCTTCGCCGGAATACTGGCCTGATAATAATAGCGGTTCAGCGCCCAGGCCTGCACCTGACCGCGATTCAGCTTCCCGTCATGCAGCGCCCGATGAAACGGATGCAGATTATGATATCGCTCAGCCCCGATGCCCCGCAGCGCCGCCTCAAGAGCATCAGGTGACAGAAGTGCTGCACTCATAGCGTGATCCTCATGCCATCGAAGGAAACATCCCACCCCGCCGCCTCAACCTCGGCCCGCTCAGGAGAGTCCGCCAGCAGAATGGGATTGGAATTATTAATGTGGATCAGCACCCTGCGCCCGACATCCAGATCCCGGAACGCTGCCACAGTGCCATCCGCGTCACTGACCGACATATGCCCCATTCGTTTGCCGGTCTTCTCGCCAAGTCCGGCCAGGATCATCTCGTCATCCCGCCACAGCGTCCCGTCAAACAGTACCAGATCCGCCCCGACAATCCGCGCCCGCAGCCGCTCCGTCATCGCCGCACAACCCGGAATAAACAGGACACGCGCCCGGCCATCCGTAATCTCCAGCCCGACCGTCTCGCCATTCTCCACAATCGCAGCCGGGTTCTCCCCCTTCTCCGTATAAAGCGGCACCTTCCCCGGTACGGTAAAGGGCGTGATTTCAAGACCGACAGGCTTCCCGTCCCGCGTCGTCAGCAGGAGCGAGTGGTCAGGGGCGATCTCACGTCGTCCGACAACTTCCCGGTTCAGCGCCTCGAAAATCGGATTGGCATCGAGCTGATCCAGCACCTGCCGCGTCCCGAAAATGTCGAATAACTGCCGCTCCCGCAGCGTCAGCAAACCTGTAATCGTGTCCACCTCCGCCCCGGTCAGGATCACCCCCGCAATCGGTGTTGAACGCAGGCCGGTCCGCGGATGCAGGACCGGCGTCTGGCCGATCTGCTGCCTCAGATCCGGCGATGCATTGACTACAAACCAGTGTTCGCCGTCACCACTGACTGCAATGGAAGCCTGCGTCCGGGCAGGAGCCAGCGGATCACCGGACCGCGCACGCCTGCACCCCCCGGCATTCGAGTTCCATTGAGGAAAACCACCACCCGCGGCGGCACCAAGCACGACAAGATCAATCATGGGAGAAACGCTGTAAAAGAAAAACGCCGCCGGTGCGAGGCCGGCGGCGTTTCAAAAAGAGGAAGCCCGCGAGCCTTACTTCTTCTGGCCGCAAACGTAGCTGTTAATCTCTGCGCCCAGCGGCACTTCCGTGATCTTCGGCGTATTCCAAGCCATGATAAAGCCTCCTTCTGCTGGTTGAAGAACGGCCATCATAAGCACACGCTCTCTTCCCCGGCCATGTCCCGCAGGCATACTCACGAAAAGGTGAAATTTACCCGACCACCTGTGTCTGTCCTGAAATAAACGACAGACAGCAACATAATCGCGCGTCACCGGCCCGGTTCAATGGACGAACAGGCTCTGAGCCTGAAATTCATCGTGATCGTGGCAGGCCGGAAAACCATATATCACAAGCGGCGTTCAATAGTCCTGCTGACAAACTGTGTCGCCCGGCTGCGCAGGTTCTCCTGGGCGGGACCATGAAAAGATGCCGCTTCATGCATGAGCGAAGAAGCAGGCACAGACTCGCGCCCCGGAGCGTGGCGCGATGAGTTCAACGATACACCGTCGGGCAGGTCGTCTCACGACGCCATGAACGCGATCGTTCGCCTGGCACTCGCGCGGCCATACACCTTCATCATCATCATGGCCATCCTGATCGTGATCGCAGGCGTGCTCTCGGCAATCCGCACACCCAAAGACGTCTTTCCGGACATTGGCATTCCGGTGGTCGCCGTCGCGTGGGCCTATACCAACCTCTCACCCCAGAACATGTCGGGCCGCATCCAGCTTCCCTTTCAGAGCCTGAATCAGAAAGCGGCTTGATTGATTTTTCGCAGAACTCTGCGGATATGGGCAATCATCAACCATGCGCAGGATGACGAGATTGTTGTCTCGACATCCTTCGTG
>NZ_WOTA01000069.1 GCF_011516825.1 Acetobacter oeni | reverse complement strand
CTCAAACAGTTCCGCGCTATCGCAACCCGATACGACAAACTGAAATCAACTTCCTCGCAGCCGTTCAGTTCGTCTCAATCATCATCCTGCTTAACTGACGACACGCCGTAGCACCCCCGCCACTTGATTTGCGACATTTTCCCTCATCAGGCCATCGGGAGAGAACCAGCACATGGCCGTCGATCGCCATAAAATGTCGAACCCTCTCAAATAATAGCGCAAATATGGGCACCCTACTTGTTGTGCATGCGTGTTTATGATCGTTATGTTTTCGAAACAGAAGCTAGGCGCGGCGCGCCCGCTCCATGCGACAAACGAGGACACACTCCATGATGCGCCCCTCCCATCGCCGCCGGCTCGCAACAACGGCGCTCGCCGCCCTGCTCTTCACCGGCGGCGCGCAGGCCAAAGCCGACGACGTCCCGCCGCTGCTGCCGCTCCCCGCCAGCATGACGCTGGCCGCAGGCTATCTCAGAATTCCGGCAACGCTCCCCGTGACGACCGACAACGTCGCCCCCGCACACCTCGACATCCTGGTCGAAACGCTGCGCTCCCGGTCCGGCCCCGCCCTCGTCGCCGCGCCCGCATCCCGCGCAACGGGCACCCCCGCAACCCCCACCCTCCACTTCCGCCTCCTGCCCGCAGATCCGTCAGCCCCCGCCGAAAGCTATGACCTGACCGTTACCCCGACTGGCGTCACCATCACCGCCCACGATCAGGCTGGCCTCTATTACGGGGCTGGCACCCTCGCCCAGCTCCTCTCCTCCCCGACAAAAACAATCCCGGCCCTCCGCATCCGTGACCAGCCCCGCCTGCGCTGGCGCGGGATGATGGTCGACTCATCGCGGCACTTTCAAACGCCCGACGACATCCGCACAATGATCGACGCCATGGGACGCCTGAAACTAAACGTCCTGCACTGGCACCTCACCGATGACCAGGGCTGGCGCATCGAAATCCGCCGCTACCCGGAACTGACCCGCATCGGTGCCTGGCGTCACGCCCCCGATTCCGGCCCGAACGGCGATGGCACTCCCTATGGCGGCTTCTACACGCAGGACCAGATCCGCGAGATCGTCGCCTACGCCGAGGCGCGCAACATCACTATCGTCCCGGAACTCGACATGCCCGGACACGCGCAGGCCGCCATCGCCGCCTACCCGGAAATCGGATCAGGCGGCACGCCCACCCAAGTCTCCACCGTCATGGGCATTCACCCCTATCTTTACAACACCGACGACCACACCTTTGCCTTTATCGAAAACGTCCTCACCGAAGTCCTCGAACTCTTCCCGTCGCGCTTCATCCACCTCGGCGGCGACGAAGCCGTGAAGGAACAGTGGCGATCCTCCCCCTCCGTGCAGGCCCGCATGCGCGACCTCGGCGTCAGGGACGAAGAAGCCCTGCAAAGCTGGTTCATCGAACGCTTGGGAACCTGGCTCGCCAGTCACGACCGACGCCTGATTGGATGGGATGAAATCCTGAAAGGCGGCCTGCCCCCCTCCGCCTCCGTCATGTCCTGGCACGGCGTGAGGGGCGCCGTCGCCGCGGCGGAAGCCGGCCACGACGCCGTCATGGCTCCCTCGTCATCCCTCTATTTCGACTACCTGCAAACAAACCGCGACGAAGAGGCTACCGGTGGCCGCTACCCTATCGAGTCCCTGGCGACCGTCTATCAGTTCGACCCTCTCCCGCCCGGAACCACTCCCCAGGTGCAGCAACATATCCTCGGCGTCGAAGGCGCGCTGTGGACGGAATACTTCACCTCCGGAGCGTCCGTCCTGCACGCCGCCTTCCCTCGAGCCAGCGCGCTGGCCGAAATCGCGTGGACCCCCCGCCCGCTCCAGAAATGGGACAGCTTCCTGCGCCGCCTGCCCGCCGAAATGCGCCGCGAGTCAGAACACGGCGTCCCCGTCGCGGACGGCGCCTTCGCCGTCACCCTCCAGGCCACGCCGTCAGACACGCCAAGCCGCATCACGCTCACCCTGTCGAACCAGGCGAACACCGGCCTCATTCGGTACACGCTTGACGGCGCCGAACCGGATCAGACGGCGCCGCTCTACCGCGTCCCCCTCCAAGCACCCGCCGGCATCACCCTCACGGCAATCCCGTTCGATAAGACGGGACACCCGCTGGCCGCCCCGACCCGACGCGTCATCACGCCCGACCTCGCGGATCAGCGGACAGGATCGTCCTTCGTCGCCTGCCCCGGCGGCAAACTCTCCGTCCACGTTCCCGCGACGCCCGACGCCATCGCCCCCTCCCCGTACCTGACCATCGACCGCAACCGCGACTGCGTCGCCATCCCCGTCACCAGTCTCTACGGTGCGAAATCCTTGGCGGTAGACCTCATCCCCATGAGCCGCTTCTTCGGAAGCCCACGAGACGATCCTTCCGACACGCGCGCCGCGACAGGCCCCGGCTCCGCTCTCCCGCTGAACACACTCGCCATCCGAACAACCGACGCGCCCGACGCCGTCATCGGCTCCGCCCCGCTCCCGATCGGCCCTCTCGGCAAACCGCTGCATCTCGTCGTCCCCATCACCGTCCAGGGCACGCACGCCCTCATCCTGGACGCACCCGAAAGCCCGGGGCGCCCGTATTACGGCTTCGAAAGCGTGACGATCATACGATAAACGCAATCGTTTCTGTCCGAATCATAATAAAACGCAACCACGTGGAGGGTTCTAAAAACCCCATGGTTTTGCGTGCGTGTCTGTGATTCCATGCCTCCTATGGTGATTGGGGGAGGATGACTCATGAAGCAGCCGGGTTTCTTTGATGTTGAAGAGCGCCTTGCTCGTTTGAGCGGGTTGGGGGATCAGCTTGAAGCCTTTTCCCGGACTGTGGATTTTGAGGTCTTCCGCCCTGGTTTGGACAAGGGTCTGGCCTATGCTGATGGAAGCAAAGGCGGCGTCCGCCGTTTGATCCGGTGTTGATGTTTAAAATCCTGGTGATCCAGACGCTTAACAATCTGTCTGATGAACGGACGGAATCCCTGATCAACGACCGCCTGTCGTTCATGCGTTTCCCTGGTCTGGGCCTGTCGGATCGGGTACCCGATGCCAAAACGATCTGGCTGTTCCGCGAGCGTCTGACACAGGCAGGAGCTATTGACGGTCTGTTCGATCGCTTTGACACCACACTGCGGGATGCTGGTTATCTGCCGATGTCAGGCCAAATCCTGGATGCTACGCTGGTGGCGGCTCCAAAGCAGCGCAATACCAACGATGAAAAAGCGGATCTCCGGGCGGACCGTATTCCTGAGGCCTGGAAGGACAAACCCGCAAAGCGGTCCCACAAGGACCGTCATGCGCGCTGGACGCTGAAATTTACCAGGACGAAACGGCAGGATGACGGAACGATTCCGTCAACAGATCTCGCCATCCCGTTCTTTGGCTATAAATCCCATGTTTCCATCGACCGGAAGTTCAGGTTGATCCGTAAATGGAAAACGACCGATGCGGCTGCCAGTGACGGCGCCAGACTGCGCGAGGGATTGCTTGACCGCAGCAATACAGCATCCGATGTCTGGGCAGATACCGCTTACCGCTCAAAAGCCAACGAGGATTTCATGGAAAAGCAGGGTTTTGTCTCAAAGATCCATCGCAAGAAGCCGCATCTCAAGCCCATGCCCCGTCATATCCAACGATCCAATGCGGGCAAGTCCGTCATCCGATCTCGCGTTGAACATGTCTTTGCCGATCAGAAATCACAGATGGGACTGTTCATACGCACCGTCGGCATCACACGGGCCACCATGAAAATTGGGCTGGCCAATATCGTCTATAATATGCGTCGCTTTCTCTTCCTGGAGCGGTTTGGCAACGCCGCGTAGCAATCCAGAGCACGGAACTGCCCGCTCTGCTTCCAACACAGAAACCGGAATCAGCATACGTCGAGCCAAAAATCAGGAATTAAGAACTTCAATCAATGGTTCTTCGAACCCGCCACGTGGTTTTGTGTTGCTGCCCTGACGATGGATCGCAGAGAGATCGTTCGCATGGGCAACACGGTGCAGAAGGCTCATAAAAGACTATGAGCGCTGTGCCTCAATTCTCGCTGCAATGCACACCATCGTTTTCGCTGGTTTCATGCTGAAAAACGCAGCCAACCTGCTCATGCAAAGTGCATAACACCCTCTAACAGCCTGTCGGGTTGAGCATTTGGGGGATGATAACGCCGAGGCTGGTCCGGCTCATGCGGCCTGGAGGCGTGCCATTCTTTTGCAGTTGTAGGCGTGGGCGAT
>NZ_WOTA01000068.1 GCF_011516825.1 Acetobacter oeni | reverse complement strand
GAGGCCATCGTGTGGATGGTACGCTAAACAACGTTTGGCATGAACAATAAAGGAACGATCAGGCGGCACGAGCCTGTTTCGACAGATTGAGCGTCTTGCGGCCCGCAGAAGCTGCGGCTTTGTCCCAGAGAAAGTCTCCGGAAAAGGCGATGTGCTCCCATCCCACCGGGGAAGTATGCGCCAGCAGGTCCTCAGGGACGGCCGCCGATGTTGAGCGCAGATGTGTGACGGCGGTTTGCAGATAGACTGTATTCCAGTAGACGATCGCCGCGATGACGAGATTGAGGCCCGACGCCCGGTATTGCTGGGCTTCATGGCTGCGGTCGATGATCCGTCCCTGGCGGAAGGTATGGATTGCCTGGGTCAGCACATGCCGCTGCTCGCTGTTGTTGAGCCCTGCCTGACATCTCTGCCGCAGATCAGGGGTTTCGAGCCAGTCGAGCATGAACAGAGTGCGCTCGATCTTGCCGATTTCCTGGAGTGCGACGTCGAGCCGATTCTGGCGCTCATAGGCAGCAAGCTTGCGCAACATCCTGGAGGGCGCGACATGCCCGGCCTTGATTGATCCGACAAGCCGCAGCACGTCCTCCCATTGTTCCCGAATGATGTCGGTGCGGATGGTTTTGCCAAGCAGCGGGCTGATGGAGGGATAGGAACTGGCCGGTGCGATGGACGCCAGGCGTCTATCCGGAAAGTCGCGCAGGCGCGGGCAAAAGCGAAAACCCAACAGGGCGCAGAGCGCGAAGACATGGTCGGTGGCACCACCCGTGTCGGTATAATGCTCGGAGATTTTAAGCCCGGTTCCATGACTGGTCAGGCCGTCGAGCACGTATGGCGCTTCGTGTGTCGCAGCCGAGATGACCTTCACATGGTATGGGGCACGCTGATCAGACACATGCGTGTAAAAGCTGAACCCATGGTCAACGCCGTACCGGGCATTGACGTCTCCGCCCGAGGCACCGCGCTTGGCGCCGCGAAAGAACTGCCCATCAGAGCTCGAACTCGAACCGTCCCCCCAGCTCCGGGAAAATGGCAGACGATGATGAGAGTTGATGAGGACGGCCAGCGCCTTGCGATAATTTTCGTCGCGGACATAAGCGTCGTGGGTCCAGAAGAGCTGATCACGGGTAACGCCGTGACTCGCGGCAGCCATGCGTGATAGCCCCAGATTGGTAGCGTCCGCCAGAATGGCCGCGAGTAACGCATTCTCGTTGGGACAGGCTTCGCCCGTGCGCAGATTGGTAAAGGCGCTGAGGAAACCGGTAGCCTGCGCCACCTCGTGCAGCAGCTCCGTGATGCGGATTGGCGGCATCAGGGCGTTGAGCTGTTGCGCCAGGTTTTCCGCTTGCGGCGGCGTTGTCGCGCGTATCGGCGATATCTGGAGGTGCCCGTCACGAAAGCGCACCCCCTGCAAGGCGTCGCGTTTCAGGCTTTGCGCGAACTTCTTCAGGCGTTTATCCAATTCGCGAGCGCGCTGATCCAGCCATTCATTTGCCGACAGGGGCAGGTCAAGTTCGGCAATGAACGGTTTTGCCTGCTCCCTACTGAGCATGTAGCTGTCGAAGCGACGATAATTGGCCGACCGCTCGATCCACACATCGCCGGAACGCAGCTTGTTGCGCAAATGCGCGAGCGTCGCGATTTCCCACAGACGCCGGTTGGGCTTGTCATCCTGATCGATAACGATCTTCTGCCATTCCTTGCGAAACGGCATCGGTGCGTCGCCAGGTAAATCGCGTTTGCCTGCTCTGTTGAGATTCCGCAACAACGTGATCGCAGCCAGGGTCTTGGCGCCTCCTCTTCCTGCCTGGAATTCCAGCGTTTCCAGCAGATCGGGCGCGAATTTTCGAAGGGTAATATAACGCTCCGCAGCGGCTGTCAGAGGATCGAGGTCGGCAGTCCTGGCGATCGCCCCAACCTCTGACCTTGCTTTCAACAGGGTCGCCCATCCGACCGTGGCATCCAGAGTTTCCATAGGATCTCTGCCGTCGCTGGCCGCCTCGGCCAAGGCATCGATGGTCGCCTGAAACAGGCGCATCAGGCGTGCGACGTTCTTCGATGTTGCCGAAAAGCTGCGGGCCTTTGTGTTCCGTGCCCGGGTAAAGATGCTGCCGACCAGCTTGTCAGCCATGTCCAGGGCGCTGTCCGTCAGACGTTCCTCGGCATCGATCAGGAAAGCGACGAGCGTGGCGTAACGGCGTGATGGCGTGTAGCGCTCGATCATCGAGGCCGGAGATATCCGGCCTTCCCGGACGTATTGGTGAAAGCGGTCGATGTGAATGCGCTTGGCGACGACGGGATCAATCCCGATCTGTCGAACCTGTCTCAACAATTCCAGAATGCGCTTGATGTGATCCGGCTTGACGGCAACCGGTATGGTCTTGAGCGAGGCAAGTTGGCTGATGCTCCCTTCAGGCGTTGTGGCGAAAAGCCGATCCAGCGCCGTGACCTGATCGCCTGTGAGGCCCTGCGTTAACGCCTGCGCGGTCTTCCGTCGGGCCCGCGCCCGTCCCGCAATGCTGGCGCGTTCGATGGTTGAAATCGAAGGGAGTGCGATTTTGGCATGGCGTAGCGCGTCCATCACGGCCCGGACGATTACGATGCCGCTGTCCGTGGCCCAGGCTGCGTTTGCCGCAGCCTCGATCATGAACGGGATATCGACTCTCTGGGGCGCGCGCAGGCCAAGGATCGTCATCAGATCGCGGGCATGATCGGTCATCGTCTGCTCCCGCGCGGCGTAATCGGCGAGGTCGCTGCCGGAAAGCTCAAGTTGGTCTGCCACGAAGGCGACCAACGCGGATGGCGTCGATCCGACGTCCTGCACAAACTGAGCCAGTGTTGTTCCCGGGTGCCTGAGTAACGCCAGTTGCACGGCAACGCCCATCTGGGTGCGTCGCCTGCGCCGGGAACCGATGATATCCAGATCCGATGGCTCGAAAGTGTAAAGGCGGACCAGACTGTCCCGGTCTGTCGGGATGGCGAGCATCTGATCCCGTTCCTGGGCTGTCAGCAGGTGATGTTTGAGCCTGGTCACGCTGTCATTCCGTCCACAAAAGGTCAGTCTCGGCTATGGACAGCGGAGAGTAAAGAGACGCATTATGTGGACGGATATTGTCGATCCGGAATGGTCATTCACTCAGTGTCCACAGAACGGTCGTTTGGGAGACGGCGCCATGGGCGGCATTCTGGGATACGCGCGTGTCAGTACCGGTGATCAGGATGTGGCCGGGCAGCGTATGCGATTGGAAGAAGCCGGTACGATCCGTGTGTTCACCGATGTGATGTCGGGCAAGAGCATGGAGCGACCAGGACTGGACGAGCTGCTGGAATACGCACGCAAGGGCGATACGCTTGCGGTTGTGCGGCTCGACCGCCTCGGTCGTTCACTGGGAGAGTTGCTGACAACGGTGACCATGCTCCGCTCACGCGGAATAGCGTTGCTCAGCCTGGAGGAGAAAATCGACACTTCCTCCGCAGCCGGAGAGCTGATCTTCCACGTCTTCGGCGCCATTGCGCATTTTGAGCGGCGACTGATCTCAGAACGTACACGCGACGGGACTGCGGCGGCGAGGGCAAAGGGCAGGTTGCCGGGGCGGCAGCCGCTCGACAGCGACAAGGTAAGCGCGGCGCTGAAACTTATCGCGGCGAGCGTGTCGCCGGCTGAAGCGGCGCGTCAGCTCGGGATCGGGCGATCGACCGTCTATCGCGAGATGAAGCGACTTGGCGTCGCGCGGCCGACACCATCGGCTGTATCATGACAACAGACGATCAAGTGGTTCTCAGCGCGCGAGAGAAAGAAGCGCTGCGTCTGCTTCTGGTCGGCCATGACGCAAAATCCATTGCCAATACGCTTGGTCTGTCGGTGCACACAATAAATGACCGCCTACGCGATGCACGGCGCAAGCTGGGCGTTTCGAGCAGCCGTGAAGCTGCCCGACGTCTCGCCGAGATGGATGGGGGCACCCCCAATTTTGTCGGCCCCAAGGAAATTGGGGGTGTCGAAGCAGCTTCTTCGGTGGATAGGGCCAAAGAGCCAGAATTGCCGCGATCATCGGGGCATCGCCTGGCGTGGCTTACCGGAGGAATGCTTATCATGTCTCTTATCATTGCGGCCGCAGCGCTTTTGACCATCAGCGGGCAGGACGACGCCCGGGTTTCCGCCCAGAATATTTCGACAAGCATTGCCCGTCCTGCCGAAACAAAGGCATCGGCGGATGCCCGCAAATGGGTCGAATTGCTTGATGAAGGGCAGTGGGATGCAAGCTGGCAAGCCGCAGGCACACTGTTCAAGGCAAAGATCACCTCGGCGCAGTGGGCCACTACGATCCAGTCTGTACGACAACCGTTGGGACGCCCGTCATCACGCACCTTCCAAAGCGTGATGCAGACAAAAACGCTGCCGGGCACGCCGGCGGGTGACTATCAGATCATTCAGTTCCAGACGCGTTTCGCTAACAAACCCAACGCGGTTGAAACCGTCGTACTTTCTCGTGAACAGCCATATTGGCGCGTTAGCGGATATTTCATCCGCTAACTTCCGTGCTGCTTGCCGTTGTTCAACAAAGAAACAGCGACTTGCCCTCAGACAAGATCACGCTACCCAGACGTTCTTCTACTGTTCATGCTAAACGTTGTTTAGCGTACTTTCCACACGATGGCCTC
>NZ_WOTA01000067.1 GCF_011516825.1 Acetobacter oeni | reverse complement strand
TAAACTCGGCAAGAAACCTGCCGTCCATGACCCGCGCACGTATCGGCTGAAGGCTGTTCTGGCGACGGCGCTTCCGGTGATTCCCTCGAAGGTAAACTGGGCGCCATCCGCTCAGTGGCCCATGTGGTGCATCGACGAAATCACCTCAACCACGAAACAGACCCGCGTGAAGGGGGGGCTACAGCGGTCCGGAAAGCACCGAGCCGATCCCGTCACCGGACGGTCAGCGGCGGCGAACGCGCACTGGGATCGGCTGTGGCTCGGGCTCTGGAGACGCAGCGAGGCTCACGACCCACACCGCGAGGACCGACGTCACACTGAGAACCAGGATTTCCGCAATCCGCAAACTGGACGCGAGCGATACAAGATCAGCTGGGACAGACATTTCAAGCCCTCCGTCCATGTGACAGTCAGGCTGCACATGGTTGACAGTTCAGTGACACCAAGGAGGGCACGCGTATTCGTTCGGCGCAAGTCAAAACTGGCGACCGGTGTCGCACGCGGACCTGCCATCAACTACGGGAGCCCCGAGCGACGGCGACACTGACGTGCGTCTTTTGACCTTTCATCGCAAGGTGGCGTTACAGAGAGCGATGACGTTGCGGCAATCGTCTTTCGTATGATGAAGTCATGATCTGTGCGCGCCATCATAGACAAAAAAAGACGCCCGTGCCGCGGCAAACCACAGCCGACTGTCTCACGCCTGTGCGGATGACGTGTCATCTGCGGTAAGCCCCAGAATCAGCGCATTCCAGAGTGCGTGCACATCCGATGCCTTATCAATGAGTGCGTGGATGGCGACGCCGTCGAGGAACGACGAAATAATCTGTGCTGCAATCGGCGCCGATATACCCTGTCGCAGCGGAAGGTCGTTGGCCATTTTCACCAATATGGTCCGAATACCCTCGACTTCGGCTCGCTGATTTCCCAGCAGAAGCTGGGCGAGATCCGTGGAGCCAAGGCTGTGGCGGATAACCTCGAGGCGCAAAGCACCGAGTGGCAGATCGGCCCGCTGTGAGTCGGCAATCCAAGCAGAAACCGTGGCGCGTGTCGTTGGTAGCGTGTCGATCTTGGCACTCAGACGCTGGCGATCCAGCGCGTCGCGTTCGGCGATAGCGGCATCGAGAATTTCATGCTTACTCGCGAAATGCGCGTAAAAGGCTCCGCGAGTGAACCCCGCTTCCTTGGCGATCGCCTGGATGGACGTCCCATCGAACCCATATCGGGCAAACAGATGCAGCGCCGAGACAATCAGGGCCGTGCGGGTCTCCTGCTGTTGTTCGTTGCGGGACAGTTTCCGCGATGACTGGTCCATACGATACGTCCTTCCGCCCGTGGGCAGATGCCGCGCCCAAAGCAGATATAGCGAGATATCGTGGCCGTCGGCATTTCTGAACCCTGCCGATACTATAAGCGTAAATATTGACGGAGTGAAGCGAGCCCAGCTCCGGCACGAAAGGGACAGCATACCTCTTCATCGTGTTACTCAAGCACAGCGAGCTTGCGTTGTAGTCTTAGGTGTTAGCCTCAATGCGCGTCGGCAGGACTGGACAGTATCAAGGATACGACCACGCTTACATTTGCGCCAAGAGCGTCTGGTTTGTCGCCCTATCGCTACGAAAACAGACCTATTACGATCAGGATCAGCCCGAACACCATACTGGCCACCGCAGCGCCGTACCGTCTGAACCCCTCGGAGCGCGAGCGCCAGTTACCCAATGGGGTGAGGCCGAACCCGATGATGACCCAGAGCGGGAGCGTATAGATGGTGCTGTAGAGCACCGCCCAGCCCCAGTCGAAAACCGCGCTGCCATGCATGCCGGAGATTTCCAGCATTGCCACCACGAGCTGACCACCAAATGGCAGAAGTGCCAGGCTGACAGCGGCTGCGACTACAATCGTTTTCGCGGAGGTCGCGTCGGCGATCGAAAGCCACAAGCGTATCCTGACATCGGGATGACGGTACGCCTTGGCGGCGTCGTAAAGTCCCTGTCCCACCAAACCAACTCCGGCAAGCACGATGAGCACCACCGGCCAGATCGTCTGCTGCAGTCCACGGAAAAAGTCGAATCCCTGGATGAGAAGCCATGCGAAGACCGTATTGATAATGAGGGTCGCGGCAGCAAAAACTGTGGCCTGTCGGATAGCGCGATTGACGATCAGGGCTTCCAGGACCATGCCGATGGCAAGCGGGTTGATCGAGTCCGCCATGGCCAGCGTGACGATCCCGAGGGCGCCGGTCATCGGTGATCTCCCTTGGCATCCACAACGTCACGGGAAAGCACATCGTCGATCGTCTCACGACGACGGATGAGTTGGGGTCCGTTGTCATCAATGAGGATGCTTGCAGGTCTGGGCAACGAATTGAAGTTCGTTGCCGCCTGCTCGTTGTAGGCGCCAGTGTTCTCAAACACGATGAGATCGCCAGGGGAGATGCCGCACGCGACCCGCGCATCCCCGACGATGCGATCGGCGTCACAGCTGACCCCCGTCAGGTCCACGATTTCGGTGCCAGTGCCTGGATGGGCCGGGTCCACCCGCACAGTGAAACGACATTTTTCGGTATTGGCGTCGGAAAGAAATGCCGTGGAGGTGTCGGTAATCACCCATGTCCAAGGCAGGGGCCGCATTTGACGTTTGACGCCAAGCACGCGGGCAAGATGGCTGCCGGCATCCGCAAAAATCCCTCGCCCGGGCTCCACCTCAAGAGCAACCTGACGCAGATCCAGCCGACCACCGAGCACGTGGACCAGTTCGCCGATCATCGCACCCGCATAATCGTCGAACGATGGTGGGGGCGCCGACGCCCGGTTCTCGGCAATTTGTCGCCGGGATGCGCGAAAAAGGGCTGCTGTCACGGCACAACGTATTTTCGTCGGAAGCAGCCGGAGGCCCTGCAGCGCGAAAACCTCAGCCGCAAAGCCGAACGATCCTTGATGAGCGATACCGTCACCCGGCCCGGCGAAACCTCCGCCAACGTCGATCTCTCGCGGAACCCATCCCGGCCACGCTTCGAGGCAGAGGATAATTTCGCGGGCTGTAGCGCGCCCGGCGGCCCGCCAATACGCAGTCGTTGCCTTGTGACGGCCAAAATGAGTGTGAAGCCCGGTCAGGTTGAGATGCGGCGATGCAATCACGCGTTTCCCGGCCCTGAGAAGGTCCGCGGTCGGCATCCCGGACTTGTAGGCCTGGGACGCGATGTAGGTTGGCACGCCTTCCGTGAGAAAGTCGGTAGCGGCCCAGTAATCACCAAGATCGGGGCGCATCCGCAACCTGAGGGACGCGACAACGCCCGCTTTGGCGGCGGCGTTTTCGATCGCATCAAGTTCGCCGATATCATCGACAGTGATACGTACGCCGTCGCGCACCAGTCTGTCGATGAACCCGACGCTCGCGAGCTTGCCGTTACCATTCAGGCTCATCGATCCCGGCGAGAATCCTGCTCGCAAGGCGGCCTCGTACTCGCCTTCGCTAAACAGGTCGCAACCGTCGGTCTCCGTGCGCAGACGCTTGAGGAGCGCGATCGCGGTCCCGGCCTTGATGGCGGGGAGGATTCTTACCGGCCCGGCCCAGTGAGCCTGAAACGCTGCCTGAAACTTTCGCACGTTCTGGATGAGAATACGCGCGTCGATCACGTAAAGCGGGGTTCCGTAGGCTTCGGCCAACTCCTCCGCGTCGAAGGAGGCTATCTGCAAGGTCATGATGCATCCCCGATCAATATCAGCGCAACGAGGGAGCAGGCGCTGGTAACGAGCAGCGCATCACCAATGTACTCGCGCGTTTTTCCGCCGTTAGCGAGGTCATAGGCGAAATCTATAAGGCCAAGAAAAAGCATCATCCCCGCAGCAACCAGGCCTGTTGTCCTCATCGCGCCAATCCCCAGAAGAGCCAGGATGGCGGTCGTCGCCAGAAGCAGGGCAAGGGTGAGGTCGGGGAGACGGAATGCGCTCTCATGGGCGACATAACCGGCAGGGTGGCCCTCATCGCCTGGGGCGCTTCGTGTCCACAGGATCCAATAGGTGGGGATGGTCACGGCCCAAAGCAGGCACAGCACCACGATGGCGATGGTCATTTTCTCTCCAGATTTGAACGGTTCTGCGTGGCGTTCGATTCGGATACACTTGTGTATCTGAGTTGGACGCTATCTCAGTTCCGGTACAATCGCCAGCGGGAAAAAGCCCGTATCGTGGGGGAGTTTCATGGTGCAGCCGGATCTGACTGAGGGAGAAATCTGGCGTTTTGCCCTACCTTGCTCTGTTACATGCATTCCGGATCGACACCGCCTCGGCGCGCAGGCGTGATCCCTCTGTCTACAGCCGACTCTCGAGCTCGTTCAGGTCGGGATCTGCACCCGATGTTCCATCGCACCTGATTGCCGCGCGCCGTATGTCGCATCAGACCCTTTATCCGCAGCAAACTTGCGAACCCGACGGTGCGGCAAGGGAGAAACACGGAGCAGCGATACTAGGGCGTGTCGTCAGTTAGCGCCTGCTGGTCTGGGCCTTGTACTTTTGTCCGATGCATGATGTTTTCTCCCTGTTTTCAGGGGGGATATGTGGATGCGCCGGTATGCTCTGAGTGACAGTCAGTGGGAGCAGATCAGGGATCTTCTTCCGGGCCGGGAAGGCCATGTGGGCGGGACGGCCGCGGATAACCGTCTGTTTGTGGAAGCGGTGCTGTATCGGTATCGCGCT
>NZ_WOTA01000066.1 GCF_011516825.1 Acetobacter oeni | reverse complement strand
CATATGGGGGTGTCTGCTACAGCTCTTGAACGACAGGCCGCCCGGAAAGTTCCCGGCCGGAAGCCGGTGACGGATCTCGGGAAGCGGAATGTGGAGATCCGCGAGCGGAATCTGGTTCTTGAGGCGGCCCGCAAGGCCGTGGAGAAGGCGCAGGAGCTGTTCTCTGGTCTTGAGAAAAAGGCCCGACTGGCGGTTGGTCTGGCTCGGAAGATTGGGCAGCGGATGGAGCAGCAACGGGAAGCCGAACGCCAGAGAAAGGAGCTGGCGCGTCAGGCCGAGATCAGGCGGGAAATACAGCGCCAGCAGGAAATCCGGGCAGCCGAGGAAGTCCGTAAGGCCGCTGAACTGGAGAGGCAGAAGCAACGCCAGCAGGAACAGGAGCGTAGCCGGTCGCGGGGGCTTTCACGAGGAAGAAGCCGGGATCAAGGATATGAGCCCGGTCCCGGATTTTAGGTAATGTTTATACGGCAAGGTCGAGTGGCAGATCGGAAATGTCTTTTAAGCGTTTACCTTCGACCATGATGGCTAGCATATCGGCTGCGTCATCCATCCCAAGCATTTTCACTGTGGCCTGCAACTCGTACAAAGCAAAATGATACACGCAATCAATGTCGCCCGTGCCAAGGGCGATAGAGGCTAGGCGGCTGGGTGTCGGTTCAGCGGTCACTACCATCACATGCGGCAAGCGGCCCTTACGATTGCGCACAAGATTCAGCGCTTCAGAACGAGCGTTTTGTGCTCGATCACTGCGGATAGTCCATTTGCAGGAAATGCTTGCATGTAAGAGTGGAAGGCCACCGTTTTTCTTACGCAGGCTAGCAAGAGTGGTTACGTTGTCATCGACAAGGAGTTCGTTGGCATTGATGACAGCGTCATCCTCGGTATCGCGTACAACTACGATATCTGGGGTGATGGTGTAATCACTTCCGAGAGCCGCAGCCAACTCAGCATCGGCTTTTGCGGCTCGGTCAAGAGCGACCAAATGCGCGTATTGTTCATAACGAGCGATTTCTAGTCGGTTTCGTCCGGAGACTTGGTGCACATCCCAAGAGCCCGGCCGCAAGTGTCGGAGCTTCAGGAAGGTTTCATGCACAAAATCGGCGCAACAGCTTTCGAACTGATTGCCGGATGTTTGACCCGCAATGCGTTCTCCGATGGTTTCAGCTTTAAGTAGATCAGCAATACCTTTGGCAATAGATTTGCTTGTTCTATTACTACTATCTGCATTACTGACCACTCCTGCTGCATTCGTGGTCAAAGTGGATTTTAACAGTGCCGCATGGAATGCTGTACGTGCTTCAAAGAAGTTGGCGGGCGGGTTCATTAGGCCACCTTGTAAAGACGTCTGATGGATAGAGCTGCGAATATTTGCCGAGCTACAGCCGCAGCTACAGGTGGTGGAAATGCGTTGCCGATCTGGCGGTAGGCAGCTGTCTTTCTGCCAAAAAATTGCCAGTCATCTGGAAAACCTTGAATTCGTGCCGTCATACGTGGCGTCAGACGTGGCATACCTACGAAGTCGTCAGTAGGTGCTTCGTCCCATAATCCCATGCCATCGACGCCTAAAGTAGCCCAAGCGCGTTTGGCACGGGTCGGGCCAAGATCGGGCCCCCCGTGTTTTTTGGAGCCACCAACTAAAGTCGGGGCAATGGAATTGGCTTGTTCGCGCCAACGTAAGGCTCCGCGCCAGCCATTTTCGACCATGAGATCGTGTAGAAGCTCGCCTACGGTGGGTGGTTTTATTTGTAATGGTTCAGGCCACTGAAAGCCGCTAGCCAGATCTTTTCTGATGCCAACAAACACCACACGTGGGCGCAATTGTGACACCCCATAGTCTGAGGCATTAAGCAAGCGCCACCCTGGTACATAACCAAGTTTCTTGAGCTGTTTTTCCACTTTGTTTCGATAGTCGTCAAAAACGGCATCCAGCAGACCGCGCACATTCTCAAGCATTACTGCCTGAGGACGACATTCATCGACTAAACGGATTGCTGTGGGGAATAAATCACGCTCATCTTTTGCGCCAAGCTGGTTGCCAGCTTTGGAGAATGGCGGACATGGCACTCCTCCAGCTAGTAAGTCTATGCCTTGGTAAGAACGACCATCGAAACTACGCAAATCGTCTTCGATGACGTTCCAAGAAGGACGATTTAGGCGAAGCGTTGCACATGCGGACGGCTCCAATTCGACGAGGGCTGCATGATCAAATCCCGCAGTTTCCAAGCCTAGTGCTTGCCCGCCAGCTCCAGCGCACATTTCCAGTGATTGCATACTAATTTTGGTCTTTTCTATTTAAACGCGGATGAAGCTAGTTCTTTAGGGAACGCACAATCTTTTGGCCGACTACCTCAATAGGCCGGTCGGTTACGATGCCCCGCCTTGGAGGAGCTCGAATTGCAATGGTGGTTGTGTCTCCGAAGCCTGTGCTTTGCGGACATCCAGAGAGCCATTCCAAGCCACATGCGGATTGATGAAATACACAGCCATTCCGGGGCCTCTTACGCCTTCAATTTTGCGACGTTCGCGGCGGATGACCCCCATTTTCTCTAACGTACCCATGATCGTACTGACACTACGAGGTGCGCAATTGATCTCTTCGGCGAGTTGGTCGCGGGTGAGCAGAACTTCGCCCGTATCCTGCCGGAGATTGAGCAGAACCAGATCGAAGGCGTGGCGTACCTGATTAGGGCGATCATCGGACGGCAGCGCACGAATGGCGTCCCAGATCGCGGCAGTCTGCATACGGCTCAACATGGTGAAACCTCCCGGCCAAAGCCCTTCGGTGGTGTCTGGTCGCGCAGCCTTCTGGAGCGCGTGTGTTGCCCGTGAAATGGCTATACGCGCCTCTCCGGGCAAATGCTTCAGAAGTTCTTCGGATAGGAGCGAAAGCTGCTCTGCGGCCTGTGCGGCTTCTTCCTGTCCGGATCGCTGCTGTCTGGTAGTGAGGCGCACAATCTGGGCCATAGTTCGCTCCTTGTGGAGAACCCGTCATTAGGTCACGGAATCTGTGATCCAAAGGTCACAGAGTCCGTGACCTAATGCAAGCTGTTTCTGCCGGATTTCTGCGAGGTATGGCGATCCCTAAGAAAGATAAAAGAATCTAATCCCCCTGTTGTTCCCCCTTTTTCCGGTGGAAAACTGCCATTTCAGGGTCTGGTCCGGCGCCCTTTGGGCGGGCCACGCCGCTCCCGCTCTGCGCTCGCCCGGCCTCTGTGACACCGGCAGAATCGGGTAGGAAAAAATGGCTCAGGAAGCGATGAAGGGTCTGGTCGGCTTTCCCATCCCGGTGGCTGTCAGGGGAGATACCAGCCGGTAATGTTCCCCTTGGCGTCCGCGTTCGGGAAGCAGACCGTACCATCTTTCCGGCGTTCCGTGGTCCATCCGTTCCCTTGGCACATGGTCAGCAGATCGAGGTTGCCCTGCCGATCAAGGCCATAGGCCCGCTGTCCGGCCGGGGTGTTGGCCCAGCTGGCGGCGGCCTCCTGATTCCGGGCTTTCTGGTATCCGTCCGCGTGTCCGGTGTCCCATCCAGCTTGTTGACCGAAGAAATATCCACCACCAAACGCCACCAGAACGATCAGGAAGGCCGTCAGTCCCGCCCAGAGTAGAGATGAACGTATTTCCGTCTGACTGGCCTGTAGCGCCTTCTGTGAGGCTCCTGTGGCCTGTTTAAGCGCGGCTCGCATTTCGGCCGACAGGTCGTGTTCCTGCTGGTTCCGGGTCGCCTGATCGGACTGGACGGCCCGAAGCAGACGGTTTGTCTCCGCCATTTCCCGACCGAGCTGGTCGAACGCGGCCAGCCCGTCATCCAGCTCGCGTTCGTCGGTCACGACTTGTCAGGCTCGGGCTTCTGCCAGCCCTCGAACGCCTTGTGGTCATGGTCGCGGGTGATGCGTTTCATCAGTTCGTCAATGACCCGGCCGAAGCGTTCATCCTTCCCGGCCGCGTCGATCAGCAACCCACCCAGAATGACCTTGCGGCGGGTGTCCAGCTTGCGTTCCTCGGCGTTCTGTCTGGCGAGCAAAGCCTGATAACGGGCCTTGGCCTGTTCGACCTGCTGTTTTGCCTTTTCGATGGGTGTCATTTTTCCTCCTGCGCCATACGGGTGCAATGGTCTGTCGTAGACTCAGCGTAACCGTGTCACGGCCAGACTACCCCATTTCCAAGAAGTTTCCTTGATTCGTCGTGAAGCGCAGACAACCCTTGCGACGAAGGAGTGAAGGGCGCACTTTAGCATTGTTCCAATGCGTGCGTCAGGGACGTTCCTTCCCTGAACCCTTCCTTATCCCGGTGAGCCGTGGCGATCTATCACCTGTCCGTCAAATCCATCTCGCGTTCGGCCGGTCGCAGCGTCGTGGCTGCTGCTGCCTATCGTGCCGGTCAGGAACTGACGGACGAACGGCAGGGCCTGACGCATGACTACACCCGCAAACAGGGGGTGGAGGGTGCGTTCATCGTGGCCCCGGATGGCGCAGGCTGGGCGCAGGACCGGAACGCCCTGTGGAACGCAGCCGAGGCGGCCGAGAAGAGGAAGGACGCCAAGACCGGCCGGGAATACGAGCTGGCGTTACCGGCCGAGCTGGACGCGGGCGCACGGAAAGAACTGGCCCGGGATTTCGCCCGTGAGCTGGTGGCGCGGTACGGGGTGGTGGCCGATGTGGCGATCCATGAACCCGGCCGGGAAGGAGACAACCGGAACCATCACGCCCATATCCTCACCACGACCCGGACGGCCGGGGAGGATGGTCTGGGGGCCAAGACGCGGGTTCTGGACGTGGCCAGCACTGCCTCGGCCGAGATCGAGCACATGCGAGGGGTGTGGGCGCGCCAGGTGAACATGGCGCTGGAACGGCACCAGGTCGAACAGCGGGTGGATCACCGGAGTTTTGCGCGTCAGGGGAAGGAGCAGGAACCGACCCGGCATATGGGGGTGTCTGCTACAGCTCTTGAACGACAGGCCGCCCGGAAAGTTCCCGGCCGGAAGCCGGTGACGGATCTCGGGAAGCGGAATGTGGAGATCCGCGAGCGGAAT
>NZ_WOTA01000065.1 GCF_011516825.1 Acetobacter oeni | reverse complement strand
ATCTTATAAGTTAGTTGGAATACATCGGCTTGAATCTATACCTTCGTGTTGCAAAGGGAGGGTACGATGCCTGAGCCTAAATGGTCACGATATCCGCAGGTTTCTGAGAACTCTCAAGGATGCTTATGGCTTTCGTTGCTCGACAATCTTGGCCGTTCGCCCGCTACCATAGACGCCTATGCCAGAGGTCTGGAACAGTATCTGTTTTTTTGTGAGGCAGCAGGTGTTGCTCCTGAGGCAGCAACTTTGAGTCATGTTTCACTATTTGTAAGGTATTTACGTGGAGAAGACGTTCCTTTCCTATCCATTCGCGCTGCTGTGAGCAATGCTACGCTTCATCAGCGCCTGTCCGCCGTCCGACTTTGGTATGATCATTTGGTCTTTGAAGGAATCAAACATCGAAATCCGGTGCCGCGAGGGCAGGCGGTTGTAGGGCGCGGCCCACTCTCGGAGCATGTCGGGTTCAGGTATGGTTTGGTACGTCGTTCCAAATTACTGCCATATTTGCCATCTGACGAAGAATGGGCTCGCTTGCAAGAAATAGTCGCACAGGAAACAGTCAGAAATCGCCTCATGTTCGCCCTGGCCTACTATGGCGCACTGCGCCGAGAAGAGTTAGTAGGTTTGAGGGTGTCGGATATTGACCCTGCGAGACGTCTCCTCACTATTCGGGCTGAGACGAGTAAAAGTGCACACGCTCGAGTGGTTTGTTACTCAGCAGTGATTTGTCCTGTGTTGGCAGTGTATTTACATCGTCGACGCGGTGCGACAACCCATTCAGGTGCCTTGTTTCTGTCTGAGTCAGATCGAAACTTTCGACAGCCCATAACGAAGTGGTCATGGAGCAAAACTGTCAGACGTCTTGCCCTTCAAGCCGGCATACCGGCGTTCAGTACTCATACCTTGAGACATCTGAGACTGACGCACTTGGCCCGGTCAGGCTGGCGTCTGCACGATATCGCAACGTATGCCGGACACCGCAATGTTCAAAGTACGACACTTTATATCCATCTATCTGGTGAAGATCTTCTCCGTAAAATCGCACACTCGGTCGAACAGATGGATATGAATCTTGGTAACAGGGTCTTCGGAGGATAGAACAGTGGCCGAATATCAGGTTTCTCACATCCAGCCCGAATACAAATTCCACATTAATCTCGATGAATACGACAGACGGGCGACATTGTCTGCAGACGAATTAAAAGTTGTCAGACGTTGGAAAGAAGAAAATCTTGTTATTACGAAACGGCAGGCTCCGCGTCTTCATAAGCCTCTGACGGACATCCTGTATCGCAGCAATCTCGACCGCGCTAACAGCCATCGTGCTTTGAAGTATTTGCTTCTGACGGTCGCACACCAGGAAAAACCCTACTGGGGGTGGAGTGAAGACCTGTGGGTTGAGATTATCAATAATAGTCCTGTTCTGAAAAAAACCGGAATGGTACCGCAGTTGATTGCAGTCGCTTATCTTCTGTGTGGTTTTCGAAGCGTGTACAAAATTCAACGCAATGTGGCGACGGCTGTCGTTGCCCGATTGGTTTTTGGAGCGGAGATTGTTGATACAGAATGTGAGCGTCTGTTCTCGGCCCTAACCCGTGTCGGCTTCGTCTGTCAGACCGTTCGGCCCCTCGTACCATCAGTATTTGCTGCAGTTGCATTACAAGGCGAGAATCCAAAACTTGAAAGTTTTGATAGGAAGATACTGGAACATACACGAGAGTGTTACACAGGAAATCATATCGCCAAGCGGATTGGAATATTGTCAAACGGTTTGGCCGCAATGGGGCTTACATCGAAGGTTATTCATTTCCGGGCATACCAACCTCGTCATGGAACTGAAACTGATAATATCAATCCTGAGTGGATGACATGGTGCCGACGTTGGTTGGAAACAACAACCTTGCGAGAAGGGTCGAGGCGAGCAGTTTACAACACTCTGACCCGTATCGGAATCTGGTTGGGTCGCGAGCATCCTGAGGTCACAGGACCAGAGCAATGGACGGTATCGGTATGTGCCGACTATCTCGCCGCCGTCGACAGGTTACGTATTGGCGATTGGGGCGGTTCCACCTTTGATTATCGTCTGATCCCAACAGTTGGCCAGCCTCTACAGGCTCCAACGAAAGTTGCTTATTATCAGGTTATGCGTCGGTTTTTATCTGATATTCAGAGTTGGGAATGGGCGCAGCTCCGGTGTAATCCGCGATATCATCTCTCGACACCGAAGAATATTGCGAAATATCTTGGCGTAAATCCTAGGACCATAGATGATGCTTCTTGGCTGAAACTGACCTGGGCCAGCTTCAACATTGAACCAGACGATCTTTCTCCTGACTGTTTCTATCCATTCGCCCTGTTGCAGGCAATCGCCGTGGTGTGGACACATGCAGGCCTTCGGAGCAATGAGATCGCCCGACTTCGGGTCGGCTGCACGCGCGAACAATCAGAGGATGTGGTTGATCAGTCTGGCAACGTCGTTCCGGCAGGGCAGGTCTGCTGGCTTGATGTTCCGGAAGGTAAAACTTCGGTCGCGTACACTAAACCGGTCGGCCATGCTGTTCATAAGTACATTACGGCCTGGATGAAAAAACGAGCGTCACCCCGCAAACATCTTGATCGGCGAACCGGTGAACATGTACATTTTCTCTTTCAACTTCGGAACAGGCCAATCGCGAAGGAAGTTTTAAATCAGACTGTTATCCCGCTTTTGTGCAAAAAGGCTGGTATTCCGATTGAGGACAGTAAAGGCCGTATTACAAGTCACCGTGGACGGGCTTCAGCCGTTTCTATGCTGGCCAGCGTTCCGCAAGGAATGACAATATTCGATTTGGCAAAATGGTGCGGCCATACGTCCGTTCAATCGACGATGAGCTATGTTCGGTCGAAACCTACGCAATTGGCGAGTGCGTTTGCCAAGGCGGATCAGGCGGCGCGGATGATCGAAATTGTTATTGATAAGGAGGTTATTGCGGCAGGCGCAACGAAGGATGGAGCACCTTGGAAGTATTACGATTTAGGTGATTCTTACTGTAGCAATGCGTTTTGGAGCACTTGTCCGCATCGCATGGCATGCGCACGCTGTTATTTCAATATTCCGAAGCCAAGCGCCAAGGGCGTTGTCCTGGCCGCTCAGCAAGCAGCCAATCGTTTACTGGAAGAGGTCTGGTTAAGCCCAGAGGAACGGGATGCCGTGTCCGGAGACGTTGAAGCATTGGAGGGAATGTTAAACAAGCTTCGAGATAAGCCAGCGCTGGATGGCCGAACGCCTGGCGAAATTTCGGCAACATGCGGTTCCCAAGTGTCTTCTCCGTTCACAGAATCAGAATGACCAGTGCCGTGGTTGGAGAACAATGCCAAACGGAAGCGCTGGCCGGCCTCGTGGAGCGGGTGACGTTCCACAATGCCGAGAACGGTTTCTGCGTCCTGCGGGTGAAGGTGCGGGGGCAGCGCGATCTGGTCACTGTCGTCGGCCATGCCGCCATGATCTCGGCGGGTGAGTTCGTGCAGATGTCGGGGCGCTGGTTCAACGACCACACCCACGGCTTGCAGTTCAAGGCGGAGTTCCTCAAGGCCAGTCCGCCGACCACGGTCGAAGGCATAGAGCGCTATCTCGGCTCGGGCATGATCCGGGGCATTGGTCCCGTCTATGCCAAAAAACTGGTGAAAGCGTTCGGCGAGGCCGTGTTCGACCTGATCGAGCAGGAACCGCATCGCCTGCGGGAAGTGACAGGCATTGGTCCCAAGCGGGCCGAACGGATTGTCGGTGGCTGGGCAGACCAGAAGGTGATCCGCGAGATCATGCTGTTCCTGCACAGCAACGGCGTCGGCACGTCGCGGGCGGTACGGATCTTCAAGACCTACGGGCAGGATGCGGTCAGACTGATCAGCGAGAACCCCTATCGGTTGGCGAAGGACATCCGGGGCATCGGCTTCAAAACCGCCGACCAGATCGCCCGGAAGATGGGGATCGCGCCTGATGCCATGATCCGGGTGAGGGCCGGGATCTCCTATGCCCTTGGTGAGGCGATGGATGAAGGGCATTGCGGCCTCCCGGTCGGTGAACTCCTGACCAGCACCGCCGAACTGCTGGAGGTCGCCGCCCCTCTGATCGAAACAGCCCTCGCGCTGGAGCTGGAAGCGGGAGACGTGGTCGCTGATAGCGTGGGAGAGACGAGTTGCATCTTCTTGGCTGGTCTCTATCGCGCGGAGCAGAGCATCGCCGAGCGATTGCGCGCCTGCGCCGTGGGTCGGCCGCCCTGGCCGGAGATCGATGCTGAAAAGGCCATGACTTGGGTGGAAGGCAAGACCGGACTTGCCATGGCGCCCAGCCAGCAGGAAGCGGTGCGCCTTGCACTGCGTAGCAAGGTGCTGGTGATCACGGGTGGTCCTGGCGTGGGCAAGACCACGCTGGTCAACGCCATTCTGAAGATCGTGACTGCCAAGGGCACAGACGTGCAACTTTGCGCGCCGACCGGCCGGGCGGCGAAGCGCCTGTCGGAAAGCACGGGGCTGGAAGGCAAGACCATCCATAGACTGCTGGAGACGGATCCGGGCAATGGCAGTTTCAAACGGGACGATACCAACCCGCTGACCTGCGACCTGCTGGTTGTGGACGAGGCCAGCATGGTCGACGTGCTGCTGATGCGCTCCCTGCTGCGCGCGTTACCTGACAGCGCGGCTCTGCTGATCGTCGGCGACGTGGACCAGTTGCCTTCTGTCGGACCGGGGCAGGTGCTGGCCGATATCATTGGCTCCGATGCTGTCCCTGTGGTGCGCCTGACCGAGGTGTTCCGCCAGGCGGCACAGAGCCGGATCATCACCAACGCGCACCGGATCAACGAAGGGAAGATGCCGGAGCTGAGCGCGGAAGAGGGATCGGATTTCTATTTCGTGGAGGCGGCTGAGCCCGAGGTCGGACTGCGCAAGTTGCTGGCCGTGGTGAAGGACCGCATCCCGGCGCGGTTCGGGCTGGACCCGGTCCGCGACGTGCAGGTGCTCTGCCCGATGAACCGGGGTGGGCTGGGCGCACGGTCGCTGAATATCGAGTTGCAGCAGGCGCTGAACCCGGCAGGCGACGTGAAGGTCGAGCGGTTCGGCTGGACCTACGGTCCCGGCGACAAGGTGATGCAGATCGCCAACGATTATGACCGGGACGTCTTCAACGGGGATCTCGGCGTTATCGACAAGATCGATGTGGAAGAGGGCGAACTGACGGTCTTATTCGATGGACGGGAGGTCGTTTACGGCTTCGGCGAGTTGGACGAACTGGTGCTGGCCTACGCGACGACCATTCACAAGAGCCAGGGCTCGGAATATCCGGTAGTGGTCATCCCGCTGGTGACGCAGCATTATACGATGCTGGCGCGGAACCTGCTTTATACCGGTGTTACACGGGGGCGGAAGCTCGTCGTGCTGGTCGGGCAGAAGAAGGCTCTGGCCATAGCTGTGCGAAATCAGGGCGGAAGGCTACGTTGGTCAAAACTGAGAGACTGGCTGGTGGGTACGTCAGGTACAGGTCATCTATCCCGCCTAAAGAAACCTTAAAATTGCTTTTTTGAGGTTGTGAAATTGTATTCCACATAAAT
>NZ_WOTA01000064.1 GCF_011516825.1 Acetobacter oeni | reverse complement strand
GTTTGACAGTCTGACGGGAGCTGAAGCGACCCGCAGGCGAAAGTTATGTGCACTCAAATCGCTGCTTGCTTACGGAGCCAGACTGCAAAGCCTCCCTGCCGACGTGGGAGCGGCCTTTGTCGGCACTTACCTTGGACCGGCTCTTTATGCCGCTGGTTATACAGATATGGAATATATCTGTGGTGATACGTCATGGGGTTCGATGACTTCATTTATCTATACTGAACTCTCCGACGCAAATTCTCAAAAGTATCGTTTAGCTGCTGGTTATCACGGCTATAACGGAAATGTGCATCAGACCCCGGCTGAAATACTTGGATACAGGAATGACAATGTTCGGTTGTTCTTCACTGAGTGGATTTCCGGACTGTCAGACTCAAATTCGTTCGTAGCCGAAAAGTTTGCGGGCGACCTGCTCAACATAATGGTTCGTTACGGCGCATCGGGAGTGTGGCTGTGGCAGATTTTCCTGAATGAGCACGGTGCTCCTATTTTCGGAAATCCGGCGGAAAAATGGACAAACCGAGGCGTTGTAACAATTAACAGCACGACGCAGGCTGTAACATTCAATCCGGATTATTATATCCTTGCTCACGTAGGCCGGTATGTAAAACCAGGCGCCCGCCGCATCGATACGAACACCTTCGATATTACGTCTTCATCAGACGTTCTTGGAGGCACACCCGTCGCGACATCTGACGTGATGAATGTCGCGTTTGAGAACCCAGACGGCTCCATTGTCGTGTTCATGTGGAATCCATCCAGCCTGACCAGAATTGTGACGGTGAAAGATGGCATCACGGGGCAGTCAGTACCGGTTACTCTGGCTTCGCAGAGCATGGGGTCGCTTATATGGAGTGCCGACGATATCGTCTCGGTGCCCGGAACCTTTACTGCACCGGCGGCAGTAACTGTGCTGACCAGCACATCCACAAATGGCACGGTCTCTCTGGCGTGGACAAATCCCGTTGATGTCGGCTCGACCTCCATCGGCGGCTGTGCGATCCAGCGAGGAACATCTGCGTCTGTCCTGGCGACGATCGGTATGTCTGGTGGTGAAGCGACAGGCTATATCGACACGACCGGAACGCCCGGGACAGCATACGTGTATGCGGTCGTGCCATTCGGTGGCGGAGGATTGTCTACCTCGACTGCCCTGACCACGACCATCACCGTCGCGGCCCTTCAGTTCACGACATACACAGTTTCCGGCACCACTACTCTGACAGTAGGCGAGGCGTCGACATATACGGTCGCTCCCGGGACTGGGGCTGCCCTGGCCTCAGATGTCATTATCACCCCTGCCTCGACGCTGGTGGGCACGTTCTCCCCGACGACAATCACAATCTCCGCCGGTTCGACTGCATCTGCTACGTTCACGTTCACACCGACGGCAGCGGGTACCGGGGTAATGTCGTTCACCAACTCCGGAACGCTTACCAACGCTACGTCTATATCGTTGACAGCATCTGCGACCGCCGTACCGTTTACAACTTATACGTCTGCTCTAAGTGCTTCGTCCGTCGTCATGGGTAATCCTGTGACCCTGACGATTACTCCGGGTACCGGGACGGCGAATACATCCGCTATCACCGTCACTCCGGCCTCGACGCTGGCTGGCGTGTTCTCCCCGGCGACAGTTTCCATCCCTGCCGGTTCAACGGCCGCCGTCACCTGCACATTCACGCCAAGTGCGTCCGGAACGGCTACGATCAGCACCACCAATAGCGGCTCGCTGACCGATCCTGCCTCTGTGACGCTGACCGTATCGGCGGAGGCGGTCCCATCCACAGCCTTCACGCTGACTGGCGCGGCAACCGGCACAGTGGGGATCGCTCAGACCCTAACGCTGACGCCGAATAACAACGGGCCGACGACAGCGACGATTGTGACGCTGTCGGATGGTGGAGCAGGCGGCACATTCTCGCCGGCAACGGTGACATTTGCTGCGGGTTCTGCCACCGCTGAAACGGCCACCTATACACCGTCGGGGGCTGCGACCGTTTCCATCAGCGCAAGGAATAACGGGAGCCTGACGAACCCGGAAGATCTGTCCGTTGTCGTAAGCGCGGTTGCTACGTTGCATTATCTGTCAAACACTTCAACAAGTGGCGGAGCTTCCACCACGACACCTGTGACCGGTCTTGATGGCAGTGTTTTCAAGGCTATTGCACATTTGAATATTGAATCGGCAGTCATGTCGAACGCTCTGGTTGTCGGAAACTATGCATTGACTGGTGCGTCCCAATTAAGTTCCCAGTTTAGCGTGCTGTTCGGTTCGTTGTCCGGTTACGCAGCCTGTTTAGGCTGTGAGTGGCGCGATACCTCTCGTGATTATGGGGATACGTGGGCTTCGACTGGTATTCCGACATCGCTGATCGGTGAAGATATTTATGTTAAAGTGGTCAATAACACAGGAACGACGAGTTTCACGGATACCGACGGGACTGTGTATGCTGCCGGGACTGTAACATTGGGGTATTCAACAGATGGGACGACTTATATGTCCCTTGGCACGCTGACAGGCCTTACTTCCGGAATCTCGCAGCAAACAGTCATGGCTAATATGGAGGTTGGCGTAAGTCCTCAAGCCCTTCGCGTTTATAATGTCACAGTTACTGATGCATCCGGAACTGTTCTCTGGAACCCTGACTTTACAACACAGAGCACGGGTACGACTTCGTTTGAAGACTCGGCTGGTAACGCATGGGCTATTACATCGCCTGCCACGATAGTCTGAGGACCGCATGGATCTGAGCACTTTGGCGCGGGCCTGACCGTTTCAGGTTCGGCGGCCTCTATCACCGTAAACCTTGTTTTGCCCGAAGGCGCTACGGCATCGGCGGCAGGGGTCCTGACCTTCGAAGGTGTCACGGAAACCTTTACGATGTGCAGGTTACTTTTTCAGGTGCATCTGGAGAGGCATCGAAGACGTTTTGGTGTGTTTCCGTGGCATCTCAAAAATGAGATAGATGGAGTAATTTCTTAACCCTGATTGTGTTACGGGCTCCGTGCGAAAAATCTCGGGGTGTTACATGCGGATCAGGTCTCTCGATGCATTACGCGGCATTGCTGCGCTTATCGTGGTGCTGCACCACGCGGCCTTGTCTGTTCCCGGACTGGATGAGCAACGTCGAATGATGTTCACTTCCGGATATTCGTTTGCAAGGGCGTTCTTATATCTGACGCCTTTGCGTTTATTCGTTGCGGGACCCTCTATGGTGATCCTGTTCTTTGTGCTGAGTGGTGTTGTTCTCGGAATGACCTTTGTCGATCGCGACGGGCAGAAATATTTTCCGTTCATCATCAAGCGTGTGATCAGAATATGGGTGCCATTCGCTCTGATAATACTGTTTTCATTTTTCGGAGCGCACCTGCTGGGCACATCACCTCTCGTAGGTGCTACGGACTGGTTCAATCAGAGAATTTGGGGCGACCAGACGTCAGTATCATCACTGGTAAAGCACCTGATGATGCTCGGAACGCAGACTTATCTCGATAATCCAATGTGGAGTCTGATTGTTGAAATGAGAGCCTCTGTCGTCTTTCCGCTTCTCGTTGTAATTACTATGTGGAACTGGCGCCTCGCACTTGCTGCGACTTGGGTTTTCGGAGCCATATCTGCATCACTTACTACCAACGGCGCATGGGGTATTAAGGGTTCTCTTCTCACTACCTGTGCTTATTTATTCACATTTGTTCTGGGAATCTACATTGCGAGAGATTCGAAAAAGATAAGAAACTGGTTTGAAAGAAGAACGAGTGTAACGAGAATTTCACTAATGGCTCTTGGGCTGACAGGACTGTGCTTCTATCCGGATGAGACGGACGTCATAAGGGGATTGCCAAGTTTCATTGGGGTGACGACGTGCGCGTTGTCTGCGGCTCTCGTTATTATGCTGGCTATTGCGTCGGGCAGATCCAGCGCAATCCTGTCAGCGCGATTGCCTCAGTTTCTGGGACGCATTTCTTATAGCCTCTATCTGGGGCATGTCGTTATTATCTGTATTGTCTGCAGGCAGCTTGCAGCAGTCTGCACGCTGTCTGAAAGTGTTGTGGTAGCTGTTTTTCTGTCTGTGGCTTTTGCGTGGGGTTTCAATATTACGGTTGAAGTGCCCGTAGCGAAATTTTCAAAGAGGGTAGGAAAATATCTGTCCAAGACTACTGCTCCGGCGGTCTTATCACCTCAAAAAATTAGAACATAACCAAACTTCCTGCGATAATAAAATATTCGTCGTTACCGTGTTATAACTGTGTTGTATGAAAGCCGCCCCCGTAGGGCGGCTTTTTTTATGGGTGCTCTTATGAACTCAGACACTATTCTCAGTGATGTCCTGTCGCTGATCCCGACGGAATACCTCGGGACTGCAGCGACCATCGTGACGTTCGCGATTGCGTCCTGCGCTCTGATTATGCGGTTCTGGAAGCCGCCTGACGCCGGGAGCAGGTGGACTCTGGTGTATCAGATCGTGTCCGCCATCGCGCAGTCCCGGGGGTGGAACGCAAACGCGTATCAGCCTGGAAGGAAGGCAATCATGGCGCCCGTGAGTCTGCCGCGCGATGATGCGGCGGCGGCGTTGGGGCTGCCTCCGGACCAGACGAAGCCGGGGACTCTTTTCTGGCTGAAAGGAGGTCGCTGACGCGATATAGAATATCAATAACTTCGCTGGCTTTTTGCCGATCTCCCATCTTGAGAAAGTGGTCTGCAATATCTGCTAATTGACGAATTATCATTCCTGGTGGGGACCTTTCGGGTTCCAGCAGCCCCACTGCGCTGTGCCGCATTTGCGACATATTTCAGTACGGTGCGTTAATATGTGAAACAAAATGGGTGGGAATTGATCTCGATCACTGGAGCCCTGGTATTTACGTCGAAAAATATGTATAGTTTTGGAATTGTATAAAAATACAAGGAATATATAATTTTATACAAAAATATTGGAATTAAATTGGCGAATTCATGACGCATAGCCAGCGTCCGAAGCAGATGTCTTTCACAAGCCGCTCCATCCGGGGCGGCTTTTTTTATGGGAAAACAGCATGACTACTTTCTCTCGCCGCAACTTTCTCCGTAACGCTACTGCCCTCGCAGGCATTGCCGGCCTCGCCGCCTGCACGGCCACCACGACGAACGGCGTCACCACGATCACGCTGAATGTGACGAAAGTGAAGGATTACGGGCAGGCCGGCCTGAACGCCGCTGCGACCGTTGCCGGGTTCCTCGCCGCGTATCCTGCCCTCGCACCTTACATGACCGCCATTACCGCTGCGGAAGTGGCGCTGTCCGGTGCGCTGTCCGCGTTCTCGGATGCTGCCGGAACCACGCTGACGATCAGCTACGATGATGCGACCTGGAAAACCCGCGTGGACAGCATCCTTTCCGATCTGAACACGGTCGATACGGCCATCGCGGCAGGGATTTCCGGCGGCGGATCTAAGCTGTCTTCCGCGGTGCAAACCGATGCGCAGACGGCGCTCTCAGCACTCAAGACGATCATCAGCGTGTTCGAGGGCCTGATCGGTGTGTCCGGCGCGCGCGCTGCTACCATCCCGACGATGACCGAGGCGCAGGCGCTCGCTGCGCTGGGTGTCTGATGCCCT
>NZ_WOTA01000062.1 GCF_011516825.1 Acetobacter oeni | reverse complement strand
GACAGGGCTCGGGTCATGCATGCCAGCCTCCCGTCCGGCAGAAAGCATGAATCAGATTTCCAGCCCAACGGGAATCCCAAAACGACTCCGTCAGGTCAGATTATGCTCTAGCTCGCACCATGCTCAGTCCCAGTCCGGTGCCGGGTACGTTACGGCTTGCATCGAGCCGCACCATTTTCTCGAAAACCCTTTCGCGATCAGCAGCGAGGATACCAGGTCCCGTATCCGCTACTACAAGAACCGCCCCCGCTTCACCTTGATTGGCGGACAAGGTGATTGTTGTTCCCGAAGAAGAATGATTGATGGCGTTTTCGACCAGATTGGACAGCATCTGAGCCAGCAGAACACGGCTACCCTCGATCACCATGTCCGGTGGCGGTATGGACACGACAAGAGTCTGTGCATGATCTTCGGTAACCGCCAGATAGGACGCGTTAATCGTCTCGAACAGTTCGACGACCGGGAGCGTCTGGCTATCCGGAATGCGATCTCCGGCTTCAATCTGAGTAAGTCTCAGGAGAGAAGAAAAAATCTCGAGTGCGTTATGAAGATCGTCTTTTGCTCGCTCCAGCGCGACATCCCGCCTGTCAGACTGAGGCGTCTCCATGGCTTCGTCGAGATGCTGCCCCAGACGCGCCAGAGGCCGTCGCATGTCATGGGCGATATCGTCCGACACCTGACGGACACTGGTGATCAGAATCTCATTCCGGTCGAGTATCGCATTCAGGCTGCCGGAGAGATGATCGAACTCATCTCCGGTCCCGTTGAGGACAAGCCTGCGTGAAATATCGCCTTGCATGATCTCACGCGCGGTCAGGCTAACGCTTTCGATTTTGCCAAGCACAAGACGGCTAAGGATAAAACCGCCACCAAGACCGATCAGGAGAAAGGCGACGCTGCTCCACGCCAGGCTCAGCCAGAGATCGCGACGCAGGGACTGGAGAGGCGTGGCGTCGATGCCAACAAAGAAATAACCGCCGTCACTCAGAACCGTGCCATATCCGATCACAGGATGTCGGTCGGGACGCACTGTGCGGTGTGTCCATGACAGCCACCTCCACCCTGCAACCGGTCGCAGGTGGAACATATTGCCGGTGACAACATGTTCCTCAGCATCCTGTAGCAGATAATAAAATCCCGGCTCGTTCTGGACGAGTTCGCTCACGACAGGATGCAGAAGGGTCACATTCTGGCCGTGGGCTTCCGACAAGGTCTCGTCCCGTTCATTTGCAACGGTACGCGTGAGCTGTTGCGAAAGTAGCTTCTGGCTATGGTAGCCTGACAGCGCCATGACCATCAGTCCGCTGACGAGAAAACAGGCGGCAAACAGGCCGACAATGCGAAATGACGAACTGCGGAAAACCGACAGCCGTCGTGACGATATCTGGGAGGTTAGCGTCCGGGATAAAGGCATGACGTCAGGAGCGCCGCAACACGTAACCCTGTCCTCTGACCGTATGGATCAAAGGGGGTGCGTCTCGACCAAGGCGTTCACGCAGTCGGCTGATATGTGTTTCGACAAGATTGGTCCGGATGGGAAAATCGATGTCCCACACGGCCTGAAGCAGCATTTCCCGCGTGACCACGACAAAAGGGCGACGCATGAAATATTCCAAAAGATTCAGTTCCTGTGACTGAATATAGAGTTTTTGTCCCGCGCGATAAACTTCCCTTTGCAAAAGATCCAATTCGACATCGGCGAAGATCAGACGTGTTTCCTGAGGATGAGACCCCGTACGACGCAGCAGGGCGTCAAGCCTTGCGGAAAGCTCGATCACCGAAAAAGGCTTGACGAGGTAATCGTCAGCGCCGCGCCTCAAGCCTGTCACGCGGTCGCTGACACCATCCATGGTCGTCAGAAACAGAACTGGGGTCTGGATATCGGCCGCGCGCATAGCCTGCAGGATACTCAGTCCATCCAGCCCGGGAAGCCTGCGATCGAGAATGATGCAGTCCCATGATTCGTTGAAAGCCAGACTCTGGCCCTGCGTGCCGTCTGCAACGACCGTGATGGCAACATGCGCCAGTACGGGCGATCGCTCGATATAAGTCGCCGTGTCCAGGTCATCCTCGACCAGCAGAACGCGTGGCGTTGCTTTATGGGAATTGTCTGTCACCGGCTGACCTCCGTTGCCACATGGCGTCTGGTGTCGGAGTGCTGACGACCGGAAGAAAACCTGTCCAGCGCCAGATAGAGGACCGGGGTCGTGTAAAGTGTAAGAGCCTGACTGATGGCAAGACCACCAAGGATCGTGATGCCGAGGGGTAAACGAAGTTCGGCACCATAACCATGACCGAACACCAGCGGGAGAGCCCCGAACGCCGCCGCGAATGTGGTCATCATGATGGGACGGAACCGCAGCGCGCAGGCCTGGCGGATGGCCTCCTCGGCGCTGTAGCCCATTCTTTCGGCCTCTATGGCAAAATCGATCAGCATGATGGCGTTCTTCTTGACGATGCCGACAAGCAGGAGCAGCCCGATCATGGCCATAAGAGAGAATTCCTCCCCGAACACCCAAAGACCCAGCATCGCGCCAACACCTGCCGATGGTAACGTAGACAACACGGTGAGCGGATGAACATAGCTCTCGTAGAGGATGCCCAGGATGATATAGATCCCGAAAACTGCACCCGCGATCAGCAGGGGTTCGCTACTGGCCGAGCTACGAAGTTGAGCAGCATTGCCCGCGTAGGCGCCCTGAATCGACGAAGAAAGTCTGGCTTCGGCAACAACGCGGTCAAAAGCGTTCATCGCCTGATTTAGCGAGACGCCGGGCGGAAGATTGAAGGAGATTGTCGCAGCGGTCGCCTGACCTTCGTGATTGACGGCAAGAGCTGTTTTGTTCGGCTGGCGGGTCGCGACCACCGAGAGGGGGATCATGGTTTCACGAGCCGTCGACACGGCCGCCCCCGAAGATGCGGAAGCACCCCCAGCCAGGCTGTTGGCAATCTGGTTGGTAACGCTCTGCGTGCTGCTATCGTTTGTCGTCACCGTTGCACTCATCGGCAGCCGCACCCGGATGAGATTGGACCGTGATCCGCCCCTGGGACTTCCGCCAGACGTGCTGATCCATGTCTGCCTGAGTGATTCTGGCGACTGCCAGAAGCTCGGAGCGACTTCCATCACAACGCGATATTGATTGAGCGAATTATAAATGACGGACGCGGCCCGCTGGCCATAGGCGTCATACAGGACGTTGCTGACCAGTTGTGGCGTGATCTGGACGCGGGCCGCCGTGTCGCGCTGGATCTGCACATCCATACTGTCGCCACCCAGTAGAACGTCTGATGACACATCCATCAGCATTTTCTCCTGCTTCAACCGTATCACGAGACGCTGGGTGTAGTCATAAAGCTCCTGCGGATCGTCTCCTTGCAGGCTGTATTGATAGGCCGCGTTGCTCGGACGCGCCCCGATCCGGATGGCACCACGCTGGAGCGCGAAGAACTTGGCATCTTTCAGGACACGGGTCCGTTGAGCGAGCCTTCTGATGGTCGTGGCCACAGTATCCTTCCGCACTGCTTTGTCCGTCAGGCGGATGAAGATGTTTCCCTGGTTGGACGATCCCCGGCCACCAAGGAAACCGGCGACATCAGCAACATCCGGATCCTGCAGGAGCAGGCCCTGAACCGTCTTCATATCCCGTTCCATTGCCTGAAAGGATATTGTCTCATCTCCGATCACCCGGCCAAGAAGCATTCCTGTATCTTCATCAGGAAACAGGCTCTGGGGAAGGTAATGATAGAGTGCCACAGTGATCAGGAGCGCAAGAGGTAGTGAGAGCAGGATTATAGCCCGGTAGTTTAGCGCGATCGCGAGGGTGAATTGATAGATGCGCAGCATACGAGCATGCCAATTCTCCAAAGCGCATGTGAAGGTATTATTGGCGGCATGCGTTTCCAGTCTGGCACAGAGCATGGGCGTCAGACTCAGTGAGAGCGCCGCAGATACGACCAGCGTTAGTGAGACGGTGATGGCGAACTCGTGAAACAGGCGCCCGGTCAATCCCCCCATCAGCAGGATCGGCAGAAATACGACGATGAGCGACGCCGTGATCGAGACGATCGTAAAGCGCACCTCGCGCGCACCGCGTCGTGCCGCCTCAAAGGACGGCATGCCCTGTTGGGCGTAACGGGCGATATTCTCGGCGACCACGATGGCGTCATCGACCACGAAACCGGTCGAGATCGTGAGGGCCATCAGGGACATGTTGTCGAGACCGTAGCCAAGGAGCCACAGGAAACCGAGTGTGCCGAGGAGGGACGCCGGAATGACGATGGCAGGGACCAGAACGATGCGCGGGGAACCGAGGAACAGCAGGACAATTGCGATCACCAGAACGACGGAGAGGCCGAGTGTCGTTTGGGTGTCGACGAGGGAGGCGCGGATGACGATTGAACGGTCCATCACCACAGCGAGATCCACGCCAGAAACCAGACCACCCGTAAGGCTGTCATGATCGCGGTGGAACTGGTCCATGGCGGCGACCACATTTGCGCCGGCTTGCATATAGACCTGCGCGATAATGGCCGGCTTGCCGTCATAATAGCCGGCATTGCGGACATCCTCCACTCCATCGACGATTTCGGCCACATCCGTCAGATGAATGGGGCGGCCATTGCGCCAGCCGACCACCAGTTGCTGGTAGTCGGCCGCGTGATGCACCTGGTCGTTGGTCTCGAGCTGCATGCGCCGACCACTGGTATCGATAAAGCCCTTTGGAGTGTGGGCGTTAGCGGATGCCAGTGCAGCGCGGATATCCTCGAAGCCCAGCCCGTATTTGTACAGGACCAGCGGATTAATTTCGACACGCACGGCAGGCAGGGCGCTACCGCTGATCTGTACCAGCCCCACGCCGCGGATCTGTGAGATGCGTGGCAGGAGCCTGTTGGTGGCCTGATCATAAAGCTCCGGCAAGGTGCGTGTGTCGGAGGTCAGGGCCAGGATCAGTGCTGGGGGATCATTCGGATTCGCCTTGGAGTAAGTTGGGTTCTGGCGAAGCGTCGTGGGTAGATCAACTCGGGCCGCCTGAATGGCCGCCGCGACGTCACGGGCTGCTCCATTGATATCGCGCGAAAGCGCGAACTGAAGTGTTACACGTAGCATGCCGCTACTGGACTGGGAGGTCATTTCCTCAAGCCCGGCGATGGTGCCGAGATGGCGTTCGAGGGGTTCGGCAATCGAGCGCGCAATCTGTTCCGGCGTTCCGCCGGGTTGCAGCGCCTGCACCTGAATGACGGGAAAGTCGATGTTCGGCAGATCGGACACCGGAAGCGAGAGGTATCCCATGATTCCGAGCAGGCAGAGCGAAAGGGTCAGCTGGATCGTGGCGACCGGTCTGGATATGAACCAATCCGTCATATGGGTGGGCGTTTCAATTCAGCATGTCGGGGTTTCTCACCAGGATCGGTCCGTCACCCTCATTGAAATCAGGGCCACGGGCAAGATAAAGTCGCAAAAGTTGGGAATTATTAACAGAACAAACAGTTATTCTGAGTGGTGAATGCGATACACTTAGGAAATTGTCGAATTGTATTAATATTTTCGGATCAGATTCGAGAAAACAACAATGATGAGTCGATTTTTTATTGGTGTTATTATGTTCGGCATATGGCTCCAGGATGTCTGGAGACGAAAATAATTCGATTTTTTGTCGTCTAGCCGCTCCGGTTGTTCAGCGACAAAGGCACCCCATAGCAGGCGATGAGGTGAAGGAATTAGGAGGCGTCAGGTATGGTGTTCGGATTTATTGCGCTATTCATCATTTCAGCGGTCGCGTTCGCCCTCAGTGCCGTCTCGGGCGGGGGAGCAGGGCTGATCGTGATTCCGGTACTCGGCCTGATACTCGCCGCCGACCATGTGCCCGCGGCGCTCTCGATCGGCACGGCCGTCAGTTCCCTGTCTCGTATAGCCCTCTTTTTCAAAGCCATCCGCTGGCAGATCGTGCTGCGTTTCGTCCCTCTGGCATTGCCCGCAGCATGGGGTGGTATCGTGCTCCTCAAACAGATCCAGCCTGCCTATCTGGATTTTCTTCTTGGCCTTTTCCTGCTCGGCAATCTGCCGCTCGTGCTTCGTCACCAGAAAAGAGACAGGAAAGATCCGGAAGCCGATGGCATGACGTGGCTCCCCGTCGTCGGCGCTCTTGCCGGTTTTATTTCGGGGTTCACCGGTGCCGTCGGGTTGCTCTTCAACGGCTTTTATCATCGTCTTGGACTGCGCAA
The DNA here is from genome assembly GCF_011516825.1 of Acetobacter oeni. Taxonomy (GTDB): domain Bacteria; phylum Pseudomonadota; class Alphaproteobacteria; order Acetobacterales; family Acetobacteraceae; genus Acetobacter; species Acetobacter oeni. The sequence goes on along the minus strand of NZ_WOTA01000062.1, from coordinate 851 downwards.
GGAAGAGATCGTCGCAACGCGCGCCGCCAACGACATCCTGCTCCACCTCGTGAAAGTAGTCCTTTACACGGTTTACGGATTGATCGACCAGGTGACCCTGATGGCCGGTGTCGCGGTGGCGATTGCTGCACTTGTCTCTTCCGCCGCCATGAAGGCTTGGCTGCACCATATTCCTGATCATCTGTTCAGACGGATCGGGCACGGTGCGGCCGTTGTCGCCGGAGTTGCAATGATGGCTTTGGCCGGCCATCAGATTACCATGCAAAATGATGTCAGATTTCACTATGTCCAGCGTATGGGCGAGACAGAACTGGCGCTGGATTGGCGTCAGCATTATCTGTCCGTCGAACTCGAAAATTCAGCAGAACTGGAAATACGCCACGTTCTGAAAAATCAGGATGTTGCGACGAACGGTCTTCCTCGGATGCGCCCGTCTTCCGGTTCCATTTTTCACCTTTCACCATCGCGCGGTTTGTACATAACCCCGTTCAGGCAGCAACGATCTCATCCAGCACCAATTTGAGGATTATTTCAAAGAAAATACAATCTATCTACTTTCACTCCAGAATTATGCCCTGTCTAAATGATATTCAGCCGTGTTGATGTAAGCCGCGTCGCTTTGCCCGTAACAGGCCTGCAATTCGAAGCCGGGTCTGTCCATTGGATGACGTGTCCTTCGGATTTGGATCAGCGCGAACTGAAATCCCCGGCTTGGACTGTCCGGGACGGAACGGTTTCAGGTCTGAGTGTCTGACCGAAAATGAGTTGAGTGATTTCAGCAGGTTATGATTCATGGGTTTGCGAGAACCTGATGAGATCAAGATGGCCTGGACTGAAATCACCCGAGCGCA
>NZ_WOTA01000061.1 GCF_011516825.1 Acetobacter oeni | reverse complement strand
GAAACGATTGTATAAGGTCTTGTGCGGGCCATACGCTTTCGGAGCATCTTTCCACTGAAGCCCGTTCCGGATGACGTAAACGATCCCGCTCAGAACACGGCGATCATCCACACGGGGAACGCCGTGCGCCAGCGGAAAATACGGCCTGATCAACTCCATCTGACGCTCGGACAGCAAAAACAGATCACTCACAGGCTCACCTCCTTTGGTAATCCTGTGAATCACTGATGGCCGCTCATTGCAACAGATTAACAGGTCCTGAGCCTATTTCAGCTACAGCCGCCACAACAGCCTGCTGAACCGCTGAACCGTCAGAGGTCACAAGCCTCTGGAAACCCTCTCGTTGAAACAGATCGGGTTGCAGAGGCCAGTGATCCCTGCCGGGCTCCGGGGCAAAGTTCTGTCAGATCAAAATCTGCCCCTCAGGCATGAAACTTCAGGCTTCCAGTGCCTCAACAGCGGCCCGCGCGAAAGCCAGCCCGTCAACCGAATCATCCGCTTTCGGCTTCGAACGGGCGCAGAGCTCCGCAATCAGAAACCCATGCTTCGGACTGATATGCAGCCTCTGACCAAAAATACCATACGCGGCAAAATCACCATCCGAAAAATGACCCGCACCATCAGGTTCCGGCCACCACATATAACCGTAAGCAGCCTGCGTTCCGTCCACCAGTGTCAGTGAACGTCCCGCCTCCCTCACCCACCCCTCAGGAAGAACGGAAAGCCCGTCGATTTTCCCATCATTCAGAATAAACTGACCGAAACGGGCAAAATCCCGCAAAGTCGCGTTCAGCCCGGTAATCGCCGTCTCAACCCCGTCCAGCCACCAGTAAGCATCCTGCTGCATACTAAAAGAGGACGCCAGAGTTTCTCAGAAAGATAGTCCGACAGCGTACGCCCGCTCGCAGCATGCAGAAGATAGCCCATCACACAGGTTTCGCCCGTGCTGTAGGTCCATTTTCCGCCGTGCCCCGCCTTACGCGTCAGCCCCACCATCAGATCCAGAATGGCGCCCGGCTGCTGAGCAGACTGACAGGCCAGTAACCGCTGCCGGTCGGAGGCCGGGTCAGTGTAAGTCTCATTCCACGCAACACCCGATGTCATCTGCAGAATATTGCGGATCGTCACCCCGGCATAAACCCCCGTCGCCAGACGCGGAAGATAACGTTCCACAGGATCTTCCAGACTGCCAATCAGCCACTCCGCAATCGCAATACCAATCAGCGTGCTGCTAACAGACTTCGCAATCGACATGGACGGCCAGAGTGATGTCCGGTCCGATCCCGAGATCGTAATGCTCCAGAACAATCCGGTTGTCTTTCATCACCAGCAAACCGGCGACGCGGTTAAACGACAGATAATCATAAAGATCACACGTCGTGTCACCATGCGGGATCTTCATGCCAAGAAGACGATCCCGCATCTCCGGCGCAGACACCAGAGCCGAAGGCTGACCACTGCCAGCAACCCGACGGACCGGAAGCATATCTTTCAGGTGACGAAAAACTGCGACCTGCTGCGCGGGAGGCAGACGACCATCATACAGTCTCGCCAGAAGACGCGCTTATCCCGCTCATCCGCGATCAGATGATCCGATATAACGGCGCTGCCACACCCGTTGTTTTCCATTGTCGCAATCCTTGTATCCGGAAGACATTGAAATGATGTTTTCCATTTTTAGGTCGAAACAATGAAAACAGGAAGAGACCAGCGGAGCCATAAAGCAACCAGCGAAGATGCACCGCCATAGAACGGGCCACATTCCCGGGCAGACCCGTTCCAGCGCCTCCTTTGCGATTCCGGCATGCTTTTTCACTTCACGCGGAACAACAACCCCGAACGCACCCCTATCACACCGGATGCGTATCCATCATCGGCGCCGCAACCGCTACCTTTCCGGACTGCTTTCTGAGCAGAAGCTGGATCACACACCACGCCAGAACGTAAGCACTGCTGCACACGATAAACAGAAGGTAATACCCCGTCGTAATGCTGTTAATATGACGATAATGGTCCAGCACGATTCCGATCCCGACGGGGAAAAGAATCCCCCCAACGGACCCCGCCATTCCGCCAATTCCCTGAACAGAAGCTATCATCTCCTTAGGAAAATAATCCGCAGGGATAGAATAGATATTCGCCGACCAGCCCTGATGTGCGCCCGCAGCCACACTCAGGAGAGCAACCATCAGCCACATCGAATCAACCTGAGCGGACAACGAAAGTGGCACGACCAGAAGCGCCATAATCAGCATAGTCAGCCGCCTCGCCGAGGCAACTTTCCAGCCCCGCCCGATCAGAAACGACGAGATCCAGCCGCCGCCAACGCTCCCGACCGAAGTCGAGCAGTAAACAACCATCAGAGGAAAACCGAGACGCTGCAAATCAAGATGATAACGATCCGCGAAATAGGACGGCAGCCAGAACAGAATAAAAAACCAGATCGGATCAGTCATGAACTTTCCAACCGCAAAAGCCCATGTTTCCTTCATCTTCAGCAGATCAATCCAGCGCCCCTTAAACGCCGGCACCTCACCCCCTGCCGGACTCTGACGAATATAGTGCAACTCGTCCGCGGAAAGCCCCCGCGTCTCCTCCGGCGGCCGATACACACGCAGCCAGACCGCCAGCCAGATAAAACCGGATAAACCCGTAATAATGAAAGCCGCCTGCCACCCATACGTCAGTGCCAGCCACGGAACCGTTGCCGGCGCCATGATCGCCCCGATACTGGTACCCGCCGTAACGACACCTACTGCCAGAGAACGCTCCTTCGCCGGAAACCACTCTGAAACAGCCTTGAGCGCGGAAGGAAAGTTCCCCGACTCTCCAAACCCCAGCAATCCCCGGACAACACCAAAACTGATCGTCCCGCCCACAACAGCATGCCCAATGGAAGCCAGACTCCAGACCAGCATGCAGAACGCATAACCAAGACGCGTGCCGATCTTATCAATCACTTTACCGCAGGAAAGAAAACCAATCGCGTAACAGGCCTGAAAAACAATCACCAGATAACTGTAATCTTTTTCCGACCAGCCAAATTTCTGTTCAAGCAAAGGCTTCAGCAAACTGAGAACCTGCCGGTCAACGTAGTTGATCGTGGTAGCGGCAAAAAGCAGACCGCATATCATCCAGCGATATTTTCCGTTCATAACGCCCTCCGTTTTCTTTTTCCAGGGATGCCGCGGCACCCGTTTTTATGGGGAAAGGTTATTTTACGATCTCACACCAGAACTACGACCAGCGCTATATTTCGTGATGCCTTAACAGCTTTTCATGACGTTATAAGACGGAACGCTCCGCAATCCTGACTGTTTCCTGCCCTTTCACGATCAGAGAAATAAAGAGCACCAGACTGACAGCCACCGTCAGGGCCAGAACAGTGCTGTACGACCAGCCCTGATGCGTGGCGAGCCACGCCTGAACCGTCGCATTTGCGGATGTGAGGAGAAAACCGATCTGATAGACAAAACCGGAAAACGTGCTGCGGATGGCCGCCGGAGCAAGCTCGTTGAGATAAGCGGGCATCACCCCGTAAACACACATGACAAGAAACTGCATGACCACAGCCGACAGCAGGCTCGCCAACAGCCCGGACGCCATTGCCCAGAACGGCAGAATCAAAAAGATCGCTGCTGCAGAAGTAATAATCGTCTTCCGGCGTCCGTAGCGCTGTGAGAGCGAACCGCCACACAGACAACCCGCCACAGCTGCCATGTTGTAAGCGACAGCCACCAGAGCAACCTCATGCACCGTCATTCCCCGCTCCGCCCGCAGCATCGTCGGATACAGATCCTGAGTCGCATGACTGAAGGTCGCCCCTGCGCTCATAAACAGAACGGCAAATCCCAGAAGCACCCATTGCCCGGCCATACTCTCCCGGAAAGACACAGATTCTGCTGCCTTCTTTTCACCATCCATTCTGTAGTCCGGCAGCATCATCCGCAGAATGGTGACACAGAGCGCAACACCTATGCTCACCAGATACATACCCCGCCAGCCGGCAGATTCATAAATCAGACCATAGAGAACAGCCGCGAAAAGATAGCCAACAGGATATCCGGACTGCAAAAGACCGGATACAAAACCTCTTTTTGAAAGAGGGATGCTCTCCATCGCATAGGATGTGCACACCCCCCACTCTCCTCCCATCACCAGCCCGAACAGCGCACGAAAAAGGAGAAAGACAGAAAGAGACGGAGCCAGACAGACACCGGTTTCGCACAACACAAACGCAATCATGTTGCCGACCAGCACGCGCCTGCGGCCAAATTTGTCAGCCAGCCAGCCGACACTCAGCGCGCCGAAAATCCGTGTCGCCAACGGCAGAGACATTGCCCATGTCATAGTCGTCAGATCGGTGGAGAAATCACGGGCAATCCCGCTTAGTGCAAACGCAGTAATGAAGAAATCAAACGCATCCATCGTCCAGCCGCCGAAGCAGGCAATCACGATATGAGTCTGCTGCCGTCCTGAAAACATCCCGTTCCTCTTTTCACCAGATAAACCAGCCACGTTTTCCATATCCTTCAGAACTGGGCCAGAAGCCGGAAGCCCGCGAGAAGAGCATTCGGATAAACGTGGTTTGCATCGGGATGAATTATATATTGCAGATCAGGCAACAGCTTGATCCCGGAACTGATGAATGAAGTGTAGGTCAGTTCAAGAACCTGAAAATTTGTCTGCGGCGCCGCCACTCCATTGAGAAGTGGCACCCCCATATCAGCCTGCATTTCCTGCTGCCGCGTGATTTTGTGATTCACCGTCTGACGTGTCCAGAAAAACGATATCGCATCCGTTATTCTTCCCGGGAACATGCCCTGGGAGATAATACCGAGCGTATACTGGCTCTGATTGGGAAGCGATGCCCCCATATTGAAGCCCGCCAGACTATAAAGCATGATACCCTGATTCGCCGCCGGCCCATAGCGGTACACCATCTGATCGGCACCGACATACCAGGCCCCGCGCTGCCTTTCGATCCTGCCCGGCAGTTTCGATATCAGTTTCGGACGACCATCCGTCGATGTAAACGGATCAGCATGGTCGGACGTGTCGATATAACCGCCCAGTTTATAGTGACCGGTGAACTTCCCTTTCCCGAAAGAAGGCTCCCAGCCAATTTCCATCGGAACAACAAAGCCCTGCTGAACAAAAGAAAAATCAAACCCCGCCCGACCGCCCTCGGTTGGTGACACCTCATAAAGCCCCGCCTGGGCATAAAGATGATAGCCAGGGTTCACGCGGGCCATAATCCCCCACTGCGAGAATGGCCAGGAGCGCCACTTGGTTACGTTGGAAAGCCCCGACGGATGAGCGCAGGTAATCATGTTCAGCGCGTAACATCCGAGATAGGACGTGCCGAATTTCATATTCGCCGGCATCCGCCCGAAGTCGATGACAAGCTTTTTATTGAAAAGCGACTGCTCGAAATACATATAGACAAGCTTGTAAAGAACGTTGCCACCCGCACCGTAATCTTCCTGTGGCTGGATCAGCGACGTGACACCCATATAATCAGTCGCCACATTACGCCCGGCACGCTGAATGCCAAGCATGTGGAAGGACAGTCCTTTCCAGCGAAACATTTTTTCAAGATCGATATCAGCTCCCATCACGACCTGATGCGTGTAGGTAAAGCCTTTTTTTCTGCCTCCGGCGACATCACCAAGGCTTTCATTCAGATATGTCAGAGTAAAGGAGAACCCATGCTCCTCCATTCTCGTCCTCAGCCCCCCGATTGTACCAAGAATACGGTCATCCTTTGGAACAACCCGCACTTCCGGCCATGCGGAACCCAGTGCACTGGCAGCCATACCGGTCCTCTCTCTCTGCTGGGAGGATGAGGCTGCATTATCACGCTCCATAAATTGCGTGACGCTGCCTTCATCCCAGAAGCTCGGGCCGGGCTTAACCTTCACCACGCGTGTCGTGGTAGCTGACTCACCATCGACCTGATCCGCCGCTATAGCGGTCTGCATCCATATAGAAAAAAAGAAGATAATGAGCATACAACTCATCATTCTCTGTAAAGAGATATTTTTCATGGCAACGGTAACCGGAATATTCCGGAGTCCCCGACAGCAGAACACACAGGTCCGCCAGCCGATTACGCCGTTATGTGAATAAAACCGTCGTACACTGAAGCACTGCGGATAAAGCCCGGCCGCAAAGGCTCAGTCGGCTCAGCCGGTGACCATCATTTTTCTGTTCTGACTCTGTGTCTCATCTGGCTATCTTTCTTTTTTTTATTGACCAGGTTTGAGAATCTGACCCGCCTGCAGATGTTACCGCAGCTTTTGTCTCAGGCCGATCCCTATTAAGTAACCCGATAGGGCGTTATGAGCATCCCGTCAATTCTGCCGGCAGATGTTCCCGTGTATGTGAAGAATATTTCCTGCCGGCCCGTAAAGCGCATAGCGGCGTAAAGACTACGCCGGGCACGCCTCACTGTTTCAGACCTTCTCCGTAAGCTCCGGAAGAATTTTAAAAAAATCACCAACCAGACCGTAATCCGCGACCTGAAAAATCGGCGCATCCTCATCCTTATTGATGGCAACGATAACACGCGAATCCTTCATCCCCGCCAGATGCTGAATCGCGCCTGAAATGCCAATCGCAATATAGAGATCCGGTGCCACAATCTTACCAGTCTGCCCGACCTGCCAGTCATTCGGCGCATACCCCGCGTCAACAGCCGCACGACTGGCTCCGACCGCCGCATCCAGCTTATCGGCAAGCGCAGTAATCTGATCAAAATTCTCTCCCGACCCCAGACCGCGACCGCCGGATACAACAATTTTTGCCGATGTCAGATCAGGCCTTTCAGAAGTAATCGTCTTGTCCTCCACCCATGCCGAAAGCCCCGGATCAGACGGAACACTGACAGACACGACCGAAGCACCACCACCTGCCCCGACCGATGAAAAACCAGCCGTTCTGACGGTAAAAAACTTTATCGGATCAACTGAACGAACCGTCTGGATCGCATTGCCTGCATAAACCAGGCGCTCAAATGTATCGGCGTCCTTTATGGCCGTTACATCGGACAAAACCATCGCCTCCAGCAACATCGCCGCTCTTGGCAACACATTCCGCGAAAGCGCTGTCGCCCCGGCCGCAATATGCGTATAATCCCCGGCAAGGTCACGGATCAGCCCTGCCAGTGGCTCAGCCAGACCATGGGCCAGCGAGGAATCATCCGCCAGAAGCACCTTCGAGACCCCAGCCAGCTTCGTCGCTTCCTCAGCAACCCCGGCGCAATTCTCACCGGTCACCAGAACGTCCGCATTACCCAGCGACGCCACAGCAGAAGTGTGCGCGCCAGCAGATCAGTCAGCAGATGGCCATCATGAACTTCGGCCAGAACAAGAACGGACATCAGATTACTCCCGCTTCATTTTTCAGCTTCGAGACCAGTTCATCCACTGAGTGCACTTTCACCCCCGCCTGACGCTGCCGCGGCTCGGCCGTGCTGAGCACGGTCAGATGTGGACGTGTATCCACACCGAGTTCTTCAAGCGACAATTCTTCAAGCGGCTTTTTCTTCGCCTTCATAATCGCGGGAAGCGCCACATAACGTGGAGGGTTCGAAAAACCTTCTGGTTTTGAACGGCTTTCTGTGATTCCATCTCTCGTATCGTGATTGGGGGGATGGAATGAAGCTGCTTGGTTTCTTTGATGTTGAAGAGCGCCTGTCTCGCCTGAGCAGGCTGGGCGATCAACTCGAAGCATTTTTCCGGACTGTGGATTTTGAGGTGTTCCGGCCTGACCTGGAAAAATGCTCTGGCGTATTCGGGCGGAAGCAAAGGCGGGCGTCCGCCGTTTGATCCGGTGCTGATGTTCAAAATCCTGGTGATCCAGACACTGA
>NZ_WOTA01000060.1 GCF_011516825.1 Acetobacter oeni | reverse complement strand
GACGCCCCCATCCGAACTCATGCGACCCCCGTCAAAACGGGCCACAACACGCCGTCCACAGGAGGCTGGAAACTCATACGCGCCTGCGCTACACTCTGTCTGCATCGGGTTTTCTTATAGCTTACGAAAATTTCTTTTGTGCAAAACAGACTTTTTCATAATCTAACCCGATGTACAACCCTTCTGTGAGATTTCCGCGTCGATGTCGGCGAACATCGTGTGGGGCGGCTGATGAAACTTAACGGGATCCGCCCAGTGCGCACCCGTCGCCACAGGGTCACAACTGACAGCCGTCATTCCCTTGGTGTTGCAGCCAATGTTCTGGACGGCGACTTTCTGGCCAACGCACCCAACCGAAAATGGGCAGGTGATATCAGCTATATCTGGACTGCCGAGGGCTGGCTCTACCTCGCTGTCGTCATCGATCTGTTCAGTCGTCGTGTGATTGGGTGGGCCGTAAGCGACCGGATGAAAAAGGATCTGGCCATCCGTGCCCTGGATATGGCGGTGCGACTGCGTGACCCGGCGCCCGGCGCCCGGCTGCATTTTCCACTCTGATCGTGGCAGCCAATATTGCTCACACGATTTCCAGAAGAAACTGACGGAATGCAGGATGATGCCATCCATGTCCGGCAGGGGAAACTGCTTCGACAATGCCGCCGTGGAGACCTTCTTCAAGAGCCTGAAGGCCGAGTTGCTCTGGCGACAGACATGGCCCACACGGCGGCAGGCAGCCGCAGCCATCTTCCAGTACGTCAACGGCTTCTACAACCCGCGACGGCGCCATTCATATCTCGGCAACATCAGTCCTCTCGCTTTCGAGGCTAAAGCCGCCTAACAGGATCACATACCGGCACATAACCGTAGCAAGTCCAATCGTGCCGGATATGACCCTGAAGAATGTTTCGATTAGGACACACGTCCCATAAGAGATGCCCATCAGACATCACACACCGGCCGGAGCGGCTCGTTCTTCCCTGCGTGCGAGTTCTACGGTTCCGAACTGTATGTCCTGAGACAGGGTGACGGCGCCCTGCTTTCCGAGTTCCAGCGCGGCGAGGAAATGTGCCGCTTTTGCCGCGTTGCGCTGCAGCGACGCCTCGCGATCTTCTGGCCGGATGCCTTCACTTTTCACCAGCCCGTCCTCCAGCCGGTACAGCCCCCTGCCCTCTTCCCCCAGATGCTGACGCCACCACGCCAGGGCTTGGCTGACGGTGAAGCACGAGAAACGCTGCGGCAGGGCCGGACGCACCGGCTGCAGCCTCAGACGTCGCCGCAGCAGCGCGAGGCAGGCGTCGAGCAGATCGGTCTGCAGCAGCGCGGCTTCAGCCCGGTGAGGCTCCCCCTCCCCGTCCCGGCCGAACACCTGCTCCCCCAGTCGCGGGATCTGCGAGACCGCGGCCACGGCCTGCTCCAGCGCTTCGCGCCGCAGCGCCCGCTGGCGGAGGACCTCCGTCTGTCCGGTTGCCGCCTGCCGTTCCGGTGTCCCGTCCCGCAGCATCAGGGCCGACCGCAGCTGCAGCAGCGTCGCCGCCAGCACCAGCCAGTCCGCGCTGCGGGCGAGCGGACGCGCACGAATACCCGCCTCCACGATCCGGCCCAGCTGGTCGATCAGCTGCAGCAGCGACATCCGCCGCAGGTCCAGCACTCCGCTGCGGGCCTGCTCAACCAGCAGAGCCAGCGGGCCGGCCCAGTCCTGTGCCTGCAGATGCGGGGACCCGTCAGACATCATAGAACGGGCGGATCCGCAGACACAGATCCGGCCAGTCGCGGGCGATCGTCCGCAGCGCCGCCCAGGGTGTCCAGTCCGCCGACCAGAACCCGAGCGTCCACACCGTCTCCGGCGCCACCGGTCCGGCCTCCACAGCCTCCACCGTCTGCAGCGGACGCGACGTGCCCCAGTGCCGGCACAGCCACGCCACGACGTCCGGCGACTGTGGCCCGAGTGTGAGCAGCTCCACCGGCACCGGACACAGCGCGTTCAGATCGAACGGAACGGAGTCCACGCCGCCATCGCGGACCCGCAGACGTTCGGCGGCCCGGGCGACCGCCTCCGCCAGCCCGGTCAGACGGCCGGCCTCGCTCCCGGCGCCGGGCGGCAGCAGCGGCCGGAGCAGATCGTCCGCCGACAGTGCCTCCGCCGCCCACGGGATCCGGCCCGGTCCGGCCGCCCGGGTGCGGAACTGCGCCAGCCTCTCCGGCGGCCCTTCCACCGTCAGCAGGTGATACAGCCAGTCGGGCTGCGCACAGCCCATGAGGCCGCCCTCCCCGGCCCGGCCGCTTTCCGGCTGCGTTTCGACGACCATGCTGTGCCCCAGCCCGGGTGGCCGCGGCGCCTGTGAGGGAATGGGCGGGCGGACGGGAAGCCGCAGCGACGCCTCGTCGCCGTGTGGCGGCGCGCAGTCGCCGGTACAGGTATGGGCCAGCGGCTGCGCCCGCAGCTGAATCCGGTACGCCTCGAGCGCGTCGGTGACCGTATCGAGATCCGCCACGAGGTCCGTAACGGTTTTCACCATGGCTCAGAGATCCAGAAGATGCGCGGGAGAGTCGATCTCGCGCCGCGAGCGCCGCACGTAGCGACGCATGGTGCGCAGGTCCCGGTGCCGGGTGTGCGCCATGATCTGCTCGTCGCGGGCACTGGCCTGAAACGCCTCGGTCACAAAACCGGCCCGCAGACCGTGCGGGCTGAGACGTTCCCCCGCCGGCGCCGTCACCCCCGCCTGCTTTGCCCGGCGCAGCAGGATCCGCCTGACCGCATCGGGATGCAGCGCGTCGCGCCCGACCTGTCCCCAGCGACTGACCGGCCGGAACAGCGGCCCTTTTTCGTCCAGCGCCGCCGCCTCGCGCCAAGCTGCCAGGGCCAGCACCGGACAGGTGGCGGCGTGTCTGCCGCGCGGGATCGCCACCTCCTCGCCCTGCTGCTCCTGGTCGGTCTTGCTGCGGGCGATGGTCAGGATCAGCCCGGTCGCGGTGACCCGCACCGTCCCGCCGGTCAGGGCCACCAGCTCCGAGCGCCGCAACGCCGCAGCGAAGCCGATCAGCAGCAGCGCCCGGTCGCGCAGGTCAGTCAGGGTCTTCTCCGGCGCGACCAGTTTGCGGATCTCCTTCGAGGTCAGCGCTGCCGCCTGTTTCTGCGGCCGACCGTGGAGCCGTCCGATCGCCCGCAGCGTCGCGCGGATCGCTGCATGCCCGGCGCTCCACTCGAGATTGTTCATCCGGTGTGCGTAGCCAATCGCGGCCAGACGACGGTAAAGCGCCGCGCGGCTGTAGCGCGGCGCCAGTTCGTGCAGCCAGGCCGCCACGACCGGCGGGGCAGCCGGAAGCGAAACAGCACCATGCTCGTGACACCAGCGGCAGAAATCCTGCCAGTCATGCGTGTAGGCGCGCAGCGTCTCCGGCGCGTGTGCGGCCGCCCGGGCAGTCTCCTTCGCCGCCTCGATCGCCTGCTGCAATGCACCCGAAGACGAGCGTGGCGTGACGTCGGGGTCAGGCGACTTGTCGGCAAGCTTCCGACCGATAAAATCTTCTCTGGCAGAACTCATGAAACCGCGTCCTGCGCAGGGGCCGTTACGTGACCCGTGACAGCTGCGGCAACAGTACTGGCCTGAGCGCGGCTTCGTCGCCTTATCTCGCCGAAATCCAGCCTTTTCTGAAGCACCCAGACATGGGCCGACGTAACGATGCTGAGCGCCGTTTCCATAAGCATCGTCAGATCATCGTGCAGCTGAACCGCATCCGCTGCATCCGCGTCTGCATCGAAATGAGCGACCTGCTTGTCACGAATTTTTCGTAACCCACGAAAGGATTCCGCAAACGGAGACTGCTCCAGTCTTTCGACCCAGTCGCTCAGACTCTCCCGTGCCCTCTCTACTTGTGCGAGATGCTCGTCTCCGAAGACCTGATGTCGTTTCAAAAGAAGATCACTGATCTGCGGTTTACCTGCCAGGTACATCACTTGGTGCAGGCTCCCGCCTCCTGACTTCAGTTTCGGTTCGAACAATCCGGTCAGTGAGATCACCAGCATGCGACGCAATGTCTGACGAACAGTCTCTATGCCTCCCCAGAGGTCGCCAGGGCATGCATGGGGCCAATACTGACTGCGCGGCGCCAGGGCCACGAGCAGGTCGAACTGGTGCAGCGCCGTCATGGTCTCGCACGCCGCACGTTCTTCGGTCCGCACAAGAGTCGTTATTTTCGGGTCGGTGACGCCGTCGAGGAAAACCGGCCACCCGGTGCTGACCGGTACAAAGGACGGCACCCGGTACGCTACGCCGCATTCCGGCAATTCTCCTGCCCTCACTCTGCTTCTCCTCCCCCCCCCCGATGGCGGGAGTCTGCCCTTCCGTCCCGATTAAGGCAAGCCTGTTCTAAGGCGTGGTAAGGGGGCATTACCACGTGTTAGATAAACGATAAGTTGTCCAAAAAATCCTGCAGAAAGAGCCCATAACGGCCTATAGCGGGCCTCTCAAACCTTCGAGGAGCGGGTCCAGTTCGGTGAGAGACTTCAGGCCATAGGTGATAAGGAAGGTTTCGGTCGTGGCCCAGAGTTGAGGCTGGCCCGGCACCGGCTTACGACCGACGCTGCGAATGAGGCCTTTTTCCTGCAATAGCGTCAGGGTCTTTTGAGGCAGGGCCGCATCTCGAAAGCTTTCGATCTCGGGGCGTGTGACCGGCTGGCGCGCGGCAATGAGCAACAGCACCTCGAGTGCTGCACGAGGGAGTCGTTCGGGTGGTTTCTCCAGCACTGCCTTCAAGGCTTCAGCGAGATCGGGAGCGGTACGGAACATCCAGCCGTCGCCGACCGCGACCAGTTCAAATCCTCGTCCCTCGGTGCGTCTGTCCACCTCACTCATGATCAGGGCGATCTCCACGTCCTCTCCCAGAGCTCGCGCTAGGGATGTTCGGGATACGGGACCACCGCTCTGAAAGAGGAGAGCTTCGGCCAAACGAACGGGATCGGGAAAAGAGACTGACATCACTTGGAGCATAGGGGCGCTTCGACGCTTTCCACCAGAGCCATGAATATGTTGTCAGTGAATTGACTTGGCGGCGTAAGGCCGTCAGAACCTAATTGTATGCTACTGGTCTGGAATGCCGATCCGACCGGAACTGAAAGCGCTCTACCCTCCCAACTGGCCCGAGCTGAGCCGGCAGGTGAGGTTTGAGTAGCCCCTAGATTTCTGGACGCCTTGGTTCCTAAAAATGAGGACAGGAGGCGTTGATGGGGAAGCCCAATTTCAGTGATGAGTTCAAGCGTGATGCGGTGGCGCAGATTACCGAGCGGGGATAGCCGGTAGCGGAAGTTTCGCAGCGGCTCGGGGTCAGCACACATTCGCTGTATGCGTGGAAGCGGCAATTCGCGAAGGTGGTATCGGGCGATGCCGGCAAAGATGCCGAGATCCGGCAGTTGAAGCGCGAACTGGCCCGGATCACCGAGGAGCGCGACATCTTAAAAAAAGCCACCGCGTATTTCGCCAGGGATGCAAAGTGAGATACGCCTTCATTGCCGAGCATCGTGATCTTTTTGGAGTTCGGGCGATGTGCCGCTGTCTGGCCGTGCAGTCCAGTGGCTACTATGCCTGGCGGAAGGAGCCGTTGAGCCGACGGGCTTGCGAGGATGCCCGACAGACCACGTTGATCCGTCAGGCCTGGAACGACAGTGGCAGGGTTTATGGCTACCATAAGCTGCACGATGATCTGCTCGATCAGGGCGAGACCTGCTGTCCGAACCGCGTAGCACGCCTGACAAAACTGGTGGGCATCAAAGCGCAGATTGGCTACAGGCGGCGGCCAAGTAGCCATAGTGGCAGGCCATCTCTGGTCATCGACAACACGCTGGCCCGGCAGTTTGATGTCGAGGCACCCGACAGGGTGTGGTCACAGACATCACCTGCATCCGCACCATGGAAGGATTTTCCTACCTAGCCCGGATATCTCACACGAGGTTTTGGAGCGTGCGTCCTGGATACGGATACGCGTGATCTGGTGGTTGATCGTATCGTCGCGGCTGTTTTTCTGTTTTCCGGGCGAGCGGGAGCGTCGCCCGTCTGTGGACGGTCGGTTTTCCTGGGGGAATGGCGGCTTGCGGTGTCTGGTTCTTCAGCGTGCGGCTTTCATGAGCAAGGCGTGGGCGAGCCCGAACTCGTATTGCCAGGGGCAGGCTGATGCCATGGCGATGCGGATCCGCCGGACACTGCGGATGACCTGGGCGCCGATCTTCAGCAGTTTCACGCGGATCGTGCCGCAGGTGGCGGTGGCGAACTGCGTGTGGGCGAGACCGATCCTTCGCAGGCCGCAGAGCAGGACATAAGCCATGGAGGCGAACCACAGGCGCAACTGGTTGGCGCGCATGGTTCCCGAGGAGGTCCGGTCGGCGAACAGGTCGAGCTGGCACTCCTTGATCCGGTTCTCCATTTCGCCGCGCGCGCAGTAGATCGCCTCGTAGAGAGGACGGGCCTTGATCTCGGCGGGACTGAGGGAGGTGACGACAAAGCGCGGATTGGCCGCGCCACCGGTCCATTCCGCCTTGCCGACGACGCGCCGCGCCCGGCTCCAGCTGTCGCGCGTCAGCCAGCGGAAATCCCGGTATCGGCGCGCAGGCCGGCCCGTTCGGGCGCTTTCGGCCTCTGCGGCTGCCAGTTTGCCCGCGATTTCCTCGACCAGCCGGGCATTGCGCGCAAGCCCGAACAGGAAGTCGACACGATGGGTCTCGCACCAGGCCATCAGGGTCTCGCGGCAGAAGCCACCGTCTGCACGCAGGAGGATCCGCACGCGGGGCCAGCGACGCCGGATATGCCCAACGATCCGTGCGACGTCTTCCACAGCTCCGGCCGCGCCATCAATGTTCGAGGGGCGCAACCTGCTGGCCAGGAGATGGCGACCACAGAAGATGTAGAGCGGCAGATAACAGTAGCAGTCGTAATAGCCGTGAAAGAACCGCCCTTCCTGATGGCCATGAAGGGGATCGTCGGTCGCATCGAGATCCAGCACGATCTGTCCCGGAGACATGTGGTGGGCGTCGAGAAAGACATCGACGACCAGCGCTTCGATTGCGGCTGGGTCGTGGGCGATCCGATGATAGCGTGTGGGCTTCGCCTGACCCAGTTCCAGCCGGTTCAGCGTGCTTTTGCCCGCAAGCGGCGCACAGTCGGCACGGCCCGCGTCCAGCCTGCCGGCCAGCGTCGCCAGAACCGGATCGTGCCGAAGATGGTCGTGATCGACCAGATCCTCGTATCCCATCGCAATCCCCGCCACGCGCTGGAGCACCAGGGCGCGAACATCATGCTCGACGAGATGGGGTGCGCGGGCATCCGTGAAACACCGGGCGAAACGCTCCGTCAGACCGATTGCCCGGTCCGTGGCTCCGAGCAGCAGGGCACCCGCGTCCGACGTGATCGTCCCGCCCCCAAAATCTGCAACGACATTGCGTCCGGATACCGTTCCAAAAGCCATCCGGCCTGCGCTACACTCTGTCTGCATCGGGTCTCTGGCCTCGCTCGCGGAGTTTCCTTTTCCAACAAGAACTTTCGCCGATTTCAGAGCCCGACGCACCTACTCGTGTGAGATATCCGGGCTAGCTGTCGTAATCGACCTCTATTCGCGTCGTGTGGTGGGCTGGTCGATGCAGAGCCGCCAGACCTCGGATGTGGTACTGCAGGCGCTCCATATGGCCATCTGGCGACGAAAGCCCAAAAGCCGGGTGCTGATCCACTCCGATCAGGGCAGTCAGTTCACCAGCATGGACTGGACTGCCTTCATACGGGCTCACAATCTGGAACATTCGATGAGCCACCGCGGCAATTGCCACGACAATGCTGTAGCGGAAAGTTTGAGGCCATCGTGTGGATGGTACGCTAAACAACGTTTGGCATGAACAATAAAGGAACGATCAGGCGGCACGAGCCTGTTTCGACAGATTGAGCGTCTTGCGGCCCGCAGAA
>NZ_WOTA01000059.1 GCF_011516825.1 Acetobacter oeni | reverse complement strand
AAAGACTGGGAATGCCTGAACCGAAGCGCACTCGCTTTCCTCAACTGGGCTTCCGTGAGGCTCATGGTCAGAAAGCTCTGTCAAACAACACTATGATCTTGGACAGACTCTTAAAAGTGCGACGAGTTCCTCAGCAATATAGGGCTCACCCATTTCATGCACTTCATCGACGATAAGAATCTTCGATGACAGACCGTAATAGCGCAACGTCTGAAACCGAACAGGCAATACACACAGCAACGCCTGATCAATCGTCCCTACACCGACATCCGCCAGTAAGGCGCGGCGACTGCTTTCCGCCAGCCAATCAGAAGACGTAATCTCTTCCCGCCCACCGGTTCTGCTTCCCTGCACGAGATCACGGAACGGTACGGACAAACCCGCACGCCCATGGGCCAGTGTGACTGAAGGACTGTCGAGCATGCGGCCGACGATTGCCGAGGCGCGTATAAACATTGCATCTGCGGTTGCCATCGTCGGCAGAGCAAAGAACAGTCCACGTCCCTTACCGGCCAGAACCATACGGTGAGCCAGAAAAAGAGCAGCTTCCGTCTTACCCGCCCCGGTCTCATCCTCCACGACTGCCAGCATCGGGCCGTCCGGCAGAGCGATTTCAGCGCAGGCCGCTTGCATGGGACGCAGCGTAAAATCGAACAACTGAACATCGCGTGCCGGGACTCCGGAGATTCCAGCTTCGGCAACGGCATGACTAGCTACGATCCGGGCATTCTGGAGGTAGGTGCCAAAACTGGCAGCTTCCGCCTGCGGTTTGAACCAGCAAGGGTTGGACGCCACCCAATCGGCTGCAGTGCAAAAGCCCGGCAACCACCAAGAGAGGTTTGAAGCTTCTAGCAGGGTCAGCCCCTCTAACGACGCTTCGGGCCAGAGATTGAAGAACTCATCGAGCAGCAATCTGGCCGCCTCCCTCCCCTCTCCGACGCAACGCAGTGCCCCGGCGAGTTCCCGTGGTGGTCGGGCAGAAGCAGGCAGACCGCCAAAGTTACGCACGGGTGGGCGCCCATGATGTCCCGCCACTGCCGCATAAAGCAATTGCCGCACACGTGAAGTGCCGCCAAGGCGAGCCTCGAAGCGCGCATCTTCGGCATAAAAAAGTGCCTCGCTCAGTTCCCACTGGCGGAAGCCGGGCTGCGGGACATTTTCACGTAACATGGCGCGGAAGCTATCACTGATCTTGCCGAGATCATGAAGTCCAGCCAACACGATCAGCGCATCACGCAGGCGCGGCCCGAAAGGGAACGGAGCAATCAACCGTTCCGCCACTGCCGCAACATCAAGCATATGAAAAGCGGCTGGATGTTCGGGCCCATTCGGGGAAACCGAACTCTTGCCCGGCCAATCTGTCCATTGCATAAACTATGCTGCCTAATATTTAGGAAATTTTATCTTAAACATTCTCATGTCCCGCCGCTTAACGAACAGGACGTGCGGGAAATATAAAATTGTCGTTGTCTACAACACTGCATGTCACATATTGGGTTAATATCATTGGTCTGTATCTGGCCAAAATGTTTTTCAGATTCAAATAATTAATATTCAGGATCATATACTTGTGCACCAATCGCTTGTAACAGGGAGGCGGATCCCATTTATTTGTTCTCTGCGAGATCTACATACAGGGCAGTAGCCAAATAATGGCGGCTGATGCTCATGTAAAAATTACTGTCGATAATCAGATGCCGGTTATCACGATCTCCCATCTTCCGCTTCCATAACGCTCAGGCAGACTTCGCCAGTACGAGCCCGGTGCAGCACCAACAGGCACCCGTCCACGAATTCACGGTTATCTGCACCGGTGCAGCCAGAAAACAATTTCCTCATACCCTTGCCTCGCAATTTACACGCCCGGATCTGGTGTAGCGTTCCACGCCCGTTGGACACGCAGACTGCGCTCAGGAGCGGTCACGGTGACGCCGCTGCATTTCATCAGAGATTCGATCTTCCTGTCGAGATCCGCAAGCCGCGCACCAGCCGTCTTCTCCAACGCGATCGCCTGCACCTTGCGCTGGACTTCTCCTCCATAATCCCGATCCGATGTCGCCAGTGTCTCCTGCGCAACACCAAGACGGATCAGCTCCTGCACGCGCTGGTCACGCTCTTCGGCTGTCCGGAAAGGCACATCTATGCCGAGCGCCTTGTAGAGTTCATTGCTGGTGACGGGCGTAAGGTCTCCGAGCGCCCGCTGATTCCGAACCGCCTCGAAGGTCGCTGCGTCTGAAATCATGGTCCAGGTCGTGCCCTTGGCGCGGCTCTCCGCGACATAGCTCGTAAAGCCCGTGGCATTACCTACGCCGCGCGGCATGGCGTTAATGTGTTCATCGGACGTCAGCCCCTGAGCGGCATCCACTGTCATGGCAAAGCCAAACCCCAGAAGCACGCGCCCGCTCTTAGCGTCACGGAAACGGCGCCTCTCGACATCCGCGACCTCGCCATCCTTCGTGCGGACCCGCAAGCCGTCCTTGCTGTGGACGACGACCGTGACGACATCGCCATTGTTGCCGACCGTCTTCCCCTGCCCTTCCACCTTACCCCAGGTCCGCCGGTACAGGCGCAGGCGATCACCGGCTGCTATCTGCAGGTCATAGGTTTCCCCGCGCTGGCCGATCGCCTCGACCGTGATCTCCTTTCGCGAGATCTCACCGCGTTCCTGAAGAATGGAACGCACGGCGCGGCTGAGGTCGGCCGCGTCCCGACGGGTGACGTAGAGACGGGCGATCTGCTGCATCACCTCGACTTCATCACCGCCAACCAGCTTGATCGTGCCGTCCTCGCGCTTCATGTCGATCGCCCGCCTGACTTCCTCGAAGTGGAAGCGGTTGCGCGGATCGTCGTCGTTCTCTCGGCATCGCTGCGCGCATAGGCTGCCTTGCCCTTCACGCGGTAGGTAAGCGGCGCACGCGCCCCGAGCGATGCAGGCGAGAGCGTAGGACTTTGCGCCATGCTGCGCGGCAATCTCCCGAAGGCGCTCGACAGGTTTGCCTGTCCATCCCTGCAGGTGATCCGGTTCAGCCATATCCCGCTCAGACGTGGTTTCGATGCCGATGGACTTCCTCTGCCGGTTCGGATTGACGGGACAGTTGTCGATGCCGCGCGAGATGCCGAAGTAAAACTCGGCCGCACTGCCGAAATGTCCCCGCAGGGCTTCCACTGGCCATGTCCGCAGATCCTCGCCGGTCCGGATGCCCAGAGCATGCATCCTCTTCGCTGTGGCGGGGCCAATGCCATGAAACTTCTCGATAGCCAAAGTCGCGACAAACACCGGTCCATGTTTGGGAGTGATGACGAACAGTCCGTCCGGCTTGTTCTGATCGGACGCCAGTTTGGCGAGAAACCGATTGTAGGACACGCCGGCAGAAGCCGTCAGGGCCCGTCTCCTTTCGGATGTGCGCGCGGATCGCCTCGGCGATCGCGGTTGCTGATCCAAAGCTCCCAAGCTGGTCCGTTACATCAAGAGATGCCTCATCCAGCGCCAGGGGCTGAATCAGCGGCGTGTAGCGCGCAAAGACCGCGTGGATCTGCGCTGACACGGCGCGATAGACCTCAAAGCGTGGTGGGACAAAGACGAGGCCGGGGCACTGGCGCCATGCCACGATGAAGGCCATGGCCGAGCGCACACCGAAACGCCGGGCCTCATAGCTGGCGGCAGCCACGCCCCCCCGGGCTTCTTCCCGACCGACAGCCAGCGGGCGACCCCGCATAGCCGGATCGTCACGCTGTTCGATGGAGGCGTAGAAGGCATCCATGTCGATATGCAGAATGCGGCGTATGCGAGGCTCTGACGTCGTATGATCCTGCCCGCATCATGAGAACGAAACAAGATCATGGGAGATCAGCAACTCTCACAGCCATAACCCAACTCCCAATTTCTCGCTCCACGCACCCGCAAATGTGCTAATGTGGGTTTGTGGAAGCATCGGAGCGCATCTTATGAGCCGCCTGACTATCGACATTTCGGACCAGCAGCATCAGAGCCTCAAAGCTCTGGCGGCACTGCAAGGCAAAACGATCAAACAATACGCTCTTGAGCGTCTTTTTCCCGACGACCTCGGAACAGGTCAGGCGTGGCAGGACCTGAAAGCCGTGATCCAACACCGTATTGACGAAGGCCTCGCGGGGAAAGTGTCCACCAAAAGCGTGAGGGACATTCTCGATGAGGAAATCGGCGAGCCGCGTCAGTGACGGATTATGTCCTTACGTCAGCAGCTGAAGCCGACTTGCGGGGGACTATCCTCTACACCCGGTTGCAGTGGGGAGACGAGCAGCTTCGCCGCTATATAGACACTCTCGAGCATGCACTCGTCGATGTCGCACGAGGTCTCGGCACCTGCCGCCCGATGGAGAGTATCGCACCGGATCTACGGATGGTGCGATGTGAGCATCATTTTGTGTTCTGCCTGCCGCGCCCTGATGCACCTGCTCTTATCATCGCCAATTTTCCATGAGCGTATGGACCTTATCGCGCGTCTCGCCGAGAGGCTGTGATCGTTCCACCTTTTCGCTCTCTCAACTGAGCTTCTACGGCGGCTATGGGGGGGAGCGGGATGTCCGCTTCACGCCGTAAAAACGTGAAAACCGCCTTTCATGGGGTCGGTACATAGAACAACGGACCCAGGCATACGCTAAGCGCCCTCAACAGCCCTCAGGCATCGCAAAACACCTGTTTGTCGTCCATTGTCGGGGACAAGGAAGTTTGGGACGAAGCCGCACTCCGGAAGCCGACTGTGAAGGTCGGCTTCCGGTCGAACTGGACATTTGACGAGCGATGGACAAGTGCTGAGGGACGAGCCGGTCTGGCTACTTGACCTTCAGCTCCGCACGAGTTGGCGTGCAGCCGCTTCGGCGGTGTCTTCAGGCCGCGTGTTGAAAGCGATTGCAGCCGTGGACGCCCCCTTGTGGACAAGGTTGACCACCATCTCGAACAAACCGAGGCTCTTGGGCGGCAACCTCAAACCGCCCCCAATAACCACACAATCGTAAGCCGCGCCGCGGAGAGCTGCCTCCAGCATGGCGCCCCCCGCTGCGTCGGGCGTGATCATGCAGGTGTCGCCCTGCCATCCGCGCTCACGGATTTTTTCGACCGCGATGGCTATTCCGGCGTTGATTTTATTGGCGGCAAAACCAGGCGGCAAAGCCGGGTCCGAGAAATCGACCGTTTCTGGCTTCTGGCCGACGAACAGAATGCGGGTCATGGGAGGTCTCCTCATGAAGGTTCGTTCTGGGTTCAGGCTGCAGCCCATGCGGCGGCGGCGGCTTCGGCAAAATCGCGATAAGAACGCGGCGGGTGGCCAAGCAGGGTCGCGAGGCGGGCGATCTCGCCGTCCGTAGCGATCGCGCCATCCTGCTGATAGCGACGCATCATAAGCCGCATGTCACAGGCGAGCCACGCCGGCCCAAAAGACTTCAGCCGCTCTTCCAGCGCGTCAAGATCGTTGCCAGCATAGCCGATCGGCCGCCCGAGCACGTCGCTCCACAGCGCGGAGATCGTGGCACCGGTGAGCACATCGGGGCCAACCAGTTCATAGGTCTCACAGGGCAGCGGCGCGGCGGCCCGCTCGCGGCGCAGCAGTTCCTTCGCGGCCGCCTCGCCGATGTCGCGAATATCGACCATTGAAATACCCCGCTCGCCGATAGGCATGCCGTAGACGCCCCCGCCCAGCAGCGCGTCTTTCTGTCGCAGGTCGTTCTGGATGAAATAGGCCGGGCGCAGAATGGTGACGGGCAGCTCGGTGGCGTGAACCATACGCTCGACGGTCATCTTGCTGGCAAAGTGCGGCACGTCGGCATAGGCGTCGCCCTTGAACACCGATAGATAGACGATGCCCTTCACGCCTGCCGCGCGGGCCGCATCGAGCGTCAGCATCGCCTGTGTCAGTTCATCGGGTGCGTTGGGCGCGAGCAGAAACAGTGTGCTGATGCCCTGTAGCGCGGCGCGTACGCTGTCGATATCCGAAAGGTCGCCTTGCACGACGGTGACGCCCGCCGGGAAATGCGCCTTTCCGGGGGTACGGGTGAGTGCCTGGACTTCGGCGCCGTGCCCATCGAGAAAAGCCAGTACCTGCGTACCGATGGTGCCAGTGCTGCCGGTTACCAATATCGTCATGTCGTATCTCCTGATCGTCTAAACGACCTCGTCGTCGCTGGATGCAAGATAGACGTTCCGAATGAGCGAAGAAGATGACATAATCGGGACACATCGTCCCGATTATGGAACAATTATGGACCTCGCAGCCCTTGCAGACTTCAACCTCGTCGCATCCCATGGCGGCTTTGGTCTTGCCAGTCGTGCGGCCAAACGCCCGAAGACGACGCTGTCGCGCAAGGTCGCCGAGTTGGAAGCCCATCTGGGCGTCCGGTTGATCGACCGCGGCTCGCGGACGCTGCGTCTCACGCCAGAAGGACGCGCGTTGCACGACCGCACCCAAGGCCCGCTCGCCGAAATCGGCGAGGCCGGGCAGGCGGTCGCCTCGGGCGCGTCAGTGCCACGCGGTACGCTTCGGATCAGCGCGCCGATCGTGTTCGCACATGTCATGCTGCCGTGTGTCGCTGCCGATTTCGTCCAGGCCTATCCGCATGTCGCGCTCGAGATGGTCGCAGAGGACCGTAAGGTCGATCCGGTCGAGGACAATTACGATCTGGTAATCCGCATCAACCCGGATCCCGACGAGCGTCTGGTTGGCAGGCGGATCCTCGAAGATGAACGCCTTTTGGTCGCATCGCCTGAAATGCCCAATGCATTCCTCACAGATCAGGTCGACATCGCAGTCGCTGCGGTAGGGCACATGGCTACGTCCGTGGACGCGGCCTGGCGGATCAGGACGGACCGGGGTGTGCGCGAGCTCAGGCCGCAGATGCGGTTGCGCTTCTCGTCCTTCCTGATGGTGCAGGATGCGGTGCTCGCAGGCGCGGGCGTGGCGCTCATGCCGAAACTGCTGGCAAAGCAGAACATCGCTGCGGGCAGGCTGGTCGCTTGGGGGGTTGACGACGGACCGAAGGTCGAAATCTGGGCGCTCCAAAACTCTCGCCGCCTGTCGAGTTCCAAGATCCGTGCCTTCCTCGATGTCCTAACGTCCATCCGCATAGGCTGATATGCGCGGTTTCGGGACCCTGCTAGACGACCTCAGAACGTTACCTGGGTGTTTAGCTCACGTTGACAAAAGATCTGATCCGGAGCCTTGCGGCGGCAAGGTTGAGAAAACTCATGAAAAACAGAGCGGTTTTGTCGTAGCAGATTGCGATGCGCCTCATCTGTTTGAGGCGGCTGAACATCCGTTCTATGCGATTACGATCCCTGTAGCGCGTCCAGTCTGTTTTCTGTGGGGCACTGCGGCCTTTGCGTGAGGGAATAAAGGGAATAACCGGCAGGATGCCGTGGATCAGCAGATCCTGACGGAAACTGTCGCTATCATAACCCCGATCGGCCAGAAGGGCTCCGGGGTTTGGAACCGGCAGTCCCATCAAGGCCTCTATGGCTTTGTAATCCGAGACCTGCCCTCCGGTCAGGATAAAGCCGGGAGGACGTCCCTGATTGTCACATCGGGCATGGACTTTGCTCGTAAAGCCGCCGCGTGATCGACCAGAACCTTCTGGATGAGCCCCCCTTTTGCCCCAGTAGCCTGGGAGTGAGCACGAACGACCGTACTGTCGATCATGTGCTGCCAGTCATTGCTCAGTCCCAGATGGAGGGTTCGAAAAACCCGTGGTTTTGAGCGGCTCTCTGTGATTCCATTCCTCCTGTCTTGATTGGGGGGGCGGACATGAAGCAGTCCGGTTTTTTGATGTTGAAGAGCGCCTGGCTCGCCTGAGCAGGCTGGGCGATCAACTCGAAGCCTTTTCCCGGACTATGGATTTTGAGGCGTTCCGGCCTGACCTGGAAAAATGCTCTGGCGTATTCGGGCGGAAGCAAAGGCGGGCGTCCGCCGTTTGATCCGGTGCTGATGTTCAAAATCCTGGTGATCCAGACACTGAACAATCTCTCTGATGGACGGACGGAATATCTTATCAACGAT
>NZ_WOTA01000058.1 GCF_011516825.1 Acetobacter oeni | reverse complement strand
CCAGTCCACCCTAAACATATCACAAAATTACCACCGCGGGGTGGAGCAGTCCGGTAGCTCGTCAGGCTCATAACCTGAAGGTCACAGGTTCAAATCCTGTCCCCGCAACCAACGATACTTGCGATACGAACGCATCGAGAACGCCACTGTCCGGATGGACCGTGGCGTTTTTCTTGTGCGCCGCGAACTGCAGGATCGCCGCCAGGTCGCCGCGCAGGATGATCGTCAGTTCGCCGTCGGTCGGCTGGAGCGTGATCTGCGAGACCAGTGTGCGCAGGCGCTCGGCAGCCTCGGTCTTCGTCTCTTCGGCCTGAAGGCTCTCATAAAGAGACGTGATCCGCTGCTGGTAGATCTCCGCCATGTTCGGATGGAGAAGGGGAGGCGGCTCCTCGGTATTGGCGACTTTCTGTTCCAGTTCCTCCTTGCGGGCTTCGAGCGTCGTCATTTTTTTCATGACCCGCTTGGATGCCTCAATGTCATCTGAGGCAAGGATAAGATTCAGAAGCTTATCCAGTTCTCTGTCGATGCGGGGAATTTCATTCCGCATTGCTGCGAGATCGGCACCCAGTTCCATGCGCAGTCGGTTCACCTCGCGGGTGAACTCGTTGCAGAACTCCTTGAACAGGTCCGGTTCCATCAGATGCGTGCGCAGCCCGCTCAGCACTGATGCTTCGAGGGCGTCGCGACGGATGTTGAGCCGATTGTCGCAGGTGCCCTTGTTGCGTGCTGTCGAGCAGCCGAGCAGATCTTTTGAGATCATGCTGTAACCACCACCACAGCAGCCGCAGCGGATCAGCCCGGCAAAGAGATGGCGGGGACGCCGTTGCGCGCTGAGGGCCTCGTTTCCCCGTGCCGGCTGGCTGAACGTCGTTTCGGCCTGGCGGGCCTTTACGGCATCCCACAGATCCTGTTCGACGATCCGTAATTCCGGCACCTCCTGGATCACCCATTCGGATTCAGGATTGAGGCGTGAGACGCGCTTGCCGCTATCCGGATCCTTCAGATAACGCAGCCGGTTCCAGACCAGGCGCCCGACATACATCTCGTTGTTGAGGATACCGGTGCCGCGTTCCCGATTGCCGTGAATGGTGGACGGTCCCCAATCACGTCCCTGCGGACCCGGAACGCCGTCCCGGTTCAATTCCATGGCGATCGTGCGGGACGACTTTCCCCGTGTGTAATCGGTGAAGATCCGTCTGACTGTGCGGGCCTCCTCCTCGTTGATGGTCCGGTCGCCCCGGATGCGCTCGCCTTTCGCATCGAACTGGCGCACGACATCATAGCCATAGGAATTGCCGCCGCCGGACTTGCCGTCCTCAATACGCCCGCGCAGCCCCCGCCGAACCTTCTCGGCCAGATCCTTGAGGAACAGGGCATTCATGGTGCCCTTGAGGCCGATATGCAGGTGGGTAACGTCGC
Source organism: Acetobacter oeni (assembly GCF_011516825.1). GTDB lineage: Bacteria > Pseudomonadota > Alphaproteobacteria > Acetobacterales > Acetobacteraceae > Acetobacter > Acetobacter oeni. Next base: position 7,211 of record NZ_WOTA01000058.1, on the reverse strand, counting down.
CCTCGGAGAGGGTGATGATCCGCACGCCAGCGAACGTCATCCGTTTGAACAGGCCGGCGATATCTTCCTGGTCGCGCGACAGCCGGTCCATGGCTTCGGCCACGATGATCGTGAAGCGGCCGCGCGTAGCGTCCTGGATCAGTTCCTGAATACCTGGGCGGAGCAGGGAAGCACCGGAGATGGCACGGTCGGTGTAGCTGTCGATGATCGTCCAGCCCTGTTTCTCCGCATGAAGCCGGCAGAGGCGCAACTGATCCTCGATCGACGCATCGCGCTGGTTGTCGGATGAGTAGCGGGCGTAGAGCGCGACTTTCACAATCCCATCTCCTTAATCCTGGAGATCGCGTCGCCTCGCGGCCTCCACTTCAGCGTTGACGAAATCCCGTGCGGCCTGACGGGCCAGAAGCCGGACCAGACTGACCAGCCGAGGATCGGCTCCATTGCGTAATGGTGTCACGTTGGCCTCCGGGGCGTCGAGAACGAGCCGCACCTTGCCCGCTATCGTATCGCGTTGGCGTGCCATCTTCCCGTCCTTTCTGCATGGACCTGTGAGTGGTTCTGACAGCACTGTGGAGGTCGGACGGGATAGGCGTGAACAGAAAAATACGTGGAAACAGGGAGATGCGCCGTGCAGAGAGGGCTTGGGGATACGCGCGAACATTCGCGGCTATCATGGTCGGCACTATCACAAATCAGTGATTGAACGACTATAATGGTCGTATTTTATCGTGACGCGTGTCGACTCGCAGATCGACTGGAGCAGATGTAGCTTCCGTAAAGTCGTGTCCGTGCCATTCCGTGGATGCGGTTTGACCTCTCGTGGGGCCGGGAGAGAGGAAGAGGGACGTGGGGTTTTTCGTGACGGATTCAGGGGTGGGAGAGAGGCTTCCGCCCGTCCGTTACGGAGTGTCCTGCCATGGCGAGCGCCATCCAGAAAATCGCCCTCAATGCGTCCCGTGATATTCCTTTCAACAAGCTGGTGCTGTCGCAGTCCAATGTGCGGCGTGTGAAGTCCGGTCTGTCGATCGAGGAACTGGCCCGCGACATCGAACGCCGCGGCCTGCTGCAGAGCCTGAACGTCCGTCCCGTCCTGAATGGTGAGGGGGCGGAAACCGGTGCCTACGAGGTGCCTGCTGGAGGGCGCCGGTTCCGCGCCCTCGAACTGTTGGTGAAGCAGAAGAAACTGGCGAAAACCGCCCCGGTGCCTTGTGTCGTGCGTGAGGCAGGATCGGCCATTCTCGCCGAGGATGATTCCCTGGCCGAAAACGTCCAGCGCGTGGCCCTGCATCCGCTGGACCAGTTTCGGGCTTTCCGTGACATGCTGGAGAAGGGCATGTCCGAGGAAGAAATCGCGGCCGCGTTCTTCGTCGTGCCCACCGTGGTCAAACAGCGTCTGCGCCTGATGACCGTGTCCGACAAACTGCGCGAGATCTACGAGCAGGATGGCATGAAGCTCGACCAGCTCATGGCCTTTTCGATCAGCGATGACCACACCCGTCAGGAACAGGTCTGGGAGATTATTGCCCAGAGCCACAATCGCGAACCCTATCTGATCCGCCGCATGCTGACGGAGAAAACCGTGCGGGCGTCAGATCGCCGGGTGCGCTTTGTCGGGCTGGACGTCTATCTTGCCGCCGGCGGTCCCGTCATGCGTGACCTGTTCGAGGCAGACGACGGCGGCTGGCTGCAGGATCCGACCCTGCTCGATCAGTTGGTGATGGAAAAGCTGCAGGAGGCGGCCGAACAGGTCCGTGCCGAAGGCTGGAAATGGGTCGAGACGGCGCTATCCTTCCCCTGGGGGCACACACGGCACTTAGCGGAGATCGACGGTGTGCCAGTGGTGCTCTTGGAAGAAGAAGCCGCCCGCCTGACCGCGCTGCACAGCGAGCAGGAAACGATCGAGGCGGAATACGCGCAGGCCGATGAATTCCCCGAAGACGTTGATATCCGCCTGGGCGAGATCGAGCAGGCCATTGAGGCGCTGGAAGAACGCCCTGTGTCCTTCGATCCGGTGGACATGCAGCGAGCCGGCGTCTTTGTCAGTCTCGATACCGACGGCACGTTGCTGGTCGAACGGGGCTTCGTTCTGCCCGAGGATATGCCGGTGGAGCCCGAGGATGGTCACGATGAGTCCGAGGGATATGATGACACGGTCGTTCATCACGGCACGGGTGACGATGTCGAAGGAATTGGGATGGAAGATACCTTCGATACCGAGCCCGAAGAAGAAGACGGACTCAAGCCGCTTTCCGACCGCCTGCTGACCGAACTGACGGCCTGGCGCACGCTGGCCCTGCGCGATGCGTTTGCCGGCAATCCGCATATCGCGCTGACGGAACTGCTCCACACGCTGATGCGCGACCTGTACTGGCAGGTCTCGGGCGCGGACTGCCTGGAAGCCTATGTTCGGGAAATCTCCCTGCCGGTGCATTCCCCCGACATGCCGGGCAGCCTGCCGGCTCATGCGCTGCGCCAGCGCAACGAAGGTTGGAAGCACGATCTGCCGGAGGATGAGGACGCGTTGTGGCGCTGGATCGACGGACTGGATGACACCAGCCGTCTGGCCCTGCTGGCGCATTGCCTGTCTTTCGGGATCAACGCGTTGCATGAATCGTCCCATGGCCCGTCTCTGGCACGCAGCGTCAGGGAACGGCTGGCGCGAGCCGACCGCCTCGCCACTGCGCTTACGCTTGATCTGGTCGAAGCGGGCTGGCAGCCGACGGTGGAGAACTATCTGGGCCGCGTCACCAAGGCCCGTATTCTCGAAGCCGTGCGCGAGGCGCGGGGAAGTGAGGCAGCCGAGCGTATTGCACATCTGAAAAAGAACGACATGGCGCAGGCGGCCGAAAGGCTGCTTGAGGGCGCCGGCTGGCTGCCCGAGGCTCTGCGGACGGCGAACGTGCCGGAGCGAACTGAAAGGGAAGAAGGGGCGGCGCGTATGACCGATAGTCATGATGCGGTCGCAGCCGAGTGAGATCTGTCGATGAATATCATGGGCGGCTTCCGGTCTCCGGGAGCCGCCTTTTGTATTGGAGCGATATCGCGCCGGAGTGGAAGCCGGCAGTCGTTAGTGATGGGTCACCGGTTGCAGGTGACGGTCCGTTTCAAGGCTGAGGGCTACTGGCCATAAAGGCGTTTTGGTATAGAAATCCGGTCTGCTGAAGCCGGAGCCTGTTCGGTGCTCGTTGAGCAGTCCTGCCCAGCACAGCGGTCGCAGGACATGGACGTAAAGACTGGCGGTCAGCTTGAAATCCCGGCGACGGATATCATCTTCCTCGCCCCCGTAGAGAACCGAACACAGCCGCTCTTCGGTGACGGCAACCTGAGCTTCGATATTAATGACGTTGAGAAAGATGTCCCAGTTGCCGAGCAGTGGCTCTTCGCTTCGGGTGTATGGACTGTGGTCGATGACAAAGAGAAGATGAGTCGTCAACAGCATCCAGAGCCGGGCTGGCTCCGATTTGAGCTTTCTCGCCAGGTCGGTCAGCCGCAGGGTTCCCTTGAAATGCCTTGCGAGCTTCGCACTGAGCAGAACCTCATGCAGGATCACCAGCGGCGGGAAATCATGTTCATTGAGGACTTTATTGACGGCATAGAGGTCTTCAACCGTATAGCCGGGCCAGTCAAATGCCTCGGCGGCTCATGCGACAAAATAGCGTTTCAGCGCCTTGCTGGGCGTGAGGCCGATCGGGCCGTGTTCCTCGATATAGCCGATCGTCAGCAGCGCGGCCTTCAGTATGAGGGCATGCGACAGGGGGAGGTCGCCGTCGTTGGGTGAATGGAATGGCCGCATCGGGTAAACAATGAACCAGACTGGTGCGAGTTGCCAATCTGGATTTGTGACGTGGAGCTCATCTCAGCTCAGTCTCCGTCGTCGTAATGTCGGCTTACGCCTCATGTCGGACATACAATTATCCATATTGCTTTCCGTATAGCGGACATGAATCATTCAACGCTCTGCCGCTAATTTTCGGCCGGTATCGGACTGGCGGGTTTCTGCGTTCATACACCCTAATCGGACTTTCAGTTTGTAGAATCATTGATATTTCTGGCCACGATTGTCGAAGGCGGGCTTTGTCCCTTCCAGCACATTCACGACCGCAGCATTGATAGCCGAGTCCTCAATTGCTCCCGAGAGATAGGTGATTCTGCAATTTGCCTTGCGGTCGAACTCCGCAAAAATGATCTGCTCGGCATCGCATACGACCGCCAGATTGGGGTTGTGCGTGACCATGATGATCTGGCGGTTCTTCTTGGCGGCATTGAGAACTGGTACTAGCAGACTGACGATTGTCTCGTTGTCAAGATTCTCTTCAGGCTGGTCGAGGATGATCGGGTTCCGCTTCTTATCAACGAGCAGATAGAAGATCAGAAGCAGTGCACCACGTTGCCCAGGAGACAGCTGTTCGATTTGCGTCTCCTGAAACATGAGTGTGTACTTGGGCTCAAGATATTCGAAACCGAAGATCAGATCATAAACCTCGCTGGGTGTCCGATCCTTTCTCATCAGCCCCGTGAGATCGAACTGGTCGGGCGAGCGCTGCCGGGCTGAATCATGCAGAAGCTTATGCAGATCCTCGGCAAAGGCCAGTGCGCCGGCCCGCGTGTCCAAGTCATGCGCTTCGAGGCGCACCTTGATAGCGGCGCGGCTTTCATCCTCACCGCGCAACTCGCCGACGTTTTGCTTTACGAGCGCGAATAGCTTTTCAGACACGGCATCATGGTAAGCAGCTAGATTAGCTTTGAACTGGAGCCGGTAATCATCGCGGATTAGGGCATTCTCCTCGATCAATCTCTGAAGGGGCTTGAATAGAGTCGAACGCTGATCGCGTTGAGTCGATAGAACGTCGAATATCTCGCCTGCTATTTCGGTCCGATGCTGCCTACGCTCCTCCAACGTAAATGGAAGCTTATCAAGCTGGGCGAGGCGCGCTTCAAGACCCCGCTTGCTATCAGGGATGTTAGAGCTTCCGAGGATCGCATCGACCGATATCTGCCATGTTCTCAACGCATTCACATACTGTTGGTAAGCGCGTTGCGGCCCATCGAGCGCCTCTGTTGCGGTCACGATCTGCCCAGCATTGCCTTCCTTCATCGCTTTGATTTCCTGCAGACGTAAGGCGATGGCCTGCACCTTGTTTTCAGCGTCGCCGTCCACACTGTGCAATTTGTCATCCTTAATCTCGAGCTCCACGACGTCCGTAGGCTTCAAATCGATCAACCGAAGGTCGTCAGCGATTTCGGAGGTTGCGACCGCGACCTGCGATTGCAGTAAGGCCAACCGCTCGCGAATATTGCGAACGGCTTTGCGTCGCGCTGAGAGGCTGGTGAGGGACTCGCTCGACAGCGTTTCTTCGGTATCAAGAGCCTTGTTCTTATCGACCAATGACACCAAGGTAGCGGAGGCATCTACTTGATCGGGAGTAAGAGTATCCGCTGGCTCCGATATTGCTGGCGGTTTGTTCAGTTCCAGCTCGGAAATCTGGACTGTTTTCAGCCTGATCTGCTCTTCAAGGTTTTTCCGGATGTCCGGGTGCATCTGGTCCTCGATACCAGCGATGACACGATTGACTGAGACCAAGTTTTTTCGCGCGTCATCTAGACGAACACGAAGCACTCCTTCCTGCTCGTCGATCAGTTGCTCGAAGTCCAGAGCCCCAAGCCTGTCCTCCGATGGTATATGCGAGAAGATGACGGAGCGTAGTTCCTTCTCAAAGTTCTCCGATCGGCCGGTAACATGCTCGTTGCAGAGGGCTTCGAACCTGCCCTGAGGCACATAGCGCACGAGTTCAACGCGATCCGCAGCTGGATTATCTGCCAGATTGGCCCGAGTTGACTCTCCCGCCAACCAGCGGAGCTCTCCTTCGAACTGTCGCGCCGGTTCACCAGCCTTTCCCCTGAACCGATCCGCCCTGAGAAAGGAGAAATGAGAGTGCTGCTGCGAATTGCCGACCAGCGCGAGCACGTCGGCAAGCGCGCTTTTGCCGCTGCCCTTATTTCCGATGATCGCGACAAGATCGACGTTAAGCGGGAGGGTGCATCCGTCAAACCAAGCATCAGCAAGGGTGCTGCCGTCGACTTTTGCGAGCGATAAGGCATCAATGTAGAAGGTCTTATTCGCCTCAACCCTCTGTAACTTCGGCGGCGATATGCCAATATAGCAGCGCTTCTCAGGTTCACGCACGGCCTGACGTAGCCCTTCCCACGTGGGGTCGGCCTTAATCCACGTGATCCGTCCGCTTGGGTAGTCACCGTAACCACGAGCGTCGTTGGTACCATCACCGACAAATTGATGTGCGTCGCTCCCCGATACTGGAAGCCGAGGGACACCTCCAAGAGCTTCCTGAAACGCGTCGAAGAACTTGACGTTTGCCTCGGTTTTGCGCCCGACGAATGCATGCCAATGAGCATCATCCCGGGTCTCGAAGATAGGCGACGAATCGAAGAGGCTCATCGCATACGCGTAATGCTCCATGACATTGACATGGCCGAGGCCATCATTGGTCATGAAGGGCATGAAGCCGATCGCCAAATTTTCCGGAACAGCCTTGATCGCGGCACGGTAAGACTCGGCCTTTAGCTCAGCGATTTTGTAACCAGCCTGCAGCGCCTTGTGCTCATCGGCTATGATGTCGGGCTTTTTGATACCATGCTTCTGCAAGATCGCGGTCGAGGCATTGCGCGCGTAGGCAATGAGCCCATGGTCAGACAGTGGCAGGTTGACGAGTTCCAGTTGGAGTGCCGACCGGAAATTGAGCAAAAGCTGATTATCTATCTTGTCGCTGAAAATGACATGAGCGTTCAGCCGACCCGACATGGGGGCGCAGAGACGCAGCTCGATACCAGGAAAGACAGTTTTTTCAAGGCGCGGCGCACCTGGCTGGGCCAGCCGACGCTTTAGCGCCAACCAGCCATCGAAGCCCCAATAATCCATCAGTGCGAACACCACGGGTTGGGCGGCATTGAGTGCGCCAATCATTTGATCGACGATTGCGACATCTTGAGCGCTGGTCCCGTCCCCCTGAAGACGAGGACCATTCCAATAGAAAGAAGCTGGAGAATGGATATGCAAGTCCCATTGCCGCCATTCCGCCCCCCTTAGTGTCTGACCGAAAATGAGTTGAGTGATTTCAGCGGGTTATGATTCATGGGTTTGCGATAACCTGATGAGATCAAGATGGCCTGGACTGAAATCACCCGAGCGCAGTATC
>NZ_WOTA01000057.1 GCF_011516825.1 Acetobacter oeni | reverse complement strand
CGGTCTCTCATCACCCCGATATTATGCGGAGCAGAAACCAGCCCAAACCCGCAGAAAACCACCATCGAGGATCACCCGCTCCGCATAATCCCGGACTCCACATAATCAACCCGTCCGAGGTAGACGCGGTAGTTGGGGGCGTTGTCGTTGGCCCGGCTGGTTTCGGCCACCAGGCGGACGTTGCGGGCCTGCAGGGCCAGGGTGACGATTTCGCCTTCGAAGCCTTCGCCCACCTTCTTGAAGGAACCGATGTTAGCCATTGTCGTATCTCCATGCTGTTATCGGGCCGCGACCACCGTGGCCTCGATGGCGATCGACCAGCCGGAGGCGAGCGGCAGAGCACCCTTCAGGGCCGCAGCGCAGCGGAGGACGGCAGGGCCGGAACTTTCTTGTCTCGCGAGGAATGACGGCGCAGCCGTCAGGGGAAGAAAGTTCTGGAACGCCGTTGCGGCCAGCCGATCGAGGCGCAGCCGGTCTTCGGCTAGATCAGCCATCCGACAGAGGCCATGGTGTGCGGACCCGCCAGCCCCATGGAGAGACGATGCCGGCATGACCGGTCCGACAGGTGGGGAACGTGCGACACAGGAGGATATCGCGCTCGCCCGGTGCGACCGTCTTCCATGCTGGTGGCGCGGATCGCGGCCAGACACCCGCCCCCGACTGCCGCGTCCCTGCTGCGAACGGTTCGGGCCGCATCCTCTGGACCCGTCGTTCCAACGAAGGCAGGCCAGCCAGTTGCCCGCTGGACGATCCCTCCTTCGCCACTGCTGTTTCGACCTGTTCACAGGTGAGGAAGGGACCACCGCTCCCTCATCCATCGTCCCTGCAGCCGGAATGGGGAAAAGGGTCACACTCCGCCCCCGATCTCTCCGGGCGGGGCCTTCCGGGGCGCGGTCCATCCCGTTTGCTTCAACCGGCAGCGCGGGCAACGGGGAGCCCGACGGGAAGTTCTGATCGATCGGCGCCATGCGAAAAATCGGGAGTAGCGATCATCATTCCCGGGATGTGGTTAAAGGAGACAATGGCGCTTACGCGCCACTGTCCTTGCGGAACCTCCAGACCGGGATACCCATCTGTTTGGCCTTGTCGGCCAGATTGTCCTGAATACCCGATCCGGGGAACACCATGACCCCGACGGGCAGAACTTTCAGCAGGGCGTCGTTGCGCCGGAACGGGGCGGCCTTACCGTGCCGGTTCCAGTCCGGCTTGAAGGCGATCTGGGCGACCTCGCGATGATCGGCCCAGCGGGAGGCGATGAATTCCGCGCCCTTGGGCGAGCCACCATGCAGCAGCACCATATCGGGGTGTTTCTCGCGCACTTTGTCCAGCCGGTTCCAGATCAGGTGATGATCCTCGTAATCGAGCCCGCCGGTGACCGCGACCTTTGGTCCGGGAGACACGAGCAATTCGGTTTCGGCCTTGCGGCGGGCGTTGAGGAAATCGCGGCTATCGATCATCGACGCCGTCAGGGTGCTGCGGCTGACCAGCGAACCTGAGCGCGGTCGCCAGGGCGACATGGTCAGGCGTTCAAACTGGTCGCAGGCCAGATCGCGAAAGATCTCGTACGCATTGCGTCGTTCCAGCAGGGTCAGCCCTTCGGCGATGAGGCGCTCCAGTTCCACCGAGCGGATCTCGCTGCCATCCTGCTCCTGCTGGCTGCGCTTCTGCGCCGCCTCGTTACGGTCGAGATCCCGTTCCACCTGCCCGACCATGCGGTGAAAGACATTGACCGTGGACCAGAGCAGCGGTTCGAGATCGGGTTCCAGCCTTGTGTCGGTCAGCGTGGCCGACAGGGCGTCGAAGATATCGGCAACCGCGCCCTCGATCTGGCCGGCGTCGGGCAAGGGCCTCGGGTCCGGCTCATCCTCAAACGGACGGTGGCCATAAAGCTGAAGTTCCGCCAGCACATGAGCAGTGGAAGAGGTGGCGTGTGCGGGTTCGAAATCGTCCTGTGTGCGGGTCATGGGTCTGTCCTCCGGTTCTGGCCGCGCCCCTCGCGGCCTTTCCGGGGGCGGAAAGCGGCAGACGAAGGTCGGGCCGGAACCGCGCAACGCGCGGCCGCAACGCAGTGGAGGATGGCAGGAAGACGGCTATTTTGCTTCGCGATGCAAAGCGCGGCACGCGCGGCGGAAAATAGCCGGCTCCGCCATTGCAGGCCCGGTCTGGCTGACGCCCGCTCCCCTCCAGAAAAGGCCGCGGGCGCGCCCTATCCGGAAACGGGACAGCCCCGGACCACACCGGAAAGAAGATAACCCGCCCCCCCTTCCCGGCCCGCCTCAGTGCGCGACGGATTGCAGGAACTGCGCCACGTCCTGCGGGGCAAGCTGGGGATGCAGGATCGCCCGCATTGCGCCACGCCCGAGATAGCGGAGATCATCGTTGAAATCCGCCAGACGTGGTGACAGCACAAGGCACTCGATCCCGGCCTCCTGCGTCCGGGCCAGCAGGGTCGCCACCGCATGGTCTCCGGCCGGGTCGTCGTCGCGTAGCACGTAAAGGCGGCGCAGCGTGGGCGGAAACGTCATGGCCGCGAGATGCGCCGACGATAGGCAGGCCGCCAGCGGCAGATCGGGCATGACCTCCCGGATCGACAGCGCCGTCTCGATCCCCTCGCCCGCCGCCAGAACGTCAGACACCGTGCCAAAACGCACAGCATGGCCAAGCAGATCGCCCATCGCCCGACGGGGTATGGCGACAGGCGCCTTGCCGCGTCCATCGCGCGCCAGCCAGGTGCGATGCACACCGGTGACGTGACCTTCGAAATCGGTGACGGCAGCGATCAGAGCCGGCCAGGTCTCGGTCGGGCTGTCAGCATCGGCGCGGTAATAGCAGTCAGGGTGGAAACGCAGCGATGCCAAGTCCGTCAGGCAGGTGAGGTCACGCTGGCGCAACCAGGCTTCCGCCTGCGTCCCGGTAATCGAACGGGACATGGCCCAGAGCCGTCGGGCGGCATTTGCGGTTCCTGATGCCTGCGGGGAAGCGTCATGCCCGAACGCATCGGAACGACCGCGATCAGAGGCCGGTCGTGGCTGTGGTTGCGGCAGGCAGAGAAAGCGCCGGGCCTCGTCGGCGACATCACGAAAATCCACCAGCCCGAGGCTTTCACGGATAATGTCGAGCAGATCACCGTGCTCCCCTGTCGCACCATCCGTCCATTTCCCCGCGCGGCCACGCCCGTCCAAACCACTATGCAGGCGGACATAGAGCGACCGTCCCGGCGTGTTGTGGACATCGCCGACCAGCCAGTAATTGCCGTGACGGCGACCAGCGGAGAGGTAATGGCGGCACACCGCCTCGGCGTTCTCGGCCAGCCTGCGGGCCAGATCGGCTGCATCCCATGACGGCGTGTCTGTCATCACACCCTCCCTGCAGGCTTGAAGACGCCATAATTCCCCCGTAACGGCAGGAGCAGCGGGTTTCGGCCCGACAGATAACGAAGGATAGTCCCATGAAGATTGCCGATCTGGTCGATCATATCGCCACCACCACCGACACGAGCAAGACCGATACCCGCAAGGTGCTGGACGCCCTGATCGAAGCGATGACCGCCGCCGCCAGGGCCGGTGATGAAATCACCCTGCCGAACTTCGGCAAGTTCAAGGTGAAAGAAGTCGCCGCCCGCGAAGGCCGCAACCCGGCCACGGGTGCGACCATCCAGATCGCGGCCTCGCGCAAGCTGGCCTTCACGCCTGCCAAGGCGCTCAAGGACAGCCTGAACGACTGACCTGCCGACAGGTGAAAGGCGGCGGACCTCGTCCGCCGCCCCTTTCCTATCACGCCAGTTTCTGATGATGACCGGCTTCATCCGACCTTCTCCATCAGCTTGCGCGCCCTTCCTTCCAGATCGAGCCGTGTATCCTGGTTGGTTTTCGTGCGGGCCAGCGCCGTAATGCCCTGCACGAAATCGAACACGCTCTCGGGCTTGCGCCCTTCCTCGTGCAGCACGGTTTCGATGATTTTCGTGGTTTCCGGTTTCGAGAACCCACGACGCCGCAAGAACGTTTCACGATCCTCATCGGTTCTGGCTACCAGCGCCTTGCGCGAGGCCTGAATGCCGGAAACGAACGAGACCGGACTGGCCGTGGCGAAATTCCGGAGCGCCGGTGTCGCCTGATGCACGAAACGTGAGGCCGCAAACTTGCTATGCCGGATCGTGATCTGTTCAAAATTCTCCACGCCCCAGAGCATCCTGTTCTGGCACACGCCGCGCAGGTAGAATGACGCAATGCCGAGACTTTTACTGCCGACTTCGGAATTCCAGGCATAGAAGCCCCGGAAATAGAGATCGGGATCGCCATTGGGCAGGCGCCCGGCTTCGATCGGATGGGTGTCGTCGACAAGAAACAGAAACACATCGCGGTCGGACGCATAGAGCGTCGTGGTCTCCCTGGTGATGTCGACATACGGATTATGGGTCATGGTGGCCCAGTCGATGACACCCGGCACCTTCCAGTTGGTATCGCCTGTGCCATCGCCAGCGATTTTGCGCACCGCGCCCACCAGTTCGTGGTCCCAGATGCGACCGTAATCTGGACCAGTTACAGCGCGCAGCTCGACGCGCCCGTCTTCGGTTTCCAGCGTTTTCACCAGTTCAGCCCGATGCGACAGCAGACCATGCTGCAGGTTGATTGCTGCCAGGGGAGCCGGAAGATTGCGCAGATACGACGATGGCGCGCCCACCAGGCTGCACATCTGGCCGAACGACCAGTGAGTCGGTGCGATCGGCTCATTCTGTCCCGGCACGGTCAAAGTCAGGCGTTCGGCATTGTCGCGGGATGCTTCCACACGGATGGCACGGCTTTCGACGGTGCGGGCCGTGGCCCGGTCTGCGCGCGCCAGCGTCGCGGCATGCAGGTCGGACAGAGACAGGTAGCGCTCATCATCGGGGCGCGAGAACCATTCAGACGATACGCGGGCGCTGCGGGCGCCACGGGAGGGATCGATCTTAAAGCCGCCGGACGCGGCACCACGGGAAGCAGGGGGCAGGATGGTGGTCGTGGTCATGGAAAACTCTCCTCTATGCCGGTTATTCGGCACAGAAGGCGAAGCCGCCCTCTTCCTCTTTCCGGGGGGGGCAGGACACGAAAAAAGCGGCTTCCGGGCACCGGAAGCCGCTGTCTCACAATCCCGAAATCCATAATGCTATTCGGCGGCGATAGCCTCCACGTCTTCGCCCGCTACCGCTATATCGGCAGATGTGTCATCTGGCCGCTCTATCGTGCGCAACGCTTCGGGTAGCCAGCCCGAACCCTCCAGCAGCCGCTCGGCCTCGCGCGCCATGTCGGGCTTCTTCAGGTGGGCGATGCGCTCTGCCACCTCGTCGCCGCGTGCCTCCCGGACCGCCTGCAGGATACGCGCCTTGGTCACCCGGCCGAGATAATTCTCGACGGTCGGCAGCCAGCCCGCCTCCAGCATGTCGAGACTGAGGGCCGATGCCAGACGGTCTGCCCGTTTGAGGCGTTCGGTCACGCTGCGCTGCGACACCGCCCCATAGGAGGGCATGCGCTCATAAAGCGCGTTAACGCCGAAGGACAGGCAATGGGCCAGCAGCGCCATGCGGCTGGTGTCGTCCAGCCCATCGATCCAGCGCCACAGCGCGTTCTCGTCCTCAGGTAGATCGTGCTTCCAGCCCTCGTTGCGCTGGCGCAGTGCATGGGCTGGCACACTGCCCGGCATGTCGGGTGAATGAACCGGCAGCGCGATTTCGCGGACATAGGCTTCCAGGCAGTCCGCACCCGGTGTCTGCCAGTAAACATCACGCACCAGCGTATGCAGGAATTCGGTCAGGGCAATGTGCGGATTGCAGGCGAACGCATCCTGCAGGGCCAGCGTGCGCCAGGCCGTCAGTTCGGTAAGAAGCCGGTCAGGCAGTGGTTTGGTCCCGTCTTCCTCATCAGGCTCGACGGCGGGAACGATGCTGTTGCCCTCCCCGCCCCCGTCGTCGCCATCATCAGCAAGACGTTCATCGCGCCCATCATACGCAGCATGATCGTATCCATCGGCACCGCCGGCATCAGCATCGTCGGGCTCGGTCGGCATGTCCTCTGGCAGCACGAAGCCCCGCTCCACCTGCAATGTGCCATCGCTGGCGAGGCTGACGAACGCTCCGGCCCGCGTCATGTCGGCAGGATCGAACGCCAGAGGCCGTTCCTCCAGGGCAAGAATTGCCTGTTCGATCTCGCCCAGCCTTGCATCCACCTCGTCCGGATATTCATCAGCCTGAGCGTATTCAGCCTCGATGGTTTCCTGCTCGGCACGCAGGGCTTCGAGACGGGCGGTTTCTTCATCAGAGAGTGGCACTTCCATGCCATCAATTTCCGCGAACTGCCGTGTGTGGCCCCATGGGAATGACAGGGCGGTCTCGACCCACTTCCAGCCCTCGGCGCGAATGTCCTCTGCGGCTGTGTGCAGTTTTTCCATGACCAGCCGGTCCAGAATGGCCGGATCCTGCAGCCAGCCGCCATCATCGGCCTCAAACAGGTCGCGCATGATGGGACCACCGGCCGCGAGATAGGTGTCCAGTCCCACGAAACGGGCACGTGCGTCCGAGGCCCGCACGGTTTTCTCCGTCAGCATGCGGCGGATGACGTAGGGCTCACGGTTATGGCTCTGGGCTACGATCTCCCAGACCTGTTCCTGACGGGCATGATCGTCGCTGATGGAAAACGCCATCAGTTGCTCCAGCCGCATCCCATCCTGTTCGTATATCTCAAGCAGCTTGTCCGACACGGTCATCAGTCGCAGGCGCTGTTTGACCACGGAGGGCGCCACAAAGAACGCGGCGGCGATTTCTTCCTCGGACATGCCTTTCTCCAGCATGTCGCGGAAGGCCCGGAACTGATCCAGCGGATGCAGGGCCACCCGCTGGACGTTTTCAGCCAGGGAATCATCTTCGGCGAGAATGGCCGATCCAGCCTCGCGCACGACGCACGGCACGGGGGCGGTCTTCGCCAGTTTCTTCTGCTTCACCAGCAGTTCGAGGGCACGGAAGCGCCGTCCGCCAGCAGGGACTTCGTAAGTGCCGGTCCCGGCCCCTTCGCCATCAAGGACAGGACGGACGTTCAGGCTCTGCAGCAGCCCGCGACGCTCGATATCGCGGGCCAGTTCGTCAATCGACAGGCCGGACTTTACCCGCCGCACGTTGGACTGGGACAGCACCAGCCGGTTGAACGGGATGTCGCAGGAAGAACTCAGGCTGATTTTGGGAATAGCGGTCGCCATGGCGAAAAACTCCATGACGGGCGGACAGGAGCCTCTCTCCCACCCTCTCAACCCGTCACGAAAATTCGCGCAGCCCTCTGACTCTGACTGCTACACCTAGAGTATCCGTTGTGATCAAGCTCCTTTTGGTGTCCAGAGACGATTTTTGCGGAGCAGTGCGTTGGCGAGGACGATGAGCTTTCGCATAATTGCGGTGATGGCGATCTTTGCGTGTTTTCCCTTGGCGGTAAGTCGATCATAGACCTGTTTGAGATCGGGGTTGAAGCGCATGGCGACGAGAGCCGGCATGTAGAGCGCCTGGCGGAGGATAGCACGACCACCCTGAATGAAGCTTCGGCCCCGCCATGTGCCGGATTGCCTGGTGATCGGAGCGAGCCCGGCAAGCGAAGCCGCCTGACCTTCCTCCATTGTACCGAGTTCGGGCATGTCGGCCAGCATCGTATGGACGGCCACCGGACCAAGTCCTGGTATGCTGATGAGGATTCCCCAGCGATGAAACAGTTCTTTGTCTTCCGCAACAAGCGTTTCCAATGCTGCGTCGAGTGACGCGATCTGTGCTTCGATCTGCCGCAGACGGTGGCGTGCGTGACGCTGTAACAATCCGATTGTCAGGGTCTTGAGGCGATTGAGCGTGGCTGTCCGGTCGCGCATCAGGCTGCGGCGGGCGGCCACCAGCTCGGCTAGACGGTTCTGAATCTCTGAACGAACCGGGCGAGCAACCGGCTCCAGCAACGCACCATAACGCGCCAGCATCAGGGCATCGACGCGATCGGTCTTGGCCAGTTTATCCCCGACCGCCGGATGCGGTGACGCCGGATATCGACGACGCGGTCGATGTCGTCCATGGCCACCAGCAGCCTGTGCTCTTCAACGCGCATCAAGACGAGCGTTGCTTCATGTCGATCCATGTCTACGACACCGCCACCTCGCGCCCGCTCGCCGTCGTGCTGCGGCCGGGAAAGACACCGTCCGGCCAGGAGGTCCGATGCCACCTTCGGCGCCTGATGCGCCGTATCCGTCACCATTGGCCTGCCATGCAGCTGGCCATTCGCGGTGATCCGTGAGCTCGAACAACGGATTGAAGCCGTCATCGCAGAGGCAACAGAACTCTCCGCCAAAGCAGAACTTCTTCGTTCCACCCCTGGTATCGGTCCGGTATCAGTCGCCATGCTTCTCGCAGAAATGCCAGAACTCGGCCGCATGACAGCGACCGAAGCCGCTGCCATGGCCGGACTTGCACCAATGGCTCGTGATAGTGACGCGATGCGTGGGAAACGTGTCATTTCAGGGGGAGAAGATCTCTCCGCCACGGCCTGTTTCAGGCAGGACTGGCAGCTGCCTGCCATAACCCAGTTCTGAAAGCCGTTGCCAGGCGCATGAAGGAGCGGGGTAAGCCACATAAACTGGTGATCGTCGCTATCGCACGGCGTCTCATCACAATCGCCAATGCTGTCCTAAAAACAGGCCAGCCATGGCGCATTAGCTCCGACGCTTAAACACAGTTGCTAGAGCATAATCCGATCAATCTGGTTCATATCCTGTGGCGGTGAAGCAGGCGGCGGCCTGGCTGTGACAGACATCGTCGATTGCACCGCACACCGCGTCCTGGAGTGCATC
>NZ_WOTA01000056.1 GCF_011516825.1 Acetobacter oeni | reverse complement strand
AAACATCCCGCCAGCAGAAGCTGAGGCACGCTTTTATGCACAACAGAAATCACATGCATTAGCCGCTTAAATCAGATAAAAAACGTCTCCACAAAACCCGGGGCAATTCAGAGCAGATGTACTTCTGGCAGACCTTCCCGATGAGGCAGAAGAGGTCATCGGGGACCGGGGATACGACAGTAATAAAATCAGGCAGTCTCTCGCAGAACGGAAGATCACCGCTTGTATTCCGCCGAAGAAGAACCGGAAATCAAAGCCACTTTACAACTGGCATCTATATAAAAAGCGCCACCTCATCGAAAACATGTTCGCAAAGCTCAAAGACTGGCGGCGGGTGGCAACACGATATGACCGCTGCGCACACACTTTCATGTCCGCTATCCACATCGCAGCAAGCTTCATCTTCTACCTCAAAGAATGAGTCCTGAGCCTAGTTGTCAGGTTGTGAGACGTCATTGGCGTAATCAAGGATTTCGTCGACCTGTTTCATGATGTCACGACCAGCCGGTTTGATATAGTCTTGATTACGTGACGCGGGATGTTTTTCAAGCCATGAGATGATGCATTGGGCGGGAGCGATGCCGCCCAGAACACGCTGCGGGCGATGATTGTAGGCGAAACAGAAGCCTCTGAGCAGAATTTCCAGATCTTCATGGTTTGAGACACAGACCTGCAGTACTTCTGTAGCGACACGGCCATTGAAGCGTTCCACCATTCCATTGGTCTGAGGGGAGTAAGCCTTGGTCCGGCGTCGGTCGATTCCCATGTCATGACAGGCTTTTTCGAAGGCGTCCGCTGTAAAGCAGGAGCCACGATCGGTCAGGATATGGGTGATCCGGAAAGGAAAGGCCGATTTGACGGCATTGAGGAAGTCAACGGAATTATCCGCATTTTCCGCGTCATAAACAGCCAGGTGCACTGAACGGGAACAGCGATCGATGGCGACATACAGAAAACGTTTCCGCCGGTCCCCATCTGCTGTCTGTAATTTTGGCAGATGTTTCACATCGATATGGACATAACCGGGATCGTAATCGCGGAACTTTCCCTGTCCCCGAACTGGTCCGGCCTTTGGAACAGGAGGCAGCCTGTTCAATCCGGCGTCTTTCAGTATCCGCCAGATATTGTCCCGGTTCAGATGCGGCAGGAAATGCCGTAAGACAAAGGTCAGATCATCCAGACCAAAACCGGTAGAACGCCGAAGCTGACAGACAATGGCGCGCTCCTCCTCCGAGGCTTTCCAGGCCAGCCTCCAGGGACGGCTGCTGCGGTCCTGACAGGCGTCCGAACCACGCCTGCGCCACTTGCGGACTGTTTCATCGCTGATCCCGTAGCGTCTGGCGAGCACGGATGTCGGTTCTGACGAACGAGCTATCTCAGCCCGGACAGCCGGTGTCGTGCGTGCCTGTGGGTGGATCTGAAGCATCATTCGGTCTCCCTGCAAACGGAAGAAAACAACGAAGCATAACGCGGTATCGCCCACGCTACATCATCCCAATGACGTCTCACAACCTGACAGCTAGATGATATCGTCGGATACTACAGCGGCAAGATAGAGCCATGATGTCATCAGCTTACACTAGGGCCTGTTAGATCTTAAAATACTTCCTATATTGTATGGATTGAAGAAGGAGACGGAACAGGCACTTTCACTGATGAGACATGGGCGATCTGGGAACCGCTGATTGAGGCGGTTCGGCCAAGGGGCAAGACACCGCCCCATGATCTGCGGCGTACGATAGCAGCGATCTTCTGGCGTCATGAGAATGGTGCGAAATGGCGAAGTATCCCCGCTGAGCTGGGTCCGTGGTGGCGGGCGGCGCAGCTTTTCATCCGCTGGGCGAAACTGGGGGTGTGGGAACGCCTGCTCGAACTGGTTCAGGACCACCACGGAGTGGCGCTGGGCATGACTTTTCTGGATGGCACGAACATCAGGGCTCACCACAAGGCGGCGGGAGCCCAAAAAAAGGGGCCTCTTTCGAAGAGCGAGACCATCGTGAAGCACTTGGCCGCTCTCGCGGCGGCTATGGCACAAAAGTGTGCGTGATCGCGGACGGACACGGAAAAGCCATTGGTTTCGCTCTGGCACCCGGACAGGCCCATGAACTGCCACTGGCGCCAGCCATGCTCGACGATCTCCCCTCTGTTCCCCTGTGGGTCGTGGCGGACAAAGGCTACGCGTCAGACGCCTTTCGTGAACGGATATGGGACATGGGAGCCCGACCGGCCATTCCCGCGAAACGACGCGATGCGCCGGTCGCCTGTCCCAAATGGGCCTATCGATGCCGACATCTTGTGGAGAACCTCTGGGCTCGTCTCAAGGAATGGCGCGCTGTCGCAACCAGATACGAAAAAACAGCAACCTCGTTCCTCGCGGTCATCCACATCGCTGCCGCCGCAGACTGGATCAAGTGCTAACAGGCCCTAGTAACTGCCGCGTCGAATATCCGCCGTAAGGCTACCCGTGCATGCTCATCGCTCCACTTCCCCGTCATAATCTTCTCCTTCAGGCGTTCTCAGACCGAATGGCGGTAAGAACGGCATCTGTAACTATACGAGTATTGGCTTGCCCCCCGAGGTCCGGTGTGTGGAGGTCCGTATTCGCAGTAACTCGCTCAATGGCTTTCATAAGATTTTCGGCTGCAGCGTGCTCTCCAAGATGATCCAGCATCATCACGGCCGACCAAAACGTGCCAACGGGGTTGGCAATACCTTTACCCATAATATCGAATGCAGAGCCATGAATTGGTTCAAACATTGAAGGAAATTTACGCTCCGGGTTTATGTTTGCGGTCGGAGCAATACCCAGGGATCCGGCTAGTGAAGCGGCCAGATCGGAAAGAATGTCAGCATGCAAGTTAGTAGCGACAATCGTGTCAAGTGTTTCGGGTTTCAGCGTCATACGCATAGTCATCGCATCAACCAACATCTTGTCGGAAGTTACATCTGGAAACTCCTTGGCAACTTCTGCTGCAATTTCATCCCACATGACCATCGCATATCGCTGGGCATTGGATTTGGTGACAACAGTCAACAACTTACGTGGCCTGCTCTGCGCCAATTTAAAAGCGAAGCGCATGATTCGCGTAACGCCAGCACGCGTCATCAACGAGAGATCCGTTGCAGCTTCTTCGGGCAGTCCCTGATGCACACGCCCACCAACTCCCGCATATTCTCCTTCGGAGTTCTCGCGTACAATGACCCAGTTCAATTCGGGGCCAATGACCTTACGCAGAGGAGATGTGATTCCGGGCAGTACGCGAGTTGGACGGACATTAGCATACTGGTCAAAAGGCTGGCAAATGGCCAGACGTAAGCCCCACAGCGTAACATGATCTGGAATATCTGGATGCCCTGCAGATCCGAACAGGATCGCATCGTGATTCCTGATCTGCTCGAGGCCGTCTTCCGGCATCATGCGACCATGTTTTTTATAGTAATCACCGCCCCAGTCGAAATGATCGAACTCGAAGGAAAAGCTCCCGTCCCGGTTGGCGAGAGCCTGAAGGGCTTCGACGCCGGCGTCTATGACTTCCGTTCCAATTCCGTCACCCGGGATCGCAGCGATTTTGTACGTTTTCATTATACTCTCCTGTTATTTAAAAAAAATCCATCACGCCTCAATATTCATCGGGCGTATGATGAACCGGGAGACCACAAAGGTCACGACTGCAGAGAGGATCAGTAATGCACTGACAAAGTAGAGACCTCCAGTGAAGTCATGCGTCTGCGTCTTTATCCAGCCGATCATGGCCGGACCGACGAAACCACCGAGACTGCCAACGGAGTTAATTGTCGCGAGCCCTGCTGCTGCACCTGGCCCTGAAAGGAACATTGTAGGCAGACTCCAAAATGGTGATTTGGCTGATGTGATCCCGACATTAACGACAGCCAATGCCGCCACAACGCTCACTACGCCTGCCGCATGATTGACCAGAAACAGACCAGCAGCAGCCAGCAAGCACGGCAATATAACATGAAATGGACGCTCATTTGTGCGATCAGAATGCCATGCCCAGACATACATGCCCACGATTGCAAGAGCTGGCGGCACCGCGTTCAGAAAACCAACCTGTATATTGGTCACACCGAAGCTTTTGATGATCTGAGGAGCCCACACTCCAAGAGTGTACAGGCCCGCCGATGTCCCAAAATAGACAAGGGCCAGAGCCAGAACACGAGGATCCGAAATTGCTCGACCTATACGACTGGTCTCTGTTGATACCTTCGCTGCCTTTTCAGCGTTGATGGTCGTAACAAGCCATGCACGCTCATCTTCCTCGAGCCACGAGGCTTGTTCGGGACGGTCTGTCATGTAAAACAGACACATCATGCCAAGAAAAAGAGCGGGGACAGCCTCAGAAAGAAACAGCCACTGCCAGCCCTTGAGTCCAAGAAATCCACTCAAGCCAAGAACCACGCCGGACAGAGGCGATCCAAACACCGCCGCAAGTGGTGCTGAAGCCATGAATAACGACGTAGCTTTCGCACGTTGTTGAGCAGGAAACCAATGGGAGATATAGAATATTACACCCGGGAAAAAGCCAGCCTCCGCCGCGCCCAGTAGGAATCGAACGATATAAAAACCAGTTGAGTCATTTATTAGAGATTCTATGGCCGCAAGGACTCCCAAGCTGACCATAATACGAGCGATCCACAGCCTAGCGCCGACTCTGTGCAACGCAAGATTCGAAGGAATTTCGCAAAGCAAATACCCCCAGAAAAATATGCCCGCTCCAAATCCGAATTCAGCAGAAGAAAGATTAAGATCTTTATTCATGCTAAGAGATGCAAAACCCAGATTTATTCGATCAAGAAACACCATGTAATATAGGCACATGATGAACGGTATAATTCTGAGCGAAACCTTGCGGGTCGTTTTTTTTCCGATATCGGGAGACATGAGTAATTCCTACTTGTCGTTTGTTATTTTTTATTATTCCCGGATTCACTTCCAAAGTAAAAAACTAGACGACTGATAGGGAGTAGACAATCTCCATTTTATTATATAGTAATTTGGTTCAATTCACCTGGCGCGGGGCTGTCACGTTAACTCCGCCGGCTTAACAAACATCTGCGGAAACGACCTGGAGGGTTCCAAAAACCGTTGATTGACATCTCTTGCGCCTGATTTCAGGTTTTTAGCGTGTTGACTTCTGCTTCCCTAGTCTGACTTTTACTCTTGGTTTTGAGCAGAGCGAGGGGTTCATGCTCTGTATTGCTAAGCGGCGGCGTTAATCCGCTCCAAGAGGAGAAAGCGGCGCATATTATAGACGATATTGGCCAGGCCGATTCTCATGGTGGCCCGAGTGATACCGACAGTTCGGATGAACAATCCCATTTGTGATTTCTGATCGGCAAAGACATGCTCGACACGCGACCGGATAACGGACTTTCCTGTGTTGGATCTCTGGATATGGCGTGGCATGGGCTTGAGATGCGGCTTTTTCCTGTGAACCTTCGAAACAAAGACCTGCTTTTCCATGAAGGCCTCATTGGCTTTTGAGCGGTAGGCTGTATCAGCCCAGACATCAGACGCCGTATTGCTGCGATCAAGAAGCCCCTCACGTAGTCTGGCACCATCGCTGGTAGCGGCATCTGTCGTCTTCCATTTGCGGATCAGCCGAAATTTCCGGTCGATGGAGATGTGCGATTTATAGCCAAAGAACGGGATGGCCAGATCTGTTGCAGGCATACTCCCGTCCTCCTGTCGCTTCGCTTTCGTGAATTTCAGAGTCCAGCGTGCATGCCTGTCCTTGTGGGACAGCCTTGACGGCTTGTCCTGCCAGTCCTGGGGGATCCGTCCTTCACGCAGACCCACCTTCTCCGTATTGGTATTGCGCTGCTTCGGAGCCGCTACCAGCGTGGCATCCAGGATCTGGCCTGACATCGGCAGATAACCGGCGTTACGCAGGGTTGCATCAAAGCGATTGAACAGAATTTCAATTGCTCCCGCCTGTGTCAGACGCTCCCGGAACAGCCAGACGGTTCTGGCATCCGGCACGCGGTCCGACAGTCCTAGACCTAAAAAGCGCATGAAGGAGAGACGGTCGGTGATCAGGTATTCCGTCCGTTCATCGGACAGATTGTTGAGTGTCTGGATCACCAGGATCTTGAACATCAGCACCGGATCAAACGGCGGACGACCGCCTTTACTCCCGTCTGAATAGGCCAGTGCCTCGTCCAGCTCCGGGCGGAACACCTCAAAATCCACAGTCCGGGAAAACGCTTCGAGCTGGTCGCCAAGACCGCTTAACCGAGCAAGCCGCTCCTCAACGCCAAAAAATACCGCCTGTTTCATATCCTCATTCCTCCAACCAGAACCGGAAAAATGGAATCACAGCGTAGGCCTCAATACCAAGAGGCTTTTAGGGCCTGTTAGATCTTGAATTTCTTCCCATATTGTAGGGATGGAAGAAGGAGACAGAACAGGCACCTTTACGGACGAGACATGGGCGATCTGGGAACCTCTGATTGAGGAGGTTCGCCCGAGGGGCAAGACGCCGCCACATGATCTGCGGCGGACGATAGCAGCGATTTTCTGGCGTCATGAGAATGGCGCGAAATGGCGGAGTATCCCCGCTGAACTGGGTCCGTGGTGGCGGGCTGCGCAGCTTTTCATCCGCTGGGC
This sequence comes from Acetobacter oeni, assembly GCF_011516825.1. GTDB lineage: Bacteria > Pseudomonadota > Alphaproteobacteria > Acetobacterales > Acetobacteraceae > Acetobacter > Acetobacter oeni. Next base: position 2,273 of record NZ_WOTA01000056.1, on the reverse strand, counting down.
GAAGCTCGGCGTATGGGAGCGGCTGCTCGCACTGGTTCAGGAACAACAGGGAGTGGCATTCGGAATGACTTTTCTGGATGGCACGAACATCAGGGCTCACCACAAAGCGGCGGGAGCCCAAAAAAAGGGGCCTCTTTCGAAGAGCGAGACCATCGTGAAGCACTTGGCCGCTCTCGCGGCGGCTATGGCACAAAAGTCTGCGTGATCGCTGATGGACATGGAAAAGCCTTCGGTTTTGCGCTGGCCCCTGGACAGGCTCATGAACTGCCTCTGGCACCAGCCATGCTCGACAGCCTTCCCGCCACTCCCCTGTGGGTAGTAGCGGACAAGGGCTACGCGTCGAACGCCATGCGTGAACGGATATGGGACATGGGAGCACGGCCAGCCATTCCCGCGAAACGACGCGATGGCCCGGTCGCCTGCCCCAAATGGGCCTATCGGTGTCGGCATCTCGTTGAGAACCTCTGGGCTCGCCTCAAGGAGTGGCGCGCTGTCGCAACCAGATATGAAAAAACAGCAACGTCGTTCCTCGCGGTCATCCACATCGCTGCCGCAGCAGACTGGATCAAGCCCTAACAGGCCCTAGAACCCTCCACGTTCCACCAGCAATTGGCCGTTCTTCGCATGCAGCTTCAATTAACGTGACAGCACCACTAATGGTCCTTCGAACTCCCACTTCTCGTCCGTGCTTTCTCCCATTCGATGCAGACAAGCACCATTAATACGGCCAGTAGCTCCAAGAAATTTTACCAGACATAGTTTGATTTTATATTATAAAATGGCATAATGCGTCAAGGTGGAGGTGTGGCTATGGAATTGCATCAATTGCAATGTTTTATTAACGTTGCGGAAACTCTCCATTTCGGACAAGCCGCCAGAAATTTACAGATGTCGCCCGCAGCTATTGGACGTCAAATCAAATTACTCGAGGAAAGTTTGGGAACGACTCTGTTTGTTCGAACTACTCGTACAGTAGAGTTAACCGAAGATGGCGCCAGTCTCGTGGAGTCCGCTAGAAATTTATTAGAACAAGTTCAAGAAATCACTTTATATTTCCGACAAAGAAAGAGGGAGAAAACTGTCTCGAGATTCCGTATAGGAGCAATCGACAGCGCGTCTGCAGGTCTGATGCCTATACTTCTTAAGGATATGAAATTATCCAATCCCACAACAACTATACAATTGAGAGAGGACAAGACAATTAGGCTCTTGCCGAGACTCTTATCTGGAGCTCTTGATTTGGCCTTTGTGCGCCCACCTGAAAAATATGACAAGCGTCTGGAATTTAAATTTCTGTTTTATGAGTCACCCGTTTTGGCATTGCCAATTGGTCACATTCTAGCCAAAAGTCCGTCTATCAGCGTCTATCAAATTACCAGTGAACCGTTAATTGTGCCTGACAGGCGGGTTCGCCCCCATAGTTATGACTTGACGATGAGATTATTTCAGGAAGCTGGCGTGCGCCCGAATATCGCGGGAATTGCAGATGAGAAGAAAACTATCCTTGGCCTCGTCGCGGCAGGGCTCGGCATCGCTATTGTTCCACGATGGACCGCACAAGTTGTAGACCCATGTGTGTCTATAGTTCCTCTTGAAGTCCGTGGAAATAGCGAAATCGGACAGCTTCCACTTGCTGCAGCATGGCTTCGAAGTTCGCGTGACCCAGTGCGCGATACGATTCTTAATATGTTAATTAGTAACCTTGGGAAATATTCCTGCGGTGCATAACTAGCTGTCAGGTTGTGAGACGTCAACGGCGTATTTGAGGATTTCGTAGACTTGTTTCATGATACCTCGACTGTCTAATTTCACGTAATCAGAGTTGCGGGCTCTGGGATTTTCCTCGAGCCACGAAGTGATGTGTTCCACGGGGGATAGTCTGTTCAGAACACGCTGCTTTCGTTGGTTGTAAGCGAAGCAGAAGCCTCTGAGCAGGATTTCGAGATCCTCATGGCTTGAAACACAGACCTGCAGCACTTCTGTCACCACCCGGCCATTGAAGCGTTCCACCTTTCCATTGGTCTGAGGGGAATAAGCTTTCGTCCGGCGTCGGTCGATCGTCATGTCACGGCAGGCCTTTTCAAAGGCATCCGCCGTAAAACAGGAACCACGATCGGTCGGGATATGGGTGATCCGGAAAGGAAAGGCGGCTTTGACAGCCTTGACGCGGAAATCTCACAGAAGGGTTGTGCATCGGGTTAGATTATGAAAAAGTCTGTTTTGCACAAAAGAATTTTTCATAAGCAATAAACGAACCCGATGCAGACAGAGTG
>NZ_WOTA01000055.1 GCF_011516825.1 Acetobacter oeni | reverse complement strand
ATGGTGAAAATATCACCTATTTTTTACATTTCATGCGGACATATCCATACAAATGTATCCAATTATCTGATACGCCTTGCGGATAGCCCCGGCCGTCGATGCGGTCGGGATGTCATGAAGGAACAGGCATGATGCGTACCATTCCTCTGGATCCCCAGGCATCATGGGTGCAACTCTGCTCGACACAGGATGACTGGGATGCGATGGATCCTGCCATTCTGGATACAATGCTGGTCCGGCTCAGCCTGATACGGGCGTTTGAAGAAAGTGTCCTCGATCTCGCGGGAAATGGCCTGGTCCATGGTCCGGCCCATTCCTCCATCGGGCAGGAAGGCGGCGCGGTGGGAAGCATCCTTCCCCTGTTGCCCGGCGATCAGGTCAATGGATCCCATCGGGGACATCATCAGTTCCTCGCCAAGGCGCTTGGTTATGTCGCGCAACAGCAACCCCTTGCGCGCGATGCGCCCTTTGACGGGGCCATCCGCGAAACCCTGCAGGGCGCGCTTGCCGAAATCATGGGGCTTCGGAACGGTTTCTGTCTCGGGCGTGGCGGGTCGATGCACCTGCGATGGGCCGAGGCCGGGGTAACGGGAACCAACGCCATCGTTGGCGGCGGCGTGCCACTTGCGGCCGGGGCCGCATGGGCAGACCGCATGGCGGGGACCGACAATGTTTCGGTGACCTATTTCGGGGATGGGGCGGTCAATATCGGCTCCGTCCTTGAAACCATGAACCTTGCGGCGGCATGGAAACTGCCGTTGGTGTTCTTTATCGAAAACAATCTGTATGCCGTCTCCACCCATGTTGACGAGGCCACGGCCGAACCGCGCCTGTCATCGCGGGGTCTGGCCTTTGGCATTCCGTCATGGCAGGTCGATGGCATGGACCCTGTCGCCACATACATGGCGATGCAGCAGGCGCTGTCGGTCTGTCGCACGGGACAGGGGCCGGCGGTGATCGAAGCCACGGTCTATCGTTATTTCCATCAGAACGGGAAACTTCCCGGCAGTGCCTTTGGCTATCGTGACAAGGGAGAGGAGGCCGCGTGGCGCGAGCGTGACCCGATAGGGCAGGTCGGTCGGGAAATGATCCGGCGCGACCTGCTGACGGCAAAGGACATCTCCGACCTGCGTGAACGCTGCCGTGCGGTCATGGAGGAAATCTCCGCCGAACTGACGGTCATGGAGGGCAACCGCCGCGCCGTCCGTTCGGATCTGTGGCCAGCAGCTTCCTTCCGGGATGTGGGGATCCGCAGCGACCTTGACGAGATCAGTGCCCTGCCGCACCTTTCGCAGGGAACGGCGGGAGAAAGCACAAAACGAAAATTTGTCGATGTTGTCGCCGATGTCATGAACCGCCGGATGGAACAGGACCCCCGCATTGTCGTGCTGGGCGAAGATGTCCATCGCCTCAAGGGCGGGACAAATGGCGCCACGCGTGATCTGGCCGCCAATTTTCCGGGCCGCGTGTTCGGGACGCCAATCAGCGAGAACGCGTTCATGGGCCTTGCCGGCGGCCTTGCCATGGATGGGCGTTTCAGGCCGGTGGTGGAGTTCATGTATCCCGATTTCATGTGGGTGGCGGCGGACCAGGTGTTCAATCAGGTGGGTAAGGCGCGGCACATGTTTGGCGGCGCGATTGATGTTCCCCTTGTCCTGCGCACAAAGGTCGCGATGGGAACGGGATACGGATCGCAACATTCCATGGACCCGGCAGGTATTTTCGCAACGGCACCCGGATGGCGCATCGTGGCGCCGTCATGTCCTGCCGATTATGTCGGGTTGATGAATGCCGCTCTTGCCATCAATGATCCGGTGCTGGTGATCGAACATGTGGACCTGTACCAGCAGATGCTGCCGGCCCCCATCGATCTGGATGGCATTATCCCGCCTGGATCGGCCGCATTGCGCAGGTCAGGCAGTAAAGTGACGGTCATTACCTATCTGGCGATGGTGCAGCCCGTTCTCGATATTGTTGATGAACTTGATGCGGATGTGGACGTCATTGATCTGCGCTGGCTTGATCGCGCCAGCCTTGACTGGGACATGATAGGAGAAAGCATCCGCAGGACAAACCGTGTGCTTCTGGTGGAACAGGGCGCGCGTGGAACGTCCTATGGCGGCTGGCTGGCGGACGAGATCCAGCGACGCCTGTTCGACTGGCTGGATGGCCCGATCATGCGGGTGACGGGTGGCGAAGCCTCACCAAGCATTTCGAAAGTTCTGGAACGCGCGGCATGTGCCGGACGGGAGGAGATCAGTGCTGCCCTCGGGGAACTTCTTGAACTGGCCTAGCGGCCATTCCCGGAGAGGTCTTCTGGCACCGGTCCCGTTTATCTATGGAGACTGCAATGCAGGAATTTACAGGTCGTGCCCTGCTCCTGACCGGGGCGGCAGGGGGCATTGGCCGCGAAATCGCCGCGCTTTTTTTCGCGCGTGGGGCCAGCCTGCTTCTGGCGGACCTTGATGAGGGCGCCGTCACGGAGATGGCGCGCCAGATGGACCCGAAGGCGGAGCGTGTCATCGCGGCACGTTATGACGCGGGCCGCGAAGATGATGCGCAGGACATTGTCGATCGTTCAGTCCATCATTTTGGTGGCATTGATTTCGTGGTGCCGGGTGCTGGCATTTACCCGGAATGTCCGGTCGTGCGGATGGATGCCGCCGACTGGCGCAGGGTCATTGCCATAAACCTGGATAGCGTCTTTTACCTGTGCAAGGCGGCCATGCCCGCTTTGCGCGATGACAGCGCGATCGTGACCCTGACATCCGTCGCCGCCCATCGTGGCAGCCAGAACCATGCCCATTATTCCGCCTCCAAGGGCGCGGTTCTCAGCCTGACGCGTTCGCTTGCCATGGAACTTGCCGGGCGCACGCGCGCCAATGCGGTGTCACCCGGGATTATCGAGACCGCGATGACACGTGACCTTCGCGGCCAGAAAGGCGAGATGCTCAAGGCCCAGACACCGGCCCGCCGTTTCGGCCAGCCCGGCGAAGTGGCGTCCGTCGTGGCGTTCCTGTGCGGGAATGATGCGAGTTTTGTCAACGGGGAAGTCATTCATGTCAATGGCGGCCTCTATATGGCCGGGTGACGCCTGTCAGCGAGGTAGACCTTCATGGCTGTCAATATTTTCATGCCGGACCTGTCCGCATCCTCGGGGACGGTTACACTGGCCCGCTGGCTCCGGGCCGAAGGGGATGCGATTTCTGCCGGGGACATCCTTGCGGAGATGGAGGCGGACAAGGCCACGATAGAAATAGAAGCGCCAGCGGACGGCATCCTGGGGCGTATCCTTGTCCCGGACGGTACACAGGGCGTCTGCGCGGATCAGGTGGTCGGTATCGTTGTCAGGTCGGATGAGAAGATTCCCGACATATCCGGCATGGATGTCCGAACAGTACCGAACCCGGCGCAGGAAACAGTGGCGGAGGTTCCTTTACCGGTCAGGGAGGAGAAGGCCCGCGCCCCTGTTGTGTCAGGCAGGGAAACACGGGCACGTATTTTCGCATCCCCTGTCGCACGTCGCCTTGCGCGCCTGCATGAAGTGGACCTGAAGCAGGTCGATGGCAGCGGCCCACAGGGCAGGATCCTGCGCCGCGACATCGATCGCCTGCTGTCCGGTAGTAAAACGGTTGCTCAGGAAACGGAAAAACCGAAGGACGAAGGTGACCGTGTCGCCATGTCGGGCATGCGGCGCGTCATTGCGGAGCGCCTGACGAAAGCCAAGCAGACGATCCCGCATTTCTATGTCTCCGTTGATGTGCAGGTCGATGCTCTACTGACATTGCGTGATGAGCTCAATCATGTTGCGCCAGCGCCGCCGTCCCCGGATACGTTTCACCTGTCGGTCAATGACATGCTGATCCGTGCCGCCAGTGCGGCATTTGTCGCGGTGCCGTCGATGAATGTCATGTATTCCGCGGATGCGCTGGTATTCCCGCGGCAGGTTGATATCGCTGTCGCGGTCTCGGTTCCTGACGGGCTGCTGGTGCCTGTCCTGCGTGATGCGGGGCGTAAGTCGCTTGCCACCACCAGCAGGGAGGTCCGTGCCCTGATTGAACGTGCACGTGCGGGAAAACTGCGCGCGGATGAAATGCAGGGTGGCTGCTTCACGATTTCCAATGTCGGGATGTTCGGTGTTGATACGGTCACCCCCATCATCAACCCGCCCCATGCCGCGATACTTGGGATCGGGGCCATCAGTCGCAGGCCGGTGGTCAGGGAGGAGCAGTTTGCGATTGCGTCACTCATGACCTGCACCCTTTGTGTCGATCACCGCGTTGTCGATGGTGCACTGGCCGCGCAATGGCTGGGCACATTCAGGAATATCGTTGAACAACCCATAAGATTGCTGACCTGACAAACATTTTCTTCAGATGACGCCCCGGAAGAAGGGCGCGGGAGACAGGATAATGGCTGACAGCAAATTACGGTGCTACATGCCCGACCTTGGCCGCCTGCTGGAGCAGTTGCCCAAGAACTGGGGGCGGTGGGGAAAGGATGACGAGGTCGGTTCCCTCAATTTCCTGACCGCGCAGGAAGTCCTGCGCGGTGTTGCCTCCGTAAAGCAGGGAAAGGTATTTACGCTGGGTATCCGTATCGCAGCGCCGGAGGGGGACCCGATCTGGCCCGGACGCGCAACGGCGCACCGGGTCAATGTCATGGATCGTGCCCATTTCATGTGTGGCAAGGCGGAACCCCTGTCCGGTGGCGGCGAATGGGCCGATGACATGGTGGTGATGTACCTGCAGGGATCCAGCCAGTACGACGCGCTGGGCCATGTCTGGTACGACAATACACTCTACAACGGCTATCCCGCGACGACGACGGTGGGGGCAATGAGCAAGGCCAGCGTGCTGCCCATCGCGGAACGTGGCGTGGTCGGGCGCGGTGTGCTGATCGACATGGCGCGCTTCCGGGGCAAGGACTGCCTGGACCGGGGCGAGACCTTCACGCATGAGGATCTTGAGGCCGCCGCCGCGCAGCAGGGCGTCGAGATCATGCCCCATGACGTGCTGGTGATCCGCACGGGCTGGATCGGGAAATTCTATCGCACGCCCAAGGAAGAATTCTACAAGGACTTTCTGGAACCCGGCCTGACCTACAGCCCTGAACTGGTCCACTGGTTCCACAAGAAGGAAATTCCCAACCTTGTGACCGACACGATCGCCAACGAGGTGACCGTCGATCCCGAAAGCGGGGTTGTCCTGCCGCTGCATTGTGCGCTGATGCGCAATCTCGGCATCACCTTTACCGAGATCATCGCCCTTGATGCGCTGGCGGAGGACTGTGCCGCCGATGGGCAATGGTCCTTCCTGTATACTGCCGCCCCGCTGAAGGTTGTTGGCGGTTCCGGCGCGCCTGTGAATCCGGTTGTCATAAAATAAGAATACCGTTCAGCGGAGAAAATCCATGAAATCACTTTCCGGCAGCACGGCGCTCGTCACTGGCGCGGGATCAGGCATCGGCCGTGAAACCGCCATCGCCCTTGCCAAAGCAGGGGCTGTCGTCCTGGTCAATGACGTGGCGCAGCAGGCGGCGCAGGCGACATGCGCCGCCATTGGCGAAGCCGGGGGACAGGCCAGTCCCTATGTCGCATCCGTGGCCGACCCGGATGCCGTGCGCAGCCTGTTCCACCAGTTTGACGAGGAAGGAAAAACCCCTGACATCCTCGTCAACAATGCGGGGATCAGCGGGAATGGCCCGACACTCGACCTGACGGATGAAAGCTGGCTGCGTGTGGTGGGCATCAACCTCAACGGCCCGTTTTTCTGCAGTCGGGAGGCCGCACGCCGCATGGGCAGGGCGGGCAGGGGCACCATCGTCAATATCGGCTCGATCTATTCCCTTGTCGCGGCACCGCAGCGCCTGTCCTACTGCACGACCAAGGCCGCGATTGCGATGATGACGAAATGCCTTGCGCTGGAATGGGCGGATCTTGGCATCCGCGTCAACTGTGTTGCGCCCGGATATGTGGACAGTGCCCTGACACGTGAACTTGCGGCGTCGGGGCGACTGGACATGGCCGCGCTGGAACGGCGCACCCCGCAGCACCGCCTTGGCAAGGCGAGCGAGATCGCGGATGCGGTGCTGTATCTGTGCGAACCGCGCAGCGCCCATGTCACGGGTCATGTCCTGTCGGTGGACGGTGGCTGGACGGCGAATGGATATCTGTGAATCCCGCGCCTGTCGCAGGGTTTCGCGTAATGAAAGAAGGTCGTCATGGACCAGTCCCGTCCGGTTCCGGGGTTCAGATGGCGTATTGGCTGTCTGCTCGCCCTTGGGGTTTTCGTCAATTATATCGACCGTATCGCCCTTTCGGTGGCATCGCCGCAGATCCAGGGGGAATATGGCCTGACAAACATTCAGCTTGGCTGGCTTTTCAGCGGGTTTTTCTGGGTCTATGCCTTCGCGCAGATCCCCAGCGGGCTGCTGGCCGATCGTTTTGGTGCGCGCGCGACAATGCGCCTCAGCACGGTGCTGTGGACGGTATCATCGGGATTGATGGCGCTGGCACAGGGGTTCGCGGGGTTCTTTGGCGCGCGCATGCTGCTCGGACTGGCGGAGGCACCGGCTTATCCGGCCGGTACAAAAGCCACCGGATACTGGTTCCCGCGCAGTGAACGCGGAACGGCGACGGCCGTGTTTGACGCTTCCGCGCGGTTTGCCAATGTGGTGGGCGTCCCGCTTGTCGCACTTGTCGCGGTCCATCTGGGCTGGCGCTGGTCATTCGTCATGACCGCATGTTTCAGCCTGTGTTACGCGGTTGCCTTTTTCCTTGGCTATCGCGATCCGTCACGGCATCCGCGCCTGACGGCGGCGGAACATCGTTACATACTGGCGGGCGGGGCCTGTGCCGAAGGAATGGCGACGGCCGGAAGTGGCTGGGCCACCATTCCCCACCTGCTGCAGCAGCGCAAGATCTGGGGCATCATCCTGGGCTTTGCGGCATACGGGTATTTCTTCACGCTGTTCCTGACATGGATGCCGAACTACCTTGTCCGCGAACTGCATGTCAGCATGATGCAGTCCGCCATCTACATCATGATACCGTGGGGTGTCGCGACCCTTGGGGAACTGTTTGTCGGGGGCTGGCTGATTGATGCGCTCTGCCGCCGTGGATATGACGACACATGGACACGCAAGGCCATGCTCATGCTGGGTTTCATGCTCGGCATGGCGATGATCGGCGCCATTTTTACGCATCGTCCCGGATGGGCGGTGTTCTGGATATCCATCTCCCTCGGTGGTCTGTCCAGTGCCGCCCCGATCATCTGGAGCCTGCCTTCACTGGTCGCGCCGCGCGGGGTCGGGGGCACGGTGACCGGGATTGCGAATTTCGTCAATAACGGCGCGGGGATCATCGCAACCGTCCTGACAGGATATCTGGTCAGCCTGACCGGATCGTTTGGTGCGGCATTCCTCTGCGCATCGGTCATGCTGGTGGCGGGATTTGTCGCTATTGCCATACTTGTGGAATCCTTTACACCCGTTGACGAACCGCCAGCATACGGGATGGCCGTGCCCCTTTCGGGACTGGCGGAGGACGGGCCGGTGAAATCCTGATGGGGGTGGAAACGTGATTTTCCATGCAGGGTAACGTATGACCGACAATGCAGCCTCCCAGCCACTTGCCCCCACGGCCCGCCGGATTGCCGATGCGCTGCGGCATGATATTCTGGCGGGCGTCCTTGCACCGGGAACACGCATTCGTCAGGAAGATTACTCCGCCCATTTTGGCGCCAGCCGCATTCCTGTCCGGGAAGCGCTCAAGGCCCTGCAGAGCGAAGGCCTGCTGACGCTTCAGGCGAACCGGGGCGCATGGGTGGCCCATATGAACCAGGCGCAATGCCTGGAGATCTACAAGATCCGCGAACGCATAGAGCCCCTTGCGCTGAGCGAAAGCACGCAGCGCATGCCGGCGGCGGCGATGGATGGGCTTGAGGCGCTGGTGGAACGCATGGAACAGGTTACGACCGTCGAAGCGTTCATTCCGCTGGATCGGGAATTTCATCTGCGCAGTTACGAATATTCGTCATTGCCTGAACTCAACGCCATGATCGTGCGCTACTGGAACACGACACAGCAGTATCGCCGGGCCTATATGAATGAGGTCGGGTTCAGCCTGCGGACGATCGTTGATTCCGAACACAGGCTGTTGATGGATGCGATCCGCCGGCGTGACAGTTACAATGCGGAACGCCTTTCGCAGGTGCATATCCGCAGGACACGCCTTGAATTTGAAAAGAACGAAGCTGCCGTGGCTGGTCAGATGTAACGCCAGGGCACCTTGGACGGAAGGGATGCGGTCATGGTCGGATTGCCGGGGTTGCGCGGTGTGGAACATGTCGGTTTTACCGTGCCGGATATTGAAGAGGCCACCAGTTTCTTCGTCAATGTCATCGGGTGCGAACATGTCTATTCCCTCGGTCCGTTCCGGTCTTCTGACGACTGGATGGCAACGCACCTGAATGTTCCTGCCGATGCCATCATGCGGGAGTTGAGGTTTTTCCGGTGCAGGAATGGTCCGAACTTTGAAATCTTCCAGTATGAGGCTTCGGGTCAACGCCTCTCTCCCCCGCGCAACAGTGATGTCGGGGGCCATCATCTGGCGTTCTATGTCGATGATTTCGGGGCGGCGCTTGCATATCTGAAGGGGCATGGCATACGGCTGCTGGGGGAGCCAACCTACCGCGATACCGGGCCGAGTGCGGGCCAGACATGGATATACTTTCTGGCCCCGTGGGGGATGCAGCTGGAACTGGTCAGCTTTCCTCAGGGGAAGCTGTATGAAAAAACGGCCACGACCCTGTTGTGGCAGCCGTCCGCGGTTTTGTGACGGTAATATTCCCCCATGGAGAAGCAACCCGTGCGGGGCTGGCCCCGTTATGACGGGCAACGAAATTCCTGCAGGACACAATCAGACATTCATATCGGTACATGCTTTGAAGATGTTTCAGGTCGGTTGCATTGATGGCGCGCTGATTCTGGCAAGATGTGATCACAAAAGTGTTGTGTAGGAATATTTGTTATATTCGTGGCTAACAATCAATAAAAATAATTCACGAACCCGGTAAAAGCCAGACTGATACATGCCTTGAACATGGCCGCACGCATCAGGTCCGCGAACAGGTGCGGGACCGTTCCGGATTGATGCCGATGGTTCATGGATCTCCGAAAAAATGAACGGGCAATATTTGATATCATCAGGTCTGGCTTGATTCAGGTTCATGATCTTCGTCAGGATGAGGTTCAGGGCATGCGCGTCCTTCATGAATCATTTTTCCCGTCCGTTTTGAATTGCCTGCTTTCGGTCATATGGCGTTCATGTAACCGGAAAGTCATGAAACTGCCGTTCCGGATTGTCGCCTGTCTGGTCTGTGTCTTTATGTACCAGTCCGTGGCCGTGGCGGCGGAGGATCCGAATGCAACGGTACAGTCCGTGCAGGATACTCAGGAAAAGCAGGCCCAACCCGCAACGCAGAATTCGCAGGATGTCAAACTTCCGCGCTGGATCCGGAAAATCCTGGGCGAAAAGACCAAGGCCAAAGGGCCGCCGGAAGTTTCCAACCCCACGCCCTACGGTGAAACCCAGCCGACCACGCCGTTGTACCAGACCATCCCGGGCTTCCTGCAGGCGCCGTATGGTCCACCGGCATTTGGTCCACCATTCGGCACGACCCATCTGCTGGGCGATTGGGGTGGTGTGCAGCCATGGCTTCAGAAACGCGGGCTGTATCTTGCTTTTGACGTTTATGAAGACCTTGCCGGTAACGTGTCCGGCGGCAAAAAGCGTGATGAAAGTGTCGCAGGACAGGTCGGTGTCACGCTGGATGTCGATTGGGAAAAACTGCTGAATGCAGGCTCATGGTCCAGGGATCTGTGGCTTCACCTGCTCGTGGTGAACGGGCATGGCCGGAACCTGAGCCGACTGTTTGGCGACAACGATAACCAGGTGCAGCAGATCTATGGCAGCCGTGGCAACGTGATCGCCCATATGGTCTGGGCCTATTTTGAAAAAGCGTGGCTTGACCGCAAGATTGACATGTCTGTCGGCTGGATTCCGACCGGGGTGTTTTTCCAGAACTCGCCATGGGTCTGCAACTTCATGAACGTCTGGCTGTGCGGTGGGGAGGCGCCAACAAAATTCATGACGGGTGGTCGTGGCTGGCCCTCGGGAAATATTGGCACGGTCCTGCGCCTGATGCCGATAAGGCAATTCTATATCATGGGGGGACTGTTTGCTGTTTCTCCGCATGCCTATAACGGCGGGATTTCCGGGTGGTCGTGGGCGCAGGACGGGCTGGGGAAGCTTTCAACGCAGGTTGAACTCGGCTGGATTCCTGAATTTGGTCGTAACCACCTGATCGGTCACTACAAGGTGGGCGTGATGTATGACAATTCCCGCTACAATCATCTGTATGAAGACATCAATGGCGAACCCTGGGTACTGAGCGGACTTCCCGCACGCAGGGAAAGTGGACAGACATCGCTGTGGGTCATTGCGGACCAGATGCTGCTCCGGCATGGGCCGGGTGAACTGAATGGCCTGATCCTTGGCGGGTATTATGCCTATGGTTCGGGGCAGACATCGCAGATCAACCATACCCTTGTCGGGGTGCTGATGGATACCGGGGCCGCATGGAACCGTCCTCTGGACAGCGTGGGCATTGCGGTCCTGTGGGCGAATTTCAGCCGTTCCGCCATCCTGGCGGAGGAGGCCGCTGCAACGCACGGCCTGCCCCTTCCGGGTGCGAACTTTGGCGTGCCATATGGCATTCAGGGGCACGAAACGATCTATGAGGCCTATTACGGTTTCCACATCATGGATGGCCTGTCGATCAAGCCTGATTTCCAGTATGTCAACCATGTTGGTGGGACAAGGACATTCAAGGATGCCGTGGTATTGAGCACGGCCGTCAATATTGCCTTCTGATGGGGGATGTCACATCGGGAAAGCTACTGTCGTGGCTTTCCCGACGCGGGCGTGTCAGGCCTTTCCGCGCTGGAATTCATAAACCCGAAGGTTGAGGTTGGTCAG
>NZ_WOTA01000054.1 GCF_011516825.1 Acetobacter oeni | reverse complement strand
GACGCCCACAGCTCCAGCGTCTCTTCAACAGACGCACCGCCACTCATCATATCCTGAATCATGGTTACCCACAGATTCAGAACTCAACACAAAATGCAACTGTAGTGCTAGTGGAGCCTTGGTAACTGTTCTCGCTTACGCGGGATCATTCGCTGCATATACGTATATTGAACCACTGTTGATTGAAAGGGCGTCGATCAGTATCGGTGCGGTGAGCGGGTTTATGCTTGGCTACGGTGTTGCCGCCGCTGTCGGAAATGTCGCGGGCGGCCGGATGACTGACGGTCTTGGTATAGCGAAGGCAAACATGTTGATTACGTCCGGAATCTCTGTCGTTGTTCTGGGAATATTTTGGTTTTGCGATTCTCCAACACTTATGTTTGGCCTTGTGGCTGCCTTGGGATTTCTGAGCTACGCGGCGGTTCCGGCGCTCCAGGCTAGACTTCTGAATCTCGCCGAGAGGTTCGTTCCGCATGCCCACGGCGTAGCTGCAGGCTTAAATATCGCCGGATTCAATTCTGGCATTGCCCTTGGTTCGGTTATCGGGGGTGTCACAATTCGGTGGTTCGGCATTTCGTATGTCGGACTAGTTGCGTTTGTTATTTCGGGGTTCGCATTTCTATTTCTGGCTTTTCAAGAAAGAGGAAAATTATAAAAACAAATAATATATCCTCCAATTTATTGTTTGTTCTCATGCGAATCTAGACTCAGGACCTGTTAATTCATTGAATTGAGCAGCGCTTTGTGATTCACAGGCTTACCGATGGAGGGTGGGCTGGTGAGTGAGTTATTTTTATTGTCCGAGCGCCAGATGGAGAGGGTTAAGCCGTTTTCCCCTCTGGCGCATGGTGTACCACGGGTGGACGATCGCCGTGTTCTGAGCGGGATTGTTTATGTCATTCGCAACGGGCATCAGTGGAAAGATGCGCCGAAAGCCTGTGGTCCTCACAAGACACTCTACAACCGGTTTATCCGCTGGAGCCGCCTGGGCGTTTTCGACCGGATTTTCAGTGCTCTGAGTGAGAAAGCTGGTCGGTCGAAACGTCTGATGATCGATGCCACACACCTCAAAGCACACCGGACAGCGGCCTCGCTGCTTAAAAAGGGGCTTTTCCCCGCCATATCGGACGCACAAAAGGCGGCTTGAATTCGAAGCTTCATGCTGTGTGCGATGGCACAGGTCGTCCTGTCCGGCTCCATCTGACCGCAGGACAGGTCAGTGATTTCAAGGGAGCCGAGGTTCTGCTGGCAGATATCCCGAATGAAACAGAAGAAGTCATCGGAGACCGGGGCTATGACAGTCATAAGATCAGACAGTCGCTTGCAGAACGAAACATCACCGCCTGCATTTCACCGAAGAAGAACAGAAAATCAAAGCCGCCTTACAACTGGCACCTGTATAAAAAAGCGCCATCTGATCGAAAACATGTTCGCAAAGCTGAAAGACTGGCGACGGGTCGCAACACGATATGACCGCTGCGCTCATACATTCATGTCAGCAATCCATATCGCCGCAAGTTTTATCTTCTACCTCAAGGAATGAGGCCTGAGCCTAAATCAAAATTCGTTTATCAGAACTTATTTATACATATCTCGACTTTATTCCCCAGCTCGAAGAAAAAAGATCTCGAACTTCTTTAACAACTGAGTATATTATTCTATCGGCACTCTCATTGTCATGAGCGCGGAGAAGCCCGGCTCCACATAATAGGTCGGTGAACTGCCGGCGATGGTGCCCCCGAAGACGCCTGTCGTGGATTTGGCATTGTCACTATAGCCGTAAACGCCGGTTCTCTGCGTGGAATTGCTTATGTTGTTCAGATTGACCTGGATGGAGGGACGGTTGAATACCACCAGTTTGGGCAACCGGTATCCAATGATCACACTGTCAGTTACGTAACCCGGCATCTTCTCGTCATTCATCAGCGTCGAATACTGCGAACTGATATATTTCAGGTTCAAGCTGCCAAAGAATGTGCCGTCGTCATAGGACAGACCCAGACCCGCCTGATAATGCGGGCTCGCAATCTGCGTTTTTCCGGCCGTATGCAGGTAATCGGTTTGCCCGGCGCTGTTGACGGTCTGAAGGTTGTTGTCCTGCCGGGCATCAAGATACGCAAAAGTGACATAAGGCGTGAACCGCCCCCAGAGCGGCGTCGTGCCAACCTGCACGTCAACACCCCGGCTGGTCTGCCCTCCCGCATTGAATTCACGCTGAACCTGAACGCCTTCCTGATACGTGTTGAGGGTCAGGAGACGATTCGTCAGGTTCATATTGTAGAACGACACGGAGGCAATCAGCCTGTCTCCGTTATAGCGGTATCCAATCTCTTCCTTGATGGCATACTGTGACTTCGGAGAATTCGCACCCGTCGTCATCGCCCCGCTGCTGACGCTGTACTGCTCGGCGGTCGATCCCATGAAAGGCTGCCGGTAATCACCTTCAGCATTCATGTAGATCTGATTTGACCGGTCGAAATTATACCGTGCCCCCAAGGACGGAAGCGGAATATTCTCGCTGATTCCCGAGTGAGGTGTCGAGCCGGGAACGTAATTGTCCACACCGCGCGTGACCATCACGTCCTTGAAGCCGGCATTAATTACCAGCCGGTCTTTCAGAAGACACAACGTATCCATAATGTAAGGCGCGTTGATCTGATAGTGCAGGAAGTAGTTATCATAATAATATAACTTTCCGTTTGCCAGCCGGTAATAATTATAGGAGTGGCTGAGATCAGCAGGATCTCCCGTCTCCTGATTAACGAAGCCAACCGGATCTTTCTCGCGCAGGTTATAATTCTCATACCAGTAACCGGCGGTCAGCGTGTTGTGCCCATGGGTCCAGGCCAGTTTCGAGTTGATGCCGCCAATATAGGTCGGTCCGCCAAACCCTGTGGACACAAGATATTGCTGCCCGTTCTGAGCAACCCCGCCGGAACCCTGCGCAAGATTGACGTCGACCCTCTGGTTGCCAAGATAGGTCTGCCCCTGGGTCAGGGTCGTCCCGCCCGGTCCCCAGCCGAAACCATACCAGAAATAGGGAGTGGTATCCCATATCAGATGTGGTGTCAGAACGACATGCGCCGGC
This sequence comes from Acetobacter oeni, assembly GCF_011516825.1. Lineage (GTDB taxonomy): Bacteria > Pseudomonadota > Alphaproteobacteria > Acetobacterales > Acetobacteraceae > Acetobacter > Acetobacter oeni. Next base: position 8,818 of record NZ_WOTA01000054.1, on the reverse strand, counting down.
GCGAGAACTGTGCCGCTATAAAAAAGCGATGTCTGATTCAGCTTGTAATAGGAACCGTCATGGATTCCGCTATAAGTGGCGTCCGGGTTCACCCACCGCGTCTTTTGCCACTCCGACTGAGTCGGATAGTAATAATAGCCATTTTTATTATTGTTGAAGACCGACTCCAGAGCGATCGTGCTTCCATTATTGAACGATTTCAGAAGCTTAAAATCAACATGCTGTTTTTTGGCGATACCCGGCCCGCGCCAGAAATCCGTGGATGCGTTCGAATAGGACACAAAGGCCCGGACGCCGGAATGTCCGATCTCACCGCTGTCGAGCCGGATAAAGCCGCGATACGTGTTGAAGGTACCATACGTGAAATCAACCTGCGCCCGTGCTTTCTCTGCAGGGTCCTTCATCTTTGTATAGATCACGCCCCCGGTTGCGGACGTGACAGGATCATCCGTGGAACTGGAACCGGGCGTAATGGAAACCCTATCCATGTTTTCGCTGTCAAGCATTTCAGCCTGAAATTTGCCAGCACCCGGTGAAAGGGTGGGAGCGCCATCCAGAACCCAGCCCATATCGTCAACAGTCAGGCCACGCACCATGATGCCGTTGCTCATAATCCCGGTCGGATCCTGAGACATTGAGTTAACACTTGGCATCATCGCCAGAAGCCCGACGACATTCGACGTCGGATTCTGCTTCGCGATGTAATCAGCACTGACAGACTGGACGGCGCGGGTATCATCCCGTCTCTGAATCATGCCACCTCCTGACGAGATGCGCAGATGGGTGCTGGCAACCCTGATTTCCTCCGCTTTTGTCGCTTCGACAGAACTGATTTTCTGTTTCGGCATAATCGCCGGCTTTGGCGTGGCGGGAACCGGATTTGCCGGAGTCAGAGCTTTAGCCGGATGGTGCCGGCGCGTTGCGCCTTCTGCTTTTTGCAGACCAGGCAGACTGATCAGCGAAATGACCAGTGTCGAGGTGGCGAGCAGCGCGCTCTTGTGACTCATGGGATTCCTCCGTGGAACGTGCGCGTCATGAACAGGACTGGATGTTTTTGGATCGTGTAAGGCTGTCTGCGAGTCGGGTTACTCTGAGACAGAACTGATAAACCGGTTTATCTCTTAAGACGCCACTGGATATTCGTCAATATATTTCGATATCGTTATTAAGTGTAAGGAGGGGGTTTTCAGAAAGTGCGGCTCCTCCTGGCTCGGTCAGATTAAGAAAATGTCTTTATATTTTCAGAATTCTGAAAAGAATTGATCAGGCCGTGGCATCCGGGTTCGTCATAAAAAATGTTATTGCGTCACCGTAGAGAGCTGTCGCCGTCATGAGTGAATCCACAGCACAATATTCATCGGTCTGATGCGCGACATCTGGCTCGCCCGGCCCTATGATAACCGCAGGCGCATCACTGAACGCCGGTGACAGCACAGCGGCATCAGTGAAATACGGCACGGTCACAATCCCTCTGTCGGCAATACCGTGCTGAGTCGCCAGTTTCATGATCGCCTGCACGAAAGAGTTCGTCGAAGGTGCCAGAACAGGCGGAATATTGAGCAGCGTCCGCATGGTGAGTGCTTCGCAAAGACATGCACCGATCATGTGTCCGATCGCGTTATGCGTCTTCAGGCTCGCGGTCCGGGTATCGATCGTAAAAATGGCCTTATCCGGGACGGAGTTGATGTTCAGACCACCCTGAAATGTCCCTATATTGACGGTCGTTTTACCAAGGATGGGATCATCCTTACCCAGATCGGCTGAACGGATGCGTGTAATGGTCTCCGTCGCGTGATAAATCGCGTTGCTTCCGAACTCAGGCATCGCAGCATGCGCCGTGCGCCCTTCCGCCGTACACTCGAACCACACAACCCCCTTATGACCGAGAACCGGGTAATTTCGCGTGGATTCACCGATCAGAAAACCATGAAAACGGCAGCTTTTCAAAAGAGGGTCAGAGACAAGGGCACTCGCACCCTCGCATCCGGTTTCTTCACCACCCGTCAGAATGACGGTGACATCAGGACAGTGTCCGGTTGCAGCGTGGTGCCGCACGCAGGCGGCAATGAAGGCGGCAATCCCGCCTTTCATGTCCGAACTGCCCCGGCCATAAACCCGTCCATTAGCGATTTCGCCTGAAAACGGCGGATAAGTCCATGGACTGGAGCCTAGCGGAACGGTATCAAGATGACCGGAAAATCCGAGATTATTGCCCGGTCCTTTCCCTGGAGGAGCGGCGATCAGATTGACGCGCCGTTCCCCGAAACTGCGGAGCGTGACATCAAACCCGATCGTCCTCAGGATTCCGGCGCAGAGTTCTGCGCAGACTTCCTCATCCCCAGGGGGGTTCACGCTGGGAATCCGGATGAGATCCTGAAGGACTAAGACAGGATCAGTATATTTTCCGGCCATCAGGATCAGCCCCGCGTTGTCAGCCAGTCGAGGCAGTTGAGCCAGAACGTTTTATAACCGGACCAGGCAAGGTAATCGTCCGGCATCCAGTGGGCAGACATGTCACTGGTCCAGACGAGAGAGCGGCTGTTGCCCATGTCGCGCACGGCGATGAGGGGATGCTCCTCGTCGCCGACAGTGGCGACCAGCACCGCATCCGGGTGCAGGACGACTTCATTGTAACCAAGCAGGGACGGCCACACCTCCGGAAGCCCGGACACCACGGGATGACCGGACCGGAGAACCCTGACGTCGCTGCCTTCAGGTGTTTCCTGACGGTCATCGTAGGGCAGGCAGGTCACAGGCAGAAGTTTTTCAACCGGCGTGTTGCGGTAACGGGCCTGTCCGTTCACTCCCTGGAAGCTGAGATAGCCACCAACCATCATGAGTGCCCCGCCGTTCCCGACGTAGTCCGCGATGACTTTCAGACGGTTCGGAAAGCGCTTGCTGTACAACCATGTGTCGGGATGGATCAGCAGTGTGTTGGCGCCTATATCGGAGAGGATGATGGCGGCATAGTCTGCGAGATCTTCCGCCCTGGCCGGAAACTTACTCTGGGCAATCTCCGATGGCATGTGTGTGACCTCGTAGGCCGTTTCACTCATCGCTTTGAGGAAATTCACAGCACCGTTATGAGCCGTTGTAGTAAAAAACTGGTCAAATCCCTTGGCGTGACTGGCGGAACTGATCCAGGATTCGCCAGCAAGGAGGATTTTCTTTTTTTCTGACATGAGATGTCTTCCATTCTCAGGGTTATTTTCCACCACACATCGCCCGTCGGGGATTGGTGACGAGCAGTTGCTCGATATCGCGTTCCTGTAACCCGTAACGCTTCAGACGAGGCACGAAGTGCCGCAGGATGTACCCATAGCCATGGCCACCGTAGCGGGTGAGCATGCTTTTCAGGAACACATCGTGAGAAACGAGGACTTTCTGTCCATAGCCCCGTTCAAACAGGTGTGTGATAGCTGTAGCATTTTCGTCATCGGACGGGCACTGAGCGTCTTCTTCGGGATAATAATACGCCATGGAAATCATGTCGTATTCCAGCCACGCGCCGCGGTCGGCGAGACTGTGCTGATAGTCCGGATCTGAAAAACTGGGGTTCATGTGACAAAGGATCACATGGTCGAGGTTCGTTCCCTCCTCCTCCGCGATGTCGAGCACGGTATGCGCCACCCGCATCCAGGCGGGAAGATGGACGGAAAGCGGAACAGTCGTCTCAGCCGAGGCTATGGCTGCGGCGCGAAGAACTTTCTCCTCATCTTTTGTCATGACGGAGGAGATGCCTATTTCGCCGATGATGCCTGCCAGAACTGCGGGTTTGTCATTCGCACCGCCAACGTCACGGATGATCCGTCTGGCCAGGCTGTCCACTGTTTCAGGCTGTACATACGCCGGGTGCGATGGCTGGAGATAGTATCCGGCCCCCATGATGATGTTCAGGCCGGTTTTTTCTGAGATCTCACGCAGGGCTTCCGGGTCGCGGCCAATCCCCACATTGGTGGGATCGACAACAGTGCGGCCACCCAGATCATAAAATTTCTTCAGTTCCCCGATGGCAAGCCCGGTATCATCGAGCATGCAGTTATCGCGATTGCCAAGTGGATTCATCGCGATTTCACCAAGCATGTCCATGGCCAGCGGCCGCATGGCCCAGGGACGATGGCAGGCGCAGGCAGGCGCGGTCCATTTCTTAGAGGCGTCGAGCAGGATATGCTCATGCATCAGGGTAGTACCCATCTCGTCCGGCGTGATGGGGCCGGTGACAGTCATGGCTCGTCCACTGGCAACGCCGATGGCACCTGACAGACATATTTCAGATACCATGGCTGCTTTTCCTGATGCCGAAGAAGTCGCGCCCTTTAAGACTCATATTGATCCAGATCGCCCCGATGGTGATGAGACCAGTGAAGATCTGGGTCAGAAACGGCGAGACATGGGCAAGAATGAGGCCGTTCTTCAGGCAGGCGAGGGTCAGGATGCCAAGTGCAGAGCCGATGACCGAGCCGTAACCGCCTGTGAGGCTGGTTCCGCCCAGAACAACAGCAGCAATTACATCGAGTTCGAAGCCAACACCGATATTGGAAGAAGCGCTTCCAAGTCGGCCCGTCATGAGGATTCCTGAAAGCGCGGCAGCCAGACCGCTCAGAGCGTAAACCACCAGACACACACGCCGGACGTTGACCCCGGTTCGCCGCACGCCTTCCTCGTTGGAGCCGATCCCGGTAACGTAGCGCCCGAAGCGCGTGCGGTGGAGCGTGACGCTGCCAGCGACAACACAAAGTAGCAGGATGATGGCGGGGACAGGAACCGGTCCCAGCCAGCCGCGTCCGGGCCATTCGAGTAACGAAGCTCCCTCCGGCAGCGGCAGGGAGTATCCCTGGGCTGTCAGGAGGGAAAGCCCGCGAAACACGGACATGCTGGCAAGGGTGACAATAAACGGCGCCATGCCCACGCGCGTGACCAGCAGTCCATTCGCGGTTCCGGCGGCGGTTCCGGCAAGAAGAGCACCACCGAGAGCAAACACCGGCGGAACGTGCCAGAATGTCGCCAGTCCGGCCATGGTGATGCCGCTGAACGCAGCCACGGCCCCGACAGACAGGTCGATGCCGCCCGTGGTGATGACCAGGGTCATCGACGTGGCGGAGATAAAGGCCGCGGCGTTCTGACGCAGAATGGTCAGAAAATTCGTCAGCGAGAAGAAAGACGGCGCACAGAACGAGAATGTCAGCACGCAGACCAGTAGCAGACAAAGCACGCTGGCGAGACCAGGCTGCTTCTCAAACTGCAATGCCAGTCTGTGAAACAGCCTGATCTCGCGGCGATGTGTCGGTTTGTGGGACATGGTCAGATGCTCAGTGTGCGGACCGGGCATGGAAACGCTCTCCCACGATGAGATCGACAAGTTCGCCGATTGTGGTGTCACCGATCCGCCGTTCAGCCGCAACAACGCCGTCGCGGATGACCGCGATGCGATCGCAGACGTGGAACAAGTCCTGAAGCCGGTGGGTGATGAGGATAATTGTAACGCCCTGATCGCGAAGCTTCGTGATCAGGCTGAGCACAGCTTCGACTTCCATAACTGCGAGCGCGGCGGTGGGCTCGTCGAGGATGAGCACGCGCGGACTGAAAGCTGCCGCCCGTGCAATCGCAATCGCCTGCCGCTGACCGCCGGAAAGCCCGTCAACGCGGGCATACGTGTCACGAATGACAACGCCCAGCCCCTGGAGCATTTCTCTGGCCCGGGTATGCATTGTCTTCGTGTCCAGAAGGGGAAGTCCGAAGACATGGCGTATCGGCTCGCGCCCCATGAAGAGGTTGCCCGCAACATCGATCGACCCGCACAGGGACAGATCCTGATAGACCATGTGAACACCCGCCTCCTGAGCATCGCGTGGAGAAGAGAAGTGGCGGCTCTGCCCGTCGATCATGATTTCGCCGCTGCCGGGCGTGAGTGCGCCGGACAGGATCTTGGTGAGGGTGGATTTACCCGCTCCATTATCCCCAAGCAGACCGAGAACCTCACCACGTGCAAGGCTCAGGTTGACGCCCCGCAGCGCCTGGACGGCCCCGAAGCGCCGGGTAATGCCGCGCATCTCGACGGCGGGACTACGACTGGCAGAATCGGAATGATCCCGATCGGCACTACGAGAGGCATTGTGCGGAATGGTCATGGTTATGCCTTGCCGGATACTGAAAAGGTCTGAGGCGTGAAAATGGACGCGGGCACCGTGATGTCATGTGGCTGCGGTGTTTTACGCAGCCAGTCACGGGCGGCGCTCACAGCCGCCTCGCCCATGCGGACAGTATCCTGCACCGCCGTGGCAAGAACAGTCCCGTTTTTCAGGGCTTTTTCGATTTCCGGTGACATATCCCACCCTGCAAGATGAACCGGTTTTCGTGGCGGACTCGTTTGCAGAGCAGAAAGCACACCGATCATGGCGGGCTCGCCGGTGGCGTAGATAAGATCGACATCCGGAACGGCGGCGAGCAGATCCTCAGCTGCGGTCTGCGCGGTATCAAGAATATTCTGTCCGTCGACGAAACCGCTGACATGCATGAGCGGAGCCCGCATTTTCATAGCGGAAAGAAACCCATCATAACGCAGGGTCTGAATATAGGAACTGGCAGCTCCGACAACGCCGACGTTCACACGACGCCCCCCCCCGGCGACCGGATTACGAAGCAACGCGTCCAGAAGGGCCGCCGAAGTCCTGGCATTGTCAACGCCGATCTGGGAGACCGTCTTTCCGGCGACGATTGCATCGATGGCAATGACCGGAACGCCAAAACGTGCGGCGGTGTCGATTGCATCCCGGACACCGTAGACGTCGATGGCGCAGAGCAGAATGGCGCTCACCTTCTGTTCTGCATAGTTTTCAATGGCGTCCGACTGAGCGACCGGGCTGTTATCAGCATCGAAAACAGACAGAGAAAAACCGAGACGACTGGACTGATTTCGAACACCTCTTGTAATTTCATTGAAATATCGAGACGATTCAGTCACCTGGACAAGCGCGATGCGAACGCCATCCGTCTGCGCTGCATAACCACGCACGGATGGAAGGCACAGGGTCAGCGTGCCGCAGATCAGTTTTCGTCGGTGCATTTTCAGCATGGCGGCTGGTCCGGGTTTCCCTGGGCGGTTGCATGGGGTCCGGCTACTTTGTAAACCGGTTTATCTGATGAAACCTGATGGGGGTTCTGTTGTCAACCCGAAATGGAAAGCCTGGACGTTGTGCGAGGCAGGATTGGTCACTAAAAGAGGACGGCGGCGCTGCATGCGCCGGCCCTGAAAGTCAGATGTAGGTGATGAAGAAAAAAGGGCCTACCATTCAGGATGTTGCGAACCGGGCCGGCCTCTCGAAGGCAGCCGTGTCGCGCTATCTGAACAAGTCGATCAATCTTCCCGAAGAGACGGGACGCAAGATCGATGAGGCAGTGAAGGCGCTCGGCTATCGTCGCAATTCGATCGCCCGTCGTCTGAGCAAGGGGGGCAGTGAGACGATCGGCCTCGTGGTGCCTGAAATTTCAAACCCGTTTTTCTCTGAGATGGCGGAAGCGGTGGAGCAGACCGCCTCGGAGCGCGGTTATAATCTGATACTCGGCATCAGCCGCAATCACCCCGACAAAGAGATCGGATTTCTTCGCTGGATCGACGATTCCATCGTCGACGGTCTGCTGTTTGTGACAAATCGTCCGGGTAACCGTCGATTGCAGCTCGATATTCGTCGTTACCGTTCCGTAGTTCTGCTCGATGAAGATATTCCAGGTACGGTGCAGGACAAGGTGTTTTGCCAGAACGTGGAAGGAGCGCGCGACGCCGTACGCTACCTGATCCGGACTGGCCACCGCCGGATTTTCCATGTGACGGGACCGGTCTCCCTGATGAGCGTGAAGGAACGGCTTGACGGCTTTCGCCTCGCACATGAAGAGGCGGGACTGCCGTGCTCGGACAATCATATCTTTCACCATGATTATTCGCAGCAGTTCGGTCGGGACGTAGTGCGGGACATTCTGTCACGTCCGGCGCTCCCCGACGCCGTTTTCGCAGCCAGTGACTACATCGCGATCGGAATGCTGGAAGAACTGAAACGTAATGGCGTGCGCGTTCCTGACGACATGTCGATTGTCGGATTTGATGACACCACTCTGGCCGGGCTGGTCACACCGAAACTGACGACGATCAGGCAGAGTGCGGCGGAGATGGGACGGATCGGGGCCACCCGACTGCTTGATGCTCTGGCGCAGCCTGGGGTGCTGCGGGGTGTGACGCGGATTGCGGCGTCTCTTGTGGTGCGGGATTCTGTGCTCGACCGGCGTGAGTGAAGATTGCTTTTCCAATGGCTTTGTCCGGGCATATCGTCAATTAAGTGCGATAGTGGTGGATACGAGTTGCGCTGCTGCGGGAAAGTCGATTTCAGCGCGTCGTAACCAGCGGCGCTGTCTCTGAACTGTCTGAGCCTGTTAAAGAAGTGTTCGACGTGGTTTCATTTCCGACAAAGAGAAAAATCCGTTTCCCGGGATCAGACGTTGTTTATGTTTTAACAGTCTGTCGGATTGGGCATTGATCTGAGTAATGACGACGACGCTAACACGGCTCATGCGACCTGGAGGCGTGCCATTCTCCCGCAGTTGTAAGCGAGGCCGCGCAGGCGGAAACGCCTGAACCCCATGATGCTTTTGATGATGCCAAAAACCGGCTCGATGGTCTGTTTTCGTAATTTGTAAAGGTCTCCGGCTTTTGTTCTTTCTAGCACTACAGTTGCATTTTGTGTTGAGTTCTGAATCTGTGGGTAACCATGATTCAGGATATGATGAGTGGCGGTGCGTCTGTTGAAGAGACGCTGGAGCTGTGGGCGTC
>NZ_WOTA01000053.1 GCF_011516825.1 Acetobacter oeni | reverse complement strand
CTGCGCTCGGGTGATTTCAGTCCAGGCCATCTTGATCTCATCAGGTTATCGCAAACCCATGAATCATAACCCGCTGAAATCACTCAACTCATTTTCGGTCAGACACTAAGGCGCGAAGAGTGCGTTTTGCGGCGGTCTATACCATGCACGGGCCGCCTGTTCCCAGGTGTTCGAAACTGAGCAGGAAGAGGCATTTCATGCGTGAACACCGGGGTGACCGGATTTTTCCCAGACGGAATATTGTGGTGCTCCATGATCCGGAAGCACTTCGTGCCTGATGGATAATTTTTATTCCGTCAACAGACATGGAGCACTGAGAGCCGCCTTATGCTGCCTGCCCGGATCTGTTCATCTGCTCTGCCGGCAGCGGTCTGTCTGCGATTTCGATTTTCAGCATCCAACTGATTCCGTATGAAAATCAGCCAGTTTCAGAGAAGCCGGCGTGTCAGAGTAAGGAGAAATATGGTGATCCACAAACGCATTCGCACATTTAATACGAAGGAAACCTATCCGGAGCAGAATCTGGATAACGATCTTTGCCAGGCTGTCATCGCGGGCAACACGGTTTACCTGCGCGGTCAGGTTCCGCAGGACCTGGATACCCGGGAAAACGTTGCCTGTGGCGACCCTGTCGGACAGGCTGAGAAAGTCATGGAAAACATCATCCTTCTTCTGAAGGAAGCGGGCTCTGATTTATCTCATATATGCAAAGTTACCGTTTATCTGACTGATATTCGGCATCGGGAAGCGACGTATCGCGTGCTGGGCAAACACCTGAAAGGTGTCTTTCCGGTATTCACGGGCCTGGTCGTCGTGGCTCTGGCGAGGCCGGAATGGCTGATCGAAGTTGACGTGATCGCTGTGCTGCCGAAGTAACACTGTCCGGCTAATTTCGATGCACTATCATAATAAATTGATACTGCATCGAAATTGGTATAACAATGTATAGACACGCTGACGCGATCCGCGCCACCCCTGCCTGCCGGCATGTGGGAACGTCGCTGACAGACAGAACAGGCTGAAAGCATCACCATGAATCGCCAGCTCTCCCCGCTGAAACGTCGTTTGCTTCTCTCTTCCGCGATTTTGCTTTTCGGGAAGCCGGTGGTGGTGCTGGCTACCACGCAGACCGGGAGCGCTCAGAGTGCCTCACATTCACGGGCGGCGAGCCCGAAAGCACCCTACGTCCGGGGCGGCACTCCGGCAAAGGCGGCGGCTCCGCGGTCGATGAACAGCACAAGCCCGGGTGAGGCAGTCAGTGTCTCCGTGCGGCGTCATGCCGCGGGCGGCGGCCTGATCCGACATGAGACCTCGGCTAAATCCGTGAGCACCGTATCACACGAATATATCGCCAAGCAGTCACCGGCATCAAACGCTCTCGCTCTTGTTTCCCTGTCACCCGGGGCCAATGTGTCGATGGGCGATCCGTTCGGCGTCTCTGATCAGTCGAATATCAATGTCCGTGGTCTGAATCAGCAGGAGATCGGCTTTACCTTCGAGGGTGCGCCGATGAATGACCCTGATGACTATACGCCCAACTCTTCCGAGTGGGTGGATAGCGAAAACATGGAATCCATACAGCTTCAGCAGGGTGCGCCTGATATCGAAACGCCGACGACAACGTCTTCCGGCGGCACGATGGCGGTCAGGATGCGAAATCCGCTGGAAAAGCGAGGTGGCCAGGTTGATGTCAGTTATGGTTCACATCAGATGAACCGGCAGTATATCCGTTACGACACCGGCAGAATTGGCAATACCGGATTGCGGGGATTTGTATCTTTCTCGAACCTGACCAGTCGTGCCTGGCGTGGGCCGGGCCGTAATGACCGCCGCCATCTGGATTTCAAGTTCATCAAAGACTGGGGAGAGAATTATATATCGCTTTCCGGTTCTTATAATAACGAACATACTGCATGGTACAGCACGCCGTCTCTGTCCGAATGGAAAAAGTACGGACTCAACGGAAACCTGAATCTGGACGGAAAATATACTTTTGCAGACCCGAATTATTACAAAGGATTTGGGACAAGCTGGACCAGCTACTTTCTCAGTGCGCAATCACATTTTAAGCTGACACCCCGACTCACACTAAACGTAACGCCATATTATTACCACGGCACCGGCAATTATCCTCTCGGAGTCTATACGGTCCCGACCAGCGGGACTTACTACCAGGGCACATCTGCGGTTAACGGGCAACTGGCCGGGAACAATTACTCGCAGGACGGCAATGTTGCCGCTGTGTGGGACTGGATAGGTCGCGAAAGTTATACAGGCATCAACACGGCCATGCATTATAAAATCGGCCATCATGATTTTGTGGTTGGTGACTGGTATGGCTACACTGACATGAATGTTAACGAGCCTTTTTCCGCGTTGGACGGCGCAGGAAACGTCTCGAAGTCATGGTTGAAACTGACCGACGGGACGATGCTCAACGGCTGGAAATATCATACCATTACGCAGGTAAACGCATTGTATGTCGGTGACGAGATGCATTTCCTGCAGGATCGTCTGCACATCTCTGTTGGGTTCAAGGAAGTGATGTCCGCCCGCAACGGAACGCTGCAACAACCCGGTCCGCAATATAACGCAAATTACTATTCGGCTGAGCCTCTTCCTCGCATGTCGGCCAGCTATAAAGTCAACAAAAACATCATGGTCTTTGCCAATGTAAGCACAAGCTTCCGTCTGCCGATCGGATCAGCGTTTTATAACCAGTATAACAGTCCGTATGATGCTTCCCTTTACCAGACAGCGAACACAAAGCTTCGTGACGAGTACAGCATCTCGGAAGAAGTCGGCGCACGTTATAACGATGATCTGGTTACCGGCTCGGTCACGCTGTTCAATTACAATTTCGTGCACCATCAGATCAATGAATACATCAATGCCGTGCCTTACTTCCTCGATGCAGGCGGGATGACCTCGCGCGGTGCCGATGCGGAGCTTGGACTGCGTCCGTGGCATCATTTCTCACCATATTTTTCAGGTGAGTATCTGTATGCGACGACGGATAACAACATTACGATGGACGGCATCACATATAATACAAAAGGCAAGATCGCGACTTCGGCGCCACGCTGGATGGGCGCCGTCGGACTGCAGTATGATGATGGCCGGGTATTTGGAAGTGTGTCGATGCGCTATGTCGATAAGCAGTATGGCACTTTCATGAATGACGAGCATATAAAAGGCTATAAGCAGGTTGATATGATGCTCGGTGTTCGCGGCCCGGATATCGGATTCCTGAAAGCCCCGAGTATCCGGCTTAATATTATCAATCTGGCTGATCATCATTATCTGTCCGGCGTCTATAACACAGGAGCTACGGCGGGTACGGCGACTTACTACACAGCCCCCTCTTTCGCCTGTCTTGGAACATTCAGTACGGGGTTCTGATGCCTCTTAGCCCCTGCGTGGTTGCGTTGCTGAGCGATTATGTCATCTGAATTTCCGGCGGCTTTCGATTTCATTATCGTCGGTGCAGGATCGGCCGGGTGTGTTCTGGCCAATCGGCTCAGCGCTGATCCGCGTTATCAGGTTTGTCTGATCGAAACCGGCGGGAGTGACAACACTCCTCGCATTCATATCTCCGCCGGGACACTCACGCTCTACAAAAGCCGGAAACTTGCCTATCAGTTTCACTCTGCGCCGCAGGTGCATCTGGACGGGCGCTGTATGCATGTTCCGCGAGGAAAGGCGCTGGGCGGTTCAACGACAATGAACAGCATGATCTACATCCGGGGCGATCGATCGGATTATGATCGCTGGGCTTCTTCTGGCTGCGCCGGATGGGACTACGAATCTGTTCTTCCGGTGTTTCGCGACCTGGAGAACTGCCATCGGAAACATGATCCGTTCTACCACGGCTTTTCCGGAGAACTGGATGTTTCCGAACCGCGTGACGTCAATCCGGCGTCGCGTGCTTTCATCAGAGCCGGGGTGGAAACAGGCCTGCCGAAAAATAACGATTTTAACGGCCGGTCTCTGGAGGGGGTCGGCATCTACGATGTCACCCAGCGTGGCGGTCTGCGACTGAGTGCGTATCGTGCTTTTGTTCATCCGATACGTGATCGTCCGAACCTCCACATTCTTTCCGGGGTAAAAGCGCGGCAGATTGTGGTAGCGAATGGCCGGGCGCAGGCTGTTGTGACGGAGCGGGACGGAGCATTTCGCACATTTCGGGCCAGGCGCGAGATCGTGCTCAGCGCAGGCGCAATAGGATCACCGCAACTGTTGATGGCGTCGGGGATCGGCCGGGGAGATGACCTTGCGGCCGCAGGCGTGTCTCCCCTGCATGAACTGCGAGGGGTTGGTCGGAATCTGCAGGATCATCTTGACGGGCTTGTCACGCTACGATCACCGGACCCGCAGACGCTTGGGTTCTCGCGTCAGTCTGTCCGGTCGGTCCTTGGATCACCTTTCCGCTTTCTCATGCATCGGAAAGGCTGGCTGACAACAAATTACGCCGAGGCCGGCGGTTTTGCCCGGACCCGATATGCCGGAGCGGTACCCGACATTCAGTTCCACTTTGTGCCGGGATTTCGCAGTCCTCGTGGTCGTCTTTTCGAATGGGGACATGGGCTGGCAATTCATACCTGCGTGCTGCGCCCGGAAAGTCGCGGCACCCTGACCCTTTCCCGCGATGGCGCCCGCGAGCCCGTCATTGATTTCAATTTCTGCAGTGCGACACAGGACATGCAGGTCATGTGCGAGGGCATTAAATTTGCTCGTCGTATTCTCGTGGCACGCGCGTTTAACAGCAGCCGCGGGGCGGAGATTGCTCCTGGTCGCGATATCGTCAGCGATGAGAATATCATCGCATATCTGCGACGCAGCGCCGCCACTGTCTTTCATCCGGCGGGCACATGTCAGATGGGTACCGGCGGGGATGCGGTCGTGAATCCTCGCCTGAAAGTAAGAGGAATTGAGGGATTGCGGATTGTGGATACCTCGATCATGCCGACACTGATCAGTGGCAATACGAGCGCGCCGACCATGATGATCGGCGCGAAGGCAGCAGAGATGATACTTGAGGATGCACGCTTATAGGCGAGGCGTGCGCCTGCTTCATTCGTTTCCCGGAACGCCGTAGGACGGCGCCGACAGAGGATTTAGCCCGCGGGTTACGTAATCATGCATCTGCGGACGCCAGATTTCCCACAGTGATGCAAGCTTTTCAATCGGCTGATCATCCCAGTCGATCCGCAAATCTGTCAGAGGCCAGGCCTGTTCATCAACGACGAGCAGGCCCGCAGATTTTACCGGGCCAGCCTCTCCTCCGGCGTTCAGTCCGGCAGTCATCGCAATCAGAAGACGTTCTGCGAGTTCTTTCTTTTCGTCTGAGGTAAGAAAAGCATCCACGACTGCCTGCGGTACGCCCTCATGAGCGAGAAGATTGCCGGCTGAGGCTACATTTTTCCCTGTCACAGCCTTGTAGCATCCGAGCGTCTGTGCGCCGCACCAGACTGCTGCATCGCCGTCTTTATCCAGGATGGCCAGTTGCCTGAACTGGGGAAATGAGGCTGTCCGGACAAGAACATCCCGACATTCGACGGCCGTTGCTCCGCGGGCAAGGAGATCAAGTCCGGCAGGACCGAGCCTTGGGTCAGTCACATTCTGTGTTGCAACAACGCCGGTTCCGGCGCAGGCGAAGGCACAGCGGCTGGCAACGGCGGGTGACGAGGACGACACCGCGATCCCCAACTGTCCGGTTCTGATGCAGCGTGCAATGATAGAAAACGTCATATAGTGATTCTCCCGAGATTTTCGATCATGAGACCATGCCTTCTGTTCATAGCACGAACGATATAGAACCGCGCATAGCGCCGGAGAGACATCATGCGATTTACGCTGAGACAGATTGAATATTTTGTGGCAGCAGCGGATGCCGGATCAATCACGCTTGCGTCGCAGGTAATCAATATTTCTCAGCCTTCGATTTCAGCGGCTATTGCCCATCTCGAAGATATCTTCAGGCTTTCGCTTTTTCTCCGCCATCATGCTCAGGGCCTTTCACTTACGGATGATGGACGACGTTTTCTTGCTGAGGCGCGCATCCTCCTGTCTCAGGCTCAGAAACTCGACAGCACAGCCAGGACAATCGTCGAACAGATATCCGGCCCTCTTTCAGTCGGTTGCATGACGACGATATATCCGCTGCTTGTCCCATATCTTTTCCAGAAATTCAGCAACTGCTATCCTGCAGTCGAGCTGAATATCGTGCCCGGACATCATTCAGAACTGATTGAAAAACTTCGGCGAGGAGAAGTATCGGCCATACTCTGTTACGATCTGGACAGCCAGTTCGAGCTTGATTTCAAACCTCTGGCGACATTACCACCCTATGCTCTCGTCGCGGCTTCTCATCGCCTGGCGCGGAGACGGACTGTCTCTCTGGCCGAACTGTGTGAGCGGGACTCTCTGTTTCTGCTCGATCTGCCGATATCCCGCGATTATTTCCTCGATATGTTCCGCGAGACTGGCATTCAGCCCGAAATTGGGGGGCAATATCAGAATCTTGATGTTGTGCGCAGCCTGGTTGCGCGTGGTACGGGATTCAGTCTTCTGAACGTAAGACCCCGAAACAAGTCGGCACTGGATGGCCGGCCACTTTCCTACGTGCCACTGAAAGGCACGGGACGTTCGCTGATATATGGCACTGCTCGTCTTGCCGGCGTGCATCCTACTGCAAAGCTCTCAGCCTTTCTGGAGTTCTGCAATGAGTTGCTCGCGGGAAAACCACTTCCGGGGACAGATTAATTCAGGGAACTTATTTTTACTTATTATTGCCGGATTTTGACCTGCCGGTGCGATTTCAGGGTTCTGCCCTGAAGCCGGAAGGGACCAGGATGACCGGAATAGGACTGCGATATCCGCGGTTCCTCACAGAGTGATGACCGGCCCTCCATATTCATATTTTGTATCACTCTTCAAAAGGATGTAGGTGCGCTATGTTCTTTTCCGCATATTCAACGAATGTCCGGATGGTCAGTGAATTCTTGGCGGCTTCGGACATGAGAAGGCCAAGTCTCAGGGCGCGCAGATTACCCGCCAGCGATATGAATTTCAGCTTGCTTCCGTCGGGTGCCAGATCAGAAAGCGGGCGGACATTTGCGAGAGAGTAGCCAAATCCGTTGGCAACGAGCGACTTCATTACTGCGATATCACGGGTACGCTCGGCGATGACAGGGGTCACATTGTGATCTGAGAAAAGAGAAAGGAAATAATTCGAACTCATGGGAAGATCCAGCAGGACCATTGGATAATCCGCCAGATCCGGCACAGACACACTCTTACGATCCGCTAACGGGTGCGCTTCACCCACCAGAACAAAAGGGGGCAGATCAACGATAGGAATAAAATCCAGATCGGATGGGATATTCAGATCATAGGTCAGCGCTATGTCTGTTTTCGCGCCACGCAAAGCATCGAATAACCCCTGCTGATCATGTTCGAACTGATGGAAGACCACTTCCGGATAGGCATCAACAAAACCGCGTCGTAATCGCGGCAGGATAATCTGAGCAAATGTTAACAGACAGCCTACATTAAGCGGTCCACGAACACTGCCGGTAATTTCATTTGAAACCTCACTCAGCAACCGCACTCTGGCAAGGATTTCCCTCGCCCCGTCAAGAAAGCGCATCCCCCCTTGTGTCAGAGACAGGCCATGTGCGTGTCGCCGTATGAACAGCTGGATTCCGAAACTGAATTCCAGCTGCCCTATTGCTGAAGAAATTGATGGTGACGATACATTGAGTTTTTCTGCAGCACCCGCAACTGAGCCGCTTTCTCCTACCGCGACAAAATACTCAAGTTGCCTGAGGGTTACGCGCAATGACATGCTGTGGCCCCACACACTTTATCGTCATCCTTCACTGTATTGCGATAATGTCACATCGCATTTCAGTATCTGATCCGGACAATCTTCAGTGCGGAATATTTATCAAAAGTATGCAGTGAAAAATCTTCACCGGGACCAGACTGTTTCATCATCCCAGATGATGTCATTGGCGAGAGTGCGTCAACCATATTAACAGGGACAGCGCCTGCGTGAAGAAGTCTCTCAGATAGTCCGGGAGCCTTTCGGCAGCGCGGGTCCATACGGGGACAGCAGGGCCATCCATTCGCTACTGTTACTGTCTTGTGGTCACTTCTGAAAATCCGACTGTCGAAAACAGGACCAGAAAATTCCTCTCGTGCTTAAAATGTCCGATCCTGATTTGCCCGCTCCCGGCAACAGGCCGCACTGTTCTGAGGCCGTCAGTAATAAAGTTCCCGATGTGTGCGGCATGCGTCAGGACACCCGTTTCTGCTGGCGGGTTTGGAGGATTTCAAGGCGCCATGGCTTTTAAATCTGTGGGGAGCGCCAAGGCTCTGCCCAGGCGCCCGGCAAAGGTCGCGAACCTTTGTAAACCGTTGTGTTTAACAGATTCGGGTGCAGGGGGCGTCTTGCACTGCACGCCTTCGCGTGACAGTTCCTGCCGGGCCCGGCATTGATTGCGCGGGTTCCGGCCAGACCTTGCTTACAGCTGCGCTGGTGAATCGCCTGCAGGACGATATACCAGATAGCTGCGTTGCCGGGTTATATGGTCTGCCACATACTTTGCATCCTGCCAGACTCCCCAGATAAAGGAGGAGCCTCGCCGAGTCTGCCAAGGAAGGCCGAGAAAATACACCCCCGGCTCAGAAGACACGCCTCGCTCATGCCGCGGCCTGCCGTTTTCATCCAGCGCATCCACTTTCAGCCAGCTATAATCGGCACCAAAGCCGGTTGCCCATATAACGGTCCGGATATTTGCTTTCTTCAGATCAAGAGACCGGATCGGGCTTTTAACGCACTCCGGATCTGGCAGAATATGGTGCGCTTCCGGTTCTTCCGGCAGATCCAGACCATTTCGTGCAATATAAGTATCGGCTTCTCCCAGCATGGAGAGATAACTGGCGTCGCCCTTGATCAGATTTTCAGCCAGATCCGGTGCGAAATTCAGAACGCCATCATGAAATGATTCGGTTCTGCCCAGAAGAGTGATGCCTTTTTCAGCAAATTTTCGAAAGTCGATGGTATGGCCACCATCAGCACCGCTAACGGCGATCGTGATATGTTCGGCGCCGGGCGTGGCTTCAGCATCCCACTTATTCAGAACACCGAGCCACCAGACAAAGTCACGCCCGCGATAGCTGCGAGCCGGCCTGTCATGCGGTCCGACGGACAGAAAGACCGACCTTCCGGCGTGCTGCAGTTCTTCTGCAATCTGCGAACCGGATGCCCCGGACCCGACAACCAGAACCGCGCCCTCGGGAATACCGGACGGATTTTTGTAGTCGGCCGAATGTATTTGCGTGATGCCGGCAGTATCCGGCACGACCGGAGGGATGATCGGGCTCTGAAACGGCCCGGTTGCAGCCACGACATAATCAGCTTCGATCACACCGCCCGATGTTTCAACCCTGAAACCGGCATGGTCGTTGTTACGCGTAACTTCACTGACTTCCACGCCGCATCGCACGGGCGCTCCGGTTTGCCGTGCATAGGCTTCCATGTAATCGGCGATGCCGTCTTTAGGAACAAAACCGTCCGGGCTAGTCCCGGAAAACTCAAGGCCAGGAAAACGATCATGCCAGGCAGGTCCGTTTGCAACCAGAGAATCCCAGCGGCAGCTTCGCCACCGTTCGGCAATCCG
This sequence comes from Acetobacter oeni, assembly GCF_011516825.1. GTDB lineage: Bacteria > Pseudomonadota > Alphaproteobacteria > Acetobacterales > Acetobacteraceae > Acetobacter > Acetobacter oeni. The sequence goes on along the minus strand of NZ_WOTA01000053.1, from coordinate 2,335 downwards.
GTCCCGCTCCAGAACAATATGTGGCACGCCGGATGCTGTCAGATGGCTACTCATGGCAACACCCGCCTGACCGGCACCGACCACGAGCACTTCTGTCTTTTCAACCGGCATTACAGAAACCCTTTTCTGGTATACATGTTATCAAATCTGTCGCCATGCATCATACTTGGGAGGCAGGTGAGGTATTTCGCTGTCACTTTAAGGGGTATGTGGCGACTCTGTTTTGATAAAGAAATTACTTCATTCCTCGTGGTTAGGCTGCCTCTAACCCGACATAAGGACCAGAGTTACACGGGCACCGGAGCAGGCACCCCTATCTGCCCGCATCCGGGTTCAGAAAATCCGCCTCATTTACGCCAGGCAGTTCAGAATTTATCCGGATCATACTGTCGTGCAAAAGTGGTTTTAAGATTTCCACTTTCATGTCACGCCTGCCTTACAGCAGACCCTCCACAACACGTGACACAAACTGTACACCGGCAGCCAGCTCTGTATCCAGAATGAATTCGTCAGCTTTGTGCGCCCGGTCAATGGATCCGGGGCCGCAGATGACAACCGGAATATCCAGATACTCGCTGAACAAGCCGCCTTCCGTTCCAAAACCGATCCGGCCTGTCGCGTTGTCGCCGGTTATCTGCATGATATTCCGGAGAAACGTTATGTTATCAGGTGCATGCAGCCCCGGATAACTGTTCACCACTTCAACCTCGACCCGCGCATGTTCAATGCTGTCACAGAGCCGTGCTGCTTCCTGCCTCAGCCGATCCAGCCAGGACTCAGGGTCAACCCCCGGTAAAAAGCGCATCTCGAACCCCAGTTCGCAGTAATCCGGGACAATATTGAGTGCTGTGCCGCCCTGGATCAGGCCCACCTGCATTGTGCTGTAAGGAACTTCATACGCATCATCCTGCACGCCTTTCTCAAGAAGTTCCTGTTGCAGGGCGCGGATGCTCCCGATAACGTCGGCAGCCAGAAGAATGGCGTTACAGCCACGGTCAGGGTTAGCGGAATGTGCGGCCAGTCCGCGACATATCACTCTGGCTGCCAGTTTACCCTTATGTCCCGAGACGACATGCAAACCGGTGGGCTCTCCGATAATACTGCCACGCGCGCGAAACTTTCGTGTGGCCAGTTCTTTCAGCAGCGATCGTACGCCCACGCAGCCTATTTCCTCATCACAGGAGACAACCAGATGCAGGGGTGCTTTCAGATCGGGTAGCGCGGCGGCGGTGCGGGCTGCAACAAGCATGCAGGCCAGAAAGCCCTTCATATCGCTGGTGCCGCGACCGTACAGACGATTGTCATGCTTCGTCAAATGAAAGGGGTCTGTGGTCCATGGCTGTCCTTCGACGGGCACCACGTCACTGTGGGCTGAAAGGATGACGCCATCCGGTGTTTCCGGCCCGATACTGGCCAGCAGATTAAAGCGCCCCGTATGAGCGCCCGGGACGCGTTCACACCGCGCACCAAGTGCAAGGAGAAACGATTCAACCCAGTCGATCAGCGCTTCGTTACTTCTTTCACAGATCGTTGGAAACGCGATCAGATGCCCCAGAATATCCTCAACCATCATATCATATTCCGCACTCATGGAATCTCCAAAAATCAGATCTGCAGAGTGTCAGTTCTGCAGAAAATACCTCTGCGAACAGTGGGTGTCAGCTACAGTCAACTGATCTGACCTGTCAGGCAAGCCGACGCGCACTTCTCACAGAGTGCAATCAGACAGAATGGTTTGCAAAGGTCCGCGACCTTTGCCGGATCCGGGCAGCGGCCGGCTTCCGTTCCATTAAAGAAGGCCAGTCGCCGTAACCGCGCTATCAGCGCTGTTTCCACACACAACTGGCCATACTGCCCAACAAGTTCTCCGCGCATCTGTCGGATCGACAATCAGGATTCCCGTGCGCAGTATGAGCTGAATGACAGCCGATGGGAGACGATCGCGCCTTTCCCCCTTGGTAAAGCGCGTGATCCGAAGCGGTTCGGATAAGCATGAGTTCGTGAAGGGCACCCATGATTCAGGATTTCATGAATGGTGGGGCATCTGTTGAAGAGACGCTGGAACTATGAGCGTGTGCACTTCGGGCAGCAAAGGAGCGGATCGTTCCGGCGTTTACGCAGAAGCGTGTTGCGGCTTCTGCGTGTGCCTTCCTTGATGTCCTGATTGGCAATGAACCGCGCAAGACGGGGTGGATGCGTGCGGAAGCCGAAGGGGCGTTGCCTGGGCTCAGGACTCATTTTTTGAGATAGAAGATGAAGCTTGCGGCGATATGGATTGCGGACATGAAGGTGTGGGCGCATCTGTCATATCGGGTTGCGACCCGTCGCAGTCTTT
>NZ_WOTA01000052.1 GCF_011516825.1 Acetobacter oeni | reverse complement strand
CCCGCCGCCAGAAGCAGAATATCGTCAATATTCCAGATCGGGCTCCTGTGGGATGACTGAATTCTACAAAATGACCCGAAATTGCCTCAAGTGTGAGAAATCCGCGTCGAAACCCATCATTCCGCTTCTTGAGCATCTGGAAAATCGCGATCAGCCCCTTGTTCAGGATCAACCCGTCGGTTTCCTTCAGCTGTCGAAACCCAAGATGCAGGGCATCTCGATACAGGGCGACTTCCTTGGCCGCCACTGAATCCGGCCCCTCGGGAAACAGATCCGCCTGGAAAAGCTCATCCTGGGTGGTGACGATATTCTCGATTTCCGAAGACGCCTTGGCTTCCTGCAAAGCCAACGTATCAATCAGGATCCCCTGATTGGGAATAGTTGCCGCCCGCCCCTTCAGTTCCGCCAGAGCCTTATTGGCCTCGACCAGCGCCCTGAGAACCGGAACCGTTTCTATGTCCGTCTGAGGCGGCAAAGGTCGAATAGGGTAGGTTGGCGTTAACATGACATCCTGACGTGGTAGCAATATGTGTTTTTTCTAACACGTCAGAATGATCCGTCAAAGAAATCCGGTTTCTTTGACATGTCATATTCTGCTGTCGGCTTTTATCCCCTGAAGACTATTCCTGCTCTGCCGAAACAATGATGACACAGGGTTTCTGAGTTTTTTCCTGACCCGATGCCGCTTTCTGGCAGGCTGCGATCCTGTCTCTGTTGGCCTCAACCAGCTGGCTGTCCTCACGTACACGTTGCCAGCCTTCAGGATTGCTGACCGCCATCATCATGGCCCCAGAGTTCCAGCGATCTTTCTCCCCGACAATAAAGGATGCCACCCGCGTCCCGATAGAAGAAGGCAGGAGATACGCCAGCACAGGCGATAACCCGATCCCTACAACAAGACAGGCAAGACCCACCCCTAACAGCCACCAGTTCTGACGATCCTGCTGACGGGACTGACCAATGATATTGGCAAGAACCCGACGTTCCCCCTGAACCTCACCTATCGCTTTCTGAAACGCTGCCTGCATCTCCTGACTGGCAGAAATCCCGGCCTGACGAATCCCTTGCCCATACGCCTGGGGCGTCATCTTCAGCGTCGGATTGGCCTCAATCGCCTCCATTCGTGCACCGACTGCATTCATAGCCTTCACGACACGGGCCAGATCCTCTGTGTAATCCGGAGGCCGATTGTCCCGCCATGCCTGCGGCAACGCTTCCACGCTGCGCCGGAGCACCGTCATTTCAGCGCACAGATCGGCAAATGCGCGCTCAGCCGGATCTGTCTCACTCATGACGTTCTCCATTCAGTAATGAAACCGGCACTGGGCAATCTCGATCCGCTGATCCTCTCCCGCGCGCCCCTGAACCCGGTAGACCAGACGATGTTCTCCCGTAATCCGTCGGGACCACCACCCAGAAAGCTGCCCCTTCAGGGGTTCCGGCTTCCCTATCCCCTGAAACGGATGCCGACGCACATCCTCGATCAGGGCATTGATCTTCTCAAGAACCGCATTGTCTGACTGAAACCACGAAAGATAATCCTCCCAGCCATCTTCATGAAAAATGACTTTCACGCTGACGGTTCACCCTGAGGCTCCAGAAGATCATGCTCGGTTGCCGCCCCGTGCTCGATGTCACGAATGCTCCGCAACAGCCTCTCCGCGTTGCGTGGGCTGCTCAGGAGATGCACGGTTTCCTGCCAGCCGGAGAATTCTTCTTCCGACATCAGCACGACACTGCCTTTCCCGGTCTTGCGGGTCACGACAATCGGCGCACGGCTGTTCACTGCTTCGTCCAGATAATGCGCCAGGTTCTGGCGCAGGTCGGTATAGGAAACATAGGTCATGATCGATCCTCCATGTCCACCATAACGTACAGTTTTCTGTACGTCTCCTGTTTTGCATCTCCCTCTCGATACCGCGTGGTCTGGAGCGAGACACGGCCAGCCCCCACAGATTGAAAACCCGCACACCTGCCGCCTCGAAAGGCGACACGTCGTGGCTGGCCAGAACACGCTGCTCCGGGACGGGCCTCCTCGTCTCCATGATCACGTTGGTATCAAGCAGCAGGATCATTCGAAGGACATTACCTCGGCCGGGGTCTGATCGCGGGTCTGCAAGACCGCGATATCCTGATCACGCACACCGGCCTCACGACCGATGGCCCCCAGAAGCGATCCCAGCCGAACGGCCTCTTCTTTTTTCTGCATGTCCTCTCCAGTCACCGCGCCGAAATCAGACAACCCGTTCCAGCCCCAGATGTGTCACAAACGAATCAAAGTCCCGGTCACTGTAAAGGAGCCGATACCCGCTTACGATACATCGTGTGGCAATCAGGGTATCAATGGTTTTCCGGATGGTGATGCCTCTGGCACGCAGGTCACGGAAATATCGTGCCGCCTCGATCATGACATCACGCCCCCCGATCTCCACCAGATCCAGAGCGCCAAGCAGTCTCCGCGCCTTGTTGAAATCCCGTTCGCTCGCAAATCCCTGAAGAACTTCCGTCATCATCAGATCCCCAATGGCGACCAGTTCCTCTCCCAGCAACCGGTCCAGAGCATCAACCTGTGGCGTCACCGTACCCCTGAAAAAATCGATCCAGACCGATGAATCGACCAGAATCATGCGTCGGAACGCATGGCGTCGAGATCGCCGTGCCACTCCAGCCTGCCCTTCATGGAACGCAGTTGCCGCTGCTGATTCAACTTGATCAGCGTCCGCAACCCGAGTTCGACGGCTTCTTTCTTGGTTTTGACGCCAGACGCCTTCAGCGCATCTGTCATGAGGGTATCGTCAATAATGATGTTGGTTCGCATGATGTGTATCTCCAGTGAAAATTATACACATCAACATCTCCTCTCTCAAGCAGATTACATCCCCATATCCATACCGCGCGACCTGGAGCGTGAGAGGGCCTGCTCCCGCTGATGGGGATGCAACCCGTGATCAAGCGTCGATCCCTTCCTAATACCCAGTTCGCGGCTTTTCTCCCGCAGGATGGACTCAAGCTGCGCATCCCGCTTCAATTCCTTGAGCGCCACACCCTGCTGCTCGCGGCTCAGCCCGTCCCACGTTTTCACAAACCGCGCTGCCCGCAGATCCGGACTCTTCCGCACCCTGTCCTCATGCTCCAGCCCCTCGACCAGTTTGCGCGCCCGTGCCGGACCTTCCAGACCATACAGCGCCTGCCGGATCTCCGGCTGATGCTTCAGCGCCGCCCGCAGATCCGCCTCACCACCACGCCGGACCCGTTCCAAATCCCGACCGGCTTCAAAAAGCGCCCTCTTCTGGTGCTCCAGCACCGGCAGCTCCTGACGCACCATGCGCTCGGCATCCACCCAGGCCCGCGCATACCGCTCCACCGCCTGCTGAAGCGGGTCACTCCCCGGTACAAACCCGTCCAGTCCGGCCGGCACTTGCTCACGCTGCACACGGGGCAGCCTCAAACCCACAAAGGGAGAGACAGGAGCCTCACGCTCAACCCCACTTTCCCCCTTACCGGCCCCGGCATCCATCCCGGCCGACACGTCTTTTTCCGCCGTGCGACGCCCCGGCCGCACGGACAGGTCCAGTCCATCGAACATCCCGCGTTTTTGCTGTGCTGACGCAGGCTCTGGCATAGGCACACCTTCAGCCTGCCTGTCCTGCCGGGGGCCAGAGGCGGCCTTCTCACGCTCCACCACGATCTCGCTCTCGGGGACATGCAGCCCGCGCCGCCGCGCAAATCCGGCATCCTGATCCCGGACATGCGGGTAATCCAGCGTGGTATCCTTCAGCCGCTCGCGCGACAGCTGCTTCACCAGCCCGTCCCGGTCGCCCACATCATCCCGGCCCCAATGGACGGACACGCTCTCCCGATGCCGCGATAGCGCCACATAGGCCCCGTGCCGGTCCATGCTCCCCGTCGCCAGCACATGCGCCCGGTCCACCGTCACACCCTGCGATTTGTGGATGGTGGCGGCATAGCCATGATCCAGCGCGTCATACTCCCACAGCCGCACGGACACGACCCGTCCGGTCCCAATGCCATCAGGACCATCAAGCTGCACAGAAAGCATGATCCGGTCCTCATCCATGCCATACAGCCCACGCACCGTGCCCAACGTGCCGTTCTTCACCCCCAGGTCCCGGTCATTACGCAGGAAATACACCCTGTCCTCATGCGCAAAACGCCTCTCCCCCTGAACCGTCATCACCGACAGTTCGACATCAGCATCCAGCTCCCCCGCGTCCTTACGGATCTCCCGCGCCGCCTCGTTCAGCGCCCGCACATCGACACGCCGATGCGCCAGCATGATCTGGCTCTCCTTCGGGGCAGCCTGCCGGGCTTCATCCCACCCGGCCACAACACCGGCACGAGCCTCTTCCAGGGTCTCATGCCCGCGTACAAGGCCAGCCGCCTCATACCGCCCCAGTGCCTCACCCGTCCGCCCGGTCGCCAGCTCCTTCGTGGCCGCCTGCTGCCAGCCTTCACGCTGCCGGCGTACGGTGGTGATTTCCACCGACCCGACCCGCTCGGCCACCGCCCGGAACGCACCACCCGCCTCAATCGCCTGCAACTGCTCGGGATCACCCACCAGCACCACCTTGGCCCCAACTTCGCGGGCGACAGACAGAACCCGCTCCATCTGCCGTGACCCCACCATGCCGGCCTCGTCCACCACCAGCACGTCCCCGCGCTCCAGCAGGTCGAACCCACGCTCCCACGCCCGCTCCAGAGACGCCAGCGTCCGGCTCTCAATCCCGGACCCCGCTTCCAGACCTTCCGCCGCGATCCCCGACAGCGCCGCCCCGCGTACTCGATACCCGGCTGCCTCCCACGCCTCACGGGCGACACCCAGCATGGTGCTCTTCCCCGTCCCGGCATACCCGACCACGACGGACAGGTCGCGGGACTTCGTGACCTCGCCCACCGCCAGCGCCTGCTCGTCCCCAAGCCCGTCCCGCGCCATCGCTACCCGACGCACCGCCAGCGGCACCGCATGCCCCTGGGACTGCCCCATCGCGAGCGATGCTTCTTCCAGACGCTGCTCGACCCCGATCATCGCGCGCGTGGAGAACCGCTCCCTCCCCTGTCCGTCTTTCCCGAGGGTGACCAGCTCCGGACATACCTCCACCCGAACCATGACGGCCGTAAACTGTTCAGCATCCGCCGTGTGCCGGTCCACGAACCGCGCCAGGTCCTGGCGGGTGAATGTGCTCTGCTGTCGCGTCAGCACCTCCAGCGCCACATGAGGCTCAGCCAGCAACTTTTCCCCATTGCGTCGCGCGATCTCCAGATGATCAGCAACCCGTTCCGCATCCTCGCCCCGCTCTTCCCGGCGCATTCCGGCCGGACCAATCTTGTTCTGCGGCTCAAGGTCGATCCCCTGTGCCGCGAACGACCGATGATCGATCCGCACGTCCAGGTCCAGTTCGGCCAGCCGTTCATTGGCAAGCGACGCCCATCGCCCCCGCCATGTCAGCAGGAGTTCTTTGTCATTCCACGAGCGTTCTTTCGCACCAAACCCGTTCTCGTCCACAGACCGCGTGGACAGCATCACATGGGCATGGGGCTTCGCCTGTCCGTCCTCACCAATATCCCAATGCACATTGAGATCGGCCACCATGCCGCGTTCCACAAACTGCTCCCGCACGAAATCCCGTGCCAGCGCGATCCCCTGCGCCTGGGTCATTTCGCGCGGGATTGAAAACTCCACCTCGCGGGCAAGCTGGGCATCCTTGCGCTTCTCGATTGCCTCGACCTCGTTCCATAGGGTCGCACGATCAAGAAACCGTTCCGGCGCGCCATCAGGCAGCAGGATCTCGGAATACACCACGCCGCTCTTGTTGGAAAAGTCATGGTCGCGATCCAGCCGCACATCATGCAGGCGGGACGCTGCACGATAGGCTGCCGCCGCCACGGCGCTCCGGCCGGTGGCACGGCTGATGACCTTTGCATGCAGGTGATAGATCGCCATGAGCGCGATCCTATCACACCACTCAAGCGCACGTCACGCAGTGACGTATAAGCGCGCACTTACATTTTACTGCGCCATAAGGATTGATTACTCTGGATGAGTGACGCGGTTCTCGGCTGTGTGATAGAGTATGGCACAGACCAGCAGAACAGGGGATCAAAAATGCGCAGGCCACGGGACATTGATGCGGAACTGAAGGCGCTTCAGGAAAAGGCGAAGCAGCTTAAGGCGCAAAGAACCATCCAGCTCGGTGAACTGGTCGAGGCGACGGGAGCCGATACCCTGTCGATCGAGGCGCTGGCCGGTGTACTGCTTGCGGCTATCGAGCAGGCGGACGGCAAACCCGAAGCCGTCGCGAGGTGGACCGAACGGGGGACGGCGTTCTTTCAGGCAGGCGGAAAAAAGGGCAGCCGGAAAGGAACCGGAAATGATCAGAGCGGAGCTTCTGGCGCTTGAAAGACAGATCAGAAAGCAGGCGGCCCTGATCCATCGCCATCAGGCACGAAAGGCACGTACTGACATGCGCGACTGGGCGAAGGCGCGACGGGAACGCACCCATCATCTGATCGAACTGGGCGGCCTGGTACAGAAGGCAGGACTGGTCGATCTGACTGATGATGACCGTGCCACCCTGCTCGGGGCCTTCCTGGATATTGCAAGGCAGCTTCGGGGGGGTAGGAATACCGCTTCGGGCGACCTGAAAATACGCTGGAGACGCGCAGGGCTTCATGCCTTCGACAGGGACCGGGAACATGACAGGACAACAGACGGAAACGACCATGACTGACTACGAAACACAATCATCTGAAACAGACACGCTGCGGGAACTGACGACCCGGATTGTCACGGCCTATGTCAGCAGCAATACGGTTCCGTCGGATACCCTGCCCGGCCTCATCGCCACGGTGTTTCAGGCGCTCGGAAGTCTGGGACAGGTGACGACCAGAACACCGGATCTGGTGCCGGTCGTGCCCGTGAAAAAATCCGTGTTCCCGGATTACATCGTCTGCCTGGAGGACGGAAAAAAAATGAAGATGCTCAAGCGTCACCTTCACACCGTCTATGGCCTGACGCCCCAGCAATATCGGGCAAAATGGGGCCTGCCGGAAAGCTACCCGATGACTGCCCCATCCTATTCAGCACAACGGGCTACCCTGGCACAGGAAATCGGACTGGGGCGGACCATCAAGGCGACACCGGAACCTGAAGTTCCGGTCACGCGCCTACCAGAGAAGAAACGCGGACGCAGGCCGAAACTGGCCTGAAGGTCCAGACCGGGAGAAACGGGACATGAAGACGGATCATACCGATCACGATGACAGGGAAGCCTGGAAGGACGAAGCCATACGCTGGCCCCTCGCCCAGGTCGAGGCTCAGTACGGAAACTATGAAGGCATGGGCCGCCAGTCTCGGCACGGATAACCCGCTCCCCCTGCCACAACCCGGGCAATAAGGGGGACGCTCTCGCACACCGCAGGAAGGTGACGCAGAGCGCAATGGTCACGACTATCCCTGACGCATTGATGGAACGACCGTTTCACGACCCTACGGCTACCCTTGTGACGACCCATCGACATACCCGAGGCCGACATTGCACCTACCCATAAATAGCGGGTCCTCATACACCATTGCACCGCTGGTGCGGATGCTCAGGAACCTGCCTGCCGGATCTGGGCGATCATTTCATCAGCTGTGATCTCTCCATGCTGACGAGCATCCATGATTGCGGTGAGCGCCCTGTCATGAGGGAGCACATGCGGATCATCGGCTGTCGCCGTATGAGCGGCCCTGCCATGCGTGGCCGGAAAGGTTATGCCCGTCACATCGGGATTGCGCGTAAACATCCCGGCCAGGATCTGGTCTGCCTGCTGGATGTAATTGCCTGGGACATCTCGGGATACGCGTGCGGAGCCGGCCGAGGTGGTGATGTCGAGGCCGGCGACATACGGCAGAAGATCGAGGATGCGCGTCAGGGATTCGATATCCTGCTGTGTCAGCAGGGTTCCCCCGTCCCCGACCACGAGCAGCTGCCAGGACCGCTTCTGTGGCAGTATCCTGGGATTGGTGTTGCTATCGGGACCGTCCTTCATGACGATGACCCTTTCTCCGGAACGTCTTCGATGCCCTGCTGCTTTCTGAGCAGGGCATCATAATGGTCCACGGACATGATGACGAAACGCGGCTTGTGGTCCCTGGTGATGACTACAGGCGCAACGGCGGCTGCTTCGAAAAGATCGCCGGCATTGCGGGTCAGGGCGCTCGCTGGAAACGTTTTCATGGAGCACGCTCCAGATATGACGGATTATCTGGAATATACAGGAAACCCGTATTTTCTGCCAGAAAATCGGGAGGGTGACGCTCGGACAGGCGAACAGGAAATCGCCAGCCTACCAATCCCGGATAAAGCTCGTAGCGCGTCCTGGGAGGCCGTACAAAGCGCAATTCGCGTAGCGTCCACAAAAACACACGGGAACGTCTGTACGGCCATCCTGTGGCGTCTGGCGGACATACTGCAACACGTGAGCCGCTGAATGATCGCCTGAACACCGGTGCGTCTTGACCAGATTACAGTCTTGTCCGGTTTTCTGGTGTTGCAGGCGTCGGGCGAGCGCGGAGCGGGAGCCCCGTAGGGCGCTGAAGGCGCCGACGCGGGAGAGGAAGGTGCTGGTAGAGAGACGATGCGGGAACGCATCGTCAGATTATGATTTCGCGCCGTAGGCGTGTCCGTTTAGCGCAGCCCTGAAAGGGCGAGCAGGGGGATGCCGGGTGGGAGATCGCGCGAAGCGCGATCGGGGCGGCCGTAGGCCGCGAGCCGGCGGGGCGTAGCCCTCAAGAGGCGGTGCTTGGGTTCAATTTGGCTGGAAATTGCAGAGAATGAAAAGTTATCCACAGGCTTAGAGTGTTAATTTATGTGTTAATAGTAGTGTTAAGGGTTTTCCACAAACACATAACTGACTGAAAATAAAATACAAAAACAGTGTTTTGGAGCAGCTTGCGTCAACGAAACCCCGAATCTAGTGACTCCAGAACCCCGAATCTGCGTCAACGAAACCCCGAATCTAGCTCTTGCGTCAATGAAACCCCGAACCTAAACTGATCGTCAATGAAACCCCGAATCAAAGCAACCCGTCAACGAAACCCCGAACTGGCACTTACCGTCAGTGAAACCCCGAATGTTGATGGACGTTCAGTTCTACTTCCGGAACGATATCCGACACCAGATCTTTTTATTTGTGATGTCCTTGATGCCATCCCCAAAGATGATATGGCCTCGATGGAACATCCAATTTTCTCGCTTGCCACTAAACCTGATCGACGCATTTTCCGATACGAGCACAATGGCAATACAGTTGAAATCGTTCCGAGCGTCAAAGGACTCGCGACGATCCATGACAAGGATATCCTTATCTATTGCATTTCGCAGCTTATCGCGAAAATGAATCAAGGTGAGCAGCCAAATCGAACTCTCCACCTTACCGCACGCGATTTATTAGTGTGGACCAATCGTCAAACCGATGGTGATGGCTATAAGCGGCTTCGGAGCGCATTTGAGCGCTTAGCAGGCACACGGATCACCACCAACATCAAAGCTGATGGAGAAGAAATCACCGAAGGCTTTGGCCTTATCAATGAATGGCGAATTGTCCGTAAGACCAATTCCGGACAAATGTCCGAAATCAAGGTAACGCTATCCGAATGGCTATTCAGAATGATCGAAGGCCGAAGTGTACTGACATTACATCGCGATTATTTCCGTTTGCGCAAACCACTTGAACGGAGAATATACGAACTTGCACGTAAGCATTGTGGCGCTCAGGAAAAATGGGTTGTTTCTATAGAAATTTTACAGAAAAAAACGGGGGCCAGTAGCCATATCCGCGTATTTCGCTCAATGCTCCGTGACTTGGCAATCAATAACCACTTGCCTGATTATGCTGTCGAAATAAACAGCAACACAGTTACTTTCCGTAATCGGGAAACGATGGACACCGTCAAGGTAATAGCGCCAAAGCTCCAGAAACCATTTGTCGATCCCGAGGGTTTCCATGACGCTAGAGGAGTTGCTCCAGGATATGATGTCTACGCACTCTATGATGAATGGGTGTCATGGTGGAATGATAGCGGACAACCAGAGTTGCAAAACCCCAGTGCCGCATTTGTCGGATTCTGCCGCAACCGACACAAACGCAACCCTATACGCTAGACACAGCCTACGTGTATAGTTGTATACGTGTATAAATGTATACTTACCCGCTAACGATCCTGCTTCGTCCTTTCTTCACAAACAGATCGTCCAGTGCTTCTCCAAGCAAACTCTGAACCGTCGTTCCCTCTTCGGCCGCGATAATACGAAGCTGGGCGCTGACTTCAGGAGAAAAATGCCCACCGATCAACTTGGTCCCCTTACGACCATTCAGCGTAGGTTTACGGGATGATATATCTGGCTTCGGGGAAGGGGTTGGCATTGCCTCACCACTACCTTTGGCGCGATCAAGCATCGCTTGTAGCGTATTGCTTTTCGCCATCACACTACCTCCCGATTTTTGTATAATTGTATATCTGTATACTCGTATAAGCGCTTAATTTCGTTTGCTGCTGGCCCATGTGCTTCGAATTCCTGCACAGCCTGTCCCGCCGCCTGTGCACGGAAAAATGCCTTGCGGTTTCCTACTGTCACCGGACAGACCGTTGCCCCCAATTCGGTCACGGCCTTAATGGCATCCCCTGTCTCCTGCCCCTGGGGGGGCACAAAAGTTAAAACGACAGCGAACGCTTTATCGAGCTGACGAACCACATCCAATGTGTGTGTCATACTCATTGTATCGAACACGGCCGTCTTCGTCGGAATGAGAACGAAGTCAGCATGCCGCGCCGCTTCATAAGCTACATCACGCGCAACAGCAGCTCCGTCGATAATCACAAGATCAGTACCCGCATCCGCGCAGGCTTTGAGCATTGCAGGCAAACGTATCGGCTGAATTGAAGCTACAGCCGGTGTATCGAGCTGGCGTACGTCTTTCCAGAAAGAGGCTGTCGCCTGTGGGTCCAAATCAATAATAGCAGCAACCTTACCCGCTTGCTCAGCCGCGACAGCGAGACAGGTTGCAAGCGTCGTTTTTCCGACACCGCCCTTCTGCGAAAGAACAGCAAGAACCTTCATGCTACACCTCTACACGTATAATCTTATACCTGTATACACTTTCTACGAGGGAAGATAAGGCCTCATCTTATCTCTCTGCACAATGGCAGCAACAGTGTTCTTGCTGATTCCCAGATCGCGGGCGATCCACCGATAACTCCGCTTTTCCGCCACCAACGCCAGAACCTTCGGAGCCAGACGGTCAGACTTCGGCCGCTCTCCTTTCTGTCGACCGAGAACCTTCCCGCGTGCCCTGGCAGCAGCCAGACCAGACTTCACCCGCTCGCTAATCAGATCCCGTTCGAACTCCGCAATCCCGGCCAGAACCGTCGCCAGCATCCGCCCATGTGGCGTCGCCAGGTCGAACATCATCCCTGTCATGGCGATCAGGGAAACACGATAACTCTCCAGTTCCTGAAGCGTGGAGATGAGATCAATGGTCGAACGCCCCCAGCGGGACAGCTCCGTCACCAGAATGGCGTCAATTTTACGGGCCTGGGCCAGTGCCATGACCTTTCGACGCTCGGCCCGATCCACTCGAACGCCAGAGCCGGTCTCCATGAAAACGTCCAGCACTTCATGGGGTCACGACACGAAAGTGTACTTTACGTACGCTTAGTGTCTGACCGAAAATGAGTTGAGTGATTTCAGCGGGTTATGATTCATGGGTTTGCGATAACCTGATGAGATCAAGATGGCCTGGACTGAAATCACCCGCGCGCAGTATCGCCGGGACGACCTGGAATATGCAAGCGACCTGCGCGATGCGGAGTGGGCGCTGATTGCGCCGCTGATGCCCGAGAAGAAACGGCTGGGCAGACCACGACGTACGGATTTGCGCCGGGTCATGGAGGCGATCCTCTATATCGTCACGACCGGCTGCCAATGGCGGCAGTTGCCTCGGCACTTTCCGGCCTTCACGACCGTACAGGGCTATTTCTACCGTTGGATCCGCGAGGGAAGATGGGAAGCCATGAACCATATTCTCGTGATCCTGTCGCGTGAGCAGGACGGGCGAGACGCCACGCCTTCAGTGGGCATTATCGACAGCCAGTCGGTTAAAACCGCTGAAAATGGCGGCCCACGCGGTTATGACGCGGGCAAGAAGATCAGGGGACGCAAGCGGCATATCGCGACCGACACGCTGGGTCATGTCGTGGCGGCTGTCGTGCATCCCGCCGACATTCAGAGGCCATCGTGTGGATGGTACGCTAAACAACGTTTGGCATGAACAATAAAGGAACGATCAGGCGGCACGAGCCTGTTTCGACAGATTGAGCGTCTTGCGGCCCGCAGAAG
>NZ_WOTA01000051.1 GCF_011516825.1 Acetobacter oeni | reverse complement strand
ATAAGCCTCCGCCGGAGCGCGGGACGGAAGCCGGATCCATGTCACCCTCCACAGACTGAGCAGCATGAAAAAGGCCCGGAACGCAGCCCTGGAGTCCCCCGGTGCGTCAGTCGTTACCCACTCCACCTGTCACCGGAATCCCGCCAGACACTGGCCCGCTTTCCAGCGCGGCGAGCGAGCACTGCACATTGAGCTGCACCAGACGGGTCAGCCAGTCCTCGTCGAGACAGGAATCCGTGAACAGATGCGTGATCTGCGTCAGCTGCCCCACCCTGTACGTCGCATGATTCCCAAACTTGCTGCTGTCAACAAGAAGAAATCTCTCAGATGCCCGCGCCAGCATCGCCGAATTGAGCCGCGCTTCATCAATGTCCGGCGTCGCGATCGTGTCGTCCGGCTGCACCGCGCTGGCCCCCAGAAAAAGCTGGTCAAACCACAACCCGTCAATCACCTGCTCCGACAACGGCCCGACAACGCTGCGGTTGGCTGCCCGGATGCGCCCGCCAAGCAGAACTGTCTGAACGCAGTCCAGATCGATCAGAGCGTCCACCACGCCAAGATTATTGGAGAAGACAGTCAGCGGTATCGGTTCAAGATGAATACGATGCGCAAGTTGCAGCACCGTCGTCCCCGCATCCAGAAAAATCGCCGAATTCGGATGCAACCGCCCATAAGCCTCATCGGCAATGGCCCGCTTCGCCTCCAGCCCCTGACTCTCGCGGGTCTCGAACGCAATCTCCATGCCGACGGAACTGGCGATCGCAGCGCCGCCATGCGTGCGCACAATGACGCCCTGCTCTTCCAGACGCTGAAGATCCCGGCGAATGGTGGCCAGCGAGGCCTCAACCTTCTCCGCCAGTTCATGAACGCCCGTCATCCCGTTCAGATAGAGATAACGCCGAATCTGTGTCAGGCGATCAGAAGCCAAAATGTCATTCTCCGGACTGACGAAAAATCCGCAGGCTACTCAACCGAACCGCACGGATATGGCGGCGGGAACCTACAGGCCGCCCACAATCCGGTCAAACCGCCCGGAATCAACGCGCATGACGGAAAGACGCGGCACAGGCCCCTTCACGGCCAGCCCCCGCCGGAATATCGCGTCAGAACTCCCCTCAGCCCACCCCGTCCCGCACCGTCGCGCGGCCGAGCGCATTGTCGAACGCGATCCAGTGATCCGCCAGTTCAATCACGCTCCGCGTCCGGCGCGCCTGTTCAATCATGTAAACCAGCAGTCCGACCTCAAGTGCGTCAATTGCCGAAACCGGAAGCGGACGCCCGTCCAGAACATGGTCATACACATCCGCCGCCATCTGCTCATCCGCGCCATAATGCAGCGACAACGCCGTACTGCGCGGAAAGCGACTGTCCACAAGACACTCGCTCGTCCGCGCGTCATGAACCTTCATGAACCCGCGAATGAAGTCGCCCTCCGCCATCCCCCTGGCGCCGACAATACAGAACCGCCTGAACTGATCGGCGACGTTGCTGTTCGCATGAAACGCCAGAGAAGCGCCGTTTTCATACTCAATGAGCGCCGTCTGACTGTCCACGATGTCGGCGTCGCTCTCAAAGACCTCGTCCGTTCCCAGCCAGCCGCTCGGCTTGCGGAAATAAACCTCCGTGTCGTTGGCGCCCCAGTTCTCAGGCCTGTTCTCCGGGATGAAGCTGCGCCTCCCCCCGAAACTCGCCACCCGCGCCGGCCTAGCGCCCACAACACTGTTGTAGAGATCAAGGTCATGACAGCATTTTTCCAGCATGAAACCGCCGGAATACTGCGTGTAACGACGCCAGTCCCGCATGAAAAACGCCCCGTGAAACGGCGCGATATGTTCCGCCGCCTCAATAGACGCGATCGGCCCCAGCATATTGTCCGCCTGCACCCGCTTCAGCGCCTGATAAAGAGGCGCATACCGCATCACGAAACCAACCATCAGCTGATCCGATGGAAAATCCGACAGCAGACGCGCCAGAGCAAGAGTCTGCTCCAGATCGACCACCACAGGCTTTTCACTGAAAATCTTCATGCCATGCTCAAGACCGATCCGGATATGCTCCAGATGAAACACATTCGGCGACCCGACCATCAGCAGATCCAGCCGGGCGGTTTCCAGCATCCCTTCAAGACTGTCATAGCGCGTTCCCGGAGACACGCCGCGCTGAGCCATGTAAGCAAGTCCCGCCGAATCCGGATCGACATACCCCACAACCTCGAAATCGGGCCGGACCACGCTGAAAACATGCGCCAGATAACCAAGCCTGAAACCAAGCCCTACGATGCCAACTTTCATGGCGCCAGTTTTCCTTTTTTCGAGAGATTATGTTTCGTCACGCGAACCCCGTCCCCGGAACGCCCGTCGACTGGCCACGCCCACCCTCTGGCTTCCCCTGACGGCTGCGGAGGACGCCTTCCGGACCGGAAGATCGTCGCGCTCCCTCCCGCAGAGAATGAGATAAGCAAAGATCAGAAAATATGAAGGCAGAACAACCGTCAGAAAGGAGACTCTGAAGCTCAGAAATGACGCAAGCCAGATAAACAGCTTCGGAAGAACCGCCCCGCCGCTGACCGCCATGACCGCAACCGCCGTACCCTGAAGCGTCCGCGCGCCCAGCCCGCGGATCGCCAGCGGATAAAGAATCGGCCACATCATCGCGTCGCAGAAGCCAAGCCCGCCCATGAACAGAACTGATTTCATGCCCGATGAGAAAGAAGCCGCAACCGTCAGGCCCATTCCAAGAACACAGACAGACGCCAGATAGGCCCGCTGCGACAGAACCTGCGGAATGAACGCCATGCCGCCGCAATACCCCGCAACCATCGCAACAAAGGTCAGGGAGGAAAAGAACTTGGTGGCATCCGGCGGCAATCCGAGACGGTCGCCGTAAGTCCCGATCGCGTCCCCCGCGATCGCCTCCACCCCGACATAGAGAAACAGGCATCCCGTCCCCAGCCAGAACGTGCGCCCGAACCGTATTCGCCCGCCTTTCGCCGCCGGCGTGAGCGGAACGGGATGAGACAGCTGTGGCAACGGTGCCACGCTCACAACAACCGCCAGCAGGAGCAGGATAACAGCGAGAAAGACATAAGGCGCCACGATCTGTCCGGCGAATCCCGCGCGCAAAGCGTCCCGCATCCGGGAATCCGGCGCGGCGGAGATAGACGCCGACAACGCGCCCAGCGAGCGAAGCGCCGTCGCGCCGAACATCAGCGGCGCCACCACGCCGGCCGCCTTGTTGAAAAGTCCCATAATGGCGATGCGCCGGGACGCCGTGCCCAGCCCCCCCAGAAGCGCCACATACGGATTGATAGCGAGCCCGAGAAGCGTGACGCCAAGCGCCAGCAAAAACAACGAGCCAAGCGCGGCGCCAAACGCAAGGAAGTCCGCCGAAACAGCGAAGCACGCCGCCCCCGCAGCCATCAGCACCAGCCCAAGACTCATCCCGCGCACGGAGCCGATCTTGTCCGCCAGAACACCCAGTGGAAGCGCGCCAAGAAAATGCGCGGCGTAAAAGACAGATGGGATCAGAAAAGCGTCATTATCATCAAGTGAAAACGCAATACGGGCAAAAGCCACCAACGGCCCGTTAAGCCATGTCATCACACCAATGAAGAAGAACAGCACGCCCGAAAGGACAAGCACGAAACCCGGCGTCCGCAGTTCGCTCGCGGTGGTCATCGCGCCGCCCTCACTGCATTCCGGTCGAAATAACTGACAGGAGCGAACACCCTTGGAAGCCTCCATCGGTCTCTTCCGGATCATGCTGCGTGATTGCAATCATATGCAAGCCAAATAATGCAGTGTTATGATCGTTGTCCTATCGAATCGGATTAGAAGACTTAATTTTCAAGCCCGTTTCGTCGCCCCGATTCCTATTGCTAGCTCCAGCGTGCCCCGTGCCCGACAGCGACGCTGACTTAAAACCTGAAACGTCCGTGTTCGGCGCCATAAAATCATCAGGTGACGGTGACAGCCAGAGAAATCACTACCATCCGCCGCGTCCTACCCGTGCCGCACGTGTCTCTCGCCACACGGCGCAGAAGATCTCCCCCTTCCGGACACCGCACTCTTTCGTATGAGCTCCCCTCCGTGCCGTTCAGAAGCCATAACGGAAATTCGCAGCACTAAACTGGCAGCGGAATCTCCGGGAAAATCACCCACATAGTCAGAAATGATCGTTTTTGACTATTTTCTGGTTGCATTTCGATCATTTCTGACGCCAAACTCCTTCCGGAAACACAACGAAAGTATGGTTCCATCCGGTTCCGGTTGTCGTCCGCCTGAATGGCCGCGTCATGGAGTAGCGCTCTTGAAGCTTCAGAGAAAAGCAATTGTCCTTTGTTGCACAGCACTTGTAGCGACTGGCGGCAAACCCTCATCCTCACGGGCGCGGACGCCCTCCGCACATAAGCCTGTGCATCACACCGCTGCCAGAGGCGCCGGCACAACGGCGACCACACAGGCGACAGTCTCCGGTGCGACAACCGCAGCCGCGAAAACGCCTCGCCGCACCGGCGTCGACGCCTCCGGCGAAGTCGAATCGGTGACCGTACACGCCGCCGGCGTCGCGTCCGCCACCGGCGTTACCAACACCACGCCCGGCGGTGGCCTCATGCCCCCGCAAACCGTCGCCCGCTCCCAGAGCGGAATGACGCGCGACTATATCGCAAAGCAAAGTCCGGCCGTGTCTCCAAGCGTGATGTTGTCCGCCCTTCCTGGTGTTGTCGGGGGCGCCTCTGATCCCTATGGCGGGTCCGCTCATGACGGTCTCACGGTTCGCGGTCTGACGCAGGGCGAAATCGGCTACGTCATGCAGGGAATCCCTCTGGGTGACCCCGTCAATCCGAACATCTTCAGTGCAGACATGGTCGATAACGAAAACATCGGCGCCATGACACTCACACAGGGAAGCAGCGATATCTGGGCACCGTTCTACAGCGCCGTCGGCGGTCAGGTGACGATCGACACCGTCATGCCGGGCTCCACAATGGGCGGATTACTCGATCTTTCCTATGGCAACAACAACATGCGCCGCGAGTTTCTCCGTCTGGACAGCGGCGAAATCGGCCATAGCGGCATCAAAGCCTTCGCGTCCTATTCAAACAATCATTACGATCAGTGGAGGGGCCTCGGCGGCGTCGACAGACACCATGTCGATTTCAAAGCCGTCAACGAATGGGGCGACGATAACCACGTCTGGGCGAATTTCGGCTGGAATCATCAGTCCGGCCAGTCCCTGCGTTACCCTACGATGGCCCAGTACGAGGAATACGGCAATCACTATAACTGGGACGCAAACTATACACCAGGCGACACCAACTACCGGAAGTTTCATACTCAGACACGAACGGACACACTCGCAAGCATTCAGGCGCACCTGAATCTGCACCACGGCATGACGCTGGACATCACGCCTTACTACATCGCTGACGCTGCCTTCTATAACGGAGGAGAAAACCTCAGTAACGAAGGCAGTTATCTCGGCAACCAGCAACTCGGGAATCTGAATCTCCCGTGGCAGACAAACGGCGTGACGACAGCCATGAGCTTCGACCATGAAAGTGAGTCCACAGGCGGAATCACGACGGCGTTCACTTGGAAAACCGGACACAATACACTGACGTTAGGCAACTGGTACGCCTACCTGCAACACTCGGAACTGGAATCCTTCACGCCAGCGGATTATTCAGGGAGTGTCTCAAATTCCTTCGGGAAATACCCGATCATCGTTGGCGGAAAAGTCCTCACAGGATATGACATCAATTTCAAACAGCAGACCAATGCGCTTTTTATCAACGACAAATACTCCGCGCTGAACGATAAGCTTATTCTGAACGCCGGCTTCCGTGAGGTCATGGTCTATCGTGTCGCGACTAATGAAATTCCCGGCGAGAACTACATGAACGGCGGCAGTTACGCCGAGCCACTACCTCAGTTTTCCGCCACCTACTTCATCACGAAGAATGATCAGCTCTACGTCAACGGAACCACCTCATTCCGTGCGCCAGGATCGGAAGAAATCTATGTCGATCTATGGGACCCCAACGGGCATGGCGTTCCGACTGAGCAACGCCGGACAGAGCAGAAGTCTGAATTCGCGATCGGCGAAGAAGTAGGCTTCCGCCACAAAGGACTGGTCAGCTTCTCCCTTGCGCTGTTCAATTATAACCTCGTCCATCATCAGGTGAACTCGTCAAATTATATCGGAACCCAGCTGGTGACGCAGCCCATCGACATGGGCGGCGAAACGATCCGCGGCCTTCAGGCCGAAGTCGGCCTGCGCCCCTGGCATCATTTCAGTCCCTACATTGCCTTCCAGTACCTGCACACCACCATCGACAACAACTACATGGTTGGAGGCTACGCCCTCCCGACCGCCGGGAAAACAATGGTGATGAGCCCGACCCTCAGCGGGTCCGCCGGAATCAACTACGATGACGGGCACATCTTCGGGAATCTGTTCGCCAGCTGGGCCGGCAAGCAATACTCCACTTTCATGAACGACGAATCCATCCCCGCCTACGTCGTCGGCAATCTGACTGCGGGCTACCGCTTCAACAATGTCGGGTTCATGAAACATCCTCAGATCCAGATCAACGTCAGCAACTTCGCCAATAACCACTACCTCTCCGGCGTGTATGGATATTCAGCGAACGCTCACGCCGTCAACGTCGGTGGTCACACCATCGCCGGAAGCGCCCCGAGCTACTATATTGGGTCCACCCCGGCGGTCATCTGTTCCGTCACGACGGGGTTCTGAATGATGCCAGAGACGATCTTTCCCGTCCGCCGAAGAAACTTTTCACTCAAACGCACATTGATGATGATGCTGGCGCTCGGCTCAACCCCGATCGCCGGTGCCCACGCCGACGATGTCGGCGCGGCCCGGGACGTCGTCGCCAGACTACTTCCCGATCACGCCAGGCAGATCTCTCTGGAACTCATGACAAAAGGCGCGGGGCCGGAACAGTTCCGCGTCACCGGACATGAAGGCGCCATCCACGTCAGCGGCACAAGCGACAGCGCGCTGCTGTTCGGGGTGAACTGGTATCTCAAACATGTCGCCCATGCCACGATCTCACCCAACGAAGTCACCCCGCCATCAGCAAAGCTGCTGCCCGCGCCGGCGCAACCGATGGAAGGCGCAGCGACGCTCCCCTGGCGCTACGCCCTGAACGAGAACACCGACGGCTACACCTCGCCATACTGGAACTGGCCGCGCTGGCGCCACGAAATCGACGTGTACGCCATGAACGGGCTGAACACCCTGCTGATCGAACGCGGAACCGACGCTGTCCTCTACCGCACCTTCCTCCGACTGGGCTATACAGACCAGCATATCCGCTCATGGCTGAGCGCGCCCGCCCATATCAACTGGCAACTCATGGCCAATATGTGCTGCTATGGCGGTCCACTCCCGCTTGATATGATTGAAAAACGCGCGGAGTCCGCACGCCAGATTATCGACAGCCTTCACGCCCTCGGTATGAAGCCGGTCCTGCCAGGTTTCTACGGCATGGTACCGGACGATTTCGGCAAACGATTTCCTGCCGCCCACGTCATAAGGCAGGGAGAGTGGAACCGTTTCACACGTCCGGCCTGGCTGGACCCGCGTGACCCGCTCTTCGCAAAAGTCGCCTCTATATACTACGACGAACAGAAAAAAATGTTCGGAAATGCCCCTGTCTACGACATCCAGCCATTCCAGGAAGGCGGCAGCGCGGGCGACGTGCCGATCGCCGAAGCCGGACGCGGCATTCAGACGGCGCTCGACGCCGCCCACCCCGGCGCCCTCTGGATGATGATGGCGTGGTACAAGGAGCCCGACCAGGCCATGCTGGCCGGCGTCGACAGAAGCCGGTTGTTCATCGTCGATCTGGAGCAGAACACCCGCCGCCGCGACGACCGCGCGCGCGACTTCCTCGGCGCCCCCTTCCTCTACGGTGGCCTGTGGGATTTCGGCGGACGCACTTCGCTCGGCGGTCCATCCTACGAATACGGCGTCCGTCTTCCCGAGCTGTGGAAAACACAGAAAACCATGATCGGGACAGCCATCTTCCCCGAAGGTATGGATAATAACCCGTATATTTTCGACCTGTTCACCGAAGCCGCATGGCGCACGGAAAGCATCGATCTGCCAGCCTGGACACAGGATTACGCAGACCGCCGATACGGGCAGCCCGGAGACCCGCACGCCCGCAAGGCCTGGAGCCTCCTGCTTGCCAGCGCCTTCTCCTATCAGGCTACCGGCATCAACGACTACGGCGAAACCAGCGCCGCGCCCGACTCCCTGTTCAATGCCCAACCCTCGCTCGACACACGCTCCGCTGCATGGAACGGCATGAAAATCATCCCCTACAAACCCGAAATTCTCGAACAGGCCATGGACGAACTCCGTCAGTCGTCACAGGAAATCCGGGCGACGCCCGCATGGCGATACGACATGGTGGACGTCACGCGCCAGGCCGTCGCCAACCGCGCCCGCGCCCTCCTCCCGGAAATCAAAGACGCCTTCGAAGCGCACGACCTCAAAACGCTGCACGCCCTCACCACGGAATGGCTGGACCTGATGGACCGCCAGGACAAACTCCTGTCGACAAATTCGTCGTTTCTCGTCGGAACATGGCTCAAATGGCCCCGCTCGTGGAGCGACGACGCCGCCACACGCGCCCTCACGGATTATGACGCGCGCGTGATCCTGACCAACTGGGGCGGCCGCACGGCAAGCCAGGTCGGCCATCTGCGCGACTACGCCAATAAAGACTGGGCCGGCCTCACCCGCGACTATTACATGAAACGCTGGACCCTGTTTTTCGACAGTCTCGAAACGTCGCTGAAATCAGGAAAACCACCCAGCCCGATCGATTGGTACGCCGTGGGCGAGGACTGGTGCCGGAACGGAAAAACCTATCCCGACACCCCCTCCAGCGACACCTACGCCGAGGCGACCAACATAGCTGCCCACCTCCGCGATCACCCGGTTTCCGCGCAACCCTGATCCCATCCGCACAGACCCTGCTCCGGAGACCGCCAGAATGAGAAAGCAGCGACAACACCGCAAAGGATTCCGAACAGAGAGTCGGCCAGAAAGCCGACGACCAGTCCTGCGGTCAACGCTGCTCGCGGCCGCTGCCCTCGCAGCCGCCGCGGTGCCCCCCATCGTGGCCCGCGCCGACGAAATCGCCGCCAGCAGTACAACGCCGCTCGCCGCGACGCCCCCCATGGGATTCAACAACTGGGCGCGATTCACCTGCGTCCCCCAGGCCCCGCCCGGCGGCGGCGATGCACGCCATTACAGCTTCCAGACCTTCATGACGGACCAGGGCAGGGCGATGACCGCGTCCGGCCTCGCAAAAGCCGGATACCGGACCCTCGTAACCGATGATTGCTGGATGGAGCGCAGGCCCGACGGAAATCTGCACGGCGCCTCCCACTGGACCTCGCCCCGCCATCATGGTGGCGAGCAGCCCGGCTTCGACGACGACCTGACCGCTTATGTGGCCACCCTGCATCGGATGGGGCTTCTCGCCGGACTCTACAACACCTCCGGCTATTTGACCTGCGAATACGTGCCGTCCGGAGAAGCCGGCCATCAGACTCAGGATGCCCGGAAATTTGCCCGCTGGGGCGTCGATTTTCTAAAACTTGATAATTGCGGCGCTCCCGAGACCAGTCTCCCTGGCCTGTTCCGTGCCATGGGCGACGCCCTCGGCGCCGCCACCGCAGGCTCCGCCCGCAAAATCCTGTTCGACGAATCCGCTCCCGCCGAATTCGCCCCCTCCGACCCGCTCAAATACGAGTCCATGTCCTGGGTGCGCGGGCTCGGCCAGATGTGGCGAACCGGCCCCGACGTTGCCACAACGCGGATCGGTGATAACGGTCGCCCCCTGGATGATCCATGGCTCGTGACGGACCCCGCCCGCGCCGGTCTCGACGGCGTCTACCAGAGCTTCACCGACACGGTTGCGCTGTCCCGCTACGTCTCGCCCGGAAACTGGAACGATGCCGACCAGTTACTCATCGGTGATGACGGACTCACCAGCGCTGAAGAGCGTAGTCAGATGGCGCTCTGGTCCCTCATGGGCGCCCCTCTCCTCGTCAGCGCTGACCTCCGGCTGATGGCGCGCGACGCCTCAGACCCGCATTACGCACAGTCACTGGCTATTCTGAAAAATTCTGGCATGATCGCCATCGATCAGGATCCCCTCGGGGCCGGCGGCCGGCTCGTGCTCCGAGACAATCCCGCCGACGATGCCGGCATGGATGTCGTCCTCAAACCTCTGGCCGACGGCGGCCTCGCCTTCCTCATCCTGAACAAGGATGACAAAACCGTCACCCGCACGTTCCCGCTTTCCCGACTGGGCGTGGAAGCAAAGCCCTGCTCCCTGGACCTCATCGATATCTGGACCGGCAAACCAGAGCGGATCGAAGCCTCCGGCACCCTCACCGTCACCCTGGCTGCCCACGACAACGCCGCCTGGCGCATCGCCCCCTCAGCCTGCCTCACCGTGAAACCACGAGGCCAGATCGCCATCGCTCAGTACGCGTTCAGCAAAGCACCATTCTGTCTCGACATCAGCAAGAATGGCCACATCGTCACAGCCGCCTGCTCAGCAGCCCCCACGCAGGACTGGACCCTCCCCGACACAAACGGACAGGAAGGACCAGTCCACAACGCTGCCTTCCCGGGCGAATGCCTGAACCTCGATCAGAGAACGGGCCGTGTCGGCCTCAGCGCCTGTCACACAGGCGTCCCGTCGCAAACCTTCCGCTATCACCGCGACGGAATGCTGACGGCAGCTGGCGAATGCCTGGACGTCGGCGGCGGCGGCATCGCCAGTCCCGGCGAGCGGCTGATGGGCGCGAAATGTATCCCGTGGCGTGCCTCGCAGACATTCTCCGCGCCGCATCTGGGCGCCCCGCCTGTCTGAAAAGAACAGACAGGAAAAAGATCGGGATGAAAAGGCCGGCCATTCCTTCCGGGCGCCGGCAGACCCCGGTCCTCCGTTAAAAATCACTGACCAGCACCTGACGGCTGACTGAAGAAACCTGTGCGCGGGTGTGTGACATTTGGAGGGTTCGAAAAACCACTTGGTTTTGATGGATTTTATGTGATTCCATCTCTTATCTTGTGACGAGGAATGGATGGCATGAAGCAGCCCGGTTTCTTTGACGTTGAAGAACGGCTTTCCCGGTTGAGTGGGCCTGGTGACCAACTTGAGGCGTTTTCCCGGACTGTGGATTTCGAAGTGTTCCGCCCTGACCTGGAGAAGGCTCTGTCCTATTCAGACGGGAGCAAAGGCGGACGTCCTCCGTTTGATCCAGTGCTGATGTTCAGGATCCTGGTGATCCAGACACTGAATAATCTCTCCGACGAGCGGACGGAATACCTGATCAATGATCGTCTCTCTTTCATGCGTTTCCCTGGTCTTGGCCTTTCGGGCCGCGTGCCGGATGCCAAAACGGTCTGGCTGTTTCGTGAGCGTCTGACCCAGGCGGGTGCGATTGAAAGGCTATTTGATCGCTTTGATGCCACTCTGCGCAACGCCGGGTATCTGCCGATGTCAGGTCAGATTCTGGACGCGACATTGGTGGCGGCTCCAAAACAGCGCAATACCAATGCTGAGAAAGAGGATATCCGGGCAGGACAGATTCCACAGGACTGGCAGGATAAGCCCTCAAAGCTGTCCCACAAGGACCGTCATGCGCGCTGGACGTTGAAGTTTACCAAAGCGAAGCGGCAGGAGAACGGGACGATCCCCTCAACAGATCTGGCCATCCCGTTCTTTGGCTACAAGTCGCATATTTCCATCGACCGGAAATTCCGGCTGATCCGCAAATGGAAGGCGACCGATGCAGCGGCCAGTGATGGCGCCAGACTACGCGAGGGCCTGCTGGATAAAACCAATATGGCATCAACAGTCTGGGCGGATACAGCCTACCGCTCAAAAGCCAATGAGGACTTCATGGAAAAGCATGGCTTTGTCTCGAAGGTTCACAGGAAAAAGCCGCATCTCAAGCCTATGCCACGACATATCCAGAGATCCAACGCAGGGAAGTCGGTGATCCGATCCCGCGTCGAGCATGTCTTTGCTGATCAGAAATCGCAGACAGGACTGTTCGTCCGAACCGTAGGCATAACGCGAGCTACCATGAGGGTCGGGCTGGCCAATATCGTCTATAATATGCGCCGCTTTCTCCTCCTGGAGCGGATTAACGCCGCCGCGTAGCAATCCAGAGCATGAAATCCTCGCTCTGCTCAAATCGCAGAGCGAAAATCAGGTTCAGGAACCAGCAATCAACACGCCAAAAACCTGAAATCAGGCAAAAGGGAAATCAATCAACGGTTCTTCGAACCCTCCAGCTGGTCACCCGGACAGAAGGTCCAGCCGAACCGCTCCACCCGCAATTCTCCGGGCGGGTTCAGTGCCTGCTGCAACTCCACATTCAGGGATCGCGCTCCCAGCCC
Source organism: Acetobacter oeni (assembly GCF_011516825.1). Classification (GTDB taxonomy): domain Bacteria; phylum Pseudomonadota; class Alphaproteobacteria; order Acetobacterales; family Acetobacteraceae; genus Acetobacter; species Acetobacter oeni. The sequence continues at coordinate 506 of NZ_WOTA01000051.1, read as the reverse complement.
TCCCCGGTTCATCGGACAGAGGACCTGCACGTCGCGGATCGGATCCAGCCCGAAGCGCGCGGGGATACGGTCCTTCACCATGGTCAGCAATTTGCGCAAACCGATCTCCGGATCCGCCGCCTCGACGAAATAGAAATCCGATCCTTCTGCCACCGTCAGCTCCGGCATCCTGCCTTCGTTGATGCGATGGGCATTGACGATGATCCGGCTTTTCGCCGCCTGACGGAACACTTCGGTCAGGCTCACCACGGGAATGGAATCGGAGCCAATGATGTCGGCCAGAACCTGCCCCGGCCCGACCGACGGCAACTGATCGACGTCACCCACGATCAGCAGGGCGGCACTGTCCGGCAACGCCCGCAACAGGGAACGCATCAGCAGCAATCGACCATGCTGGCTTCGTCCACCACCAGAAGATCACAGAACAGCGGGTTGGTCTCGTCGCGTTTGAAGGTTCCGGATGTGGGGTCGGTCTCCAGCAGACGGTGGATCGTCTTGCCTTCTAG
>NZ_WOTA01000050.1 GCF_011516825.1 Acetobacter oeni | reverse complement strand
ACCCGCCGCCAGAAGCAGAATATCGTCAATATTCCAGATCGGGCTCCTGTGGGATGACTGAATTCTACAAAATGACCCGAAATTGCCTCAAGTGTGAGAAATCCGCGTCGACAGCTTCGTGTTCGTCGCGGAGAACGGCACGAAGACGGCCGTACGCTGGGCCATGGTGCCGGTGCAGGGGGTTGCACCGGCCGCCGGGTACGTTGAGGACCCAAATTACCTTTTCCGCCGGCTGACCGATGACATTCAATCCCGTGCCCTGCGATGGCGTCTGGTGGTGACGGTCGCCGGCAGTCGTGACGTCATCGACGACGCGAGCCAGGGCTGGGCGGAAGATGACAGGCAGATTGACGCCGGAACTCTGACAGTCACGACCGTCGGAAGCGAGGAAGGCGGTCCGTGCACCGGCATCACATTTGATCCGCTGATTCTGCCCCAAGGCATCGCGCCGTCCGGCGACCCTGTCCTGTCGGCACGTTCGGCCGTCTATATGCGGTCATTTGCCGCACGTTCAGGTGAAAAGCCGGCTGCTCCAGCTGTCTCTCCCATCTCGGGAGCCGCGTCGGGCGATGCGGAGGGAAAGCAATCATGAGCTGCGAGAAGTCATTTTCCCTGCCGTCGCGCGTCCTGCACTGGCTGATGGCGGTCATGATCCTTGCCATGCTGTTCATCGGCGTGTTCCTGGCGTCGACCGTGGGTCCGGACTACAATTGGCTACTGACGCTGCATCGTTCACTCGGCATTGCCGTTCTTGTGCTCGCCCTCGTGCGTCTGGCAAACCGGTTTTGTTTCCCTCCACCTCCATTGCCTGACGAATTGCCGCCAATTATCAAAACTGGTGCCAGAGCATCGCATATCCTGCTTTATGCGCTGATGATTGCCATGCCGCTTGTCGGCTGGGGCATGCTATCCGCGGGTGGTTACCCGGTTCCGTTGTGGGGGCAGTCCGTGCTCCTTCCTTCGATCCTGCCACACGATCCCGCTCTGTGGGCATGGCTTCGATCAGCGCATACCCTGCTCGCCTTCCTGCTGTTCGGGCTTGTACTACTTCACATTGGCGCGGCCTTATTTCATGGCCTGATCCGCCGTGACAGTGTGCTGCAGAGCATGACCTGGCAGGCCGGGCACGATCGAAAATGAGACGCTCAGTCCCCCGAAACGGCACGTCGCAGGCGTGAAGTAAAACGAAGGTGGGGCGGGGTATGCTCTTTTGGCCATCGCGATAGAGATCTGGGACATCCAATCTGGTAAGATTCCGCCAGGCAGACTAGAGTTAGCATAGGTGAGCGGCCGTCTGAGGGCGCCTGCCCTGTAACAACGCAAACGCAGTGAGGAGGGTGTATGTCAACGAAACAAATTCTTGCTCTCCTCAACTCGCACGTTGACGGAGACGAAGACCAATTCTTGTCGATCGCCTTGCAGGTAGCGGCGCAGGAAGCGCGTCTCGGCAGGCCTGATGAGGCGGAGAAATTCAAGCGTCTTGTTCAGAAAGCACGCGACCAACGTCGTGGTGAGAAGCTGTCAATGGGCCAGACGCCTATCCCTCTTGCTCGTCCAAGGGGAGAGTTGCAGGGGCTTGTCGAGAGCACCTATCCCAAGGGATCGTTGTCAGGAATGGTGCTTTCGGATGAAATCGCCCGGAGGCTTAAACGGATCGTTCGCCAGCAGCAGGAGCGAGTGACGCTTCGCGAGCACGGTCAGATACCAGCGACTCATATTCTGCTTGTTGGGCCGCCTGGTACGGGAAAGACAATGACCGCTTCTGCTCTTGCAGGCGAATTGCATCTGCCGCTTTTCACTGTTCGTTTGGAAGCACTGTTTAGCCGGTTCTTAGGAGAGACCGCCGGAAAAATGCGCCTTCTGTTTGATCAGATAGCGCAGACGCGAGGAGTTTATCTTCTGGATGAGTTCGATGCAATTGGTGCGAGCCGCGGCGACCCAAATGATATCGGTGAAATTCGCCGCGTACTGAATTCGGTTCTGGCATTCATGGAGGAGCCAAACTCCACTGATAGCCTTGTCCTCGCAGCGACCAATCACGTCAAGATTCTTGATGAAGCTTTAGCTAGACGTTTCGACGAAGTAATTGAATACACTCCGCCGGATATTGTTGCTGCTCATGAAGTCATTGATCGTCGACTTGGAAAGTATAAATTATCTAGGAAAGCATGGTCCACGCTTGGCTCTTCTGTCGAAGGCCTCAGCCAGGGCGAATTGGTTCGGGCAGCCGATGCAGTCGTAAAGGATGCAATTCTCGAGGGCCTTCCGAAGGTCTCTGCAGAGGCGTTACGTGATGCTCTGGAGAACCGGCAGGTATTGAAAGGTAAGTTCCGTCGCCAATTCAGCCGTTAGGCGGACTCAGCCGGCGGACGGGTTAGTAGTCGAGCGAGTAGGAGCTTATGGCGGGATCAGATAATTTTAACAAGAGAGATCGTCAGCACATTACGATCGATGCGTTTCAGGAAACCGCCGCTTACACCTATCCGGCCCGTAGTCAGGAACGTAAACCGTTACGGCGTGACTATGCGGCGCATGCAGCGAAGCTTCTTGCGCAACTTGCCGCAGCTCTCGGGGAAATCCCTCAGAGAGATTATGATGATCGACTGTCTATCCCCGGGATGAAATCAGGTACGGTTATTGAAATCACGACTCTTGAGCCAGCAGAAAACTCTCGCACCAAGGCGATAAAAATTCCGAAGTCTCTGGAACTCCCTTCGCAAGACGTAACAGTAATCCAGTCTCGACGAAATAATGACTGTACAGAAAGCGCTTTGCTCTTCGTAGCTGACGACTCACGCGCACTTTTACGGAGACAGATAACCGACTATGGCCGTGAACCTGATGGTCATCAGCGGCCTTATGTCGATCGTTTCGAAGTTTTGGAAGACATTCGTGCAGCTGAAGCAAAGGCGTTGTTTACGAGTGCAGTCGACTTGGATTCACCGGAGATTGTTTGGTGGGAGTTGTGGGTTCGCCAGCCGACTCTTGTCGCCGATCTCTTAGTTGATGCGGCCCGAAATGAGAATATTGACGTCCATTCTGATCGCCTGATCTTTCCCGATATTACCGTGCTCTTTTTTCATACAACCGCATCGAGAATTGCGACATTTTCATTGCGGGCGCCTGGGGCAATCAGTGAAATCAGGTGCGCAACGGGGACGATTGAGCCATTTCTGGATCACGGAGACAAAGGTCTTAGTCAGCACGACTGGGTTACAGAGTTTGTCGAGCGCGTTTCACCACCGGACGCCGATGCCCCCGTCGTATGTGCGCTCGACACCGGGATTGCCGCCGCCCATCCGTTGATCGTCCCAGGTCTACGTGGCGCCTGGGCTTACGACGCCGCTTGGGGAAGCGATGATCACCAACCAGATGGCGGTCATGGCACGCCTCTTGCCGGTCTTGTTTTGTATGGCGATCTCGAGTCATTGATGAACGACGCGCAACCAGTGATACTCACGCACGGTGTGGAATCCATGAAGCTGTTGCCTCCGCACGGTTTCCCTCCTACCACGCCGCCGAGCTATGGCGTCGTCACCCAAGGTGCTGTTAGTGCAGTCGAGATTGAGCGGCCCGAGATATTACGTAGTTTTTGCATCGCAACCTCCGCGACTGACTTTCCCTCCGGTCGCCCGTCGACCTGGAGTGGTGCGCTTGATCAGATTGCATCTGGGACCATGCCAGGTGAGATGGATGGACACACGCCGTCTTCCGAACTGCCCAAACGACTGATGGTCGTCGCGACCGGAAATGTCTCCGGTGGCATGGCGGCGAGTGTTTTGGCGTCTCAACCTCTGGAAGACCCGTCCCAAAGCTGGAATGTCCTTACTATCGGAGGCTTTACCCGGAAAGAGCAGCCACCGATACCACCGCCAGTATTGCACGCGGCAGTACCGGCCAATCATCGCAGCCCTTATAGTCGTGGTTCGCAATCACTTCCCGACGATCTTACGCCTATCAAGCCGGAGGTGCTGTTTGAAGCCGACAATATGATGTCGGACGCAACTGGCTTTTGCGGCTGGGATCCATCGGTTTCTCTTCTGTCGACCGGATCGGACGTGACAACAGAGCCTTTGGTTCCCTTCTGGGCGACGAGCGCCGCTACTGGCATGGCAGGGCATTTTATCGGCCAATTGCAAGCGGCCCGGCCCGATCTCTGGCCAGAGACGCACCGCGCCCTCACCGTAGACTCGGCACGCTGGCCAGAGCCAATTAAAAAAAAGTTCATCGGTCGTAGTGCACATTGGAAAACCGGACCTAAAGCGCTGAAACAACATCATCTTCGCGAATTCGGATACGGTGTGCCCGATATCGAACGCGCCATTTTATCAGCAAAAAACGACGTTACACTAATTGCCCAAGCGGAAATTCAACCTTTTGCGTTAGGAACCGACGGTCGGTCCGGAGTATTCAATGAGGTACACTTTTACGATCTGCCTTGGCCTAAAGCAGCACTGGAACAACTCGAAAACGAAATAGTAACAATGAAGGTCACATTGTCCTATTTCATCGAACCTAACCTGACGGGCAAAGCTGCCACTCGGCCCGATACGTATCGTTCATTTGGTCTTCGCTTTGATATGAAGAAGCGTAGTGAAACCAAAACACGATTTCGTAGCCGCATATCTTCCAGTCAGGTCAGAGATGGAACAGAGGTGGGTGGCGAAAAAAGCTGCTGGCTCCTGGGACCGAAAGCAATTCAGGCTGGTTCCCTGCATTGCGACCTTTGGCGCGGACGAGCCGTCGATCTGGCCGGTCATGACGCGATTGCCGTCTATCCGGTCGGCGGATGGTGGAAATCACATCCAGGCCAAAAGCGTGTCGCTGACAAGGCACGCTATGCGTTGGTCATCTCGATCTCTGCACCCGGACAGAATGTCGATCTCTATTCAGAAATTGCGGCGATCGTTGAAGTGAAAGAGATCGATATACCGGTCTGGTGATCTAAAGAATGGCGCGATTGGACTTATGATGTTCATATCTGAGTTTAAGGTCGTTTGAGCGGCCGATGCGCGATATGTGGATTATAACATGATGTCGCAAATGGCTCAGTTGCAGGCGCGAGGCGGCGTATTTGCGTGCGTCCAAATCGCGCTCCTCATATAGGATTGGGACTGAATTATATTCTTGTTGGCGCGCTTGGTTTGGGCAGCCTTTTTGACGAGGATCAATATGAGGTCCACCGTTCTGCGATAGTTTGTCACAATTCTCATCAGGCAGGAGGCAGACCAATGAGTGATCTTCCATGGGTTGATTCGAAACCTGAAGCGCCCGAACCCATTCGTGACGGGCGGGGCGCGAGTATTCTGGGGCCGCGGAATCTTGCTCGTGAGCGAGAGGTTCCAGATCTTCTGGCGTCACCGGATACGGATGCCGGCACCATTCCGAATCTGAAATTTTCTTACGCTGACGCGCGGAACCGTCTTGGCTCCGGAGGCTGGGCGCGGGAGATTACCATTCGCGAACTGCCCGCCGCCACGACGCTGGCGGGGGTGAACATGCGGCTCAAGCCGGGCGGGTACCGTGAGCTGCATTATCACAAGGAAGCTGAGTGGGGCTTCATGATTGCGGGCAAGGCGCGGGTGACGGCGCTGGATACCAGCGGGCATCCTTTTGTTGATGATGTCGAGGCCGGGGATATCTGGAACTTTCCGGCGGGAGTTCCTCATTCTATTCAAGGACTTGGCGACGAAGGCTGCGAATTTCTGCTTGTTTTTGATGATGCTAATTTCTCGGAGAACGAGACGTTTCTGATCAGCGACTGGTTCGCTCATACGCCGCGCCATGTTCTGGCGAAGAATTTCGGCGTGCCGGAATCGGCCTTCGCCAATCTGCCGACAGATGTTGAAAAGACCCGGTGGATCTTCAGCGGAACCGAACCGACGGTTGCGAAGGAAGATGCGATCAAATGTCCGCAGGGGCCGTCGCCGATCCGTTATACGCATCGCTTTCTGAAGCAGGAGCCTGCGAAAGCGGCAGGCGGGACCGTGCGGGTTGTGGATTCGCGCAATTTTCCGGCGGCCTCGACCATCGCAGCCGCGATCAATGTTGTCGAGCCGGGACGGATGCGTGAGCTGCACTGGCATCCGAACAACGACGAGTGGCAGTATTTCGTTCGTGGCCGCGCGCGTATGACAGTTTTCGCTTCCGGCGGCAAGGCGCGGACGTTCGATTACTGTGCGGGAGATGTGGGCTATGTGCCGCTCGGAATGGGACATTATCTGGAGAACATTGGCGATGAACCAATGGTTTTTCTGGAAGCGTTCAAGAGCGATCACTTTGCCGATTTCTCGGCCAATCAGTGGCTGGGTCTGTCGCCGCGTCAGATGGTGAAGGAACACCTGAACCTAGACGACGAGACGCTGTCGAAGCTGCGTCAGGACAAGCCGCTGATCGTGTGATGACTTCCCTCACCCGTTCGGCTTTGTGTGTTCTGTCGCTGGGATTGATTGCCGGGTATGTGGATGCCGCGGGGTATGTGGAACTCCGCGGCATTTTCACGGCTGCAATGACGGGAAATGCCACAACGTTCGGTATTTCGCTGGCCGACGGGAACTGATCCAGGGCAGCGTCTGTCGGGACGGTCCTCGGGCTGTTTTTTTGCGGTGCGCTGGGGGCAAGCCTGCTGCGGCGGGCGCTGCCCGCGTACCGTCATGAATGGCTCTGGATGGCGGGTTTGCTTGCTGCTGCCCAGATGATGCACTGGTCCCACCCCGCCGGGGACAGTTCGCGGGTGGAGACGCTGCTGCTGGCTGTGGCGATGGCGATGCAGGGCGAAGCGCTGTCGCGTTTTTCCGGCGTGTCGGTGCAGACGATTGTCGTAACAAATAATATTGTGAAATTTGCTGATAATATTGCTGGTTTTCTTTGGGGTATTGGCCGGGGGGAGTCAAAGTTTACCGTCGCGTCGGCTTTGCCGGGACTTGGCTGGGCGGGGTGTATCAGCGGTGCGTTTCTGTCGGTTTTCGCGCGGCATGCGACGTCGGGCTTTTTTCTGGCTCCTGTGCCACTGCTGGTGGGATTGTTTTTTCTTTGGCCGGAGGAGGGCTGAAAGTTAGCGGGCACCGTGAAGTCGTTCGCTCTACCGTTTGTTTCATGCCACATTGACTGGAATTTTTGTATGTAGATCATAGTAGTAGGGAAAGGTGTTGTTTGTGTCGGCAGCCGATGATCCGGTCTTCGCGCCGATCGGGCTGGTGGATGGTGCCATCGCGGGAAGAGTTCTGGTGCAGCATCGGTCTCTTCTTTCTTGTTGCCACATCATGCCCGACGAGGCCTCCCGTCTCCAGTGTCCCACGCAGTGTACGGCTGTCGATGATCGTGGTCGCAAACTTCACCTGCTTTTCGACTGTAACGCAGGGCCTGAATGGCAAGAGTGTAAGAAATCGCGCCGAAGGTGCTGAAGCCGCAACTAGAAGATGCTCAGCAGAATAAGAACGAGATTCACCCGGGCATAGACACGCATAATCGGACGAAATCCGTGGGCAATTCCTGACGTGAAACACTTTTATTTTCTGACCAGTTGCCTGCCAGCACTAATCGCTTCTTACTCACGCCACGCATCAGGTTGATCCGACGTCGGACGTTCATTCCTGTAGCTGCTGACATCATATTCAATTGAATGCCCACAATTAAACACCGTGCTCACGGATTACGCTTCCCTCCCCCGGCATGAGGACAGCCTCGCTCTTCACGCCGGGACGGTTCATTCTTGACTCACGGCGGCCTTTTGTTCTCTTTATGTTCTTGTTTTTGAGCGGGGACACACCATGGCCGGGAGAACAGCCGATACGCTCGCGCTCCTGCGCGACGAGATCCGCCGCATAGAACGGCATCACGTCACTGCCGGGATGGACGCCTATCTGCCGACAGGATTCACCGCTCTTGATGACCGGCTGGGCGGAGGCTTGAGCCGTGGTCGCGTCCACGAGTTCCTCGGAGCCGGCTGTGACCGTGTCCTCCTCGCCCGTCCCACGCGGTTTGTCGCCCACGTTCTGGCCCGGACACCGGGTCAGGTGGTGTGGCTTGCAGCACACCATCTCAACCTGCATGCAGCCGGACTGCAGGGCGCAGGCCTCGCGCCGGGACGCCTGATCTGTGTGCAGAGCGAGACCCGCGATCTTCTGCCGCTCTGCGAGGACGTCCTGCGCGAGCGCGGGGTGGCGGCGCTGGTCTGCGATCTCTGTGTTCCGCTCTCCCTCACCGCATCACGACGCCTGCAGCTTGCGGCCGAAAGCTCCGGCACCACGGGTTTCCTGCTCCGCCCTACCACGAACGGCGCAGTACCGCCTCCCAGCGCCTGCGAAACGCGCTGGCGGATCGGGGCTGCGCGGCCGGTGTCGCTGAACAGCATGATTGGTCCGGAACACTGGCGCATCGAGCTGCTTCGCAGCCGTGACGGACGCCCTTTCACCTGGACATACGGATTACCCGGTCATGCGACGGATCCTCTCGATCTGGCTTCCTCTGTGGCACACGGATCTGTGGCGTCGCCGCCACCCACAGGAGACCCGCGGAGCGGGACTTGTGCTGCATGAGCACGACGGGCGACGTCCCGTGGTGATGGCGGCCGATCTCATAGCCCGTCAGGCGGGTATCCGTCCCGGAATGGCGCTGGCTCATGCTCGAAGCCTGATCGCGGATCTCGCGACATTCGAGGGCAACCGGAAAGAAGATGAGGCGGCCCTCGAACGGTTGGCGGCATGGTGCCTGTGGTTGTGCCTCCTGACGTCAGCGGATCCACCGGACGGCGTATGGTGCGACACCAGCGGCTGCGCCCATCTGTATGGCGGCGAGGACGCCATGCTGGAGGTCGTGCGTGAACGGCTGGAAGCGCTGGGCTATCATATCCGCCTCGCCCTTGCGGACACGCCCGGCGCTGCGCACGCGCTGGCGCGCTTCGGACGTAAGCGGGACACACTCGTTCCATCGCGCGGCACGGCTGCCGCTCTCGATCCCCTGCCCGTTGCGGCCCTGCGCCTGCCGACCGAAACCTGCGAGGGGCTGATCCGCCTCGGGTTTACCAGGATTGGCGATCTGCGGCGCACGGCCCGCGCGCCTCTGACACGACGTTTCGGGGATCTTCTGATGCGCCGCCTGGATGAGGCGCTGGGCGTCCGCCCCGAACCTATCCGTCCGGTCATTCCGCTCGAGGCCATCCGCGCGCAGCGCCAGATGGTGGAACCGATCGGCACGGCCGAGGCTCTGGCGGTGGTGATCGCTGAACTGGTGGACGAGATCTCCGAGATCCTGCGCCAGCGCGGTCAGGGCGCACGGCAGCTCGATCTGGTCTGCGAGCGTGTCGATGGCACGCTCCAGCCGGTGCGCGTGGGCACCGCGTCGCCCGTCGATCAGCCGGCCCATCTGCGTCGCCTTCTACAGGAACGGATCGCCGTCATCGAGCCGGGTTTCGGGATCGAAGTGATGACGCTGACCGTCTCCCACCATGAAGCGCGGCAGACCACGGGCGACCAGACCGTGCTCGAGCGCGGACAGAATGGGGATGGCGATCTCGCCTGTCTGGTGGACCGCCTGTGCAACCGTGTCGGCGCGTCACGGGTGTTCTGCCTTACGCCACGGGCCAGCCAGATCCCCGAGCGCGCTCAGGCACAGTCCCCGGTTACACAGGATGCGGCCGATCCAACATCCACCTTTTCTTTCGTCCGCCCCATCCGTCTGCTCGATCCGCCAAAGCCCTTACGTGTCGAGGCCGAGGCCGAAAGTGGCGCACCGCAGCGCTTTGTCTGGGACGGCCGCACGCACCGGGTGCGCGGCGCAGACGGTCCTGAGCGCATCCAGGGGGAATGGTGGCTCTCGGACAGCGAGTTTCACGCCGCCCGCGATTACTGGATTGCCGAGACCGAACATGGCGAACGCTTCTGGCTGTATCGCCAGGGCGACGGCACGCACAGCTGGACAGGGGATGGCGCGTGGTTCCTCCACGGACTGTTCTGATGAATGGGGTAGACGAAACGAAGGAAGACCTGTCACCGGCGTCGTCGTCCGAGATCGCCGAGGCGCTGATTCATGGGCTTCGCTATGACGGCAGACGGCGCGTGCATGACGCCGACGAGCTGATGGCGCGCGTGGTGGCCGAACGTCTGGTCGAGCATCTCGAGCGCAGCGGCTTCGTGCTGTGCCGGAGACCGGCAGCCCCGCAGCCCGATGCGACGCCGCACCGGCATCCGCACGGGAGATGAGGCATGGTCTCATCCGCCTACGTGGAACTGCAGGCCTGCACGAACTTCTCGTTTCTGCGTGGCGCCAGCCATCCTGAAGACCTGTTCGCCCGTGCGGCGCGGCTTGATTATCCGGCGCTCGGTATCACCGACCATGGAACGGTCGCCGGCATCGTCCGCGCCCACGCAGCCGCACAGACCCAAGGAGTCCGGCTTCTGCCCGGCACACGTGTGGAACTGTGCGACGGCAGTGTTCTGCTGGCCTATCCGGTGGACCGGGCAGGCTGGGGCCAGCTGTGTCGCCTTCTGACCCTTGGCCATCGGCGCGGCGAGCGTGGACGCCTCGATCTGACCTGGAGTGATTTGACGGGCGAACGCGCCTCCCGCCTGCTGCTGCTGCTTTCTTCGGACGCCCCGTATGCGGTGCTGCAGGAACGACTGGATGCTCTCACGCGGATCCGCGACCATTGTGCCGGGATATGGCTCACCCTGAGCCGTCACTGGCGGGCAGGCGATGCGGAACGTCTAAATACGCTGGAGCGGATGGCCCATGCGGCCAAGGTCGCGACGGTCGTGACCGGCGATGTGCTCTATCATGCGGCCGACCGCAGTGTGCTTCAGGATCTGCTCACCGCCATCCGGCACAATGTGAGCATGGACGCACTCGGCGCGCTGCGTGAGCCGTGGCGGGATCGCTATCTGCGCGGCCCGACTGAAATGGCCTCGCTCTATCGGGGCCATGAAGCGGCGCTGGCCCGCTCGGGCGAGATTGCCTCTCTGTGCCGGTTTTCGCTCAGTGAACTGCGTTACCAGTATCCATCCGAGACCGATGTCGAGGGCGAGGACTCTCAGGACACGCTGGTTCGTCTGGTGCGCGAGGCCCTGCCCTCACGCTATCCGGCCGGCGCACCCGACGATGTGCGGCGTCAGCTCACGCATGAACTCAGGCTGGTCGGTCAGCTTGGCTATGCGCCGTATTTCCTGACGGTCAACACCATTGTCCGCCATGCGCGCGCCATCGGAATCCTCTGCCAGGGACGTGGCTCCGCCGCCAACAGCGCCATCTGCTTCGTGCTCGGGATCACCGCCATCGATCCGGTGCGCTCCGGTCTGCTCTTCGAGCGGTTCATCTCGGTGGAGCGTCGCGAACCGCCCGACATCGACGTGGACTTTGACAGCGACCGGCGTGAAGAGGTCATCCAGTGGATCTACCGGCGCTACGGCCGTCAGCGGGCGGCCCTGTGTGCGACCGTGATGCGCTATCAGCCGAAAGGCGCCGTGCGGGATGTGGGCAAGGCACTGGGTCTGCCCGACGATGTGCTGGGCCTGCTGTCGAAGCATCTTGCATCCGCTCTGGATGATAAAGTGAAGCTCGAGACCCGCGCGCGGGAGATCGGTCTTGATCTGCGTGACCGGCGACTGTCGCTGACGCTGTATCTCGCCCGCCAGATCCTGGGCTTTCCGCGTCAGCTGGGAACACATCCTGGCGGCTTCGTCCTCACCCATGACCGGCTGGACGAGCTGGTGCCGATCCAGCCTGCGGCCATGGAAGATCGTCAGATCATCGTCTGGGACAAGGATGACATCGACGAACTGCGCTTCATGAAGGTCGATGTTCTCGGCCTTGGCATGCTGGGCTGTCTGCAGCGCGCTTTTGATCTTCTGGTGCGGCACGGACGTCGCGCTTATGACATGGCGACGATCCCGCCCGAGGACGCGCAGACCTACGCGATGATCGCCCGTGCCGACACGCTCGGCACGTTCCAGATCGAAAGCCGCGCCCAGATGGCGATGCTGCCACGCACCCGGCCGCGCAGCTTCTACGATCTGGTGATTCAGGTGGCGATCGTGCGTCCTGGCCCCATACAGGGCGACATGGTGCATCCCTATCTGCGCCGCCGTGAGGGTCTGGAACGGCCAGACTGTCCTTCTCCCGCCCTGCGTCAGATCCTCGGCCGCACGCTGGGTGTCGCGCTGTTTCAGGAACAGGCGATGCAGGTCGCCATACACTGCGCGGGGTTTACGCCAGGAGAAGCCGATCAGCTGCGGCGCGGCATGAAGATGCGCGATCATACCGCTTCCATCACCGATTTTCGTGAGAAGATGGTGCGCGGCATGGTCGCCAATGGTTACACGCAGGAGTTCGCCGAACGCACCTTCCGGCACCTGGAAGGATTTGGTTCCTACGGATTTCCCGAGAGTCATGCAGCGAGTTTCGCGCTGATCGCCTACGCCTCGTCGTGGATGAAGTGCCATCATCCGGATGTCTTCTGCGCCGCTCTTCTGAACAGCCAGCCCATGGGCTTTTACGCGCCCGCCCAGATCGTGCGGGATGCGCGGGAGCATGGTGTTGAAGTCCGACCGGTGTGTGTGAATCACTCGCGCTGGGACTGCACGCTTGAAGGACGTCCGGGTAGCGCCCGTCTCGCGTTACGTCTCGGTCTGCGCCTGGTCAAAGGACTGGCCAACACTGATGCTGCACGTCTGATCGCCAATCGTATGCCTCTCTACGACACTGTTGAAGATGTCTGGCGCCGTGCGGATGTTTCAGGCGCGGCTCTGGAACGTCTGGCCGAGGCCGATGCGTTTGCTGGTTTGAACTGCGATCGTCGCACGGCGCTCTGGCAGCTCAAGGGGCTGGCGGATGAGCCGCTTCCTCTGTTCGCGGCAGCGGACCTGGGACGTAACCGTCCCGATCCGGAAGTCATTGAACCGCCGGTCCTTCTGCGCCCGATGACCGAAGGCTCGGATGTTGTGGAAGACTATCTGGCAACCGGGCTCTCTCTCAGGGCGCACCCACTCGCGTTTTTGAGGGATGGGCTTACGAAAAGCGAGGTTATTCCCTGTGAGGATCTTGCGACATTACGGGACGGCACCCGTGTGGTGATTGCCGGACTGGTGCTGATGCGTCAGCGCCCCGGCACGGCAAAAGGCGTGATGTTCGTCACGATCGAGGATGAAACCGGGGTGGCCAACCTGATCCTGTGGAAAGACCGGATCGAAGCGCAACGGGCCATCGTCATGGGGGCGTCGCTGATGATCGTTCACGGCACCCTGCAGCGCGAAGGCGATGTCATGCACGTTGTCGTGCGAAACCTTGAAGACGGGACCGCGCTACTTGGACAGATTGGAGAGAATGACCGCCGACCGGTTGCGGTCAAGGCACGGAACTTCCATTAGCCACGACATTCGCAAACAACTTCATCTTTCAGATACCGGGTATCTATACGCTACCGGCTATCTATGGGATACCCGATATCTGAAAGCTTTCAGCTATCTCGCACAGGCTTATGTCAGGCCTATTGCCATGGCGATCTGCTGCCGAACTTCCGCCAACTCTTCGGAAGTGATCCTCGATGTCGTTGGCTCGATGCGGGCTTTGGAAGTCGTCGCCACAAGGTGCGAGACGACAACGCATCGCTTCGAACAGCCGTTCTCGTTGGTCGGCTCTATCACGACCGACAAATCCGGTATTGCCAGATCTTCGTCTTCCGTAATCGGCACTAGAATCACATTTGGATAACCCGGCGCGAACAGGTCGGTTTCCTCAACAACCACAGCCGGTCGGCGCTTGTTCGGCTCCTTTGGGAGCGCGTCGCCACGCCAGTCCGCAACGACAATCTGTCCTGGGGTCAGACCGGCGGGCTTCCTCTTAGCCTTCTGCACGTGGCGTTCCCCAATCCTCGTAAAATGCAGCCGCATCTGGGTTACTGGCGACGAGCCGACCGACTGCCGCACTAGCCTCCCTAATGCGCTTCCTCTTCAGATCACGCGCTCGCGCCTCGGCGATCTGCCTCAGAAGACGCCCCAACCCAACACCCATTATTTTGGCCTCGTCCTCAAGAATTTTCCTTGTAGGCGCATCCAGCCTAACAGAGATCGGCGCTATCATATCAACCTCCTTCGTTAGTCTCAACTTCGACTCCTCTAATGTAGTCGCACCGAAGAAGTGCCGCAACGCTTCCGTTCACCACAAAAGGTGGAAGTAGGGGGTGTCCGAAAGAGGATGGTTCAACGGACACGCGGAATAGAGAGCACCCTGAACGGTCCACCCTCGGCTCCTCAGTCTCATTTAACTGGTCCGATATTTTTTGCAGTGAAGGGAGGTCTTACGTTACACTCGCCCCATGGAACACGCTCTTATCGGGTATGCCCGATGTTCAACGGACCGACAGGATCTCACCGCCCAGAGAAACGCCCTGACGAAACTCGGGGTTAAGCCGGACCGGATCTATACCGACCATGGGTTCACCGGAACTCACAGAGCCCGCCCCGGCCTCGATCAGGCTCTCGCGGCGGTAAGAGAAGGGGACACGCTTGTTGTCCCGAAACTGGATCGCCTGGCGCGCTCAGTCCCGGATGCGCGCGCTATTGGCGAGGAACTCGCCCGAAGGGGTGTCAGGCTCCAGCTCGGCGCCACAGTACATGATCCAACCGATCCAATGGGAAAGCTCTTTTTTAATATATTAGCGACCTTCGCAGAATTTGAGGCCGACCTTATTAAGTTACGCACGCGTGAAGGAATGGCGGTCGCTCGCGCTAAAGGCAAATTACGCGGTAAAAAACCGAAACTTTCTCTACGACAGCAACGCGAATTGCGCCGCATGTACGATACGGGAGGTTATTCCATAAGCGACCTTGCTGAATTGTTCTCTGTCTCCCGCCCGACGGTCTATCGCACTCTCTCCCGGCAGCCCAGCGTCGTTCTTGACGAAACCGAAAACTGCTAGATGCAATCCTACTTTTTTACCACGAAAGCGAGATGCTCATCGCGCCGTCCCGCGTTTTGCGCGTTGTTTTCTACCAATCGCTTCCAAGCGGAATCAAGAGAACCTGAATTGAACATCGGTGCGGAGTAATTCGAGACGGATTGGATGATCGTATTGTCGATACAAACGACCCCTCTAAGAGCGTCTCCTATCAACACATCTCCGGTAAAGACTACAAAACCTCCAATAACTACCGTTTCATCAGCTACAACCTGCCGCACAGCAGACTCACGCCGCCTGTTTTGTTTAATTGGATTGTAAAACCTTTTCGTTGTTTTTCTTGAACCGGACGTAATTACTTGTGTCCAATGTTGGTCATGTGGCTTTCCGACAATGACCCCACGAAAGTTTTTTGTTTCAACAACCGCGATGCCCCAGGGCATACGAACAAGATGGAGGGATCGAAGAACCCCTGATTGATGTGCTTGGCCGGTAATTTCTGGGTTTTGGCGATTTGATTGACGGTTTTTGCGATGGCCTCCGGTCTGCGTTTTGAGCAGATTG
>NZ_WOTA01000049.1 GCF_011516825.1 Acetobacter oeni | reverse complement strand
CATGCGGGCTGCACGGTCACGAAACTCAGGTGGAAAACGCTTCGATTTGTTGCTCATGAATCCTTCTTACCTCTCGGGTCGTTCCGTCTCCACAAAACCCGGGGCAATTCAGCCACATCAACAGGCCTTACAGAAGACCGCACACGATCACACGTCAATATGGGTCAGAAAACTCTTGCATAACGGACGGCAACCACAGAAGAAATCCGCGTCGAGAACGTAGCCGTCCTGATCGACGGCGCGCCACAGCCAGTGAACCTGGCCGCGGATCACGATCCTGACCTCGTCCAGACGCTACACGTCGCCTGAAGCCGCGCGCCTGCGGCGCAGCCTGCGCGCAAATGCAGCTCCGAACTTCAGGCTCCAGCGGCGGACTGTCTCATATGACACGACAATCCCGCGTTCGAGGAGCATCTCTTCGATCAACCTGAAGCTCAGTAGAAACCGGAAACACAGCCACACGGCATGTGCATTCAGCTCACATGCAAAGCGGTGACGTTTGTAGCTGACACGAAGAGCGCTCATGCAGGCCAGTCTACAGCCCAGAGATTAATGTGACAGCACCGTTCAACTTCCACACGTCACTTAACGTGCCAGCACCCTAACAATCAACACGGTACACTCTCTGGACGCAGATCAGAGCGAAAGCAAAAAAAAGTGATCCATCTAATTCGCGTTGGAAAAATCCGAAACTTCGGCAACTAACAGCCAATCTAATATTATACTACTTTATAATATAATAATCTCTCATTTATACGCGCGATATTTCTCGGTTAGCGTGAACTAACGCATCTGGCGATCGTAAGGGTCGCCCTGCCGAAAGAAGGAGTCTCCTTATGGTAGACAACGCAGCTGTCCAGGACATGACGGATGTCATGACAAAATTCACTGCCTATATCGGGAAGCGTCTGCCAACCGACGTAAAGTCGAAGCTTGCTGAGCTTCGTGGGAACGAAAAGAACGAGATGGCAAACGTCATCTATGACTCAATGGCTGAGAATCAAGACGCGGCAGATAAGCTAAATAGGCCTTCGTGCCAGGATACTGGCGTCATACAGTACTTTGTTTCGGTTGGGTCTAAGTTTCCTCTGCTTGGTGAATTGGAAGCAATACTCCGCGATGCTACGCTTGGTGCTACTAAGTTAGGGCCGTTACGGCACAACGCCGTTGAGGCCTTCGATGAAAAAAATACCGGATCGAATACAGGATCACGGATACCGTGGCTTGATTGGGAAATAATGCCCGGTGAGGACAGCGCCACAATTGAAGTCTATATGGCCGGCGGCGGTTGCACACTACCTGGCGCCTCGACGGTATTGATGCCAGGTCAGGGCTATGAAGGCGTTGTTGATTTTGTTTTCGACGTCATCACATCGAGAGGAGTCAATGCGTGTCCCCCTTTACTCGTTGGGGTAGGTGTTTCCACTGCGGCTGAAACCGCTGCTAGACTGTCTAAGAAGGCGATTTTGCGCTCGGTTGGAAGTCACCACCCGAACCCAAAGGCTGCCAAGATGGAAACACTTCTAGAAGAGGGGCTGAATGAACTTGGCATCGGTCCCCAAGGTCTCACGGGATCAAGTAGTGTAATGGGTGTGAATATTGAGTCCTCTGCGCGGCACCCATCAACAATCGGGGTTGCGGTTTCAACTGGTTGTTGGGCTCATAGGCGCGGTAGAATCAAGTTCAACTCAGATCTTACATATGAAATTCTTTCCCATGAGGGTGTTGTTCTATGAAAAAAATACTCACCACTCCGATCAAAGATGAAGATCTCCTAGACTTAAATATTGGAGATATAGTTTACCTGACCGGACGCCTGGTTACATGCCGCGATGTCGCACACCGGCGCCTTATCGAGCAAGGCCGCTCACTACCCGTTGAACTGAAAGGAGGAGCTATTTTTCATGCGGGCCCAATTGTTCGGCAAGACGAAAATGGCGAATTTGAAATGGTCTCGATTGGTCCAACTACTAGCATGAGAATGGAAAAATTTGAAAAAGCTTTCATTAAGGAAACGGGCGTAAAATTAGTGATCGGTAAAGGAGGTATGGGTCCGGAGACGGCGGAAGGGTGCGCAGAGTACAAAGCCGTACACGCAGTTTTCCCGGGCGGATGTGCTGTTCTCGCTGCGACCAAAGTTGAGGAAATTGAGGGCGCGGAATGGCAGGATCTTGGGATGCCCGAAACCATGTGGATCAACAGAGTCAAAGAGTTCGGTCCGCTCATTATTTCAATTGATACAAAAGGGAATAACCTCTTCGAGGAAAACAAGAAGCGATTTAACGCGAGGCGTGGGCCTATCACTGAGAAAATTAAAGCTCAGGTTGGCTTCATCAGCTAGGGCTAATCGACATTCATGCGATCCAGATCATGGCTGCTGCGAGATAGATGAAGCCTGTAAAATGGATGGTTCTGCGGTCGTAGCGCGTTGCGAAACGACGAAAATGTTTGAGGCGATTGAAGCACCGCTCGATACGGTTTCGGTCTTTGTAAAGAGCCTGGTCGTGCGGGATGAACACCTTGCGGTTCCGTTTTGACGGAATGACAGCCTCTGCGTTCATGACAGCAATCTGTTCGCGGAGCCCATTGCTGTCATAAGCCTTATCGGCGATGACCGCGCCCGCAGTCTGGCCTTCGACGCGGATTTCTTCTTCTGTGGTTGCCGTCCGTTATGCAAGAGTTTTCTGACCCATATTGACGTGTGATCGTGTGCGGTCTTCTGTAAGGCCTGTTGATGTGGCCTTTCAGAAGCCACTGGCCAGTATGGTGATCAGCGGATCAGATCCAAATCTCACAGGCGTGCTTTAAAGCACAGAGAAATCCACTGGTTTTTCCGATCCGGATCAGACGATCATGCGCCCATTCAGGTCATCGCCCTCTCACACCCCTACCGGTTCCATCCGCGGGAGCCGAGCCATCGCTCAGGCTGCCACGGACAGGGCCGGATCCCGATAATCCTCCTGTTTTGTTGCCATGGCCCAGATGGCTCGTGCCATCCTGTTGGCCAGCGCAATGGCTACCAGCATACGGGGCTTGCGGGCCAGCATCCGTGCCAGCCAGCTTCCCGGTGCAGGGGCCTTACGGCTGGCCCAGTTCACCTGGGTCATGGCGCCCATGATGAGAAGCCTGCGGATATCAGCCTGCCCGGCTTTTGATATCTTCCCCAGCCTTTCCTTTCCGCCAGATGAGAACTGACGGGGCACCAGCCCCAGCCACGCAGCAAAGTCGCGCCCGCGCCGGAAGCTCTGCAGGTCAGGCGCAAAAGCTTCAATCGCAAGAGCGGTCAGAGGACCCACTCCAGGCATGCTCTGCAATCTGCAGGTGTTTTCACTTTCCTGGGCAAGCATCCTGATCTTCTTTGTTCTGACATCAATCCGCACACTCTGCTCCGAAATCTGTCGCAGCAGATCAAGGCATTCCTGCTTCACAGCCTCTGGCAGAACCGCCTCATCCAGCATGGCTTCAATGTGTCTGATATGCGCAATCCCCTGTGGCACGACGAGACCGAATTCATACAGAACGGCACGCAGGGCATTCACCAGTTCCGTGCGCTGGTGCACCAGACGCTGCCGGGCCCGGAAAAGAACGCCACGCGCCTGCTGCGCTTCAGTGCGTGGTTCGACAAAGCGCATTTCCGGCTGACGGGCCGCAATGACGATCGCTTCCGCATCAGCAGCATCGTTCTTCTGGCGCTTCACGAAAGGCTTCACATACTGCGGAGCGATCAGTCTGACCTCGTGACCAGCTCCTGCCAGTTCGCGAGCCCAGTAATGCGCGCTCCCGCACGCTTCAAGAACGACCAGAGCAGGCGGCTGCGTGGCCATGAACTGCATAAACTGCTGACGACGCAGCTTTTTGCGAAACATCACCTCGCCCGCACGCGAAGCTCCATGAACCTGGAAAATGTTCTTTGCCAGATCAACGCCTATCACTGTATCCTTCATCTGCCGTCCTTTCGCGCAGTCGTTTCTTCCAACGACCATTCTGGCACATTGCGATGCCGTGCGGGGAGGACGGCAACCACCCCATCTCACATTTTGTCTGAAGAGTGTTATTCTCTGTTCTGAGAGCTGTGTCCTGTGCGTCTGATCTGGAATGACAACGGCATTTTGCCTCTGGAGGCAGATTCTGGACGCAGTTGGGGTCTTAGCGCCTGAGAAGGCGGTGATGGCTGTGAGTATGTGGCCTATGCTCTGTCTGTTTCGTCAGGAAGCCTGGCGGAGCCTTCGCAATCGTGCATGAGCGAGGGCGAATTCGTGCTGGCAAGGGAATATATCGGGCATGGACAGGACAATTCGACGCACGCTGACCTTTACGACTGTTGCGATTTTGAGCAGTCGTGCACGTATGGTGCCACAGGTCGCCTTCTCCAGAGAGGTCTGCCCAAGGGCCATCTTTTGCAGAGCGGTGAGCAGGACATAGGCTGCGGCCGAGAACCACAGCCGGAGCTGGTTGGCGCGGATGGTATGGGAGGATGTCCTGTCTGAGAACAGATCCAGCTGGCATTCCTTGATGCGGTTTTCCATATCCCCGCGTGCGCAGTAAATCTGTTCGTAGAGATGGCGGGGGTCGGACATTCCCTGCGGTAGCGTGGTGACAATAAAGCGATGATAGCGGTTGCCGTGGCGCCATTCGGCCTTGGCCACCACCCGCCTGCGGCGCGTCCAGCTGTCCTTTGTGATCCAGTCAAAGGAGGCAAAGCCGCGCGCCGCTTTGCCTGTCGTGGCGGCTTCGTCACGAACCTCAGCGGACAAAGAGGCAATCCGGTCATACAGGCGGGTGTTGCCTGCAAGCCCGAACAGGAAGTCAACGTGGTTGTCTTCGCACCATGTCATCAGACTGTCCCGGGAGAAGCCACTGTCCCCGCGCACCAGAATACGCACCCGGGGCCAGCGGTTCCTGATCTGCTGCACAATCCGGCGGATGTCAGCCAGCACTTCCTTCCCCGGGTCCCTGTCTGCCGTGCGCAGGGTAGCGCTGAGGAGATGATCCCCGCAGAAGATGTATAGCGGCAGATAGCAGTTATGGCCGTAATACCCATGAAAGGCCCGGCCTTCCTGATGGCCATGGATACGATCATCGGTCGCGTCCACGTCCAGAACGATCCGGGCAGGAGCCCGATCATGCCGGTCCATGTAGAGCGTGACGAACAGCTCCGCCAGTGCCTCATGATCAGCAATGATGCGGCAGTAACGGTCTGCCTTGTGGCCACTGCGCTCCAGCCGGTTCAGTGTGGATTTTCCGGCCAGTGCCGCACAGTTGGCCCGACCTCCTGACAGACGGCCCGAGGCCAGACCAAAGATCAGGTCATGCCGCAGGGCATCGTGATCATTGAGATCTTCATAGCCCAGTGCCAGGCCCATGATCCGCTGACGGACAAGGTCTTCAACCCGGTATTCCACAAAGCCGGGATGCCGCTTATCGCGAAAACAGGCAGCAAAGCGGCGGCTGAGCCCCAGAATGTCATCAGCCTGCTTCACCAGAATGACGCCCCCATCCGAACTCATGCGACCCCCGTCAAAACGGGCCACAACACGCCGTCCACAGGAGGCTGGAAACTCATACGCGCCTGCGCTACACTCTGTCTGCATCGGGTTCGTTTATTGCTTATGAAAAATTCTTTTGTGCAAAACAGACTTTTTCATAATCTAACCCGATGCACAACCCTTCTGTGAGATTTCCGCGTCATCGAGTTCTAATGCGATTACAACGGCAGAATAGAGATTCTTATCCTGCTAGAGGGTGTTATGCACTTTGCTCTATTTGCAACCTGCGTGGGGATGCTAAAGTCTTCTTTTTCTGGAAAAAAAAGAAAAAAGACTTTTATTATCAGGAAAGCACGTTACGCGCCCAAACAGGTTCTTAAAAACAATAAAATTTTTCGATTATTTTCCGAAAAAGGCAGAAAGCAGACCGTAATTCCATTTTGACCTGTCGTGAAATGTATAACACCCTTTGATTGGTTGAGGAGAACAGAAAATTGCCGATTATTGTTGATGGCCCGGAATTAAGCCGACGCGTAAAAATCGCTATGAATGATGCTCATAGCGCGTGCTTCGCAGTCGCCTTCTGGGGGCGTGGTGCCGCCGACGAGATCGGTATACGCGAAGAAATGTCCGTGCGCATTGTATGTAACCTTTTAAGTGGTGGAACGAATCCAAGTGAAATTCGCACGCTTATCCAACGAGGCGCTAGCGTAAGACAACTGAACAACCTTCATTCTAAAATAGGTGTTGTCGACAAACTCTGTTTTCTTGGCTCTTCAAATATGTCGACAAACGGCCTTGGCAGTGAAGGCTCGCAAACTGGGTGGTTGGAAACGAACATTGTTTTCGAAGAAAACCATTCGGAATTCATCGAGAGGTTTGAGGATTTTTGGGCTAGGTCGACGAAAATTGAGGAAATTCACTTGCTCAAAGCCCAAGAAGCATGGGCAGCCCGCAGAAGAGGCGATGCCGCAGTTGCTGCAATCTATCAGCAACGAAGCATTGTTGATGTGTTACGTGATGCGCCTGAGCATCTTGATGCCCTAAATGTTCAAATGGTCGTATACGATAGAGTAATTGAAAAAGAAGATATCGATATAATTGAAAGAGCGAATATTGAGGCGCAGAAAAAATATGGAGAAATGTTCGAAACCTACTGGGATTGGAGCAGTATGGCGACGGAAGCCCAGAAATCATACTTGATTGACTTTGATCGCCCCGCTCGAGGGCAGATTGCTGGAGGAGAAATTTACCGTAGAAATACAAAAGAATTTCCTGACTTTCAGCAGGATGGAGAGACATTTAACCCAGCGTTTAAAATCGACGACATCGAAGGGATAACCGTTGGTGCAAAAGACAAGGTCGTAATTCGAGCAGCTTTTTATGCTTATGTTCGAGATGGTGCGATTGGTGAAGGAGATAATTTCTACAACTTTCCCATTTCTGAATTAGCTCCTTATATTTTTCCTAAAAAATAGCGATAATCAAATTTCATTAAATGAGCGGGAGTTTCGTATTATAAAATAATTAATCGGTTGTCATGAACTTCAATATAACGAATGACCGCTTTTCTCATCTTCCCGCCTGACAGCTGACATTCCACTTCCCCCCCAACGCGGCCATTTTCGTTACTGTTACCGCCACCAGGCGGGTCGCATGATTGTCAGCTAAGCCAGACCAGCAGGAGACATTCGTAACAAGACAGGTGGGCTTCATGGTGAGACTACGCCGACGCGGCATTCGAAACCCCGGACATCCCCGCCTCACGCCCCATGAACAGGCGGTCTGGCGGTCCTTCCGGGCGGAGATTCAGGGTGACAAGG
Organism: Acetobacter oeni; assembly: GCF_011516825.1. Lineage (GTDB taxonomy): Bacteria > Pseudomonadota > Alphaproteobacteria > Acetobacterales > Acetobacteraceae > Acetobacter > Acetobacter oeni. Next base: position 8,146 of record NZ_WOTA01000049.1, on the reverse strand, counting down.
GCGAGAACGCCGTCGCTGACGTTCTCAACCGCAGCGGGCTTCCCGTCCTCCACGATGTCATCCTGCCTGCTGGCAATGACCGGACCACCCAGATCGACCACCTGTTTCTCAGCGCAGCCGGCATCCATGTCGTGGAAACGAAACGCTATGGTGGCGAGCTGACCGGGCATCCGCAAGACGAAAGATGGCGCCAGCGTTTCGCCGGGGAAGACGGTGACGCGCCACCTCGCCTGATCTACAGTCCCCTGATCCAGAACGCCGGCCATTGTCGGGCTGTGTATGCGCTGGTCCGTCTCGTGGATCCGGCGATTCAGGTTTTTAACCACGTCGTAATGGCAGGATCCGCAATCCTGTCGCCGGCACTGGCAAACCACACCCTCTCACTATCGGCGCTGGAGACCCTGCTGGGCAGTCTCGGGCGCAATGATCCCCAGGGATCGCTGGCGGAAGCATGGCGGCGCATCGAACTCGCCCGCCATGCCAGGAAGTCCCGCGATGTTCAGCCGGTCATTTCTTCTTCGAGGTAGTCGAGCAGCTCGGTCGTTTCCTCGTCAGTGAGCATCAGTCCCCGGCAGGCCTCACTGTCGCGGGGGAAGTCGACAGGTTCGCCGCCGAAATCACGGTTGCCGGCGCTGATCCAGAGAACCCGATCCGGTTCATTGGGATCGTAATCCAGACGCACACCCAGGCCGTCACCAAGATTGATGAAATCCGAGAACAGGTCATCCTCACAACGAAGCGGCAGCGTGCCAATCTCAACGCCCACCCATCGTTTCGGGAAGCGCGCTCGCAGAAGGTCAGTGAGCTGGCGTGTGTGCGGCCGCAGATCCTTCGGATCCCGCACCGGTGTCGGTGGTTCAAGTGGCGGGAGAAAACCTGCCTCTTCGTCAGACCAGTCCTCGGGCTCAATCGCCGGCGCAGGCTTCTTCGCCATAAATCAGACGTCCTTATAACAAATCAGATACAGTTAAAAACCGAAGTCCCGACCGGAACCAGAGGGGATCAGAGCCATCAGTTCAGCGCACGGCAGTCCGATGAGACCGAACGACTGTAAATCAGTTTTGACTGTCCGCCACCAGCCAACTCGCATCGAACCCATTTGCTTCCCGGCTGCCCCGGAAACGACTTGCGCAGAATCACCATTTCGCCGTCCTCACCCGCAAGCGATACGATCTGAAAACCGTCATCGAGCAGCTGCGCCATGGACTGGCCAAGGGGCGCGAATGTCGTGGGCATCTTGCCCGCCGCACGGCCGCCTGCCGGCGTCACCGGGCTGCCGATTACGGACTGGGCCTCGGCAGGGCGGGCGGAGAAAGACGCTGCGATGAGCAGAACGGCGGCGAAGCCGGAAATATAGCGCAAGGGGCCATCTCCTTTTCAAAACAGCGGCAGCGGAAATCGTGACGCGGGTGGATACATCTGCCCCGCCAGAAACGGGGCCTCGGCAAACAGAACGGCGGCAAGTTCATGCACGATACGCGGCAGTGGGGTCAGCTGCGCGTAATCCATACCCTGCACAAATGACGAAATAATGGTGGCAAGCCATGGCGCATCGAGAGGAGCCACCAGATCGAGAGGCAGAGGCAGGGCGTCGAGAGGCGGACTGATCCGTCCCGACTCCTTCCCCTGCTCGAAAAGCGTCTTCACCGACCGCCACAGCTCCGCGCCGACGGCCCCACACCATGCGACTGCACCGACCACGATCGGCCGCATGGTGCGATACCGGCCGTAATGCAGCCGGAACGCCGCTCCGCCGGGCAGGATCCGGCCATCCGCATCGCGGGGATAATCCACCGTCGCCCACCAGCCGGAGAACCCTTCATAGGGAAGCGGCCCGGAACCCTCCCGGACGATCCAGGAAAGTCCCTCATTTCGATCCGGCGTCATGGGTGGTCTAAGCTGGACCGCTGTGCGGAAGCCCTCTTCCATCAGGATATGCTGAACCGTCAGCATCGTGTGGTCTTTACGAAACGACATGGAACGGCATGGGCGACAGGCATGAATGTCTCCTTGTTCGGGACTACCTGCGTGGCCGGGAATCATGCGACTGCCACGTGAAAGATCGGAAGCATCCGTCATATGCGACCGCAAACCTCCTCCCTGATGACGGGAACACTATTTCTGTGGCATTTCGAGGTGTCGGCCGACACCCGCGTCAATGCCGTCCGAAAGAGGATACGACACCAATATGAGCAAGGCGTTCATCGCAGCGGTGCTGCAGGACAGCATGGAAAGCACCGGCGTTGCGGCCAGTAAGGCAGCCGACGATCTGATCGAGGCGCTTGTCTCCGAGCTGGAGAAAACCGGAAGCTTTACCCTGCCCGGCTTCGGCACGTTTCGGGTGAAAGACACCCCGGCGCGCTCGGCATTGAATCCCCGCACTCTGGAAACGGTCCAGGTCGAGGCCGGTCGGACCGTTCGTTTCAAAGCGTCTCCCGTGCTGAAGGCGCGTGTTGCGCCACCAAAACCCGCGACCAGGACAAAGAAAGCGTCGGTCAGAACATCCACGAAATCACCGGCCAAAAGCGCCGCCGCTACGGATCCGGCAGCTGCTCCCGCGAAAAAGACCCGCGCTCGACGCGCGGCCTGAGGGCGGCCTCACACGAACGCCAATATCAGGATAGCGGATACCTGAAAGATAGCGGGTAGCGAGCGTGCGGTCGTTCCCGCGAGGCCTGCTGCCTGACGAATCAGCGACCGGCCGATGCGTTTTTCGCGCATTTTCTTATCACTGGTCGCATGATGGTGGCCGACACTGATCTCCTCGCACAAGCAGGAGATCTTCTTCATGACATCGCATCACCGCCTCACCGCGCTGCTGCACAGACGCACACCAGGAGAACGCGCGGTCATCCGGCGGGCTCACTCCGGCTATACCGCCATCCGGTCAACGCTTTCGCAGCACGGACGCATACGCCGGACAGATATGACCCCGGCATGGGGTTACGGCCTCACGCCGACTCACCCTGCGCCCAGGAGCACGATGTGATGCTGCTCCGCGCTTCCTTTCCGGCAGCCCTCATCCTCGTGGCGACGCCCGTGCCCGGCGCAACAGCCATGGCAGGCCCATCCGTCGGACCAGTGCCTCTGAACCGGCCGACGATCGATACGCCTGTCGGACCAGTGAGCCAGCAGATGCGAGACGGAACGATGGCTTTTGTCGAGGCGTGCCGGGCCTGGACCAGGCCTCTTCCTTTACCGTCTGTGCCCCTGTCAGTGCCTCACCGTGACCACGCGACCACAGAGCAGTTCAACCTGTGTCAGATGGCCATGCACCCTGATCAGTTTCGTGCAGCTTTCCGGTTTTACACTATCCTCGGTGCATGGGGCATTCTGCTCAGCATGGCCGTGGCCGCTTATCTGTTTATTCGCCTCGGCCGTTTCGTCTGGCGCTTCACAGGGCAGAGAAAACTTTCCTCTTCGTCAGCCCTTTGCGGTCGCAAGACGTTCGTTCACGGTGATCAGCAAGTAAAGACTAAAAACTGAATGACGACCGCCAGCAATACGACCGACACTATGCCATTGTGTCTGCAAACAGAGGTATATTCGATGACTGATGCCAAAACAGCGGATCCGATACTGCAGGAAATCGTTGGACCCGTCTTTGAGCCTGCGCGAACAGCGACACGCCGCGCGATCTCAATCGTCACGCCGCTTATGATTGGGCAGGCTGTACTCATCATAGCGGTATTAAACGAAGTCCCGGCTGCTGCACGGGCGTATGAATCGGTTCCCGGCTGGTACCGCGTCGGATTGTTGCTGATCTGGATGCTGTTCAATCTTGAAGCGGGCTTCGCATCCTGACGCCGGATGCAGACAGACGATTGCGCGCCGTTGTGTGTGCACTGGTCCTGATCCCGGCGCCGTATATGCTGGCGCAATTTCTATAGTTTCACTTCTCAGGCCGTTATTGGGAAAACAAGCGCAGCCACGCATTCGCGGGGAAACGCGATCATTGATGTGAATGGAGACCATCATGACTGTACCTCATGGCCAGACATCGGACGCGCTTGTCTATATCTGCGAGTTTTGTTTCCTCGTTTTTGGATTCAGCCTTCTGTTTGTAGTCGGCTTCAGGGATTCTGCGCGGAGCACGTTCCTGAATGTGATGTGGCTCTCGGTAGCTGGCTTTGTTTTATCCGGAGCAGCCTGCCTGGTAACGCGGTAAGTCTGGTCGCGGCATCTGTTCGCGGACCGGGACTATTGTTAAATCTCCGATATGGAACCTTATATTCTCCTCGTGCGCCCGCGACTTGATCCGGCCGGTGAGCCGGTTGCAAAACTGCTGATCGAGCACAGGGAAACGCTCATCCATGGGAACGGTGACGTTATCGAGAAAGCCCGTCTGTCTGTCCGTTATCGAATCATCGGTGAAATTCCATACGGTCATCGAAAACAAACACACGAATTTCCGGCGTGCTACGTCCGGGACTGCGGAGAAAGCGGGAGGATCTGTCTGACAGGATCCGATCCGTATGGAGGAGCCGTTGATCTTGAACCGGATAGTCTCCTCGGCAACCGGGTCGGGTCGTTCCTCATGAATCAGATCGTTGAGTGGGCCACCAGATGGCCGGATGCCGAGGTTAATCCGATAAAGCTCTTTGCCCATCAGGGTCACGGCGAAAATAAACTACGCCGCAACCGGTTTTACGAGCAGTTCGGAATCAGATTCGACTACGCGGACAGCACTCACGCTGAAGGCACGGGACGCACGATGCAGGCCGGGTCTCTGACACCCTGGACAGAACTGCCTGATAATCTCACCGTCATCACGCTGGAGGACTTCCTGGACGATCAGGAACGAACCCTGTCTGCCTCGCAGCTTGATCTGAAGGCTCAGCGCAGACGTTCTCAGGATCTCGGCGCGGAGCTGAACCGCGCATTCGATCACCCTGTCTGGTTTTCCGGCAGGGTCATCTGGGGGAAGCACGCCAATCTGGTTTTATGGATTGTTATTTTGCTTACCGTTTCGTTGGTCTGGTACCGATGTAGATAGAAACTAAAGGTTTCACACTGTGTATCGACGTGCCCGAGACCATGATCCCCATTGCGTGGAAGTCTCGGGCTACGTCGGAACACTGGTTCGATGACTATTACTTGTGTCGTGGATCATCTTTTGGATCGACATAGGTCATGCCAAAAGGACCGACACCGGAAACCTGCAAAATAGCCCCGCTATCCCCAGCCTTCAGCGCGTGCCCCATATTCACCGGAAGATGCACGAACCCGCCCGCTTCCATACGAAGTCCCTCTGATGGATTCATTTTCGGGCCGGTATAATGATCGAGATTGCCAGATATAATCGTGAGCATTTCGTCAAGATTATGCGTGTGCGGTGCAATAACGCTGTAAGCAGGCATCATGACCCGGATGGTGAAAGGTTCATGTTTTGCTAGATCGCCATAAAGATAGGCAATTTTCATTCCCTGCGGAAAGATAGCTGGTGCGGGCTGCCATTTAACATCTTCGGGGGTGGAAATGACCTTTGCCCCGTCATGGCTATGGCTCTGTGCAAAACTTGCTGAGCCTGTCGAGATTAGTGAAATGGCGATAGCGATAATGAGGGTGCGTCTGTTCATTGTTTCCTCTTTTTTCAGAACTTATAGTCAACACCGTAGTCGGCAAGGCATTCGATCATAGAAAAAAAAGGTATGACACGATGACCATCGATCGCTCTATGTCCGTAATGCGAATCATTTCCGAATGCATGAAATGTCTGGGATGAGGCGCAAGCCGTCACCCTTACCCAATTCACCTTCCAAGCGATCTGACCAGCTCCGCAAGAGCCCGGCGAACCTTCGGCGCAGCCCATTCGCGCAGCATCTTTTCTCCGCCGGCCTCACGCTCCAGCGTGTAAGGGCCGGCCTCAATCGGCGGCATCTGCATGATGTGGTCCTTCCCGCCTGCCGGCACCGCCGGGAACGGATCGATCCGCACGAGATGCGTCAGCAGGGCGACCGTGATGACGCGGCATTGAGGCGACGACGTATTGAGGCAGACGTAAGCGCCGCTTCCTTCTGTCACCGGATCGTAAATCGCCTTCCACGTGATAGCGGGAACCGGAATCCGGTGCGGGCCGACGGTATCGGTTCTGTCCGGGTCATAACCGGGACCGGTGACAACATAAAGTTCTCCATCCCTGTCCGCGAGCCCGCGCACGGCACTTTCCACGCCCACCCAGGCGCCCCGGTTCAGCTCGGCGGTCTGAGGCACGATATTGGAGAGTGCGTACGTCTCGGCCTGCCATGAAAGGCCAGCCTCATCGCCGCTCGGAACAAGATGGCCTCTGTCGTATCCGCTCGATCTGAAGTCATAAAGTTCGGCCCTCATGGTGTCCGGGAGGCGGGCGTCCGGATAGAAGCGGCTGCTGCGGGGGGTACGCTCCGCCACTTCGAGGTTCTCTTCCGAGAGATACTCGGCGGCCCAGAGCGCGCCTTTCGTATGCTCGGACGCCAGGACGGCGTAACCGTGATTACAGAGCATCACGGTGCCGATCCGCAACGCCTCGTCCACCACGGCAGGAGGTTGTCCGCCGAAAAACTGACCCGCACAGGAGACCGTCTGCGCGACGGCAGGCGTTGATACGCAGACCACCACACCGGCGGCCAGAAGCAGGCTACGCATCAGACGCCCCGTTTCATTGCAGCCGGCGGGACCGAGCGACCGAGATGGCGGTGCTCCCGGCAATACCACTCCTCCCCTGAGCGCGTATTGAAACCGAACATTGCTCCTTTTCTGCAGGCCTTGCAGCTATGCGCGTATCCATGGCCTGCCGGCCGGGGTCGAAGCGATGCTTGTGACTGGTTTCCGAAAAAATCCATTGGCGGGTCATCTCTCATGGTCAAAGCCCCAGTGCATCAAGTTCACGGTCAGCCTGCGCCCAGCGTCCACCTGACTTGCGTGGCTCGTCGCGGCCGTGATTCCAGCCACGGATCCGGTTTGCCAGCGGGATCTCATCGATGAAGCGTGACGGCGCGGAAGAGCCGCCCTGGCGGTAATCACAGAAGCTGATGGTAGCCTGTGTCATGGCCCGGGTGAGCGCGACATAAGCAAGGCGACGCTCCTCATCGAGATTGCGCGCCATGCCGCCCGGAAAGATGGCCTCCTCCCAGGCCGGCAGAAAGACGTGGCGGAATTCCAGTCCTTTTGCCCTGTGCATGGTGATGAGCTGCACCCGGTCCTTTCCCTTCTCCCCGGGCGCCCCGCTCGCCAGGGCCGCGTGCTCCATCAGATGCTCCACACGCCGGAAGCCGTCGGCCAGTTCTGTCAGCTCGGCAAGGTTTTCCCTCTGGGTCGCGGCCTCATCACTGTCATCAGCGCGGAGCATGTCCAGATAGCCCGTCTCCTCAAGCAGCCAGGTGAGACGTTGTCCGAGCGTGTCGTCATCACGCGCCCCGGCGCGTCTGAGGATCTGGATAAAGCCGTCGAGCGCCAGACCGCATCTGGGAGGCAGGCGCGTTCGCATGGCGGCGGCACACAGCGACAGACCAAAATCTGCCGCCTCAGCCTCGATCATCCCCAGTCCCTTCGCTCCGAGACCCCGGGCAGGCTTGTTGGCAACCCGACGAAAGGCCTCATCGGACTGGCGCTCATCCGGCCACGAGGAAAGGGTCAGGAGCGCCAGGGCGTCCTTGACAGCTGTTCGCTGATAGAAACCGACATCGCCGACGATCTCATAAGGGACGCGCGCATGCAGCAGCGCTTCCTCCAGTGCCCGTGACAGTCTGTTCTGACGGTAAATGATCGCCATGTCGTGCCAGGCTGCGCCTGCAGCCGCACGGCGGCCGATCTCGCGGGCAATCGCCTCAGCCTCCTCGCTGGCGTAGGAAAACCCCAGCACTTCGATCGGCAGCCCCTCACCCCGACGGGTAAACAGCGTCTTCTCGATCCGGGACGGATCAAACGAGATCACGGCGTTCGACGCGTCGAGAATATGGCTGGTGGATCGGAAATTTTCCTCCAGCTTGAATGTCTTCGCGTTCGGGAATTCTCTTGAGAAATTGCGGAGAAATCCGACTTTCGCGCCGCGCCAGGAATTTATGTGGAATACAATTTCACAACCTCAAAAAAGCAATTTTAAGGTTTCTTTAGGCGGGATAGATGACCTGTACCTGACGTACCCACCAGCCAGTCTCTCAGTTTTGAC
>NZ_WOTA01000048.1 GCF_011516825.1 Acetobacter oeni | reverse complement strand
CGGGAAAGTCGGTCGCCGCCAGGTCTTCCAGTCCACCCTAAACATATCACAAAATTACCACCGCGGGGTGGAGCAGTCCGGTAGCTCGTCAGGCTCATAACCTGAAGGTCATAGGTTCAAATCCTATCCCCGCAACCAAGCATAAACGTCTGAAAAGACAGAAGAAAAGCCACCCTCGCGGGTGGCTTTTTTTGTGCCTGAATCACTCCGCAGGAAACACATAGGAAACAAATGAAAAAGTAACCGGGCGGGATTTTGTCGGATGTCACAAATGCGTGAAGCTGGGAAGGGGCATCCCGTCGCCTGTTTCAGGGTATGATCCTGCCTTGTCGAGTCAGGACAGTCTCCCCTCTGCTGTCCATAACCGGAGTAGCAGGAAAACCTCATGGCCGCAGACGAACTCACGGGACTGATCAGATATCTCGGTCAGGATCACTGGCAGGACCGTTTCGCGGAAGTGCTCGGCGATCACATCGGGCCGGCGCTGGAAGCGGGCGACATCACGTTCGAGGATCTGGCGGAGATGATCGGTCCCGACGTCGCCATGACGCTGTGGGCTGTGCCTTCGAGGATTTCCTGGGGCAGGACTGGGATAACGACCGGAATATCGTTGACGTCTATCTGAAACGCCGGGGCTGGAAGGAAGGGCCGCGCAACAGCGCCTATATGCGTGCGCTCAGGGCTTCGGTCATGAGTCTGTATGAAGTCTCGGACATCAGACCCGGCCAGAGCTTCATGGCGCGTGGCCTGCTGCGGGGTGGCGAGCCTGTTCTCGTGCATGAAGGCACCGCCATCCGGACGCTGGAAGACATGGCCCGGCAGATGGACGGTCCGGCGCTGTTCAATGGCGATGGCGAGGATCTGGTCTTCCATGAAGTCTGTTTCCCGCTGGCAAAGGGCGTGACGCAGAAGAAGGTGGCGGATGCGCTTGAGGGCGTGGTGGCCCTGCGTCCGGAGCACCGGTCGTTCTGGAACTGGCTGAAGGAGCCGGAGAGTGATTCTGTACCGTTGTCCGGACGGGATGAAAACGGGCGGTTCTTGCACACCGAGATGGACGATGGTGCGATCGTGCTGGGCACAGTGGAACTCAAGGGGCGGCAGCTACGGTTGCAGGTGAACTCAGGGGCACGTGCCGAACGTGGGCGTGCCATGCTGCAGGCCGTTCTGGACACGCTCGTGGGCGCTCCCCTGACGCAGATCATGACACCGGTGCAGGCGATGGAGGAGCGGGAGCACGGTGGACGGGCTGCGTCGCCAGACCTGCAGATCCCGCCTGAAGAGGAAGCGCGGATCATCGGGCAGATGCTGGAGCGCCATTACCGGCAGGTGCTTGATGAGCCGGTTCCAGCCCTGGGGAATGTGACGCCGCGTGAGGCTGCCCGGACAGCTTCAGGATGTAAAAAGGTGGCTGCCTGGCTGAAGGATATTGAAAACACCACAGCCCGCACCCGGAAAAATGACGGCGCGGGGGTTGCCTACGATTTCGGGTGGATGTGGCACGAACTCGGAATCACCATGCTCCGGAAATAAGCCGCTTTCGCCTACAACTCGGTCATATGAGTTGCTACATCCTTTCCACATAGCGGACACCAGACTGTGTTATGGCCATTGCTTGAATCACTCGCGGGTCTTTGGAAAGAGTTCTCTGAATTGCGTCTCGCGGCATTCACGCAGGGTCTTCTCTTTGCTGCATTCAGTGTGTTCTGGACAACGCTTGCACTACACCTGCAGCAGCCCGACTTCGGACTTGGAGCCGATGCCGCTGGCCTGTTTGGTGTTGTAGGGGCGGTCGGTATTCTTGCCGCACCATTCGCAGGGCGCGTTGCGGATCGGCACGGCCCGCATCGGATCATTATTCTCGGCACGGTTTTGACGCTTGTGTCATGGGGCGTGTTCGGTTTGTGGAACTCTCTGACCGGATTGATCGTCGGTGTTATCGTGCTGGATTTTGCAATCCAGAGCGCTCTCGTGTCCAACCAGCATATTGTTTACGCGCTGCGTCCTGAAGCGAGGGCGCGGCTGAACACCATTTTTATGGGGACGATGTTTCTGGGCGGGTCTACGGGCTCGGCTGTCGCGATGCTGGCATGGTCCTCATATGGCTGGACCGGCATCGTCATCCTTGGCGCAGCGCTTTCACTCTTGGCAACATTACTCCAGGTTCAGAAGTTGGCTCGAAATAAAAAGACGACAGCATGACAATGCAACACTCAATGACCTGAAACCTGAACCGGGAAGCAGTTTGATCTAATTTTCCATTTTTTTAATACGATAAAAACTCTCGTCATATCCTGGTCATTGAATCTCCCCATTTTCGTCAGCGCGTTTATTCTTTCAAAGAAAGTGCGAAATCCAGTGTTTCCGACAGATGTCGGCGATAACGGTCGGTGGTCCCGTCGACATCCGGGGCTTTCATGACATCGGTGGCCAGGAAGGTCGGCAGAGGCGACATTGCCAGGAATTGATTGGCCTTGTGAAAGGGGAAATAGACGGCATCTATACCTTTGCCTTCAAAGAACTGCACAGGATCCGTAAAGGCATCATCCGGCGCGTTCCAGGTGAGGGACAGCATGTAACGTTTACCGTCCAGCAGACCACCCGAGCCATATTTGCGCTCGGGATAGGCCCGGCTGCGCCCATCATTGGCGTAGAGCGCGCCGTGACCGGAGGTAAAGACCTCGTCCATGTATTTCTTGACGATCCATGGTGCGCCCATCCACCAGCCGGGCATCTGGTAGATGATCAGATCCGCCCATAAAAAATTCTGGACTTCCTCCTCGATATCGTAGCCAGCGTCGATTTTGGTTTCGCGTATCGCGAAATCTGCCTCTGTCAGTGCCCGGACCGCGACGTCATGCAACGTATCGTTCAGGCGTCCATGCGAATGCGCGAAGACCTTTCCACCATTCAAAAGAAGGATGTTTTTCATAGCTGGGAATATTCCTTGATTGGGAATCACAATGACAGGGTGAGGGTGGTTGTCAGGAAAAATCTTGGCTCGGAACTTTTCGTGCATTGGTTTCCAGCAACGTCTTCACGTAGCGCAGGGCGGAGGTGTAGGCGCCCTGATAGCGTTCAGTCGCCTCCAGATCGCTCAACCCGACCGGGAGGAAAAAGCTGCCCCAGGTGATGATGCAACTATCGGGACCGCTTGTTTCAACCGCGACCTTGCCGACATAGTCTTCAACCGGGTCCGGGCCGCTGACATAGGCGTAGGTATAGAAGCGTTTCTGCTCGTCAAAGCTCAGCAAGCGTTCGATGATGGTTACGCCGTCCGCCAGGGCCAGACGGCGGAGCCGTCCCCCGTCTTCCAGTATGCTTTTCCGGATCTTTGGAAGCCACAACGGCAGGTTGTCGAACCCGCCAAGCAGGGTCCAGGCCATATCGGCGCTGACTGCGGCCTCCACGTGACCAACAGCATCAATCATATTTTCCTCACTGGGCATTACGAAAGTCCCCACGACCGGGACCGTATCATCGCTGGATGATGCCGCTTTCGGAGGGGCTTGATAATCGGCTTTTCCTCCACATAATCTTGGATCCGAATTCACAGATGGGCTCAGGTAATGGATAATCGCGCGGGAGAAATGCAGGTCTTTGTGAGAGTGGTCGAAGCTGGCAGTTTCTCCGAGGCGGCAAGACAGCTCCTGATGACGCCGTCAACGGTCAGCAAGCTGATCGGCCGCATGGAGGACCGGCTGGGCGTGCGGCTGGTCGAGCGATCGACCCGGCGGCTGTCGCTGACCGACGAGGGCCGCCTGTTCCATGAACGCAGCGTCGCATTATTGGCGGAGCTGGACGATATCGAGCGCGAAGTTGGTCATGGGGCCGGTGGTGCCAGCGGAACCGTGCGGGTGAGCGCCTCGGTCGCATTCGGCGTGCTGGGGATCGAGCCGCTGCTGCGGGAATTCTGGCGGACCTATCCAAACGTCATTGTCGATCTGTCGCTGTCCGACGAGATCGTCGATCTCTATCTCGACCGCACCGACATTGCCTTTCGCGTCGGCCCCCTGACGGACAGTAGCCTGGTGGCTCGCAAGATCGGGGTGGCACGCCGACAGATCGTCGCCTCACCCGACTATCTCAAGGAACGCGGCACCCCGATTACGATCGATGATCTCGACCACCATAACTGTCTGGGTTTCAATTTCCGCCGGGCCGCGCCGGTCTGGCCGTTGCGCGAAGGGGGGCGGATCGTGGACCGTATGGTCGGCGGCAGCCTGCTGGCCAACAATGGCGAGACGGTGCGGCGTCTGGTTTTGGCAGGCGTGGGACTGGCACGTCTGGGCGACTTTCATGTGCGCGACGACATTGCCCAGGGGCATCTGGTCGAGGTGCTGGCCGATGCAGGACATGGCGACGCGGAGGACGTCCATGCCCTTTATCTCGGCGGTCAGCGCATGCCACAGCGTGTCCGGCTGTTTCTCGATTTCATGGTGCCAAGGTTGCAGGCATTTATGCGGACCGGAGCGTGAGAGGCGTTTCCGACCCATTGGCGTCTTTTTTGTGACTCTGGTTCACAGCTCCTGTGGCCACAAAGCCTCTGGTTGGTTTTATCCCGCACTGATAATTTTCCGCTTTCCACCCGCCTTTCCCCAAAAGGGGTTGCCGGTGCTGTTTTCACCTTATTCGCAGGCGGGTCTGGACCGAGCCAACCGGATTATCATGCCGCCCATGACACGTTCCCGCGCCGCACGAGGGAATGTTACGACGCCCCTGATCACCCATGTGGTGCACGCCCAGGGTGGCCGCATCTTCGCCCGACTCTCGCATGTCGGACGGGTTTCCCACACCAGCTGAGTGTCATCATATATTTGAAATCCCTTATTGAACAGATAGAGGCAAGTGTGTCGAATTCTCATTTTTCGTCAGGTCGTGCGCTGTTGTCCCTGTCCTGCGGGGCCTTTGCGATCGGGGTGACCGAATTCACCCCCATGGGCCTGCTGCCTGTCCTGGCGGACGGGGTCCATATCAGTGTACCCAAGGCAGGCAGCCTGATCAGCGCCTATGCCTTTGGCGTGATGGGCGGCGCGCCCTTCGTCACTCTCTTTCTGGCGCGCTATCCGCGCAAATATGCACTGATCGGGCTGATGATCCTGTATGCGATCGGTAACCTGACTTCGGCTGCCAGTGACGATTACATGCAGTTGCTGCTGTCACGGGTGCTGACCAGCATGGCCCATGGGGCATTCTTCGGGCTGGGCGCCGTGGAGGCGGCGAGCCTGGTTGCGGCCAACCGGCAGGCGAGTGCGGTGGCCAGTATGTTCATGGGTCTGACCGTCGCCAATATCCTTGGCGTGCCAGCAGCGACATGGCTGGGTGACACGCTGGGCTGGCGCAGCGCGTTCGCCGCCATTTCAGTGCTGGGTCTGGTCGCGGCTGCGGCTCTGTCCGTTGCCCTGCCATTGGCTGAGGCCAGCCCAAGGCCGGACGCGGTGGCCGAGATGAAGGCGATCATGCGTCCCAACGTGCTGATGGCACTGGGCGTCACGGTGATCGGCGCTGGAGCGATGTTCGAACTCTATACCTATATCGTGCCAATGCTGGAACATATCACCCGTGCGGGGCCAACCTTAACGACGCTGGCATTGATGCTGATCGGTGTTGGTTTCAGTATAGGCAATGCTATCGGCGGCCGGGCGGCAGACCGATCGCTGGCCGGTACGTTGCTGGTGTTCTTTCCAATCCTCGGCCTGATCATGCTGGTCTTTCCCGTCGCCGCGCGAACGCCGGCTGGCGCGCTGATCGGAGTCCTGCTGTGGGGCATCGCCAGTTTCTCTCTGATGCCGGCCCTGCAGATGCGCACCATGCAGGCCGCACATGATGCACCGGGCCTGGCCTCGTCGGTCAATATAGGCGCGTTCAATCTGGGCAATGCCTTGGGGGCGGCGCTGGGTGGGGCCGTCTTGTCTCTGGGGTTCGGCTATCCGATGGTTTCCGTCGCGGGCTTAGGCATCAGCCTGCTGGGCGTACTGCTGGTCCTGCTGTCCCGTAAGGGACGCCTGTCACCCGAAGCAGAATGAAGCGGCCAGGTTGCTTCATCCGCCCTGAAATGCTGCACTATGACTGGCACATCGTGCTGGGGGTATCCAGCCTGCTCAGCGATGTTACCGAAATGCTGAACGACGAGAATCTCGTCGTCGACGGTGATTACACCATCCGATAGAGACGAACGTCTCGGGTGGATACGTTGTCCTGAGCCGACTGCTCAGGAATGGGCATCCAGCCATGCACTGATCTTGGCTACGACCTGATCCTCGATGCCAAAATAGCCATGAGGGGTCAGGGAGCCACAGTTCTTCCGCGATCGGGTTGTGCCGCCCGTGACGGTCAGCACCCGCGCATCGGGGCTCGCGGTCATGGCGGCCGCGATCCGTGGTGCGGCGTCGGGCGGCGCCACATCGCACAGATCGTCGCGGTTCGCCACCACAAGCACGGGCACGCGTATCATTCTGGGCCCGGCGCTGAATACTGTTTCCCCGCTTCCGCCCATGACTGATACGGATTCGGTCAGGATCACACCCGCGATCGTGCCGGGACGGGCATGGGCGGCGCCATTCACGGCGGCGATCGATCCCTGGCTTGTGCCAAGCAGGAAGGCCGGCCCGGTTGTCTGCTGATGAGCTAGGGCGATGAGGCTGTCGGCCAGGTGCGTGTAGAAGGGTGAGCTGCGCAGACCCCTGAGTTGGTGTCTTCGGGCGTGTCCGGAATGAGAACCGCATACCCGTGCCGGTTCCACAGATCGCGTGTCCTGACGACGAAATTCTCGGCATGGACGATATGGCCGTCCCGTTGCAGGCCGATGTCTCCGGCCCCGCCGGGAAACATGATGATGAGGCCACGGGGTTGGGGCGGGGTGGCGAGAAGCACTCTCAGATGATGCCCGTCGCTGAGGGGAAGATACAGGACTTGCTCTTTCGCGCGTTGATCGGCCGGAGAATACTGCACCGCAATCGCGGCCATCGTGCGTGGGGAATGGTTCTGGCCGAAGGCCGCGTCGGGGAGAAGAAGGCAGGCAGACAGGAGGGCGGCCACGCCGGATCGTTTTATGTGCATCGTTCTTCTCATGACTGCAGGGTGCGGTTGGGTCGGTCTGCCGATGACCGGAACCTTTCGACCACCCAGTCAATGAAGACACGCACGCGTGGCGACATCTGTCGGTTGTGTGGAGACAGAAGGGATACCGGCGAAGGGGAGGGTGGGCAGGTCTTCAAAATCTCGACCAGGGCTCCGTTCCGGAGATCGTGCTCTGCGTGATAGCGCGGGATCTGGATGAGACCCATGCCCGCGCGCGCGGCGGCGATGTAGCTTTCCGCCGCGTTGACCGCCATCCGGGATGGCAGGGCGACCTCCCGGACTTTTCCGTCGATCATGAACTCCAGCGGCAATATCCTGCCCCGCAGGCTGGACTGGAAACCGACCATGACATGCCCGCCCGGCAGGCCATCCGGATGAGCGGGCGTGCCATGCTTTTCCAGATAAGCCGGAGAAGCCAGCGTGACTTCATCCAGAAAGCCGAGCGATCGAACGGTCATGTCACTGTCGCGCAATTCGCCCACGCGCAGAAGGCAGTCCATGCCTTCGCGAACGGGATCGACCAGGCGGTCTCCTTCGCTCATGTGCAGTTCGATGTCAGGATAGGTGGCGAGGAGCGCCGGCAGGGCCGGGAGAAGAAAATGCCGGGCGAGCGTCCCATGAACGTCGATCCGCACGACGCCCCTGGGGCGTATTGTGCCGAGTGACGCCTCGGCGTCCTCGATATCGGCGACGATGTCGCGGCAGCGGTGGTAATAGGTCTCGCCTTCCGGTGTGGCGCTGACCTGACGCGTGGTGCGGTGCAGAAGGCGCACGCCGAGCCGGATCTCCAGTGCCCTTATGACATCGGTCGCGGTCGAGCGCGGCAGATCCATGTCCGCCGCCGCTCGTGTGAAGCTGCCGCATTCGACGATACGCATGAACAGGCGCATGACGTCCAGCCGGTCCATCAACTGTTCCTTCCTGTCGGATAATCTGTCCGGATTGTGCGGGATTATCCGGAGACCGAAAAGAGGCAGGCTCACATCAGAGCCATTCTACAGGTCAGGAGGAACGCACACATGACACAGAACCGAAAAGTCGCGATCATCACAGGGTCGTCACGCGGCATCGGCGCTGCCATCGCAACGCGGCTGGCGAAGGACGGGTTGGCCGTCGTTATCAATTACGCCGGCAACGCCGCACGGGCCGAGGAACTGGCCGCAACAATCCGCCGGGATGGCGGCGAAGCGCTCCCCGTGCGGGCCGATGTCTCGGACGCAGCGGCTGTCGCCACCCTGTTTGATGCGGCGGAAAAGGCGTTCGGTGGTGTCGATGTTCTGGTCAACAATGCCGGGATCATGACGCTGGGGCGTATCGTCGATGTGGACGATGCCGCTTTCACGCGTCAGGTGGATATCAATTTCAGAGGTACATTCAACACGTTGCGTCAGGCCGCCCGGCAGCTGCGGAACGACGGGCGCGTCGTCAACCTGTCCACCAGCGTCGTCGGCCTGAAATTCGAGAATTACGGTGTCTATGCTGCCACGAAAGCGGCAGTCGAGACCCTGACCGCGATCCTGGCCAGGGAATTGCGTGGCCGGAACATCACGGTGAATGCCGTTGCCCCCGGTCCGACCGCGACAGATCTGTTTCTTGAGGGAAAAAGTCCGGAGCTGATTCAGAAACTATCAGCAATGAGCCCGCTGGAGCGGCTCGGGACGCCGGTTGATATCGCGGCGGCGGTCGCCTTCCTTGTCGGGTCGGATGGCGCGTGGATCAACGGCCAGACCCTGCGCGCCAATGGCGGTATTGTCTGATCGTCATGGCTGTCTCACGACGGGCAGCCAGCAGGCCAGCGCCGCGAGCGTGATCAGCAGGACGGGCGGTGTGAGGATCAGCCCGACCTTCATGTATTGCCCCCATGTGATCCGGTAATTTTTGGATGCCAGCACATGCAGCCAGAGTAGCGTGGCGAGACTACCGATCGGAGTGAATTTGGGACCGAGATCGCAGCCGATGACGTTGGCATAGATCATCAGGTCGCGGGTCAACGGGGCAATGTCGTGTGCCTGCTGGATCGCCAGCGCACCCACCAGCACGCCCGGCATGTTGTTCATGACGGAGGAGAGCAGTGCTCCGAGAAAACCAGTGCCGATCGTGGCCGCGAATGGTCCCTGATGACCCAGCCAGACCAGTGCCGCCGCCAGATAAGCGGTCAGCCCGGCGTTGCGCAGGCCGTAGACCACCAGATACATGCCCAGTGAGAAGATCACGATCTGCCACGGCGCACCGCGTAGCACCTTGCGAACCGGGATGATCTGCCCTCGCCCGGCGACGATCAGCAGCGCCCCGGCCGCAAGACCAGCGACGATGCAGACCGGGATATGCAACGGCGCGGTCAGGAAATACCCGGTCAGGACCAGCGCCAGCAGCGGGAAGGCTGCGCGAAATACGGCACGGTCACGGATCGCAGTGGCTGGCGCGGGCAGTTTCTCGACCGGATAGACCGTCGGCGCCTGCCGCCGATATCGCAGCCATAGCACGGTCAGCGTCGCGCCCAGCGCCACCAGATCGACGGGAACCATGACCGCCGCATAGCGGTCAAAGGCGATGCCGAAGAAATTGGCGCTGACGATATTCACAAGGTTGGAGATCACCAGCGGCAGGCTGGTGGTATCGGCAACAAAGCCCGTAGCGATGATAAAGGCCAGCGCGGCAGCAGGTTGCAGGCGAAGCTGCGTCAGGACGGCGATCACGATCGGTGTCAGCAGCAGGGCTGCGCCATCATTGGCGAAGACTGCCGCGATGACGGCCCCCAGCACCACGATCAGGGGAAACAGCACCCGGCCACGTCCCTTGCTCCAGCGCACGACATGCAGGGCAGCCCAATGAAAGAACCCGGCTTCATCCAGCAGCAGTGAGATGACGATCAGCGCGATGAA
Organism: Acetobacter oeni; assembly: GCF_011516825.1. Classification (GTDB taxonomy): domain Bacteria; phylum Pseudomonadota; class Alphaproteobacteria; order Acetobacterales; family Acetobacteraceae; genus Acetobacter; species Acetobacter oeni. Next base: position 5,872 of record NZ_WOTA01000048.1, on the reverse strand, counting down.
GGTGAAGGTCGCGTCCCAGACGATGTGCCAGACGACCGGAATATCCTGCCAGTGGATCACACCGGTCATCAGAGCCACTCCGGCCCCCGCCAGAGCGCTCCACCCGATGCCGAGCCCTTTGGGCTGCCAGATGACGAAAACCAGCGTGACGACGAAGATGAGAAGCGCCAGCATCAGGCGATCCGTTCACCCGTCTCGCCCACGATCTTCTCGCCATCTTCTTTGGCGAAGGCCCCACGCTGTGGATTGGGCAGGATATCCAGGACCGTCTCCGAGGGGCGGCAGAGTGCTGTACCCAGCGGGGTGACGACGATCGGCCGGTTGATCAGGGTGGGGTGTGCCATCATGGCATCGATCAGGTCATTGTCCGACAGGGCTAAATTGTCGAGCCCCAGCTCGTTATAGGGCGTGCCCTTCTCCCGCAGGAGAGTCCGTACCGGAATTTCCATGCGCCCGATCAGATCGAGCAGTTCGGAGCGGCTCGGCGGCGTCTTCAGATATTCGACGATCCGGGGTTCCTCGCCGCTGTTGCGGATCAGCGCCAGCACATTACGCGACGTGCCGCAGGCCGGATTGTGGTAGATCGTGATGGTCATGAGCAGGCCTCCGGACTTGGGCAGCAGGCGGATAAATCGGCGATCAGGGGCGCACAGAGTTCGGGATTGCCTGCACAGCAATCCTTGACGAGGAACAGCATCAGTTCCCGCAGGCGCGGCAGGCCGACGCGATAGACGATCAGCCGGCTGTAGCGCTGTGAGGTCAGCAGGCCGGCGCGTGTCAGGGTGGCGAGATGGGCCGATATGGTGTTCTGCGGCAGATCGAGCTGGCGGGCGACCTCACCGGCAGGCAGGCCGTCCGGTTCATGCCGGACCAGCAGGCGGAAGATTTCCAGGCGCGTGGACTGGGAGAGAGCACTGAGCGCGGCGATGGCGGAATCTGTATCCATATATCCATCATCATGGATATATGGGGGTGGGGTCAAGAGCACCGCATTGGTATCTTGCGAAACCCGTTTCTGCGTTACACGTCGAACAGGTGTCCGATCCCGCCGGTGACGATCATCGCCACAATGCCCCAGAACGTCACGCGCAACGCCGGGCGCAAGGGGGCTGCGCCACCGGCGACTGCGCCGACGATACCCAGAATGGCGAGAACCACGACGGACGTCAGGGAGACGCTCCAGGACACCCACGAAACGGGAGCCAGAACTGCCGCCAGAACGGGCAGCACCGCCCCTGACGAAAAGGCAGAAGCCGAAGCAAAGGCCGCCTGGATGGGTCTGGCCGCTGTGGCTTCCGAAAGGCCCAGTTCATCTCGAGCATGAGCGCCGAGGGCATCATGCTGCATGAGGGCGACGGCCACCTTGTGGGAGAGATCTGGATCCAGCCCGCGCTTCTGATAGATCCCTGCGAGTTCGGTCACTTCTCCGTCCCAGTCCGTGGCCAGTTCCTGTTTTTCACGAGCGATGTCGGCCTGTTCTGAATCCCGCTGGGAACTGACCGAAACATACTCCCCGGCCGCCATGGAGAGGGCACCAGCCACAAGCGCGGATAATCCTGCGATGAGGATACTGCCGTGTGTCGCGTGAGAACTGGCAACCCCGACAATCAGGCTTCCGGTTGACAATGTTCCATCATTGGCGCCGAGGACGGCTGCACGCAGCCAGCCCAGTTTCTCGACGGCATGACGTTCAGCGAGGGGATGAAGTCGCGACATAAGATTATCCGTTGGCAATCTGAATTGTGTTCAGGAATAGGTCTTCAATTTCCGCATGACAACAAATAATTAATTCTAATACTGCGAGTTATTTTCAATAGAATTTATTATTTATCATTCCTGTTTGTTCAGGTTCCCGTCAGGTTTGGTGTGATATGAACTACAGTTTCTTCACCGTTATCTGGGAGAAAGTGCATGCCTGACGTGATGCCGGATATTACGCGTACCCAGCGCTATGACAGGCCGACGATTGCCCTTCACTGGGCAACCGCCTTTCTGGTGCTGTTTCAGTTTGCTCTCGGCGAAAGCTGGGGTTGGCCTGCAAAACCCGTTCATCATCTGATGGTCGTTGCGCATCTGACAGCGGGCATCCTGCTGACGGCAATCATGGGGTTCCGCATTGCCTGGCGCCTGACGAAAGGCCGGCATCTATCGGACCTTCTGCGGCCGCTCGACCGTTTCTTTGCGCTGGGCGTGGAATATACGCTCTACGTGCTGCTTCTGGCTGAAATCGTGCTCGGCTACCTCTGGCGATGGGGAGCGGGACAGGCCATGAGTTTTTTCGGCCTCCTGATCCCGTCCCCGTTTGTCCGCTTTCCGGCGTCGCTGCTCCATTGGATTCAGGATATGCATCACTGGAACGCATGGTTGATTGTCGTGATTGCCAGCGGTCATGGCATGGCGGCGGTTTTCCATCAGGTCATTCTGAAAGACGGGGTTTTTGGACGTATGCTTCTGCGTGGAGATCAAGGCGCCAATCCTCTGTTCACACAAAAGCCGTAAGGCCGTGCTTTCTTCCTGAGCTTCATATGGAGGTGCCTATGACAAAACAATTCACGACCGCTCTCCTGTCAGTCTGTCTGCTTATGACCTGTTCCGCTGCCTATGCAGACCCTCCCTGGGCACGCGGAGGGCAAGACCACGGTGGCCATGACCATCATGGTAAGGGTCATGGCTATGGCCACATGAAACACTGGCAGAGAGGCGACTATTATTCCGGTCCGCGTGAGCAGCGCTGGATGGTCAGTGACTGGCGCGGGCGGCGGGGGCTCTGGGCACCTCCCGCAGGTTACTACTGGATGCAGTCAGGCGGACAGTATCTTCTGATGGCCGCAGCGACCGGTCTTATAGCAGGGGTTGCTGCTGCGACCGTTGGTTCCGCTGCGCCAGCCTACCCGACGGCACCGGGTTATGTTCCGCCTTATTGATGGAAGGATGATTACGATTCTTCGCTGGATTTATGAAGATTTTTTGTGATTGATGAAGTCGATCTGCCAGCATGGCGTTCTTAAAATGAGCATGATACCTGTCTCGTACCTGTCCGGAAAACAAAGGGCTCAACCTGATGACCATCGTGCCCTTCGGTGCAGCGCCAGAACGTCAACGGATGGCCGCAGCATGGGAAGTGCTGTTCATCTTCCTCAGGCTGGGCGTTACCTGCTTCGGTGGCCCGATCGCGCATATCGGATATTTCCGCAATGAGTTTGTCGTCCGACGCCGGTGGCTTGATGAGCGCGCCTATGCGGATCTCGTGGGACTTTGTCAGTTTCTGCCCGGTCCGGCGAGCAGCCAGGTGGGATTTTCCATTGGTCTGATGCGGGCGGGCTATCTTGGTGGTCTCGCCGCGTGGACCGGATTTACTCTGCCTTCGGCGTTCGTCCTTGTTCTCTTCGCCTATAGCGCGAGCGCACTCGGGGGACCGATTGGCCTCGGTCTTTTGCATGGATTGAAACTCGTCGCCGTGGCCATCGTCGCACAGGCCGTGTGGGGCATGGCACGAACGCTGTGTCCGGATCGGGTCCGTGGTTCCATCGCGGTGATAGCGGCACTCATCATTCTGTTCGTGACCTCGCCTTTTGCCCAAATCGGCGCTATTGCCCTCGGGGGCGTTGTCGGCCTGTGGTTCTGTTGCGCTCTTCCGCCATCGGACAGCGGACATGTCGCCGTGCCCGTATCGCGCCGTGTCGGGATGGCTGCGCTTCTGGCCTTTGCGGTGTTGCTCTTCGCTCCTCCTGTTCTCGGCCAGCATGGCGCGCCGGGGGGATTTTCATTGTTCAATGCCTTCTACCGGTCTGGCGCACTCGTGTTTGGCGGCGGTCATGTGGTGCTGCCATTGCTCCATGAAGCCTTTGTGACACCAGGTCTGGTCAGTGACGATGCCTTTCTCGCCGGTTATGGCGCCGCACAGGCGGTTCCGGGACCACTCTTCACGTTTGCTGCCTATCTTGGTGCGATCGTCAAACTATTACCCCATGGCGTAGAGGGGGCCTTCCTTGCTCTGCTCGGCATCTTTCTGCCAGGGATCCTGATCCTCATCGGTGTATTGCCGTTCTGGGATTCCTTTCGTAGTCGTCCAGCAGCACAGGCGATCATGCGAGGTGTCAATGCCGCTGTGGTGGGCCTGCTGGGCGCCGCGTTATACACACCGGTCTGGACGAGCGCGGTCAAATCATCGGGCGATTTCGGACTTGTCCTTGTCGGCTTCGCTCTGCTGACGCTCTGGCGAGCGCCACCTCTGGTCGTAGTCGCTATCAGTGCAGTGGGAGGAATTGCTTTGGGACAAGCTGCGTAGTGAAAAGTCAGACATGGAATCTACGGTCAAAGTGAAATGCACGACGTGGATACTTCGTCGTCGGCACTCTGAAGCAATGCTCGGCAACCCGGTTGCAGCGAGTGCATTCCCGAGTGCCACGACGGAAATCATTAAGCAATACGGCCAATTTCCTATATGCATAGTAGAATACCCCGTGACGCGGGCATCAAAGACTTCGCATTACCAGACACCACGCCTGCATCAAGGTTCTGCAGAAGGACAGGATCAGTGTTGGTTCGTCGGAGGGAACCTGATCGTTTTTGGTGAGCTGCTAGAGCAGTCCACAGGCATTGGCCAACGCTTCGCACTGCCGCATTTCGCCTTTTCGACCGGTCGCAACGATAAGAATGGATGCGTCGGAAAGTCTGTTCACGGATGACGCCATCCAGAATTTTTCTTGTTCAGGTCAGAGATAGACAATTTTCTTGACCGCCGATGCGTGGTTCCAGACCAGCGTGCTGTAGGATTGGCAACAGGCATGGTTCATGATGTGGTCAGGAGAAATCTGGGTTTCGTGAGGCTTTGTTGCCGGAGACACCTTCCAGTGAACCACTCGCGCACCTTTTGGCACAGGAGACGAGAGGCTCGTAGAAGCCGAACGACGAAAGAGCCGTAAGGTGGAGCGCGACGACAGTGAGTATATCGTGTCCGGTGGATGCAGGGTCACGCTTGCATCCGTGTTTTTCTCCAGCAGCCTGCGCAGGACGATTTCCGCCTGAAGGGCGTGGTTCGCAACGAGTGCGTGCAGCCATTGCGTCTGGAAAGGCGAAGCTGCCACCGCGCCAAACACCGGATAGACGGGCGCGAAGGCTGATGACGGACGCCGCCTTTCTGCGCCGCCGTTCGGGAGAACTTCATGAAGCCCGACCGGAACACGCGGGACAGGGCAGCTTTCGGTGATAGGGCTCCCATCGGAGGCAGATGCATGTCAGACAGTATGATCAGCAAACCGGGGTGCAGGGGCCTGCGGTTCCTGCCAGGTCCGGGCTGAGCCCGGATACTCTCATCCGCAGGTCAATCTTCACAACCTCTGGTATTATACCAATCAGCTTTTGGAATGACTCACCTGGGTACCCAGGGGCAGGAAATTATGATTCATGGGATGTCGGACCAGGAGAAAGGCACCCAGGATGAGCAGAGCGGTAGCATTACGCGAGGATTATGACGCGGCCTGTGTGCGCGGAAAAGACTGCCATGATTGCCGATATGATCGCGGGCCGATGACGATTACCGAAAAGAACGTCGTAAAGTTCCCCAAACACGCACGCACCCCACACAGGATGTCGACAGCTATTCCCGCGAACTGGTTACACCAACGGAAATATCGGAGCGGCGGCGCGGAGGACGACAAGCTTTATGGACGATACGGGATCGAGACAGGGAATGTGATTTCGCAGCGCAGCCCCGGATTGTTGTCCTTGAGCCGGATGTTACCGCCATGCAGCCTGACGATAGAGCATAATCCGATCAATCTGGTTCATATCCTGTGGCGGTGAAGCAGGCGGCGGCCTGGCTGTGACAGACATCGTCGATTGCACCGCACACCGCGTCCTGGAGTGCATC
>NZ_WOTA01000047.1 GCF_011516825.1 Acetobacter oeni | reverse complement strand
GAAGGATGTCGAGGCAACAATCTCGTCATCCCACGCGTGGTTGATGATTGCCCATATCCGCAGAGTTCTGCGAAAAATCAATCAAACCGCTTTCTGATTCAGGCTCTGAGAGAGCGATAACTCATATGGACGCATGATCAAAAGATCAGGATGGAAGAATCAGCGAGTTTTTCAAACCTTCCAGTTCCCGCGTTCTCGCAACCCGCTACGATAAACTGCAATCAGCTTTTCTCGCTGCCGTTCAGTTCGCTTCAATGATCATCCCGCTTAACTGACGACATGCTGTCAGAATGTTGTCGTTTTCTCTTTTCATGGCGCAGCATCAGAATGACTGTTGCGACTGCCAGCACAGGCACTAGCCATGCGGCCAGCACTGGAGGCAGATCCCCGTTCTCCCCAAGAAGGCTACAGGCGCGGATTGCGGAATGGGCGAGATAACCGACGAAAAGAATGGCACCGGCAGCCATGGCTCTGATGGTGTATGCAAGAAACGTGACCGAAAGAGCAGCAGCGAGAACCGCCATGGTGCCGGGAAGCAGAGTTTCGGCAATAATCATGTGCAATTGCGTGCGATAGGGTGCGTCGCTGTAGCCTCGTGGCTCCCGCCCGGCTAACGCCAGCAAGACAGGAAAAGGTACGTATTGCACCTCCATGCCGATTACACTCAGCCAGAGTGGATCCAGCGGCAACTGTAGGTCCATGTCCGCGAAGGGCGCCATGGCATTGCCTGTCAGCGCATTGCTCATCGACAGGCCGGTAATGCCATCCGGTGATTGCCATGTCCGCCCTGCCTTAACCCTCCAGACATTGCTCAGTCCGATCTGCTCCGCACTGGCTGCACGAACGATCTGCACAAGCTTGCCCGGGCCGGCAAAACGGAAAAATTCAAGCTGAGTCAGTATGGGTCGTCCCGCCTCAACAACATGTGTGCTTAAAAGTCCGTCTGGGAGGGCAATCCAGTTGAGATTGCTTTCACGTGCACGATCAAGGCGCTGGCCGTCACGCCCGATCCTTTCCTTCATCTGGACCACCATTGAGGCCGGGCCAAGCCAGGCATCCAGGGCGACATCAATCGGTCCAAGGCACAGGCCGAGCAGGAGTGCGGGCACCAAGCTCTGAGCCGGTGAACGGCCGCTGTTCCAGAATAACCTCCGTTCGCCAGAATGAGTGTGCATTAGTTCGGTGGCGAACACACTCAGGAATGCCACGAACGGCACCAGCGGACCGATCAGCCTCGGCGTGCGTAAAAAACAGAAGCGCACGACGCATCGGGTCGTGCCCGTTTTGCAGGCCTGTGTGACGCTGTCGATCTGGGGCCATAGATCAATCGTCAGCGCAATGACCCATAGCACCAGAACGATCAGTGCAATCTGCCGCAGATAGGCCAGCAGTACGTAGCGGGTGTACAGGCCCAACGGAACGAGGCACACCCGGCGCGACGGTGAGGTCTGCATCACGCGCGCGCCAGTTGCGGATGGAACAGCGCGTCCTGACGCCTGAGGATGAGAGTGGTGGAAGCTATGGCGCCTGCGCCCGTAAAAGCGAGAAGAACGATCATGACGGCGCTGGCATGACCATTATTTAGTGAACGAATGATCCATTCGGTAGAAACATTGAGGGACATCAGGATGATACAGGCCACAGGTAACGTCAGATACACTGTCTGGCGTGTCGTCAGACATACGCCGGCAAAGGCGAGAATGGGCGCCATGATGCACAGCAGAGTGCGCCCGATCCTCTCTCCCAATATTTTGGTCAGGGTCGCAGGAGCGATCCGTCCACCGCCATTACGTGCCAACGCCAGCTCTGCTGCGAGTTCAGCGGATGTCAACTCCGCCCCGTCATATCCTCGCGCGGCAAAAGGCAGGACATCGGACAGAACCAGAGCCCTGTTCGATGTCCGGGCGGAAAATGACTCAGCCCCGTCCGCTGCGGAACAGACTGTTGGATCGAAACAGAAGACACGCCATGCTACGTCTCCCAGCAGGAGAGGAAGATAGCCGTTGCCCTCTCCTTTCGCGACACGGGCGCTGCCAGCGAGAATGACACGGAAGCGGCCCGGCCCATCGGGTTCACGAATGAAAATATTGCGCTTAAGGTGAGATCCGTTGTCAGTCTGGGGCGGCGCGAACATCACGCGGTCATTGGGGAAATAGAACTGCCCAGTGCTTCTTCCTATAGTCAATGCCCGGTACTCGGCCTGAAACAGAACAGCGCGCTGTGCATAGAGCGAGAGCGGATTAACCACACCCGATACGAACAGTGACACGATACAGGCCACGATCGCTATCGCCATGCCCGGTACGATCAGATGTCGCGGTCCCATGCCAGCAGCGCCCAACACAAGCAATTCGCGGTTTTCCCGCATTTGAAGCACGGCCATGTAAGTCGCAACCAGAAGGGCCATCGGCAGGGAAAGATCGAAAATCTGCGGGACAGTCAGAGCATAGACCGCGAGCGCCTCGGGTAGGCCCGCGTGATTGCGTAACACATCGCGAAACACCATGGGGAAACGCTCGGACAGGAACACCGCCTCGACCAGCAGCATCACGAACAGGGTCAGACGAAGGCAGTCGCGCAGGAACTGACGTATCCTCAATGTGCCGTACCCGGCCATGATGGCGGACAGGCGTGCGATTGCCACCCGTGCGTCGCGGACTTGCTGTTCTGCCGGGTCGGTCATATCTGAAATGTGCCCCCCAGATAGGCCTCGCGAACACGTCGGTCGGCGACCAGAGTGGCGGCGTCACCTTCCGCCAGAACATGCCCGTCGTAGATCACATAGGATCGATCGACGAGCCGAAGCAGTTCCAGTGCACTATGATCTGTTATCAGCACACCCACCTGACCCCGGGCCATCGCGCGGATCAGGGTGGCTATCTCCCCCACATTGACCGGATCAACGCCGGAGAATGGTTCATCCAGCAATGCGAAGGCGGGGTTGCAAGCCATGGAAACGGCAATTTCGCATCGCCGCCGCTGTCCGCCAGACAGCGATCCAATGCGTGCGCCGCGCAGGGAAGTGAGACTGAAATCCGTCAGAACCCGCTCCATGTAGCGTGCGCGCGCCTCCCTGTTGCCTGTGTTTGTCTCCAGAATAACAGTTATCGTCTGCTCCACGGTCATCGTGCGAGGCAAAAAACTCGTCTGGGGCAGGTAGGTCAGCCCGTGTCGTGCGCGCTCGTAAAACGGCAGACACGTTATGTCCAAGCCATCAAGGGTGATGTTTCCACCATCGGGTGTCAATTCACCCGTCAACATCCGAAACGTGGTTGACTTGCCCGCTCCGTTCGGTCCCAGCAGGCCGACTATCTCGCCCCGGCGCACAGTCAGACTGACATCGCGTATGACCGTGCGTTTACCCCATGATTTCATGATCCGATGGGCCGACAGCATAAAACCAGCTTTCCCTGTGAGATACGTAACGTGACCGTCAGATTCCTGTGACCTGTCTTCTGGTCCCGATCACGCCGCATTCCGCACTACACCGTCCAGCCATTGCGTTGACGCGACGGATACGGCAAAGGTTTGTTCCAGATCCGTGCCAACACGTGAGCGAACATCTCTTATCATGTCAATCGAGTTACCAGGTCAACCTGCCAGCGAGACTGATGGAAGCCGCCTTCGCGTCCTGTTCATCAATGATACTTCCCGAAACGGCGGCCCGGGACAGACCCTGCTGGATATCCTGAAATTTTTGCCCTCCGCGCTGATTGACCGTAGCGTCATGCTCCCGCGTGAAGATATCGTCAGTCGCAGGTTGCGCGAGCACAACGCCGTCGAAACATTGATTATCGAGCCGGCGATCATCGAAAATCTCGTCCAGCCTTTGTCCCGTGCAATGACCCGTGATGATTTTGCCGCGCCCCGGGCGTTGTGTGCGTTGCGCGCCGCAGGCAATGTCGTGCGCGCGGTGACAGGCGCGCTGCGATTGATCCGCCGCGTCCGGCAGGAACGATATGCGGTGATTTTCTGCAATGGAACGACAGCAAATTTCATAGGAGGGGTGTTGGCGGCTCTCCTTGGCGTGCCCGTGGTCTGGCACGTTTTCTATCCTTCCGTGCCGCTAGTTCTGCGCGGATCTCATCGGTGGTTGGCTGCCCGGTCAGGTGTACGCTCCATTCTGTGCGTGTCGAATGCGGTTGCTTCCCAATTTGGGCGCGGCATGTCCAAGGTCCGCGTGCTGCACGATGCGCTCGATATCGCTGAATTCGACCGGATGGCGGCTCCTCCGGTTCTGAAAAAAGAACTCGGACTGCCGGAAGACACACTCATTTTTGGCGCGCATGGCCGTATCCTGCCTCATAAAGGCTTCGTGGAACTGATCCGCGCGGCGCATTTGGTTTGCAGTCGGCTGGATGAGACTACCCGCGCACGATGCCGCTTTGTCATTCTTGGCGATACCCCACAGGATATGCCAGTCGATCATCTTGAAGAGTGTCGGGAGCTGGTTCGGACGCTAGGGTTGGAAAAACAGGTGCTGTTTATCGGTTTCAGGCCTTTGGTAAGATCCTATCTTGCCGATTTCGATGTGGCGCTCGTACCCAGCGTGTATCCGGACCCGCTGCCAAGGGCCGTTCTGGAAGCTATGGCGATGCGCAAACCAGTGATCGCCTTTGCAGTTGGCGGTATGGGTGAGATGCTCACGGATGGCGTGGAAGGGCGGCTTCTGAATGGCCATCCACCCGATATCGAGGGGTTGGTCGAAGCCTGCCTGAACGTGATCAAGGATCCCGCGACATGGCGTGTTCGGGGAAAGGCGGCGCGCGGGCGTATCGAACGGGATTTCAACGCCCGGACTCACGCGGACGCCATCGCGCGCGAACTGTTCCGGTCGGCAAAAGTGTCTGTGCCGTGAAAATGATACACAAGGTCGTTCATGTTGTCGTGGCGGGCGATATCGGCGGCGCTGAGCGCCTGTTGGTGGACCTGACGACCCGTCCGGCTGAAAGCGGGGCCGAACACTGCGTGGCCCTGATGACTCCAAACCCGAAGCTGAGGACATACATTGCCGCGAGCGGTATCACAATCAGGGATCGGGGGCCGGTCAGGGCCGATCCTCTTTCCTATCTGTGGCGCGCGTTTGGTCCGGACGATGTGCGATGGCTGCGAACGGTCCTGACGGAACAATGCGCCACGATTGTCCATGTGCATACCTACGCCTCGCATGTCATAGGCGTTCGCGCGGCGCGGTCTCTGGGCCTGCCAGTCGTGCGCACGGAACACGGTGTTCAGCATTACACCGATCCGAGTTGCGCGCTCTTTCGCTCCTGGGCGCTACGGCACTCGGATTGCGTCGTCGCGGTCAGCGACTATGTCGGCCGCTTCCTGAGCCGACGAGCCCCCTTCGTGGCGGACCGCGTCCGCGTTGTCCGCAATGGCGTGGATACGTGTTATTTCGCGCCAGCATCCTCTTCCTTGTCCGGTCCGTTTACGCTCGCGTTGGTCTGTCGGCTGGAACCATGGAAGCAGGTCGATCTGGTGATCCGGGCTGCGGCGCGTGTGCCAGGACTGCGCGTGTGTATCGCGGGAGACGGCAGCGCGCGCGCCGCACTGGAAATGCTGACGCAGAAGCTGGGAATGACGGATCGTATCGTCTTCATGGGATACCAGTCCGATCCGCGTCCCGTCATCGCCGCGTGTGATGCCGCCATCAACACCTCGCGCGACGAGCCGCTGGGTCTCTCCGTCATTGAAGCGCTGGCGATGGGGCGCCCGGTGGTCGCCTTCGATGGCGGCGGTATTCCCGAAATCGTACATCATGGCGTCACCGGATGGCTTGTGCGGCGACATAACGTCGAAGCGCTGGCGGAGACGCTGACCCAGGTCGTGGCCAGCCGGGCCGAAGCCGCGCGGCGGGGGCGCGCGGCGTGCGATTTCGTACGGCGCGAATGCCGCATCGAGACGATGTGCGAGGGATACGCTAATGCCTATGAGTCGCTGCGCGGCGTCCGGCACGCAGATGCGTGATCAACCAGGAGAAACTGACTACGACAAAGTCCAGAACCTGCTGAAAAACCGTCATGATGATCAGCACCGCCGCGACTTTAGGGCGGGAGAGGTCCATCATGCCGGCGGCTTCCAGACCCAGCCCGACGAAAAGAATATCCTTGGCTGGCACGAGCGGCAGCCGCGTGACGATCAGTCTGAGCGCCACGAATTCGAAGCATAGGAACGCGCTCGACAAGGCGCCGGAGAACCACCAACTCGCGAATTCGAGTGCGAGCGTCACGCCGCTGCGCGCGAAATGCGCGCCAAAGGTCCAGAACATCTCCCACCGGGTCAGGCGCGTAAGACGCGTTCCCCCCAGCATCAGCACCAGACAGGGCACCAGCGGTAGCGTGGACGCGCCCAGAAGCATCCACCTCCGGCTGCCGGCAAGTAGCGGCACGCTGGCGCCGCTGAACAGCAGGAAAATCACCAGCACCACCCAGACCATCATCAGCCCGGCTCCGCCGGAAAGCAACGCTGACTCCCGGACGACGTGAAGCAGGTTATCGCGTGTAATCCGTAGTTTTTTCTGCGCCCAGAAAAAGAAATACGCCTCGCCCGAATACTCGATCAGCACGGAATTTAAATAACGTTTGCGGAAGAGTACAAAAAGCGGAAGCTGTCCCGATACATCCAGCAGGCGGCAAAAGATCACCCATTCCGAAACTGGCTGTACCCCATAGGGCACGAACTGGATCAGGTAGAAGGCCAGAGCATGCGGCCGCGCATTCCAGACCTGCGTCCATCCGATCGAACTCAGGCTATGGACTAGAAAAACAAGCATGGCAGCAGGGAAAAGCCAGCGCGACAGGGAAGTCATGCGCGTTATGATCCCGACTTTCAGGTTCGGCATCTGAATCGACTTCCCCTGAGATGCTTTTCCCGCGAGACGGCCTTCGAGCGTTTTACCTTTATGTGGCCTCGCCAGTGCTCAGGTGGTGGGGGTGAAGAATTAACATTGGGTTTCAACTGGAACTGCTTTCAGAGGATGCTCGCAACAATTGGAAAGCTATCTGCGATATCCTGCAGTCTAGCACAAGCGTAACCCACAATGCTTTACTTTGATTGGGACTTGTTAATGAAATTGTCAAAGACAAAATAATAAAAATGCATATATAGAACAATAAATGGAACACTTAGATTTAATTTGTTGGAGTTATAAAATGAATATTCGCGTGGGGTTAAGATTTTTTCCTACAGAAGTGGTTGGGTATAATTTAAGAAATCATGTTATATATTCATTATAAATAACATTAACATAAAATAATTCCGGATTTTCTTTTGAATAAAAACCCTCCATTGCGCATGACTAAAGCTGCCCCACTCAAGCGGGCGAACGCTTTGCCTTGCGATATGTTGATGCCAGGAACCGTGAGGGCGGACTGCATTGCGTTCCAAGATATGGAACCTTTGCCGCAATTGTCGCCTCGTATGCGGGGAGAAATCGCGGGTAGGCCGTTACGGATCGCGATCGTCGCCAGTTCGTACAATTTCATCAGCGATGGTGTGGCGCTTACGCTCAACCGCCTTGTCGACTATCTTGAAAAACACGGGGTGAAAGTGCGTGTTTTCACTCCCGTTTCCAACACGACCGCTTTTCCGGCCCCCGGTACCATCGTGCCTGTGCCTTCCATTCCGCTTCCCGGTCGGAGCGAATATCGACTGGCTTTTGCCTTGCCCCATACAGAAATTAAGGCTTTCTCACCAGACCTTATCCATATCGCGCTTGCGCCAGATCCACTTGGCTTCACGACCCTGCGTACCGCGCGCAAGCTCGGCATACCTCTCGTGGCGTCCTACCACACGCGTTATGAGACCTATCTCAAGCATTACTGGTACGTTGCAGCTTTCGAGACCGTTCTTAAACGTTATCTCAGCGCCTATTACGCGAAATGTCGGGAAGTGTACGTTCCCAGTCAGTCGATGATCGACATTCTTCAGGCAGAAGGACAGAAAGGCAAACTCTTACTATGGCAGAGGGGCGTCGATCCGGACCAGTTCAGCCCCGGACATCGATCCATGCAGTGGCGCAGCGATCATGACATCGGCCCAGAAGAAACCGTCATTCTTCTTGTGTCGCGCCTCGTACGTGAAAAGCAGCTTGGCATCTTCAGTGAAACCTTCCATCGGTTAACCGCCACTGGCGTTCCCTGTCGCGCCGTGATCGTGGGAGATGGACCAGAGCGCGCAACGCTCGAGCGCGCGCTGCCGCAGGCCATCTTCACCGGCTTCCTACGCGGGCAGGAACTCTCCGTCGCCTATGCGTCATCCGATATTTTCGTCTTTCCGAGCGAGACTGAGACTTTCGGGAACGTCACACTGGAAGCAATGGCCTCCGGGCTTGCCTGTGTCTGCGCCGATGCTTCGGGTAGTCGCTCTCTCGTGCTCGATGGCATAACAGGATTTCTGGCTCGTCCCGGTGATGTGGCGGATTTCGCTTCCTGTGTGAGGCAACTCATTCGCGATCCCGCGCTACGGGCCAGGATGGCTGCAGCAGCCCGGGCGCGGGCTCTGATGTTCTCGTGGGATCAGACGATGTCCAGCTTGCTGGACCACTACAAAGCACTTGTGCGGGATCCCGCTTGAAAATTGTTGATATCTCAGAATTCTACTCGCCAACCAGCGGTGGAGTTCGTACCTACGTGGAAGCGAAATTCCGGGCAGCGGATCGCCTTGGCCATAGGCTGACGGTCATAGCCCCTGGCTTGGAAGATCGCGTGGAGGCTCGTGGAGCAGGAAAACTGGTCTGGGTGAAAAGCCCGCCGCTCCCATTCGATAAAAATTATCACATGTTCTGGTCGAAAAAGCCCGTCTGGCGGATACTCGACGCCGAGGCTCCGGATTTCATTGAGGGGTCGTCTCCCTGGCGTGGCGGTTGGATCGCGGGTACATGGCCTGGAACTACGCCCCGGACTCTGTTCATGCATGCAGACCCCGTCGCAGTCTATCCCCAGACCTTTCTGGGCAATATATTCTCTCCCAAACAGATTGATTCGGCATTCGGCTGGTTCTGGTCCTATTTGCGACGCCTCAACAGCCAGTTTGATGGAACAATCGTTGCCGGGGCATGGTTAGCTCGGCGCTTTGCGGGATATGGGCTGAAGCATCTGCACACGGTGCCGTTCGGCGTCGACACCGCGCTATTTTCCACCGCATTTCGCAGTGAAGAAATCCGCGGCGAAATGCTCCGCTGGTGTGGCCTTGGGCCGGAAGCCACACTTCTCGTCACAGTCGGACGGCATCATCCTGAAAAACGTATTGGACTTCTGATTGATGCCGTAACACTGTCTCAACAGACGTGTCCGGTCGGTCTGGTGATTGTTGGCGATGGTCTGTCGCATGACAGCGTCCGACACAAAGCTGCGCGGGCAGCCCATGTTCATGTGGTTGGTAGGGTGGATGATCGTCCCCGTCTTGCCACCATGATGGCCTCTGCCGATGCGCTGCTTCATGGATCTACGGCCGAAACATTCGGTTTCGTGACGGCTGAAGCACTTGCGTGCGGCACGCCCATCATCGTGCCTGATGCCGGAGGGGCCGGAGACATCGCTGCTCCCGCTTATGCACAGACCTATCCCGCCGGGAACACGAGGAAAGCGGCAGACGCTATTATACGTTTTGCAGCACGGGATCGGGTCGTTCTATCAACTGCTGCTCGCGAGGTCAGCGCCCGCATTGGAACGATGGATCATCATTTTGAAAAACTTTTTTCTTTATATGAGGAAATGAGATATCCTCCATCCAGCAACCTGTCGACATCAGCGGCTTCGGATGATATTTTCCATGGCGACAGGCTCTCGTGACGTCCTTGCGGCCTTACTGGGGCTGGTGACAAAGAGGAAAAAAGGCTTGGTCCCGGGGAGTATTCAGACCGGAAGGCTCCTGGCCCGATCAGACGCTTTCCTTGATCTCGCCCACCGGCAATTGAACTGTCACCAGAACGCCTCTGGCCGTTCCTGGAATAGGCGAACTCACCGTCATGTCGGCATGCAGTTGCTGTGATATCTGCCGCGCGATTGCCATACCGAGGCCGCTGCCTTCCGCATCTGTCTTTCCTCTGACGAAAGGCTTTTCCATATCCTGCAAAACGTCAGATGTAAGCGGTTCGCAATCATTACAGATCAGGACTTTATGATCCTGCGTGACGATCACACTGACGGGTTGTGCAGATGAACCGTGAAGAACGGCGTTTTCGAGAAGATTGCGGAACAGGATGCCTGTTGCATCCATATCGCCCCGGATCATGAGATGAGATAACCCCGACAGTTCAATCGCCTGGTCTTTTTCCCGCTCGAACTCCTCCGCCAGAAACCGGATGACAGGCACCAGATCGAACATGTCCCCGGTCAGAGCAATCCCGGATGTCGCTCGTGAAAGCTGAAGCAGTTTTTCCATCATCCGGCCAATTCTGCGGGCCTGCTGCATGATGGTCGTTACCCGCTCTTCATAGTCCGACCCTACAAGAAAATTCCTGAGAACCTGAACCTGTGCAAGAAGGGCTCCCACCGGATTGCGCAGTTCATGGGCCGCGTTGGCGGCAAAGGCGCGCTCGGTCGAGAGCGCCATTTTCAGGCGTTCCAGCAGGAGATTGACGGCGGAGTGGATGGACACAAGTTCTTCGGGCAGATCCAGTGGCGGAACAGGAGCCAGGTTGGATCCGCCCCGGCTCCTGATTTCGTGCTGAAGGCTGGTCAGAGGACGCATGGCGCGACGGACGCGCCAGCGGACCAGAAGCCAGATCGCTGGGAAAAAGATCACCATTGGCAGGACTGAAATCAGAATGGCCCGCCTGACGGCTTCATTTCTGTGAAAAGTTGGCTCACCCACCAGAATGTAATGGCGACCAGACGCTGATGGCACAACATACACCCTGAATAGCGGGATGTTGTAAAATCCTGGCTTCAGACGTGGTACGAACAGCGTCTCCGGCGCATTCTGCGACCTGACCTCAAGGTGACCGTCCGTCGTGGCAATTTGATAGGCCAGTGTCCGCCGGTTCACTCCGGGGAGCTGCGCGATCTGACCACCCGGAGTGGCGGAACCCGGATCGGTTCTGTCCAACTCACTGATAACAAATTCCAGGCGTTCGGCCACTTCCTGCAGCGAGTTGTCGAGGCGCTCCGTGACTTCGTAGCGGGTAAAAGCCGCGACAAGAATACTGAGAATTACCAACGCGCCGAGCACGATGATCAGTGTCCCGGAAACGAGACGGGACGCCAGGCTCCAGCGCTTCATCGGACCGCATTTCCCGCGAGACTGTAGCCTCTGCCCCTGACAGTCACGATCAGGCCAGGCCCGGTCTTCTTTCGTATCCTGCTGATAAAGACTTCAATGGCATTGCTCTCTACGTCGTCACTGAGGCCATAAAGAGCATCTTCGATCTGCTCGCGGCTGCACAACGCTCCCGGACGGCGGGCGAGAAGCTCAACAATGGCCCATTCGCGCGCGGACAGATCGATCGTCTGGCCGTCGCGTTCAAGCTGACGACGCGCGAGGTCGATCCCGATAGTGCCAACCATGACCACATTGTCCGGCAAGGCTGCGTAGCGTCTGGCGACAGCATCGATACGGGCGACGAGTTCATCGAGATCATAAGGTTTGACAATATAATCATCTGCACCTTCTGACAGCCCCGCGATCCTGTCACTGACCTGATCCTGAGCTGTGGTGATCAGGATGGCCAGAGATGAACAGTCCCGCCGGATTTCCCGCAGCAGATCCCGACCATTGCCGTCTGGTAGACCAAGATCCAGAAGCAGGAAATCATAAGAAGAGGCGATCAGGGCTGCACGAGCATCGGTTATGGTTCTGAACCAGTCGACGACATGTCCGGCCTGGCGAACGCGGTCTCTTACCGCCGAGCCCAGGGCGGGTTCGTCTTCGATAATCAGGATTTTCATGAGATACGATTTTTCATAACACGCGCGTACAGTGAGGGCAGCACAAGAAGCGTCAGAAGTGTCGAGGAGATCAGACCACCGATGACGACCGTGGCCAGCGGGCGCTCGACCTCGGCACCAGCACTGGTTGAGACAGCCATGGGGATAAAACCCAGACTGGCGACCAGAGCCGTCGCCATGACCGGTCGGAACCGCTCTTCCGCGGCTTCATACGCGGCACGAGCAGCCTCACGGCCTGCTACACGCAGGGAATTTATGGCGGTGATGAGCACCACGCCGTTCAGCACAGCCACACCGAACAGGGCGATGAATCCGATTCCGGCCGAGACACTGAATGGCAGGCCACGTAGAGCGAGGGCCAGAATACCACCTGTCGCAGCAACTGGCAGATTGACGAAAACAAGCCCCGCCAGCCAGACGGAATTCAGCGCGATAACGAGCAGGGCAAAAATCAACACCAATGCAATCGGCACGACAACTTCCAGACGCGCCATGGCTGAGTGCAGATTCTGGAATTGACCCGCCCACACGATGCGATAACCAGGAGGCAGGATGACTTTTTTGCTGACGGCCTTCTGTGCTTCGGTGACAAAGGAACTGAGGTCACGTCCGCGCACATTGGCCTGCACGATCAGGCGGCGGCGGATATTATCCCGACCAATGCGGGGTGGGCCGTCCTGCACCGTGACCTTCGCCACCTCCGAAAGCAGAACCGCACCACGTCCGTCCGCACGACGTATCCGGAGACGAGCGATCTGGTCGCGTGTGCCTGCCTGGGCAGGATCAAAACGGACCTGCGTGCTGATCAGGGCGTTACCGACTGTGACGGGCCGTCCAATATGACCGCCGACCGCTTCAACCACGTTCAGAAGCTCCTGCTGGGAAATACCCAGCCGCGCAGCCTTCCGACGATCAATGTCGATATGGATGAAAGCAACGGTGCCGTCTCCCTGTGGAGCCACGTCAGCCGCGCCGGGAATGGTTTTCATGACGCTCGCTACCCTGTCTCCCAGACGCGCCAGCGTAGCGAGATCATCGCCATAGATCGAGACGGCAATCTGCGTTCTGACACCGGATAGGAGATCATCCATCCGCATCTGCACGGGTTGACTCCATGACTGCTCCATTCCGGGCAGTTCAGTGCTCAGCACCTGACTCATCGCCGTGATGAGCCCCTCCTGTGTATGCGCCGTGGTCCACTGTGATGGTGGCTTCAGAAAGATGAAACTGTCCGTCTCGTTAACCCCCATCGGATCGGTAGGAATGGCCGATGTTCCCGTATTGCTGACAACGCTGGTGACCTCGGGGAAGCGGCGCAGGATACGTTCCTGGAGACTGACTTCCTTCAGGGCTTCGGGCAGCGAAATGCCTGGTAGTCGTGTCGTTGTTACCGTCAGGGCACCCTCGTCGAGAGACGGAATGAACTCGCCACCCAGATGCAGGCCAAGCCAGACAGAAAAAGCAAAAATCGCAAAAGTCGTGCCAAACAGGGTCCGTGGCCGGTTTTCGCACCAGTTCAGCAGGGGACCGTAACCACGACGCAGAAAGGCAACCAGACGGGTATCTTCATGGCGACCAGAAGATTTCATCACCAGAGCCGCAATCACCGGTATCCCGATAACACAGTAGAGCAGCGAGGCCAGCAGGGCCATGATGACCGTCTGCGCCATGGGCCGGAACATCTTGCCCTCGATATCCTGCAATGTCAGGATCGGCAGATAGACCATCACAATGACAAGAATGCCGAAACTCACGGGCCGGAGCACTTCGGTTGCCGCTGAGACCACGAGGGCAGCCAGCGGCGTATTCTGTCCACTCGCCCGGTCACGCGCACGATGGGTCATGAGATTTTCTACTACGACCAGAGAACTGTCGACGATCATGCCGAAGTCGATGGCGCCGAGGCTGAGCAGATTGGCGGAAATGCCGAACCATCGCATTCCTGCCATCGCACAGACGAGTGCAAACGGGATGACGGACGCAATGACCAGAGACGCCCGCCAGTCACCGATGACCACGATCAGGACACTGATGACCAGGAGTGCTCCAACAACAAGATTTTCCTTCACGGTCCTGATGGTGCTGTCTGTCAGGGTCGAACGCACGTAATAAGGATCAAGCGTCACACCTTTGGGGAGAGACTGACGAATGCCGGGAAGTGCCGCGTCGATGGCGGCTAAGGTGGTGTCGGAACTCGCTCCCATGCGCATCATGATGACGCCTATGACAATTTCACCCTGACCATCCCGTGTGACAGCGCCAAGCCGTGTTCGTGGCCCCATGGAAATGCGTCCGACATCCCGGAGGAAAATTGCGGAACCATTGGCGTTGGTCCGGACCGGAATGGACCCGAAGTCATCAAGCGAGCTAATCAGGCCGCGCCCGACAACGATCTGCTGTTCCTCTCCATGCTCGATCCAGCCGCCTCCCGATGCAGAGTTATTGCCGTCCACTGCCCGGAAAACGTCATCGACCGATACACCGAGTGCCATAAGACGTGCCTGATCGAGAGCCACCTGAAACGTCTGTTCGGCACCGCCATTTACGTTGACGTCCACGACGCCCGGAACCAGCTTCAGTTGCGGGGCGACACTCCATGTCATCAGACGGTTCAGATCCATCAGCGAATAGCTATCGCCTTTGATCTGCAACTGCATGATTTCACCAAGACCCGTGGCGAGCGGCCCGATATTCACGCTGACACCAGGCACGGATATCGTGCCGCGCGCCTGCTGAATCCGTTCTTCCACACGGGCGCGATCGAGATTGATATCCGTATCGTCCGCGAACTGGATGTAGACGACCGAGACCCCGGAACGGGAGACCGAACGGAGATCGGTCATATCCGGGAGACCCGCCATGCTGGCCTCGATCGGAAAGGTGATCAGCCGCTCGACTTCCTCCGTGGCAAGGCCCGGAGCAACGACGGAAACGAGGACCTGCCGTGGTGAGATGTCGGGCACGGCTTCCACCGGAAGGCCCCGGACGACGACACAGCCGGCAATGAAGATAAGGCAGAGAACCCCGAGGACCAGCCAGCGTCGGGACTGGATGGCAGAAAGAAAGGCACGCATGGTCAATCAGTTCCCACCGCCCGTATCTGACGCCAGCATCACGGCCTTCAGGGCAAATGCCCCATGCGTCACAATCTTTTCGCCCGTGGAAAGACCGGTTGTGATGACTGATTGTCCGTCACTCGCCGCACCAATATGCACTTCCCGCGGCTGGAACTGGTTCGGGCCGACAGGCACGAACACGATGCTGACGCCATTGATCTCCGTGACCGCATTTTCGGGCACGATGATTCCCGTTGTCTTTTCGTGCACTGGCAGGTGTGTATTGAGGAACATGCCAGGATGAAGGCTGCCATCCGGATTGGGCACCGTGCTGATGACGCGAACGAGGCCTGTGGCCGGATCCGCCATGTCACCTACCGAAGTTATTTTCGATCTCAGTAATGTCGTCCCTGCGTCCGATGCGAGTTCCGTGGTCTGCTCGCCGCCCTGGACCACCTGTGTGGCATCCTGAGGCAGGATGTCAGAAACAATCCATACCGAGGACATGTCCGTCAGACGCATCAGTTCCGTTACCGGCGAAATATCGTCCGCAACGCCGACCGACACAGACTGTATTTCCGCTGTGGTCGGCGCAATGATTGACGATGTCTCATCCAGTGGGTCAGTCTGGGCCTTATCTGATTCCGTAACGGAGTTGTATTCTTCTTCGAGCTGATGCTTCAGCGTATCGACATCAGCCTGGCGCGCAATAACGTCGTCTTTTGCCGCCTGGAATACGGCCAGACGACGTTTGGTCTCTCCTGCGGCAACCGTTGTTCCTTCCAGTTCATGCCCCCGGCGGTAGGCTGACGACGCATTCTGACAAGCCGCCTGTGCAGTCGCCAGTGCAGCCTGTGCTCTTGTCATTTCAAGACGGACCAGATGCAATGAATGGTCTTGATAGGTGAGAAGAGCCTCTCCCCTGCGCACATGCTGACCGGGCACCACAACAACGCTCAGAACTTTACCGGACCCCGCCGGATGAATACGGACGACATGCCCCGCCTCTGCTGTGACGGTTCCCATCGCGTCCAGATTTTTTGTGAGCGTACCACTCTTTGCGATCGAGATAACCAGAGCGGCATTCTTCTGCGCCGCCTCTCCCATTACGACAGTCGGCGCACTTTCGGCGGCCCGTGCAGGGCACTCAGCAATGCGAAAAATAATTGCGATATAAAATAAATATTTCCAGTTTTTCATGAAGGCCGGTGAAGCAGTCACTGGAATTCTCCTGCAGCGATCAATGTCCGTATGATGGCGACGTGCCAGGCGACTTCCGTCTGATTGCGAAGCTGCAAAGCATTGCTGGCAGCGGATCTGGCCCGTAACAGTTCGACCAGAGATGTCTCGCCGGCCTTCCATGATCGGCTCATCTCATTTGCGCGACTGTTCATGCTTTCGGCGGACAGAACCGAATTTCTGAACATGTCTTTTGTGGCTGTCAGATGAGAAAAAACCTGGGCCAGTTCCTGCCTGACATTGCGGCGGGCCTGCTGCTCCTGGCTGACAGCCGCTGCCAGCTTGTTCCTGGCGTCCGCTTCCATGGGGACGTCACGGACATCGCTGGGGAGTGGGATGGAGACTGTTACACCCACGCGGTCGTCCCACGGACTGCCATACTGCTTTTCGTGAATCGCAGCTACACCGATTTCCGGGTTTGGCATGAAGGAGGTTTTGGCGAGATGCAGGCCCGCTTCTGCCGTATGCACGGCCTGACGGGCGGCTCTGACTCGGGGATCCTTATCTTCGAGGGCCTCGGCGGAGGCGTGGCCGTCACGCGCTAATGCCACATTGTCATAAGAGAGAATATCGGGGACGGCCGGGCGACCCAGCAAGATACGAAGCGCTGAGGTCGCTGTCTCGACCTGTTCTTCCGCCAGAGAATATTCACTGGCGGCGTTTGCCACTTCAGATGAAACGATCTGCCGGTCGGCAAGAGTCATCTCCCCGGTGTGTACACCACGACTTACAGAGGCATGGATTTTCTCCAGTGCCTCTTTCTGGATGCGTGCGATTGCCAGTCGACGTTGGGCGATGATGATACTGGCTGACGTATCCAGAACCCTCATGGCCACCGCCATCCGCGCCACATGCTGCCGTTCCTGTATGGTCAGCGCTTCCGCTCTGGCGACCCCGACGGTAGCACTACCCTGTCCCGGCAGCCAGAGTGGCACAGACACCGCCCCTTGATAGGTTGTGTATCCTTCATTGCTGCCTATGGCATGATCATCGAAATACTGCCCCGAGACAGTCGGGCCGCCGGCAAACCAGGAACCGGCTGCTTCGGCCCGTGCTGCTGCTGAGCGATAGTTCGTATTCAGTTCAGTCCGACTGGGATCGGTAGCCCACGCCGCTTCAACGGCCTGGGCGAATGTGATATTTTCTGCTTTCGCTTCTGAAAGTAGAACAGAAGAAAATAAGATAAATGTCAAAATAAAAAATATATAGTATATATATTGACGTTCTACGTATTGACTTATTTTTTTTGATATGGAGCGCGAACTCAGATAATAAATATCACGATTATGCATAAAACTATGCCACCTGTACGTATTATCACGCGGAAAAAGCTGCGATATGATCGATATCATACCAGATGAAGCTGACAGTTCCCTGAACGGCGTCATGGAAATGAATACAGCAGAGAACATAAGTAGTGAGGGAGCGCGTTTAATCCGAAACGGATTCATCCGATCCCTTCGCGGAAACTAGAGCATAATCTGACCTGACGGAGTCGTTTTGGGATTCCCGTTGGGCTGGAAATCTGATTCATGCTTTCTGCCGGACGGGAGGCTGGCATGCATGACCCGAGCCCTGTC
>NZ_WOTA01000046.1 GCF_011516825.1 Acetobacter oeni | reverse complement strand
GAAACATCCCGCCAGCAGAAGCTGAGGCACGCTTTTATGCACAACAGAAATCACATGCATTAGCCGCTTAAATCAGATAAAAAACGTCTCCACAAAACCCGGGGCAATTCAGTAGCGTCACGCATCTCATATGCTTTCGCTCCCTTTAATATTCTCGGCTACTCGTTGAAGGTACGCCGATATGTCGGTCACCGCTACGTACAAACGTGGCATCATTTGAGGCGGTGTCACAACCGTCCGTGGCTGTTGAAAAACAGGCTGCTGGGATCTCGCCTGGACGATCAAACCGCAGCCGGCCATCGATCGAGTGCCATTTCGGCGATGGAGAGAAGTTCGTTGATCGTAGCGCCGTCGCGCGCTTGAACGGACATGCCTTCCATGACCGTATTGATGAATTTACCTAGGACGGCCGGATCAGTATCGGCCGCAAGCTCGCCCTGCGCGGCGCCCCGATGTAAACGCTCGATCAGGAGGGCCTCCGCCGCGATACGCTTGTCGCGCAGCAGGCATTCGATGGCGGCGGACGCCGGCGACACGGCTGCCGCTGCCGAATACATGAAGCAGCCGGCCGGCGTTCCAGGCTCCGAGAACGATGACGCCGCTTGCTCCAGCAGGCCTTTGACGGCCTCGAAGGTGGACAACGCCGGGTCGTTGATGGGGGCATAGAGGTGGACGCTGAACGTCGCGGCATAGCGCTCGATCACCGCCGCGAACAGCCCCGCCTTGTTGCCAAACGCCGCATAGAGACTGGCGGCGGCGACGCCAGTCTCCGCCACCAGATCGGCCATCGAAGTCGCCTCGTAGCCGCGCTGCCAGAACAGCCGTACCGCCTTGTCGAGCGCTGCGTTAGTGTCGAACACGCGAGGGCGACCTGCGCCGCGACGTGCTTTCGTCTCTGTCATGTCTGGCGCCCGATATGGAATGATCGATAAATAATATCTTGAAACTGGTGGCCCACACCGATACAGAACGATCATTCTATAATCAAGGAGTGTCCCATGAGCCGCATCGTCCGAATCCACGAATATGGCGACGCAAGCGTCCTCAGGATTGAAGAAGTGGCAGTGCCCGCGCCCGCGGCCGACGAAGTGCAGATCGCGGTCAAGGCGATAGGCATAAACCGCGCCGAGGTGATGTTCCGCAACCATGCCTACCTTCAGGAAGCCGAGTTCCCTAGCCGACTCGGCTACGAGGCTGCCGGCACTGTCGTTACGGTCGGGGCGGACGTGACCGGGTTTGCGGAAGGCGAAGCCGTCAGCGTTATTCCCCCGCTCGATATCGCGCGCTGGGGCACTTATGGCGAGGTCGCCAACGTGCCCGCCCGCCTCGTCGTCAAGCATCCGGCGGCGCTGTCGTTCGAGGAAGCGGCGGCCGTGTGGATGCAGTATGTCACCGCCTGGGGTGCGCTGGTGGAGCAGGCGAAGCTCGGCGAAGGCGATTTCGTCATCGTCACCGCTGCTTCCAGCAGCGTCGGCCTTGCTGCCTTCCAGATTGCGCGGATGGTCGGCGCGACGGTAATCGCGACGACGCGTACCGGCGCCAAGCGCCAGGCCCTGCTCGATGCCGGTGCACATCACGTCATCGCGACCGGGGAAGAGGATCTGGTAGCGAAGGTGATGGAGATAACCGATGGCGCAGGTGCGCGCGTGGTGCTCGATCCGGTCGGAGGCCCGTCGCTCGAACCGCTGACCGCAAGCATGGCGCGCGGCGGCATCCTGCTTGAATATGGCGCGCTAAGCGACGAGCCGACGCCGTTCCCGTTGTTCTCCGTTCTGGGCAAGAGCCTAACGCTCAAGGGTTATCTCTACAGCGAGATCGTCTCCGACGATGCCGCCCTCGATCGCGCCAAGGCGTTCATCGTGGCGGGACTGGAATCGGGCGCACTAAAGCCGCAGATCGCGCGCACCTTCCCGCTCGACGCCATCCAAGACGCGCACCGCTTCCTCGAATCAAACGACCAGATCGGCAAGGTCGTCGTTACGGTCTGACCGGCAATTCTGGGGGAGCGAGCGATGGCTCCCCCCCTTCCCCGACACATGATCGGACCCTCAGCCCATGCCGTGGTTGCTTGCGGCGCAGGCTTGAGAGCATGACCGGAACCTCGCCCGATGAGAGAAACGCCCGTCTCAGTGCAGGATTGAAACTCCCCCCCTGTATGGTATGCTGAAGCGATTTCTCGGGAAAACGCGATGCCACATTCATCAGAGGACAAAAAGCGAGCCATCACACGCTTGCGGCGTATCAAGGGTCAGGCGGACGCTCTGGAACGCGCGATCGAAGCCGGGGCCGATTGCGCTCCCCTGCTGCAGCAAATTGTCGCCATGCGTGGCGCGACAAACGGACTGATGGCGGAAGTGATGGAGAGTCACCTCAGGGAAACATTCGGTTCCGGCGCAGATCCGGCCCTCAAAAGCGAGGGTGGCGATCACGATGACGGCGTGGAGGGCGTAATGAAGATTCTGCGTACTTATCTTAAATGACGATTTCAGGCTCATTTTCTTGCCCGTGTTCTCTCGCACTTAGAAGCCAGCCCCTGCTGCCTTCTCTGGTTTGAGATCCTCGGTAGGACACCTCTTGTATACTGGCAGGGAGTATGACAAAGATACTCCCTGACAGTATGAGAACGTCGACGAATTTGCGATGGCGCAACGGCCTCGCACCGGCAATCAGTTTCCATCAACGAGGGTATCCCAACATGAAATCTCGCGCCGCTGTAGCCTTCGAGCCGGGCAAGCCACTCGAAATCGTCGAAATCGATGTCGCCCCACCCCGGAAGGGTGAAGTGCTCATCCGGGTGACGCACACCGGTGTGTGCCACACCGATGCGTACACGCTGGCGGGCAGTGATCCGGAGGGCGTTTTCCCGGTGGTTCTAGGCCACGAGGGCGCGGGCACCGTTGTCGAGGTCGGTGAGGGCGTCACCAGCGTCAGGCCGGGCGATCACGTGATTCCGCTCTACACAGCCGAGTGCGGCAAGTGCGATTTCTGCGTGTCGGGCAAGACCAACCTGTGCGTCGCTGTCCGCGAAACGCAGGGCAAGGGTTTGATGCCCGATGGCACCACCCGCTTTTCGTACAATGGCCAGCCCCTTTATCATTACATGGGCTGTTCAACCTTCAGTGAATATACTGTCGTCGCCGAAGTTTCGCTCGCCAAGATCAATCCCGAGGCTAACCCCGAACAGGTCTGTCTGCTGGGCTGCGGCGTCACGACCGGCATCGGCGCAGTCCACAATACCGCCAAGGTCCAGCCCGGAGACTCGGTCGCCGTGTTCGGCCTGGGCGGCATCGGCCTCGCGGCGATTCAGGGTGCGCGCCAGGCGAAGGCGGGTCGCATCATCGCCATCGACACCAATCCGTCCAAGTTCGAGCTGGCACGCCAGTTCGGTGCGA
The DNA here is from genome assembly GCF_011516825.1 of Acetobacter oeni. Taxonomy (GTDB): domain Bacteria; phylum Pseudomonadota; class Alphaproteobacteria; order Acetobacterales; family Acetobacteraceae; genus Acetobacter; species Acetobacter oeni. The sequence continues at coordinate 14,646 of NZ_WOTA01000046.1, read as the reverse complement.
CCGAGTGTATCAACCCCAAGGACCATGACAAGCCCATCCAGCAAGTGCTGATCGAGATGACGGGATGGGGCATCGATCATACCTTCGAGTGCATCGGCAACGTCAATGTCATGCGCGCCGCTCTTGAATCAGCGCACCGTGGCTGGGGTCAGTCGATCGTGATTGGCGTTGCCGGCGCGGGCGAAGAAATCTCCACCCGTCCATTCCAGCTCGTTACGGGCCGCGTCTGGAAGGGGTCCGCTTTCGGCGGCGTCAAGGGACGGACACAGCTCCCCGGCATGGTCGAGGACGCCATGAGAGGCGATATCGATCTGGCCCCGTTCGTGACCCACACCATGGGTTTGGAGGAGATCAACGAGGCGTTCGAACTGATGCACGAAGGCAAGTCGATCCGCACGGTCATTCACTACTGACCCGCCGATCCGCAGCGGCGCCAGGCGCTCGGATCGACAAGCCAGCCTTCATCATGACCCGACCCCGGCCATGATGAAGGCTCCCTGGCAACTGAGCGATGCGGTACAACCGCCGAAGTGCAGTCGTTACACGCCGATAGCGGCACGGACCACGGCCGCCTAACCCGTGCGCTTACCTGCGGGGTGTGTGGCCTCGTCGCGCGACCCGACGGAAAAAGGCTTTGTCGTACCTTAGTTTAGTGCTGGAAAATATTCCAAAGGTTTCGAAGCTCGCGCCATCGTGGCCGTTGGATGCATTGAGTCGGAAATGCATTCATCTGTTACCCTGATTGTGATGAAACACGGGCCGCACGGGCGGATACGGCAGGAAAACTAAGTTGAAAAACAAGGATATACACTCGACGACGCAGGCCTCCGACCATGGACATGCGGGGCCGCCCGCTTGCGTGCAGGTTCGCGGCGCGCGCCAGAATAACCTCAAAAATATTGACGTCGATGTACCGCGCGACGCCTTCGTGGTGTTCACCGGCATATCGGGCTCGGGCAAGTCATCGCTCGCGTTCGGCACCCTTTATGCCGAAGCCCAGCGGCGTTATCTGGAATCGGTTGCGCCCTATGCCCGTCGCCTGATCGACCAGGCCGGCGTGCCGGAGGTCGACACGATCGACGGATTGCCGCCTGCGGTCGCGTTGCAGCAGCAGCGCGGCTCGGCCAACGCGCGATCCACGGTCGGCAGCGTGACGACGCTCTCCAGCCTGGTGCGGATGCTCTATTCCCGCGTCGGCGAATATCCGCGCCATCAGCCCATGCTCTATGCGGAGGATTTCTCCCCCAACACGGTCGCGGGGGCGTGCGCGACCTGCCACGGCATCGGCCGCGTATATGACGCGACCGAAGAGACGATGGTTCCCGACGACAGCCTCACCATTCGCGATCGGGCGATCGCCGCCTGGCCGACCGCCTGGCATGGCCAGAACCTGCGCGATATCCTCGTTTCGCTCGGCTATGACGTCGATACGCCGTGGCGCGACTTGCCGAAAAAGGATCGCGACTGGATCCTCTTCACTGACGAGGCGCCGACGGTGCCGGTCTATGCGGGCCTGACGCCCGAACAGACCCGGACGGCGCTCAAGCGCCGCATGGAGCCGAGCTACCAGGGCACCTTCACCGGCGCGCGCCGCTTTGTGCTGGAAACCTTTGCCAACACTAAAAGCGCGCTGATGAAGAAGCGCGTCTCGCAATATATCATCGGCCGCAATTGCCCGACCTGCAACGGCAAGCGCCTGAAGCGCGAAGCCCTGTCGGTCAAATTCGCCGGGCTCGATATTGCCGAGTTCGGCGACCTGACAGTGCTCAAGCTGAAGGACTTGCTGATGCCCGTCGCGCATGGCGAGTATGGGGCAGTCTCCGACACCTCAAAGGGCCATGTTCTGGAAAAAGCGGCCCGCGAAGCAGCGGTCGAACAACGGGTTGCCGCGGGCGGCTCTGCGCACAAGAGCGCGCCCGACGTGCGCCGCACGCCCAATCTCTCCGACGAGAAGCGGATCGCCGCCCAACGCCTTGCCTGCGAATTGATCGAGCGGCTCGAGGCGCTGATCGATCTTGGCCTTGGCTACATTTCGCTCGACCGCAGCACGCCGACGCTCTCCTCCGGAGAGTTGCAGCGCTTGCGGCTTGCCACCCAATTGTCGTCACAGCTTTTCGGCGTGGTCTATGTGCTTGACGAGCCTTCGGCAGGGTTACATCCGGCAGATGGCGAAGCCTTGCTCACTATCCTCGAGCGTCTCAAGGCGGCGGGCAACTCCCTGTTCGTCGTCGAACATGATCTCGACGTGATCCGCCACGCTGAATGGCTCGTCGATGTCGGGCCAGGAGCCGGGGATAAGGGCGGTGAAGTCCTCTACAGCGGGCCGATAGAGGGGCTTGCCCACGTCGAGACTTCAATCACCCGCCGCTACCTGTTCGCAGAGCCGCTCCGCAGTGAGCGCACACCGCGCGATCTCAAGGCATGGCTACGCTTGGAAGGGATCAGGCGTAACAATCTTCAAGGTCTCGACGTTGAGTTTCCCATCGGCTGCTTCACCGCTGTCACCGGCGTTTCGGGATCGGGCAAATCCAGTCTTGTCAGTCAGGCGCTGCCCGAGCTCGTCACGGAACACCTCGGCGGCTCTCCGGTGGCCGAGGAGGAGGATATCGATCCTCTGCTCGACGTTGCTCAGAACGATACTGAAGGACGCATTGTCGCGGGCATGGAGCATGTTCGCAGGCTGGTGCGGGTCGATCAGAAACCGATCGGCCGCACGCCGCGCTCGAACCTATCCACCTACAGCGGCATGTTCGACCATGTGCGACGGATCTTCGCTGATACGCCGCTCGCCCGCCGGCGACACTATAGCCCGGGCAGGTTCTCGTTCAACGTCGCGCAAGGTCGCTGCCCGGTGTGCGAGGACGAGGGATACGTCATGGTGGAGCTGCTGTTCCTGCCGAGCGTTTTTGCGCCGTGCTCGACCTGTCATGGCTCTCGCTACAACCCGCAAACGCTCGAAGTCGAATGGAACGGGCGCAATATCGCCCAGGTGCTCGAACTGACGGTCGACGATGCGTGCGATTTCTTCGCTGGCGAGGCATCTGTGATGCGCTCCCTCGACGTGTTGCGGGAGATCGGTCTTGGCTATCTGAGGCTCGGACAGCCTGCGACCGAGCTGTCTGGCGGGGAGGCGCAGCGCATCAAGCTGGCGACTGAACTGCAACGCGCCCAGCGCGGCAACACGATCTACATCCTCGACGAGCCCACTTCGGGGCTTCACCCCTCCGATGCCGACCGGCTGATGCAACACCTGCAGGGCCTCGTCGACGCTGGCAATACCGTCGTCGTCGTCGAACATGACATGCGCGCCATCACGCAGATGGACTGGGTCATCGATCTGGGACCGGGGGCTGGGGAAGATGGCGGCCGTATCGTTGCCAGCGGCGTCCCTGGCGTCGTTGCGGAAGCAGAAGGCAGTCTCACCGCCCCCTATCTCAAAGCGGCGCTGTAGGTCGTAAACCTGACCGAACGGGCGTTCGATCAGGTGTATGTCAACCGGACGCTGGAATGGGTCGAATCTGGAAGCGGGAGCCGAAGATGTGTCAACGCGGTTGACGCGGTTTAGGGTTCGAGTGCCCGTCAGGTGCGCCGTGTTAGTCTGATATGCGGCGTAGCGGACAGCCAATCGCCGGCCATCCGCTACGCCTGTTTTGTGCGGAACTTCTCCAGGGAGCGGGCCCTCACATGGTTCGTCGAAACCGCCCCGTCTTAATTCCCGGCTGCGAGCCCAGCGCCCACACCTTCCGCGATTTCGTCCACGAGTGTGGCGCAGAAGGTGGGTAAATCATTAGGGTCGCGGCTTGTGACAAGGCCGTTGTCGACCACGACTTCTTCATTGATCCATGTACCGCCGGCGTTCTCGACATCGACCTTCAGCGTTGGGTAGGACGTCAGGGTGCGACCCTTAAGCACGCCCGCCTCAATCAATGTCCAGGGTGCATGGCATATAGCCGCAACCGGTTTTTTCTGATCGAAGAAAGCCCGGATGAAACCAATTGCCTCGCCGCTGCCGCGCAGCTTGTCGGCACCGACAGTTCCTCCGGGCACAACAAGTCCGTCGAAATCGTCGGCTTTCACCTCGGAAAACGTCTTGTCGATAGTATAGCTGCCGCCCTCGTCGAGATCGCTATTGACTGTGCGAGCCACGCCCGCTTCAAAACTGACCACGGTCACTTTGCCGCCAGCCTCCTCGATAGCTTGCTTGGGCTTCGAGAATTCTGGCTCTTCCGTCCCGCGGGGCGCGATCAGAACGGCAACTGATTTGCCCTCTAATGTCATAATTTATCCCTATTCCGTAGAAGACTAAGGTCAGGCACCCGGTTTGAGCACGACCTTTGTCCAACCATTATCGCGCGCATCGAAATGCTTGTAAGCGTCTGGTGCCTGATCGAGCGGCAGTCGGTGCGAGATGATTTGACCAGGATTGGCCCGGCCTTGCTCGATAAGCTTCATCAGCCGCCGGTTGTAGTGCTTTACATTACACTGGCCGGTGCCGATCTTCTGCCCCTTGAACCAGAAGTTGCCGAAGTCGAACGCCATCTTGCCTTCCTTCTGGAGATCGTCGGTCGCATTCGGATCTTCCGGGATAAACACGCCGACGACGCCGATGCCGCCGGTGGCCTTCGTGCTTTTGACGAGGCAGTTCATCGTGTAATTACTGCGCTCCTTGCCGTGGCGATCGCAACACTGGTAACCTACCGCCTCGACCCCCCGGTCGGTTCCAAGGCCGCCGGTCGCGTCAAGGATCTGCTGGGCGGGATCGCCCTTGCGCATGTCGATCGGGATCGCCCCCATCGCTTCGGCCAGCTTCAGACGGTCATCGTGGGAATCGACCACGAAGATCTGAGCGGCACCGCGGATTTCGGCCGAGTGCGCGGCCATCAAACCGACCGGACCAGCCCCGTAGATCGCGATACTCTCACCAGGCAAGAAACCTGACAACTCGACGCCATGCCAACCCGTCGGGAAGATGTCGGAGAGCATGACATAGTCATCCTCCTTCTCCTCAGCGTCCTCGGGCAGCTTCAGGCAATTGAAGTCGGCATAAGGTACGCGCATCATCTCGGCCTGACCGCCTTGCCACGGACCCATCTCGGCAAAGCCATACGCTGCGCCGGCGGTCCCAGGATTGGTCGTGAGGCAAAAACCCGTCAGACCGCGTTCGCAATTTTCGCAGAACCCGCAACCGACGTTGAACGGCATGCAGACGCGATCGCCCTTGTTAATCCGATCTACGGCAGCGCCGACTTCGATGACTTCGCCAAGGTTTTCGTGGCCAAAGACCCTGCCCTTCTCGAAGCTAGTGCGGCCCTCGTACATGTGAAGGTCCGACCCGCAGATGTTGGTCGTCGTCAGCCGGATGATAACATCGGTCGGCTTTTCGATCTTGGGATCATCGATGGTATCGACGGAAACGTCTTTGGGCCCGTTGTACACGACAGCTTTCACGGATCTTCTCCTTTTGTAGCTCTGATCTGGGCGTCATCAAATCGAGAGCTTGCTGATGATCCGAACCAGCGCAAAGGCGCATAGCATGGCACCTTTCCAACCAATGTCTGTCTCCTAAACCGCCTGACGCCTGAACGGTTCCTTCCCGTTCGGCAGTTCTCGGATCGATTTACGGCGGCTTTTCGATTGCCAGGGCCAGGACGATCTAAAAAGCGGCAGATTGATGACCTAAAGAAGTTCCTGCGAAACCAACGGCGCCATGATAACGCAACACATCAACGCCGACTTATCAGCAGCAGCATCAAAAGGCCGGATAAGCGCAAAAGACAAGGCCATCCACTATCGCGGATGGCCTGTCGTATTCTTCTATTTAGTTCCAGAGCCGGCGGGGTCGTCCATTCCCGAGGGCAGGCGACCCTAACCGTGCAGTCGTACGGCAGCTTGGGGTGCCGACCACTCCGCTATTTCGCGGCCAGCAGGGTGAACTTGTGAATCTGCGGCGGTTCCGAGAACAGTTCTTCCGCCTTCTCCATCAGCGCGGCGGCAACCTTGCCGTCAAGATGGGCCTGCCGATCCTCCTCTGTGTCGAACGTATCGAAGATCGCGTACGCACCGGGACCTTCCTCGATCGCATACCAGGTCAGAGTGCCCGGCTCGGCTTGAACGAGCGGCAATGCCGAGGTCAGGAAATTGGCGACATCGCGCGCTTTTCCGGGCTTGGCCTTCAGTGGCACATACAGCGCAAGTTTGGGCATCATCGACTCCTCAAGTTAAACGGACAGATATCATTTGGCAAAGTAACGGTCAAGCGGGCCGGAACGTTCCTCGTCAGCAAGGCATATCCACAGAACGCATCGCGCTCCCGCCTTGCCGGTGCGTGCGAGGCATGAATTGCCCCGGGTTTTGTGGAGACGTTTTTTATCTGATTTAAGCGGCTAATGCATGTGATTTCTGTTGTGCATAAAAGCGTGCCTCAGCTTCTGCTGGCGGGATGTTTCCAATGGAGGACAGGAGCCGCCGATTATTGAACCAGTCGACCCATTTAAGTGTTGCCAGTTCAACAGCTTCCCTGTTTTTCCATGGCCCCTGCCGATAGATGAGTTCGGTTTTGTAAAGTCCGTTAATGGTCTCTGCCAAGGCGTTATCATAGGAATCCCCAACACTGCCGACAGAAGCAACGAGCCCCGCTTCAGCCAGTCTTTGCGTGTAGAGAATGGACACATATTGACAGCCGCGGTCGGAATGGTGGGTCACTTTTCCCTCAGGTCGCCTCTGGCACAGAGCCTGCTCGAGAGCATCCAGCACGAAGTCGGTACCCTCCAAATCTGCCTGTCGGCTTCACCAATTAAGCAGACAGGCAGTGCTCACCTCAAGTCAGACGAGGTGGTAAGCCTTCTGTTGTATTCCTCGTGAGGCTTCCCAAATTCATAGGAACTGCGTCTTTTAAGAAGGATCTGTCATGACCAGCCTGTTTGAGCCGATTGAACTGGGAAGCATTTACGCCAAAAACAGAATTCTCATGGCGCCGCTGACACGCGGTCGGAGCACCCGTGATCATGTGCCCACCCCCATCATGGCCGAATATTACGCGCAACGGGCCGGAGCCGGTCTGATCATCTCAGAAGCGACCGGGATCAGCCGCGAAGGTCTTGGCTGGCCGTATGCGCCGGGCCTGTGGTCGCAGGAACAGGTGGAAGCCTGGAAGCCCATCACCGCCGCAGTTCACGCCAAGGGCGGAAAGATTGTGGCCCAGCTCTGGCATATGGGTCGGATGGTTCATTCCAGCGTGACGGGCCAGCAACCTGTGTCCTGCTCGGCGACAAAAGCGCCTGAAGCCCTCCATACGTACGATGGCAAGCAGGCTCCCGAAGTCGCCCGCCCTCTCACCAAGGAGGACATTGCCCGCATCCTGAACGACTACGAAAATGCTGCTCGCAATGCCCTTCAGGCAGGCTTTGACGGTGTGCAGATTCATGCCGCCAACGGTTATCTGATCGACGAATTTCTGCGGGACGGCACCAATCATCGTTCCGACGAATATGGCGGTTCGCCGGAAAACCGCATCCGCTTCCTGCGTGAAGTCACCGAACGCGTGATCGCAACGATTGGCGCGCACAAAACGTCAGTAAGGCTGTCCCCCAATGGCGATACGCAGGGCTGCATCGACAGTCATCCAGGGCAGGTTTTTGTGCCGGCCGCAAAGCTGCTGAATGACCTCGATATCGCTTTCCTTGAACTGCGCGAGCCCGGACCGAACGGCACGTTCGGCAAGACCGACCAGCCCAAGCTGCATGGTCCGATCCGCGAAGTCTTCAGGAAGCCGCTGGTTCTGAATCAGGACTACACACGGGAAGAAGCGATCGAGACAGTCGCTACCGGTGTTGCGGACGCCATTGCGTTTGGTCGGCCTTTCCTCGCCAATCCGGACCTCGTGCGTCGTCTGGAAGACAATCTGCCCCAGAACAAGGACGATATCCGCACCTGGTACTCGCAGGGTGCAGAAGGCTATACGGATTATCCGCTTGCTCGCTGATACCCTATTTTTCCCGCAAGTTCCTTCCAATGGAAGGAACTTGCATTTGAACTATAGAAAATATTTAGCCGCCGACGTGATACTTGTCGTGAAGTAGGCGAAATCACCTGAATAGCTCTACTCCCTGCCATGAATGTGAACACTGCGAAAGGCTGTTTTCGGTAACTCTATCCCGATAGCCGACTGTCTGTTTCCCCCCCATTGCAGTCGTGATTTCCGGTAGGTGACGGGGACGCCGTGTTCCGGAATGAGGGGCCAGGTGTTTCTGCGGTTGGATGAGATCCCGCGTGGGAAGTGGTGATCAGAGGAAGAGGGTGGCTTCGCCTTCTGTGCCGAATAACTGGCATCAGAGGAGAGTTTTCCATGACTACAACCACCATCCTGCCCCCTGCGTTCCGTGGTGCGGCGTCCGGCGGCTTCCGGATCGATCCTTCGCGCGGGAAGCGTAGTGCCCGCGTCTCGTCCGAATGGTTCTCGCGCCCCGATGATGAGCGGTATCTCTCGCTGTCCGAGCTGCATGCCGCCACGCTGGCGCGTGCGGATCGGGCTACGGCCCGCACGGTAGAAAGCCGCGCCATCCGAGTGGAGGCGAGCCGCGACAATGCCGAGCGCCTGACCCTGACCGTGCCGGGGCAGAATGACCCGATTGCTCCCACACACTGGTCCTTTGGCCAGATGTGCAGCCTGGTTGGTGCCCCCTCGTCGTACCTGCGCAATCTTCCGGCTCCGCTGGCGGCAATCAACCTGCAGCACGGGTTGCTGTCGCACCGGGCCGAACTGGTCAAGACGCTGGAAACCGAGGACGGGCGCGTCGAACTGCGTGCTTTAACTGGTCCCGATTACGGTCGTATCTGGGACCATGAACTGGTGGGCGCGGTGCGCAAGATCGCCGGTGATGGCACCGGCGATACCAACTGGAAGGTGCCCGGTGTGATCGACTGGGCCACCATGACCCATAACCCCTATGTGGACATTACGAAGGAAACCACGACGCTCTACGCATCGGATCGCGATGTGTTCCTGTTTCTCGTCGACGATACACACCCGATTGAGGCGGGACGCCTGCCCAATGGTGAGCCCGATCTCTATTTCCGGGGTTTCTATGCATGGAATTCAGAAGTCGGCAGCAAGAGCCTCGGCATTGCGTCATTCTACCTGCGCGGAGCGTGTCAAAATCGTATGTTGTGGGGCGTCGAAAATTTCGAACAGATCACGATCCGGCATAGCAAGTTTGCAGCCTCACGCTTCGTGCATCAGGCGACACCGGCGCTACGGAACTTCGCCACAGCCAGCCCGGCCTCGTTCGTCTCGGGCATTCAGGCCTCGCGCAAGGCGCTGGTGGCGAAAACCGACGAGGACCGCGAAAGTTTCCTGCGTCGTCGCGGGTTCTCGAAGCCAGAGACAACGAAGATCATCGAAACCGTGCTGCATGAGGAAGGGCGCAAGCCGGAGAGCGTGTTCGATTTCGTGCAGGGGATCACGGCGCTGGCGCGGACAAAGGCCAATCAGGACACGCGGCTGGATCTGGAGGAGAAGGCCCGCAGGCTGATGGAGCGTGCGTCCTGAAAGACGACTGCACGCTTTTCCGTAAAGACGTTTTTACGAGCCCGGCCACTGCGCCGGGCTTTTTCGTTTCGGGAGTTTTTCCGATGGCTGATTTCTTCACGCATTTTTCCTGCGTTCTCGATGTGGGCACAGTGGACAATGCCGCAAAGGCGCTCGACCTCTACAATGCGTTCATGGACGAACTGGCGGCGGAAGATCCACCCTCTGACGGTTTTGTCCTATCGATCGTGCCCGAATATGGCGGCACGAAACTCTGGATGCACGATGAGACGATCGGAGATCCGCATCAGGTGGTGGAATTCGTGCTACGCTGTGCGCGAATATTCCGGTTGCGGGGCCGATGGGGATTCCAGTGGGCCAATACGGCCTCACGTCCCCGGATAGGCGCCTTCAGCGGCGGTGCGCATCTGCTTGACCTTGGCAGGCGCAAAACGATTTCATGGATGACCACCGATCGCTGGCTGGCGATCGCCCTGGACGGAGGCAATCCCGACACAGGAGGGCAGGGCGATGACCTTGCATGATGCAGGCGATCTCGCCCGTCGGCTGGCGGAGAACGCGGAGGCGGTGTGCCGGCAGTATCTGTCCGCCGGTCGCCGTCACGGCAATTACTGGCTGGTCGGTGACGTGCGCAATACGCCCGGCCGGTCGCTGTTCGTCCGGCTCCACGACACCGCCAACGGCAGGGCGGGAAAATGGACGGACGCTCAGTCGGGTGAGCATGGCGACCTGCTCGACGTGATCCGCGAAAGCCTCGGCCTGGTGGATTTCCGCGACGTGGCCGACGAGGCACGCGCCTTCCTCAGCCTGCCGCATCCTGACCCAGTGCCGCCGTCACAGGACCGACCTGCCCGTGAGCGTGCTTCCGCCAGTTCTTCCGAAGCGGCACGACGGCTCTGGGCCATGTCCGGGCCGATCATAGGCACATCCGTAGACGCGTATCTCCGTAGACGCGATATTACGCTTTTGCACGGAACCGAAGCCCTGCGCTTCCATCCGCGTTGCTTTTACCGCCCGGACGAGGACGGTCTGACCGAGACCTGGCCCGCCATGATCGCCGCTGTCACCGACCTCGACGGCACTCTGACCGGTGTGCATCGCACCTGGCTGGCGGCGGACGGCCGTGGCAAGGCACCGGTCGACCATCCGCGCCGTGCCTTGGGCGGGCTGCTCGGTCATGCCGTGCGCTTCGGGGTGGCATCCGACGTGCTCGCCGCCGGGGAAGGCATCGAGACGGTGCTTTCGCTGCGGCAGGTTCTGCCCGATCTGCCATTGGCCGCCTGCCTGTCTTCGGCACATCTCGCTGCCCTGATCTTTCCGCCGCTGCTACGCCGTCTCTACGTCCTGCGCGACGACGATCCGGCCGGGGATCAGGCGCTGGCGACGCTGCACGCCCGCGCGGGTGACGCCGGGATCGAACTGATCGGCCTGTCGCCACGGCTGGGCGATTTCAATGATGATCTCCGTGCGCTGGGACGCGGCGCGCTGCGGGCGATCCTGCATCCGCAACTCGCGCCAGCGGACGTGGCACGCTTTCTGGAGGCCGCCGATACCTGAGCGGGCCGGAAAGAGGAGTGGGGGGGCCGTCTTCTGTCGGCGGGCCTGTCCTGCCTCCCGTCCGGCAGGTCCGCGCCCCGGCCTTTCAAGTGGGGAGCGGGCGTCAGCCGGGCCGGGCCTTCAATGGCGTGAGCCGGCTATTTTCCGTCGCGCCCTGTGGGGGCGCTTTACATCGCGAGGCAAAATAGCCGGCCCCCTGCCATCCTTCGCTGTGCTGCGGCCGCGCGCCAGCGCGCGGTTCCGGCCCGTCCCTGGTCTGCCGCTGTCCGCCCCCGGAAAGGCCGCGAAGGGCGCAGCCGGAGACCTGGGAGGACAGCCTCATGACCCGCATGACCGACGATTTCGAACCGCCGCACGCCGCTTCATCCACCGCGCATGTGCTGACCGAACTCCAGATGTATGGCTACCGTCCCTTCGCGGACGAGCCGGACCCCAGGCCGCTACCCGAAGCGCAGCGCATCGGGGGTGCTGTGGCCGACATCTTCGACGCCATCGCTGCGACGCTGACCGACACACGGCTGGAAGCCGATCTCGAAGCATTGCTCTGGTCCACCGTGAACATCTTCCACCGCATGGTCGGCCAGGTTGAGCGTGAGCTTGACCGCAACGAGCAGGCGCAGAAACGGAGCCAGCAGGAACAGGATGGCAGCGAGATCCGCTCGGTGGAACTGGAGCGGCTGATCGCCGAAGGGCTGACCCTGATCGAGCGCCGCAACGCCTACGAGATCTTCCGCGACGAGGCGCAGGAGCAGTTCGAGCGCCTGACCCTGAGCGCGTGGCGTCCGAAGGCCGGCTCGCTGGTGTCACGTCGCACCATGACGGCCTCCATGATCGACAGCCGCGATTTCCTCAACGCCCGACGCCGCGCCGAGGGCGAGTTGCTGGTCCCGCCCGGCCCCAAGGTGGTCGTGACCGGGGGCCTGGACTTCGACGACCATATCCTGATCTGGGACCGGCTGGATAAGGTGCGGGCCAAGCATCCCGACATGGTGCTGCTCCACGGTGGCTCGCCCAAAGGTGCTGAGTTCATTGCCTCACGTTGGGCCGATCACCGCGATATCGTGCAGATCGCCTTCAAGCCGGACTGGACCAGGCATGCCAAGGCCGCGCCCTTCCGTCGTAACGATGCGCTGCTCGACACTATGCCGATCGGCGTCATCGTCTTCCCCGGTTCAGGCATCCAGGAAAATCTGGCCGACAAGGCAAAGCGGCTCGGTATCCCGGTCCTGCGGTTCGGAGGCGGCGCGTGAGCGCTCTCTCCTTCCCCGCAAGCCAGCGTCTCAGGCAAGAACCTCAAGACCGTGCTTCTGAATGACGCTCAACAGCTTGAGCGCCATCCCGCTCGGCCGTTTGGCGCCGCTCTCCCACTTCTCGACCGTGCTTTCGCTCGTGTTCAGATACCGCGCGAAGACCGGCTGGCTGACATTGTTCGCCTCGCGGAGACGCTTGATCTCGATCGGCTCGATCGCAGGGGGCACCACCAGATGGCGCGTGTCAAAATCACGCATCGTCGCCTTGTCGAGCGCGCCGACCTTGTGCAGCATTACCGCCCCGGAATGAATGGCCTCGGAAATGTCGCTCCGGAAGCTATTTTTTCTCTTCATCGCCATGGCATATCTCCGTCAGGTCTCGATCCTTCAAAAGCCGTTCGACCTGTTCCCCGGTCAGCACGGCATAGGCTTTGGCGAGGGTCCGGAAGTCTTCCAGTTCATCGCTATCGATATTGTCCCGGTCCTTCTTCGCGAACAGATAGGCGTAGATCCAGTATCGACCGCCTTTCGCAAGAATAATGCTGCGATGCAGGTTCTTGTTCAGGCGCTTCTTGAAGACACCACCACCCAGATCGACGGCCTGACCCTTCATGACCTCCCGGATCGCTTTGCAGAGTTCATCGTCTTTGATGCGAGCTTTCCGGGCCGCCCTGGCGAACCAGGCGGTCTTGAATGCCCGCTGGGATGGCTCGGCATTGGTCATGACCTCCTATGTAGCACCAGGTGCTATGGATCGCAAGGTTCTTCGCAACGCCACCGGATCACGGGGGAAGGCAATAACGCTCGACCTGATTGACCGCAACGTCCGCATACCAGCGATAGATTTCGATGATATCGTCACCGGCGGGACGTAAGCCGCGCGGATTTTCGTTCCGGTCACCGTATCATCTGCGCTATAATGCGGGTTGCGCCGTGGTGGTGGTGGCAGGCGCGACCGTCCGACATTGTCGGTTGCACGGAGACCGCCGCCATGTTCATCCTTGCTCCCTTCCTGCTCGTCGCCGGCATTGGCTTCCTGTGCTGGTTGTTCTTTACCGTGGCAGTCTTCGCCCTGCCCTGCGCCATGGGTCTGATGGCCGGGTTCTGGGCGTATGGTGCGGGTGCTGGTGTTGTCGGCGGGATCATCGTCGGTTTCGTCGCGGGCGCTGCAACCTTCGTTATTGGCCAGGTCGCCTTCGCCTTGGTGCCGTGGATGTGGCTCAAGCTGCTGATCGTCCTGCTCTATACGGTGCCCGCCATTATCATGGGCTACAGCACGACACATGGGATCGCCCAGATGCTGATGCCGTCTCCGGCGTGGCAGCTCTTTTTCTCCATCATCGGCGCGATCGCGGTGGGCGTCACCGCTTTCATCCGCTTTACAACCGTGGCCCCACCCGGACCGTCCGGCGGCAATATCGCGCGGGTCTGACACCGCTCTGGCAACCGGCGAGGCAGGACAGGATCGGGGGCTTTCGCATCTGGCCGCCTCGCTGTCAGGAGGGTATGGCAGGAGCGATCGATGAGGCCCTGATTGCAGCATATTGGCTGAAGGTGCTCTTTCCCTGGAGCGTGGACGTCCAGCGCTTCCTGTCAGCATCGGCCGGTGGAATCCCGGAAGGCAGGGCGTGTCCGTGCGAAACGCAGTCCCGGAACGGGGCGTGTGCAGGGTCGGAAGCAGGGCATGACGATGCCTTCCCCTTCCTGGCCGACACTTGCGTGGGGCGCGGGTGGCCATAGTCTCCGTGATGTGTGCTCTGTCGGGCCGCGCACGCATGCCGCCTCTCAAGATGGCTGATCTAGCCGAAGGTCGGCTGCGCCTCGATCGGCCATGGCGCAACAGCGGTCCATAATTTTCTTCCCCTGACGGCTGCGCCGTCATTCCTCGCGAAACAAGAAAATTCCGTCCCGCCGTCCTCCGCTGCGCTTCGGTCCCTACGGGATGCGCCGCCGCTCGCCTCCGTCTGTCCGATCGCCATCGAGGCCGCAATGGTGCGGGCTCGGTAACAGAGATCACGGAGCAGTATCATGGCTACCATCGGCACCTTCAAGAAAGTCGGCAACGGATATAACGGCGAGATCGTCACCCTCTCGCTCCAGACCCCCAACGTCCGCATCGCCCCCGAGACCACGCGCCTGAACGAAAATGCCCCCAGTCACCGCGTCTTCGTCGGCCGGGTCGATTATGTGGAGTCCGGGATTATGCGGAGTGGGTGATCCTCGATGGTGGTTTTCTGCGGGTTTGGGCTGGTTTCTGCTCCGCATAATATCGGGGTGATGAGAGACCGGCGC
>NZ_WOTA01000045.1 GCF_011516825.1 Acetobacter oeni | reverse complement strand
TCACGAAGGATGTCGAGACAACAATCTCGTCATCCTGCGCATGGTTGATGATTGCCCATATCCGCAGAGTTCTGCGAAAAATCAATCAAGCCGCTTTCTGATTCAGGCTCTGTCAGATTTTTGTGCTGTATTGATGAATGTTGTTGGTCGTTCATAATCCTTGCGTCGCAAGGCAGAAATATTTGTCGAGATATTTCGGTAAAGCTTAATCATTTCGGGGTGATTTACGAGCAGAATATTCTGCGTTTCGTATAAAGGAGAATTTTTTTCCTGCCTGGCTTCGGTCTGAATGCGAGTAAAAGCTGTATTGAGAGCAAGACTTTTTCCTGTTCCGGCATCTCCTTCGATCACGAGCGCAGCGTGGTTGTCACGGATGTGGTGTTCGCAAAAATTCACAATATCCTTGACCAGCTTTGTCTGGCTTTCGGTCAGAAGTCGAAAAGGGGAGAGTTTTCTGATGGAATTATTTGTTTCCGAAATAGTGTTTTTGATTTGAATATTTTCATGGATCATATCTTCATTCCGCTTCTTTGATTACTAGTGTTTCGGGGGCACTGGTCCCGGGAATAATGCGTCTGTCCAGCCATGAGCACGATAAGCTACCATGCCAATCCATTCATGAGCGGCCCAGTCGAGAATGGCCATGCGTGTACCAAGCGATAAAGTGTAGCTTTTCAGCCTGTCCCGGGACATGTAACCGACAGGCCATGGAATAATATGCCAGCCAGCCTTACGGAATACACCTACCGAGCGCGGCATGTGGCTCGCTGAGGTCACCAGAATCCATGTCTCATCAGGTTTGGGATGAATGAGAGCAAAGCTTTCTGTAGCGTTCTCTCTGGTTGTACGTGAATGATTTTCATATATGACCCGGTCCGGAGGCAGACCGAGACCGTCAAACAGAATATGAACCCATTTTGCCTCGTTGGTTATACCCTGAACAATATCGCCAGAACCACCGGTAAATAGCAGCTTTGCATTGGGATAATGGCGGGCCAGGATGGCAAAGGTAGTCAGCCGATCACCAGCTGTACCTGTAACGGGTGTTTGTCGATCTTCACTTGTTACATCGTCAACAGATCCCCCTAGCACGATAATGCCGTCAATATGTGCCGGAGGCATTTTTACTTGTGGAAAGCGATCGTCCAGTGGTCTGATAGCCCATTGATCAACCGGAAAGACAAGGCAGATAGCAAGTCCGGATGCCGCAGCCATAATGAGGAATCGTCCTGACCGAAATCGATAAAAGATCAGGCCTAAAAGAAGAGTTTCGATAAGAAAAGCTGTTGGAAGCATAGCTATCGTCAGCAATTTTCCAATCAGAAACACTATGATGGCTCCGGAAGAAATCATGAATAAATGAAGTCAGGCCAGCCATAGAGCAGGGTCTCACACATCGCAATATAAAGACTGACGGAATTTTTCAGGTAACTGCATCATATAATTTTCCGTAACTTTGGAAAAATGGGAATCTCCGATAGATAATGGACTTTCCGGTTGTGATGCTTGCGATCAGGAGGCGCAGTGATTTACGACGCAAAAAGCTAATATTCCGCGTGAGAAATTTAGTATGGAAAATCTGGAAGAGATTCATATCCGCGCGGGTTTGCCGGGCAAAGGCAGAACGGAAAATATTTTCCCCCAGGCTGAGATCAACATAATGCCGGTGTTCTGACTGACATTCCGATTGTGATATTAATCAGTTATATCTGCAATAGATATATTTTATAGATACGCCGCATAGATGAGGGGCTGGATGGTAGTAACTGTCTGGCGCAGAATCAGATCACGTATTCTGATCCGTCTCTGCGTAATTACGCTCCGCCATGCTGAGAAAATTTATTGCCCACAAGGAAGCCTGCTCGCATGTTTCCGACGCTGCCACGTCTTCGAGCAGGACGTGCAGTTGTGTTGCGTTCTGACCAATGGATCGTGCGACGAGCAGCAGGGGTAATATTGACCCGTTGCCGGTTGTTTCTGACAGGCGGACGCTGCGACCTGGCACAGATCCAAATTGCTTCATGGCAATCTTTAGCGGGACCTGGATCAATAATGTGCGCACGGGAGTGACGGTCTTAACCGACGGCAGATGCCACTCTTCTGCCGGGCTTTGCCGGGTGTCAGTTTTGTTCGTCAGACCCCAGATAATTCCGCAGTAATCGACTGCCGGAAATGTCGTCACACTGGTCGTGTCGTCAGGTGTAATATCGGGATGAGCCGGAATCGCACGACATTGTCCGTGCTCGTCGAAACGCCAGCCGTGATACAGGCATGTCAGCATATCTCCCCGCACAAAACCCAGACTGAGCCGCATGTTGCGATGGGGGCAGCGATCCTCGACAGCCTGGATCTTGCCGTACGAATCGCGCCAGATAGCCAGTTTTTGTGCTCCGATCTGCGCTGCTTTCACTGTCGCGTCGGACAAGTCAGACGCAAACATCAGCGGTTGCCAGCCAGTGACCGGAGAACTTTCCATTTCAGGTATTTTGTTCGCAGGTTATTTTTTTAGTTGATTTCATGTGCTGGCATCATCTCGGTATCGAAGAAAATTCACAAGCGTTATTCTGATCGACATGATCACTGTTAAGCCGCAGGATGCGCTTCTTATTATCGATGTGCAGAATGATTTTCTGCCCGGAGGTTCCCTCGCCGTGCCTGGAGGCGACGAGATTATTTCTGTTATTAACCGGCTGGGGCGACTACCTTTTGGCGCTGTCATTGCGACACAGGACTGGCATCCGGTGGAGCATATGTCTTTTGTCGGATCGGGGGGGCTCTGGCCAGAACATTGTGTCGCCGGGACACAGGGCGCCGAGCTGGCCACTCTGCTAAGTGATGAATTTATCAGCATCATTCTTCGTAAGGGCCGGTATAAAGAGAGTGACAGTTATTCAGCGTTCTTTGATAATGCAGGACGTACAACCGGCCTTTCTTCCCTTATGGACGGCCTTGGTATTGCCCGCGTGTTCATAGCGGGTCTGGCTCTTGACGTCTGTGTAACTGCCACTGCGAAAGATGCGCAGAAAACTGGCTTCGATACTTTTGTCATTATGGATGCTTGCAGGGGGATCGGATCTGTTCATGAGGCAGAAACGCGCTTGTCTGATGTCGGTATTGCAATGGTGCAGAGTGACGGACTTGCCTGATTGCGACAATTGACCGACAAATGAATCACAACGATCGCAAAACGATACGGCGGATGTCAGTCTGATTGTGTCACACTGCGATGGAGGAGATATATGAGTTGTGACGGGAGTGCACGCTCATGAAGGGACCGGGGGGAACCTTCATGACGGAGTATCTGAAATGTGGCGGCTATGACGCTTTCAGGCGTGACCGGTTATTACGACCACGTGGCTTAGGGCGTCGCGATCTGGTTTCCGGTCTTGGTGCGGGAGTCGCGGGCAGCTTTCTGGTGCCCGGAGGTATGCGGGCCGCTGACAGGTCAGCGTCAGACTCTTTCGCGCCCGTTGCGGAAGAAAACGCGCTGATTGCATTCGGTCATACCGGGCCGATTACCGACGGAGGATGGACAACCGCGCATGATCTTGGCGTGCAGGCCGTTCGTAAGGCTTTTCCGAAACTCAGGCTGGTTTATGTCGAGAGCGTGCCTTACTCCGCCGATGCAACACGGATTTTTCGACAATTCGTGGCCGAAGGGGCGCAGATGGTTATCGCCACGTCCAATTATGGTGATTTCATCAAAGATGTTGCTGATCGCGCGCCTGGGGTCGCTTTTCTGGAGTGTGACGGGCATACAGTCACAGATAATCTTGGCTGGTTTTATATAACACACTGGTATGCCAGTTACATTATCGGTATTGCCGCCGGTCTGATGACAAAGACCGGGAAGCTCGGTTACGTCGGTACGTTTCCGGTCCCGTCGGTCTATGCCAGCGCGAATGCGACCTTGCTCGGTGCGCAGTCTGTGAATCCGGCCTGTACAATGAATGCTATTGCGATCAACTCATGGTTTGACCCGCAGGCCGCAACACAGGCGGCCAGTGCTCTGGTAGATAGTGGCTGTGATTTTCTGTGCGGTATTACTGATGAGCCTGCCTATCTGAGAGTGGCGGAGAGTCGCGGGATCAAGGCGGCAATGTGGAATCTTGGCATGCGGCAATTCGGCCCGAAGGCCTATGTCAGTTCTGTGGTCCTTGATTTTTCCCGATTCTATGTCGAGCAGGTCAAAGCAAGGCTGAACGGCACATGGCATGCGGCGCCTCGTTTCCTCACCCTTGCAAACGGGGTTGACCGCGATTCGTGGGGTGAGACCGTGCCGCCTGAAATCGCAACTCGTGCCGATGAGATGCGATCACGTATCCTCGCAGGTTATAATCCGTTTCGCGGGCCAATCCGTGACAATAGCGGAGCCGTCCGGGTACCCGCCGGTGTCGTCATGGATGATGACACGATCTATCAATGGGACTGGGGCGTGCAGGGGATGACCGGTCTTGGCTGATCGCGTGAGTCCTGCGGGGATGAGGCCGCCTCCTGTCGCGCCGGGAACACCGCCTGTTTTGCAACTGGTTGGCATAGCCAAATATTTTCCAGGCGTCATTGCGAATGAAGACGTCAGTCTGGATGTCCTGTCGGGTGAAATTCTCGCACTCCTGGGAGAAAATGGAGCCGGCAAATCGACCCTGATGAATGTTGTTACCGGCATCTATCTGGCAGATGCGGGAGAAATGATTTTTGACGGTTACGGCGTGCAGTTTTCCTCTCCTCAGGAGGCGATAAAAGCCGGAATCGGTATGGTGCATCAGCATTTCAAACTGGTGCCGGCGTTTACTGTGGCGGAAAATATCCATCTGGGATGGTCGGAGACGCCCCGGAATGCTTCTCCTGCTGTTCTTGAGGCCCGCACACAGGAACTTTCTGAGCGTTTTGGATTTCCGGTTGATCCGTCAGCGCGTGTGGAGGATCTATCCGCAGGTGAACAGCAGCGTGTGGAGATTCTCCGCGTGCTCGCGCGGAAGGCACGGCTGCTGATTCTCGATGAGCCCACGGCGGTGCTGACACCATCGGAAGCGCGGGATCTGTTTCGTGCTTTGCGAGCTTTTCGCGCGGAAGGCAATGCCGTCATCATCATCAGTCATAAACTCGACGAAGTGATGGAAATTTCAGATCGC
This sequence comes from Acetobacter oeni, assembly GCF_011516825.1. GTDB lineage: Bacteria > Pseudomonadota > Alphaproteobacteria > Acetobacterales > Acetobacteraceae > Acetobacter > Acetobacter oeni. The sequence continues at coordinate 12,989 of NZ_WOTA01000045.1, read as the reverse complement.
GTTACGATTCTGCGCGGTGGCCGGAAAATCGGTACTTGGGATACGGCAGACTGTGCACCCAGGATGCTGGCGGCCACTATGGTCGGGCGCGAAGTGGTCCGGCAAAATCTTTTGCTTCGCTCCGAAGGAGCTGCGCCTCGCGGAACAGTTCCGGAACTCAGCCTGCGCGACGTCAGCGTGCGTGATGATCGCGGAGTGACAACACTCTCAGATGTCACTCTGGATGTGTTCGGAGGAGAGATTCTTGGTATCGCCGGGGTGGCGGGGAATGGACAGCGAGAACTGACGGAAGTTCTGACCGGGCTGACGCCGCCGGGCAGAGGAACCGTTCTGCTCGGCGGTGCTCCGGCGGAGCCCGGAGCCGCTGCTTTCGCGCGACAGGGTGTTGGTCATATCCCGCAGGATCGTCTTCACAGTGCTCTCGCTCCATCTCTCAGTATCACTGACAATATGGTTTTGCGGGAATACGAACAGCCTCCGATCGGGGGGCATGGATTCTATCACGCAGAGGCCGCACTGGAACTTGCCCGGGAGATCGCGAATATCGCTGAGGTGAATATTCCCGATTTTGCCATGCCAGTTCGCAATCTTTCCGGGGGCAACCAGCAACGTCTTGTCGCCCGCAGGGAAATCCGGATTGCCAGACGCCTGCTTGTGGCCGCTTATCCGAGCCGGGGGCTGGACATCGGGGCTATCGCGACGATGCATCGTTATTTCGCGGACTTACGGGATCAGGGCGTCGGTATTGTTGTCGTTTCAGAAGATCTGGAAGAACTCCTGAATCTCTCCGACAGAATCGGTGTTCTGTGTCATGGGCGTCTGATGGCCGTCCTGGATGCTGCCGAAGCAGATATTGAACGGATCGGCCTGCTGATGGGAGGGCGCACGGAAACGTCGGAAACAAAAATGTCCGTCGCAGAGGGGGCGATTCTCTCGTGACGCGTTTCCAGAGATTTCCCACGGCGCCAGCCCGTCTTGTGCTGGCATGGCGTGCCGCCGCTCTTGTCGCTGCGGCTCTTATCATTGGCCTGTTGCTGGCTCTTTCTGGCCGTAATGTGTTTGAACTGGCGGTTCTGGTTCTGAAATCCACCATAGGGTCACGTTTCGGGCTTGAGGATCTTGCCCTGTTCATGACGCCGCTCATTCTCACAGGTAGCGCCGTCACGGTCACAAGCCGGATCGGGCTGTGGAACATCGGCGGAGAGGGGCAATTTTATCTCGGAGCTATCGGAGCGGCCGGAGTTGGCCTTTATATGCCCGGGTCGCCGATTGTTGTTCTGCCAGTGATGGCGGTAACCGCGATGCTCTGTGGCGTGGCCTGGATCGCAGTGCCGACACTTGCCCGCGCCTATGCCGGTGTAAATGAGATTATTACCACTCTCCTCCTGAATTTCGTTGCCGGGCTGCTGACGTACTGGCTGGCTACCGGGCCATGGCGGGATCGCGTGACCGGAGCGCTGGCTTCGACAGGGCGTATCCATGTCGCCATTCCCGAGTTCTGGGGCGTCGTTCACTGGGGGTTCCCGATTGCTCTCCTGGTTGCAGGCGGCTTGGCCGCGATCATGACCTGGACGAGTTGGGGCTACGAAGTACGCATCAGCGGCGCCAACCCGGGAGCCGCGCGGTATGCGGGTATGCCAACGCGCGCGCGCATTATTGCTGTCATGCTGCTTTCAGGGGCACTCGCCGCGCTTGCGGGCATGTTTGAAGTGGCCGGAACGGTTCACCGTCTGCAAGGCGGTATGGCTGATAATTTTGGTTATCTGGGTATTGTGGTTGCAGTTCTGGCACGGCGTTCGTGTCTAGCAGTCATTCCTGCCGCATTGCTGATGGCCCTGATTCTCGATGCAGCAATCGTTCTCCAGACCAGGCAGCTTGCGGCGACAGTTGTGCTGGCTATTACCGGCCTTGTTCTGCTTCTGATCGCAATAGGTGATGAACTGGCTCACTATCGTCCGGTCACGCCGGCTGTGCGCCTGCCACCTTCTGCCCCGGTTGCGACCCCGAAGGTAACGACATGATCGCTTTGCTCACAGGCCTTCTCTCTACCGCCGTTCTCGCAGGAGGCGTTCTCTCTCTTGCGGCGATAGGAGAGGTGCTGGCTGAACGTGTCGGAGTCACTGATCTGGGTGTCGAAGGTCTTATGTCGCTTGGTGCGGCCACTGCGATTGTGACGGTCATGGCAGTTCCTGACCCGTGGGCTGGTTTGCTGGCAGCTCTCGCTGTGGGAGCGCTGGGTGGAGCTGTTTTTGCATTTGCGGCGGTCGTGATGCGCGCTAACCAGGTGTTGTGCGGGCTGGCAATTACATTCCTCGGGCTGGGCCTCTCCGCTACAATTGGCCACTCCGTGGCTGGAATGCCGGCGCCAGTCACGTTCGCGCCTGTCCGCATTCCGGTGCTGGGTTCCCTGCCAGTCATTGGTCCTGCTTTTTTTGCGCAGAACCTGCTGGTGGTGCCAGTTTATCTGCTGCTGCCGGCTTTTTTTCACTGGTTACTGTTTCATACCCGTCATGGTCTTAATATGCGTGCGGTCGGAGAAAATCCGGCAGCTGCGGATGCCGCCGGAATTCCGGTCGTGGCCATGCGCTTCTGTTACGTGGTTGTCGGGGCTGCTCTTGCCGGTGCTGCGGGCGCTTATCTCAGCCTGGCTGTGATTCCAAGCTGGTCCGAAGGCATGGTTTCCGGTCGCGGATGGATTGCGGTGGCTCTTGTTATTTTTGCCGGATACAGGCCGTTTAATGCAGCAGCAGCCGGCCTGTTATTCGGACTCATCACGGCCATCGGGTTCCTTGGCCAGGCGCGGGGCTGGCCCATTGCCGCGCCGGTGCTGAATATGCTGCCTTATCTTGGAACACTGGCGTTTATTATCCTGCCGGTCGTGTTGTGGAAGCGTATGCGACGTGTGATGGCCGCCCCTGCCGCGCTGGGAGTCCCATATTACCGATCAGTGCGTTAGGTCTGTCGCGTGTCATGACCAGGCCGGGAATTATGCTCCGGTATATTTCTCCCTGGACGATAATTGCTTTTTGCCTGAAACCTGAGGCGGGCTGAAGCAGCCAGAGCGCAGGATGACAGAGGCAGAATATGTTCAGAAAAAATACTCCGGTGGCGCACAAAGGGGACAATGTTCTCCGGACGGGGCTCATCGGGTGCGGGCATTTTGGCCGCTTTCATGCGCTGAAATCAGCGGCGCTAACCAGTGAAGCCCTGATTGGTGTGTTTGATCCCGATCGGGAAAAGGCTGTAGCCGTTGCGTCGGAGGTCGGCACCAGAGCCTTTGATTCTGCAGATGATCTCATGGCGGAGGTTGAAGCCGTCATTATAGCCGCGCCGGCTGAATTGCATTTTTCTCTGGCAGCAGGGGCGCTCAGAGCCGGAAAACATGTTCTTGTTGAAAAGCCTGTGGCCGCCACGCTTGCCGAAGCTGATGAACTGATCACGCTGGCCCGAACCGCCGACCGCATTTTGCAGGTTGGTCATCTGCTTCGATATTCAGCCGAATATGAAGCCATCACACAACGGATTACACGGCCGCTTTATATAGAAGCAACGCGAATCGCCCCGTTCAAGCCGCGCGGGACCGATGTATCGGTCATTCTGGACCTGATGATTCATGACCTTGATCTGATCCTGGCCATTGTTGAAAGCCCCATTGAGCAGGTCGATGCGGTTGGTGCAGCCGTGAGTTCGGAGCACGAGGACATAGCCAATGCGCGCGTACGCTTCACAAATGGATGTGTCGCCACGATTACCGCCAGCCGGATTTCTCTGAAGACGGAGCGAAAGATGCGTCTGTTTTCGGAAGAAGGGTACCTTTCGGCGGATTTTGGCAAAAGGGAACTAACGATGATCGGGCGCGAGCGAGGCATGGCCCTGCCCGGCAGCGGCGGGTTCCGGCGCGAATCGGCCTCATGGAAGGAACACGATTCGCTTGCCGCCGAACATGTCGCCTTTGCTGCGTCCTGTCTTCACGGCGCACCGGTGCTGGTGGACGGACTTGCCGGCCGTCGCGCCCTTGAAGCCGCTCTGGCGGTCGGAGCGGGAATCTCTGAATCCCATCGACGAATGATGTTGTCCGGGCTGATCAGCCGGGAAGCTGTGGAAGAAAGGTGATTCAAAAAATCGGGACACTTCAGCCATCTGTCTCCGTCAACCAATTTTTTTACCTTAACCCCTACATCTTGTGCTGGCCTGGCTGATCGTTACCGCATATTGTGTCCACGGCTCGACAGGGTGGACTCACCAGCGCCTGCGATCTGCCGCATTTTCAGCAATCTGGAGCAGCCGGGGTGAGTTTAACTGACATGTCTGAAGCGTTGATCGAGACCTCCGGAAGCTATTCTGCTGACGCGGGCAGCCTGTTTGAACCCGACATGCTTGAGGACGTCGTTCAGCTCCCCGGGCATCATCCCGTGCGGGTCAATCGCTCACGGGATTCCTTACTAACGGATTTCGGTAAGGCGACCCTCGATAACCGCTATCTGCTTCCGGATGAGGGCTATCAGGATCTGTTTGCCCGGGTGGCTTCCTATTATGGCGATGATGTCGCTCATGCTCAGAGAATTTATGATTATATTTCGCGGCACTGGTTCATGCCGGCAACACCGATTCTGTCGAATGGCGGCACCAGTCGTGGTTTACCAATTTCATGCTTTCTGAATGAAGCTTCTGACAGTCTTGAGGGGATTGTAGGCCTCTGGAACGAAAATGTCTGGCTTGCTTCAAAAGGTGGCGGCATCGGATCTTACTGGGGCAATCTGCGCTCCATCGGCGAGAATGTTGGTCGGAATGGCAAGACGTCCGGGGTGATCCCTTTCATTCGTGTGATGGACAGTCTTACACTCGCGATCAGTCAGGGATCGCTGCGACGTGGCTCCGCGGCGGTGTATCTTCCGGTCTGGCATCCGGAAATCGAAGAATTTATCGAGATGCGCCGTCCGACAGGGGGGGACCCCAATCGTAAGGCACTCAATCTCCATCACGGTGTTCTCGTTTCAGACGATTTTATGCGAGCTGTTGAAGCGGATTCTGAATGGGCGTTGATGTCACCAAAGGATCATTTGGTAATCCGTAAGGTATCAGCGCGCTCACTCTGGATACGGATACTGACGGCGCGCATGGAGCAGGGTGAGCCTTATGTGGTGTACTCAGACCATGTGAATAACGCGCGTCCCGAGCACCACAAGCTCGCTGGGCTGGAAGTCAAAACATCGAATCTTTGTTCTGAAATTACGCTGCCCACCGGCATTGATCATCACGGCAAGCAACGTACGGCCGTTTGCTGCCTCTCCTCACTCAATCTGGAAACCTGGGATGACTGGCGCGAGGATGAAAATTTCATCCCCGATGTGATGTTATTCCTCGATAATGTGCTGCAGGATTTTATCGATCGTGCTCCTCCTGAGATGAAGCGGGCTGCCTACGCCGCTTCGCGCGAGCGTTCTGTTGGCTTGGGTGTGATGGGGTTTCATTCTTTTCTGCAGGCACGAAAAGTGCCGTTTGAAAGTGCGATCGCAAAGGCATGGAACCGGAAAATTTTTAAGCAGATCCGTGTGGAAGCCGATGAGGCATCGCGGAAGCTGGCGAAAACCCGGGGAGCATGTCCGGATGCTGAAGAATATGGCTTTCAGGAGCGCTTTTCCAATAAACTGGCCATTGCACCAACGGCATCGATTTCGATTATTGCAGGCAATGCCAGTCCGGGAATTGAGCCGATAGCAGCAAATGTCTTTTTACAAAAAACATTGTCAGGATCATTTGCCGTTCGAAATCGTCATTTGCGGACGCTGTTGAAGGAAAAAGGACAGGACACAGACGATGTCTGGTCTTCGATTACGCTCAGTAAGGGCAGTGTTCAGCACCTCGATTTTCTGACGCAGGACGAAAAAGACGTTTTTAAGACAGCCTTTGAGCTGGATCAGCGGTGGGTTGTCGAGCATGCGGCTGACCGCGCGCCTTTCATTTGTCAGGCGCAGTCGGTAAATCTTTTCCTGCCGGCTAACGTTCATAAGCGTGATTTGCACCAGATTCATCATATGGCGTGGAAAAGGGGACTGAAGTCTCTTTATTATTGTCGTTCCCTGTCGATCCAGCGTGCCGATACGGTGAGTAATGTAACGCAGAAAGATGAAATCACACTTGCCAAGCCATCTCCTGCAGCTTCTGATGGTGGCACAAATTACGAAGAATGCCTCGCCTGCCAGTAAATTTTCGGAAATTTCTGGCGAATAAAACATTCTGAAAAGTGTACAATTTGCAGAATGTTTTTTATATCGTCAGGTGATGTATGCTCATCCTCTGTTAGCATTGTTGCCTGTTTTTATATGTTTCTTCTCATCTTGCAGGTGCTCTCATGTCGCTTCCGGAAAAATTTGATCTTCTGACCGCAAACCCTGTTTACAAGCCATTCCGTTATCCTTGGGCTTACGACGCGTGGCTGACGCAGCAGCGTGTTCACTGGTTGCCGGAAGAAGTGCCATTGGCGGATGATGTCAAGGACTGGCATCGTGTTCTGAGCGAAGGAGAGCGTCATCTGGTTACGCAGATTTTCCGCTTCTTCACACAGTCGGATGTTGAAGTGAATAACTGCTATATGAAACATTACAGTCAGGTTTTTAAGCCGACAGAAGTTCTTATGATGTTGTCGGCATTTTCAAATATCGAAACTATTCATATAGCTGCTTATAGTCATCTTCTGGATACTATTGGTATGCCTGAAACTGAATATTCAATGTTCCTGAAATATAAGGAAATGAAAGATAAATATGATTACATGCAGCAGTTTTCTGTTGAAAACAAGCATGAAATCGCAAAAACACTTGCCGCTTTCGGTGCATTTACCGAAGGACTACAGCTTTTCGCGTCATTTGCAATTCTGTTAAACTTTCCAAGATTCAACAAATTGAAAGGTATGGGGCAAATCGTTTCATGGTCGGTTCGCGACGAGACGCTGCACTGTCTTTCGATTGCAAGATTATTCCGTACTTTTATTCAGGAAAATCCGGAGATATGGACGGATGCTCTGAAATCAGAAATTACCCAGATATGCGCCACGATCGTGGAACATGAGGATGCCTTTATTGACCTTGCTTTTGAAGCCGGGCCGGTTGAGGGGCTCGATGCCGATCAGGTGAAATCTTATATTCGATTTATCGCTGACCGTCGTCTTGGTCAGATTGGTCTTGATCCTATCTTCGGCGGACTGGAGCGTAATCCTCTGCCGTGGGTTGACGATATGCTGAATGCCGTTGAACACGCGAATTTCTTCGAGAACCGGGCGACTGAATATAGTCGTGCATCAACGACCGGAACATGGGAAGAAGCTTTCGAAGGCAGCGTTTTCGGTTAATTTCAGGAGAATGTGATTTAATTTTCTGAGATGATAGCGGTCGAGACCATTGGCACCCGCGAGCGCCTTCACTGAATGCCTTTTCTGGGAGGATAGGCAAATTCATAATGAATTACAGCCGCAGATGTGATGATCTCTTCCTTGTTGGTGCAGTAAAGACAGATCCTTCCCGGAAGGTGAGTGTCCGAAAATTATCTCTGCGCCTTCTTGCTGCTGTACATTATGCTTGTGATATTGGTGAACTGGAGCTTGCCGGGAAATTGCTTTCCTTAACGGAAGAGGCAATTGCATGTCGTCATGATGTGCGGATTTTCAGTAGGCGAAGTATCATTGACGATGTGGTCTCCGCGTATGAAAGATTGTGGAAATTAAGACAGGATGCGCCCGAAATAATTCCTGTAACAGGCGCATTTGAAAGTGTGAGAGATATACTTGGAGGTCACACTAAAATATGATAATTTATTATGGCTTCGATATATAAGAGCGTGTTTTTGGAGTATAAAATTTCCATGGTTATTATGTGTCAGATTTATCACAATCGTTCAGTGAAGCGGTTGATGAGGTTTGACGAGGCGCGTATAAGCTTCTAAACAGGCTCCACTGACGCTGCGTAGAAATACGCGCTCCGGAGGAGGGGTGGCCGAGTGGCTGAAGGCGGCGGTTTGCTAAACCGTTATACCGGGAAACTGGTATCGAGAGTTCGAATCTCTTCCCCTCCGCCATTTAAAATAAAAACGCCTCAGAAATAACAAAGCTCAACAAATTATTAAGAAATGAATTGAGCTGTTTTGATGTAGATATAGTTTTTTTTCCACTGGAGTATGTTTTTAATTAATAAATACTTTTCTGGCGCCTTATTTTGTTTGCGTTGATAATCCTTAAACGCTTTATCTTTCCATGGCGATGGAACTTTCCGATTTCAATGAATTTTTTCGCCGGGAGGATGAAATGTGTAAGGTGGCCAGACGAACTATATGCCGATTTGCAGCTGTATTCGTCGGAATGCTTGTTGCGGGAGGGGTGGCACAGGCCCAGACATTATCGTCTGTTTGCGATAATAGCGGTTTTCTGGCAGCGCAACGGGCATTTGAAAACGGGGGAATAAAGCGAGATGTTCCAGTGCACGTATGCGGGAAAGTGATTGCTTTGTCACGCAGGGCTAAGCGCACCCGCAGTGGCTGGCACGGATATTTTTATATGGACGTTGGTAATGGTGTTTCTATCCGGATTGTTTCGGATTTAGATGAGATGAACGCACCTGACTGGCCATGGGTAACGAAAGGAGATAATGCCGAGGTCGTTGGGCGTTATTACTACGATGCGCCCCGGAGGCAGGGGGTTGACTGGACTCATCATGGTACAGGCAGATCTTGGGAAGTCCCCGGATATGTCTCTATTAACGGCATGAAGTACCAATAGATTGTTTTCTGCTGCAGAGTAAAGCTGAATCGTACTCCCGACATTAAAATGTTTCTGGCTATTGCGTCAGCCTTCTTTTTTATGCAGCGAATTTAATATATGCGTGTTTTACACAGGAACAATGTGTCTAACCCGCATATATGAATGGTTACAGGGCTATAATTTGTCTGTGCTGTAAGGAGAGTTGGCACAATGAAATACGCTTTAATAATTTCAGCGCTGGCGGCCTGGTGCTTTGCGCTTATTTGTATTACAGGATCGTTTCTGATGCCTGATCCCGATCAGGCGGAATTCTCGCTTATCGCAGGTTTTTGTTTCGGTATGATCGGACTGGTGATCGCACTAATTAATCTTTGGCAGCATCGTCGCAATCGCAATTAAATCAGTTTGGTTTTGAATTTCTCATTTTATTTTATTATCATATATTTTTTGCACTTTGCCTGACGCTTTTAGGTAGCGGGCCGTCGGTTCTGAGGCTGGTCCAGGAAAGAAAACAATCGCCGATGAAGGCGGCAAGCGCGGCGACTGTAGCCAGTAACGCGGCTCCAAACAGTCCGACAAGCCATAGCGCAATTGAGGCATCCCGAACGCTTCCGAGAAAAAGAACGAAGGCGGCACCGCAGGTTGCAGCCCCTGCAATACCACCGAACATGATTGAGACGTCCAGCACCATAATTCGATAACGAAGGCGTCTAATATGTTTATTGAGATTTTTACGACCTGATTTATTGAGTTCGTCATCCAGCAGATCTGTTGCTTTTTCGATCTGATCGGATACGCGGGCGGATCGTGTATTAAACAGGTTAAGAAGAGTGCCTACCCCTGATAGCAGGAAAACCGGCGTCAGGGCAGTTTCAATGAGGTGGGCAACGTCTCCGGCAGAGTCGGTCGCCAGTACAGAAAGAGGAAGAGCCATTGATCCTGATCAGATCTGAAAAAGGGAGCTTTAATTATATCGGTTGTTGCTTCGCAATTCAATTTATGAATGATTCTTCTTTCAGTGGAGTTTATTAATTGCTAATTTTCTTATGGGAATATACCATTTAAAAGTTTCCGCCTCTTATAAAAGAAGCGAAAACTTTTGTGATAATCAGTAATAGATGCGATTTTCGCTAAAAATCAGAAGAACGAATACACGCGAAGCGTCTGCTGCATAAGTGGAGCCAGGCTTGTTACGGCAGCAGGTAAAATATCCTGGATTGTGGATACGCCAAGCGGATGCGTACCGTCTGCCGTAGGCATGGCAGACGTAAACCATCCATCGGTTGGAACCCAACTGATCAGCCCACTCGCGCACTGCGAAATGGCAGCCTGAAGAGCAGTTGTTACGGTCACCCGACTGGCTGTGGTGAAGTAACTGCCCGTTCCCTGAAAAGGCTGCATCACCACGATCTGTGTATCGGGGCAGGTTGCGATAAGATCCTGCAAAACGGTTACGGCTGCTGTCTGTACAGCATTCTCTGATGCGCTATGCGCACCGTCATTTGTACCTTCATTAATTACGATTACATCAGGAGCTACGGTGAAGTCTCGTGGCTGCCCATTCCATAGCTGGTTCCACGTCGTGGTCAGCGGCGGCACATTACCATTACCGGTCACGGTCAGGCCTGTACCCGTAAAAGCGACGATACCTACTTCGATACCAAGCGCGTTGCGGAGCTGGTAACCCCAGGCCAGACTCGCGTCACTGACTTCAGCATCTGTAGTGGTGGAAGTGAGTTTCTGCAGTGTTTGATATCCCTCCACGATACTGTCGCCATAGACGAGAACTTTCTTCGCAAATGGTGCAATAACCGACAATGTTGCCCCGGTCGTCAGCACGATGTTGGTGATCGTCAGGCTTGTTTCCTGGGGCGACCAGCGATCAGCTGTGCATGTGGATGACTTAAATATCAGTTCGCACGTGTGGACAGGCCAGGATGACGTAGCTGTTGGCAGGGTGACCGTTATCGTCGCTGCGGCCGTGAAGAGTTGTGGTGCCTGACCATCGATCACGACGTAGAATTCGGGCATCGAACCGCTGTTCGCGCTGATATTGCAATTAATCTGCAGCGTGGTGCCGGTAAATCCAAAATTCAGATACGCGCCTGGGTTGGCGGATATGGCGCCGGCTGCAGTTACTGACCAGTTCCAGGGTGAATAGGTAATGGCCGCATTGTTCATCGGGCCGGTTTGTACAGCAGCGGCAGTAGCTACAAGAGAAAGTGAAGCCGGATTGGTGAGGCTACCACTGTTTGCAGTACTGAGTGTTCCGGAACCGGCTGCTTCTGGTGTGAACGTAAATGTTACGGCTGTAGTGGAGTCGGCTGAAAGAGTGACTGTGGCAGGGCTGAATGTGCCACCCAGTGTACAGGCTGGTGTGAAGGTCACTGCCGAAGAAAGAGCCGAACCGCTTCCGGGAGTGATGGTATATGTCGATGCCGATCCTGCGGTCAGAGCCGCAGGTCCGGTCAGCGTGTAGGTTGTGAAAGAAGAAGCTGCCGTAACAGCCGAAAATGCGATTGCGGACGGATTTGTTAAAGAAGCGCTGTTTGTCGTGGTAAGATCGCCAGTGCCACTTGCGCCAGGTGTAAATGTGAAAGTGGCTGCGGATGTGCTGCCTGCGGTGAATGTTACTGATGCCGGCGTAAAAGTTCCGGTAACTGTCGATGCTGGCGTGATCGTGATTGCACTTGAGTTCGCTGCTCCCGCTCCCGGAGTGACCGTGAACGTGGAGGCGCTCCCGACGGTCAGAGAAACTGGACCGATGAGTGTATACGTGCTGAACGGCGTGCTGGAGGACGCAACTGAAATCGTCAGTGCAGCCGGGTCAGTCAGACTGCCATTGTTCGTTGTTGAAATCGTTCCGGCGCCAGTCGCAGATGGCGTGAAAGTAAAGGTTACCCCGGTTGTGACACCGGCTGGTAATGTAATGGTTGCAGGGCTAAAGGTGCCTGTAATAGTAGATGCCGGTGTTACAACTACGGCTGTGGCTGGTCCACTGTTATTGGGAGTAAGCGTGTAGGTGGCGGCCGTGCCCTCAACCAGAGACGCTGATCCGGTCAGCGTATATGTCGTTGAGGCAACCGCGGCGACTGTGCTGTCTGTGCCATTTCCGTCGAGATGATATAAGGCCACCAGGCCTGTCTCGGTTCCTGTGTAAGGTACCGTCTCGGGTGTATAGGCAGTGGTATCCCGTGCAGGCGAAAAGATTGCGACTTCGTCTATCAGACCCCAGTTGGCAAAAGTGGTTCCGGAGGCACCGGGAAAGTAGCCAATCCCGAATTGTCCGGTTGTCCAGTTTACTCCAGCCAGAGCCGTAGAGGTTACTGCTCCTGATGCGTCCAGCTTTCCGTCAATGAAGATCAGGACATTAGAACCATCAAATGTGGCCGCGATTCTGTGAGGCGTTCCATCCAGAATTGTCGTTGCGGATGTAAGAGTAAAGGAAGTGCCTTTTGCAACGGCTCCGACATATGCCTGTACGTAACCGGATGGTTCGATAGCAAGTGACACCAGGCCATCCTGCATCGCGACGATCATGTTATCCTTGCCGGCGGTTGAAACCTCAACAATCGCTTCAATCTCGACCGAGGTGCCTGCTGTAGTGAAAAGTGCTTCTGCTTTACTGCTGGAATTGACAAGCCAGCAAAAATTACCTGACGCCAGTCCTTCGTCGAAGCCGGTAACCGGCGATGTCGCGAAGCCAGTGGTGGTATCTGGAGTTACATTAAAGGTCACGGGTTATCGTTCTCCGGATACAGATCCGGTATTTCGGATCATCATGTGCATATTCGAGATCATTCGGTATCCTTTCGTTTTAGAGGTGCCATTATCTCTGTCCGCACGGGAGATTGGTTGGTTCTGCGAGCAGGGTACCGATTTTTCGTGAACCTGGAAGTTTTACGGGGCAGACTCGAAGCGGTATTTCTCAATGCGAACCGCCTGAACGCGGTGGAATGTAGTAATCACAGGAAAATTTTCGAAAGCATAGTGTGAATGTAAAAAATCGTTCAATAATGAGATTGTCCGATGCTTCGGTAACAGCAGTATGAGCTTTCGGTCGGTTTTTACATTGTGCGTTTGTTTTGTCGCAGAAGCAAAGATTTGACTATGGTTTTTCCATTTTTGCCTAGGCTCAGGACTCATTTTTTGAGATAGAAGATGAAGCTTGCGGCGATATGGATTGCGGCCATGAAGGTGTGAGCGCATCTGTCATATCGGGTTGCGACCCGTCGCCAGT
>NZ_WOTA01000044.1 GCF_011516825.1 Acetobacter oeni | reverse complement strand
TTGTTCAACAAAGAAACAGCGACTTGCCCTCAGACAAGATCACGCTACCCAGACGTTCTTCTACTGTTCATGCTAAACGTTGTTTAGCGTACTTTCCACACGATGGCCTCAAGATGGCTCGGTGCCGCGTAACCAAAGCCAAGACCGAAACTGTCTCCGGTTCGATGAAAAGGGTCAGTAAGGACGACCCCGGCATCCAGCGAAGCCGAGATCTGATTACGATCTGAAAGTCCGGTATAATCCCAGCGGACAAAGCCTTTTAGCGTCCCTGCTCCGGTATCTTTCACAAGTGTATGGTCAAGGACCATATAAACAGCCCAGTTTCCACGTCGGCTGACCGACGAATCACTCTGCAACGGAAATGGACCGGTATCGACGAAAAAACCCGCCTTCCATGAGCCGTTATGCCCGAAGAGACTGACATCCCGGTCGAGCTCGCCTATCACAAACGCTCCGGTTCCGAACCAGAATTTCGTTCCGCTCGGGTCCTGGTTCTGATTCCAGGGATCGGTCGGATTAACAAACCGCCTTGCGCCCGTGGCGTTGTCATCCGCCACGGCCAGCCTGAACTGCCATTTTTTCGCAAAAGCGATATTCAGGCGCACCGCCGGAGCCGCAGCAGGAGAAGCTGGTCCCTGATCGTAGAGATCGTTGCTCGGAAGCATCGGCCAGCCAAATGACCCGTTGAGGAAATTTTGCGCCGTATCGCTCACCATGAATTCGGTGCTGAGATCAAGCTTCCCCACCCTTGCCGAAAACATGTTATCCGTGCTGTGCCAGTTATAGGCGAGTTCATAGAGACGCAGGTTCGGATCAGCCTCGCTCGTCGATGTCTGGTTAAACGCATAAAGCGGATAATTACTGAACGGTTTGCCACGAATATCCATGGCGCTGATTTCAAATGTTCCCCATGCGCCTTCCCTCGTGCTTGATCCGGTAAGTCGTGCCGGATCAAGCACCAGATCAACGGTCGTCGCGCCGATATAATGTTCCGAGGGAAGTGCGCCGCCGCGTGGAATGCCCCATACTTCTTCAGTGTCGGACACACTCACGCCGACTCCTGCTCTGGCCAGTTTCTGCTTTAATCCATTCCAGCCGAAAGGATCGTCGATACTGAACTGATCATCCGCCTGGGCAATGCCGGCGGAAGCCGCTCCTGAAAGCATAACAGCTATTGCTGTCCGGAACGTCGACCAGCCCGGCAACCGGTCCCGGAATAAATACAGGCGCAACAGAAGTCGCAAAACAGGTCGAATCTCCATCAGACGGGCCGGAGGCGGCACAGCAATCACACCGGACCGTTACCGGAAGATGTTATGATCCGTGCCATAGCCGGGGAGCCAGAAACATGAAACAATTCACAAAATGTCTGCATGTCAGAACCGCAGGTAAGGACCTCATTCCCATCACACATGCCGTCACGGACTGGGTCACTGAAACCGGTATTATTACCGGCCTGCTCACTGTCTGGTGTCCGCACACATCCTGCTCGCTGACGGTTCAGGAAAATGCCGATCCCACTGTGCGCGAAGACATCGCCCGATTTTTTGATACCCTCGTGCCCGAGCAGGCCGGACGTTACATCCATTCCAGTGAAGGGCCGGACGATATGCCTGCCCACCTGAGAACCATGCTCACGCAGTCCGGCTTTTCCATTCCCGTGATCGACGGAAGGCCCGCCTTCGGAATCTGGCAGGGGCTCTATCTTTTCGAACATCGTCGCACACCTCATCGTCGCGAGATCGTACTGCATCTCGCGGGTGAGATGTAGTTATCCGCTGCCCAGTTCACCACGGCGCTTCAGTTCTGAGAGTCCACTCTGCAACTGTCAGGATAATATCCGCGCCACGGCTGAATCCCTATGGTGCGTTCTCCGGGTTCGCAATCTTCGACGTCATGACAAAAGGTGTCAGCAACACTGGTTTCAGATGCTTTTTCGCTACCGGATAATGTTTCCTTCCTGCGTCGCCGGAGGCGGTACCGTCGTTTCGGGTGACTCGTTAACGGAAATCAGGGCTTCATTGGCGATCGACACCACATTCTCCGGCCGGTCTGCATTTTCCTGCTCAGTCTGCTCGATACCGCTCGTCATTGCCCGCAGTCGCGCCATTTCCTCACGCACGTCGTTAAGAATCTCAATCAGTGCCGTATGATCCTCAGCCGCGCGCTGATCCGAACCGCGCGTCAGGATCGCATTACCCACCATCAGCGCTGGCAACGCGACAAGCTGAATCGAATTGCTCACATAAAGCAGTGGCCCCTGCCATTCAGGCTTCAGAACCGGAATCAGCGAGAACATCAGAAATGCATAAACGCACCAGATGCTGCCGAAGAGGACCGTCATCCGGACGGCCAGGCGATCATTGAAGCGATCAAGCCAGGAAGGCTGGCCAGGAGTCGAATCTGAGCGATGCCGGTCGCTATAAAACCAGCTCAGAGGTCTCCAGATATGACGAGATTTCACAGCAACGGATCCGCATAATGAATCATGCCGGCACAGGCCGGCGGAAAGCCATCGTCTCCCTGACTTCCGCGCCAGGTCAACCAGGTTTCACGACATGACAGACCGTCCTCCGCGATGCGTTATTTCCACATCGCGGAAATGGTCTTTCCCGGAAGCCCGGGTCAGGGCGCCTTCGCTGCAATCAGATTCTGATAGATCGCCAGGTAATCATCGGCCATCCGTCGCGCCGTGAAACGTTTCTCAAACGCTTTGCGAACGACCGCCGGATCAAGCGCTTCAACCTGTGGATAAGCCGCTATGGCCTCTGCCTCGTTCGCAACGATGGCACCCGTCACTCCCTCCTCCAGCACTTCCGGCACCGAGCCGTGGCGAAATGCGATCACCGGCGTACCGCAGGCCATCGCCTCGATCATGACGAGGCCAAAAGGCTCCGGCCAGTCGATCGGCATCAGCAGCGCCTTTGCGCCGGAAAGAAATGCCGACTTCTGACGGTCGTTAATTTCCCCGATCAGTTCCACCCCTTCGCCCAGCATCGGGACAATTTCCCGCTCGAAATACTCGACATCGACCT
Source organism: Acetobacter oeni (assembly GCF_011516825.1). GTDB lineage: Bacteria > Pseudomonadota > Alphaproteobacteria > Acetobacterales > Acetobacteraceae > Acetobacter > Acetobacter oeni. The sequence goes on along the minus strand of NZ_WOTA01000044.1, from coordinate 15,535 downwards.
TATCAACCTTTGCTGCGATCTTCAGTGGCATATCGACAGCCCGCGCAATACGGATCGCCTTATCGACGCCTTTTTCCGGACAGATCCTGCCGAGGAATGCCAGATAATCCCTGGGGCCGGGTTGTGGCGTCAGCAAATTCTCCGGGAGGCCATGCAGAACTGTCCCGACATAGCGGGCCTGAGGCAGAGGCAACCGCTGATTGTTTGAAATCGACACGATCGGCACATTCGGAAAGGCATCGAAAACCGGTTGCAGTTCCATCAGGTCAAGCCGCCCGTGCATGGTTGTGACAAAAGGTGTCGGCTGGCGACTGAAATGCGTAAAGGGCCAGTAATCCATGTGGAAATGCAGAATATCGAACTGGTCCGCCAGCCGCGCGACGCGCTCCATCAGCAGCATATGCGGCGCGATCGGATCACGGATAGCAGGATCGAGCCGCAATGCGCGGGGCCAGACAGCATCCAGCGTCGCGGTCGTGATGCTGTCGCCACTGGCAAAAAGCGTCACATCATGGCCCATTGCCACGAGTTCATCCGTCAGAAACGAGACAACACGTTCTGTGCCGCCATACAACTTCGGAGGCACGGCCTCGTGAAGTGGCGCAATCTGGGCGATACGCATGAACCGGCAAACTCCAGTTTTATGATGTTATATCGAGATTATCACTCGCGGGATATTAATACAGTCGTTGCACATAATGCGTTACCCCGCGTGAGCTTTCCTCACATACAACAAACGCCTACACTGGGCGAAAGTTGACAGAGTGGACCAGTGCATGGATGCCGACGCGTGAAGCGCGATAGTGAAGTGACCATCTCTGATGATCAGCTGCCGCATTATGCCGGACATCCCGTCAGATTTATCATACGATATGCACGATGCCGGGCCATTCCTCATCTGATCGTTTTCGGGTTTGTCGTTCTCGCTGTATCCTGCGCCGTGTTCTCATCGTATGCGATCCGTCACCTCGTTGACACCATGGACGCTTATCCCCGGTCGGCACATCTTCAGGCTTCGATTTATCCGGTCTGGGGCGCTGTTGCCTGGCTTGCAGTCATCATCGCCGCCGACAACCTTTCCTGGCGTGTTGCCGGGTGGTATGCGGCAAAAACCTTTGTCGCCGTCACCGGCGATGTCCGGCTTGATCTGTTCCGTTATCTGACCGGACATTCTACCGGTTATTTCGCTGATCGCATGCCCGCGGCGCTTGCCGCCCGCATCTCCACAGCAGGGAACGCCGCATTCACGCTTGAAAGCCTGATGGCGTGGAATGTCATCCCGCCCTGTCTGAACGTCCTGCTCTCCATCGTGCTGATGATGACCGTCAGCCCTCTGATGGGCAGTGTCATTATCGTACTGTCTTTCAGTCTTGCGGCTCTTATGTTCCGTATGGCGCGGAGCGGCCGTCATCTCCACGCTGCTTACGCCACCGAAGCCGCGGGTGTTGACGGCGAAATGCAGGATGTTGTCGGAAATCTGCCACTTGTCCGTACCTTCGGAATGCTCGGTTTTGAGCGCACACGTCTCGCTCACACTCTGCACGGTGAAATGTCGATCCGCGGAAAATCTCTCCGCAACATGGAAAGACTCCGCCTGGTCCACGCTCTGCTGACTGCCGTTCTGACCGCCGGTCTTCTTATCTGGGTGGTCCTGCTCTGGCAGAATGGTGCCGCTTCGGTCGGCGATGTCGTCATGGTTGTCAATCTCGGTTTCATGATCCTGCACGGTACCCGCGACCTCGCCGTCGCCCTGGTGGAGACGGTGCAGCATACTGCCCGTCTCGGTGAAACCCTGTCTGCCATTCTCGTTCCGCATGAAATGCAGGATCAGCCCGACGCTATCGGTTTCGGGGCGCCTCCAGCCGGTGAAGTCAGCTTTCAGGACGTCACTTTCGCATACCCCACCGGTCCGAACGTTCTCGAACATTTCAGCCTGCATGTCGCGCCCGGAACACGGGTCGGCCTTGTTGGCCGTTCAGGGTCCGGTAAAAGTACCGTCCTCGCCCTGCTTCAGCGCCAGCGCTATGTGCAGGGGGGCGCTGTCCTTATCGATGGCCATAATATCAACAATCTTTCGGAAACCGCTTTGCGTGGGTGCATGTCTGTCGTGCCTCAGGATGTCTCGCTTCTGCGCCGCTCCGTCGCCGACAATATTCGCTACGGCAAGCCGGAAGCCTGCGATGATGACGTTCGCCACGCTGCGGATGCGGCTGGCTGCTCCGAATTCATTGTTGCGCTCCCGCAAGGCTTTGATACCGAGGTTGGTGATCGTGGCGTCAAACTCTCTGGCGGTCAGCGTCAGCGTATCGCCATCGCCCGCGCTTTCCTGCGTAACGCTCCGATCCTCATCCTTGATGAAGCGACCAGTGCGCTGGACAGCGAAAGTGAACACCACATCCAGATTGCGCTTTCAAAGCTCATGGTCGGTCGGACCGTCATTGCTGTTGCCCACCGTCTTTCTACCCTCAAAGATTTCGACCGGATTGTGGTCATGCAGAAAGGCCGTATCGTTGAGGATGGTTCTCCCGCTGAACTTGAGCGTCGCGATGGTCCCTATCGCGAATTCCTCAGCCTTCAGGCTATGAATATCGCTCCCATCTGAACCGCACGTTTCGTGTGCCCTGTCATATTTCGACAAATACCAGACATGAAGAAAAACCGTCTGGATCATCCCGCGCTGCTGCGGGATGATCCGTCTGTGTTTTTTTACGCACGAACATTTAACAGGTCAGAGATCAAAGTTTTCGCGTTATGACGATGACATGGGGAGACTTTCAGGCTGTCGTCCAGCTTTCAGCCGGCCTGAATGTTGCCATTCTGAGCTTTGTCGATATCAGTTTACCCGCCATTAAAGAGCGCAGGCGGGTGTTTTCCAAAGCCCGGCAGGAACTCGAAATTCATCGCAAAAATCCGCATAAACAGACGCAGGATGAAATTGCGGAGCATAAAGAAAATGTTGGCGCGATTGATCGGCAACTTTTCGATTTGTGGCGCGAAACTGCTGATTTCGAGAATTTCGAGGATTCTCTTATCAAATCAACGGGCGTTTTCGGGATTATTGGCGCTGTCCTGAGCCTGAGTCTCCTGATGTATTCAGCTTTTCATTATGATGAAACTGTCACACTCTTTGACGAGGGTCTTGTTTTTCTCTCGTTTCTGTCGCTGGGCGCGGCGTTTATCATCAATTTTTTTACGGCTTCAAAAGCCAGTCGTTTCACAAAACGCTGCAATGAACTTCGCGAGAAAATGCGTACAACTCTGTGAAATAAATACAGAATGAAAAAGTTGTTAAGATATGTATATTTAACAGCATAGTTCTATGTGTCTTACTTTCCTGTCACGCTCACCTGCATGAAAGAAAGTGGCGCAGCACTTCCGCCCTGCCCCGAATTCGCCAACACCTGCACGCCGAGAGCCACCCACCGCCCGTTCTGCTGTCCCAGTAATGGCGCGCCGCTGCTCCCGCGTGTTGCATCGCAATCGTGCCCGATCATCGGATATCCCTCCCCGTTCCGGAATATTCCCACAACATGACAGCGCATATCGGACGTCAGAATCTCCCGGTAATCCTGCTCATATCCACCGAGAGTTACGCCGTCACCGATACTCGGCAGACCGGGTGCAACCGGTAAAATATCTGCAGCTGTGCCTGCGGGATTTTCAAGAAATAATGTTGCCCGGTCAAAAGATGCCGTAGTCGCCTCGTGCTCCGGATCATATCCGGGTGAGACCAGAAACCGGGTAACACGAGCATGCGCTGCGTACTGCCCACGGTCATAAGCTCGCAGGAAATGAATATCGTGGGGCTGTATGTATCGCCTCGTCTTCACAAGCCAGAGACAATGCGCCGCTGTTTCAACGACGGCGGGCGCAACAAGAAAGCCGGTGCAGCGTCCTCCCAACTCTGTCTGCACCCGCCCGATTGCATTCCATGGCAGAGACTTCATTGTCACTGCCCGGCGTGTATCGTCCGGTCCGATACCGGGTCTGGCTGGTGGAGAAAGAGGCTCGGCATACCCTCTTGTGACGAACATATTTCCTGAAACAAAAACCGAAAAAATAAGAAGCAGAGCTATTCCTGAAAGCTTACGTCCGAAAGAATTATTATCACCCACCATGATTTCCGGAAATAACACAGATTACACCGGAAGAGAGAGCGGCAGGCGTTAAAACTGGCCTGGCACAGTAGGCATCAGCCTCCTGTAATCCCAAGGTTATCCGGTCCGAAACTATCCGGCAGCAATTCCCCCAGTGTTCGCGTTATCAGCACTTTCCCGGATGGGTCCACCATATGAACCTTCAGATCCGCAGCCCCGAACTCGCGCAGCTTCTGCCGGCAGCCTCCGCATGGCGGGCACGGCTCAGCCCCGCCGCACACGACCACTTCCACAATGCAACGCCCGCCAGCCGCAACCATTGCTGAAATTGCGCCTCCCTCAGCACAGATACCCTCCGGATACGCCGCATTCTCAACATTACAGCCTGGGAAAACCCGACCATCATCGCAGATCAGCGCAGCGCCTACCCGAAAATTCGAGTAAGGCGCATAGGCCCGCTTACGAATATCTGTCGCCGCCCCGATCAACTCCCGCGCGTCTGTCATTGTGCGTTAGTCCCGATAACCACCAGGATGCGCCTCGCGCCAGGCAAGCGCCGTTGCGACTGATTTTTCAAGTTCCGCGTAATCAGGCTTCCAGGACGTCTCTTTCATCAGGAGCGCCGGACTTGCTACGAGACTCGCCGGATCACCCGCGCGCCGGGCACCGGGCTTCCATGGTACCGGCCGGCCACTGACACGCTCCACCGTCCGGATTACTTCCAGATTGGAATTCCCTTTGCCTGTGCCGACATTGAACGTCACGCTGCGTTCATCTAGCAATGGCAATACCGCCAGATGTGCCCGTGCCAGATCTGAGACATGGATATAATCACGAATACAGCTTCCATCCGAGGTCGGATAATCCTGCCCGAACAGCGTCAGTGCATCCCGGCGTCCCAGCGCTGCGTCGATCACAAGCGGAATCAGATGCGTCTCCGGACGGTGATCCTCGCCAGCCCGGCCGGCCGGATCAGCACCCGCCGCATTGAAATAACGCAGGCACGCACTCCGCAGGCCGTGAATCCGATCCGCCCAGTACAGCGCCCGCTCGACAACAAGCTTGCTCTCACCATACGGTGAACCCGGATCAATCGGTGTCTTCTCATCAATCGGCCCGTCACCGGCCGAGCCGAACAGGGCCGCAGTGGACGAAAAAACAAATTTCTTCACACCATGCTTTACGCAGGCGTCAATCAGGCCAAATCCAAGAGCTCCGTTCGCCGACATATACATCAGTGGGTGCTGCATGCTCTCACCAACAAGAGAGAGCGCCGCGAAGTGGAACACACAGTCCCAAGGGCCATCCGCCAGAACGGAATTCAGCCGTGGCAGATCAGCCAGATCGCCTTCGATAAAGCGTGCACCATCGGGAATTGCCGCGCGATGCCCTGTTCGCAGACTGTCATAGACCGTCACTTCATAGCCTGCGTCCAGCAATGCCAGGACCATGTGGCTACCCACATAACCGGCTCCGCCGGTCACGAGAAAACGCGAAGTTGCCATTGCCTTGCCGAACTCCTTATTCATCGTGGACAATATATACTTTGCCGCAACATGTGGACTTTATTTTACCTGACAGATGAGACGCGGCACATTTATGCTCGCTCCGGTCGGCTTATCCCGGCAGAAAACCGTTCTCATTCAGAATATTCAGTGCATGCCTAATACGATGCCCGTATGTATGGTCAGCCATCGTCCGGGCCTGCGCTTTTTTCGCCGTCTCAAGACACAACGCATCGTCATTCAGATACATCGAAACCAGTCGGTCAAAGTCCTTGCGGTTCGAAAATGAAGGAATTTCGTCCTTAGTATAGTATCGACGGATTTCATAAGTATCTTCATGAAAAACCTGCATGGCGCCTGCTGCGGCAGCCTCAAAGGTCCGCGGTCCCGGTGTAGAAGGCGCAATCATGAAACGCTTGTTCTCAAAATTCAGGCTGCGACCGAGATTCAGCACCAGCTTCGAGCGTGAATAGAACTGAACAAGCTGTTCTTTTTCCAGGCGTGCATCCGAAAATCCGATACCAAGCTCACCCCAGCCTGGCCCGACAATCTTGATGTTCAGATTACGCAGCGTTGGCATCAGGCCGCGCACAATATCCTTACGGTTGGTAAACGCCACACCGCAGAACAGGACATCGATTGTCCGTTCAACATCATCAGCAATCGGCCGATAATGCAGCTTGGGACAGGCCGCGAGCGGCAGATGCCACACGTTCTTGCGGGTATAGAAATTCGATCCCCAGCGCTCGCACGAGAAAATCACGTCGAAATCATCGCAGATGCGATAGGAAGCGTCCTGCTCGTAGGGATCTTCCGTCGCCCAGAAAACCGTTGCGGCACCGATCTTCTTCGCTTCACGACAGACTTCGCCGAAATATGTGCTTTCTGGAAGATAAGAGCCAATACCGAAAACAATAGTTGGCTTCAGATACTGAATGGCTGCGGCGGCACCGCTGATATTGGCGGCGACGACGTTCTCATCGCCAAAACACTCCCCCCAGCCCGCCATGATCGATTCACGAACCTGAGCATTCGCCTGGGATTCAAACCGACCACCGCTACAGATCAAAACCCGTCCTGAATACTGACTCACGTTATCCACCATTATTACCATTAAGTTCCATTATGACCGCAGCGGGCCATATGCAACATCAGGACGTCCTTCAACGACACGCCGCTTCCAGAATTTCCCTGACCGAAACATCAAACTGCTCCGGATCGCAATCCGCCTTTACCCGACGAAGCGCCTCATCGCGCACCTGCGTCCATACTGCTTCATTGCGATATAACTCCGTCACCGCTGCTGCGAATGTTTCCGCATCAGGCGCACCACCGGAGAGGGTATCATGCCCCGCTGTCCAGCCAAGCTGTCCGATCAGCACATCACTCGCAACGACAGGCAGGCCGTACGACGCGCTTTCATGAACTTTATATGGAATGCCGCCGGCAAAACGCGTCGGCGCTACAAAAACCCGGTGCAGGTTATAAATCTCCTCCAGACTTTCCACGCCTTCGACGATATCAATCCCGTCAAATTCCCTTAAGCCGCGCAAATCCACGCCCCGAGTCCTGGAACCCACTGCCGTGAGACGTATCTCATTCCCGAGGCGCTGCCTTAGCCGAGGCATCACTTCCTTCATAAACCACAGTAATGAGTCCAGATTGGGGGAATACTCATCAATAATGGCGCCCACGAACAGCAATCCGCTACGCTGAGCAAAAGTCGCAGCCGTTGGCCGGGTCTGCAACGCATGACCAAGAATGCTGACGTTCCGATGCCCGGCCTGCCTGATAAAACCCGCCTCCTGCTCCGTCACGGCGACAATTTGCTGGCAGTAGTAAGCACAGTCAAACTCAGCCCGCAGCATATCTTCCATCTGCTCGCGACGCTGATCCAGTCCGAGCACCCGATCCCGCATCAGCAAGCGTGGACTGACTACGGCTTCGGAATCCAGAACAAACCCTTTTGCAGGCAGATAACGGCTGTTTTTGTTAAGAATTGGCAAAATCCGGGCAAGATTATGCGTTCGTCCGATCCAGACAGCATCAAATGACCCGACCCGCTCTTCCAGAAATGCATCAAAACCCACCTCTGAACGGTTATACAGAACCTCCACCGTGTCCGGAAAATCACCGTAAATGCGACCGAGCGAATGATAATGTACGTTAACCGGGAACACCGTCACGGCACAGCCGGAACGTGCAAGGCTGCGGACGATCTCATTCGAACGGACGTAGCCAGATCCGAGGTTCCGTAACGGAATGCGATCTTCAATATACAGAACCCGTGGTCCGTCACCGCGTCTGGACCGGGCCAGCACGGCATTTCCTGCATGTGCCGGCAACTGATTCCTCAGAAATTCGCTCTGCCGTGCTACAAAAATCCGTCTGTTCCTTTGCATCAGGGCCAGTGACTCCGATGACGCGGAGGAGGCAAATTCAAAATGCTCAATGATAACAGACGGATCGTAAACGACTCGATATCCTTTTCTGATCAGGCGAACACAAAAGTCGACTTCTTCAAAATAGGCCGGACAGTAACTGCGATCAAAGCCACCCATACTTTTAACCAGCGCGGTCGGGGCAAGAAGAAACGCGCCCGAACAGTAATCGACATCCCGAACGAAATTCGCCTCCGGACAATTCGGATCCTGATCACGCAGGTAGCCGAATGTCGCTCCGTCCCGCCAGATAATCGATCCGGCTTCCTGCAGAAGTCCGTTTGTCCTGATAATCTTCCCGCCGACCGCTCCGATCCTGGGGTCCGACTGCAAACGATTAAGCGCCGCTGAAATCGCTCCTGGTCCGAGTATGGTATCGTTATTCAGATACAGCACAGCATCCGCTGTAACGAACTCCAGCGCCATATTACATGAAAGAAGAAAACCCGCGTTATATCTGAGGTGAACGATTTTTGCGCCCGAGACATACCTGTTGAGTCGGGAAACTTCATCACCGGAACAGGAATCAATGACAATAAGCTCAATATTTCCGGAAAAGTTATCCCGCAGGGAGGCCAGCCCCTTCATCGTAAGTGAAAACTGGTTGTAAACCACCATGATTACACTGACGGCAGGTGTTCCACTGCATGTAAAGTCGAGAGGCTTACGTGCAGCCTCGGCGGTCAGCCCTTTCGCCAGTTGGCGCAATGCAAGCCTGGCTTCCGTCTCAACCAGATCATCAGAACAGAAGCGAGGATCCTGTTTCTCCTCAGACGCCATCCAGTGCGAATAAGGATCACGAAACAATCCACTTTCAATGTCCGCTCTGACCGGTGCCAGGGACGTATACTGCGCCAGAGAAACGCCGGGCGCCGGCACTCTTCCTTCAGCCGCTCCGGCCACCAGAAAATGTTCATAGCCCGAGCGGAACTGGCCTGCTGCCACACATGCCGCGACATCGGGATATTCTTTTCTGTAAAACTCTTCTGAAAAACTCGCCTGTGGAGAGTATCCGTTATACTGACCGGTAGTCAGATAATGATGCAGCGATGAGTCATATTCGCCTTTCTGAATGAGGTCATGAATATCCGGGTAATGCTTCAGATACCAGACCGGATCGAAATACCACGACACGCGGCAAGCATCGGCGCGACCGTATGCGCCATCGAGAAACAGGCTGTAACAGGAGCCGGCCTCAACCTTGCTGCCTCCTCTGGCAGGGCAGCTTGCACGGAGAGAAAAATAAGAAAACACAGCGGGATCGAAAAAAAAACTGCCACTTCTGTAATCACATTCTCCTCCTGAAAGGTAATGATCATACCCGTTGGCAAATCCTTCGGCCCGAAATACCGAGGCCGTCAGCTCAGGGTTAAAAATCCCATAGTATTCTTCCGAAAACAGCCAATGTGGTGCGTAGACTTTATAACCTTCGCACACATAATGCTGAAATCCGGATTGCCATTGTCCGTCGGCGACACCCGCAGCCACATCTCTGTAACTGTACAAATACCAAGCCTCATCAAACCATTTATTAGGTGAGTGACCTGATTTCTGTCCAGACTCCCTATAATACTCAAGTATGGAAGAATGCCTGCCAGCACGCAGCAGTTCGTCTGCAGCAGGATATCGCATACGATACCAGTCGGGATCAAATCTGAGCCAGACCGGTATGTGCGAACGGACACCGACCACAGGTGACTTCCATTCAAATACCACAGGTAAATCAGATGATGACATCAATACGGACAAGTTAAATCCCGGTCCTAGAAGACGACAGAACAGCCGTTATTCAATAATCTCCACAGCGATTTCTTTGCACAATGCAATAGTCTCATCGGACGGTCCGGTCTGCTCAATGGATCTGATCTGTCCGTCCTCACACAGTATCCGGATACCGGTCGGTCTTACTCCCATTTCATCCGCGACAATATTGAGCAGGCATACACGATACCAGCCATCAAGCTTTTCGTTGAAACCCTTATTCAGACACAGGTTACCAACAAAGCCAACACAGAGCGGTGCATCATGAAAGATTGTCTGAACATCTTGGCGAATCAGCCTCGACGTCCCGAAAAATACTGTTTTTCCATTGTTTTCATTCATCAACGCAACGTAAAGCTGCCCTGCCCGCGCGATACCACGTAAAAAGCCCCAGCCACGAACAATGATATCGCTCTCTTCAAGATCTCTCTCGTGCCGGCCACCATCTTCAATAAGACCGGTGAAGTGATCGATATAAAATTCCAGATCACCCTTATATTCCTGGCCAATCCGTTTGTTCAGCGCTGCCAGTTTCACACCTCTCAACAGACCATCGCTTTCCGAAATCCGCTCAAAATCCCGAAGAATCTGACCATTAGAAGGTGGAACACGCGCAATTCCGATGATCTGACCGCCTTCAATTTCAATCTGCACACTGGTCAACTGAAATGCGCCGCGTCCGTGCACTACGTTGACAAGTCCGATGCGAAACACACCTTCGCACCATTTTCCCCGTAGCGCCGCCTGACCAGCGAAACCTGAACGGCGGGGCGCACCCGGGAACAGTCCCGTCACATCGGAGCGAACCTCGCGAGTTGTCGGAATAAACACAGGCGGTGCATCATCATCACCAATCAGGACAGTATAAAGATGCCCCGACCCGGATACTCCTGGCACAACATACCAGCCACGAATATGAAATTCGCCGGCGACAACAAAGTCTTCATCATCAGAATCTGCGAAGACATGCCGACAGACATCATCAATGTAATATTCGGCTCCCTGAATCGAATACCAGTCTGTTACAGTTTCGGGGAGTTCCACTGCAATATCACGCTGCGTCGGCGGATCAAAAATATGCCGCGGTGGTGCCTGGTGTTTCCACGATACATGTGGCAGCAAATGAACCTGACCGACGTCAAACATCACATTGCTGCTTCCCATCTTCCGACGAGGCGCCACGTTTTTATAAACGCTCAGAAGAGAGACACCGTAATCACGCGCATTCGTCCACAGTGCGGGACTAATATTCGACATCAACCGCTCGCGCGTGCTTTCGCTACAGCGAATCAGTTCCAGGCGCTGCATCACATCTGCCGGACTACCAATCGGAACCTTGTAACCGTTAACATCATTGATCACGCGATCACCAAGCGCGCCAACATCAGTCACAATTGGAATCAGACCGTTCTGCCAGGCTTCGGAAAGCGAGATACAATAAGTTTCAGGCCATATGGAAAGATTTAGGGCCACATCCGAAATTTTCAGCGCGTCAATATCACCTGCCGAATAACGCCCATAAATTGTAACATTTTTCCGATCCAGATTATTCAGCACCTCCTCATATTCGGGATGCACATAACCAAAAATATGAAACTCAAACAGATCCGGACCAGCCATCTCAATGACACTCAGAACCGCATCTGCCCCTTTTGTACGCAGAAAATTTCCGATAATAGCAACAGAAAGACGTCGTCCGTTGAGGGGTTCATAAGTTTTCTTCGCAACCGGCGCAGGCGTTTCCGGAGAAGGTATCCCCAGTATCAGACTCTCTTTCTGATCAAGATGCGGATACACCGTATGTGTCAGATTATGAGAATGCTTTGTTCCGAACAGGATCGCATCAACCGAATCAAGCATTTTCGCGACAAAGGCCCGACGCGTCTGTTCTCCGCCAAATTCAACATTATCTGAACGCTTAAGCGAATTATCAGCAGCAAGCACCCACTTCACATCTTCTTCACAATAGCGAAGCTCATGGTTGAGCAAATTATAGCGAGACGAAACCAAGAAAAAATCATGCGCTGAAAAGACAACGCCAACGCCGTTCGCCTTCGCGATAATCGGCAGGGAAAGACAGTGGTGTCCCAAATGCTGAAAGTGAACGATATCAAAATTATACTGACTTAATGCACTCGAAAACGCCATTTCCTCAGCGCTGTCACACATTGTGTCCAACCAGCCGGTATCCGGAACATCAAAACTTTCAATCTCACGACCGCTGGCATCTGTCAGACGACACATCCCATCACGATGCAACCAGTAGAAAAATTCAACCTCTCGCAGAAGCATAGAGGAAATAGTCTGCTGGTAAACCTCAACCCCACCCCATGCCTGCTCATGGATAGTGGAATGCGTACACATCAGCACACGCAGCCGCCCACGTCGGACCGGAACAGTCGGAACCTGCCGCGTATTTCGTCCGAAATTCGCGCCTGTGATCTCCATCATTCGTTGCAAACGGTGTTCGTAAAGATGCGACTCAAGAACAGCCTTCTGGGCAGCAGCGGCACTTTTCCGCCGCATCGTCTTATTCGACAAAAGCGCTTCAATGTGTCCGACAACCCCTTCAACTGACCGCGCCAGACAGATACCACCCACTTCGGTAATATAATCTTCGTTCAGTTGCTCACCCGCCTCAACAACCTGCGCCGTACCAGCAAGTGCCAATTCATAGAAACGCGGACCGGGCGCCGTTGCCTGTCCGACATCTCCATGACTCGCATAATCACGAAACATAGTCAGCGTAACAGCGCTGGCATTCGCAAAATCAATAAATGCCTCATGGCTGATCGGTCGCTGAATTGCCAGCTCCGCAATATCAGCAGGAAGCGGGGGCAGATATTCATTTCCCGGACAAACCAGTTTTACCCGCGCATCGGGAAACGCCGTAATAACCCGCCGCAGGGTATGAACCCGATTTGGCCACATCGTGCCCGCAAAAAAAATATCATAATCCAGGTCGGCTGCAGATTTCACTTTTCGTTCGTGAAAGGACAAACTGGCTGCGAGAGGCAGATAATGCCCCTTACCTTGGTAGAAATCGACACAGGAGGGATCATTGGTAAAGACACAGTCAAAAAGACCGATGTTCTCAGCATTAAAAGTGACCATAAAGGGATCTTCAAATGCCCAGAAAATCATTACCTGAAAGGCCGGGCGGACTCGACGCATCAGTTCGGTATTGATTCGCTGTCCATCAATGCAGATCAGGACATCATGCTCGCCGGACGCAGCCAGACCGGCCAGCGTCATATTGTCGGCAACAACGACGTTTTCATCACCCAGAACTGTCTTTGCAGCCCGCTCAAAAGCCAGAGTCAGGTAATAGTTTGGATTATGGGTGTAGTTCGTGTTGTATATGATCGCCATGAATTACGCAGACGCTGCCGTCTTCGCCTTCCTTACTGATTACACCGATCGACTTTCATCTCTGCCCGCAAGCACTACAGCAAATGAAAGACAGAAAAAAGACTTCATATCAGGAGACTGCTACCAACACTTCAAAAAAAATGGCACTCCGTAATGGAGTGCCATTTCTTTCATATCAGCATTAAACAATGCTTTAATTATGCATCCGTGTTGCGGCGACGGATCGCAGCCCCAAGAATATCACCCAGCGAAGCGCCGCTGTCAGACGAACCATATTCGTTAATCGCCTGCTTGTCCTCATCTGCCTCACGGCCACGAATAGTCAGGGCGAGCTTACGAGCTGCACGATCAACAGAAACAATCTTCGCGTCGACTTTCTCACCGACCGCGAAACGCTCCGGACGCTGCTCAGCCTTATCACGGGCCAATTCAGCACGACGAATAAATCCGGTCAGAACATCGTCAACCTTCACTTCAACGCCATTCGTCTGGATCCCGGTTACAACGCAGGTGACAATCGTGCCCTTCTGAACATGCGACAGAACATCTGCTGCCGGATCTTCCTGAAGCTGCTTGATACCGAGAGAAATACGCTCTTTCTCAACATCAACATCCAGCACCTTAGCCTTAACGATCTGGCCCTTTTCATAATTCTTCATGGCTTCTTCGCCGGCCTCATCCCAGGACAGGTCGGACATGTGAACCATACCGTCGATATCCGCTGACAGACCAACAAACAAACCGAATTCGGTGATATTGCGAATCTCGCCCTCGACGACCGAGCCAACTTTATGCTCTTCGGCGAACTGCTCCCACGGATTGCGCTGAACCTGCTTCAGACCAAGCGAGATCCGACGTTTACCGCTGTCCACGTCCAGAACCATGACGTCGACTTCCTGGGAAGTAGCGACAATCTTACCCGGATGGACGTTCTTCTTCGTCCAGGACATTTCGGAAACGTGGACCAGACCTTCAACACCCGGCTCAAGCTCAACGAATGCACCGTAATCAGTGATGTTCGTAACGCGCCCTGTAAAGCGGGCTCCAGCAGGATATTTAAGCGCAACATTCTCCCACGGATCAGCCTCGAGCTGCTTCATACCAAGAGAAATGCGCTGGGTATCCGGGTTAAATCGAATAACCTGCACCCGAACCGGCTGCCCGATCTGCAGAGCCTCGGAAGGATGATTGATGCGTTTCCACGCAATATCTGTCACATGCAGCAGACCATCAACGCCACCCAGATCCACGAATGCGCCGTAGTCAGTAATATTCTTGACCACACCGTCAAGAATCATGCCTTCTTTCAGGCCCTGAATCAGCTCACTGCGCTGCTCAGCACGCGTCTCTTCAAGAACGGCACGCCGCGAAACAACAATGTTCCCACGTGCCCGATCCATTTTTAAAATCTGAAACGGCTGAGGAATACCCATGAGCGGCGTGACGTCACGAACCGGACGAATATCAACCTGACTGCCAGGAAGGAACGCCATTGCCCCACCGAGGTCAACTGTGAAGCCGCCCTTCACACGACCGTAGATCGTGCCGTTGACACGCTGGTTTGCCTCGAAAGCCTTTTCCAGGTTTGTCCAGGCCTCTTCACGACGTGCTTTTTCACGGGACAGAACGATCGAACCGTCACGGTCTTCGTAACGTTCAATATAAAGCTCAACGTAATCACCAGGCTTGACCTCCGGGGGCATACCCGGCGGGCCAAATTCACGAAGCGAAACACGCCCTTCACTCTTCAAACCAACGTCAACGATTGCATAATCGTCCGTGAGGCGAACAATGCGCCCCTTAACAACCGAACCTTCAAAGCCGCTATCCTGCCCGAGTGTCTCATCAAGAAGGGCGGCGAAATCTTCGCCTGCGAAATGGTCGGCTGGTGTCTGTGCGGCTAAAGCCATTAAAAAACTATTCCCTGCCAGGATAACTTCCTGACAATTCCTGCGCTCCGGACTCAGTGTGGAACGACTCGCCCATGCATTTCGTGACACTGCCGACGAAAACCGGGCTTCGATTAAAAAAACAATCATGCACGCCGTTGACGCTATGACATGAAGAGATAGCCAAAGACATGCAGACAATAGCTTTGTCAACGAAAAAAATAAAGTATAACTTCGTTTTCACTGGAGAATCTCATTTTTTGGATAATGCATAACATTTTACGTAAAAAATGTGGCATTCTCGGGGATGCAGCCACAGGAAAGGCCTTTCATCAGCCTGAGATCGTAAGGACATTTTAGTAGCCTGTCGGGATGAGGCGTTTCATCCCGTTTGACCGTGACAGCCGTATTTTTTACCGCCTGATCTGAAGTGATGGCTTTCCGCTGACGATCTGGCGCATTTTGTTGCT
>NZ_WOTA01000043.1 GCF_011516825.1 Acetobacter oeni | reverse complement strand
GTTACGCATCGCTCAGTGCATTTGCAAAAGCTTTTACGAACCTGATGGGCATGTCACCTGTCCGCTTTCGGAACGCGCAAACGAACTGTTGAACGGCCGACATGAGGGCGACAACTGCCTGTCCGCTAGGCTCAGGGCTCATTCTTTGAGCCAGAAGACGCTTCTGATACAGATGCCAGCTGTAAAAGGGCTTGGATCTGCGGTTCTTTCCGGGCGGAATACAGGCCGTGATATTTTGTTCATCCAGAGAATGCCTGATTTTATCGCTGTCATAGTCCCGGTCACCGAGAACTTCGTGTGTTTCAGTAGGAAGATCAGCCAGCAGAACATCCGCTCCCCTGAAATCACTGACCTGGCCCGCCGTCAGATGAAAGCGGACAGGCCATCCCTGACCATCGCAAAGCGCGTGAAGCTTCGAATTCAGGCCGCCCTTGGTTCGTCCGACATGGCGGGGAAAAGCCCCTTTTTGAGCAGGGACGCTGCCATCCGGTGCGCCTTGAGGTGTGTCGCGTCGATCATCAGACGTTTCGACCGGCCAGCTTTCTCACTCAGAGCACTGAAAATCCGGTCAAAGACGCCCAGACGGCTCCAGCGGCTGAAACGGTTGTAGAGTGTCTTGTGGGGCCGTAGTCCTTCGGGGCGTCTTTCCACCGCAGACCGTTGCGGATCACGTAAATAATCCCGCTCAGCACGCGCCTGTCATCCACTCGTGGAACACCATGAGCCCGCGGAAAATGCGGCTCAATCCGCTTCATCTGCGCTTCAGATAACAAAAACAGATCACTCACAGGCTTCTCTCCCAACAGAAAGCCTGTGAATCATCAATTACGTTTCAATTCAATCTATTAATAGGTCCTAACCCTAGCGCCGTCCTCAAAACAGGCCTGCCGTGGCGCGTTATTACGACCGCTTAAACACAGTTTCTAGTTCAATCATCCCCAGGCGGGCGTCAGCACACAACGTTCCGACAGGAGCTTGAATTCCAATCCAAGCCAGGCATAACTCCCCACATTTTCCAGGAATCATTACATGATTTTTCTTTCCCATAACCGAATTATGTGAAATATTAACTACAATTATTACCGAAATAATAACCAATATTCACGTTGGTCTGTGATTAATTATTTACACCAATCTGTATCCAACACCAGTTTCAGTTATGATATGCTGGGGACGTTCAGGATCAGTCTCAATTTTTTGGCGGATTTGGCGAATATAGACTCTTAATTGCTGCACGTCCCCTGTGGCACCCCAGAGTTGTCCCATGATCATTTGATGTGTCAGCACACGGCCTGCATATTGAACCAGCATACGAAGAATATCCCATTCTCTGGGGGATAGACGGATTTCTTCCCCACAGCGGAATATCTGTCGCCTCACAAGATCAACATTGAGATCATCGGAAACGAAGACGGGTAATGTCCCTTCCTGCTGCAATGCATGACGCAAAGCATTTCGTAGGCGAGCAACGAGCTCTGCCATCCCAAAAGGTTTGGTTACGTAATCGTCTGCCCCCCCCTCCAGAGCCAGGACCTTCCCCCGTTCGTCATCCCGCACGGAGAGGATAACCACAGGTAATGTTGGATAGCTGGCACGGAGCTGATGCAGGACAGCCAGACCATCCATATCTGGCAAACCAAGATCAAGCAGCACGATATCCGGCTGATGCTCCGTTGCCATAGTGAGGGCAGCTTTGCCCGTTCCGGCTGCGATCGTCCGCCATGACTGTGTGACGAGCGTTGTCCGCAAAAGCCGCTGAATGGCCGGCTCATCGTCCACGATAAGTACGCATGGATCGCTCATGCTATTGCCTCTGCACTTGGAGCGAAGGTCATCACGAAATCGGCTCCAGAGCGGTCTGTCCGGTTATGGGCAGTCAGTGTACCTCCCATGGCCTCGACAAACCCCCGTGCGATGGCAAGACCCAGCCCGGTGCCCGGACGCGACCGATCAGCCGTCAAAAAGCGCGTGAATTTACCAAACGCCTTCTCGGGGTCGGCTGTTCCAAGCCCGTTGCCTTCGTCCAGAACATGTATCGTTAGAGCTGCCGCTGCCCGGGATATCCGCATGGTAATTCTGGAACCGGTAGGTGTGTATTTACCAGCATTATCCAGCAGATTAAAGAGAACCTGCTCAAGCAGGACGTCATCCAGAAGAGGCATTGGCAAGTCAGGTTCTGTTTCGAGGACCACCCTATGATCGGCAAGAAGGCGGGTAGCACGAGAGAGAGCGCTTGCCGCGACCTCTGCAAGGTCAACGCGCTCTTTGCGGGGATGCAGCGCGCCAGCTTCCAGCCGAGTCATATCGAGAAGATTCCCAACGAAGCGATTGAGACGTTCGGCCTCCTCTCGGATTGTCGCAAGAAGCTCACGACGATCCTCCTTTTCTAATACGTCGTCGTAGCTATCGAGGCTGGACGCTGCACCAAGGATCGATGCCAGGGGCGTCCGCAGATCATGGGAGATTGATGTCAGCAAAGCGCCCCTAAGCTTCTCAGTCTCAGCGTTCAGTCGAGCTCGATCAAGATCATCAGCCAACATGATCCTTTCAATTGCCAGAGCCGTCTGATCCGCAAGCGCATCCAGAAAACGTTGCTGTTCCGCATCCAGTATAGGGCCTTCCCGGTCGGTATCCAGCCCGATCACAGCGACCGGACCCCGCCCTGTTCGCATTGGGATAAACAGCCAACGTGCACCGGGAAGATTATCCGAACCCCGTCCAGCTACCTTGTCATGCTTCCAGGCCCATGTCGCAGCAGCCAGATCTTCCGGACCAATTTTCTTTCCGGAGTTGTAAGAGGCCTTCACAACGAGAGAGTCGGCGTCACGCGTGAGAATCACGACGCTACAGTCCAGCATCGTTGCGATCTGATGGCTGGCGGCCCAGAGAAGATCGTCCAGGGCAACAATGCCGGCAAGTGTGCGACTGAATTGGTAGAGGGACTGAGTGACCTCCGCCCGGTGGCGTGCAACAACGGCCTGATTGCGGACCCGCGCACCAAGATTGCTGGCAATCAACGCCGTCGCAAAAAAGAAAAATAAAGCGACCACGTTATCAGGAGCGGCGATGGTCAAAGTGTAGAGCGGCGGCAGAAAGAAGAAATTAAAGCAGACCATCCCCAGTAAAGATGCCCACAGGGACGGCCATAGACCGTAGACAACCGCAATCCAGAGAATAGCCGTCAGAAAAGCAAGCGAGACATTACTGACCTCAAACCCTCGGCGCAGCAGGAGCGCTACGGCAACAGTTCCCGCGATGATCAGCGTACTTGCAACATAAGGACCAAACTGATGCGGGCGCACCGCCGGGGGCGTCATGATGATATCCGGTTCGTCGGATATGGAACGCGGGACGACATGCACCGGGAAGCCGTTCGCCCACTGGATGAGGCGTTCTGTTGTCGCGCGTCCCATCCATTGCCGGAATCGCCCCCCCCAGCCACTCCCGGCAGGATGCGCAGCTACGATTTGTGTAACGTTGTGGGTCCGTGCGTAAACCAGAGCGTCCAGTGCGACATCCTGACCGGGAATTGTAGCGGTTTCAGCGCCGAGAGATTGGGCGAGGTGCATCTGGGCAGCTATTCGCGTCCTTGCTTCCTCCATCAGATCCCTGTTCGTCTCGACGTGAAGAACAATCCAGGGAGCGTGGTATCGATCAGCCAGACGCTTTCCGTAGCGCAACAGGCTGGCATCGCGGTCCTGCAAGGTCAGGCAGACCATGATACGTTCGCCTGCCGCCCACGGCCCTGCGATCGCATTAGCCTTCATGTGGTCGACAAGCTGTGCGTCTATCTGCTGTGCTGTCTGTCGGAGAGCCAGTTCCCGCAGAGCCGTCAGGTTCCCCGGAGAAAAATAATGTAGCATCGCCCGGCCTGCTGTGTGCTCTGCGTAGATTTTTCCATCACGCATTCGTTGCAGCAGGTCGTTTGGTGTCAGATCGACAAGCTCGATTTCGTCCGCTTCCGCCAGGATGCTGTCTGGAACGGTCTCGCGTACCCGCACCCGCGTGATGGCAGCGACAACGTCATTCAGGCTTTCAAGATGCTGGATGTTCACTGTTGTCAGAACGTCGATGCCAGCGCCCAGCAGTTCCTTGACGTCCATCCACCGCTTGGGATGGCGAGACCCGGCGACGTTCGTGTGGGCCAACTCATCAACCAGAACAATCTTCGGATGACGAATAAGTATGGCATCCAGATCCATCTCCCAGAGCACATGCCCCCGATAGGACACGGCACGACGCGGTAAGGACTCAAGTCCCTCAACCAGCGCGGCGGTTTCCGAACGCCCGTGCGTTTCGACGACGCCAACAACAAGATCCGCTCCATCTCGCACGAGATGATGAGCCGTCGTCAGCATCTCGAATGTCTTGCCAACACCCGGCGCGGCGCCAAGGAAGATTTTTAGTCTCCCCTGTGCACGCGTTGCATCATCCTTTTCGGTCTGACGCAGCAGGGCATCCGGATCAGGTCTGTCCGAACGGATGTCCATGTCTTATTGCAGGCCGTCAAGAGCGATATTCAGCTCCAGCACGTTGACGTGCGGTTCGCCGAGCCATCCCATCAAAGGCCGGGCGATCATCCGATCAATCAATGCGCGGACGCTCCCTTCCGAAAGATGGCGGACCCTGGCGATGCGCTGCACCTGGAAATATGCAGCCTCTGGAGAAATGTCCGGATCGAGCCCACTGGCCGATGTCGTCACAAGATCCGCAGGAATCTTCCACCCTGCTGCGATCGCTTCAGGATTTTCGGCCTTCAGGCCTGCAACTGTCTCTGAAACACGATCCACCAATGCCCTGGAGGTTGGTCCAAGATTAGAACCAGCCGATGCCGCAGCGTTATAAGGCAACGGGCCGCTTTTGGATGGATCCAGCGGATTTGGGCCGCTGGTCGCGGACAACCTGCCATGGAAATAGCGGGGTTGAATGAAATTCTGACCAATCAGTTGCGAGCCCACAATTTTCCCTTCACTCGTCAGCAGACTGCCCTGAGCTTCATGAGGCATAAGAAGATTGGACAGGGCCGTCATCCCCAGCGGGTATAACAGACCGGTCAGGATCGAGAGGCAGATGAAAAGTGTCACAGCCGGACGGATCTGACGGATAATAGTCATAACAGGATCCTCACACCAGACCGATGCTTGTCACGAGCATATCGATCAGCTTGATGCCAATAAAGGGAACAATAAGGCCGCCCACGCCGTAGACGAGCAGATTACGCCGAAGGAGAGCCGCAGCACCTACAGGGCGATAACGCACCCCCTTCAGAGCAAGCGGGATCAGTGCGATGATAATCAGCGCATTGAAGATAACTGCTGAAAGTACCGCACTTTCAGGTGTCGCCAGACCCATGATGTTGAGGGTGGATAGCTGAGGGTAGAAGCCAACAAACATTGCAGGAATAATCGCGAAGTACTTCGCAACGTCATTCGCGATCGAGAACGTGGTCAGCGCCCCTCGTGTCATTAGCAGTTGCTTCCCGATTCCCACGATCTCGATCAGCTTGGTCGGATCGCTGTCGAGATCGACCATGTTTCCGGCCTCGCGGGCGGCAACTGTGCCGGTATTCATGGCAACGCCGACATCCGCCTGTGCGAGAGCCGGCGCATCATTCGTGCCGTCACCGCACATCGCAACGAGCTTGCCAGCAGCCTGCTCTTTCCGGATCAACGCAAGTTTGTCTTCAGGGGTTGCCTGCGCCAGAAAATCGTCCACACCGCTCTCAGCCGCGATGGCCGCAGCGGTCAGCGGATTATCGCCCGTAATCATGATGGTCCGAATGCCCATACGGCGAAGTTCCGAAAAGCGCTCCCGGATACCTCCCTTCACCACATCCTTGAGGTGAACGACACCCAGGAGTCTGCCGCTGTCTACAACTGCAAGAGGCGTCCCGCCCTGTCGGGCGATACCGTCGGCAATCTGCCTCACCGCACGGACAGACGGAGCATTGTCTCCGACAGATGCCAACACGCTATCAACCGCCCCTTTCCGAATTTGCCTGGAACCAATATCAACACCGCTCATACGTGTCTGAGCGGTGAAGGGCACGAAGTGGGCATCCAGGGCATTCATTTCCCGTCCACGGATGGCAAAGCGTTCCTTTGCAAGAACGACAATGGAACGTCCTTCCGGGGTTTCATCAGCCAGAGATGCTAGCTGGGCGGCGTCGGCAAGTTCCTGCTCTGTCACGTCCGGGACCGGCATGAAATCTGACGCCTGACGATCACCGATGGTGATTGTGCCGGTTTTATCCAGTAGCAAGGTGTCCACATCTCCAGCAGCTTCGACGGCGCGTCCGGACATGGCCAGCACATTGAAGCGAATCAGGCGGTCCATGCCGGCAATCCCGATCGCCGAGAGCAGCGCACCAATTGTCGTGGGGATCAGCGTCACGAACAGCGCAACGAGGATCAGGACCGAGATATGTCCCCCCGCATAATGAACAAAGCTCGGGATTGTGGCCACGGCGATGATAAAAATCAGGGTCATGCCAGCAAGAAGGATCGTCAGGGCGATTTCGTTTGGCGTCTTCTGTCGCTGTGCGCCTTCTACCAGGGAGATCATCCTATCCAGAAAAGTTGAACCCTGGGCAGCCGTAATGCGCACAATGATCCAGTCAGATAAAACCCTTGTTCCCCCCGTTACAGCGGAACGATCACCGCCACTTTCACGAATGACAGGTGCTGACTCACCCGTGATGGCTGATTCATCGACGGACGCGATGCCTTCCAGCACCTCGCCGTCGCTGGGGATAAAGTCACCGACTTCCACCAGAACGACATCACCGACCTCCAGCTCTGGTGCCGGAACCGGCTCATACAGACTATCGTGAGTAAACCGACCCTTATCGTCGGCGATCAAGCGCTTGCCATGTGTCTCTGTTCTTGCCCGACGCAGGCTGTCCGCCTGCGCTTTACCCCGCCCTTCTGCTACAGCTTCAGCAAAGTTGGCGAAGAGCAAGGTAAACCAGAGCCAGAGATTGATCTGGATGGCAAAACCGGGATGTGCTGCCCCGGTCGCCAGGTCCCGGACAAGCAGGACTGTGGTCAGAATAGTAACGACCTCAACCACAAACATGACGGGATTTCGCCACATGATCCGCGGATCAAGTTTGCGGAAACTTTCGCCAATTGCAGGTAAAAGAAGATCGGCACGCATCAGGCTGCTGCTATCCTCGCGACCATAACCTGATGTCCGGGATGCGTCCGAAGGATGAGGAAGATGAGTATTCATGAGAAATCTGCCTCTTAAAACAGGCTGCCGCGCAGCATCGCCAGATGCTCTACGATGGGGCCAAGGGCGAGAGCGGGAAGGAAGGTCAGACCGCCGACGATCAGGATCACCCCCATGACCAAACCGATAAAAAGTCCGGTATCGGTGGGAAATGTCCCTGGTGTCGGCACAGAAATTTTCTTGGCTGCCATGGAGCCAGCAATGGCCAAAACCGGAATGATGACAAAAAACCGGCCGATCATCATTCCAACACCCAGCGTGATGTTCCAGAACGGGTTGGCGGTAAGGCCCGCAAACGCACTGCCATTGTTCGCCGCAGCTGACGTGTAGGCATAAAGCGCCTCGGTAAAGCCATGAGGACCGGTGGCGGACAACGCAGCAAGCCCGGGTTTGATGACGATGGCCAGGGCCGTAAATCCGAGCATCACGAGCGGCAGGCAAAGGACTGCAAGCATCGTCATCTTGATTTCACGGGACTCAATTTTCTTTCCAAGATATTCCGGCGTACGTCCGACCATAAGGCCAGCCATGAAAACGGCTATGATCGCGAAGAGGAGAAACCCGTAAAGACCTGATCCCACGCCACCGAAAATGACTTCCCCGAGCATCATGTTGACGAGCGGCACCATGCCGCCAAGAGCGAGAAAACTCTCATGCATGGCATTCACGGCACCACAGGAAGCATCTGTTGTAACGGTTGCGAACAGAGCGGATGCGGCGATACCAAAGCGTGTTTCCTTGCCTTCCATGTTCCCGAAAGAGGGATCAATGCCCAGAGCAGCCAGTGCAGGATTGGAATGAGCCTCGGACCAGTAGAGAACCGATACGCCGACGAGGAAAAGCGCAACCATCGCCGAGAAAATCGCCCAACCCTGCCGCTCCTTCCCGACCATTCTGCCAAACATGTTGGTCAGTCCGGCTCCCAGCGCAAAGATACATAACATCTGAACGAAGTTTGTCAGCGCACTGGGATTTTCAAATGGATGCGCTGAGTTCGTATTGAAGAAACCGCCGCCATTGGTTCCCAGCATCTTGATGGCTTCCTGAGACGCTACAGGACCAAGAGCTATACTCTGGTGAGCACCCTCAATCGTCAGCGCCGTAGCCGACCCGGAGAGAGTCTGCGGGACACCTTCGAAAACAAAAAACAATGTCAGGAGAACACACGCTGGCAGCAGGATATAAAGCGTAGTGCGAACCAGATCTGCCCAGAAATTACCAATCGTGCCCGCGCTACGACGCGCGAAACCTCGAATGACCGCAGCCGCGATCGCGATGCCGGCAGCTGCAGAAACGAAGTTCTGCGCCGTGAACGCCAGCATCTGGCTGAGATGCCTCATAGTCGTCTCGCCGCTGTAGCTCTGCCAGTTCGTGTTCGTTAAAAAACTGATCGCTGTATTATAAGCGAGATCTGGCGCTACCGCGCCCTGCCCCATTGGATTGAGCGGCAAATGCGTCTGCAGCCTCAGAATTCCATAGACTGCAAGAAAACAGGCAATCTTGAACACCAGGACGGAAAAAGCGTATTGCGTCCAAGACTGTCCCTCATCGGGACGAATGCCAGCGAGGCGGTAAAAAGACCGTTCTAACGGTCCAAAAATTCGTCCGAGAAAATGAGTTTCACCTTCGAGAACGCGTTTGAGAAAACCTCCAATCGGCCTCGTTATGGCGACAACGCACAACAAGAAAAATGCGATGGTGGCCCATCCGGTAATTGACATGATCTAGAACCTCTCCGGACGAAGAAGAACCGCCATGACATAGGCAAGCAGGCCGACCGTCACAGCACTCGCAAGCATAAGTTCCAACGTCATGACCGTCAGATCCTCGCGCAAACGGCAACGAAGCCCATGCAGACAAAAAATCCGATGAGGCCGAGGCCGAGATAAAGACAATCCAGCATGTGAATGCTCCCTCTGATACGAGGCGGATTATCCGATCGAAGCGCATAGGGATGACAGATGGAGCGCGCGCCATTTCTATAGGAAAGTCATAGGAATTACCGGAAAACCGGAGTTTTTGGCAGTTGGAACACTTGTCGTCTCTGGTATCACACGCCTAGCTCAGGGTGCGGAATGCGTTGTCTCTCTACTCTGGAGAGAGCGACGATCTTTCCAGAAATGATCTGACGAGAACTGCTCATGAAGACCAACTTTGCAAAGCGTCATAACCCACTCATAAGACACTTCCAAAGAGCACATTTTTTGAGTGGAGCAATGGTCTTTGCGGCAATGGCCCCTTTACCCGCAGCGGCGGGTACGACTCATGACTGGCTGGACGACATCACCATCGCAGGTCAGATCGAAGGCGGCATCAATGCCAACCCGGCCAGACCAGACAATGGCGTCAATTTTGGACAGTTTTTTGGGGACAAAGCCAATCAGGCCCAGCTTGACCAACTGACACTCACGGTATCCAAGGCGATCGACACAGCATCGCAGGATTACGAAATCGGCTTCATGCTACGGGGCCTCTATGGTTCCGATGGCCGGTACTTCAATATCGCGGGCATTACAGACAGAATGACGACTGACCGATACCAGTTCATCATTCCCCAGGCGCATGTTGACGTTCATCTTCCTTGGCTGACCAAACACGGCCTGGATATGCAGGCCGGAATCCTGACGTCCCCCATGGGCGTCGAAGCGTTGGATCCTTCTCTACGTCCTTTTTATACGCTGTCTTACACGACCGAGTATTCCACGCCCTTTGAGCATGTTGGAGCGATGTTCCAATGGCATCTGACAGACCATTTTGACGCCCTGTTCGGCATTGATACGGGAAACCAGGTTTCATTCGGAAATGGTGACAACAACAATGCTGCTGCCGGCTATTTCGGAGTTTCAGGAAGTGGTCTTGCGCACGGCAAACTCTCCTTCGTTTACTTGGGGCGCATTGGCCCCGAAGATGCAGTCCGCTCACTCGGACAACGTGCCAATACGGCTCAGCGTTTCTGGAACGACCTTAACGCGACATACAAGATCACCGACAAACTTTCGGTCACCGGAGAATTGAATATCCTTCATGATGAAGGGCTTCGGGCGAATACGTACAGTTTCGTCAGTTATTTGAGTTATCAGCTAACACCAACGCTCACCCTGAATTACCGAGGCGAAATCTATCGCGATAATACAGGCCTTCTTGTCACATCTTTCATAGCAAACAATGCCTATATGCAGGCAACAC
This sequence comes from Acetobacter oeni, assembly GCF_011516825.1. Lineage (GTDB taxonomy): Bacteria > Pseudomonadota > Alphaproteobacteria > Acetobacterales > Acetobacteraceae > Acetobacter > Acetobacter oeni. Next base: position 9,102 of record NZ_WOTA01000043.1, on the reverse strand, counting down.
TGGGCAAACCGACGGTCACACAATCTGCTCCACCGACCACATATGGCGCGCTAACGTTGGGAGTGTCATGGCACCCTCTCCTGGGTCACGCCGTCAAGCTGTTTGAGATCCGACCGGAAATCCGTTTCGACCGGTCATTGAATGGTACGCATCCCTTCAATGACCTCCGAAATGCTGGGCAATTCACTTTTGGTGCTGACGCTGTGCTCGGTTTTTAATTACACCGTCAAATTTATCCATGGCATCTATCAGGTATGATCAGCAACATTCCCGGCTTTCTCAAACTTACGAAACTGTTTGATCTCTTTGAAGAGTTCGCAATGGTTTTGCTGACTATATGCATCATGATCGTCGCCTGCCTTGGTCTTTTGCACGTTGTCGTTGCTATAGGACAGATGGTGTGGACAGCGACACTGACCCCTACGAGCCCGGTTGTTCTCCAGAGTATTTTCGGCCTGTTTTTTACGGTTCTGATTGCGCTGGAATTCAAGCACTCCATTCTCGTTATGCCAGAAGCGCAATCACACAGTATGGTTCGCATGCGATCCGTGTTGCTAATTGGGATGATGGCTACTGTAAGAAAATTTATTGTTCTTGATCTGAACGGCGTAAACGTTCAGGAACTCCTGGCCCTATCAGCCTCTGTTCTCGCCTTGGGAATTGTTTACTGGCTGGTGCGTGGAAAGACCGATTTCTCAAAAAATATGACCGCAGTGACCTTGCCCCCTGAAACTCCGTCGATTTGAAGTCAAGGTCTGTCTACTTGAGACGGACGATGAAGAAAGCGCGTTTCACGCAGGAACAGATTATCGGGGTATTGAAGGAGCATCAGGCAGATGCAACGGCTCCCGATCTATGCCGCAAGCACGGGATCAGCGATGCGACGTCGTGCACGTAGCGGTCGAAATATGGCGGGGTGGATGTGTCGGAGGCCCGGCGGCTCAAGAATCTGGAAGTAGAGAACGCTGGGCTGAAGCGGCTCCTGGCCGAGAACGTCATGGACGTCTCGACCTTGAAGAAACTGCTGGCAAAAACTCGTGACGCCCAGTTTGCGGTGGGAAGCCGTGACCTGAGCGATTACGGAGCGGGATTATTCACAGCGATAGGCCGGCCGATTCATCGGCATGGAACCGGAGACCTGGCGGTATGCGTCACGCCGTCCGAACGAAGGCACGGCACGGGTGCGATTGCCCGCGTTGGCCGACGAACGACGCCGGTTCGGCTATCGGCGCCTAGCCGGGACGACTGCAACGCCGTCACTGCGTCGTCCACCTAGATGTTTAGTCCCGGGGTTTGATGGGTTGGATTGAAGATGAATCTTCCTGGATCTGAAGTCCGGATTTTGCAGACATATTCGTAGGGTGTGAGGCCGCTCAGGGTCTTGAGCCTTCGCCCGAAGTTGTAGGCCGCCAGGAAGTCATTGAGGTGTGTCTTCAACTGCTCATGGCTGTCGTAATGGAAGCGTTTGACGGTTGCCTCTTTGATTGTCCGGTTCATCCGTTCAACCTGACCATTCGTCCAGGGATGATTGGGTTTCGTCAGACGGTGTTCGAGCCCGTGCGCTTTACAGATCATGTCGAAGCGCATCTGGCGCGACCAGGCCGTATTGCGATTACGGGGCTGTTCAGCGAACTGGATGCCGTTATCCGTCAGAATGGTATGAATCCGGTAAGGAATGACGCTCAGGAGATGTTCGAGGAATTCCCAGGCCGTCTTCCGGTCGGCTTTCCCGGCCAGTTGTGTGACGGCAAATTTACTCGTCCGGTCGATGGCAACGAAGAGGTACAGCTTGCCTTCAGCGGTCTGGACCTCGGCGATATCGAGATGAAAGAACCCAATCGGATAGCGTTTGAAACGCTGACGTTTGGGCTTGTCTCCCTCGATGTCCGAGACGTGAGATCCCATGACGCTGAAAGCAACGATGCAGGGCGGAGCGTGTCAGACGGGGGATGCTGACCTGCAGGGCATAAAGGCAATCATCCAGCGGCAGTAAAGTGTGGCGCCGAAACGCCACGATCATCGCATCGTCCGTCTCGGAAAGAACCGTTGAGCGCGGCTCTTTGGGACCGGTCTTCTGATCTTCAACGCTCTGACGCTTCCGCCACTTTGCCACTGTTTTCGGGTTAATCCCGAACTCCTCGCTCAGCGCCGCGAGCGAAGCCTGCGATCGCTGTATTGCTGCTCGCATGGCGTGCGTGGTCGTGGCGCTTCCATGACGTATCTGTCCCATAATGCTGCCTTCCACTCGCGTGAAAATATCACACCATCAAACCCCGGGACTAAACATCTAGCCTCAACGGTATCACGTCAGAGTCTTTCGAAGGACATGCCAGAAAGGCATACAACAACCTATAGACGCCAACTCAAAACTGAGGGCACACGGAAGCACGGTCAGCAGAGTCGAGAGTCGTCTGAGGCATGCCCGGAGCATAACACGCCGCGCCTTCTCACAAACTTCCGCTTCTCCCGAGCAAGTCATTACGCGACGCGCGGGTTCGACGCAGTACGACTGACTACGCCATCACCCGCACAAAGCCGAACCCGCTTTATTCTCAAATTGCGCCAAATCCATTGATTTCATCAGCATTTGTCCGGATCGTGACGAGGATTTTCTTGCAACGCCTCCGGAACAGAGCAACGATGGCGGATACTCATCGACAGGACGCGGCGGATCTTTTCGCGCCATTACTGCCGGAACTGGCCCTGAGCCGGCCGGAGGCTGGTCCCGATCCCCGTCTGGTGGAACTGGCCCGTCTGCTTGCCCGCAGGGCGGCGCGGGAATGGTTTGAGGCACAACAGCGGGAGCAGACACAGCGACGCTCCTGAGACCAAGGAAGACAGCGTGATGCGCGTTGCGATCTATGCCCGCTATTCGTCCGACAACCAGCGCGAAGCCTCAATCACCGATCAGCTCCGCCTGTGTCATCTCCATGCCGAAAAGCAGGGCTGGTTCGTGGTTGAGGATTATACCGACCACGCGATCTCAGGAGCGTCCCTCCTACGACCGGGTATTCAGGCCCTCATGGCCGACGCCACACGCGGACGCTTTCAGTTCGTTCTGGCCGAGGCGATGGACCGCCTCTCCCGCGATCAGGAAGACATCGCCGGCCTGTTCAAGCGCATGGCCTTCGCGGGCGTGAAGATCGTCACCCTGTCCGAGGGATAAGTCAGTCACCTGCACATATTGGCCTGAAAGGCACGATGAATGCGCTGTTCCTCAAGGATCTGGCGGACAAGACACGACGCGGTCTGCGGGGCCGTGTGGAACTGGGCAAGTCCGGCGGGGGCAAATCCTACGGCTACGATGTCGTCAAGAAACTCGACGGCAACGGCGAGCGTATCCGGGGCGACCGCGCGATCAATGAGACCGAGGCCGAGATCGTCCGCCGCATCTTCCGGGACTATATCGCCGGCAAGTCGCCCAAACGCATCGCGGTCGAGCTGAACAACGACGGCATCCCGGCCCCCGGCGGTTCCGCCTGGGGTTTCACCACGATCAACGGCAACCGCCAGCGTGGCATCGGGATCCTCAACAACGAGCTGTATGTCGGCAGGCTCGTGTGGAACCGACAACGCTTCATCAAGGATCCGGATACCGGCAAGCGTCAGGCCCGGATGAACCCGGATTCCGAGTGGATCACCCACCACGTCCCCGAACTCCGTATTCTCGACGATGATCTGTGGGAGGCCACGAAGGCCAAGCAGGGTGCACTGAAACTGCGCAAGACCCCGGACGGGGACGGGGAGGAAAACCACTTCCGCGATCGCCGCCGGCCGAAGCATCTGTTCTCCGGCCTTGCCCGTTGCAGCTGCTGCGGTGGAGGCTATTCCATGATCTCCGCCGATCTGATGGGCTGCTCGACGGCACGGAACAAAGGCACCTGCGACAACCGGCAGAACATCCGCCGCGACCGCTTCGAGAAACGTGTTCTCGGCGCACTCTGCCGTCACATGATGGACCCGGCCCTGTTCCGGGAGTTTTGCGACGAGTTCACGAGGGAGACCAACCGGCTTCGCATGGAAAGCAGCGCCGGGATCACGGCAGCTAAATCGGAACTGGCCCGGATCGACAGGCAGATCACCACCACGGTCGATGCCATTGCCGACGGCATGTTCCATCCCTCCATGAAGGAGAAGATGGACGGACTTGAATCCAGAAAGAGCGAGCTGATCCATTTCCTCAAGGACGCGCAGGAGCCGCCGCCCCTGCTGCACCCCGAGATGGCGACCTATTATCGGGTTCAGGTCGCAAAACTCTATGAGGCACTCCAGCACAACGACGACAACACCCGCATTCAGGCGGGCGGGGTGATCCGCTCCCTGGTCAGCGAGATCGTGCTGACACCGGCCGAGGATGAGCTGCTGATCGACCTGCGCGGTGATCTGGCCGGCATTCTGTCGTTGTCGCTGAAAAGCAGAACCCCCGCGCCTCTTATGAGGGCGGGGGTTCCTGATCCGTTCGGATCGCAATTTGAGATGGTTGCGGGGGCGTGCAACCAAAGAAAACTGCTGCTTGTCAGCGGGTTCGTTGAAAGGCTCGCTGCATGACGTAGTCGATTGATAAACAATTGTTTTTATCAATATTTTATCTCGATGCGGCCTTTTTTAGTCAGACCTTGTCGGTCAGCCAGTCCTCGGTCCGAAGACCCTCCACCCGCTGGAATTCCCGAAGGTTTCCGGTCACCACAATCAGCCCCCGGCTCTGGGCATGCCCGGCAATCATGAGATCATACGGACCTACGATACGGCCATTCCGTTCAAGTTCGGCCCGAATGTCCGCCGTATGGGCGGCCGCTTCACTGTCGAATGGCAGGACCGCCAGCCTTGCCGCGAAGCGCTCGACTTCACGCCTTGTGCGCACGGGATCGGACGAGCGTTCCGCATCATAAAGCAGCTCATACAGAACCACGTCCGAGATGCAGAGTTCCTCCGCACAGCTGTTGAACCTCGGACGCAGCCCCTGCGGCCGATCCCGCAACACCCGGATACAGAGGTTCGTATCCAGCAGGTAACGCAGCATTCAGAGCGCCTCACGTTCCTGCATGGCCGGCTGGTTCCGCTCCCCCAGTTCCACCCCGGGAGCCGCAAAGAAATCATCCCACCCTGCGTCGGCCGGGGCGATGATCCGTCGTGAACCTTCGGACACGATGACGACGTCACGCACCTGCTCCCCGAAGGCGACCGTCTTCGGCAGACGCACCGCCTGCGAGCGGTTGGATAGAAAGAGTGTTGTACGGGTCAGCATCGGAGATCCCTCCTCATGGATATGTATCGTGTATATCCCATTTGGACAAAGATGTCCCGTATTTTGGGGCCCTTTGCACCGCATACACACAATCCGGACAGGTGATACAGTGGACCTTCCGTCATGCCCCATGATGGGATCGCTCTCCTCATCTCCCTGCAAGACAAAAAGACAGCATTCATGACAGACAGACCACGAACACGGAGTGACGCTTTCGCCCGCGCAGAAGAACGGGCTCGCCACCTGGCAGCCACCATTCTTGCAGGCCCGGACATGCTGACGGGTGAGGCTTTTGCCCCCCGCCTTGGCCTGACCGTCTCAGACCTGCATGACGTGGAACAAGCCCATGCTATCCTCGTTCTGCCAGAATCCTCACCACGAGAAGCGCGCTATCCGGCCAGGCAGATCAACGCGACGGGACAGCCCTTCCCTGCCCTGCCCGCACTTTTCGACGCTCTGGGCGATAGCGGATGGACCATTCATCGCTTCCTGATGCAGTCTCATCCCGAACTTGCCGGTCAGACAGCCCTGCAAGCGCTTCGCCATGGCAGGGAGGCACTGGTCGTCCGGCTTGCCCGCAGCATTGCCGAAGGAACCTTCGCCTGACCGCCCTCCCTGCCGGTCGAACCTCTTCACTTCACCCCCCGCACACCCTGCGGGCCCGCAACGTGAAGCGTAACCCCGACTGTCCGGCTGCCGGTGTCATGGCAACCGGCCCGATCATCCGCCGCAACTTCAGCACGGTTTCCGTATCATCCCTTTCCCTCAGCACGGCAATCAGCTTGCGGGCCTGTGCCATGAAGCGGCGTGGAGCCGTCAGAACCGCACGCTGGTGGGCGCCGGCAATCTGCAGGCTGGCCCGTAGCCGGGCCGCCCGGTCTTCGAGTTGCTGCATCCGCGTCTTCAGCGCAGGCGTATAGAGCCTGTCTTCAATTGCCGTCATCACTGACTGGATACGCCCATCGACCACCACAAGCTCCTCGCGCTCCCGTTCCATCCGCCTCTCCTGCAGATTGCCCTGCGCCCGGGCCTCCTGCTCCAGCGGTTCCGCATGCAGCATGATCGTAGCGGCGGCTTCCTCCAGCACCGAACGGATTTCCGCATCCATGACCCGTCGCTCTACCGTCCGGCGATTGTCACACGCCTTTTTCCGGGCATGCGCAGCGCAGCCATAGCGTTGCCGTCCGACATGGATGATCTCCCCTTCGCAGAATCCGCAGGCCAGCAGGCGACACAGCCCGGAGGATGCCGGCAGGAGCCCCTGCTCCCGCGCCTTCGCAGCAATCCGCACGCCTTCGGCAATCGCCCGGCTGCGGTTTTCGATTTCATCCTGACGGAACTGCACGGCCTGCCAGAGCGCATCACTCACGATCCGCAATTCCGGCACCTCGGTCCGGATCCAGCTTTCAGGTGGATTGGGCCGGGCCAGGCGACGACCTGTCTGTGGGTCCTTGAGGTAACGCTGCCGGTTCCAGACCAGCACTCCACGATAGAGTTCATTGTTGATGATCCCGGTACCGCGGCTGCGATGGCCCCGGATGGTCGTGCCGGACCAGAGCCGGTTTCGAGGCCCGCAAATATCCTCGGCGTTCAGTATGGCCGCGATACGTCCCGGCGTTTGGCCGTCAGCGAAAACCTTGAAGATCCGACGAATCACCGCGGCCTCACGTTCATTGATCTGTCGCGCCCCCTCTCCCCCTGATCGGTGGCGACATCATACCCATAGGCCAGCCCACCTCCGGAGCGACCCTGTTCCACCCGTCCCCGCAGACCACGGTGGGTTTTCTCGGCGAGATCCCTGAGGAACAGCGCGTTCATCGTGCCCCGGAAGCCCACCTGCAGTTCGTCGACCCGTCCGTCGGACACCGTATGGAGCGCGACCCCGGCGAAACGCAGCCGTTTATGAATCCGCGCCATGTCCTCCTGATCCCGGGAAATCCGGTCAAGCGCTTCGGCACAGACAATGTCGAACTGTCTGGCCCGGCCATCCTCCATCAGGCGCTGAAGTCCGTCGCGTCCCTGCAGGCTGGCTCCCGAGACCGCCTCGTCATGATACAGCCCCGCGATCTCCCAGCCTTGCCGCTCCGCCAGTTCCCGACAGAGCCTCAGCTGATCGTCGATGGAACCGGGATTCTGCAGGTCGGAAGAATAGCGGGCATACAGGGCAGCCTTGAGCATGAGCATCGTCCAAAATTACCCGCTTATGCCCGTTTTTCAGCACCTTGAGATCCTGCTGAGTGATGAATCCCTCCGCCTCCCTCCTCTCTTCGACGGCTGGAAAGAATATAACATCCTGACGGACCACGAATTCTTTTCACCAGAACGGTCTGATGCGAGCGTGATCCTCATCGAAACGCCGGCGCTGCCGGCATGCTTGTCATGTTATTTTATTCATAGGCCAAACGCGCCACGGCCCGGGGAAAACCAGCATGTAGCTGGTACTTCTTCCTCCCGCAGCCTCCCGAACCAGAATATCACGTGATACGAGATCATTAATATCTCGCAGGGCTGTATCCGGGGACGTTTTCGCCAGCTTTGCCCATTTGGATGAGGTCAGCTTACCTTCAAACCCGTCGAGCAGACGGTTGAGCATGAGACGTTGCCGGTCATTGATCGATTGTCCGGCCAGATTGTCCCAGAAACGGGCCTTCTGGATGACTTTTCCCAGAACCAGTTCCGCGCGATCAAAGGCGCGATCCAGAGCCTCCAGAAACCAATGCAGCCAAGGGGTGATGTCCATATCTCCCTTCTGGGTGACCTCAAGGATGGCGTAGTAATCCTTTCGTTCCTGACGGATCTGGGCCGACAGGCTGTAGAAACGCTGCTCTGTCTGTTCCGAACGCGCCAGCATGAGATCGCCGATCACCCGCGCCATGCGCCCGTTTCCGTCCTCGAACGGATGAATGGTGACAAACCACAGATGCGCAATGGCTGCCTTCAGCACCGGATCCAGTGCCTGTCCGGCATTGCACCAGTCGAGAAAGGCCTGCATCTCCACGGGAACCCTGCTGGCTGCCGGCGCCTCATAATGGACTTTCTCCCGTCCGACAGGACCTGAGACGACCTGCATCGGCCCGGTTCCGTCATCACGCCACTCGCCCACCAGAATACGCGACATCCCGTTTCGTCCGGTGGGAAACAAAGCCGCATGCCAGGCGAACAGCCTTTCTTCGGTCAGCGGATCGGCATAATGCCGGGTCGCATCCAGCGTCATCTCCACAACGCCTTCGACATCTCGATCCACTGGCGCCAGTGCGCCGATATCCATACCCAGTCGCAGGGCGATGGAAGAGCGAACCTGCTCGCGATCGAGGTTTTCACCCTCAATCTCGCTCGACTTGATGACGTCTTCCGTCAGGGTCTGAAGCACGGCTTCCGACCTGAAATCGAAACCGAGACTTTCCATGCGCCCCAGGAGCCGACCCTGTCGGTGACGCACCGCAGCCAGTTCATGGGAAATGGTATCCTTGTCCCACCGGAAGTCTGGCCAGTCTTCATGCTGATGAATGTATCGCGTCATATTCCCGGCACTCCTTGCGGAGAATATGACGCTTAATCGCCGCAACTTACAAGACTATATCCGCATGATATGCGGCGAATAAATCCGTTATTCCCACACACGTTGGTTGAGTGGCCAGTAGAGAAGTCCCCCTGCCCTTTTCACCTGTTCTGAAAGGCATTACCCGCCTTTATATTCCGACAGCAATTGGGGGAGAGCAGAACATCTGCTTAGAAACGTGACCGATTAGCACTACAGTTGCATTTTGTGTCGTGAGTGAGCGCGGATAGCGCTGGCCTGATGTGTTCGTCGAAAGACGGACCATCTGAGGATGTGAGCGACGGGTAGTCTGCGTTGT
>NZ_WOTA01000042.1 GCF_011516825.1 Acetobacter oeni | reverse complement strand
CTTTCCACTGAAGCCCGTTCCGGATGACGTAAACGATCCCGCTCAGAACACGGCGATCATCCACGCGGGGAACGCCGTGCGCCAGCGGAAAATACGGCCTGATCAACTCCATCTGACGCTCGGACAGCAAAAACAGAGCACCCACAGGTTCGCTCCCAACAGAAAGCCTGTGAATCATCAATTACGCTTCAATTCAACCTATTAATAGGTCCTGACCCTAGTTGATTTAAGGGGCAGTTTCAGAGGGATTCGGGATGCGGTGAAATGGTTAATATGGCGATGCTGATGTGGAATCTGGAAATATGAAGGTCGAAGTCCGATTTTGCGAGGCACTGGTTCGGAAATTTGATGCAGTATATTTTGTCTCCACATGACTGCGACGCTGAGCGGCTATACATGTGGAAAGGCCTTTATCCTGCTCCGGTTCGCGTAGAGCTGAAATAGCGATCAATGGCATCAAGCATGGCACCGGCAACCATGGCCCGATGGCCTGCTTGTCTGAGGGATTCCTCATCCCGGCGGTTGGACATAAAGCCCATTTCGACGAGAATTGAAGGAATGTCGGCTGCTTTCAGAACAACAAAAGCGGCATGACGGTGGGGATGGCTGAGCAGAGTTAGTCTCGACTGAAATGAGGCTACCACGGAACTGGCGATATGGGCGGAGCCTCGTCTGGTTTCTTCAGACACCAGACTCGCCAGGATCTGCTGAACTTCAGGTGAACTGGCGTGGACATGCGGGCCGCCAAACAGATCCGCGCTGTTTTCACTTTGTGCGATCAGTGCGGTCTGGCTGTCGGAGGCTGCATTTGACAATGTATAGACGCTGGCTCCCCGGACAGAAGCGTCATGCAGAGCATCTGCGTGCATAGAGATGAACAGTTCAGCCCGGTGAGCCTGAGCCATCTCGACGCGTCCCTCAAGGGGGATGAAGCGATCAGATGTCCTGGTCATGGAAACTCGATAACGACCGGACGCAATAAGCTGCCGTTCGAGTTCGGCTGCCGCCGCCTCGGCGACGTGTTTCTCGTAAGTTCCCGAATAACCAACGGCTCCAGGGTCTTTGCCACCATGGCCCGGGTCCAGCATGACCAGCGGGGGCGGAGCCGCTGCGTTACGCAGAACGGTGGGAGCGTGCAGAGAGTGTGAAGCCGTTGTCGGGTGATGTGTGGCTGGTGCGCTATGTTTTATGGAGCGTGCCAGACCGATCGTGGGAAGCAAAGGCGCCAGGCAGGTGATCAGTGCGGCGCTGCGTCGTGTCATATTGCCGGCAATTTCGGATGCCGGCTCGTTTGGCAGCGCGTTCGCCTCTGAGGCAACTGCGCCCTGCCTGAATACCCTTGTCTCCGGCATGTTGTTGTTCGGGAGATGGGAATGGCCCTTCTGATCTTGCTTCATCTCTTTTTCCGAATGCTCATGCCCTGTAATTCTGCCATGTCGGATTTATGAAGTCATTAATAAACATGAGTTAATTCAATTATTTGTGTGGATATCCTCAACCGGGATGGCAGTAGTTACAGGGTAATATGCGGGATGGCTTGCGTGCGGGCTGTGTTTCAGCCATGATTATCTATGCGTAGTGCCGTCTGTGACGTTTGCTGCGTAACCCGGATCAGAATGTGTCGCATCTCTGTAATTAAGGTCGAGGTGGTAATGTTCTGGGCGGGGCTTTTGATACAAATGCTGAACGACAAGGACGGATGAGAGCAGCGCTGGATACAGTGAAGAGGCAGAGTGGGGGCTCGGGTGAATTAAATCCCGGAGTTGCTTCGTCATTTCTGTCACTCTCCGGTTATTCCGGTCCACTCTGCGTTTCCCGGACGTCGCTCGTGTCTACCATCCAGGATTATTTAGTCGATTCGCCCGCAGCGTTCCCGCGCGGCGCCCGGTCCGTTCGTGACCGGCTGCGCCCGCCTGGAAGAACGCCGGGACACCGGAGTTTCTTTTTTTATGACCAAGCGTATGCTGATAGATGCAACGCACGCGGAAGAAACCCGCGTCGTTGTGATGGACGGAAATCGTCTCGAAGACTATGATGTTGAAGCTGCAAACAGAAAGCAGCTTAAAGGCAATATCTATCTTGCCAAAGTAATCCGCGTGGAGCCGAGCTTGCAGGCCGCCTTCGTGGAATATGGCGGTAATCGTCATGGTTTTCTGGCGTTTAGTGAAATCCATCCGGATTACTATCAGATCCCGATAGCGGATCGTGAAAAACTGCTTGCGATTCAGGAAGAAGAGGCTCTTGCCGCTGAAGCGGAAGACGAGACTGAAGATGAGTTACCTTCAGGGGCGTCTGATGAAGTTCCGTCAGGCGCTGAGGCTGGCGATGCCGAATCTTCTGACGATGAGATGTCGGATCGCACACCGGATTATGTCGGAGGTGAGACCGATACGGGTGAAGAAGCTCTCGTGCAGAAACGGATGGCCCGTTTTCTGCGCAGTTATAAGATCCAGGAAGTTATTCGACGGCGCCAGATTTTGCTTGTTCAGGTTGTCAAGGAAGAGCGGGGCAATAAGGGCGCTGCGCTGACGACGTATATTTCGCTCGCCGGACGCTACTGCGTACTGATGCCAAATGCACTCCGTGGCGGCGGGGTGTCCCGGAAGATTACATCTGTCGCGGACCGGAGGCGTCTCAAGGATATCATTGCCGATCTGCAGCTGCCTCGTGGCATGGCCATGATAGTTCGCACTGCCGGATCGCAGCGGCCACGGCCTGAAGTCATGAAGGATTGTGAGTATCTTCTGCATCTCTGGGATGAGATCAGGGAGCACACGCTGAGTTCCGTCGCACCGGCCCTGATCTACGAAGAGGCCAGCCTTGTTAAGCGCGCCATTCGTGACGTTTACACGCGTGATATCGACGACATCGTTGTGGACGGCGAAAATGGCTGGCGCGCTGCTCGTGATTTTATGCGGATGCTTATGCCGCAGAGCGCACATAAGGTGAAACTCTGGCGTAAGGAGAGTCAGCCACTCTTCAGCCATTATCACGTCGAGGGGCTTCTCGATGCGATGTTGTCGCCGACAGTTCAGCTCCGTTCCGGCGGTTATCTTGTCATTAATCAGACCGAGGCGCTGGTTTCCATCGACGTCAACTCGGGGCGCGCGACCCGCGAGCGGAATATCGAGGAAACAGCGGTTAAGACCAATCTCGAAGCGGCTGATGAAGTGGCCCGTCAGCTGCGTCTGCGTGATCTTGCCGGTCTGATTGTCATCGACTTTATTGATATGGAGTCCCGCAGGCATAATGCTCAGGTCGAACGGCGCCTGAAAGACGCGCTGCGCTATGATCGCGCGCGCATTCAGGTCGGGGGGATTTCGCATTTCGGCTTGCTGGAGATGTCGCGGCAGAGATTGCGACCGTCCGTTGCCGAAGCCGCCTTTGCCACATGCCCGCATTGTCAGGGCACGGGTATTATTCGTGGCATCGAGAGTGCGGCTCTGCACGTTCTGCGCGCTATCGAGGAAGAAGGCGGGTTGCGCCGGGCCGCAGAAGTCACGGTTTATGTTGCCGGAGAGATCGCGCTTTATATTCTCAACAACAAACGTGACTGGCTCTCTTCGATCGAGATGCGTCATAAAATGCGTGTTTTCTTCGGAGCTGATTCATCGCTTCCGCCGCCGGAAGTAAGAATCGAACGTCATCGGGCGCAAACGGCACGTTTTGATAATTCTGAACCCACTGATATTGCAGATGAACCTGCCGGATCTGAACTTCGTCAGGAGCAAGCAGATGATGTGGCTAAAGAGGTGTCGCAGGCGCCTGTAAAAACTATTCCCATTGCTGAAACGGCGCCGCAGGCAGCGATTGTCACGGGTCCGGGTGACGATAGTGAGGATGCAGATGCTGCACAGACCCGTCGTCGGCGTCGTCGGCGTCGTCGGCGCGGCGGACAGCGGGATGAGAGCGGTAATATTGTAACTTCGTCCGGGGAGCAGGAGGATGTGGGACCGGCTGCGCGGCCGGTCACAAAGGATATGCAGGAAACAACCTCTGCTCTGCCGGCAAAAAAATCTGAAATTGCTTCAGAAGAAAATCTGGTGCCCGGGCGTATGCGGACACGACATTCCCGTAAAGGAACAGGAGAGGTTGCTCCGCCCCGGATACAGGAAAAACGTTCAGAGCCGGTCGCTCAGGCAGAAAAAGCCTGGCGGGGGCCAACGCCGGCTGACCCGTTCGGCGGCAGCTTTGATATCTTCGATATGATGGAGCAGGCAGAACAGGAGGAAGGCCGTCCGAGCCCTTCCGGGAAACAAGACCAGAGTTCTGTGCCAGCCCTCATCCCGGAGCCTGCGGATGAGCTTGAATCTATTAAACAAACAGAGCCGATGCCTCCTCTTGAAGCTGAAAAAGCAGATGCTGAGCGTCCTGCTGCTGTTGCGGATAATTCAGGAGGTCGTCGGCGTACCCGTTCCCGGCGAAAGTCGGGTGAAGCAGTGAAAGCTGAAGAGCCGACGCCGCCTGTTTCCCCGACTGAGCTTTCAGACATACCGTTGTCCGATGAGAAAGCCGCAGAAGAGGCGGCGCCCCGGCGTCGGGGTGGTCGCCGGAAAGCCGGAGCTGAGACAAGTCCGCAACAGACTGAGATGATGCCTGAAAAAGTAAGGCCAGCAATTTCTGCGGACACAGAGAAAAAGGGTAATCGTGAGCCCGTTACTTTTGTTAAACCGACGGTAATTGAAGATGGCGCTGCTGTAGCTAAACCCCGTACAGGATGGTGGCGACGTTAGGAAAGAAACATTAGTTTCAGAGGTGATACGTCGCCGCTGACCTGATTTTGACATGGTCCTGCCGCTCTCATCTGATAGCGCGTCAGGGCTATGTCATTGTGCTTTCCTGACTGTAGTCAGCGGCAGCGAGTTATCAGGTTATATGTTACTTTAATTCAGGATCATGTTTCCCTCCCTTGCGACGATCCCGATGAATGGCCATGTTGACTGTCATGGCTATTCGCTCCCGATCGTCGCTGGAAGGTCATTCTGCACTGGTGTTCCAGCCAGAGCGTCTTCCTCCCAAAGAAAAACGTTTTCATATGGAGGTCGTGTCGGAGTACGAACCGGCAGGCGATCAGCCGCAGGCGATCGGTACGTTGACGCAGGGTATTGAGGCCGCTGAACGTGATCAGGTTCTGCTTGGCGTAACAGGTTCCGGTAAAACCTTCACGATGGCGAAGGTAATCGAAGCGACGCAAAAACCAACGCTTATCCTAGCGCCCAATAAAACACTGGCGGCTCAGCTTTATAGCGAGATGAAACAGTTTTTTCCAAATAACGCAGTGGAATATTTTGTCAGTTACTACGACTATTATCAGCCTGAGGCCTACGTTGCACGTTCTGACACCTATATTGAAAAAGATAGCCAGATTAACGAACAAATTGATCGTATGCGGCATGCTGCCACGCAGGCTCTTCTCGAACGCAATGACGTTATCATCGTCGCGTCTGTTTCCTGCATTTATGGTATAGGATCGGTAGAAACGTATTCGCGCATGGTTGTCCGGCTTGAGACCGGAGGTGAAATTGATCGCGATAAACTGATTAAGGGCCTCGTTGAGCTTCAGTACAGGCGAAATGATGCAGCTTTTGCTCGTGGTGCATTCCGGGTGCGCGGAGAAAGTATCGATATTTTCCCTTCTCAGAATGAAGACCGCGCCTGGCGGGTAACTCTTTTCGGGGACGAAATCGATCAGATTATTGAATTTGACCCCCTGACTGGCGAAAAGACTGCCGATCTCCAGGAGGTCAGTCTTTACGCGAACAGTCATTATGTCACGCCCCGGCCGACGCTCAATCAGGCCATTGTTGGCATAAAGCAAGAACTGCGCGGTCAACTGGATGTTTTTACACAGCAGGGGAAACTGCTTGAGGCCGAGCGTCTTCAGCAGCGCACGACGTTTGATCTGGAGATGATGGAGACAACCGGAGTCTGCAAAGGTATTGAAAATTACTCACGTTATCTGTCCGGAAGAAAGGCGGGTGAGCCGCCTCCGACATTGTTCGAATATTTGCCGGAAGACGCATTGCTGATTGTAGACGAGAGCCACGTCACGGTACCGCAGATCGGTGGAATGGAGCGAGGCGATCATGCACGGAAATCCGTTCTCGCCGAGTTCGGGTTTCGTCTGCCTTCCTGTCTTGATAACCGGCCTTTGAAATTTGATGAATGGGATGTTTATCGTCCGCAGACATTGTTCGTCAGTGCAACTCCCGGGCCGTGGGAGATGGAGCGTGTACAGGGCGTCTTCAGTGAGCAGGTTATCCGACCGACCGGTCTGATCGACCCTGTTACGGAGGTAAGGCCCGTCGAACATCAGGTTGATGATTTACTGGCCGAATGTCGGGAGACAATCGGCAAAGGTGGTCGCGTCCTCGTAACAGTACTGACTAAACGCATGGCTGAGGATCTCAGTGAATATCTCGATGAGGCCGGGCTCAAGGTACGTTACCTGCATTCCGATATCGATACGCTGGAGCGTATAGAGATCATAAGGGATCTGCGTCTTGGTGTGTTTGATATCCTTATCGGGATCAATCTGCTTCGTGAGGGGCTGGATATTCCGGAGTGTTCCCTGGTCGCGATTCTTGATGCTGACAAAGAGGGATTTCTTCGTTCACGCACGTCGCTCGTACAGACGATTGGCCGGGCAGCCCGAAATGTAGATGGCCGCGTACTGCTTTACGCTGATCGAATGACAGACAGTCTGCGGTTTGCGATTGAGGAAACCGCGAGACGGCGGGAAAAGCAGGCTGCATGGAACGCAGAGCATGGAATCACGCCACAAAGCGTTCGTAAGCAGATCGGTAATATCGTCAATTCGGTATTTGAACAGGATTATGTGACTGTTACGCCGACTGAAGGTGCAGAGGCGGACGAATTCGTAGGCAAAGACCTTGAGGCGACGATTGCGGAGCTTGAACGGCGGATGCGGGCTGCAGCTGCGGACCTGGAATTTGAAACTGCCGCACGCCTTCGCGATGAAGTGAAAAGACTGGAGGCTTTGCAATTGGGTATTGAGCCACCCTCTCCGTCGTTGCAGAAAAGACAGGATGCTACCGGGCGCAAGAAAGACAAAACCCCGGTTCCACTTGGACCGGGGGGAGGGGGATATGACCCGGAAAAACGAAAGGGGCGCTCCGGCGGCAAGGCGCGCAATTCAGTTTCTGCAAAGTCGGACACAAAGAGAAGGAATTAACTCCTCATGCAGAAGCTTTTGTTATGGACGGAAAAGAGCTGACTGAATGGCAAATAAAATTTCAGCCCAGTTCGACCAGAACCACTACAAAGGGCACTACTGCGAGCGCGATCCAAGCTCCCATTGCGCAGGTCGCGAAGATTTGCGCCGCCTGTCGCCTTAGCCGCTCCGGCTGCGTCCGGACAATGCCGGTTGCTAAAAAGCCTTCAGGCTGAATGTCAGTCTTATTACGCATGAGACCTCCTTTTCAGTCCAGTGATCTGCAAGCCAGTTGTCATATAGCATTATGACACTGCCCACAGTCCTGAGATTGACCAAGTTACCAACTGTCTCGGCAAATTTCTGCCGTTGTTTTGACCAGACGCGATAAGAGCGGCGCTATGGGGCAAAATAGTGGCGGACAAAGGACTGAAATAAGAGGAAAAACGACGGTCGGGCCTTCCTGCTCATACAAGCGGTCGTGCGCTGTTACAATGTGTGAGGTTGGTACACGGATTTTCGCAAATTTATGATGAGTCCTGCATATTATGTTTTTGCCGAAAGCATGCGATTCTTTTTCGGCTCACCCGATTGAGCAAAGCTACCTTGCGAAGAAGGTGCTTTAATCAGCTTGTGCGGTCGCGAGCATTATGAAGCGTTTTGCATCCATGACATCCGCAGCCACGACAGCAACATGATCCAGAAGCGCAGGGTCCTGTCCCCACCGCTGCATCTGAGTTCTTTCATCAAGAGAGGCAATATTGACGGCATCCTGTGCGCTCAGGCTCCCCTCAGTCACAGCCAGCCCAAGCACGAGACTTCCCAGAGCCGGCACGGCCACGCCGAGGGCGGCAAGTTCAGCGTCTGATTTTTCGCCGAGGAGACCTGAAAATCCTTTTTTGACTGCGGCAGGCTGGACCACGGGCATTATTCCGGTCGTCACATGGAGATCAATCCCATGACGCTCCCTGAGCCAGTTCAGCCACGGATGCCACATTTCATTCTCGCGTGCCGCCGCAGACTTATCATCGCCAGTGTGATAGCAAAGAAGATCGTATTCACCGTAACCGGCCAGTGTGGCTACAGCGTGATCCCGGTGTGGTTCAATACGTTCGATCATGGCTCCGGCAATCCGCGTCAGTGGCAATGCATCCGGTCCGAAGCGTTTTGCGGGGTTGTCAGCACCTGCCGCCTGCCATTCAGCAGCAAGCGCCTCTGCCAGCGGTTTTGAGATAACCCGGAGTGAAGCGCGGCCGGGCAGACGAACAGGCTTCCCGTCAAGCGTAACCGTATATCCATGTGGTCCCGCAATTACCGAAGCATTTGACCAGAATCTCTTCTGGCCCACGCCATGTCTGTCACGGTTGTTTCCAGTCAATGCAGCAGGCCTTTGAGTATGTTCATTAACCCTTTCGCTTTACCTGCGGGTGCCGAAGCGGCCGCAGGGCCAGCCTCCCCTTCGCGTGCTGCGGCGAGAAGATCCGGACACTGATCGCCTGCCGCTGACTGATCACCGCCGATCGAGATGGCAAAACGGCCGTCACTGCCCGGCTCCAGATGTGGTTGCGGAGAACTGATCGTGCCGCCAACACCGACTGGTGAGGATGCGCCGGTTCGTCCGATCCCGATGCGGGGCGTCAGATGCAGATCAAGTGCGCTGGAAGAAAGTCCCACGTTTCCATGACCGGTGAGAGACAATGAATCTGCCTCCAGCCCGATCCGTTCCAGTGTGGCGCGGTCATCAGCGAATTCCATATGGATGCCCAGGCATCGCAGCCCCATTGTCCCTCTGACCGGAATACTACGGCCGATAATCGCAGCCAGGGCCTGTCCGCTGACGCGTCCGTCCACCATCGATACCCCGGCATGACCCGCAACGCTGCGTTTCCACGCGTCCATGTCTGCTCCGTCAGCTACAATGCTCCCGACAACCTGCAATGAGCCGTTCACCAGTGAAGGTAATCCGGCCCATCCTTCCACAATACCTGCGGGCAGGATCAGTGGTGAGGCGGTGATGGCAATATGTGGCACATCGCCGGAGACATCATAGGTAAAGCGACCTGACTGAGGCATACCCTGGGCCACGCCGGTTCCACTGGCCCGGATCGGGTCTGCCGTCAGCCGCCCGTTATCTGCCACGACATGCGCAAAAACGGTGTCCCATGCCACAGATTGCCAGGTGACGCGCTGAGCCGCGACATCCAGCGTTCCCTGTATTGCATGCAGTAATATTTGCGGATCACGTTCACGCAAAATGGTAAGGGGCGCAGTGCTGGCCAGATGTCCGTCAACTTTAAGCTGCTGCAATGAAGGCTTTTCAGGCCCGAACGTCAGAGAAGAAAGTGAGCCATGCACATCGAGAGAAGTCTTTTCACCCCCCACGACGCCATCCAGTGTTACAGATGAATCTCCGGTGGCGAGGGAAAGTCTGACTGGCAATGGTGCGGTTGCGGAGGATCTGATCGCGCGACCTGTTTCATCAAGGGTCCCCAGCAGACCCCGAAGGGTAAGGGGCTGATCGTTCAGTTTTCCATCCAGTGAAACAGTCAGTCGATCTGATGGCTGCGCTGCATCCAGGGTGACAGTATCAGCATGAAGCCCTTCGAGCATCTGATCGAGGGCAACCGGTCCGGTGTGCAGATGCAGCATTCTCAGACCAGGGCTGGCGCCGCTGCCGGTTATGCCTGCCTGCAGAGAAACATCGCTGGCATCAGGCAGATTTGCATTAGGAAACAATGCCTCAAGATCTGCCAGTTGTCCGATTGCGCCGCCGGCCTGCAGATCATATCCGGCGTCGTGCCGGGGATCGGTGATAACGCCATCGAGATGGGCCTGCCCCGCCTGTCGTTTATTCACCACCAGTGTTGCGGTCAGGTGTACTGGCCAGCTTTCACCCGTCACAGGGAGCAGCGCACCGGTTGTGCCGGCCAGAGTAAACACACCGGTATCGTGGTGCCCATGTAAATTGATGATTGTGACGCCGCTGGTTAATCCGGTTATGTCAGCCTGATCAATGTCTGTGTCACCGGTCAGATGCTGTCTGGCATCGGACCAGACAAATCCTCCATCGCGCACATGTACAGACGATAGTGCGAGATTCCAGTGCTGGTGTGAGGCGGACTGACTGCTGTTCTTAACCTGGGCATCCGGAACCGGTTCGAACAGCCAGTTCGGTATTCCATCCGGCGTCCGCTCAAGAAGGAGCGCCGGTTCCATAAGGCTGACATTATCCAGTACCACCCTGTGTGAGAAGAGTGCACCAAGCGCGAGGCTTGCCCGGACCTCTCTGGCAGTAAACATATCCGGGCGTGTTCCGCCCGGCCGGTTCGACAGACCGACCCCCCTTGCTTCCACCCATGGATAGGGTAACAGCCATACATGAAGGGAATCGATTCGCAGATGTCTGCCCGTCTGCCTGTCAACAGCTTCGATAAGCCGCGTGCGCAGCCAGGTGGCATCCATCAGCGATGATGCTGTAACCGCGCCGCCAAGCAGTACGGCTAGTCCGCCGATGGCCAGTCCGGCCTTTGTCATGAACTTCATGCTATCTCCTGCGCGGTGCCGGGGTGGAACCTGCCGTGAAACCAAGTGCGCGGAATGTTTCGCGCATATGGGGGGGCAGATTAGCGCTTACTTCGAGCTGGCCTCCTGCAGGATGAGGCAGTAACAGGCTGCGTGCATGCAGATGCAGCCGATCGGCAAATCCATCCACATGGGCTTTGTCCGCTCCGTATTTCGGATCGCCAAGGATCGGAGTGCCCAGTGATTCGCAGTGAACGCGCAACTGATGCGTCCGACCGGTCAGGGGGGAAAGACGCAGCCAGGAGAATTTCCGCCCGGCCGAATCAAGAACTTCATAATCCGTGCGGGCAGACTGTGCGTCTTCGTCATTGCGGTCGGCTGCGACGATAATGGCTCCCGGTCCGGCACCGAGCCGCGCCAGTGGCTGGTCAATCTCGCCTGAAAGCGGATCAGGGCGACCGACTGTGACCGCCCAGTAAGTTTTCTTTACGTCACGTCCGCGGAAAGCAGCCGAGAGTTTCGCCGCTACGCCAGGCGTGCGCGCCAGGAGCAGCAATCCCGATGTATCTTTGTCGAGCCTGTGGACCAGGCGCGGGCGTGGCGCATCGCCCTCCCGTAAACCATCCAGCATCATGTCGATATGCTGAGTAATCCCCGGACCTCCCTGCGTCGCAAGTCCGGACGGTTTATTCAGGACAATCACCTGAGGATCGGAATAAACCACCATTTTCCTGATTTCGCGGGCCAGCCTGTCATCCAGCACGCGCGCCGCCGCCGGTGCCGGCTTTGTGGCCACAGGCATTGGAGGCACCCGGACGGACTGTCCGGGCTCAAGACGCGTGCCGGCTTCCACTCTCCTGCCGTCAACACGGATCTGCCCTGTCCGGCAGAGTTTCTGAAGTGCTCCCTGCGTGACATGAGGATAGTGACGCCGGAAATAGCGATCGAGACGGATGTCCGCCTCGTCCTCGCTTACCGTCAACATAGCCACACTCATGATCCGCGCCTCACGATCCGTCATCTGATGTGGGGCGGCTTGCCCTTTTTCGGGTCCATGTGTCCAGTCTTCGTCGGACCTCATGCTCAAATCCACGGCCTGTCGGATTATAGAAGCGCTGACGGGGCATCTCGTCCGGGAAGTAATTCTGACCGGAGAAGCCATCCTCGGCATCGTGATCGTACTGATAACCATCCCCGTAACCGATCTCTTTCATCAGCTTTGTGGGCGCATTCAGAATATGAGTAGGCGGCATCAGGCTGCCTGTTGCCTTTGCTGCCCGGCGTGCCGCACCGTAGGCCTTATAGACAGCATTGGATTTCGGAGCGGTCCCCAGGTGGACAACAAGCTGAGCGAGCGCCAGTTCGCCCTCCGGCGATCCCAGCCGTTCGTAAGTCTCCCATGCCGCAATGGCCAGCGGGAGCGCGGAAGGATCGGCCATCCCCACATCTTCTGCGGCAAACCGCGTCAGGCGCCGGGCGATATAACGTGGGTCTTCTCCGCCTTCGAGCATTCGGGCAAACCAGTAAAGCGCCGCATCGGGATCAGAGCCTCGCAGGGATTTATGCAGTGCGGAAATCAGATTGTAATGCTCTTCCCGATCCCGGTCATATAATACCGCACGCTTTGCCAGCAGCGATGCCAGGTTCTGTGGATCGAGGGGAGCATCAGTCTTCAGGCTCAGGATCTGTTCGACCATGTTCAGCAGATAACGTCCGTCGCCATCTGCCATCGCTCTGAGCGTCGCACGTGCCTGTTCGGTCAGGGGAAGGGGACTGCCTGTCAGTTCTTCGACCCTTACAAGAAGGGCATCCAGAGCCGGATCATCCAGTCGGCGCAGAACCATGACCTGACAGCGCGACAGCAAAGCCGAGTTCAGCGCAAAAGACGGATTTTCTGTTGTCGCCCCGACCAGCACAACCGTTCCATCTTCAACGACCGGGAGAAACCCATCCTGCTGAGCGCGATTGAACCGGTGGATTTCATCTACGAACAGCAATGTCCCACGTCCGGCTTCGGCAAAGCGCCGCGCATCCTCAAACGCCCGCTTCAGGTCAGCTACACCGGAAAATACCGCCGAAAGCTGCACAAACCGAAGATTTGCAGCTGCTGCAAGCAGTCGGGCAATCGTCGTCTTCCCAACTCCGGGTCCGCCCCACAGGATCAGGCTTGCGAGTGTCCCGCGTTCCAGCATCCGTGTGAGGGCGCCTTCCGGTCCAAGCATATGGTCTTGGCCAACCACATCCTCCAGCCGCGCGGGGCGCAGTCGATCTGCCAGAGGCTGGTTCGGAGCGGGATGTCCGGCGCCCTTTTTGCCAGAAGCAGACGGATTTGAATCACTGGCTGCGAGGCCCTCCGCCCCAAACAGATCGCTTCCGTGTTGTGACGGGGTTTCACGCCGCGTGGCCATGGCCGGTCTCGCTAATGTTCATTCTTCGTTCATACTGCGTTGCAGCGTTTTCGTTAAGGCAGCAAGATATGAATCTGTTTTCCGGTTCTTAATTATATCGACTGCTCTGATCGGCGCGGATACAAAGGGATCACTGAAAGTCCGCCCCGGAGTGCGCCGGCACCTGTTTTTTTCTCGCCTCCGCGTAAATACGGACGTTGTGTTGTCGATCGACGAATGCTGGTTTTCTCAGTCTGCTGTCAGAGCCTGAAGCGTATCTGCCTTCCGCCTGGTATAGGAGTCCGCTGCTAAACTGCCGTTTCACCGCGTTTCGTAATGTTTTGGCAGACAGGCCTGACTTCCATGCTCTGTGTGACGTGCCGAGCCAGCACGTCCACTCTTTGAGTGCTGGACACTCAGAATTTTCCAGGGAGAGGCTGTTCTTCTGAACAATCTTCCCGAGAAAACAGAAGAAACTATTGCCGGTACAAATCTGCGGTGGCCGGTTTCACCCACCGGCAGGATTCACTTCTTTACTGTCCGGATTTATGCTTTTTCTTCCATGCAGCACGCACTTCAGCGGGGCTGAAAGCGTTTTTTCCACTATGTGCCCCGGAGGTCGCCTGGTGCCTGCCTGTAACTCTGGCGTCTGCTGCTCGGGCCTGCGTCATTCCCCCAGGTGCGATACCAGCGGCCGGATTGTCGTTCACAGCGTGGACGGCTTTTTCACAAAGGGAGCCTTTCCCAACCCCGATCTGGATCATCGGCAGCAGCGCGAGGGGTGGGAATACAAAACCCAGCCCCACGGAGGCGGCAGCACGTCCGATAATTTCCGCGCCAGGCAATACCGTGGGAGATTTCAGCTGACCGGTAATATTGAATGCACCCGGCAGTGAAAAAATTGTCGGATTGATCGCTCTTGTCGTCAAAGAATAATCAATTGTATTGCTTTTAAAATTTACTGTTCCACGACCTAAAGTCCTGGTTTCTTTCGTTTCAAGAAGAAGGGTTTTTGTATTCACGATGCCATTGCGCAGTGGCATGTCGGCAATGAAACAGTCGAGTCGGGTATGACCGGGAAGTCCGAGCGCAGAAAGCACTGCATTACCAAATTGCAGACCGAGAATTTCCGGGAGCAGAGCCGAAATGTCGCCGCCCTGAACGAGAACCAGTGTCAGACCGCCATCCCCGTTTGCGACAAGTGATGCAATCGAATTTCCAGTGGAATTTAACGTGAGGTTTCCGCCGATGATACCTCCCTGAGCTGCCGCTCCCGTTGTCGTGGTCATGATGTGGGCAAGGTCAATCTGCCTGAAATCAAATTTTGCTTTCGTTGCAAATCCCTGTTTTGCAGGGGTAAGTGTAGCCGAGCTGGCCAGCGTTCCTTTGCCGACAGCAAAATTTAGCTTTTTGAGGTCGATCGCCCCGTCCTGGATTGTAAATTCAGCATCGATATTATCGAGCGGGAGACGTTTATTCTGAATGTGATCGCCCTTGTAGGTGACATGCGCGTTGACAGATTGAAGTTTGGGCACATTGATTGGTGTATCCGGCAGGATATCCGGATCTTTAGCCTCGGCCTGTTTTTGAGCGGCTGTATTCGCTCCTGGTTTTCCACCGATGAAGCCGCTGAGATCCTCAATATCGACCCGGTGAGAATGAAGAACTGTTTCAATGAACGGAACATGCTGGTAAGGATCGACAGTAATCGTGCCTTCGATATCGCTGGAGCCCATTTTCCCGGTGAAGTCATCAAAACGGATTAATTTTTGATTGTAATCAAGATTGCCTGTGATTTCATAAGCTGGAGTTTGCGGAACAGGAATTGCCGTCAGAGGGTATAACAGTGACATATCCGGACCGGAAAAATGTAGTCTGAGTTTCGTGCCTTTAAATGCCAGAGGATCGTCTACAGTCCCTTTCAGGGATGCATGTGTCGGCCCGTTCTTAACACTGAGATCAATCGGATAAGGGGTTTTTGCTTCAGTCAGGGCAAGGAGTGCGCCGCCAACAAAATGTCCGGTGACAGGCTGACCGGCATAACGTCCGGATGCGTCTGCTACGATGGTTCCTCTGTCTGCCGGACCTGTAGGTGGGGTTGTATGTAAGGTCATCGCCATGTCCGCCTGCAATTTGTCATCACGGAACTGCACATGGCCATCATTGATTTGTAATTCTTTTATGGAAGAAAGCGAAAATCCGGAATCTGAGGATTTTCCGGATGAAGAACCAAATGTATAATTGTTCTGCCCGTTTTTCTTTCGACGGATATCAGCGTGAGGTGTATCGAGAGCGATCAGCGGCAAACTGATCGAACGGTGCCAGATATAATTCCAGATATCGAATAATACTGTCGCATGTGTAGCAGTGAAAAATGGTTCTCTTTCACTTTTAAACTCTTCTGGTTGTTCACTTTTGAGATCATCCACTGTGATACGGGTCACAAACCCGGGGTGAACATGAAGATGTGAAATACTTGTTGTGCGCCCCAAGGCAGTTGTCGCCTTTCGGTTTACAAAAGGAACAAACCAGTCCCATGACCAGAAAATAATCAAAAGACCGATAGCCAGAAGAAAAAGGCCGGTACCGGTGACTGAAAAACGATGCCGATAAAAAAATGACGTCTGGCTCATACAGTCTCTGCCTGACGATACAGACTGACAGCCCGTACCGATCCCTTCGTTTAGTTGCAACCAACGTAAAGATAACTACTTCGATCAGTCAGACGAGTTGTAACTCGTCATCAACGCACTGTTTCCACATCCTTATTCACCAGGCTGGAGTTTCGGCTCATATCCTGTTCTGGTTGTTCCAAGAACGTCAGGTCAGAGCTCTGGTTCCTCATCTGTAGAAATGGAAGCCGCCGGACATCATAAGATGGCCTGATCACAGGTGTCTGCTTTTTAGAGAACCAGTCAGCGAAGTAAGTTATTTGTTCCCGAAAGACGCGTTCAGCACGGCTGCGAGCCGGACACCCGCCTGCTCCAGACGCAACTGTATCACTGGCCATGCGAGTGTAGTGTAATCTTCACCGAGTTCAGCCTTTTGCGCGCGGGGCAAGGTGCCATAAGCTACAGTGCGAGCCAGCGAGTGACTTTCATCGACCCAGTCAATCGCCGCATTTCTGTTGTCGGCAGCAGTTATATCTGCAGTCCAGAAAGCTATTTCACCTGGCGTGACAGAAGCATTTAGTTTCATTGCCTCCTTCTGTGCTGAGGAGAAATCGATAGTATAGTGCGGGCCGACCTTCAGGCCCGTCGCATGATCCAAGATACCTTCATCCCAGAGAGAGTGAAGGTTCATATGTCCGTTCAGATTATCTCCGAAATATGTGACGTGTATTGTATTGCCACCTTTATCGTGGTCACGCTCCACAGCGTGAAGCGGCTGATGCATGTCTCCGATGAGATGTACAACCCATTTCAGTGCGGTGAGTCGCTTTGTGGCAGTCGCGGCGGGATCAGCGAGGATGCGTTCCTGTTCAGGCAGTTTCTCAGCGACACAAATCTGATCAGGACAGTCGCGCGGCTGATCATAGGCCGGATTTGCAGCATCGATATCAACATAGTGCCAGGCCAGTGTTTCCGGAGCGCCTCCTTTGCTTTTGGAAATATGCCCGATTGTGTCAGGCCAAGACGCAACCTGGTCGAGGGAGGCATAACCTTCTGTCGCCAGTAAAGTTCTGACAGCCGTGAGAGTGGAGGGTGTCAGATGCGCCTGTGCAATATCAGCAACGATCGCATGACCATTCGGGCCCCAGGCACAGGCCTGTGAGATGCTGCTGCATCCGATTAACGCGAACGCATTGATTACTTTCCATTTTATGCGCGTCTGAAACCATTTTCCCATTTTAATTTCCCTTACTCGCCGAAGACAGTTCAAGTGCCCGTGCATACACAATTTTCCTGGGCAGGCCAGAAGCCGTGGCTACAAGGGCGGCTGCGTCTTTCACTGAATGTGTACTGAGTGCCTCGCCAAGCTGCCTGTCGAGATCGTCCGGCCCTGTTTCTTCTGAATCCGGCGGTCCGATCAGTACTGTGATTTCGCCGCGCGGGGGATGTTCCGCGTAGAAAGAGGCGAGTTCTGAAGCCGTGCCTCTGCGGACTTCTTCAAACCGCTTTGTCAGCTCTCTTGCCACCACAGCGGGACGATTGTCTCCAAATACTGTGGCGACGTCTCCCAGCATTTCACTCAGGCGGTGTGGTCCCTCGTGCCAGATCAGAGTAGCGCGCAGTCCCGAAAGTTCCGCCGCGCGCAAAGTGGCAAAACTCTCCCGCCGCGCCGAGGCGCGGGGTGGAGGAAAGCCGGCGAATAAAAACGGATGCGGAGCCAGCCCGGACAGAACCAGCGCCGTCAAAGCGGCGTTGGGGCCGGGGACCGCAGTTACGGTTATGCCGGCTTCTATAGCTGCGCGCGTGAGCCGGTAGCCCGGATCTGAAAGAAGAGGCATGCCAGCGTCAGAAACCAGAGCAATCCGTTGTCCGGCGAGAAGGCGCTCAATCAGCCCCGGCACGCGCTGTCGTTCATTGTGATCGTGTAGTGGTTCAGCCCGGGTGACGATACTATGTTCGGAAAAGAGCCTTGCTGTGACTCTCGTATCCTCGCACAGGACAAGGTCAGCCTGTCTCATTGCGTCCACAGCCCGTGGAGATAAATCACCCAGATTTCCGATGGGTGTCCCCACAAGGATTAACAGTCCGCTCTCATCTTTGCGCTCCGTTGTTTTGTCGGCCAGTGTGCTTTTGTCGGGTCGGGCATGACGCGGCGGCATTCCTTCGCTATGGGATGGCAACACGTCGGCATGGCTCTCTGCCTTTGGGCCGGCACATAAATGGTCAGAAACAGAGGCGGACAATGGATCGGACATATTGGTTCCAGCTACGAAAGGCAGTCCAAGCTGTCACCCTATCCGGAACAGGACGCAAGCCCGGTCCGGACAGACGGGCGGAATATTTCCGCCGGGCCGGTTCCGGTCGGTATCTTTCCGGGGTGGCTTTGCTGGCGCTCGCAGCCTGCAGTAGCGGAAATAACGGCGTTAGCCCGACAGTCAGTGTGCAGCGTAATGTCGCTGTGTTGTTGCCACTCACCGGGCCGAATGCTGTTCTCGGCAACGAGATGCTTTCGGCCGCCCGGCTGGCCCTGTCGCGACCGGCTGGTAGCACCACCCTCAAAGCAACCACTTCACTTCCTCAGGTCGATGCACATGATACTGCGGGACCCGGAGGGGCCGCTGGTGCCGCGCAGGCGGCTATTGCGGCCGGCGACGGAATTATCCTGGGCCCTCTGACCAGTCCCGATACGTCTCTGATCGCGCCGGCGGCTCTTCAGGCCAGTGTGCCGGTGATAGCGTTTACAAGTGATGCAAACCAGAAGCGCCCGGGCGTCTGGGTATTCGGTATTACACCGCAGCAACAGGTTGACCGGCTCGTTGCCGCAGGTGTTGCAGAAGGTCGCCATCAGTTTGCAGCCTTTCTGCCGGACAATCCGCTCGGGCACGCGCTCGGTGACGCTCTGATCCAGTCCTGTCATGCTAAAGGTCTTGCTGATCCTCTGATTGCTTATCATGTGAACACACCGGAAGCGATCTCTGCCGGTCTGGCTACGCTTTCTGCTTATGATAGTCGTGTTGCTGCGGCCAGCGGGCAGGCGACCGGCTCGGCAAGTGACCTTCCGCCAGATCTTGCTGCCGCCCTCTCTTCGGCGCCTAAGGCAGATTCCGTAGCACCATCTGACGGAAACACAGCCTCCGCTAATAAGCAGATCACCGGTGGAGAAGCCGGCAATGCAGCAACGGCAGCGTCTCAGGCGCTTTCCGCTCCGCCTTTTGATGCTCTGCTTCTCGGTGATCTTGGACTTTCACTGAAAAACGTCATTGATGGCCTGAAAACCAACCAGATATCCGGGTCTCAGGTTAGGCTTATGGGGCCAGGTCTGTGGAGTGCATTCTCCTTAAAGCTGGGAAGTATTGGAGGGGCCTGGTACGCTGCGCCGGATCCATCGGATCGCAAGGTATTCGTGCAGAATTTCACTACTCAGATGCATCGTGCTCCGAAGCCACTTGCAGACTTAGCCTATGATGCAGGCGCCCTGGCCGGGTCAGTTTCCGCCAGCAGTGGCGGCAAGGGGTATCCGGTTGACATAATGACCCGGTCACAGGGTTTTACTGGCGTCGACGGTCTTTTTACATTGCTTCCGGATGGCAGTACCACACGCGATCTGGCCATTTTTGAAATCCAGGCCGGAGGAGGCGCGCGTATTATCGCTACACAGTCAACGCGAGGGCCATCTGCACCGGATGCGATCTGATTTCAGCCGATAGTATTTTCAGCATGTTGTGTCCCTGTCAGGCATCGTAATTACGGGCAGGGGGGAGCCGCAACAGATCCTCCTGGCGGGTTATGATCAATTTGATGACTAACCTGCTGTGCTGTGTCAGGCGGCAGACTGGCTTGGCGCACCTCGTGTGGATCGTCAGGGTTTTGCGCATTGAAACGATGAATTCAGTCTTGCAATGCTGGCGGTCTGTGCAGTCCGGGCGTGCCAAATCGTCGGGCAGCTTTCGGCGCGGATTGTCGCCGGCAGTAGCAGACGATGCGTAACATTCATGTTCGATGGCGGTGTTATCAGGCACCGGAGCGCAGACACAGAATCATCTTCACTTTAATACATTGCGTGAAAACCCAGCAGCAGGGGCATAGCTTATGAGGTTAATCCCGGAGCTATCAGGTAAAGTAAAAATGTTACAAAACATGTCTTGAGCTTGACCTGATATTGCGAAAAAGTCGCAATTGCATATAGAGGGGACGTTAAATGTGACTGTATCGAGAGTGCCTGATGACAAACCGTTTCATTCGCTACAGCCTGAGGCAGAGATCGCTGACGGCCGGATTGACGATCGCCTGTTCTGCCCTGAATGCACAGGCAGGTCTGGCTGCGACCGCAGAGTCTGAGTGTCTGACCGAAAATGAGTTGAGTGATTTCAGCAGGTTATGATTCATGGGTTTGCGAGAACCTGATGAGATCAAGATGGCCTGGACTGAAATCACCCGAGCGCAGTATC
>NZ_WOTA01000041.1 GCF_011516825.1 Acetobacter oeni | reverse complement strand
GGAGGGTAATGCTTGAAAAAGGTTGCGACTATCGTGACCGGACATGCCTATACCGTGTTCTTTTCTTGATCGTTATAGACTCGATCACTGTCGGCGATACGCTGCACATCGAGTGCTGACGTAGATCATATCCGTCCGCTGTGGATGTTTGTTCAGTGATATGCCGACGTTCTGCGAATGAACCGCGCCCAGCCCAACGCGGCTGGAGGTTCCGGCAAACGGAATTCACGGCAGAGATATGCGACATCAAGATGAAGCCGCCCGATCGGCTTGATCGAGCGGGCTTCTCGCAGTGCTCAGTTCGTGCTCCGCCGGACGGACGAGCGGGCCACGGATTGCCCATCCGGCGACGCGACCAGCCGCACCCGCCACTGGATGTCGGACATGCCTTCACCGGAGCGATGCTGCATGAAGTTGGCCGTGCAGAGCACGCTGCCATCGGCGGGTTCCGCGCAACGGGCGCCAGCATTCTTCGCGGCGTCGATGGCAGAAGCCATCGACGTGCCCGGTGCCATCGTCCTTGCGACATAGGCTTGGGCGCGCGGAACGCGCTTGTCGCGAGATCCGAATTCGAGGTTGCGGAAGGTGAATTTCTGAGGCGCCGCCTGAACGGCGGTCGAAGCGCCGAGGCTCAGCATCGCGGTCGCGATAAGCGCAATTCGGGTACATGGTGAAGACATTTCCTTCTCCTCTCAGTTCATGGTGCAATTGGGTGATTGGGCACCGGCATTCGCGGTGCAGGGATGCTTATTGCCATCCCCATTTCTGGAAGATCGCCGATCCCTTTGCGCTCGACACGAACCGGACAAAGGCCTTTGCTTCGGAACTGGCCTCGCCCCGCCGGGTCAGAGCTACGCCGGCATCGCGGTAGACCCGCCGGTTGGCGTCGAGCGGGACGACGTTCGCAACGCCGGGATTGGCCTTCGCCCAGATCGGGAAGGTGACCCAGGCATCAATACTGGGATCGGCGTTCCAGCCTTTGAGCGCGAGTCCGGTGTTCTTCGCGTAGAGCACGATATTGTGACGGAAAGCCTTGGTGGTGGCGATGTTGCCATCGCGGCCGGCAATATCCTCCCACATGCCTTGCTGTCCGGCCCCATCGACCACGGTAATGCGGATGCTCGGCTTCAACAGGTCGGCGAAACCGCGAATATGCTTCGGATTTCCCGGGCGAACCAGAATGCCAGCGGGGCGCATATACAGGGGCGTAACCGTCCCTGGGACGACCGTGTCCCCGAACGATGAGACGAAATCGCTCATCATGACCTCGGATCCGCTGAAGAGGACGTCGCCGTCCGCCTTCAGCGCATCAGACCATTGCGGGGTCGGCCCGGACGTCACGATCACCTCGGCGCCGTTCATCTTGCCGAACGCCGCGGCCGCTTCCTTCATCGCCGGAGCGGGGCCGCCGGGCCCATAGACGTGGATCGTGCCCGCGAACGCCGGACCGGCGATGGCCGCTGAGGCGAGTATGCCGACGAGGAGCCGCTTCATTTTGCAGGCCCGGTATAGGGCTTGAAGCCATAGCGGCCGAAGATCGAGAGCCCTTCCGGCGACCGGATGAACGCCAGCCAGCGCGTGGCTGCTTCGTGATGCGTGGCACCCTTGACCACTGCGCCGGCGTAGATCGCGGTCGAATTCTGGTCGGCGGGGATGTCCACACCCTCGATCGGATGCCCGGCCTGCTCCTGGAACATCACTTCGGATTTCCACGTCACGCCGGCCTGGGCCTTACCCTGCATGATCCACAATGGGGTCTGGCGATGATGGATGTGGGTGAGCACGCTGCTGCCGTCGGCGACCTTCGTCTTGTAGACGCTGGTCACGAGCGCATCGCCGCCCGCTTTGCCGAGCGAAGCCTCGATCTGCCGCGCAATGCCTTCGAATTCCGGGTTCGGCATGGCGAGCTTGATGCCGGGCTTGCCCAGGTCGGCGAGCCCCTTCACTCCGGCCGGATTACCCTTGGGCACCATGATCGCGAGCGTGTTGGTCACATAAGGCACGGCGGGACCGTCCAGCAGCCCATCGTCAATCTGCTTCTGGACAGCCTTCAGCCCGGCCAGATACACGTCGGGCTTCACCGTCCAGGTCATGTTGCCGACGGTGACCGTGCCGCCCGCCTTCATCTGGTGGACGAGCAGCCCCGGCGGGATCGTCTCCCAGTAGAGATGGCCCTTATATTCCGGGTATCTAGCCTCGAAGGCCGCCACCAGCGGTGCCATCGCGAAGAAGTAATTTCCGCCGACGTACAGCGAAAGCATCGAATTGGCGGGATCGCCGTGGAAATCGGCAAGGTTATCGGCATCGGGCACGGTGAACTCGAAGCCCCGTACCGGGGCATCATTGTTGCGGCCGTTCTGCCACGGCGGCGAGACACCAAGATCATTGGCAGTTTGACCCGGCGACGGTGTGACTTGCGCAAGCGCAGGGACGGTAACGAGCAGAGCCGCAACGCTCGCAGCCGCCTTCAGAAAAGCTTTCATGATGATATCCCGTGAGAGGCAGGCAGGCGATCACATCGGCATCAGGTCGTAGCCCTGATGTTCCAGCGTCGTGACCGTCGTGAGGCCCGAGAGCGCGAGCGTGACGCTCTTGTCGACCCAGTCATATTGAAAGTCATGTTCGGCAACCGCCTGCCCGCACACCGAGACGTCCACTCCGGCCTTACGCAGCTCTGCGATCAGCGGAAGGTTCGGATTGGCGACACCGAACTTCGCGCGATACTGCGCGTCGTTGAGGGCAAGCGGGGTCGCAGGGCCGTAAGCGACAGCCACGAACTTCAGATGGTCGAGCGGGACACCGGCCGCATGGTAGAGATTGACCGTGCGCGCGACATGGTCGAGCGCGCCATTGACCTCGCCGGGCGACTTCGCGGCCTGGGTCAGGGCGAAGACGATCTTGTAGGTCTGATCGACCTGCGGCTTGAAGGCAGCGTTCGGCAGATAATGGATCTTGCCATAGCCTTGGATCGTCGGCGTCGTCCAGAACCCCGCCGGCATGTCAGCTGCCATGGCAGACCCGGCACTAGCACAGGCCACGCTGGCGACGAGAAGTGCGGTGAGACGGCGCATGAGAACCTCCTTTGGTTGATCTGCCTGAAATTAATCGAGCGCTCGCCAAATATCCAACGCGCAAAGCATGTCGTTTCAATCCGATTTCGTGATTGGACGTGGCGTGAAAACCGGGGCTAATCGATTACGGATCAGCGCCAGGGGATGAGCACAATTGCGCAATTTTGACGCCGGGCAGATGTTGGACCAAATGTCATGCTGACACTCGGCCTCTTCGTGGTCATAAGCTTCGTGGTGTCGCTGGCAGCGCTGGCCGCGTTGATCTGGGCGATTTCGAGCGACCAGTTTTCCTTTTCGCAACGCCAGGCGCGGATCATCTTCGAGCCCGACGAAGAGGGCCAGCTGGATGATCCTACGATAAGCCCGAGAAACGGTCGTTCTACGCATGGAAACATCGAACCGACCAAGTTCGATCTCCTTCGCAGCAGCATCGATGCCTCGACCGCCCGGCCGGTTTCGGTTCTGATCGGAAGCGCAGTTCTTTGGCTGGTGATTGGATCGGCCTTCGGCCTGATTGCCTCACTGAAGCTTCATCTGCCGGACTGGCTGGACACGCAGGCCTGGCTGACGTTCGGCCGCGTTCGCACGCTGCATCTGACGCTCGTGATCTATGGCTGGTTGTCGATGGCCGGGATCGGCATCGCGATGTGGGTCACGCCGCGTATCTTCCAGGCGCCGCTTCAATCACCGACACTGGCGATATGGGGCACGATATTCTGGAATATCGGCTTGGTCGCCGGCGTAATCGCCATCGCCTGCGGTTGGAGCGACGGCGAGGAATGGCTGGAAATTCCCTGGCAGATCGACGGGCTGCTGGCGATTGGCGGGGCGTTGTGCGCGGTCCCTCTGATCCGCACCGCTTTCACGCGAAACGTCGAACATATCTACGTGTCGGGATGGTATTATCTGGCAGCGTTGTGCTGGTTCCCCGCGCTTTTCGTGATCGCCAATATTCCCGGCATCTTCGTCGGTGCGGAGCAGGCCACGGTCAACTGGTGGTTCGCGCACAATGTGCTGGGCCTCTGGCTGACGCCGCTGGGTCTGGGCGCCGCCTATTATTTCATCCCGAAGATCATCGGGAAGCCGGTTTACTCCTATGCGCTTTCGCTGCTCGGATTCTGGGCGCTGGCCCTATTCTACAGCCAGGTCGGCATCCATCACCTGATCGGTGGACCCGTGCCGACCTGGGTGGTCACGCTTTCGATCGTCCAGAGCGTGATGATGTTCGTGCCGGTGATCGCCGTCGCCATCAACCAGCACGTCGTCGTGGCGCGCAACATGTGGGCCTTCAGGGCGTCCATCCCATTGCGATTCATCTCGCTCGGCGCGATCATGTACACGGCCGCCTCGTTCGAGGGCTCGCTCGAGGCGTTGCGCAGCGTCAACACCGTGACGCATTTCACGCAATTCACCGTCGGCCACGCGCATCTGGGTGCCTATGGTTTCACCAGCTTCGTGTTCTTCGGTTGCCTCTATTACATGCTGCCCCGTATCACGGGGCGCGACTGGCCGCTGCCAAGCCTGATCGCCGCCCATTTCTGGCTGGTCGTCGGAGGTTTCAGCATCTACTTCGTCGCGCTGACGATCGGCGGCTGGTTGCAGGGCGAGGCGATGCTCGACGCGACCCGTCCCTTCTCGGCCAGCGTGATCCTGCTCAAGCCGTTTCTCGAGGGGCGCTCGGTTGGCGGCGCCCTCATGACGCTTGGCCATCTGCTGTTCGCAGCGAATGTGATCGCGATGTTCGCGCGGGGTCGTCATCCGGCGTCGGCTGAAGGGAGCGTGGCATGAACCGCTCGCTCCCGCTCATCATACTGGCCATGGCGATCCTCGCTTTCGCCACCACGCTGCTCGTGATCGTGCCGAAGTTCCAGATCGGCCACGAACCAGCGCCGGCGGGGCTCCACCCCTATACGGCCCAGCAACAGCGCGGCCGCGACCAATATGTCGCACTCGGCTGCGTCTACTGCCATAGCCAACAACCGCGCACGCCCGATCAGGCGCCCGATGCCGAGCGCGGCTGGGGCCGTGCGTCGGTCGCCGCCGACTATGCCTATGACAGCCCCCATTTGATGGGGACGATGCGCACCGGTCCGGACCTGATGAACGTCGGCGCCCGGCTGCCAAGCATGGGCTGGCAGCTGAGCCATCTCTATCAGCCGCGTGCCATCTCGCCTTGGAGCATCATGCCTTCCTATCCCTTCCTGTTCGAGGTGAAGGACAAGGCTGCGCCCGGCGACACGGTGGTGTGGCTTCCCGCCAAGTCGGCGCCACCGGGCAAGGTCGTCGTCGCCAAGCCCGAAGCCATCGATCTCGCCGCCTATCTGATCGCCCTCGACCGCACATATCCCGTACCCTCCACTGCGATCCGCGATGACGGCTATGCAAAGCACGGAGCCGGTCGATGAGCGACGATCGGCGGCCCGTCGACGAACGCTTCGAGCCTTATGAGCCTCGCCGCCGCGTGCCGCTTCCCGTCTACTGGATCGCCATAGCTCTCGCGATCTGGGGCACGCTGACCTTGTGGCGTGATGCCCATGCCGGCTTCATTGCCGGGCGGCAGCGCGGTGATGAGGCGGCTGCCGACACACGCCGCGCAGCAGCACCGGGAGCCGATCTGTTTCTCGCGCGATGTTCGAGCTGCCACCAGCCCGACGGTTCGGGCATAGCTGGCGCGGTGCCTCCGCTCGCCGGCTCGCCACTCGTCAAAGCCGACCCTTCTGTCGTCGTCCGGATCCTGCTGCGCGGCATAGACGGGCCGATCACTGTGGCTGGCCAACATTTCGACGGGCATATGCCGAGCTTCGCCAGCGTGCTCGATGACGACCAGCTCGCCCGCATCGCGACCTATGTGCGCGCGCGGTTCGGCGACAATGCGTCGGCCGTCTCGCCCTCCGACGTCGCGGCTGCGCGCGCATGGGCCGCCGGTCATCCAGGGCCGTGGCGTGGTGGCGATGAAATCAGGGCAGCCCTCATGCCGCTGCTCGAACCGCAACCGGCCTATGTCGCCTCGCTGATCGCGGCGCCCGACCCCTCGATCCTCGCGCTCGTTCAGCACGGCACGGGGGGCGGCTGGTCCTGCGCGTCATGTCATGGCGACCTCGGCGAAGGCCATGGTGACGCGCCGCGTATCGCAGGGCTCTCCAGTCCTTATCTCCTCGCGCAGCTGCGCGCGTTTGCGGGCGGAGCACGAACGAGTGATGCGATGGCCCCGGTGGCGACGTCGCTGGCTGACGCGCAAAAAATCGCCCTCGCATCCTATTACAGCCAGCTCGCGACACCGTCGGCGAGCGTGCCGGCTTTGCAGGGCGCGCTCGACCGGGGTGAGGCCCTGGCCCTGGATGGAGATAGCGCGAAAGGCATTCCGGCCTGCTTCTCCTGCCACGGATCCTCGGGGTTCGGCGTCGCGCCAGCCTTTCCCCCCATCGCAGCACAGCAGCCCGCCTATACCGCTGGCCGCCTCGCTGGCTTCGCCCGTCAGGCCAAACAGGGCAGCCACGCCCTCATGCCGTCAGTCGCGGCGCGGCTCGACGATGCAGATCGCCGCGCGATCGCCGATTATCTCGCCACCCTGCCGCCGGTCCCGACGGGCACCGCGCCGCCTGCGGAGCAGCATTGATGAACCATCCCGAGGAACCGGCCGAAGCCGAGCCACTGTCCGATCTGAAGAAAGGACAGAACACCAGCAGGGGCATCTACGCGATCGCCGGCGGCGTGATGCTGTTCGCGTTCGGCGCGCTCGTGGCGGGCGTTATCCATTCGCATGGCGAACAGGCTGACACCTCGAAATCGGCTCCCGCCGACGGCAAGATCGCTTTCACGCCGCCGCCCGAGAGCAAGATTCCCGATGGCCCTGGCGGAGATTCGATCCGTCACGGCATGGCGATCTTTCGGAACACGGGCACCGAGGCCGCACAATATGTCGGCAACGGCCTGACATGTAGCAACTGCCATCTGGACGCCGGGCGCAAGCCCTTGTCAGCCCCGATGTGGTCGGCCTGGGTGAGCTATCCCCAGTATCGCTCGAAGAATAAAAAGATGAATTCTATGGAGGATCGCCTGAACGGCTGTTTCTCCTATTCGATGAATGGCCAGGGCAGTCCGAGCGGCGGACCGCCGCCCAAGGGTGATCCGATCTACACCGACCTCGAAGCCTATTTTCACTGGCTCGCGACTGGTGCGGCAACCGGAGCGAAGCTCGAGGGCGCCGGCTTCCTCAAGCTGAAGAAGACACCACTCGGCTATGATCGCCTGCGGGGCCAGGTCGTCTATCAGCAGCATTGCGCCGAATGCCATGCCGATGACGGCCAGGGCCGGACCGACCTCAACAGTCGCTCGATTTTCCCGCCTCTATGGGGACCGCATTCCTATAATTGGGGAGCAGGCATGACCCAGGTCAACAATGCAGCCGGGTTCATCAAGGTGAACATGCCGCTGGGCGCGGGCAACACGCTCACCGACCAGCAGGCGTGGGACGTCGCCGCCTGGATCGACAGCCAGGAGCGGCCCAAGGATCCGCGTCAGAAGGGGAGTGTCGCGGACAACGCCAAGGCCTTTCACAACAAGGAGCAGAGCTTCTACGGCAAGACCGTCGACGGCCATCTGTTGGGCACGGGAACGCCGCCCGCGCACTGATGAACATCGAGCGCCGCCTTTTCGCGATTGACGGCCTGTTCTGCGGTGGTTGCGCACGCGGGCTTGAGCGTAAACTTTCGTCCGTCGATGGCGTGCTCGACGCCGGCGTGCATTTCGTCACGGCGTCCGCCCTCATCCAGTGGGATCCGTCGCGTTGCGATACCGCGACCCTTGCTCGACAGGTCGCGGCTACGGGCTACGGACTACTCGAACGCAATGATCCGGCCTCGGCGCTACAGCGGTTCGATGATGAAGTGCGGCGGCTGTCACGCCGGCTAGCCGTCGCGATCCTGTTCGGCATGTGGTCGATGGCAGCGGCATTCCTTCTCTACGTGGACCCCGGTCTCGATCCGAAGACGGCTTGGTGGGCCGCTCTTTTCTCCGGCATCTTTGCAGTGCCTGTCCTGGGCTATTCGGCCGCCGGCTTCTGGCGAATGGCGCTACGCTCTCTTCGTCTGCACAGTCCCGGTCTCGATCTACTGGTTTGCATCGGCGCGGCAGGAGCCATGCTGCTCTCGCTGGTGTCCCTCGTCAGGGGAGGCTCGGCGATCTTCTTCGACACCGCGACGATGCTGATCACCCTGCTGCTTGTCGGTCGGCTGATCGAGACGCGGGTCAGGCGTGGCGCAATCGCGGCACTGAACGCTGTAGACGATCTTGCGGCCACAAAGGCGCAGCCGGCAGGCGGTGGTCAGGCGGTTCCCTGCACGTTCATCGCGCCGGGTGACGCGATCTGGGTCGATGCTGGCGCCGCTATTCCGGTCGACGGCGTTGTCTCCCACGGCGAGACCTTGGTCGACCGCGCGATCCTGACAGGAGAGTCCGCGCCGATCGCGGTCAAGCCTGGCGATCGCGTGCAGGCCGGCACGATCAATCTTCGGCGCAGGATCACGATCGTCGTCGACCGGGCACCGGGCGACAGCGACCTCGATCGGATGGGCGGCCGGATCGCCATCGAGATGGCGGGGCGAGGCGAACCGAAGCGGCATCTTGATGCGGTAATTGATCGGCTTGCAATCATCGTTCCGATCATCGCAGCGCTCGTCGCCATCATCACGTGGTTAGTCACGGGATCGCTGCTTGCGGCAGCGGAAAGAGCGCTCGCCGTTCTCGTCGTCGTCTGCCCCTGCTCGCTCGCCATCGCAGCCCCGCTCGTCCATGTTCGGGCCGCAGCGCTGGCTGGAAGTCTCGGCTTCAGGATTGCCGATCCGGCAGCGTTCGAAGCTCTTGGCAAGGCGCGCTCCGTCATCTTCGACAAGACCGGTACGGTGACGATGGGAGAACCCGAAGTCATCGCCATTGATCCGGCAAGCGGCTGGACGGCAGACGCTGTGCTCGACCTTGCGGCGCGCACCGAGAACGGCATCGATCATCCTATTGCGCGCGCGATCCTCGCCGCTGCGAAACCGGTGATCGGCGAACCTGGAGAGCGAGGCACGCGCAGCGCGATCGGCCAGGACGAGCATGGCGTGACGGTCGAGGTGCGCGCCGCCGAGCCGAGCCCGCTTGCTGGAACGCGTCTGGATGTTCGGCAAGGAGGCGCGAAGGTCGGCACGATCACGCTCGACGACATCGTCGATCCCGAAGCGGCTCGAGCCATTGGACGCCTGGTCTCGCTGGGCCTCGACCCGCTCATTGCAACGGGAGACGCGCTTGCTCCGGCAATCGCGGTCGGTGCTTCGCTCGGGCTTCCTGCGGCCAAGATTCACGCGGCCTGCACGCCCGAGGACAAGGTTGCGCTGGTCAAAGCCGTCAGCCGGCCTGTCATCATGGTTGGAGACGGCGTGAACGACGCCCCGGCACTTGCCGGCGCGGACTGTGGCGTCGCTGTCGGTCGAGCCCATGGCGCGGCAACCGCAACGGCGGGCGTCGTGCTGACGGTTGGAGGCATAGCAGCGTTACCCGACGCTATCACGTTGGCCCGGCACGCACTCGTCGTGATCAGGCAGAATTGGATGTTGGCGCTCGGCTACAACGTGATCGTACTTCCCGCTGCCGCAATCGGATTTTTGACTCCCCTACTCGCTGCGGGTGCCATGCTGGCAAGTTCGATCATTGTTGTCAGCAACGCTCTTCGAGTGGGCTGGCGCCAGCAGATCCTGTGAATCCGCCGGCGTGACGGAGCAACGATCAAGCATTGATCCGAAGTCGAAATTGAATCCATGCAATTTGATCATTGGATCGGATTGCATAGGCTGGGCAAGGTGTCTTCACGAACCCAGGAGACCAACATGACCCAGTTCAAGAGCATCGCCACTATCATCTTCGCCGCCAGTGCATTGGCCGTTGCGCCAGCTCACGCAACGAACCCCGAAATTGTAGTCGTCGGCCATCCGACCTTCAGGGACCTTGAGTTCAACTACGATAGCGCCGACCGGGTTTCTGCAGCCCGTTCTTCCCTCGCTGCATTGATCCCGGTGGGCACGGATACCGGGACAGCGCGCGCAATCGTTCGCAAGGAGGGTGCCCATTGTCGCGATCAGGTCAATGACGGCGAAACGCGCTGCACCTTCGGCAGCTTCGACAGCATCGAAGATCACTTCAGGAAATCGTATGGACGGTGAAGCTCAACAGCCAGGCGGGCAGGGTTGCCGATCTCGCCGTAACCCGCGAGAGCTTCGGATCGTAAAGAGATCTCCGGGCGACGCACAGCCGCCATACCGAGCAGGCCGCCCCCGGTAGCATTTGGCGCTACCAGGGCTAGAGGTACAACGGGATGCAGCCAGACTTTGCTGCAGTGCGCTTGGCATTACGGTCTCTCGCAAGTGCGCCTCGTCCCGTGTCGGTCGTTCATAACGGGCTCGCCGGCGTATCGAACGATCGCGAAGTCGGATTGAGACGATCTATATATCGACTGGGCGGATTAATCCGATTTTCGTATTGAGTGGACCGGAAGGAATGCCGATGACACTCGAACAACTCCGCATCTTTGTAGCTGTGGCCGAACGCCAACACGTCACTCGCGCCGCCGAGGCGATCAACGTCACGCAATCCGCCGCCAGCAACGCGATTGCTGCGCTGGAGGCGCGGCACCGTGTCCCCCTGTTTCATCGCGTTGGCCGCCGCATCGAGTTAACCGAGGCTGGGACGATGTTCCTGGGCGAGGCGCGCGCAGTGCTGGGCCGCGCATCCGCTGCCGAGCTCGCGCTGGCCGAATACGGAGAGCTGAAGCGCGGCACGCTGCGCGTCGTCGCGAGCCAGACCATCGCAAGCTATTGGTTGCCGGCCAAACTCTCGGAGTTCCACGCACGCCATCCGCAGATATCGATCGAGCTCAGCATCGACAACACCGAGGGCGCTGCACGGCGCGTACTCGAGGACACCGCCGAACTGGGTCTTGTGGAGGGAGCGATCGACGAACCCGCGCTTGCCACCTGGACCGTCGGCGAGGATCGGATGTTGCTCGTCTCCGCATCGTCCGTCGAGACTGTTGACGCCGATTGGGTCCGTTCAGCGCGCTGGATCGTCCGGGAACAAGGATCGGGCACCCGATCGACATTCGAGGATGTGCTGCGGGATCAAGGCGTAGATCCGCGCGAACTGAAAATCGCGATGGTGATGCCGTCCAACGAGGCAGTCCGCAGCGCAGTCGAGGCGGGTTCGGGTGTCGCGGTTTTGTCCGAACTTGTCGTCCGGCGTGCGCTGGCGGCCGGCGACCTGCGCGCTCTTCCTTTTCTGATGCCGGCTCGTCCATTCCACGCGCTTCGTCATAAGGAGCGCTATCGGACGCGCGCGGCTGATGCGATGACCGATCTTCTCAAGGAGAAGCACCAATGACGATCTCCGACGACGTGCAGCAGGTGCTGACGGGATTCCGGCCTTTTGCCCGCCTCGACAGTCCGCGTGAGGTGATCCGTCAGTTCACCCCCAACTGGTTCGCCGCCACCATGGGCACCGGCATCCTGGCGCTTGCCCTGCCGCAACTGCCTGGCGTTGGCCCGGCACTGAAGCCGGTGGGCGAGGTGCTCTGGTTCTTTAATATCGTGCTCTTCGCGCTGTTCACCTTGCTCTATGGCGCGCGCTGGGCAATGTTCGGGCATGAGGCCCGGCGGATCTTCGGGCACAGCACGGTATCCATGTTCATCGGCACGATCCCGATGGGCCTCGCCACAATCATCAATGGCTGCCTCGCTTTTGGAATCGGCCGGTTTGGGTCGGATATAGTGCCCGTCGCCCAGGCCCTGTGGTGGGTCGACGTTGCGATGTCGCTCGCCTGCGGCGTGCTTATTCCCTATTTGATGTTCACACGCCACCAGCACAGCCTCGACGGCATGACGGCCGTCTGGCTGCTTCCGGTCGTAGCGGCCGAAGTCGCAGGTGCCTCGGGCGGCCTGCTCGCCCCCCATCTGGCGGACCCGCACAACCAGTTCGTAGTGCTGGCGACTTCCTATGTGTTGTGGGCCTATTCTGTGCCGGTTGCGCTCAGCATCCTTGCAATCCTGATTTTGCGCATGGCGCTCCACAAGCTGCCGCACGAGGGCATGGCTGCATCGTCCTGGCTTGCGCTCGGGCCAATCGGGACCGGCGCGCTCGGCATGCTGGTACTGGGCAGTGATGCGCCCACCATCTTCGCGGCGAACGGCTTGGCGGCGATCGGCCCTGTCGCGCAGGGCATCGGCGTTATTGGTGGCCTGACACTCTGGGGACTTGGCCTATGGTGGCTCACGCTCGCGTTCCTCATCACGATCAGATACTGGCGCGCGGGCATTCCGTTCAATCTTGGCTGGTGGGGCTATACCTTCCCTCTCGGCGTCTACACGGTCGCGACCTTCCGCCTCGGTACGACGCTGCATCTCGCTTTCTTCGGCTATGTCGGAACCGTGCTGACCGCCACGCTGGCGCTGATGTGGCTGCTGGTCATGTCCAAGACGCTCGCCGGCGCATGGAAGGGTAATCTCTTCGTGTCGCCGTGCATCGCCACACCGAATTGATCGAGCCCGCTTCATCGCACGGTGAGCTGGATCCGTCAGCCCCAGGAACACTGCGATGCACAGCACGGCCAAGCCTCGATCGATCGCCAGCATCAGCGGACCGAGAACGACTGCGCCGCCCATTATACCGAGAGCCACCAATGGATCAGTCCGGCGACCACGCCAAGGCTAAGCACGCTGGCGCCCCAGATGAGCACGAGCCAACCGAGCCGCTCCCAGATTGATGCCGGCGCCTCCATCAATGATAGCCATGTGCATCGACCTTGCCGCGGAAGACCCAATAGGCCCAGCCCGTGTAGACAAGGATGATGGGGATGATGATCGCCGTGCCGACCAGCATGAAGACCTGACTATCCCGAGGGGCCGCAGCATCCCAGATCGTGATCGTCGGCGGGATGACGTATGGGTACATGCTGATTCCAAGGCCGATGAAACCCAGGAAGAAAACCGCCAAGGCCAGCAGGAAAGGCGCGCGATGACGCCCACGTCGGATCGCGGCCACGAACAGCCCTGCGACTATCGCGACCAGCAGCGGCACCTGGGCGGTCAGCAGCACGCCCGGAAGCGCGAACCAGCGCTGCCAATAGGCATTATGGAGGAAAGGCGTAGCCGCGCTTACGGCCGCCAATGCAACAAGCGTTCCTCCTCCCGCATATGTCGCGAGACGCCGCGCATGGTCATGGGTGCTGCCTTCGGTCTTCCACAACAGCCACGTCGAGCCGAGCAACGCGTAACCGATGACGAGCGCCAATCCGGTCAGCAGCGAGAAGGGTGACAACCAGTCCAGCCAGCCTCCACCATAGGCGCCGTTCCGCACCACGATTCCCTGGAGAAGGGCGCCGAGCGTTGTGCCTTGCGCCATGGCCGCAATGAGTGATCCGACCGCAAAGGCTACGTCCCAGACAGGCCGATGGCGCGGGTCACGCCAACGGAACTCAAATGCAACCCCTCGGAACACCAGACCGAGCAGCATCGCGATCATGAGGGGATAGGTCGCCGGCAGAATGATCGCGTAGGCGGTAGGAAAGGCAGCGAAGAGACCGCCAGCGCCGAGGACCAACCACGTTTCGTTGCCATCCCAGACGGGTGCGATCGCATTCATCGCCTGATCGCGCTCTTCGCCGACCTGGAAGGCCGGGAATAGAATGCCGATGCCGAGATCGAACCCGTCCATCACAACATAGGCGCAGATCGCGAACGCTATGATGAACGCCCATACGATCGTGAGATCGAAATCATAGGCCACGGCGCGGCTCCCCTGTCGCTGGCACCCCGGATTCAATCCCGGGCGCCGGGGTGATGCCGGCCGTGCGTGTCGGTGTCCGATCGGGCTCGGATTCGTGAGCCTCGGGCGGTTTTGCGGCAAGCCGCAAGATGTACCAGGTGCCTGCGCCAAACACGGTAAAGTAGACGACTACAAACGCGAGGAGCGAAGCCGCGACAGCGGGTGCAGCCAACGGCGAATGTGACTGTGCCGTGAGCAGATGCCCGTAGACCGTAAAGGGCTGCCGCCCGACCTCGGTCGTCACCCATCCCGCAATAACGGCGACGAAACCGGCCGGTCCCATCGCTACCGCAGCCCGGTGGAGCCACGGCCAGTCATACAATCGACGGCGAAAGCGCGCGACAAGGCTCCACACCCCGAGACTCGCCATCGCCAGTCCGAGAGCGACCATGATCCGGAAGGACCAGAACACGATCGGGACCGGCGGCCAGCGGTCGCGTGGGAAGTCCTTCAATCCGGGCAGCGGCGCGTTCGGATCATGACGTAAAATGAGCGAGCCGATCCGTGGAAGCTCGACTTTGTAGCGAACGCGGCCTTCCTCGTTGCTTGGAAGGCCGAACAGAACCAGCGGCGCGCCATGCGGGCTCGGCTCATAGTCGCCTTCCATCGCCAGCACTTTGGGCGCTTGATGCTCGAGGGTATTAAGGCCCTGCGTGTCGCCCGCGAGGATCTGGATCGGAGCGACGATCGCTGCCATCCACATCGCCATCGAAAACATCGTACGCGCACCGGGATTGGCGCGGTCGCGCAGCAGATGCCAGGCGCCGACAGCCCCAACGACGAGCGAGGTGGTTAAATAGGCCGCGAGAACGACGTGCACGAGCCGGAACGGGAAGCTGGGATTGAAGATGATCGCCCACCAGGAGCCGGCCGGCACGAACTGCCCGCGCGAGTTCATCACAAACCCTGTCGGTGTCTGCATCCAGCTATTTACATCGACGATCCATGTCGCCGAGATAAGCGTACCCAGTGCGACCATTCCGGTCGCGAAGAAGTGCAGCCCGCGGCCGACCTTGCGAATGCCGAACAGCATGACACCGAGGAAGCCGGCTTCAAGGAAGAAAGCGGTCAGCACCTCATAGGCCATGAGCGGTCCGACAACCGGCCCAGCCTTCTCAGAGAAGACCGACCAGTTCGTGCCGAACTGATAGGACATCACGATGCCGGAAACGACCCCCATCCCGAAGGCCACGGCGAATATCTTCAACCAGTAGCGATAAAGATTGGCAAAAACACCCCGGCCTGTCTTGAGCCATAACGCTTCAAGCACGAACAGAAAGCTCGCGAGCCCGATCGAAAACGCAGGGAAAATGAAATGGAAGCTGACGGT
This sequence comes from Acetobacter oeni, assembly GCF_011516825.1. Taxonomy (GTDB): domain Bacteria; phylum Pseudomonadota; class Alphaproteobacteria; order Acetobacterales; family Acetobacteraceae; genus Acetobacter; species Acetobacter oeni. The sequence goes on along the minus strand of NZ_WOTA01000041.1, from coordinate 5,846 downwards.
GAAGGCGAACTGCATACGCGCCAGCGTCACGGCGTCAGGCAGGAAAGCCAGGAAGGTCATTGTCAGAACGCTCCCGCACTCTTCCAGAGCATATAGGCGGCCACGACAAAGATCAGGACAGCAAAGACAGTGGTAAGCATGCCGCCGCTTCCTAAACGCTTGGCAATCTGCGTGCCGATCAAACCGCCGATGATCCCGCCGCCGATGAACACGAAGGCGAGCGGCCAATCGACAAAACCCGAAAACGCGTAGTTTGCAGCCGTCGTCAGCCCGAAGGCGGCTACAGCGATTAGCGATGTGCCGACCGCATTCAGAATCGGCATGCCCGTCGATCCGATCAGCCCAGGCACGATCAGGAAACCACCGCCGATGCCGAAGAAGCCGGAGAATAGCCCCGTGCCGAGGCCGTAGCCCAGAACCTTGGGCGCCTTCTCGCGATTACACTCCGCACCGGGATTGCCGACGTTGTTGCGCCCTTTCAGCATCAGAACGCCGACGACGATCATCACGAGCGCAAACAGAAACAATAGCTTGCCGCCGTCGACCGCCTTGCCGGCGGTCGATCCCAAGAGAGCGCCAACGATCCCAGAGGTCGCGTACATGCCGCCACAGCGCCATTTGACGGTGCGCGCCTTGGCATGCCCGATCAGGCCGGTCGCGGCGTTGGCGGCTACCGCAAAGGCGCTGGTGCCGATCGCGAGGTGGGCGTTGGGAACCCGCACCAGATAGACCATCAGCGGCACCGCGAGGATCGAGCCGCCCCCACCGACCAGACCGAGCGTGAAGCCGACCAGCACGCCTGAGAGTGCACCAAGCAGATACTGGATCGGCTCGAGAATCATGCCGGTTCGCCAATCTTATGGGGAGCGGCCATCCACTCACGGCCCTTCAGCATGGCTTGCCAGTAGATTGGCGGCAGCATTCGTTCCTTGAGGAACCAGGCCGCCTTGGTCGGCCGCGTACCGTCGAGCAGCCAGGACGGGAAGCTCGGCAGCAACTTGCCGCCATAGCCGAACTCGGCGAGGACGATCTTGCCCCGCTCGACAGTCAGCGGGCAGGAGCCGTAGCCGTCATAATCGGCAACCGGCGGCTTGCCGTCGAGCGCTGCCAGGACGTTGACCGCCACCACAGGCGCCTGCTTGCGCGCGGCCGCGGCGGTCTTGGCGTTGCTGGTGCCCGCCGCGTCGCCGAGACCGAAGACGTTTTCGTAGCGTTTGTGACGCAGCGTCGCCTCATCGACGTCGACGAAGCCGGAGACAGCCGCAAGCGGGCTGTTCGCCACCACATCGAGCGACACCTGCGGGGGGACAGCGTGCAGCATGTCGAACTCGCGCTCGAACCGCTCGGCCACACCGTCCTTCTTGCGCTCGAACGTGGCGACCTTCCGGTCACCGTCGACCGCGACGAGATTGGATTCGAGCCGGAGGTCGATCCCGTATTTCTCGATATATTCCATCAGGGCGGGGACGTAGGTCGCCACCCCGAACAGGACGGCACCCGCGTTGTGAAACTCGACGTCGATCGCCGGTAGCACGCCCGCGTCGCGCCAGATATCGCAGGAAAGGTACATAGCCTTTTGCGGCGCGCCCGCGCATTTGATCGGCATCGGCGGTTGCGAGAACAGGGCCCGCCCGGACTTCAGCCCCTTGACCAGCTGATGGGTATAGGGCGCCAGATCGTAGCGGTAGTTGGAGGTCACCCCGTTGCGGCCCAAGGCCTGCGGCAATCCCTCGATCTTCTCCCAGGCAAGCCGGAGGCCGGGTGCCACGACAAGGACGCGGTAGGTAAGGGTGCGACCGTCTTCCAGCGCTACCGCGTTGCGATCGGGATCGAAGCTGACCGCCGGTACGCGCATCCATTCGACGCCCTTGGGCATGACGTCGGCTTCGTCCTTGCGGGTCTGCTCGGGGGTAAAGACACCAGCCCCGACCAGCGTCCAGCCGGGCTGGTAATAATGATCCTTGGCCGGGTCGACGATCGCGATCGTGACCTTGCTGTTGCGCTTGAGGATGCTCGATGCCGTGGCGATACCGGCTGCGCCGCCCCCGACGATAACGACGTCGTAGGTCATGTTTCTTCCTTTGCTGCGGCGTTGAAGCGCCGGTTCGAGTGCGGCGATATCGTGACCGGCGCCGGAAGCCTGCCGCTTGAGCGTTGCAGGGTCTGCGCGATCGGCATTGGCGAGCGCCCACAAGGTGGTCGAGCGCGCGCCGCTGCGGCAGAAGCCGAGAATGGGACCAGGCATTGTATCGAGCGCACGCCGCATCTCGTCGCCGTCCGCGTCGGTCGCCCTGCCGGACACGATCGGGATATGCGCAAATGCGAGGCCATGCCGTTCGGCTTCGGCGCGCATTGTGGCGGCCGTCGGCTGTCCCGGTTCTTCCCCGTCCGGACGATTGGAGATGATCGAGCGGTAGCCATCGCGCGCCGCCTGTTCGACGTCGCCGGGATCGAGCTGCGGTGAAACGGAGAAGCCGTCATCGAGCTGCTTGAAGGCCATGTCGCTCTCCTTGGGTTTGGGGCGGAAGCATACGGAACAGGGCGAACCCGACCGCCATGCCGAGACAAAAAATCAGCGCCGGTATTGGCCGGATCGCCAGGGCGGCAATAGCGGGCCCGGGGCAGAGACCCGCCAGACCCCAGCCGATGCCGAACAGCGAAGCACCGCCAATCAGCCGTGTGTCGATCGGGGTCGTGGCTGGCAGATGGAACTCGCTTGCCACGACCGGGCGCATCCGGCGGCGAACGAAAACCCATGCTGCCACCATCGGGATCAGCGCGCCGCCCATGACGAACGCGAGGGTCGGATCCCACGTAGCGCCGACATCGAGGAACGCCCGCACCCGTGCCGGATCGATCATGCCGGAGACGGCAAGGCCGGCTCCGAACAGTGTACCGCTTATAAGCGAGACGATCGCCTGCCGGGTCATGTCGGTCATCCAGCGATGGGCAACAGCGTCGCAGTGGCGATGCCGGTCGTCATGAAAGTCGCCGTCGCGGCCAATGACCGTGGCGACAGTCGCGCCATCCCGACCACCCCGTGTCCACTGGTGCAGCCGGAACCGAGCCGGGTGCCGAAGCCGACGACCAGCCCGGCAAGCGCCAATCGGAACATCGAGGTCGGGAAGCGTGCTTCCACGCCGCCCAGCATGGCGACGAGCGCCGCTCCAAGTGGCAGGCCGATGGCGAACGCCATGGCGATTACGCGCGGAATGCCAGCGCTCGAAAGGCCGACAGCACGGGCGAACAGTCCGCTGCACCCGGCGATCCGCCCATTTGCGATCAGCATCAGCGCTGCCGCCAGCCCGATCATCAAACCGCCAAGGAGGCCGTGGATAGGATCCGCCTGGGGAAAGCCTGGCATCACAGCGAGTCCAACGGGATGCGCAGATAGCGTTTGCCGTTATCCTCGGGCTCCGGCAGCCGACCCGCGCGCATGTTGATCTGAATGGCCGGGAGCATCAGCTGCGGCGTGCCCAAGGTGGTATCCCGCGCCGTCCGCATGGCCGCGAATGTATCCTCGTCCACGCCCTCGTGCACATGGACGTTGCCGATCCGCTGCTGCCCGATCGTGGTCTCCCAGACAAAGGTCTCGCGGCCGGGAGCCTTGTAGTCGTGGCATAGGAAAACCCGGGTTTCGTCGGGCAGCCGCAAGAGGCGCCGGATCGAGCGATACAGCTCCCTGACGTCGCCGCCGGGAAAATCAGCGCGCGCCGTGCCGTAGTCCGGCATGAACAGGGTATCGCCAACGAAGGCAGCGTCTCCGATGATGAAGGCGACGTCTGCGGGGGTATGGCCTGGAACATGAAGCACACGGGCTTCCAGATCGCCGATGGCGAAGCGATCACCATCGTCGAAGAGCCGGTCGAAATCGGAGCCGTCACGCGCGAACTCGGTGCCGGCGTTGAACAGCTTGCCGAACACGTCCTGCACGCGCGTGATCGCCCGGCCGATCGCAAGCTTTCCGCCTAGCTGGCGCTGGAGGAAGGGTGCCGCAGACAGATGATCGGCGTGGACGTGTGTCTCGAGCAACCAGTCTACCGTCAGGTCGTGCGCGCGGATGTGAGCGATGACCGCTTCTGCCGGAGCCGGGTCGGTGCGCCCTGCCGCCGGATCGTAGTGCAGGACGCTGTCGATGATCGCCGCTCGACCTGTCGCGGGATCGGAGACCACGTAGCTCGCGCTGTTGGTGGGCTCGTCGAAAAAGGACGCGACAATCGGCTTCGCGCCATCGGCACGTGCTGCCGAGATTTGCGATGCGGCCGCTTCCAGTTTTCGATCGATAGACATTTACGACTCCATATACTCATTGTTAAGATATGTATGTAACCGTCTTGCGTCAACCGTTCGGGGCTGCCATATTTCCGCGATGGATGAGACCCGCACCCCATCACGACCGCTACGCATCGGTGATCCCGCGCCAAGCTTTTCTGCGAGGACCACCAGGGGGGGGATGAGCCTCGACCAGTATCGAGGGCGTTGGCTGGTTTTCTTCTCGCATCCGGCGGACTTCACGCCCGTATGCACGAGCGAATTTATCGCGCTCGCCAAAGCGGCGCCGCTGTTCGACGAGATCGGTTGCGCGCTGCTGGGTCTGTCGGTCGATAGCCTGTATTCCCACGTCGCTTGGATGCGGGCGATCCATGAGTTGTCGGGGGTCGAGGTGCCGTTCCCGGTCGTCGAAGACCCATCGATGGCAGTCGGTCATGCCTATGGAATGCTCGATGAGAACGCGACCGACTCCTCGGTTGTCCGCGCGACGTACTTCATCGATCCCGAAGGCGTGATCCGGGCAACGAACTGGTATCCCATGAACGTCGGACGCTCGATCGAGGAGATGCTGCGCACCGTGAAGGCGCTCCAGCGCACCGCCGACGGAGGGGTGCTGACGCCCGCAGGCTGGCAACCGGGTAATGACATACTCCTGCCGCCCGAGCTTCCGACCGATGGATCGAGCGACTGGTTTCACCGACTGAGGCCTGACGAATGAGCGAGATCCTTGACCGCGATCGGGCCGACGCGATGGCCGAGCGCTTGCGCGCCCTGACGCAGCCCCAGCGGCTCATGATCCTTGCCGTTCTGCTCGACGGCGAGCGCGCCGTCGGCGAGATCGAAGCGACGACGGGCATCGCGCAACCTGCGCTCAGTCAACAGCTTGGCGAGCTGCGTCGCGCGGGACTTGTGACGACCAGGCGCGAGGCGCGGATGATCTTTTACAGCGTAGCCGACGATGACACAGAGGAGCGTGTCCGCGCGCTCTTCGCGGCGTTCGGCGCGCCGCGCCCCGTCAAACGCATGTCGCGTACCAATACGCCGCCCCTGCGCATTGCCCATCCGGTCGGAGCGGCGTCGTTCGCTCGTATCGGATGAACCCAGGATTGAAGATCGATGTTCAGGAAGCTATCAATCGCTGCGATGCTGGCATTGGGGGTCTTGGGCGGCACCGCAATGGCCGCTGATCCTCGCCACCCTGTCGTGCAGGGGTTTGGCGCGATCACACCCATGCCGGACGCCAAGGAAAGGCGCGACCAGTCGCTCCGCTACCGCGTGCTGTTCAGCGTCACCAAGGCAGCCGCCACGCCCGATCAAGTCAACCCAAGCCTTGAGAAAGTGGCTCGCTTCATCAATCTTCTGGGCGCCGATGGCGTTCATCCCAAACTGGGTGACGTCGTGGTGATCATGCATGGTCCGGCGACACCCCTTGTCCTGACCGATGCGCGATATGCAGAGCGCAACAAGGGGGCGAGCAATCCGAACCTGGCGTTGATTGCGGCGCTACGGTCCGCAGGCGTCTCCGTACGGGTGTGTAGTCAGGTGTCAACGGCGGACCAATTCCAGGCCAGGGG
>NZ_WOTA01000040.1 GCF_011516825.1 Acetobacter oeni | reverse complement strand
CGAAGGATGTCGAGACAACAATCTCGTCATCCTGCGCATGGTTGATGATTGCCCATATCCGCAGAGTTCTGCGAAAAATCAATCAAACCGCTTTCTGATTCAGGCTCTTAGGCCCGGCGTCGGCTGGATGGAGCATGACGTCCCTTCCGTGCAAAAAAGAGGCAACTAGAGAGATATTCGACTTCTGGAACGTTTCGATAAAGAAAATATATACGAAGCCGTTCTTAGGAAAAGCTGAGGTTAGCGCAGCTTGGTCCCGTCAGTCGGGAGACACGTTGCTTTTCATCTTAACGCCATGGGACAGGGCCAGGTAAAGCACGCCGGGCACAAGAATGCCTATAATCCAGGAAATATCGACGCCACCAAGATGTTGCGCGATCAGGCCGGTATAAAGCGCGTTCGCGAGAAACGGAATCTGCACCACAATGCCCGCTAGGTAGCAGATCATCGCCCGCCAGTTGACCAGTCCGTAAATCCCGCCATCAGCACGGAATAAGGAGTGAATGTCATATTCACCATGCCGCACGAGATAGTAATCAACCAGATTGATCGCCGTCCACGGTGACAGCACAGCCAGCAGCAACTCGATAAAATTGTTGATAATCTCAAGCGCGCTGCCACTCAGACTGACCGTAATCGCGACGGAAGCCGCCAGCAGCAGCGCTGCCGCAACCCCGCGCGCCCGGTGAGATGGCTCCCAGTCCGGTCGGAATGTATGGACAAAAGTGAGGCTGGAGAGCGCCGCACAATAAATCTGCATCGTGCAACTGGTCAGGGTGGAAATAATCAGAATAAGAAAAAGTGCAACCGGAAGCGCGGGAGAAATCCGTCCGACCGCATCGTAAATAGTGCCCGGAAACCCAGTGCTGCCAATATACGCGCCGATCACGGTGGGAAACGCCGTGCCGAGAACGCTGCCCGCCAGACACGCATAAAACGCCGTTTTTTCTCCCGTCTGCCGGGGCAGGTAGCGCGTGTAGTCAGACACATACGGTGCATAGGCAATCTGCCATAAAACTCCGATGGAGAGCGCGGCGACAAAATCATGCAGATCCGGCATCTGCCATAGCGGAAGCGCCGGCCTGCCAGACGGCCCGAACGCGTAAATCAGCGCCAGAACGATAAAGCTGAAAGCCGCGATATACGTAAAACCAGAGACAAAACGCTCGATAATGCCATGCCCGAGAACACAGAGTCCGCAAATAATAAAAGCCGAGATATAGACGGTACTCTGTCCCGCCGCAGGACCAAAAGCGCTCTGAGCCTGCTCACGCCCGATCGCAAGCAGCGTTGCGGTGAAGCCTGTATACATAAAAATAACCAGCCCGACGACCAGCAGGCCGCCACGCGCGCCAAACTGCCCCCGTGTCTGCTGCATCTGCGGAATCCCCAGATGCGGGCCCTGCGCGGCATGCAGCGCCATGAAGATGCCACCAAGAAAATTGCCGGCCAGGATCGCAATCATAGACCAGCCCAGAGAAAGATGGCAGATTCTGGCGTAAATCATTCCGGTCAGAATCGCCATGATGTTCTGATTGGCGCCGATCCACACCATGCAGAGTGACCGTGCATTGCCATGACGCCGATCCTCCGGCACGGGAAAGATCGTCTCGGTCTCAACGGCGATGCTCCGCCTGCTCTCACGGGGCGGTAATGCGCGTGTCGTCAGCAAGGGGCGGCGTCCTTCAGATCGTTTCAAAATCCGGCTGGGTAAGAAGCGGATCAATGGCATCGAGAAACCGTGCAACCGGGTCCGCTCCGTGAGCCTGTGGCTCAGCCCCGCACATCACGGCGATGCTCAGACCAAGCAGCGCGGAGTGTGGCGTATGGCGTCCGGCACCCGGACAAAGATCCAGGACCAGTGTCGGACAGCAGAACAGGCCGCACCGTATCGTTTCCCGCCAGTTCTCAGGCAATGCCCCGCGTTCATGCAGTTCACCGAGCAAAGGCCGCCAGAGCCGCTTCGCCTTTCCTTGCAGAAAACTTCGGCGCAAAGGCGTCAGCGACCACCCGGTCTCTACGATGGCCGTCTGGTTTTCGACCCTCATCACTGGTTTCGCGGCAAGTACATCGGGATGATACAGCCAGTCGGCATGCGCGAAAATATTGTGAAATGTCGCCTTGATTTCGGCAAGAAGGGCAGGAACATGCCGCCCGGCAAACGCCGGATCAAAAAAGCAGAGATGCGCCTGTTCCGCGTCAGCCCCGAACCAGACATTGGCATTGTGAGCACCGCCATGAGCCACGACACCCCCGCTCCGGGCCAGATGAGCCGGAGCGAGCGCCCGCAGGCTCGTATGAAAACACGCCGCTATCGTCCGGTCGTAGTCCACTCCGTCGATCCGCCAGCGCAGCCCGCACAGATCGGAACCGGATAATGTCGCGCCGGGCAGATTAAAAACACGGTCGCCTCGAAAAAACCGTGCCGCGCGGCCGCCCGGCTTGTCGGGTGCCCCGTTCGCATCCGTCAGACGATGATAAAAAAGCTGATGGATCGGTTCCCCGGCGCTCTCCGCGTCCGTAACAGCATGCCAGCTGTCCCGGTAAATCGACGAGGTAAGCGTATCCAGCTCTTCCTGCGCCGCGATCGCCACGCCGCGCAGAGGATCAGAAGCACCGCCCGCGTCAACGGCCCTGGCCACATCGGCAAATTTCGGCGTATCCCGCTTTCGGTAAAGCAGAATCTGGCGACCAGGCCTGCGACTGACATAAACCGGCATATCAATCGGATACCCGGCATCGCGGAGAATCTCGCCGCGATAAAATTCTTCCAGAACTGTTTCTTCGTTTTCCTCATGATGAAATTTGAAGAAAGACGTTCCCTTCTGTGCGGAGTCGATAAACCCGTTAACAGAGTTCAGACTGTAACCATCAACGCCGATTGTCACCACCTGAACAGAAAAGCCAAACTCTTCCTCCACCAGCGCCGCTATGACAGCCCGCGCTTGCGGAATGTCCCCAGAGCGCACCGCAGCCAGGGCGGCGGAAACACTGATCGCTTCTCCGGTCACCGCTTCATGACCGGAGGCAGAGGCCGTGCCGCGGAAACCGCCCGCGCATGCGCCGCGAAACCCTCATACGTCGCAAAACCCTCATACGTCGCAAAACATTCCGCATGGGCCGCAGCTTCCGCATAGGCTTCCGGTGCGACGCGGGCGAATGACATCCGCTTCATATAATCATGCACTGAAAGTGGAGAATGCGTGCGCGCGGCGCGGCCGGTCGGAAGAACGGCATTGGGGCCAAGCACATAATTGCACAGCGTCACCGGCGAAGACGATCCGAGCAGAACTTCGCCCGCATTGGTGATCCGCCCCAGATCAGCCATCGGATCGACCGTCAGCAGCTCCAGATGCTCAGGCGCATAAGCGTTGGTAAAAGCGACAGCAGCATCAAAGTCTTTCGTCAGAATGACGCCTCCGTGGGCTCCCGTGAGAACCGTGCGGGAAAAGCCGGCCCGCTTTTCGTCCATCTGTGCCCAGTGCCGGGGAAGAGCCGCGATTACCGCCTCCGCCACCCGACGGCTGCTGGTCACCAGCCAGGCCGAAGAATCCGGCCCGTGCTCAGACTCAATCAGCAGATCCAGCACCGCAATCTCCGGATCGACACTGTCATCCGTGAGAATGACAGCCTCACTCGGCCCGGCAGGTACGCCGGGATCGATCACATCCGAAAGCAGCCGCTTGGCCGCGACAACATACGGGCTGCCCGGCCCGACAATCTTGGCACAGGCAGGAACCGTCTCCGTGCCAAAAGCGACAGCCGCAACGCCCTGAGCGCCGCCGCATTTATAAACCTCGTCCACACCGATCAGACGCGCCGCCACAAGCGTGCCGGCATCTACACGCCCGTCCGAAGCCGGCGGCGTCACAATGACCAGACGCGGCACGCCCGCCACCTTGCCCGGAATGGCGGTCATGTTCACCACACTTGGAAAAGACCCCTTTCCACGCGGGACATAACACGCAACCGACTCAATCGGCAGACAGCGATCCCCGGCCCAGATGCCGGGCCGCACCTCCACCATCCAGCTTTCTTCCGGCTTCTGCGCCTCATGAAAGCGCCGGATATTCTCAATGCCATACTCAATGGCGCGGATAACGTCCGGCGCGACAGAATGGAATGCGGCCTCGAATTCCTCTTCTGTCGCGCGGATGCTCATGTCGGGAACCGTCACGTTGTCGAAGGCCTACGCGAAATGGCGCAGCGCCGCATCACCGCCGGTGCGAACCTCTTCGATAACAGGCTTCACACGCTCGATAAAAACACTGAGATCGCTCTCGGTGCGACGAAGCAGCGTCGGAGGGATCTCCGCTGCGTCTGTCAGATCATGAAAGCTGATGGGCTGAGGCATGGAATCTGAAATCTCCTGCGCACGACCCGACAACATGGGTCATTTCGCAAGCCTAATAACGATCAGCCGCATGGCGCAAGAGTATATCTATACTTCCCTATACAATTTTTCAGAGCTCCGACAGAATGCCGCCATCAATGTAGAGAACCTGCCCTGTTTCATGAGCCGCGCCGCCTGCTGTGCAACAAAGAATGCGCCCCTGAGATTTGTATCGACCAGGCGGTCCCATAGTGCCTCATCCACGTCATCAGAAGCGCGAACATCCTCCACACCGGCATTGTTGACGAGAATATCCACGCACGATACCTCTCCGGCCAGAGCAGAGAAAGCCGCCCGAACGGACGACAGGCAACTAACATCGAGCCTAAAAGGCGACACGGACCAGCCGCGTGCCGCCGCCTCGTCACACACGGAACGCAGTTGCTCCCCATCCCGTCTCCCGATCCGGACCCGCGCCCCGCAGGCTGCCAGATGCAGGCTCATCGCACGCCCCAGCCCCCGACCGCCGCCCGTTACAACGGCGACCTTTCCCGCAACAGAAAACAGTTCGGGTCTCTCAGTCACCAGCCATAATCCATTCCGTTCGGCGCAATCAGCGTCTTTAACTTCACTTCCCCGCCCGCAAGCAGGCGCTCGCAGGTGCCAGGAACATCCGCCAGAGAAATCCTCGGCGTAATGAAAGCCTCCAGGTCGTCAGCAAGCAGTGGCAACAGGGCAATCGCCTCATGCATCTCATCCGCAAAGGCACTGACACCGCGCAGATCAATCTCGCGCTCGACAATCAGATTGAAGTCAGGACAGGGCGACTGTCGAAAAAGCCCTGCCAGAACCAGCGTGCCGCCCCGTCCGATAAGCGGCACAACCGTATCGACCAGCTGAGCCGATCCGGTCGTATCCAGAACAAAGGCCGGCCCGTCAGACCCGAAGACCTCCCGCAACAAAGTCTGCCTGCCAGGATGACGCTCGACGACATGCACCGGATGCTCGCGTCGGGCGAGCACGAGCGCCGACAGCCCGCCGATCGTGCCGCCACCACAAACGACGACCGGAGCCCCGGAAGCCGGCGAGAGACGGCTGATCGCATGGAGCGCAACAGACAGCGGCTCGGCAAGCGCCGCAAAGCGCAGAGGCAGCGAAGCCGGCACGGGAAACACCTGCGACGCCGGAAGAACCACATCCTCAGCAAAACCTCCGTCCGACACCTCACCAAGAAACCCCGGCTGTAAACAGAGATTGGGCGACCCCTTCCGGCAGGCCGTGCAATGTCTGCATCCCACGCGTGAGTCCGCCACGACATGCTGACCAGGCTTCATATCCCCGCACGCGCCGCGTGTTTCCATGATGACGCCTGCGAATTCATGCCCTGGCGTTACCGGAAGACGGCCGACCCAGTGGCCTGTTTCAAAATTATGCAGATCGAAACCGCAGATTCCCGCCGCAATAACGCGGACGCGCAACATGCCATCCCCCGTCAGGGAAGAGCAGGGCACCGTTTCGGCACGGAGATCACCGATTCCATAAAAACGTACCGCCTGCATGGTATCCGACCTTAAATCTGGTGTTATTGGAACGCGTTCCCGAATGTTCCGGTTTCGCGATAAGTCTGCCTGGCTTCCTGTTGTCTACACAAGAGAGCAACATTATAATCAGCCCCGGTCCGGGTGCCTGCTGCTCCTGTCCGCGCCCTCCCGGTGACTGACAAACAGGAAGACAGAAGATCCGGCAGGCACGAAGACGGGCGGCAAACAGAACGTTTCACCCGGTCCGGTATCCTCAGCTTTTCCGCTTCAGCTCATAAGAAAATACGTTGCACCATGGCACTGTATTTATTCAGGAAATGGTGTCGTATCGTTTCGATACGTCGCCGGACTGTTTGTGGGTGGTGAGCCGGATCGCCCCGTGCCACGCTACCCGCGGTGATAACGGGATATGGAGACGCAGAATAAAGATGACCGATTCACTCAGTGCCGCCGAAGCCGAGACGATCTATCCGATCCCGCTGAACCGGCGTCATGGCAGGCCGCTCGATCTCTTCACCGTCTGGTTCGGCCCCAACCTGATGATGCTCACCGTCGTGACCGGCGCGCTCTCCACGACGGTGTTTGGTCTGCCCGTCGGTCCCGCCCTGATTTCGATCCTGGCCGGGAATCTCGCCGGCGCCATCTTCATGGCCCTGCACGCCGCCCAGGGGCCGCGCCTGGGCGTCCCGCAGATGGTCCAGACCCGGGGACAGTTCGGTCTGATCGGCGCCGCTCCGGTCACGGCGCTGATCGTGCTGATGTATGTCGGGTTCGCCGCATCCAATCTGATCCTCGGCGCAGAGGGCCTGCAAAGCATCATCCCTCATATGAACCGCCTGAGCGCGATCATGATCATCCAGATCCTCTCCGTCATCCCCGCCTTCCTCGGCTACAGAATGATCCATCTCGCCGCGAAATTCATGAGCTTCGCCTGCGGGATCGCCATCATGTTCTGCATCATCCGGGTATCACTCAAATTCGGCGGAACCGTCCTGCACCCGGATGCCGGACATATCACCTCACACGGCATCCTGAGCACGATTTCGACAACCGCGCTCTGGCAGATCGCCTACGCGCCCTATGTGTCGGACTCATCGCGCTACCTGCCGCCCGGTAAAACCGGAGAGAAACAGGCCTTCATCGCCTGCTTCCTGGGCTCCGTCCTCGGTTCCGTGCTGGCCATGACACTAGGGGCCGTTGTCGGCATCCTCGCCGCCGGTCACGCCATCGTCGCCACGCTGGCCGGTCTGCTCGATGGCTGGGCTCTTCCGGTCATCGTCGCCCTCTCGCTCGGCATCGCCGTCGCCAACGCCATGAACATCTATTGCGGCGCCCTCTCGTCACTCACCGTCGCACAGACCTTCACCCCTGACCGCCGTTATGACCGCGCCGAACGCATGATCGTCACCGCTGTCCTGCTCCTGCTGGCCTTCTGCATGGCCACCCTGATGGCAGGCAGCTTCATGGCCGCGTACAGCGAGTTTCTGGAATTGCTGATGTCAGTCATGATTCCATGGACCGCGATCAATCTGACCGATTATTACGTGCTCCACCACGGAGACTACGACGTCGCCTCCTTCTTCGCGCGTGATGGCGGGAAATACGGCCGCTACAATAAACCCGCTCTGGCCTGTTACGTCTTCGGGATACTGATCCAGATCCCGTTCCTGTCGAGTGGCCTCTACACCGGCCCGGTCGCCCGCATGCTCGGCGGCGTCGATATCTCATGGGTGGTCAGCCTCTGCCTGACCACCCCGCTCTACATCGCCACGGAACGCCGCTTCAACACACGCGCCCTGCCTGTCGCAGCGCAGACCGTCCTCCCGAAATAAACGCAACGACCTGACGGATAACCAGTTATGCCGGACACTGCCCTTCTGAATGCTCTGATCGTTCTTCCCGATCAGAGCCGCCTCCAGGGCGCGATCGGAATCACTGAGGGCCGCGTCAGCATTCTTGGAAGTGACGCCGTCGTCCGGGGACATTGCGGACCCGACACGACCATAATCGACCTGAACGGCGCCTGCGTGCTGCCAGGATTTATTGACAGTCATCTTCATTTACTGATGGCAGCGCAGTATCTTTCCAATATCGGCCTGCGTGACGCCCGCAGCCTGACCGAGGTCGTCGGACGCGTTGCGGCGTTCGCGGATGCTCATCCGGATCGCGCCTGGCTGATCGGTCATGAGTGGAGCTACGGATATCCGGATCTGCCGGAAACCGGCTTCGACTGCGCCCTGATCGACGCCGTCGTCCCGGATCGGCCCGTCTTTCTTGCTTCCGGCATGGCGCACGCCGCATGGGCGAACTCCGCCGCTCTTCAGGCAGCCGGCATCGACGCGTCCACGCCGGACCCCGAAGGCGGCGAAATCGTCCGACGCCCGGACGGCACGCCCTCCGGCTGGCTGAAAGAGGAAGCCGCAAAACTGGTGCAGGCGTGCGTCCCGCCCATGAGTGCGGAACAACGCCGCACCGGCATGATGCTGGCGCTGAAAGACATCGCGCGTTGCGGCATTACCCGGGTGGAAAGCGCCGCCTATGACGAAGAGCTGCTGCCGCTTCTCTCGGAACTGGAGCGTGCGGGAGAACTGACTTGCCGCATCGGGATGATGTCCGAAATGCGGCCCCCGGCTTTTTCCGAAGACCGGCTCGCCGAAATCCGTTCCCTTCGCGCACAATACAACACTTCGTTTCTGCGCCTCGACGGGATCAAATTCTTTCTCGACGGCGTGCTGGAATCTCATACCGGCTACATGCCGCGGGGCTACGCCGATCGCCCCGACGAAACCGGTACACTCATATGGGACCCCGCGCTTTATCGCACGGCCGTTTCAGAAGCGCTCCGGGCCGGGTTCCCCGTATGGACCCATGCGATCGGCAGCGGCGCCATTAAACTCGCGCTCGACGCTTACGCCGCGGAACCGGACGCATCGAAAAAGCTGCGCCCCCGCGTGGAACACGTCGAAATTCCCGATGCGGACGACATTCCCCGTTTCGCGGAAATCGGGGCCATTGCCAGCCTGCAGCCCGTCATGGTCGCATCCTCGGATGAATGGATGGGTATGGAAGGCGTCTGGGCACAGCGCGTTCGCCCGGAAGACCTGCCGTGTGCCTTCCCGATGCGCTCACTTCTCAACGCAGGCGCTGCAATGGCGTTCGGAACGGACTGGCCGATCGTCTCGCTCTCTCCTCTCCGCGGCATCCGCAAAGCCGTTCTGCGCCGCAGCCTGGAGGGCGGCCCGGCTTTAGTGCCTGAACAGGCCATCACCGTCCGCGAGGCCGTCGAAGCCTGTACATCCGGAGGTGCCTGGGCCTGCCTTCGGGAGGACAGCGAAGGATGCATCGCCACAGGGCGCCCGGCGGATTTCACGATACTCGCCGCCGATCCCGAACAGACCCCCGTCGAGTGCCTGCATGAATTGCCCGTTCTGATGACAGTCGTCGAAGGACGCATCGTTTATCGGAACACGCAGACGCAGGGCTCCGGAGACTGACCTCTGTATGAAATCAGCCGGGCTCCGCCCGAACCCGGAAGGGGTCGCAGACCCCTTCACCTATAAATAAGCCGGTTTCCAAAGGTCTGTGACCTTTGGCGGGTTTCAGGGCAGCGCCCCGAGAAGATGCCGGCACTTAACGCGAACAGAGCCTTTGCAAAGGTCCGCGACCTTTGCCGGGCGGGCAAGAAAGATCCCGGAAACGCTCAGGGACGCCAGCGTGCGGCCCGGCGCAGCATCTTCCCGATCAGATCCGCAACCTTCTCCGTTTTGCCAGCATCGACCGGCCACGGCGCCTCTTCATCAGCAAGATAGATGTGCTGTGCCTTCTCAAGTTGGATCGCATGGATGCCATCCTGCGGCTGACCATAATGCCGCGTGGTGTAGCCGCCTTTGAAACGACCGTTCAGAATATCTGAATAAGAGCCGTTCTCACGGGCAACAGTCATTACGGCTTCAATCAGCAAGGATGCGCAGGAGCCCCCTTCATTCGTGCCGAAATTCAGATCAGGCAGCTTTCCCTCAAACAGCCGGGGCACCTCGGTTTTGATGGAATGTCCGTCCCAGAGCACCGCCCAGCCCCATTGCGCTTTAAGCCGGGCCAGTTCCTCCGTCACCGCATCATGATAAGGTTGCCAGAAAAGCACGCGACGTTCCGAAATTTCAGCTTCATCTGGTGCCTGCCCGGCCAGATAGATCGGCGCCCCGTCAAACCCAAGCTCCGGCACCAGCCCCGTTTTCGGCCGTCCCGGATAAAGCGTTGCATCATCCGGGCCCCGGTTGAGATCAATGACATAACGGGAATATGACGCACGGATCATCCCGGATCCGGAATCGCCAGCCCCGCTGTAGAGTTTTTCCATATACCAGTCCGTGTCAGACAACAGCCTGCCGCGATCCGTCATGCGCGCCTCCATGCCGGGGGCCAGCGCCGTCCCGGCATGAGGAATGGCCACAAGAACCGGCGTCGTGCCTGGCGTGAAGGTAAAAACAGAAGAACTCATGCGCTCATTTCCAGATCAGGCTCTCAGTTTTCCGACGGTGTGACGAAACGCGGCACCGATCGTCTCTTCGTCAATGTGTCGTCCGGCACGCACCACCCAGGCACCGCTGCAAAGAACATCGCAAACAGGCAGGGCAGGACGGGCAAAAATCGCACTGTCAAGAACCGGATCGCCCTCCAGTCCCGGCAGAGAAAGATCATCCCCTCGCATGGTCAGCAGATCGGCGCGCCGACCGACCGCCAGCGCCCCGCCGTCATGCCCGCATGCCTGCGCGCCGCCCCGCAGCGATTGCCTGTAAAGCCACCCGCCGACCGACCCGCTCCTGTCAGACGGCAGCGCGCGACACCGCTTCTGCGAAAGCAGCCGCTGTCCATATTCAAGAAGCCTGAGTTCCTCGCCGACACTGAGCAGAACATTGCTGTCACTGCCAATACCGAAACGCCCCCCGGCATCGATGTAGCCGCCCAGCGGGAAAAATCCGTCGCCCAGATTGGCTTCCGTAACCGGGCACAGTCCCGCCACAGCGCCGGATCGCGCCAGCCGGACCATCTCCTCGCTGTCGAGATGCGTCGCATGCACAAGGCACCAGCGCTGATCGACAGGAAATTCATCCAGAAGCCACTCCACCGGCCTGCGCCCGAGAAACGCCACGCAGTCTTCAACCTCCCGCATCTGCTCGGCAATGTGAATATGAACCGGCATATCTCCCGGCGTGAGCCGCAGCATCTCACGAATATCCGCCGCGCTAGCCGCCCGTAACGAGTGCAGAGCGACACCGGTCGCGACACGCGGTTCGCCATCATGAAGTTTTGCGATACGTTCAATAATACAAGCAATGAATTCAGGGTCTCCCGCAAAACGCTTTTGCTCCGGCGTCAGCTTTCTGCCAAAGCCCGCATGACAATACAGCGTCGGCAACATCGTAATCCCGATCCCCGCCTGCAACGCGCCGTCAATCACGCTCAGCGCCATCTCGCCCCGCCGCGTATAAGCCGTCCCGTCCACCGCCTGATGCAGGTAGTGAAATTCCGCAACCTGCGTGAATCCGGCTTTCAGCATCTCCACATAAAGCTGCGCCGCAATCGCCCGCAGCGCATCCGGACCAACCCTGTTCGCCAGAGCATACATCTGCTCACGCCAAGTCCAGAACGAATCCGCCGGATCGTGACGCGTCTCCGTCAGCCCCGCCATCGCCCGCTGAAACGCATGCGAATGCAGGCTCGGCACGGGAGGCAGCACAATATCCGCCAGTTCGCAGCCAGGCTCTGCCTGAGAGTCACATCCGATTGCAGTGAAATGCCCACCGGCGTCGAAGCGCAGGGTCACGTCGCGCCGCCAGCCATCCGGCAGGAGAGCCTGTCTGGCGAAAATGGTCCGGGAGCCTGCCAGATGAGACATAAAACTGCGTACCCTGAATATCATTGCGCCGCGGCAATGTTGAAACTAGGCATGTATAGACGTTTAAGGTCAAGCAAAGCTTCCGGGAGAAGGCCATGTGGGATCGGTTATGGATCGACGTCAGCCTGGCGACCGACGCCTGCGGAACCGGCAGGCCCGGAGGCGATGATTTCGGCGCCATCCGGGATGGCGCCATCGCGGCGAAAGACGGTGTTATTGCCTGGGTCGGCAGCCGGTCCGACCTTCCTGCCGAACCGGCGAGCCTCGCCGTGGACGTTATCTCCTGCCACGGTCAGTGGATGACGACCGGTCTGGTGGACCCGCACACGCATCTCGTCTTCGGCGGAGACCGGAGCGGCGAGTTCGCCGAGCGGCTTCAGGGTGTCTCCTATCAGGATATCGCCCGGAGGGGAGGAGGAATCCTCTCCACAGTCCGCGCCACTCGCGCCGCGAGCGAAGAAGAACTCCTCCGCGTCACACTCGGACGCGTACGCCGTCTGATCGAAAACGGTGCAACCACCATCGAAATAAAATCAGGATACGGCCTGACAACGGAAGAAGAACTCAAGCAGCTTCGTGTCGCCCGCGCCGTCGGAAGACATCTCCCCGTGCGCGTTCACACGACCTTCCTGGGCGCCCATGCGCTCCCGCCGGAATTCGCAGGACGCCAGGCCGACTATGTGACGCATCTCTGCGAGGATATGATCCCCGCCGTCGCCGAAGCCGGGCTGGCAGACAGCGTGGATGCCTTCTGCGAAACCATTGCCTTTAAACCCGTCGAAATCGAGCGCATTTTCGAGACGGCCCGCAGCTTTGGTCTTCCTCTGCGCCTGCACGCCGATCAGATGTCCGATCTGCAGGGGAGTCACCTCGCCGCGCGATGGCATGCGCTGTCAGCGGATCACGTCGAATACGCAAACGAAGAGAGCGTGCGTGCCATGGCCGAAGCCGGAACGGTCGCCATGCTTCTCCCCGGCGCGTTCTGGTTCGTGCGTGAAGAGAAACTGCCCCCGGTCGCACTCTTTCGCAAACACGGCGTCCCGATGGGCCTGGCAACAGACTGCAATCCCGGAACATCACCGATCCTGACACCGACAGGCGTCATGAATATGGCCTGCATCCTCTTCAGACTAACCCCGGGAGAAGCGCTGGCCGGACATACGCACATCGCCGCGAAAGCCCTGGGGCTGGCCGAGACAGCCGGCAGGCTGCGTCCTGGCATGGCCGCCGATATGGTGCTCTGGGATGTCGCCGGGCCGCACGAACTCTCTTACTGGATCGGAGGCGTCAAACCCTCAGCCCGTATTTTTGCCGGTATTCCAGACTGAACCCCCGGTGAGGTGGATAAAGTCCACTCATTTATGCCAGTATGGACTACTGATATTCGTATGTAAGGTAAAACGCTGTGTTGCTGTTCTCAGGCAAAGATAAACCCGCTGCCCGCTATGAACAGGTCAAGCTCTACATCACCGAACGGATCGAAACAGGAGAGTGGGGCGTCGGACAGCGCCTTCCTTCCGAAAGCGAACTCGTCGAACGCCTCGGCGTGTCCCGCATGACAGTTCACCGAGCCCTTCGTGAACTCAGCGTGGACGGTCTCGTCACGCGCGCTCAGGGTGTCGGCACCTTCGTCGCCGAGCCGCCAAAGCGTGTCGAGCTCCTGGAACTTCGTGATATCGCCGAGGATATTGCGTCAAATGGCCATACTCACACGACGCGAATCATCACCCTCGATACCATCCGCGCCGATGCCAATCTCGCCACGACCTTCGAGCAGCGTCCCGGCGCCCGTCTCTTTCACTCCGTCATCGTCCATTACGAGGATGATACGCCCCTCCAGGTCGAGGAACGCTTCGTTTCCCCGCATTTCGCCCCGCATTATCCCGAGCAGGATTTTACCGAAACCCACCCGCACCGGCACCTCAACGCAATCGCCCGCCCGGAGGAGATCGAACATGTTGTCTTCGCCGTAACACCCAATGCTGACATCTGCGATCTTCTCGAACTGGACGAACCGGAAGCCTGCCTTCAGTTGATGCGGCGCACCTGGGTCGAAGGGCGCGTCGTGATGAAAGGAATCTTCACCTATTCCGGCAGTCGCTTCAGTTTTGTGGGCCGCTATCGTCCCTGATCGTTATTGCGCTTCCGGATTTCTGGAAAATCGTTACGATTTCAGGTTGACATGGGTATTCTCCATGCGGCAGATGGATGTATATACAAGTACATCCAAGGTGACGTCATGAGCAGCCCGATCTTGTCCCATCTTTCCAATGATCGTATCATTCGTGCAGCCCATGGCCCGGACATTACGGCAAAGAACTGGCAGGCAGAAGCCGCCATGCGCATGCTGATGAACAATCTGGACCCCGAAGTGGCCGAGAAGCCGTCCGAACTGGTCGTCTATGGAGGCATCGGCCGCGCCGCCAGAAACTGGGAATGCTACGACCGTATCGTCGCGAGCCTGAAAGCGCTCGAAGCCGACGAGACCCTGCTCGTCCAGTCCGGCAAACCCGTCGGCGTCTTTCGCACTCATGAAAATGCCCCCCGCGTTCTGATCGCCAACTCAAATATCGTTCCCCACTGGGCGAACTGGGATAAATTCAACGAACTCGACCGCGCCGGACTCATGATGTACGGCCAGATGACCGCCGGCTCCTGGATCTATATCGGCAGCCAGGGCATCGTGCAGGGCACATACGAAACCTTCGTCGAAATGGGCCGTCAGTATTACGGCGGCGATCTGACGGGGCGCTGGATTCTGACTGGCGGCCTCGGCGGCATGAGCGGCGCCCAGCCTCTGGCAGCCGTCATGGCCGGCGCTTCCATGCTGGCCGTCGAATGTGAACCGGGCCGCATCGAAAAGCGCCTGCAAACCGGCTATCTCGATCGCAGCACTGATTCACTCGACGAAGCGCTGGAAATCATCGACGCCGCCTGCCGAAGCGGCAAACCCGTCTCCGTCGGCCTGCTCGGCAACGCGGCGGACGTGTTCCCGGAACTCGTCCGCCGCGGCATCCGCCCCGATGGCGTAACCGACCAGACCTCCGCGCACGACCCGCTGAACGGCTATCTTCCGGCCGGCTGGACCCTCGGCCAGGCTGAAAAAATGCGCATCACCAGTCCGGCCGCCGTCGAGAAAGCGGCAAAGGAATCCATGAAACTTCACGTCGAAGCCATGGTCGCCTTTCACCGCGCGGGCATCCCCACCTTCGATTACGGCAACAACATCCGTCAGATGGCGTTCGAAGCTGGCTGCGAAGACGCCTTCGTTTTCCCGGGCTTCGTTCCCGCCTATATGCGCCCGCTCTTCTGTCGCGGCATCGGCCCGTTCCGCTGGGCAGCACTGTCCGGCGATCCGGAAGATATCTTCAGAACCGACGCCAGAGTGAAAGAACTGCTGCCGGACGATAAGCATCTCCACAACTGGCTCAATATGGCCCGCGAGAAAATTCACTTCCAGGGCCTGCCATCCCGCATCTGCTGGGTGGGCCTGGGTGACCGCCACCGTCTCGGACTTGCCTTCAACGAAATGGTCGCAAAAGGCGAACTGAAAGCCCCGATTGTCATCGGCCGCGATCACCTCGACAGCGGCTCCGTCGCCAGCCCAAATCGCGAAACGGAAGCCATGCGTGACGGTTCGGACGCCGTCTCGGACTGGCCGCTGCTCAACGCCCTCCTGAGCACCGCGTCCGGCGCCACATGGGTGTCGCTGCATCACGGCGGCGGTGTCGGTATGGGCTTCTCGCAGCACGCCGGCATGGTCATCGTCGCCGATGGCACCGAAGACGCCGCGAAACGCCTAGAGCGCGTGCTATGGAACGATCCGGCAACTGGCGTGATGCGTCACGCCGATGCCGGCTACGATATCGCCATCGACTGCGCCCGCGAAACAGGGCTCAACCTGCCCATGATTACGAAAGCCTGAGATAGATGGACGAAAATTTCGTTCTGCACCCAGGTACACTGGATCTGCGGACCCTGCGCCGCTTCGTCTTCGAAAACACCGGCGTCACACTGGCCCTGGGTGCCACGGAGACACTGACCGCCGCCGCCCGGTCCGTTGACCGCATCGTCGCCGGAGGCGCCGCCGTCTATGGCGTCAACACAGGCTTCGGCAAGCTGGCGAAAACCCGTATCCCGGATGACAGACTGCGCGACCTCCAGCGCAACCTCGTTCTCAGCCACGCGGCCGGCATCGGCAAACCGCTTCCGGAACGGGTTGTTCGCCTGATCCTCCTCCTCAAGGCAAACGGCCTGGCACGTGGTTTCTCCGGCGTGCGGCCGGAGGTCGTGCAGCTTCTGCTCGATATGCTCGACCGTGGCGTGATCCCCGTGATCCCGGAAAAAGGGTCTGTCGGCGCCTCAGGGGACCTCGCGCCGCTCGCCCACATGACAGCCGTTCTGATCGGTGAAGGCGAGGCTTTCTTCGGGGGGCAGCGCCTGCCCGGAGCCGAAGCCCTGCGCGCCGCCGGACTGGAGCCCGTCGTGCTCGGCCCCAAGGAAGGTCTCGCCCTGCTGAACGGCACCCAGACCTCAACCGCGCTGGCCCTCGTCGGCCTGTTCGACGCCGAGCAGCTTTTCCAGGCCGCACTGGTCACGGGCGCCCTGACACTCGACGCCGCCCGCGGCACCGATGCCCCATTCGATCCGCGCCTGCACAGCCTGCGCGGGCAGCAGGGACAGATCGAGTGCGCCGGTGTCTATCGCAAACTGATGGAAGGCTCCGCCATTCGCGCTTCCCATCAGATCGACGACGAGCGCGTGCAGGACCCTTACTGCCTCCGCTGCCAGCCACAGGTCATGGGGGCAGTCCTCGACAGCCTGCGCCACGCCGCGCGCGTCCTGCTGATCGAAGCCAATGCCGTCTCCGATAATCCGGTCCATTTCCCCGACACGGATGAAATGATCTCCGGCGGCAACTTTCACGCCGAACCGGTCGCCATCGCCGCGGATCTTATGGCCATCGCCGTCTCGGAAATCGGCTCCATCGCCGAGCGTCGCCTCGCTTTGCTGGTCGATGCAGGCATGAGCGGCCTGCCGCCCTTCCTGGTCAGCGACAGCGGCGTGAACTCCGGTTTCATGATCGCGCAGGTCACCGCCGCCGCTCTGGCGTCCGAGAACAAGACCCTCGCGCACCCGGCCAGCATCGACAGCCTGCCAACGTCCGCCAACCAGGAAGACCACGTCTCCATGGCGACATTTGCAGCCCGCCGCGTCACTGATATCAACGACAATGTGCGCACCATTCTCGGCATCGAATACCTCGCGGCGGTCCAGGGCCTGGATTTCCTTGTCCCGCTGACCTCCTCCACACCGCTCACGCAGGCCGCCGCCGTACTTCGTCAGCATGTGCCGTTCTTCGCGCAGGATCGTCTGTTCACACCGGATATGGAAGTGGCCGGCGCGCTCATTTCCGCAGGCGTTCTGACAACTGTCCTCTCCGATATCCTGAAACTCCCGACCGTAGAGGCTGCATGACAGACGACGGCGCGTTTTCCGTATTTTCAGCAAAAGCGCGCCGTCGTCTCCCGCGCCTCTTCGCCGATTATATCGACGGCGGCGCACACGGCGAATACACCATAGCCCGCAACCGCGAGGCCTTCAGGCGATGGGCCATCATACAGCGCGGCCTGCGTGATGTCTGCTCCATCGACCTCACGACCCGCTGTTTCGGCAGCGCCTGGACTATGCCGGTCTTTCTTGCACCCGTCGGCTTCGCCGGCATGTTCCACGCCCACGGGGAACCCGGCGCCGCCTATGCCGCCGCACAACGCGGGGCCAGGGGTGGGCGTCTCAACCTTTTCCATCGCGCCCATGGAAAAAATCGCCTCGACCGGCGCCGGCCTCCTGGCCCAGATCTACGTGCTGCGTGATCGCGCCATCACGCGCGACATGCTCGCCCGCGCCGCAGGCTGCGGCATCAAAAGCATAATCGTCACTGTCGATACCGCCATAACGCCCATCCGGGAACGAGATATTCGCAACGGATTCCGCCATCTTTCACGTCCGACCCTGTCGCAGATGCTCGGCCTGGCAGGGCGCCCGGCCTGGCTCGCGGGTCTTGCGGGCGGCAGCATCCCTACCGTCGGCAATATCGACAGATATACGACATCACGTGGAGTCATGGCCCAGGCCCGTGACGTCGCCGCACAGATCGACCCGACCCTGAACCGGGACGATCTCGCATGGCTCCGTGAAAACTGGACGGGTCAGCTCATCGTCAAGGGGATCATGCATCCGGACGATGCCGTTCAGGCAGTTGATGCCGGCGCCGACGGGATCATCGTCTCGAACCACGGCGGCCGCCTCGACAGCGGCATCCGTCGAGGCGGCGAAGTCGTCACCGCTCTGGCGCTCGGCGCAACCGCCGTGGCCATCGGTCGTCCCTGGGCCTGGGCGCTCGCAGCCGGAGGCGCGCCCGGCGTTGGCGCGGCGCTGGATACGCTGGCACAGGAAATCCGCGATGTCATGGCCCTCGCTGGTCTGTGCGACATCGAAGCGATCCGGACAGCCGGTCGCGACATGCTCTGGAAATTCTGATCCCGGCAGCCACAAGTCCGGTAACCAGGGCCCGATCCCGGAGGTCAGACACCCGGAGCCAGGCGCCCTGCCACACGTTCCGTGTGCTGTTTCAGCGCAGCCCGCTGCTTTCGCCCGAAATCGTCACCGCCAGCGCCGCAGCATCCGGACTTTCAGTCATAAGAGCGACCGGCCGGCAGCCACGGGTCGCCGTGAGTATCATTCCCATTCGGACCACATTATTTTCGAATGTCCACGCCCCTGACAGCGGTAGTGCAAACAAGGTTGCCCCCGGCGCAAACGTCACGGACTGCCTCAGCAACGCCATCTTCCCGATCACAGAGGGCCCCATCATCAGATTGAACGCCCGAACCGGACGCCCGTGGCAACACGCTTCCACCGGCATCGCACCGTCAAAGCGAACGGTCTCTCCTGCACTGCGCAGAATACACGCATCGCGTCTGATGCCCGTCAGAGTCAGCATCCCCTCCGACGCCAGTCCCAGCGTCCGGATAAAACCCGGAAACAGAGAGAATGCCCCCTCCTCCGTGATATCAGCCAGACTGACGCGCCACCCGATGCCCGCGGCGTTATCAGCAGCCGTTCCCGCCGCAATCTCACGCGTTATCCCCCGCCCGTTACGCCAGCGACGGACAGGAAAATCATTGAGTGACACTATCCTTATGCTCATACGAGAGCAGATGGTTGCATCTCACCCGGATTCAGAACTCCCCCCGGATCAGGTATCCGCCTGCCGGGGCGCAGCACCTCATGAGCAACCGGATCACGCTCCCCGGTCATGAGTTCCACCCTCACCGGACCAGCTCCCTGTTCGCCATCACCAATCCATCCGGACATAATCCCCCGCGATAAATTTCCGGTCCATGCGTCTTTGCAACGACCTCGGCATAGGGGAGAGATCAGTATCACAGTGAAAAATCGCCGTCGCCAGCAGGCCCGGCAATCGTCGCGGTAATGCCCGATCCCTCTATATCCGTTTTCGTAACGTAGATCACTTTCGTCAGCGCGAACATCATTACACTCGCTTCCATGGAAATACCGGTATAGCCCGATCCGGCTGAGCCCGAAGCGGTTTCTGCCGCCATATCCATATGATGTACATGCACTTTTTTTGCAGAGCCAGACCACGCGCCGGAACGCCCAGGACCCCGGCTGAGGTCGGACCTCCCCGGATCGTCCGATAGCCTAATCGCCTCCCCCCTTTTTATAGACTCCCGCACTGTGCGTGTGTGTGTGAACGCCAGGGCTGCCGATCATTCGATATCGCTCTGTCAGCGTTACGTGCAGGTTGTTGAATGCCCGTGAGAAGTGGGTTTTTCCTTACAAAGCGTGCAGATTTTTCAGATGGCGTGCAGGATGCGGGCGCGGAGGATTTGGGAGCTTGCCCGCCCGAACATGGTGCGCTTGATTGTCTTCAATTTGCTGATCTGCCCTTCGACGGGACTGGTTGTCCACGGCGTTTTGAGGGCAGCCATAATGGCCTTAACGTCACGCTGCAATCCTGTGACAAAATGAGAGAGCATTGTCGTTTTGCTTTCCTTCATCAGGAGAGCGAGGTCCGCTTCGGATTTTTTGCACAAAAGCTGATGCATCTTTTTTGTCCAGCCGATAGCTGCGGCAAGTTCAGCTTCTGCATTGGTCAACTGCAAGAGAAACCGGCCCTCCTTCTCAGCGTATGTTTTTGGATCTGACAAGAGCAAGCGAGCAGGTTTTCGATCCAATGATATGGGTTTTTTATGCGCCGCATTCGTTGTGGGCGGTTTGACTTGCCGTGAGCCAAGCCACAGGCGGACGATGCCAGACTTTCCCATGAACACCATGTTGACGAGTTCCCGTCAGAGTTGGACAGCATTTCGGCATCCTTCAGCCTGGCGATTTACTGATGAGAATACCCTTGTTCTTTCAATACGGCTGCTTGTTCGAACCTTATGAGACCTGTGCGCGGGTGATATTGATGATTCTCTTGCAGCTGATATTGAGGGTGGAGAATGACGATGGCGCACCGGTCGATCGGTCAGGACTGTCCTGAGTTCTTGAGGCCGATCGGCCGCCATCATTGCTGGATAAAATCGCTGCCCTGATCGACTGGCAGCCGATCGCCGCTATACTGGCGTCACTGTATCCCACGACAAAGGAAGAGGCCGCATGGCCGCCGTTGTCGATGTTCCGGGCGATGCTGCTTGCCGTTTGGTATGACCTTTCGGACGTCAGGCTGGCCGGGACGCTGGACGACCGGACATCCTTTCGTCGGTTCTGCGGGTTTTCCGCGCACGAACCCACCCCGGAGCGCACGACCTTTGTGCGATTCCACCGTGAACTGGCCTCCCGCTCGTCGCTCGACCAGGCGCTATTTGAAGCCGTGATGGTCCAGCTGAAAGCGCGGGCGATCCGGATCAGGACCGGCACGATCGTCGATGCGACGATCATCGCGTCCCAGACGGAGCGTGACGACGAGGCACGCTGGGTCAAGCACAAGGGAAAGCGAGCCGTGTATGGCTTCAAGGCCCATGTCGGCGCTGATGCCACGCCCGTTCTGGTCGAACGGATCGCGATCACGCCGGCCAATATCAACGATGGACGCGCGGGTCCTGACGCGGTGCCCGACGACCCTGGAGAAGTCTCTGCCGACAGCGCCTGTCGCGGCAATCACTTCCGCGATACAGTCCGGTCGAAAGGCGGAACGCTTCGCGTCGCCGCAACGGCGATGTGGGGACGCGACGAGCGCGAAACACTCGCCCGGCTGAAGGCATGGAACGACGCGGTCCATCAGACCCGGAGCAGGATCGAGAAGATCTTCGGGACATGGAAGCGTAGCTACGGCCTGCGTCGGATGCGATGATGCGGTCTCGCAAAAGCCGCCATCCAGATCCACTTTACCGCCATTGCCTAGAGGGTGTTATGCACTTTACATGAGCAGGTTGGCTGCGTTTTTCAGCATGAAACCAGCGAAAGCGATGGTGTGCATTGCAGCGAGAGTTGAGGCACAGCGCTCATAGTCTTTTATGAGCCTTCTGCACCGTGTTGCCCATGCGAACGATCTCTCTGCGATCCATCGTCAGGGCAGCAACACAAAACCACGTTTTGCCTGAGGCAGCCTGACGATTTCGAGAGTGATATCCTGCTCTTTTGCCGCCTTCGCAGTTTTTGATCCGGTATAGCCCTGATCGGCCCATGCCAGTTCAACGTTGCCGTCTGTTGCCTGCCGGATGGCTTCCGCCAGCGGACCGACTTCTGCCCGATCGTCCCTGTCTGCCGGAGTGACGTGCAGGACCAGAAGATGCCCCAGGGTGTCGACCGCCATGTGCAGCTTCGATCCCTTCTTTCTTTTCGCGCCATCATAGCCAGACCGTGCCCCGCTTTCCGGGGTTGAACGCAGTGTCCTGCTGTCGATGATCGCCGTTGTCGGTTCAGCCTTCCTGCCTGCGGCCAGGCGCAGCACAGCCCGAAGATCGTGGACAACAGCCTCGAAACAGCCCGCTTCCATCCAGCGCCGGGATTGCTGGTAAACCGCAGTCCATGGCGGAAGATCGTTCGGCATCGCCCGCCACGCAATGCCGTAACGGATCACATACTGCAACCCGTTGAACAACTCCCGTAGATCATGATGGCGTTGTTCCGCGTCTTCTTTCATCAGAAGAAGATACGGAACTATCAGGCACCATTCTTCGTCGCTGATATCAGACGGATACGATTTGCAGGAAGTATTCAACCAGATGTTCTGCAACACTTCCACAGGAAAGTACATAACACCCTCTAGAGCGGTTCCACTGAACTCTGGATCGTTTAGGTGACACCTGAGGCGCATTGTGATTCACCGTTTCTATTGATGGAGAGGGTGGATGGCGCGGGCATTTGGTGACGATCTTCGGGTACGGGTTCTGGAGGCTGGAGCATCGGCCCGTTCGGTGGCGGCCCGGTTCGGGGTCGGGATTTCGACGGCGATCCGATGGCTGCGTCGTGAGCGTGAAAGCGGCGAGCAGACGGCACGCCGCCAGGGCAAACCGTGTGGGTCACGGCTGGACGGGCATGAAACCTTCATTGCCGGCATGATCAAAGCGCAGAAAGACATCACACTCAACGAGATGATGGTGCGCCTGAGAAGTGAACGGGACGTCGGGATCGGCCGCGGCATGCTCAGCCGGTGGCTACGGCAACGCGGCTGGACATTCAAAAAATGGACGTGTCACGGTTTAGTTCCGGACCTTTAAGACCGAAGCTGGTCATGAAGGAGACGTGGAATGGGACGAGTTTACAAGGCTGAGTATTGACACGAGGCGGTGCGTTTA
>NZ_WOTA01000039.1 GCF_011516825.1 Acetobacter oeni | reverse complement strand
GCATATCCAGAAATCAAATGCTGGAAAGTCGGTCATCCGCTCGCGTGTCGAGCATGTCTTTGCCGATCAGAAGTCACAGACGGGGCTGTTTGTCCGGACTGTCGGTATCAGTCGAGCCACCATGAGGATCGGGCTCGCCAATATCGTCTACAATATGCGCCGCCTCCTCTTCCTCGAAAGATTGAACGCGAGCCCATAGCCATCCAGCGAGAGACAACTCCCAATCTGCTCAAAACGCAGACTGGACGCCATCGCAAAAACCGTCAATCAAATCGCCAAAACCCAGAAATTACCGGCCAAGCACATCAATCAAGGGTTCTTCGATCCCTCCATTTCGGTGAAGCGCGCCAGGTGATAGTCCCGCATGGACGCAGGCATATTCGGGTCATCCGCGTAATCGGGATGGAGGAAGAAATTCCGGGCCAGAATCTGGCGGCCAAGCATGTACATCAGGGCCGTCTGTCGGTTCGCTCCCGGCGAACCCGAGGGTGCCACCTCGGCGAGATCGAGAACGATCACGCGCGCGTTGCCCATATCAAGCTTTGTGGGCGACGCGAGCATTGGAAAATTCTTGATCACGTTCATGATGTAACGGTCGAACGTATCGATCAGGCTTTCACCGGTCTCCAGCGTGATTTTAGAATACCTCTTCTCGATTTCGGGACTGCGGGCCGCCATCAGAAGATCCTGCAGGATGGGGACCGCGTGACGTTGGGCGAAGCCAGCGAGACGATACTCCTTCAGGTCGATAAGGGCACTGACGACATCGCGCCACCAGGTCGGATCGTCCTCACCGGCATGGTGCGGCAAGCTGATTCCAAGTGACGTGATTGCCGCATCAACCTCAGGTTCTATCCCCGGACTATAAATCTTCGGCGCCCCCCCCTGGACGCCGGTGCAAAGCCGATAGGCCTCATCAACCACGTCCTCCACCAGATGATCCATGCCCTCCCACGGCTTGCCTTCCAGGGGCGTGGCGAGAAGCGAGATAAAATTCTGCAGAAAAACGCGCTCAAGCGGCAGGGGATATTCCAGCCCGACCTGCGTATCGAAGACGTTGACCTCAAACCCCGGAATCGCCTGCATCTTGACGTAGACGGCTTCGTGCTGGCGGGCTGGACCGAGGGCATTCCGGAGCATCTCGATGAGCCCGCGCGAGGATGGGCCGATGTCGAGCTTGCCGATGAATGGGAGCTTCGTACCGTGGCTGCTGATTGCGGCACTGCTGAGGATCAGTCCGAGCAGAATGGTATTGGCGAGAACGGACTTACCGCCGCCAGGCGGTGCCACGATGATGTCCACAACGGATGGGCGCAGGCCTCCCCCGGTCGGATCATAAGGCCAGATTGAACCATCGGGCTTACGGAAAAGAATGGAGCCTCTCTGCCACGGTGACGCACTGCGTGCCCAGGGCATCATGGCAAACGCATCACCGACCAGAGCAAGTGATGAGGTTGCGGTCGAACCGAGAGAGAGTGCTGGCACAGACCCCATGGCAGCCTCCAGCGGATCGCCGGAGATGCGCGTCGTCTTGCTGTTGCCCCATGCGTCGATTGCCTGAGCGAGATCCGAAGCCTGCCGGCGCAGTTTCGCGTCTTCCCCGATTGGCGCCCACGTTGTGGCCGTCATCCTCATTCGTACGGAATTGTGGTTGTTTTTCTGGCGCTCGTGCTTGAGCGTCGCGAAGGCGCGGCGGATGTCGCCGTTTCCGGGGAACATTGCCAGAAACCCTGCGCCAGCCTCCTTGAACCCGAACGCTGCGCGACCTCCTCCCTCAAGAATCATGGCGCTTCGCCAGGGCAGCCGTTTACGCCCGAGCACGCTGGACAATTCCGCAAAGGGTCGTGGATCTTCGGGGCCAATTGCCATATCGACCGGGGCGTACGTGTAATCACCGACCGTGACGAGCTGGCCGCCTTTCGTTTCCGCATCGGCGTTGAAAATCTGGTCCCGGATGGCGGGCCAGAGCAGGCCTTGTGGATGAGGCTTCGGATCGTCCAGATCGTCCGGAAGACGTGGCATGACCCGGTCTCCCAGCAGGGTCGGCTTCCATGCGGAGCCGGCCGTTTCCCGGTAGATCGCCTCGCGCGCAACCTGAAGAGCATGATGCGGATTGAGGAATTCGCAGGAAATATCAAAACCCTGCATCGTTGTCTGCACACGCGAGATAAATGACTCGTGCCGGGCGGCCATGATGTCTGATCGCACAGCGAAGCGCTGGCTGTCTCCGACACGCGGGAACTGGGCGGCGAGGGCTTTGCGCTCCTCGGCGACCTGTTTGCGGTCCTCCCGCGTCAGAACGCTGGGCCGCGTCCACAAGACGTAATACGTGGCTTCCCAGCGCATGACATTCGGCCAGCGACGTCGTCTTTCCCCGATGACATCCGTGAGGTCGGCACCGATCTGACGGGCGATGGAACGGCAGCCGTCAAGACTGAGGCGATCGATCTCGATGCCTGATCTCTCGGGATCAGAGATATACCAGCCGACGATGGCATGACCGCGCTCTTCCAGGAGTCCCTGCAGCTCGATACGCTGCTGTTCAGCCAGAGCCTCCACTTCCTGGCGGGTACACATCCGGCGCAGGCCGTTTATGCGAAGTACCGAGACATACTCGCCACGTTTCGTGACAAGATGATCTCCATGTGTGCTCTCGACGTCGCAGAATGACGTCAGGGGCTGGCGCAGCCCGAGGCTGATGCTCGCCAGCAGACCGGAAAGGATGCCGCCCATCAATATCGTCCTGTTATAAAGTGGAGTGTGAGGGAACTGCGCCGGTCCATTCCCGGAGCAGCGCCGGATAAATGTCGGTTGCACCATCATAAAGACGGCCGAGAGGAAGGATTCGCAGACCCTCCAGAAGGCCTGCGATGCTGGCTTCCGTCTGCGGTTCAGAGCGGTTCGCCATCAGCAGAGCCGTCGCGAGTTGCCGGGGAGAGGTCGTTTCGAGGCGCCGCCGCGCTTCACCGCTTCGCGCGTGAAGTGCGCGCAGGACAGAAACAGAGGGCTGGCAGCGCATCGGGATCATGCCGGCATCTGCGCCAGCAGCAATCGCATCGATGATGCGATGCCATGCAGTGTCTCGACTGGCTCCATCGTCTCCGAGTGCTCCGATGAGCGTCTGATGTGCGCAGCGGGTCAGAGTCATGATCCGCGTCTGTGGGAATTCGGGCCACCACACGAGCACGGCTTCGCGCTCGATTGCCGGGCGTGTCAGGTTTTGCAGGATGTCGCAGACAGCGCAGACGCGGCCGGAGCCGCGCCTGTCGTTGTTCCAGAAAAAACTGCGGCCGGCTGTGGCAAGGCCGCAGCAGCCACAGGTGAAATGACCCGTCTTCGTCTCTCCGGAATGAAGCGCTGACGGATCCCAGGGGCGCGGCAGCATCCGGAAAGATGAGGTGGATCGGGCCATTTCAGTCCGTTCCTTAGCCGCCGCTGCCGGATGTGAACGTATAGGCCTTCGCCTCGGTGCCGACGGTCGCTGCACCACCCGACGCCGTGTTGGCCGCCTTATTGATCCACTGCGGACCGGTTGCGAAAAGGCCGCACAGCACGATGCCTGCAATAGCCATGCCGACCTTCCCCGGGCTGCGGTTCTGTTCGTTGCGGCTCTGCCATGCCGCCCAGACACCAGCGATGAAGCAGATGAAGGCAGCAATATACATCGCGGCTGCGGCGACAAACCCGCCCGCCGTGAGGCCTTCCTGGGCTGTTGCCTGCACCTGCGCGCCGATGCCGTTCGTGCTGCCCGTTGCAGTCTGGGCAAAGGCATGACCGGCGAGGAGAAGCGGGGCAGAGAGTGCGCCCAGTGCGGCGAGGGCACGCGGGCCATATCCGTTGCGCGCGAGTGCCGGACGCGACACCCGCGCCGGCACCATCTTGTTGACGTGAGAGAGGTTCATGTTCAGGGCTCCATTGAGAGAGGGATCATGTCCCTCAGGAGCATTTGTCCGGCCCCAACATGCGACTTCGAACGCTTTTTTCAAAAAAAGAGTGATTTCAGCTCGACGTTGTCCAGTGACTGAGGATCCATGTCGCTTCCTTGACGGGATTGAGCAGAATCACGCCGAAGATAAACTGAAGCAGGCAACTCAGCTTCGAGCGATTTGTTTTTCCGGTAGCCGAGGCATTCCACGCGACAACTGCCATGAATGCAGCCCAGGCACCGAACATTTCAAAAAACAGTGCAAAATCACTGACGATTGACAGAATGGCATCCTGCGGTCCGGTGCCGGAAATCACGCTGCCAGCCGTTGCGTCCGTGTAACCGGTGACGGACGACCCAAGCGCGACCTGAGTACCGAGGCCGGTCGAAGTGCTCGATTTGGTGAGGATCCGGTCAAAAGCGGCAAAAACACCGGAGAGAACAATGCCGAGCCACGGCACCCAGGGCTTGCCGACGAATGGGTTCTGGGGCTGGCGTTGCTGCCAAAGGCCCCAGGCTCCTGTGAGAAAGGAAATCCACGCCGCAATGTAACAGGCCATTGGCAGAAGCCAGGCCATGCCGAGCGCGAGATCATTGACGAGATTGACCAGACCTTGCACGGCGCTTTGTCCTTACTGGATTGTTCCGTGTTCAGCCTGGATCACCCAAATCGTCCCGCGCTGAGCAATGGCGCGGACGCGGCCATAACCCCGCAAATCCGTGCCGATCTGGACCTCGGCCTGCGAAGCCTGTCCCGCCGGTGCCCCGTCATCCTGCACCATGGCAAGCTGGGGCGATGCGGCGAGGATCCGATAGCGCGGTATCCATGTCGCTGGCGGCGGCAGGGGTGTCTCCCGAACGTTCGATGGCGCAGGCGTCACAGATTTAGCCGGTGTCGCTGCCGAATGCGGCTCAGCAAGCGCGGCTTCAAGAGCAGCCCGCGCCTTCTCCGCTGCGGCCCGCGTCGCCGCCAGCCCGTCCGAGGGAGGGGCCTCGGCATCCGCGACCGCCTTCTTCGCTTCGAGCAGAGACATGCGGCGATTCAGATCTGCGGACTTCGCCGTGTCCGAAATACGCAGGCGATCGAGATCCTGCCGCAGGGTCTCGATCTCGCTGCGGGTCCGCTGCACAAGGGCGGCTTCTTCCGTTACGAGCTGAAGCACCTGCACCTGATCATCAGGCGTCATGGGAGCCGCCTGCAGGCGTGCCGCCTTATGAACCGCGTCTTCGGCCGGAGTGCTTCTCACAGGTGTCGCGTCAGGCTTTTGTGTGGAAGCGCTTGCCGCTGGCGGTGTCGGTGCTGCATCGGGCGCTCTGACCACCGGATGCGGCGGCGTTTTCATCGCAAGCATCGCCTTGAGATCATCGCTCTCAGCCTGCGGCTGTGCGATCTGAGCGGTCTGGACAGGCTGCGGCGTCACGAGGGGCGGCTTGCTCATCGGCTGGGCCGTTATCTGAGCTGGCGGAACGGAAGCGGGCGTAACACCAACCTCCTGCCCGACGGGAGGCGTTGATCGCCCTGAGAGGCTGATAAACAGAAATACGGCGAGCAGGCCCGTGACGGCCGTAGAACCCCCTATCATGAGCTGCTTGCGGCAAGGAAGCGCCGTGAGACGGGCGATAACGCGCGCAGAGGAAGGGGCTTTTTCCGCTGTTTCTGCGGCGCCCGGTTCAACGTCGGGCCGGATTTCGCCAGCCTCCTCAGGCTCAGATGAAGAGTCCGGATCGGGGGCTGTGCCGAGTTTGCGGAAAGGGAGCGGGCCGATACCCCTGTCCGCGCTGAACGGATCCCGGGGCGTCGGAGCGATGGCGGCTGATGTCATGGTGAATCTTGCCTTCTGATGGAGAGGACAGAGAATTCACCGACATCATGCGACCAGCGTGCAAAAATTACTTCGTCCCGATAACAGGTGACATGAAGATCACCCCGACGCTGACCTGCGCTGCGAGATTGACGCGGGGCTGGGTCGGCATCTGTTGTGTCAGAGCGCTGTTCACCTGTGAGGCCGCAGCACCGGCCGCCACACCAATCTGTTGCGGAAAATTGAGTGACTGCACGTAATTGACATTACCCAGCGCCCCGATCGAACCGGTGGTGTTTGATGTCATCTCGATAGCCTGCCCGAGCCCCTGCACAAACGCAGCCGCAGCAGGCAGAACAAACCGTTCAAGATAAAGCTGATCGACGCTGGATGCGACCGCAGCTTCCATCGTATCAGGTGCAACCACCACGCCGTCGACGTCAATGGGTTTTGGCTCTGCCTTGTGGAAGACCTGTTCGACATGAACGACAAGCCTGTTCAGGTGTCCGCCCGCGCGCCGGACCGAGGCTTTCATCCTGTCACCGGCGAGCGGTCCGGAATCCGCTTCCAGAATGATTTCACCGCCGAGATCACTGTTTGTCGCCGAAACCGTATGAGCAAAGATGCCGCGACCGGCGGGAACAAGGACGCGGGGCGAGGTGCGCAGTGAATTGGCGGTTGCAGCCGAGGACGGCGCCGGGGCAGCCGCAACCTCCTTTTTCCGGGTGCCCGTCATTTCCGCCTGCTCATACATGACATCGGTGACCGGGAGGCGTCCGTTAAGACGCCCGGACAGGTCCATGATTGCGCGCCTGTATCGCGCAAAGGCATCTTTCTGCTGCTGCGGATCACGTGGAACTGCCGCCCGGAAGCCCGGATCGGTCTGCACGGGCACGACAGGCACGCTCGGTACCACGTAAGGCGCGTGGGGAGCGGGGGGCGCTGCGAGCTTCGCCATGGCCGGGTCGGCTTCATCTCCCGAGCCAACCTCCTGAGCTACGGCAAGCTGAGGAGGCTGATGCGAGGGATGGGTCGGGGTGCCCGGCGCTATATCCGGCGAATAGGATTGCCCGGATGTCTGCGCGTGCTTTGCCTCATCCCGGATCTGATCCTCACGCAGCGCCTGCTGCCGTGGGTTTGAATTCAGACCACCTGGCAGAGGATTGGCTGCCGGTGGCCTGCCGGGATCCGAGCGCGGAAGTTCCTTGTGATGGATGGACGAAACGAACAGCGTAATTCCGAGCAGGGTGGCTACACCCCCGATTATGGCGAACAGACGGCGGTTTCCACCGCGAGACGCCTGGCTGAAGACTTGTCTGAATTTGAGCTTCATCACTGTGCGTCCCTGATATGAGCGGAGATTGTTCGTCCGGCATCGGAGAGAAGGACCACTGGAGATTCATGAAAGGCGTAGAGGGTATAACCACCTTCACCATGTTCCATGCTGTCTGAGGAGGGTGTCATAAGCAGAAGTCGGGTCCGCAGATAGACTTCATTGCCGATCCGCCAGGCCCGCACGTCGTCGGGAGAAATGCCTTCAACAGCAAGTGGCACCGCCGATGCCGGCGGAACGCCACTCAGCATCGCGTTCATGTAGGGCTCACCGGTTGCGGGTGCTCCTGGACGCGTGTCCACTGGTTCCTTCGCATTTGGTCCGGCCTCAGAAATCCGGACTGTGAGGTTGTCATCGTAGGATCCGCGTCCTGCGATCAGCAGAAAGGAAACAGGCTTCGGCGCCCCCTGCAGGGTGACGAGAAGTCCGCCCCTCGGCTGGAGCGAAATCGGCTCGATATTGATTGTATTGGACCCTTTGAACGGGACGCATGTGTAGAACCCCGTTGTTTCTACAGCGGGATTTCCGGATGTAGCCCCCTTTCCAGATGCGCAGTTCGTGCTCCCGTCCGGGTTGGCTGAATTGCCGGACGTGTTCCACGCGACTGGCCAGGGCTGGCCGGTGTTATCTACGAAAGACAGCGCGGTCGGGTATCCTTTGGTGGTAAAGATCAGACTTGTTTGCTGGCCGGGGGCAAAGGACACACGGATCGCCGGACGGGCATTCGGTGTCGCAAATTCAGTGCTGACCTGTTCTTTCGCACGGCTGACGGCCTTCAGCCGCTTGCCGAGGCGTAGAATTTCCTCGGGCGTGAATGGAATGGCGTCGTGTTCCGCGTCGTCTTCCGCCTCGTGCGCCGGGTCCGGGGCGGCGGCTGCCGGCACGGGGCCGGCTTGCGGACCCTCCTGGGCTGATGCGAGTGGTGGAAGCAGAAGCAGGGCGACCGGAAGCAAGCGATGGAGTTTCATTGTCATCCTTCCCTCCCCGAGGAGACGACAAGCTGCTCGATCGCCAGCCCTTCGGGGTGATCGAGATCTTCGACACGATCAATCGTGACAGTTGCCATCAGCATCTGCGTATTTTGCTGATTGACGTTTTCACAGGTCTGGATGAAAGGGAACTGCACCACATAGCGCGAATGCCCCTGCACGACCGTTTCGGCGCGGACAGTGGCAGCCCGGGTTGGCTGAGCGTAGCAGAGTAATTTCGCTTCTCTTAATTTCGCAAGATTCCCTTGTGTAATAAATGACTTTGCAAAGGTATTCCATCCGTTGAGAGTGTAGTGCGCCCCAGCCGTGTTCATCTGAGTTGGAAAATCTCTATAATTGATATTGTACGGTGCTATGGCCCATTTGACCGCCCAGCCAAGGAGCTGGTCCTGGCCGAGCACCGGACTTGTCAGCGCCACGGCCGGACGCGGCGCGTTCTGGCCATCTACGAAAAAATATAGCGGCTTTGGCGGGTGCGCGCGGACATAGGCATCATGGGCTGTGAAAGCAACCACGACCGCAGCCAGCGCGACGTTGAGCATCAGTGACCGATCCACCACGATGCCCTGAAAGTCGGGGTCGGTGAGCCGCCTTGTCACAGCTGAACTAAACAGCTTCATGATCCGCCTCCCTTTAAAGGGGGCGTGGAATTACCGGAAAACATCTCTCTGCCCTCATGTGCTATCAATGGTGAGAGCAGCTTCCGACCTTATCTTGCGACCAGCGCTGTTTTTTTCGAGATTTTTGGTTCTTATGCGGCAATACCGTGGATGGCGGCGA
Organism: Acetobacter oeni; assembly: GCF_011516825.1. Lineage (GTDB taxonomy): Bacteria > Pseudomonadota > Alphaproteobacteria > Acetobacterales > Acetobacteraceae > Acetobacter > Acetobacter oeni. Next base: position 14,293 of record NZ_WOTA01000039.1, on the reverse strand, counting down.
CACTCCGTCGATACCGTCGGCTCACCCGGTCGCCGCCCTTTCGGGTCGTCCAGAAGAAGCACCCAGCCTTGCACAGACATTCCCGGCGAATGTAGTCATGTTCGGTGATATAATGTTCCGCTTTGGCGGAAATGAACCAAGGCGTCTTTTCGCCCCTGCGAGGAGGGAGCTGCTCCCAGCTGCTCTGTGACTTCAGGGCACTTTCTGAGATCAGGAAGTCTCGCGCTATTTCAGCCGGACTTTGGAATGCGAAATGACGGTAGGCGATTTCTATATTCGCTGCTTCATGCCAGCGGACTTTATAACCGCCTTTGTGCGCGGTCAGTTTCAAGCGGTTGAGACTATGCCTGACGTACCATGTCCGTCCACGCCGTTCCTCCGGTGTGAGGAGTGACGCCTCCTCCCACGTCAGGACCACTCTTGGGTCGGCCGGGATCGCGTCGCGCTTTTCAGCCTGGATCTTTGCTCCCTGCACTTTAGAAATCCGGATGCGGGCTGGGAGGCCGAGATGGCGTCTCTTTGACGAAACACTGCCAGACGAACGGTTGAGTAAACGTGAGATTTCAGACGCGCTGTCCCCCGACATCCACCGTTGTCCGAGAATAAACAACTCATTACGAGACCATGCACCTCGCCGATCCGGAGTTTCGTAGGTCACTGGCGGCGGACAGTCTTCCCACTCAGCGAGCGCCTCCTCGACGTCCTGGATGGCCAGAGACAGCATCGTGGCAACCAGTGTAATATCGCAAAGGATCGCATATATCGAACGGATAGTATCGTTCGTCGTGTAGGCTTGAAGCCAGACGAACGCGCCTCTTCTGAAAACCTGACCAAAGGATGCATTCCGCATACGACCAGCCCCACGCTCTCGTCTTTACAAGACTAATATCCGTATTATGAGAAGAACATTCCTTTAAGACGGAAGCGAAGTCAAGAAAGAAAGTTCTCGGTACGACGTCGCCGTCATCGGGCCGTTTCATGGGTATGACGTTGGTAAATGCGCACAGCATGAGGGCAAGGCGATAGCGCGCGTCATTTGACGAAGGCTGCGCTATCGCCTTTTTGAGCTAGTTCAAGATGTTAAGGGGATTGCAGATAAGAGGAATCAAGATCCCGCTTTTCATGTCTGCAGCAACACATTGGGTTTAGCTGGATGCTGACGTGCCAAGGGCATCCCGCAGGCTATTGAAGACGAATTCAAGATCATCAAGCGCGTAGAGATGTGTCTGAGCTTCCACGGCCCATGCCGCAACATCGAGTAATCGCATGGTGTTCTGGTCGTCGTGAGTGCCAGGAATCAGCGCAAACACAGAAATTGCTAACCCCTCGGACACTTTATACACGGTTTCCATGCTCGGATTACGGTGCCCGGACTCTAAAAGAGAGTAACTTGTAAGCGACGTATGGGATTTTTGGGCAGTCTGGTTTGCGGTGAAGCCTCTGAGCGTTCGATAGATACGCACCCTGCGGCCGAAAGACTCAAGAATATCTGATCGAGTTTTTGGCTCATAAACAGCACCTCGCCTATAATGTTCTTCCGCATTTTTCATCGGAAGAGGCGCCAGTTTGATTGTTTCTTCTATGGTATTGATGAAGCTTTTTAGTTGAAATACAGACCTACCATATTCTGAAGATTTAATCGCCTTGGACAACTTAAGAAGTGACTTGCTATCGGGATAGTTTGATATGTCCTGCACTTCACCGGGTTGTTCCGGAAGTACTGACCTCGGGTCAAGCTGGTAGATCCTCAACACCGTAGAAAGCGTGTCGAGAGAGAATGCTCGGCCCGTTTCAAGGGCGCGGATTATCGAAATGTGCATTCTGGCCAGCTTTGCCAGATGTGACTGTGACCAGTGCAAGCTTTCGCGGTGCTTTTCGAGTTTCTCGCTTACTATCTCATAAAAGCGACCGCCCTCAAATAGCGCATCGACCTGCATCTTTTCGCTTCCATTCAACATTTTCGTTCACTTTCTGAGCAGGTTAAGCTTCAAAGGAGAGCTCCTTTGCAGGAAACACGATACTGCGTGCGCCATCTGTAACAAAGTCTGAAAGAGGTATGCAGCGTACCGCGCATTTATTTCTTTCAGGTCGCAAGAGTACCTGCTCGCTTTCCCATGTCACATGAGGAGACGAGATCCATGCCCATTTTCCATGCCGCGATGATGGTCGCCGCTCTTAACAACGGCTTTATCGTGCCAGCTGCTTTTCAGGTTGTTCAGGCACCGGCGCCGTTATCTGTGCCCACGGGTAGGAACGCGGTCGTATCAGAGAGACCGTTACCGGACGAAAGCAGAGGTCGAGAGGGTGAGGGCAGACCAATGGCATCCCATTTCCGGCGAGCGACCGGTTACGGCAGACAGGTTCCTCTGCACTTCGCCGTTCGCCAGATCGTTCCTCGTGGGGTCACCGTGACGTTTGCTCCTGACATCGATACCGAGGCCCCGGTTGACTGGCAGGGCGGCCGGGAATGGAACAAGGTGCTGGCATCGTCGGTAGCTCAGGCCGGGGATGTCATTGATGTGGGCCGCAACAAAGTTACGATCCGCCGTCGAATTCGCTGACTGGTCGCATGATGCGAGCGCACCTTCCTTCGTAATCAGCCGAGGAAGGTCTCATGCGAACACCACAGCCTGCCCCGAAAACAGGGGTGCACTCTCCAATGCCAAATGTCGCGCTTACTCTGGATGCACTTGCCGATCTGTGGCGGTGCATCGGTGGTGACGAGGCTGTGGCCCGAGTGGATCGGAATCCAGCGGCACTGGCAGCGTGGCACGCCACGTTGTCGTCAGTAGCACCCCACGAATGGCCGGATCTTGTCCGATGCCTGGAGCCGCTTATCCCGCGTCTTCGTGGCAGACGGGATCTTCTTTCTCCCGATAGCCCGTTCGGTCACGGCGTGATTGCCGAGAACCGCCGTCAGGCTCTCCAGCGTATGCTTACTCCGGAACGCATTTCGCTGCTGGAAGCGATCACCCGTCCGGAGAGACGTCAGGAGGCCGCATGATTCGGTCAGTCTCCTGCTCATTGTATTCGGTGGTCCTCACAGCAGCGATGCTTGTTTCGGTGCCAGCAGGTGCCCAGACAGCTACGACCGGAACTACCGATTCCACGACTTCGACGGGAAGCGCCGGCTGCGCCGCGCTGACCCAGGCGGCCGCGACTGCAGTGAATGAGCGGGTGCAGGCCAACAATGCTTACGAAAAGCAGCCGGACAGCGTCAACGGACTGTCCTGCCTCAGCAGTTTCTTCAGCGGCACCGGACTGAACCTCATCACCAATGGCCTCGATCCGGCCGCGCTCCTGGAGGCGGTCGAAGGGCAGATCGGTGGTCAGATCTGTCAGGCTGCGCAGTCTGCGTGGAGCAACGCCATGGGTTCGACCCAATGCGGGCTCAGCCTGTCAGGCGTCAATTTAGGTCTGGGGTTCGGGTCGAGCAGCGGGTTGATGTGTCCCAGCCTGAGTTTCGGCGGTGGCGGTCCCACCCTAGCTAACGTCAACGCCGGAACATCGAGCGGGACGACTGATCTTTATATCAATGGCTCTCCCCAGCTTCCGTCGGGTTACAGCCTGAACAACGTCGTGGACGGAGTGTTCTGATGCGCAAGCTGCAAACAGCGGCCATCGCCGCCGGAACCTGCGTATGTGTTCTGGCGATCGCGCCGAAACCCGCGCACGCGCTGATCAGTGAGGCGGCTGTGGTCGCCGCGATCAAGGCGCTGCAAAGCTTCACGGGTAGTGCGCTGAACACGATGACGAAGAATCTTACAAATAGCATAGATTCGAATCTGACCAGCCTTACGAACCCCGACTCTGTCGCCTCGCTTCTGACAAAAGGGTTCACCCAGACGGCGAATTACGCAAAGGCTCAGGTCGGAGCGCAGTCCCAACTTATGGACGCCCAGAATACAGCCATGGCCGGCTTTCTGCGTCGTCAGCAGGAAACGGAGATCCGAGACGAGCATATGATGAATCCGGAGTTCTGCGCGGGCCTTGACGCTCAGCAGTCCACCGTTGCGGCGTCGAAAGCAGCCCGCTCAGCGGTCTACGCCATCGCGACCGTGAGCGATCCAAGAGGAGAGGCCGCGCAGGGGACGCCCTCTTATTATGGCAAATCCCAGGGCACGGATGCGAATATGTCCCTACACCTGAGGCGGTACTGTTCCTCGGATGACGTCGCGCAGGGCCTGTGTTCTTCCGTCTCCAAACTGCCGAACGCAGATCAGCGTGCCACCAGCCTCTTTGGGGCTGACACACTCTCGGCCGACGGTGCCGTGGATGCGGCCAATGACTACGCGACTACGCTCATCCAGCCGATCGCGCCGGCAGCGCTGCGCGGCGAGCAGCTCTCCAGCATTCGCGGGCGCGAAGCGGCGACCCGCCGCCGATCCTATAACAGCCGCATGTCACTCGCCCGTTGGGTGACCGGCTACGTCACCTCGCTCGGCGTCCCGTCCGTGACCCTGACGAGCGATCAGCAGGCCGAAATGAAGGCCGAAGGGCTGACGCCTCTCGACAAGGCTTCATGGCTGCAGGCCATGGCGCTCGAAGTCAACCGTCGCGTTTCCAGCGTGATCTGGAACGCATCTCTCCAGAAAATGCCCCCCGCCTCGGTGATGCGCGAAGTTGCCACCGAGATGGCGCAGTCCAATTACCTCGCGCTGCAGAATTACCGCGTGTCTCTCTATCTGGCGACCGTGGGGGCCACCCGCGTCGCACAGGAAGAGGAGGCCGCCTTCAAGGACGGTCTAACGCCGATGCCTTCCCCCACCATCAACCCGTAAAGGCCCCAACATGTCTGAAACCATGCAGAAGACCGGCGACATTGAAGATGTTCTGAAAATCCTCGATCGCGTGCAATCTGAGTACAAGAAGCAGGCATCTGGGCAGGCTGCTGCATATGACCGGTTGCGTCAGGAATCACATGAACCGGGCGCTGACAGTGATCCGCAGTTCCGCACCCGTGTGGCCTATGCCGTGCAGGATGTGGAGCGCCTGCTCGGGCCAACGGTCGATAAAGACAACCCGCTACGTGCCGAGATGACCGAACGTGCCGCTCATTATCCGGGTCTGAACGAGCCGAACGTGGTCGCCCTGATGCAGGAGACCCATCGTCTCAAGCAGCCGGAAGTCAATGCGATCCGAAGCCTTGCCAGCGAGCTGGTGGAAGGGCGTCAGGATCCGGACCACCCGGACATCGCGCACACCATCGACAAGCTGAAGGCAACTGTCTTTCCGGAGCCGGGCGCAAAATCGGAGATGGAGCCCAAACATAGCGCCGAGGCGCCGCACGACGGCACAGGCGACCCGGATTCAACACGTGGCTTAGCATCACCAGGCGGCGGCAATCCGCCTGGTCAGGAGCCATCAGCTACCAATAAACCCGAGCAGACTCATGCGCCGGACCCGCATCAGGACACCGGGTCAAAGACGGCTGGACCGGAGAAAAATACGCCTGAAAACCGATCCACGTCCGAGAAGAATACTGCTCAGGAGAAGGAGGAACCTAAACGAAAGGACGAGAAGGCCGAAACTTCGGAACGCGAGGAAGTCAGGGTCATCAGAGGTGGCGGATTTGCGAGGCTTGCGGAAGCGATCGGTTCACGGATCGAAAGCCAGCCCGCGAATCCTGGTCCGTCCTGGATGGAAAAAGCCGCCGATTTCAGCGCACGCCTTCATAACGTACGAGATGAAAAAAGTCTGGAGGCGACAGAAAGGCTGGGAAAGGACGCAGTGGAGGCGCTGCGGGAGATTAAAGAGCGTCCCGCATCCTCCATCATGGCCTCGATCTCGGACGCGGCCAAGAGCGATCCAAACGGTATGGCCGGCGTGCTGTCCGAAATGAAAGCCGGTGGAAAGTATGCTGACCTCCACAGTCAGTTCGAGACCGAAAAGCAGAGCAATCATGCCTTCGCGACGCAACTGGAGAACGTCAGCTCGAAACTGGAGGCTTACGGAAAAGGACGGGAAGCGGCCGAGGCAACAGGGCAGCGCATGGGAATGCCAGGCAGTGTGACGCAGCGTTTCAATCAGATTGATGCCGAGATTGGCAAGAGTGCCGCCGAAGTGCCCGGGAAAAAAGAGGGCACCAGTGCGCTCGAAGAGATGAGCGAAAAAGTTCGCGTGATGGTCCAGAAGGCCGTCACCGCCGTCACTGATTTCATGAAGCGAATGAGTCCCGGTCCGTCACACAGCCCGTCCCCTTAATTCCAGACTCACGAGGACGAACCATGATTCCTTTCCGTCGCCATGTGCTGGCACTTCTGACGCTTCTATGCCTCTCGGCCACCACCCTACCCGCCATGGCGCAGACCGTCGTCGCGACCGGTTCCGGGGATTCATCCGGCAGCACCAGCTATAACGTCACCTGGGATCTGCTCGATCCCGGGGACGACTGGGCGGCCCAGGTCATCCGAAGCGTCTTCCCGGTATTTGGTCAGAGTACGTCGGCACCGAGTATTGGAAACGAGGCCACAGTCATCGGCACGATGATCGGGTGGTTTTCTGGGTTCGTCATGGCCTTCGCCATGGCCGTGGTCAGCTATATTTATTTTATGAACATCCATCGCGGTGCGGAGACTTCACAGCTTCTAGGCAACAATCAGACCAGTATGTCGATCGTGCGGATTGGCGTCGCTGCCGTGTTAATGTGGCCACTCCCGACCACCGGGTTCAATGCCGCCCAGGCAGTGGTTGTGCAGGGATCGCTCTGGGGCATTGGTATGGCGAAAGTCGTTTATGACAAAGCGAAACAGGCGATCGGGCCGGACGGCAAGGTCATCGCACAACCACTCATTCCAGGCACGAAAGGGATCGTCACTGGGCTGGTGAAGAACGAATTCTGTCGCGCGATCCTTAACATCGCCGCCAACAACAGCAGCCTGATCCCGGCACCCACCGGTCAGACTGTGCTCTCGGTTACTGGGGGCAAAATGGGCGTCATCAATTACTCCTACGATATGGTGGCTGGCACCGGCGACGGCACGCCCGTTTGCGGCGCTGTCAGTTTGCAGGCTCCCAATACCGGCGTCGTTAATCTTGCTGGATTTGAAGTCGATCAGGCGAGTATGCAGAAGCAGGTGCTTGATTCCGTGCTGCTCGGTGACATTCGGAGCCAGGTCGAGCAGGTAGCGCAGAATTACTGGGAGACAAAGAAAACGTCTTCCCTCGCCCCGCTTATGAACATCATCGTCAACGCCACGAACGACTACACCTCGCGGCTGACGACACAGGCAGCGCAGCTCCGGTCGAAGCTCCAGGACACGGTCAACAACCAGACACTTGCGCTCCATCAGTGGGGCATTTCGACAAACGGCGATTCAGTCAACACGAGCAATCAGATGGATAATCTTGGCTGGACCGGGGCCGGAGCCTACTACCTCGAATTTGCCCGCCTGAACGGTCAGACTCTTTCTCTCATGACAGCGACGCCCACAATCACCACCCCGTCCTATTCCGGGATCGGGACTTATCTCGCCTCTGACATCGCACCCCTGGTGCAGTCCGCTGATACGTTCATGGAAAACATCGACAGCATGGTCGCCACGCAGGACGGAATGAGCGCGCCCGGTGGCAACGCGGATCTCTATTCGGGGGCGATCCCGGGCGGTGATGGTGCGGGCGTCCTCAACCAGTTGTTTCGGGCGCTGCATCTGAACGATTATGCCCTGCAGATCGTCACCGGGTTCATGGAGCCGTCCGGGACAGATGGCTACTGGACCGATCCATTCGGCAATCTGATGTCCCTTGGTAACTGGATGATCACCACTTCCCTGATCACCATGGGAACTGCGTCGATCCTGTCCTCGACGGCCGGAACCGTTGGGATCGGTATCATGTCACTGCTCAGTGGAAATCCGGGCGGTGTCGTTGCCGCAGGAGCCGGGCACGCGCTGATGCACTTCTTCGGAGCGCCGATTATCGGTGGTTGTCTTGCCATGCTTATGCCGGGTCTCACCATCGCCTATGTCATTCCGATGATCCCTTTTGTCATGTGGATGTTTGCTGTCGCAGGCTGGTTCATCATGGTGTGTGAATCGGTGATAGCGGCCCCGCTGTGGATGCTTGCGCACATGACCATGAACGGTGAAGGTCTGCATGGGCACGCGAAACAGGGATACGCCCTGCTGTTCAATGTCATCTTCCGCCCGGTCCTGATGCTGTTCGGGCTATTCCTCGGTTATTTCATCTTCGACTCAGTGTCATGGCTGATCCATATGTGTTTCGGGATCGCGGCCGGACTGATTCTGTCAAATGGCTGGATCGTCACAAATTTCCTCGGCATGATCGTGCTGGTCAGCCTGTTCGTGATGATTCACGTGACGCTGGCCTTCATTTCATTCCGGATGATCTCGATCCTGCCGCAACGGGTGCCGGCCATGATCGGCTTTGGCGATGTGGACCGGGTGGACATCGACCAGTTCAGCCGGGATGCTGCAGTCGTCGGCATGGCGGGCACCCTGATGTCCATCCAGCAGTCGCTCAACACCGAAGACGGTAAAAAAGCAATACCGCATGGCCCCAACAATGGGGTAGATACGACAATGAAGAAGATTGCGTGATCCAGGACACGGGGAGGGCCTGAGATGTTCGGTGGGAATGGAACGAATGGCGCGACCGGGTTCATCCTGGGACGGATGTCGCGCGACTACAGTGACAGCCTCGGGCGTGCGATCCAGAGGACTCTTTATGGGACGCCCCCGTCACTTGCAGACCAGGTGCAGGAACAGGCAGGTCTGATTGCGCGGCTGAGAACGCTGCTCAGCCGTGCCAATACCCGCGCCGAAGAGCTGGACAGAAAAGTAGGCGAATGGCAAGAATACGCCGACTTTCAAAAAACAAAGATCAGTGCAGCGGAAACACGGGCCAGCCGCGCGGAAGCGCTGGAGACGCAGCTCAGGGCTGAACTTCAGGCAGCCAGTGATCGCGAAAGTCGCTTGGCTCGTGCTCTCGCACAGGTAGAGGACAATTATCAGCGATTAAGCGCCGATCACAGAATACTGGCGACTAAAGCTGACATAATGGAGCGGCGGATCTGGGGTTACCTTTCGATGGAAGCCAGATTGAGAAAATTGGAAGAGTAGTCGCAAGTTTTTGCCGCACCATGGTCTCCTGTGAAAAGGAGACCATTCGTGAAATATTCCTTCTTTCTTCCGCTCGCCTTCTCTCTTGGACTTTCGGCGTGCAGCGCTGGAAATGTATCCTCGGCGGCACACGTCCACGGTCCGAAGGCCCCCCGTACAAAACAAGCACGTTATGATCCCAATGCGGCCTATGGGTCGGCACGGGCCGTGTGGACTCCTCCCACGTATAATCGTGCCGGCACAATCGTGCGGCCGGACGATCCCCGGACCACCCAGGGCCGTGAGGACTATGAGCATGCGTCCTGGGCAACGGGAGCGCAGGGGGGAGACGCTAACGCTCCTCCGGGTACGTTCTGAGAACTTGTTGAATGGAATGCCGCCAGCACCAGGCTGGCAGTGTTCCGTCTAGGGCTTGCGGGGAAAGAGATTGTCCGCCGTAGCCAGAAACTGACCTGCGGAGCCGAGGTGACGTTCCCGAACCTGCCAGTTGAGCCATGCGTTCTGAAACGTCACAAGCGCGAGGAAAAGCCAGAACGGCGCAAATTCGAGCGCAGCCAGAAGCTGGTTTCCTCCCCAGTGAGACAACGACATCTCCACGAGCCACGCAACGACCAGAACGAGATCGAGCGCACCAGCGAAGAGTGATCTAGCGTATGTTTGCTGCTGCCTCTGATCGAGGAAAATGGTCACGGCTCTGGCTTCCACACCATACGCGGCAGCGGTCGCGGCGATGTCGATGCGCCCACCCTCGGCAATGCGGAGGTCCGGAATGGCGCCTTTCGTTCCTAATAACGCCTTCCAGAGAGTTTCGATTAACGACGCGTTCTGTTTCAGATCGCGCCAGGCGATCAGATCGCGTGGATCCCCAACCACAAGTCGGGCAAGTCGGCGCGTTCTCCTGAAAAATCGCGGCTTGCGGTCAGGACCCGGCCGGGAACTCATTGTGCCACCGAGCCGACAAATGCTTCGACATCACGTGGAACGCCATCCAGTCGCCCGGTCTCACCATTCCGGTGTCTCCAGATGAAAGTCGGGGTTCCGGCGAGCGCAAGCTGCCGGGCAATCTCGCCATTGCGGGCAAGTTTCTGAGGGCTGTCCGCAGAAGGGGTACTCGCCTTCTCCCCAAGCCGACCAGTGATCCATGCTTCCGCCATCTCGCCTTCCGGAAATGACAGCATCGACTTTGCATTGATCGTGCTGGCACCGTGGTCTTCATAGTCGAGAAGCGCGAGTGGAATCACTTTCAGACGGAGCTTGCCGGCACTGATAGCGGGTTGGAGTGCGCGCATCGCCCTGATGGAATAGATACATTGTGGGTCTATGAACATGAGGACTTCAGGTGCCGAAGGGGCTCCCAGAGAACCGCCCGAAAGGTCGGTCAGGCCAGACTGCGAGTGCGTATCCGAGGAAGACGAAGAGACGGTAATCGTCGGGACCGCCCCGGGTATGTCCTTGATCTGGGTTTTCGTGAGATCTTTTCCTGTAGCATCCCACATACGGGCTGCTACCGCTGCCTGACCATCCGGAGTGGCGTAGACGACCTGAAAGCGATTTCCGGCCTGGACGAACATACCCCTGATCCCATGTGAGGGAACCAGGTCATGCGCACGGCCGTCCGCATAGTGACGGAGCGTGTCGTAAGGCACCGGTATCAACGTGCCACTAAGGACGACCTTGTGATCTGTGGGTGCGAAGAAGACGAGGACCTCCCCTCCCCGCATGTGAGCGATGCCGGTTTCAAATCCGTGCAGATTTGCCTGCATCTCGACGGTTGCGCCTCGCGTTCCCAGATGAGCGATCGCATCAGTGTCGCCGTGACCGTCCATCGATGGCCCCGGGAGCCTGGGCTCCGATGGAGATTCCATCGCAAGCGGTTGCGCACATTGCTGGGCGAGCGCTGGTGACCACGCCAGAAGGGCGAACGGAAAAAGGTAAATAGGTCGCATATCGGGCTCCGGACAGTATGAATGTCCTTTACGTCCCAATCATGCGACTTCACCGGGAAAACTTAGGCTCGCCGAACACGGAATAATGGCTCCTCCAGAGCGCCTCCAGGAGGGTGGTTTGGTTCTGCAGCCTGCGGAACATTTTCATATTCCCCTTCAAGCTCATCCGTTCGCATTTGGCTCACAAGCTCATTGAGGAGAGTGAGACGAATTCGCAATGGGTTAGAGTTTGGGTGCGCTTTGAGGAGCTGCTGTCCGTGTTCGCGGCACAGAACAGCTGCCCTTTGCAGCGCATCGATTGAGTCGTGATCTGACAGACGAAGCGATCGAGATGACGTCAGGTGTTCCACCTGCGCCGCAAGCGAAAAAACGGCATCAGCTAAAGGCGCGCACAGCTTCTGTGACGAATCATCCTTAATGAGCGCGAAGCGTAACCTGATTTCGTCGAGTATCATTTGGTCCCCGCGAAGCTTGAGCCTTAACGAATAATGAAAACAGGCGCACAAACAACGGTCACGCGTGATACAGAACTGCTAGATGCGCCCTACTATACTGTTGCAGACGTATGACAATTACGCAGAGAGCGTATGTCGAAAATGAGTGTTAAAACAAAGAATCACAATCGCATCGTCAAATCTACATAAATCTTAACGGAACGTAAAAAATGTGTGCGGATAGTTTCAGAGTGTTGCGTGTGCGAATCATGTAGCTCTTTGGACTCAATTTTCGCCCCAGAAGTTGTTGGTCGCATGATTCGCCCACACTCCGGAGATGTCCCACGGAAACCGTGGGCAACGCCTGAATCGTCTCAGCCTGACTTGATAATTTTACACTGTCGGCCGAAAGTTACAGATGGCCGAATCTCAGGCCGATTTGGAGGATTCGAAATGACGTAACGAATAGCTTACCCCAAACGCCAAAAGCCCCGCTTTCGCGAGGCTTTAGGACGTAAAGCTCGAAGCCGAGCCTGTTGGAAGGTCATGATCGTGGTTGACACGACCTTCCGACAGAATCGCAAAAAAGGCAAGCTTTTCTTGCAATGGGTTTTTGCGTCCTGACGCCAGGCAGGAAAGCGGCAATTCTCACGTTTGTCGCGAACAGAAAAACACAATGATTACAGAGACGTATCAGCCTCCTGGTGGGCTGCGGCGGATTACGCCTGCGATGCTAGAGCTGCTCAAGTGCAGGCACAAGCGATGCCGATGAGCGGGGTTGCTCGCCCGGAAATTTTACGAGTACTCCGCTTGGCGAGGTCAGCGGTCGGACTGACATGCCAACAGGTGGAACTGCTCGCTTATCTTTCGAGCTGGACCGACCTCGAAGACTGGATTGATGAGGATGGGGAGCCGCTGTGCACAGCTCGTAATCTCGACATCCAGGAAAGATTCGATCTCGGACGCACCCGTGTGAAGGAGCTTTTGCGGGGGCTCGCGGAAGCTGGATGGATAATCCATAGGGACAGTCCGAACGGCCAGCGTTACCTCAGGCGATCACGGGGTAGTAGAAAGGCTTTATATGGTTATGGAATCGATCTCTCGCCGCTCTCAAGGCGCTATCCCGAATTGGCCCATGCGGCGGCCGCTCAGGAAGAACGTAGGAGGGAAGGACGTCGTCTTCACAAGGAGGTAATGGCTCTAGCACGTCGTATCTACGCTTTGTCTGAAACGTGTCTTGAAGTCGGGCTGCCGATGACCGATGCGAAGCGCGTTGCTCTTGAAGCAAATCGCCTCACCCAGTTGCGCGGGGAGGATCGCAACCCGGAGATTTTGGAGCCGATCCTTGCCCGGTTAACGACGCTGCAACAGGAGCTTGAATTTGCAATCCAAGCCGCCAATCCTGTGGAAAGTGACCCCATGGGGTCGCCCGAGCGCCCCCACTATACTACTACAAAACCAGATCATATAGCTTACGCTACAGTAGGCGGAACCGGCTTCGCCGGTAAGGCTCATGAAGCAACACGTAGTCGATCTTCCGAACCACGACGGGCAACTGAATCTGCGCTCAAGGGCTTCCGAGCCACCCCCACATTCCTTCTGCAGCTAGTTCCCGCACTTCGGGACATTTGTCAGACAGATCGTCCCAACGAACGTGAAATACTCGATGCTGTAGCTCTTCTGTGCAACTCGCTCGGTGTCTCAACTCACGCTTGGAAGCAGGCGATCTCGGTTCTGGGACCGTACGAGGCCGCCGTGGCGGTGTGTGTTATCGCCGCACGACATGCAAAGGGCCTGGTAAAATCGGCAGGAGGCCTGCTGCGAGCCATGATTACCCGCCATTCTAAGGGTGAGCTTGCTCTCGATCGTTCGCTCTACGGATTAGCCGATCAGATCAAAGCATCTGCCTCTGTTCATTAGTGCTGTACGAGGTCGCATGTTGGTTCAGCAACATCTGGCTGGACAGCCAGAGGACGGCAAAAATGTTGCATGACGATCAGGACGCCCGGGAGGATCACGCGGTTGGAGGAATCGCAGCCGACCGGCTGCGGTCAATCATTGAGCGCGTCGAAAGATTGGAGGAAGAAAGGAAAGCTCTTTCCGGAGACATCAAGGATATTTTCTCTGAGGCGAAGTCGGCTGGCTTCGATGTTAAAGTAATTCGTCAGATTATCCGCATTCGAAAACAAGAACCCGCTGAGGTGGAGGAACTGGAAACTCTTTTACAAATCTATAAGCGCGCACTGGGGATGTAACTATGGACAACATTCTTCAAATATCCGGTGCTGCACTGACTTTGATCGGCGTTACTGTCCTAAGGGTCTGCGTCAATCCAAAACACAAATCCTCGGTAACAAGACGGCGACGGCGTAACGGAAATACCGATTATGCGGGCTTACGGGGAGAAATGAACATTATCCGAAGCATCAATGAGTTAGGCACATCCTGCCTTCATGATGTGATCTTGGAAGACGATCGTGGGCTCACACAGATTGACCATCTGGAGGGATCGAAGAACCCCTGATTGATGTGCTTGGCCGGTAATTTCTGGGTTTTGGCGATTTGATTGACGGTTTTTGCGATGGCCTCCGGTCTGCGTTTTGAGCAGATTGGGAGTTGTCCTCCGCTGGATGGCTATGCGCTCGCGTTCAATCTTTCGAGGAAGAGGAAGCGGCGCATATTGTAGACGATATTGGCGAGCCCGATCCTCATGGTGGCTCGGCTGATACCGACAGTCCGGACAAACAGCCCCGTCTGTGACTTCTGATCGGCAAAGACATGCTCGACACGCGAGCGGATGACCGACTTTCCAGCATTTGATTTCTGGATATGC
>NZ_WOTA01000038.1 GCF_011516825.1 Acetobacter oeni | reverse complement strand
GTTCTCAGAAACCTGCGGATATCGTGACCATTTAGGCTCAGGCATCGTACCCTCCCTTTGCAACACGAAGGTATAGATTCAAGCCGATGTATTCCAACTAACTTATAAGATCGACTGCGCGTCATCGCCCACCACCGTCAGCCCGCGCCCATCTGGTTTCATGCCCAGCAGGATCTCCGCCTGCAGCCGGTTGGTGTCCTGATACTCGTCAACCAGCACATGGTCCCATTTACCGCCGATATCGGCCGCCAGCACCGGATCGCTGACCATCTGCGCCCAGCACAGCAGCAGGTCGTCGTAATCCAGCACGCCCTGTTCCTGCTTCGCCGTGACATAACCGGCGAAGAGCTGTTTCAGCTGGGCTTCCCAGCCCGCGCACCACGGATAGTGCTTCAGCAGCACATCGGCGAGCGGCGCACCGGAGTTCACCACGCGGGAATAGATGGCAAGGCACGTGCCCTTGCCGGGAAACCGATTCTCGGTTTTCGAAAACCCCAGATCGTGCCGGATCAGATTCATCAGATCGGCTGAATCCTCGCGGTCATGGATCGAAAAGGCCGGGTCCATGCCGATCTGCCGGGCATATTCCCGCAGCAGCCGCGCGCCGATGGAATGAAACGTCCCGGCCCAGGCCAGCGCGTCGGCCAGAGGACCAGCCTTGTCTCCCAGCACCGTCTTGCAGGTGCGCTCCACACGCCGCGTCATCTCGACGCTGGCCCGGCGCGAGAAGGTCAGCAGCAGGATGCGCCGTGGATCAGCCCCCGAGGCGATCAGATGCGCGACCCGGTGCGCTAGTGTGTTGGTCTTGCCCGATCCGGCGCCAGCGATGACCAGCAGCGGGGATGAATCCGCGCCGCCTGCCGAGACTCCGGTCCCATGCGTGACGGCCTGCCGCTGGGCATCATTCAGACGGGACAGATAATCGTCGTTGCCTGGAGAGGAAGAAGGTTCTGGATTCAATTCCTTAGCGCACTTTCATCAACGATACCGAACCGACATCGCTACCCAGCATGCCGGATACGGAGCGAATTTGCATTGACTTGCGTAGCATGAATGGAACAAACCAAGAACATATAATCAGGAAATCCGTATGCTCAAGGGACGCCAGACCGTGAAATGACTGCTGAACCCCATAAAAAACCCGGTCTGGAGACGCTGCGGGCTGCGATCAGCCGTCTGGAAGGACACACTAGCCGCAAGCGTGCCACACTGCCCTTCGGCGTCCGGGACATCGACCGGAAGCTCCCGGGCGGTGGTCTGACGCTGGGTACCCTGCATGAGGTCGCGGGGGGCGGCAACGACGCTCTGAACGCCGCCGCTGCGGCGCGTTTTGCCGCGGGGATTGCCGCGCGAACCAAAGGTCAGGTTCTTTGGATCGTCACGGTCGCCGATCTGTTCGCACCCGCGCTGCAACAGGCCGGGCTGGCGGCCTCGCGGGTGCTGTTCGTCGAGGCCGGGACTGATCGCGACGTACTGGCCTGTTTCGAGGAAGGGCTGCGTCACCCGGGTCTGGGCGCGGTCGTGGCGGAAGTCGGACGCCTGACCATGACTGCTTCGCGTCGGTTGCAACTCGCCGCCGAAAGCGGCGGTGGAATCGGTCTCGCCCTCCGGCGCTGGCGCCGGCAGACGGATGCGGCGGATTTCGGCCAGCCGACGGCGAGCACGACGCGATGGCGGGTCTCACTCCTGCCTTCTGCTCCGCTGCCGGTGGCGGGAGTCGGCGATAGCCGGTGGTTGCTGGAACTGATCCGGACGCGTTCGGGGGAAAGTGCGGATTTCGAGGTGGAGGCGAGGCATGGACAATCGAAATTGCGGCTCGCAGGAGCATCGGACCGGCCTGCGACCGACACGGCGGATCACGTCGATCTGGCTGCCTCTATGGGCGACCGACCGACTTCGCCGCGAGCAGGGCGACGCCGCGCCTCCGCCTGAGACGCCACTGGTGCTGGCGGGCCGTAACGGCCGCCGCCGTGTTGTGTTCGCGGCGGACCGCGCAGCGCGCAAAGCAGGGCTCGTGGTCGGCATGCCAGTCGCCAAGGCTCAGGTCCTGCTGCCGGGCCTGAGCGTGATGGACGCGCGGCCCGACGAAGATCGCGCCGCCCTCGAGCGGCTGGCACTCTGGCTGCAACAACGCGTCACGCCGGTCGTTGCGCTCAATGGGATGGACGGCCTGATCCTCGACACGACCGGTGCCGATCATCTCCTGGGTGGCGAGGCGGTAATGCTGCGCGACATCGTCCGTCGCTTGGAAGGCGCCGGGATTTCAGCGCGGGCAGCGGTTGCCGACACGCTGGGAGCCGCTTACGCCGTGACGCGAACCACGTCGGGCACGGCGATCGTCGTCCCACCCGGTGAACATGCGGCAGCTCTCGCGGATATGCCGGTCGCGGCCCTCCGTCTCCCGGCCGAGACCGTGATCGGCCTGGCCGATCTGGGCCTGACCCGGATCCGCGATATCGAGACTGCGCCCCGCGCTCCTCTGGTGCAGCGCTTCGGCGCGGAAATCACCCGGAGGCTGGATCAGGCCTATGGCCGGGTCGACGAACCGATCCTGCCGATCCGTCCTGCCGATCCCGTTGCTGTGTCGCGCAACTTCGCCGAACCGATTGCCGCGGCTGAAACCATCGCGCGCTATATCGGCAAACTGGTGCCACCGCTCTGTGCCAGTCTGGAAGAACGCGGCCTCGGCGCCCGGCGACTGGACCTGCTGCTGCACCGCGTCGACAGCGCCGTGCAGGCGGTGCGCGTGGCATTGGCCCGTCCGGTCCGTGATCCGAAGCATCTCCTGCGCCTTCTGTCCGAACAGATCGAGACCATCGAACCCGGTTTTGGCATCGAGCGTATGGACCTGGTTGCGGTGCTGGCCGAACCGATGGAACGGCGTCAGCAGGTCTCGTCCCTGATTGAGGAGCCGGAGGCCGATCTGTCGGGACTGATCGATATGCTGGCCAACCGGCTGGGTGACGGGGCGCTTTATCGCGTCGCGCCGGTGGAAAGCGACGTGCCCGAGCGCTCGGTGCAGCGCGTGCCACCGCTCGCCCCCGTCACTGACGCCGCCTGGCCGGAAGGCTGGCCACGCCCGACCCGGCTGTTGCCGCGTCCCGAGCCGATCGAGACCATGGCCATGCTGCCCGACCACCCACCGGTGTTCTTCGTCTGGCGTGGGATCCGCCGCAAGGTGAAATGCGCCGATGGGCCGGAGCGGGTTTTCGGAGAATGGTGGAAGGGTGATACGGAACTGACCGCCGCCCGGGACTATTTCCAGGTTGAAGATACGTCCGGCGAGCGCTTCTGGATCTATCGCGCCGGCGACGGTGAGCACGGCGAGACCGGATCGCAGCGCTGGTTCTTGCATGGCCTGTTCGCATGAGCGCCACAGCGCCCCGCTATGCGGAGTTGCAGGTCACGACCTATTTCTCCTTCCTGCGTGGCGCGTCGTCGCCCGGCGAGCTGTTCGGACAGGCGAAGGCGCTCGGGATCACCGCTCTTGGCGCCACGGACCGCAACACGCTCGCTGGCATCGTTCAGGCGCATCTGGCGGCGAAGGAATTCGGGGTGCGCCTGGTCGTCGGCTGTCGGCTCGATCTGGAGGACGCGCCGCCGGTCCTGGTGTATCCAATCGACCGGGCCGCCTATGGCCGGCTCTGCCGCCTGCTTTCCCTCGGCAAGGCCCGCGCGGGAAAGGGCAAATGCAGCCTGCTCTGGCGTGATCTCGTGGAGTGGGGCGAAGGGCTGATTGCCGTACTGGTGCCTGATGTCGCGGATGACGAGTGTGCCGCGCATCTACGGCGGTTGCGGGACGCTTTCGGCGATCGGGCCTATATGGCGCTGACCCTGCGCCGCCGCCCCAACGACCAGATGCGGCTGTACGAACTGACTAATCTCGCACACAGCCAGCGCGTCCGGACTGTTGTTACCAACGACGTGCTGTTTCACACCCATGACCGGCGCATCCTGCAGGATGTCGTCACCTGCGTGCGGCACAACACCACCATCGAGCAGGCGGGCTTCGCGCGGGAGCGTCATGCCGACCGCTATCTCAAGCCGCCGGAAGAAATGGCACGACTGTTCGGCCGCTATCCGGAGGCGATCGACCGCACGATGGAGATCGTGGAGCGTTGCCGGTTTTCTCTCGACGATCTGGCCTATCAGTATCCCGACGAGATTGAAATCCCCGGCCAGACGCCCCAACAGGCGCTGGAAGCGCTGACCTGGCGGGGGGCGCGGGAGACGTATGGCGGTGAGGTGCCTCCTGACGTGGCGAAGATCCTCCACCACGAACTCGCTCTGATCGGGCGCATGAATTACGCACCCTATTTTCTGACGGTTCACTCGATAGTCCGGGAGGCGCGGCGGCGCGACATCCTCTGTCAGGGGCGGGGCTCGGCTGCCAACAGCGCGGTGTGTTTCGTGCTCGGCATTACCGCCATCGATCCCTCCCGCACCACACTGCTGTTCGAGCGCTTTATTTCCGAAGAACGGGCTGAGCCACCTGATATCGACGTTGATTTCGAACATGCGCGCCGTGAGGAGATCATCCAGTGGGTCTACGACCATTACGGACGCGATCGTGCCGCGCTGACCGCCGTGGTGATCCGTTACCGCGCCAAGGGCGCGCTGCGCGACGTCGGCAAGGTGATGGGTCTGCCAGAAGATGTCATTGCACTATTGAGCAAGCAGATCTGGGGCTGGTCACGCAATGTCGATGCGGAGAAATTCGCCGAGACGGGAATTGACCTCTCCGACCGGCGTATCCGCCTGACGTTGGATCTGGCGCGCTGCCTGATCGGCGTGCCCCGCCATCTCTCTCAGCATCCCGGAGGCTTCGTGCTGACACACGACCGGCTCGACGAACTGGTGCCGATCGAACCGGCTGCGATGGACGACCGTCAGATCATCGAGTGGGACAAGGACGATATCGACGCGCTGAAATTCATGAAGGTCGATGTCCTGGCCCTTGGCATGCTGACCTGCATGAAGAAGGGCCTCGACCTGCTGGCCGCGCATAAAGGGCAGCATTTCACGCTGCAGACGATCCCGGCCGAGGATCCCCGCACCTACGCGATGATCCGCAAGGCCGATACGATTGGCGTGTTCCAGATCGAATCCCGCGCCCAGATGTCGATGTTGCCGAGGCTGAAACCCCGGACCTACTATGATCTGGTAATCGAAGTGGCCATCGTCCGTCCCGGCCCCATACAAGGCGATATGGTCCATCCCTATCTCCGCCGGAGGGAAGGGCTGGAAGATCCGGATTATCCGACACCCGAACTGGAAGAGGTGCTGAAACGCACACTCGGCGTACCGCTCTTCCAGGAGCAGGTGATGCAGGTCGCGATGGTCTGCGCGGATTTCACCGCCGCCGAAGCGGACGGATTGCGCCGGGCGATGGCGACCTTCAAGAACACCGGCACGGTGTCGCACTTCCAGACCCGTCTGCTCGAGGGCATGACCCGCAAGGGTTACCCCGAGGAGTTCGCCCAACGCATCTACCAGCAGCTCGAAGGGTTCGGCTCCTATGGCTTCCCGGAAAGTCACGCCGCCAGTTTCGCGATCCTCGCCTACACGTCGTCCTGGCTGAAATGCCACCATCCCGACGTTTTCCTGGCATCCTTGCTCAATTCCCAGCCCATGGGCTTCTATGCTCCGGCCCAACTGGTGCGCGACGCGCGTGATCATGGCGTTGCAATCCGACCGGTCTGTATCAACGCTTCGAGATGGGACAGCACCCTGGAAGGCACCGAAGACGAGAATGGCCGCTTTCCGGTGCGGCTGGGCATGAGTCTGGTGAAGGGGTTGGCCAACGTACACGTGGCGGCAATCGTTGCCGCCCGACTGCGGCACCCGTTCGCCTCGATCGACGATCTGTGGCGCCGGGCCGGGGTGCCACAGCAGGCGCTGGTGCGACTGGCCGAAGCCGATGCGTTCCGGGAGGCGTTCGGGTTGGCGCGGCGCGAGGCGTTGTGGGCGATCAAAGGGTTGCATGACGCGCCACTGCCCTTGTTCGCCGCCGCAGCCGAAACCAGGGAGATCGACGAACCAACGATGGTGCTGTCACCAATGGCCGATGGGGCGGAGGTCGTAGGAGACTACAATCATATCGGCCTCAGCCTTCGTGCCCATCCTCTGTCGTTCCTTCGCGACGATCTCCGTGCCAGAAAGATCGTGCCGTGCGGAGTTGCCATGGCATTACGTGACGGAAAGCGCGCGGAGGTCGCCGGACTTGTATTGGTTCGTCAGCGCCCGGGATCGGGGGAGGGGGTATGTTTTATTACGCTGGAAGACGAAACCGGCACCGCCAATCTCGTCATCTGGCCGGACATCTTCGAGAAATACCGATCGATCATCCTGTCGGCCAGCATGATGGCGGCGAAAGGCCGCATCCAGCGCGAGGGTGACGTGGTGCACCTGGTGACGCTGGAACTGACGGACCTTTCGGGGCTGCTGCGGCAGGTAGGAGAGCGGGGTGAAAAGGATGATCACGCGAGGCGCGATCTCGCCCCACTCAATTTCAGATCGCGGAATTTCCATTGATTGCTTTCAATTGGCTTTTCTTGATGCCCGGATTTGGGTAGATTCCGCATTGGCGTGTGGAAACGCTTTTTTGCACTGGGCGGCCTCCTATGTCGGGTGGCCTGCCAAATAGAACACCCGGACCTATGGTCCCGTGGTGAACGGCCTCGGCTGCTCACCGCTGGGAAATAGGCAGGAGGTGAATACGCCCAGCGCAAAACACCTTTCCAACCGCCCGACGCCAGGGATGGGCGCGGGGAAGTGCGGGCTGCCAATAGTGTACGAACCGGTCAATCAGAGCGTCGTTTAAGGTTTTCGTTTTGACTTCAAACTGCAAACGCTGAAGATGCGCCACCTCGCACAGGCGGTGGAACAAAGGAACGACCGGTCATGACATTACCGATACTCTATAACTGTCCACCTTCCGGAAACTGTTACAAGGTCCGGCTGTTCGCAGCATTAGCTGGCATCGAACTCGAGATACGAGACATCGACCTCGCCGCCGGATCACAAAAAACAGCAGAATTCACAGCACTCAATCCGTGGCAGCAAGTGCCCGTGCTTCAGGACGGCGAAAAAACCGTCATCTGGGACTCTCAGGCCATCCTCGTCTATCTGGCGGAAACCTATGGCAAGCATGACTGGCTTCCGTCCGATCCTGTCGGACGAGCCAAAGTCACCCAATGGCTCTCCGTTGCCGTGAACGAGATTCAACACGGTCCTGCTGACGCGCGACTGGTCAAGCTGTTCGGTTACCCGCTTCGGTATGATGATGCCGCCAGAGCGAGCGAACGGACCCTGAAAATCATCGACGATTATCTTTCGGGGCACAAATGGTTGGCGGCAGAGCATCCAACCATAGCCGACTGCGCTGCCTATCCCTACCTGGCGCTCGCGCCACAGGGCGAAATTTCACTGGAGTCCTACCCATCATTACGTCGCTGGATCAGCGATGTCGAAGCATTGCCTGGCTACATACCGGTCGATCAGTAAGCAGATATATCGACCGGCGAAAGTAATTTTCCCTGCTTCTGGTCACCATGGCTCCGGCTTTTTCGGTGGGGGAGCACGGAGAGGAAGAGTGAAGTTGGAAATTTCATGACAGGTTGAAAGGAGAGGAGAGAGTCTCCGCTCCGCCTGTCATGGAGTTTTCGCCATGGCTACCGCCATCCAGAAAATCAGCCTGAGTTCTTCTCGGGATATTCCCTTCCATAAACTGGTTCTGTCACAATCCAACGTCCGGCGTGTGAAGTCGGGTCTCTCGATCGAGGAACTGGCCCGTGACATCGAACGCCGTGGGTTGCTGCAGAGCCTGAACGTCCGTCCCGTCCTTGACGACGAAGGCATCGAAACCGGTCTGTTCGAAGTTCCCGCAGGTGGCCGTCGTTTCCGCGCACTTGAGTTGCTGGTCAAACAGAAGAAACTCAACAAGACGGCGCCGGTGCCCTGCGTCGTGCGCGACGCACAGACGGCGATCCTCGCCGAGGATGACTCTCTCGCCGAAAACGTCCAGCGTGTGGCCCTGCATCCGCTGGACCAGTTCCGCGCATTCCGCGACATGCTGGAAAAGGGTATGTCCGAAGAGGAAATCGCCGCCGCGTTCTTCGTGCCCGTCGCTGTTGTCAAACAGCGCCTTCGTCTGATGACCGTCTCTGAAAACCTGCTCGACGTTTATGAGCGGGACGGCATGCGGCTGGAGCAGCTGATGGCCTTTTCCATCAGCGACGATACTGCCCGTCAGGAACAGGTCTGGGAGATCATTGCCCAGGGCCATAACCGCGAGCCCTATGTCATCCGCCGAATGCTGACCGAGAAGACCGTGCGGGCGTCGGACGCCCGCGCCCGTTTCGTGGGCCTCGATCCCTACGTCGCGGCCGGTGGCCACGTGATGCGTGACCTGTTCGAAGCCGATGATGGTGGCTGGCTTCAGGATCCGGCCATTCTCGACCGGCTGGTCATGGAGAAACTGCACGCGGCAGCCGAACAGGTCCGGGCCGAAGGCTGGAAATGGGTTGAAACCGACCTGTCGTTCCCATGGGGGCATACGCGTCATCTCGCCGAAATTGACAGTACGGCGGTTCCACTCTCGGAAGAAGAGACAGCACGCCTTGAGGCGCTCCGCGGTGAGCAGGAGGCAATCGAGGCGGAATATGCTCAGGCGGATGAACTGCCCGATGAGGTGGATAGCCGTCTCGGTCAGATCGAACAGGCAATAGAGGCCCTCGAAACCCGTCCTGCGATCTTCGATCCTGGCGACGTGGTTCGCGCAGGAGCTTTCGTCAGCCTCGATAGCGACGGCACCCTCCTGATCGAACGCGGTTTCGCCCATCCGGAAGATATGGAAGATGACAGCCCATCGGACACGCACACTTCTGCGCAGGCCGTGGAAGCCAGCACTGCGCACGACGAAAACGATGATCATGCGATCGCCGGGGCAGGGGAACCCGACGGCTCTGATGATGCCGAGGACGAAGAAGATGTCCGTCGCCCCATCCCGGACCGGTTACTCTCCGAACTGACGGCATGGCGCACGCTCGCCCTTCGGGACGCGCTGGCCAGCAATCCTCACGTGGCGCTGACCGAGTTTCTCCATACACTCTGCCTGAACCTGTTTCGCGATGACCGATCAGGAGCGTGCCTCGAGGCGGGCGTTCGTTCCGTCTCGTTGCCGGTACAGTCGGCTGATCTGGCGACCAGCATGCCGGCGCATGACGTTCGCGCGCGTCATGAAGGATGGAAGCAGGATCTGCCGCAGGACGAGGATGCCCTGTGGGTCTGGCTGGATCGTCTGGATGAAACCAGCCGCCTGGCTCTGTTGGCGCATTGTCTGTCATTCGGGGTGAACGCCCTGTTCGAGAAGACCGGCCCGCATGCCGCGATCTCGCCGCGAACCATCGAGCGGCGTCTGGCCCGAAGCGACCGGCTGGCCTCGGCCCTGCGGCTTGACCCGGTCGAGGCGGGATGGCAGCCGACGGTGGAAAATTACCTGGGACGCGTGACCAAGCCGCATATTCTCGATGCTGTTCGGGAAGCGCGGGGCGAGCAGGCGGCCGAGATGATCGCGCATCTTAAAAAGGTCGATATGGCCCGCGAAGCGGAGCGGTTGCTGGAGGGCTCGGGCTGGTTGCCCGAAGCTTTGCGGGCCGGTGTTCCGGACGTCCCTGGTCAGGACGCAGCTAATGATCAACTGCCAGAACACGTCAGTCTTCCAGAGTTCCTGAGCGTCGAGGTCGCCGCCGAATAACCTGCCCCCGAACTGTCAGAGGCCATGATCCTTCCATCACGAGGGTCATGGCTGCACGTTTCGATCCATCACGTTATCCTGTGGAGATTGTCATGCCGGAAAATAACGAGATCAGCCCCATCGATTATGCCCTCCGCTGGCAGCGTCATGAGGCAGCGCAAAGACAGGCGTCCGTCCAGAACCGCCGGATTGTTTTCACGACGCTCTCCCTGCATGCCATTACTGACCTCAGGGTTTCCTTCAATGGAGAAGGGGACAGCGGGCAGATCGAGGACATTGCCGTTACCCCGGAAGATCGGGCCGATCTGCTTGATGCTGAAATCACCATGATGACCACATCATGGCCGGGCAGCGACACACTACTTGAACGAGCGCCGCTGCGTAACGCGGTGGAAAATGTCTGTTACGACGCACTGTCTCAAACGCATGGTGGCTGGGAAAACAATGATGGGGCCTATGGCGATATCGTATTCGACGTAGATCAGCGCACCGTGACACTCGAATTCAACGAACGTTACATGTCGACCGAATATTTTGAACATAGCTGGACGGAGGAGGCGGATCATGGCGCATAGTTACCATCATGCTCTTTCCTCGGTGCGGCAATGGGGCGAGACGGCGGAGGATTTCCTGCCGCTCCATACGTTTTTCGATGAATCGAAGCTGATTTCGGCGGACTTCCGTCATCGTGCGCTCCGACACCACGCTGAAGGAATTTTCCTGGCCGAAAGGCTGTTTGGCGTAACCTTGATGCTTTCGACAGGGCGGTCGGTACCCGTCCGTCTGATCGGCGAACAGCATATGCGCGAAGACTTCGGGTTCATCCCGAGCTTCGTCGACTGGCTGAAAGAAATTCGGCCCCAGCCCTGGATGGGGCGTGCTCAACCCCTTCACCTGATATTGGAAGGCGACGACCGGGAAAAATAGACTGCGATAGAACAGGACCGACTTTTGCCGTCATGATGCTGCTTCCGGGCTCCGGAAGCAGCATTTTTTCATGCAGGCCCGGCCCTGAAGGAGGGAGAGGCCGGCTTCGCCTTTTGTGCCGAATATCCGGCGCAAGAGGAGAGTTTCCATGACCATGACCGTTCTTCCTTCAGCCCGCCCCGCCAGCGGATTTCGCATTGATCCGTCCCGTGGCCGGGTGGATCACCGTGTATCGTCCGAGTGGTTTTCCCGTCCTGACGACGAACGTTATCTGTCTCTCGCAGACCTGCACGCGGCGACCCTGAGCCGTGCCGACCGGGCGACCGCGCGTACGGTGGAGAGCCGCGCCATCCGTGTGGACGCGTCACGCGACAATGCCGAACGGCTGACCCTGTCCGTGCCCGGCCAGAGTGCGCCCGTTGCTCCCACCCACTGGTCTTTCGGGCAGTTGTGCAGCCTGGTCAGCGCACCGTCGTCCTATCTTCGCAATCTTCCCGCCCCGCTGGCCGCCATCAATTTGCAGCACGGCCTGCTGTCCCACCGGGCAGAGTTGGTCAAGACATTGGAAACGGGTGATGGCCGTGTGGAACTGCGCGCTGTCACAGGCCCGGATTATGGCCGGATCTGGGACCATGAACTTGTGGGGGCCGTGCGCAAAATTGCTGGAAACGGAACAGGGGATACGAACTGGAAGGTGCCCGGTGTCATTGACTGGGCGACGATGACGCATAATCCACATGTCGACATCACGAAGGAAACCACGACACTTTATGCCTCAGACAGAGACGTTTTCCTGTTCCTCGTCGATGATACGCATCCCATCGAGGCGGGACGTCTACCCAATGGTGAGCCCGATCTGTTCTTCAGGGGATTTTACGCATGGAATTCCGAAGTCGGTAGTAAAAGTCTCGGGATTGCCTCTTTTTATCTTCGGGGAGTGTGCCAGAACCGCCTGATCTGGGGGCAGGAAAACCTGCAGCAGATCACGATCCGGCACAGCAAATTCGCAGCAAACCGCTTTGTACATCAGGCCGCGCCTGCGTTGCGGAATTTTGCAAATGCGAGTGCTGCGTCGTTCATTTCCGGAATTCAGGAATCACGCAGGCAGGTTGTCGCACGTGACGAAGACGATCGCGAAAGGTTCCTGCGACGGCAGGGTTTCTCGAAGCCGGAGACGGCGAAAATCATTGAAACGGTTCTTCATGAAGAAGGTCGGCCGCCGGAAAGCGTGTTCGATTTCGTTCAGGGCATCACGGCGTTCGCGCGGACGAAGACCAATCAGGACACGCGCCTCGACCTTGAAGGCAAGGCCCGCAAACTGATGGAACGGGTCTGATACCGCCCAGCATATCTTGTCCTGTCTCTTGCGAAAGCCCGGATACGTTCCGGGCTTTTTCTTTATGAGGAACCTGAAAATGGCCGATTATTTCACGCATTTTTCCTGTCTTCTGGACGTAGAAACACATGAAAACGCGCTCAGGGCACTCGAACTTTATCAAAACGAGACGGCGGACGAAGATGGTTTCTGTCTTGCAGACGGGTTCTCCCTGCTGCTGTCCAGTGAAGGGTCTTCTGAATTGTGGATTCATGATGAAGCTGGGGGTGATCCAGAATGCGTCATCGCGTTCGTGCTGAAATGCGCGGAAGCGTTTTCACTCTCCGGTTTATGGGGAATGGAATATGCAAATACCTGTTCGCGCCCCCGGCTGGACGCTTTCGGGGGTGGCGCGCATCTCATCGATCTTGGCGCGGGCAAATCCGTTGGCTGGACCAGCACCAACGAATGGCTGGCCGGCGCTCTTGAAGGAGATGATCCCGATGCCTGAGATCATTTCTGTCACTGTTTATCAGATTGATGAACTGTCCGCTGCCGCCCGCGAAAAAGCGCGCTGCTGGTATCGGGAGACTCTGGACTGTTTTTCATGGTGGGATACTGTCTATGAGGACTTTCTGCGTATATGCGCCATAATCGGGGTGGACGTTGCGGCGGTATCACGGCGTTCGGCAGGCGGATGTGGCGTATGCGATTCCTGCATCTATTTCCGGGGCTTTTCCAGTCAGGGGGACGGTGCCTCGTTCGAGGGCGTCTACAAATATGCGCCGCGTGCGGCCCACGAAATCCGTCAATACGCGCCGCAGGATGAAGCGCTTCATGCCATTGCAGACCAGCTAACGGCGCTCCAGAGGCGGAATTTCTACCAGCTTACCGCGACGATCACGCACCGTGGCCTCTATTATCATGAATATACGATGCGCATCGATGTCACTCGAGACAGTCCGTCGGGTCAGGATATGACGGCCGACGCGGAGGAAGGGATTACCGAGGCCCTGCGCGATCTGGCGCGCTGGCTGTATCGCTCGCTCGAAAAGGAATGGGACTATCAGTCTTCAGATGAGGCGGCCGATGAAGCCATTCGCACCAATGAATATACTTTTACGGTTGATGGGTGCCGGTTTGGATAGTGATTTTCAGATTAGTGGGAAGGAAATAAATAATAAATAATTTCATATATGTGGTGTATACTATTACTGGCTAAGATAATCCCTAGAAGAATTCCTGTGCTGACGCTAATCGCGTTTGTTGTGACGTTGGTAAATAAAGCTCGGACAATATTTACCGTCAAACCCAGCCATTTTGATTTTCCTTCCAGAGACTCGGTTTCTGCGACATAGCCTGTGAAAGTGCTAATGACCTGAAAGATTGATTGACGCGGATCTTTGTTGCCGCTCGGCATTGCATTCGTGGTCTTACGCCGCCGCAGAAGCGTACTAAGTGCGGACCGTTTCTGAATTCCTTTTTGCCATTGCGCTTCTGTCGTTAGTAGAAATTCACGCGCGATAGCTGAGAGAGCGTGTGCAAAGAAAAACAGATCCATGCCAATCATGATCATATTGCCTGATATGGAGGACCACTCCTGTGGCTGCGCGATATGTGGCAAACAAAGGTAGAGCGCCATCGCAGTTAGGCCACCAGTCAAAATGCCCCTGAAGAGCGGCCGTATAAATTCCGGACCTCCTCTGACGAGACCGTACCAGGTTCCGGCAGCAGCTACGGAGGCGACATAGACCCATATCGGAAACTGGCCGCAATCCGGATGTTTGTCGGCCCACAGGAATGCAATGAGTGTGAGGACGACGGGTGCGGTGACAGTTTCATCAACGGTTTCGGGCCGTTGGTCGACGCAGATCAGCCAACGGACGATCCTGCAGGTTTTTCCTTTGGAAAAATGATAACCTTTATCGCTGTTGTCTTTACTCCGGTCATTTTCTGTCTGGTTCGACATCGTTCTTTTCATCTACATGATTTTCGGTTTTCTTAATGGCGGCATACAGGCTCTGTACTGACGCCATTGCCGTGTCGTAGGTGAAATGTTCGCCGTAAACCATGGATGCCTGAAACCGATCGAAGGAATCGCGACATTCTGAATTCGTCATAAGATAAGCTAACGCCTGTTCGGTGCCTGCCTCTGGGTCTGCGGCATACGCAGGAAACCACTTCTTAAACTGCTCTGCGTCACTGACCATGATCTGTCTGGCAAGTGTCGAGACACGAGGCAGATCGAGATGGGGCAGGATGCAATGCAGGTCGTAGACGTGCCTGATCAGGAAGCGGTCATAAGCGTCTGTTTTCCGTCCTTCCAGATAACCTGCTGTCCGACGGGTCAGGGCCACGAATTTTTCTGCTGCGGTCTCGTCCACGGAAATGCAGGTGATCTGCTGTATTTCCGGCTTGGCATCTGTCGCCTCGCTGACGAAAGACCGCACCGATCTGTCGACGGTCGGGAGTGCCGCAGGCGCGTATGTCAGTTCGACGAGAAGGTGCGGGCGCAGATCGACGTCTTCGCCCATGCTGCCCGCATAGCGCAGTTCGGCACGGATATAGTGGTTTTCGTTTTTGGCGGAAATGACCGGATCGGGAAACCCGAGGTCTGCCGCGATTTTTCTGATGGTGTCCTTCAGGGCGCCCAGAACTTTCCGGGCCGCATTCTTGCTCGACGGCACCGGTGTAATCGCGATCTTCAGATCCACGTCTTCGGACATCCGGGCAACCAGTTGATGGGCGCGAGCAAGGCATGTGCCGCCAGCAAAAACCAGACTTATCCCGTGGGGGAGAGCTGCATGCTGAAGTGCTGCCAACACCTCGACAACACGGTAGTCCTTTTCCACGAGAGCTGCGGATGACAGGTCAAGCGCATCGGCAACTTCGGCGAGCAGATCAGGCGTAAGGCTTTTCAAACCGCGCCTCAAGATTTCGATAGCGCAGCTTCCGGTTGAACCGGCTCTGGACTTCGAAGACCGGATTGGCCTGAACCTGTGTCGTGCGCCCGTTATTGTATTGTCGGACCGTATCAGACTCCCGCCAGTCGACCTTCAGTTTGCTGAGAGTCTGACGCACGGCTCCATCGAAGCCACCGCGGACGGCAAGCATCGGCCGGCCAGTCAGGCCGTTCGTTTTCACGCGGGCATAGACCCCGTAGCCCAGACGCGCGATCTCGCCCTCGACAATGAGCTGTCGAAGAGCTCTTTTGACACTGTCATATTCGCCGAGATCGGCGAAGTCACGCGGTACGAAGACGTCGCCGCGCGCGCGGCGAATGCGTGTTTTCAGCCGGTCTTTCAGCGTTCTGGTGCGACGTTGCTGGGTCATGATGACCTCAGTTGATCTCCCTGATGGTCCTGCACAGTAACAGAAACAGGACATTCCGATCCACAAAAATAGGACATCACGCCGTTTATCGATACCACCGGGGAGGGAGTGTTTTCAGTCGTTCAGCGCGTCTTTCAGGGCCTTGGCGGGTGTGAACGCCAGCTTGCGCGACGCCGCGATCTGGATCCTATCACCGGTCGCCGGATTGCGTCCCTCGCGGGCCGGCACGTCCTTCACCTTGAACTTGCCAAAATCGGGCAGGGAGATCTCCTCGCCCTTTTTGGCGGCAGTGGTCATCGCTTCCACGAGGGCGTCGAGCACCTTGCGGGTATCGGTCTTGCTGGCGTCGGTTGTCTCGGCGATCTGGTCGACCAGTTCTGAAATCTTCATGCGCAATGCCTTCTGTAGGAACGTTTCAGGCGTAAGCCTCGCAAAACCGTTACGAAGAGATTGTGGCGGCTTCAAGCCCCGCGTGTCCCGGATGTGCGGCAGTGGAGAGGAAGAGGGTGTTTTTGAACCGGGCGGTTCCGGTGCGGGAGAGGGAGGCGTGCCGGGACCATCGGTCTTTCTCCCCCGGAGACTTCCGTCATGGATTGTCCTGTAACCCCCATCCGCGAGACGAGCGGTCACGCCGCCGCACGATTGCTTCTCGCCCACCTCGAACGCGGTGAGAAGCTGGATGCCAACCGGCTCCGCCAGGCTATGGAAAGCGCTTTCAATGCCCCTGATGCCGCAGGTGCGTGGGACTGGAAAATGGCTTATGACGCTGCCGAAGCGGCGTCGGTTCTGTTCCTGCGCCGCTATGGACCGGCACTGATTGCGCGCGCCTCGGGCGACACGGAACTCCTCACCAGCATCGCGCGTCTGGCGTCCCTTCTGCCCTCGCAGACGCGGCGGTCGGACGACAGCCAGACCTGGCAGCAGTTCTCGACGCCTCTGCCGCTGGCTTTCTGCATGATGCGCGCGGCCGGTCTCGCGCGCGGCGAGCACGTGCTCGAACCTTCGGCCGGAACCGGTCTTCTGGCCATCTTCGCCGAACTGGCTGGCGCATCGTTGACCCTCAACGAATTGGCGCCGGGGCGTGCTGACTTACTGGCAGCCCTGTTTCCTGCTGTCCGGCTTTTCCGGCGGGATGCAGCCCAAATCCACGACTATCTGCCTCAGACCATTGAGCCGGACGTGGTCATCATGAACCCGCCTTTTTCGGCGACGGCGCATGTGGCTGGTCGCGCGCCCGACACGGCTTTCCGGCACATCGCCTCGGCACTGGACCGGTTACGCCCGGGTGGGCGGCTTGTCGCCCTGACCGGTGCGTCTTTCTGCCCCGACAACCCGCGCTGGACCGATGGTTTCACCAGCCTGCAGGTGAAGGCCCGTCTCGTGTTTTCGGCGGGTATCGCGGGTCAGTTCTATCGGCAGCACGGCACGAGCGTCGAAACGCGGCTTCTCGTGTTCGACCGCGCGCCCGCTTCCGAACCATCGCAGTTCATCGTGGCCCACGGCACGGCCCCCGATTTTCCCACCCTGCTCGGTTGGATCACTGGTGATCTGCCGTCCCGTCAGCCGCAGGCGTACCAGTCGCTGGCGGTGTCACGCTCTGCGGATATCTCCTCACCGCGCACCGTGCCGGGCTATCTCGGGCGCAAGGCAGCCGTCGCATCCCGCCAAAGGACGGTGTCGGAGATGCAGGGCGCGCCTCTATCCTATGACGTTGTGCCGCCGGATGGGCATGGAACCGTGGCGACACGTCTGTCTGACGCCCTTTATGAGGATTATCGTCTCCAGACCATCGTCATTCCCGGTGCTCAGCCGCATCCCACCAAACTGGTCCAGTCGGCCGCCATGGCCTCGGTGCGCCCGCCCGGGCCTTCCCACAAGCCAACCCTCCCTGATGCCGTCATCCGTGACGGCCTGCTCTCTGACGCACAGCTGGAATCCGTCATCTATGCCGGCGAGGCCCATGATCGCTATCTGGCAGGTCGTTGGAAAGCCGATCAGACATGGGACATTCTCACCCGTGTTGGTGAGGACGATCCCGATGGTGTCCGTTTCCGCCGTGGCTGGTTTCTTGGTGATGGCACCGGCACCGGAAAGGGCCGTCAGGTCGCGGGTATCATTCTCGATAACTGGCTGCAGGGCCGCAGGCGCGCCGTCTGGGTGTCGAAGTCCGACAAACTGCTCGAGGACGCGCAGCGCGACTGGTCGGCACTCGGGATGGAGCGGCTGCTGGTTACACCCCAGTCGCGTTTTCCGCAGGGCACCGCCATCCGCCTAAGTGAGGGCATTCTGTTCACCACCTATGCCACGCTGCGGACGGAAGAGCGCGGCGCAAAAGCCTCCCGCGTCCAGCAGATCGTCGAGTGGCTGGGGGCTGATTTCGATGGGGTCATCATCTTCGATGAAGCCCATTCCATGCAGAACGCCGCCGGCAGCAAGGGAGAGCGGGGCGATCAGGAAGCCTCCCTGCAGGGGCGTGCCGGGCTGCGCCTGCAACATGCTTTGCCAGATGCACGGGTGGTCTATGTCTCCGCGACGGGTGCTACGTCGGTCCACAATCTGGCCTATGCGCAAAGGCTCGGGCTCTGGGGCGGGGAAGATTTCCCCTTCGTCACGCGGGCCGATTTCATCGCCGCCATCGAGGCCGGCGGTGTGGCGGCCATGGAGGTGCTGGCCCGCGATCTCAAGGCCATGGGACTCTACACGGCTCGCTCGCTCTCCTATGACGGTGTCGAATATGAACTGGTCGACCATCAGCTCACGCCGGAGCAGATCCGCATTTATGACGCCTTCGCCCAGGCGTTCATGGTCATCCACAACAACCTCGACGCCGCCATGCAGGCCGCCAACATCACCGGGACGGACGGCACGCTGAACCGGCAGGCCAAGGCGGCAGCCCGCTCGGCCTTCGAGAGCACGAAACAGCGGTTTTTCAACCATCTGATCACGGCCATGAAAACCGTGACCCTGATCCGTGCGATCGAATGCGATCTGGCCGAGGGCCATGCGGCCGTCATTCAGCTTGTCTCCACAGGCGAAGCCCTGACCGAACGCAGGCTGGCGGAGATCTCGCCGGAAGACTGGAATGATTTGCGGATCGACGTGACGCCACGGGAGTATGTTCTTGGGTATCTGGAACATTCCTTCCCGGTCCAGCTTTATGAACCCTATAGTGACGGGTCGGATCATGTGTCTTCACGGCCGGTCTTTCACGACGGCAAGCCTGTCCTGAGCCGTGAGGCCGTGGCCCGGCGGGATGCGATGATCGAACAGCTTGCAGCCCTACCGGCACTCCCCGGCGCGCTGGATCAGATCATCCAGCATTTTGGCGCCGATGCCGTTGCTGAGGTGACCGGCCGCTCGCGGCGCGTGGTGCGCAAGGGGGATCGGTTTGCCGTGGAAAGCAGACCAGCCGCCGCCAGCCTGATCGAGACACAGGCGTTCATGGATGACGCCAAGCGCATTCTGGTTTTCTCGGATGCAGGTGGCACCGGTCGATCCTATCACGCCGAACTTTCGGCTGCGAACCGCCGTCTGCGGGTGCATTACCTGCTGGAACCCGGCTGGAAGGCGGATGCCGCCATTCAGGGGCTGGGGCGCACCAACCGGACAAATCAGGCGCAGCCGCCTCTGTTCCGGCCGATAGCCACGGACGTGAAGGCGGAAAAACGTTTTCTCTCCACGATCGCCCGCCGGCTGGACACGCTGGGCGCCATGACCCGGGGGCAGCGCCAGACGGGTGGGCAGGGGCTGTTTCGCCCGGAAGACAATCTCGAAAGTCCCTACGCACGAGATGCACTGCGGCAGTTCTACCGTCTGCTCGCCCGGGAAAAGGTCGAGGGCTGCACACTGACGCAATTCGAGGATGCGACGGGTCTGTCCCTCGTCGATGACACGGGCCTGAAGGACAAGCTTCCGCCGATTTCCACTTTTCTCAACCGGATGCTCGCCCTGCCCGTAGCGTTGCAGAATCTCCTGTTCGCCACCTTCGAGGATTTATTGGCCGGACGGGTGGAAGCCGCAAGAACAGCCGGTGTGTATGACGCGGGTCTGGAAACGCTGCGCGCCGATAGTTTCACCATCCTTGCACGACAGATCATCCACACACACGCTGAAACCGGGGCCGATACAGAACTGCTGACCATTCGGGAACGCAGGCGGTCCGAACCCGTTACGCTGTCGCAAGCACGCGAGATGGGTCGTGAGCGGGAGTGCGGATACGTCCAGAACACGCAGTCCGGACGCGTCGCCGTCCGCATCCCGGCTCCGGGACTGGTAACGGAAGAGGGGGAATACGAGCGGCGCGTCCGGCTGGTCAGGCCTATGGAGACGCAACTCCACTCCGTCGACGCGTTTTCGGCCAGCCATTGGAAGCCCATTGATCAGGAGACTTTCGTCCCTCTCTGGGAGGCGGAGTTGCGCACGGTTGATGAATTCGTCGAAACCGAATTCCATATGGTGACGGGGCTGTTGTTGCCGGTCTGGAAGCGACTGCCGACGGATCATGCACGTGTCTATCGCCTGCAGACCGATCAGGGGGCAAGGGTGCTCGGTCGCCGTGTGCCTGCGACCTGGGCCGCGAACGCAGGTGCAACGGGCAGTCCTGCACTTTCAGGTGGTGACGCGCGCGCTGCACTGCTGGACGGTGGGACGGTCCTCCATCTGGCTGAACGGATGCAGGTGCGGCGGGTCCGGGTTATGGGGCGCATGCGTATCGAACTGACCGGTTTTACCGAAGAGATGCGGGAGCGGTTGCGGGCTTATGGCCTGTTTTCGGAAATCATCTCGTGGTCATTACGGTTTTTCGTGCCGGTCGATGAGGTGGGGGATAAGGTTCTCGAACGGCTGTTCGAGACATGGCCGATCGAACGCGTGACGGAAAGGGAGGCGGCATGATGGCGGACCATGATGCGCGGGATCTTTCACGTCGCCTCGCCGAACAGGCGGAGGCGGTGTGCCGTCATTACCTGTCGGCCGGGCGGCGGCATGGTAATTACTGGCTGGTCGGCGACGTGCGCAATACACCGGGACGGTCGCTCTATGTGCGCCTGCATGGTCCCTCGGAAGGACGTGGTGCGGCCGGACGATGGACCGATGCCAGCACGGGTGAATTCGGGGATCTGCTTGACCTGATCCGCGAGACGCTGGGTCTGCTGGATTTCCACGACGTTGCTGACGAGGCGCGCAGCTTTCTGGCTCTGCCGCATCCCGAACCAGACCTTGCGGAGGATCGCTTGCGGACCGCCCAATTGCCTCGCTCCGAGACGGGTGGCACCAGCACGGACGCTGCGCGCCGTCTGTGGGATGCCAGCCGATCTCTGTCGGGCATTGCAGACGCCTATCTGCGAAGCCGCGATCTGGCCAATCGCTCAGGATTGGCCGCGCTGCGTTTCCATCCTGACTGCTACTACCGCGCCGATGCCGACAGTCCGACCGAGACATGGCCCGCGCTGATCGCCGCCGTGACCGACCTCAAAGGCCGTGTTACCGGCATCCATCGCACCTGGCTGGCGCGGGACGGAAAGGGCAAGGCGCCCATCGCCATGCCCCGTCGGGCCATGGGCGACCTGCTCGGCCAGGCCGTGCGCTTTGGCACGGTGTCTGACGTGCTGGGGGCAGGCGAGGGGGTCGAGACGGTGCTCTCGCTTCATGAGGTCATGCCCGATCTGTCACTAGCCGCCTGCCTGTCCTCGGCGCATCTCGCCGCCATGGTGTTTCCGCCCACGCTGCGCCGCCTCTACGTGCTGCGCGATGACGATCCCGCTGGGGATCATGCGGTGGCGACCCTGATGGTACGGACGCAGGAGGCCGGGATCGAATGCCTCGTGCTGTCACCGCGTCTGGCGGACTTCAACGATGATCTGCGCTACCTCGGGCGTGGGGCGATGCGGGCGATCCTGCATCCCCAGCTTGCCCCGCAGGACGTGGCGCGGTTCCTGCAACCCGTCACGCACTGAGGCGGGCCAGGAAGGGGGTGTGAGGTCCGCCTTCTTTCCCGTGTGGCGCGGGGTTGTCCTGTATCCGGATGAGGCGCGCCCGCGGCCTTTCTGGAAGGGGAGCGGGCGTCAGCCAGGCCGGGCCTGCAATGGCGGAGACGGCTATTTTCCGCCGCGCGGGACTGCGTCCGCGCTTTGCATCGCGAAGCAAAACAGCCGTCTCCCTGCCATCCTCCACTGCGTTCCGGCCGCGCGTTGCGCGGTTCCGGCCCGGCCTTCGTCTGCCGCTATCCGCCCCCGGAAAGGCCGCGAGGGGCGCGGCCAGAACCGGAGGACAGACCCATGACCCGCACACAGGACGATTTCGAACCCGCCCACGCCACTTCTTCCACCGCCCATGTGCTGGCCGAACTCCAGCTTTACGGCCACCGTCCCTTCGAGGACGAGCCGGACCCGAGGCCCTTGCCCGACGCCAGCCAGATTGAGGGCGCGGTGGCTGATATCTTCGACGCCCTGTCAGCCACACTGACCGACACGCGGCTGGAACCCGATCTCGAACCGCTGCTGTGGTCCACTGTCAATGTCTTTCACCGCATGGTCGGGCAGGTGGAGCGGGATCTTGACCGCAACGAGGCGGCGCAGAAACGCAGCCAGCAGGAACAGGATGGCAGCGAGATCCGCTCGGTGGAACTGGAGCGCCTGATTGCCGAGGGGCTGACCCTGCTGGAACGACGCAACGCTTACGAGATCTTTCGCGACTTGGCCTGCGACCAGTTCGAACGGCTGACGATGTCGCCCTGGCGGCCGCGCTCGGGTTCGCTGGTCAGCCGCAGCACCCTGACGGCGTCGATGATCGACAGCCGTGATTTCCTCAACGCCCGCAGGAAGGCCGAGACCGAACTGCTGGTGCCCCCCGGACCAAAGGTCGCGGTCACCGGTGGGCTCGATTACGAGGACCATCACCTGATCTGGAACCGGCTGGACAAAGTGCGCGAGAAGCATCCCGATATGGTGCTGCTGCACGGTGGCTCGCCCAAGGGGGCCGAATTCATTGCCTCCCGCTGGGCCGATCATCGTGATGTCGCGCAGATTGCCTTCAAACCTGACTGGAACCGGCATGGCAAGGCCGCCCCGTTCCGGCGCAACGACGCCCTGCTGAAAGTCCTGCCCGTAGGCGTGATGGTGTTCCCGGGCTCGGGCATTCAGGACAACCTGGCCGACAAGGCCAAACAGATGGGTATCCCGGTCTGGCGGTTTCGCAAGGATGCTGGCGCGTGAGCGCCAGTTTCTCTCTCGTGACACCCCTCGTGGTTTACATAGCTGACCATGTCATGGAATTTGCAGACAGGAAGTCGGTAACAGTAGGCTGCCATGCTCTGCAAATAGGAAGTTTATCGTTTAACTGAATATCGTTGTGAGAGAAGAGGACAGGGAAATGGACAATAATCGACAGGTCGAAATCGGGAGTCATCCACAGGATGCATCGTCGCACAAGGAAACGGATCATTTTTTCGGGGACGTTTCTGTCTGGATCAACGGCGAGGGTGCGCTGCTTCATGCAAGTCTGTCACTGGAGGATGTTATCCGGTCGCAGCGGAAGGTCGTGAGCAAAATTCATCTGACACAGCAGTTGCGGCGTCTGACAAAGAAATACGGCAATATTCGCTTATTAGATTCGCGTAGTAGCCCACCATTTTGGAAACTTCTTTCCCTCCTGAATCTGGACGACATTCATTTTCTGTCCATAGGGCTTTGGAAGGAGAAACAGTCCGATATCACAGGCGTCATGGCAAACTGTACCCTTCATTTTCTGGAAGGTCATGTCACCGTCTGGCCCTATTGGACATTGTATAAGTGTCTGACCGAAAATGAGTTGAGTGATTTCAGCAGGTTATGATTCATGGGTTTGCGAGAACCTGATGAGATCAAGATGGCCTGGACTGAAATCACCCGAGCGCAGTATC
>NZ_WOTA01000037.1 GCF_011516825.1 Acetobacter oeni | reverse complement strand
ACGGTCATCGGTGGCATCCACATCCAGAACGATCCGGGCGGGTGCGCGCTCATGCTGGTCCATGAAAAGCGTCACGAACAGGGTAGCCAGGGCCTCATGATCAGCAATGATGCGGCAGTAACGATCTGCCTGCTGCCCACTGCGCTCTAGCCGGTTCAGCGTGGATTTTCCTGCCAGTGCCGCACAGTTGGCCCGGCTTCCTGACAGACGTCCCGATACCAGACCCATGACAGGATCATGACGTAAAGCGTCATGGTCATTAAGGTCTTCATAGCCCAGTGCCAGGCCCATGATCCGCTGACGGACAAGGTCTTCAACCCGGTATTCCACAAAGGCAGGATGCCGCTTATCGCGAAAACAGGCAGCAAAACGGCGACTGAACCCCAGACTATCATCGACCTGCTTTACCAGGATGACACCGCCATCCGAACTCATGCGACCCCCGTCAAAACGGGCCAGAACATGCCGCCCACAGGAGGCTGGAAATTCATACGCGCCTGCGCTACACTCTGTCTGCATCGGGTTTTCTTGATGATTATGGAAATTTCTTTTGTGCAAAACAGACTTTTTCATAATCTAACCCGATGTACAACCCTTCCGTGAGATTTCCGCGTCCAGAACGACCGGAATTTCCGGCACAGGCGCTGCCGAATGACTGACCCACCAAAGGCGCTTTTCCAGCCGGTCAAAAGCGAAAAAATCATCACACAGCATGGCAATGAGTTCGGGTTCATCGCTCATGTGCCGTGACGCAATCCGCTCCAGCCGCATGCCCGCTTCATAAGACGCCAAACCGATCACGCCTCCGGGAAAAGGCAGATCTTCCGCACTGCGTGGACGCAACATCGCACGGATACAAGACCAGACATCCGTCCCCTGCGCGATTTCCACACCGTCACGCTTCAGAACCCCCTGTCGCAACACGAGTGTGGAGACTGGTCGTGGACAGAGCCATGACCAGCGCCCCTCAGGCGACTCTCCACCGCTGTCCAGCATGACGCAGGACGATGCTCCGGAAGCAAATCCGAGAAAATCCTCGGGCGGGCGCCAAGCAAGCTCTGTCTTGAAAATCTCGGAACATATCATTCGTGCTTTTTAGCCCGGTTCGCAGCAGAAGATTAAGCGTCTTTGTGCTGGTCTTTTTCCTCTTTCATTCCATCTCTGCTATCAGGGCCAAAGTTTCAGACAACCCCATGGGTCATGCATGTCCGTTCCCGAAATCGCACCGTTCCACGCCATTGAACTCAGCGCTCTGGCCCACCGTCTCGCAGCCGAGGGACAGGA
The DNA here is from genome assembly GCF_011516825.1 of Acetobacter oeni. Lineage (GTDB taxonomy): Bacteria > Pseudomonadota > Alphaproteobacteria > Acetobacterales > Acetobacteraceae > Acetobacter > Acetobacter oeni. Next base: position 23,142 of record NZ_WOTA01000037.1, on the reverse strand, counting down.
CATCATTCACATGGAATTTGGCCAGCCCTCCACCGGGGCGCCGACCAAGGCCATCGAACGCGCACAACATGTTCTGGCCACAGATCCGATGGGATATTGGGAAAGTCAGGCCCTTCGTGAACGGATCGCCCGGCATTATCACGACACATATGGCGTCAGCATCCGCCCGCAGCAGGTCATTCTGACCTGTGGCGCGTCACCGGCTCTGGTTCTGGCCCTGCTGTCCAGCCTCACACCCGGCATGCGCGTTGCTCTGGCCCGGCCGGGTTACGTTGCCTATCGCAACACGCTGAAAAGCCTTCACATGGTCCCGGTTGAAATCCCGTGTGGCGAGAAAGAATGCTTCCAACTGACAGCGCGCGCCATCGAAGCGCTTGTGCCCGCACCGGACGCCCTGATTATCGCCAGTCCCGCCAACCCTACGGGGACCATCCTGCCGGAACAGGAATTCCGCGCCATCGTCCGCGTCTGCCGCGAGCGCAATATCCGGATCATCTCCGACGAAATTTACCACGGTCTGAGCTATGGTGAACCAGCGCACAGCGCTCTGGAATATGAACCGGAAGCGCTGATCGTGAACAGCTTTTCCAAATATTTCAGCATGGCACCCTGGCGTCTGGGATGGCTGATCATTCCCGAAGACATGATCGACAAGGCGCGTGCCCGCATGGGCAATCTGTTCCTGACACCTTCTTCCCTGAGCCAGCACGCCGGGCTGGTCGCCTTTGATTGCAGCGAGGAGCTGGAAGGGCATCTTGTGACCTATCGCAAGAACCGCGATCTTCTCCTGCAAGCTCTCCCACAGATGGGCTTGAACAATATAGCCCCCCCTGATGGCGCGTTTTATGTTTATGCCGATATCGGACATCTGACTGACAACAGTCTGATATTTTGCGAAGAACTGCTGCGCGATACAGGTGTTGCAACTGCGCCCGGAATTGATTTCGACCCGGTCAATGGCCACAAATTCATGCGCTTCAGCTTCGCGGTTTCAACCGACAGGATTGAAGAAGCTATTGCCCGCATGATTCCCTGGTTTTCAGCGAAAACGGACAAATAAAGGGGCATACTCCCCCCATTGTTCGTTAAGAAAATTATGCCGAGTGTTCTTCTGCCGCTTCCAAAGCCGGAAAAACACTCAGTGCAGACCACTGGAAACTGCAATCCTTATTCGCTTCCGGCGTCTAACTGATGACATTCTGCAATTCGCATGAAAAGGATGCGGAATGTCATGTTTTTTCAAAAAATATTTGAAAACATAGACGAAATTACAGAAATCATTATCTGGCATATTTCACGAGGCATATACCGGCATCCATACGGAAAGACACTTTACGATTTGGATTAAGTATTTTAGATATTGCTAAAATAGAATTCTGCAATAAGGTATCAACGTGGAAAAACGAAACCTATCCCTCTCCCATGAAGCCATGCAGCGTCATGCCTCGGAAGCAGAGAGGTTTCTCAAGGAACTCGCCAATGCCAACCGACTGATGGTGCTGTGCCACCTTGTCTCCGGTGAAAAAAATGTCGGAGATATCGCTGAAGCCGTTGGATTATCGCAGTCGGCCCTGTCTCAACATCTGGCGCGACTTAAAGATGCTGGTCTGATTACTTCAGAACGACGCGGCCTGATGATCTATTATCGACTTTGCAGCGCTGAAGCACAGGCAGTACTTGCCGTGCTTCAGCTGATCTTCTGTCGCGAACACCCTTGATTAGGAAGTTCATGTAAAATGACAATGCAGTCCGTGGATGCAAAAACCCTGAACGATTGGCTGGAGCAGAAGAAAGTCGCCCTGGTCGATGTGCGAGAGCCCTCGGAATTTGCATCCGAGTCCATTTCCGGCGCGACCCTTCTGCCACTGGGCTCAATCAAAAAGGCCATTCTGCCGCCTCATGCTGACAAAAATCTGGTCATTTATTGTCGCAAGGGTGGTCGTGGTGCTTCTGCCTGCAAGAAACTATTGGCCGAAGACCCCAGCCTCACTCTCTATAATCTTGAAGGAGGCATCGAGTCCTGGATGAAGGAAGGCCTGCCATTACAAAGAAGCGGCCGGAAAGTCCTGCCCCTCGACCGTCAGGTGCAACTCATCATCGGATTACTTGTTCTCACAGGCAGCCTTCTCGGCTTTTTTGTAAGCCCATGGTATTTCCTGCTGACCGGCTTTTTTGGCGCGGGCCTTACCGTTGCTGGACTGACAGGTTTTTGCGGCCTGGCACGGGTCGTAGCTCACGCTCCATGGAACCGCTAAGCGCAGCCACAACAGTCAGTCCAACAGCCGATCAGATTGCATACCCCTGCGCTGCGATTTCCATGATTTCTTCTTTCCTGTTTTCACAGGGAGAGGAAATCCCGGAGTCGTGAAGTTAAATATTATGCAATGCTAATATATAAAATGACTGGAAATTCCGGAAAAACCTACATCCGACGCTCCGAACGTTGAAATTGAAAAAATAATCTCACACCCGCGACCTTCATGACGGGAGGACAGCCACAAATTTCAGACTGGATCCGGCAACAGAAAAGTAAAAATCATCTACAGGACAAAGAAATGACAGACATATCCCCCTATGAAGGGATCACGACACGAAAGTGTATTTTACGTACGCTTGGAGTGAACACCTGTAGAACTGGCCACATTGAGGCTCACGCAACAAGTAGGGATGCAGGTACCCGAAGCGGTCGTAACGCGCCAGCTTCGGGCTGCTCATCGACATTCCAGCGATAGTCGCCTGTCAGAGAAATATGCTCCCAGCCGAGGGGTGCGATATGCTGGGCCAGGTCATCTGAAATACCGAGCGTCGTGATGGCAGACTGAAGATAGCGCGTATTCCATAGGATGACCGCTGCCACCAGCAGGTTCAGACCTGACGCCCGATAGGCCTGATTTTCAAAACGCCGATCCCGCAGTTCGCCAAGCTGATTGAAGAAGAGCGCCCGAGCCAGCGCATTCCGGGCTTCTCCCTTATTGAGTCCAGCCTGGGTTCGTCTGCGCAAATCCAGATCCTGTATCCAGTCGAGCATAAAAATTGACCGTTCGATCCGGCCGACTTCGCGCAAAGCCACAGCCAGACCATTCTGACGGGGGTAAGATCCGAGTTTGCGCAGCATGGCCGAAGCGGTCACGGTTCCACTCCGAATAGATGTGACGAGACGCAGCAGGTCGTCCCAGTATTCCACAATATGGTTGGTATTGATCAGGTCACCGGCCATCCCACCCAGAAGTTCGCCCGGGTGTTGTCCCGGAAACAGGTGAAGTTTCCGCTCTTTCAGATCCCGTATCCTGGGCGCAAATCGATAACCGAAGAATGGCATCAGCCCGAAAACATGATCTGACGCCCCACCCGTGTCGGTATAATGCTCTTCAATGGAAAGCCCGTTGGCATGATACAGCAGCCCATCCAGAACATAGGGTGCTTCACCGGCCGTCGCCGCAATCACCCGGGTCGAAAACGGATCATACTGATCGGAGATGTGGGTGTAGAAACTGACGCCCGGTTCACTGCCATTGCGCGCATTGATATCGCTGATCGCAGCGCCTCTGCCACCTGCATGAAACAATTGACCATCACTTGAGGACGATGTGCCGTCTCCCCAGAGTGACGCCAGCGGCAGCCCACGATGGGCTGCAACCATACGGCCAAGGGCTTCGGCGTATCCGGTCTCGCTGATATGCCAGTCATGCAGATGCGCCAACTGGCGCAGGGTGGCACCCTGACAGGTGTCGGCCATGCGTGTCAGACCAAGATTAATCCCATCCGCCAGGATCACCGTCAGCAGGGCGTTTTTGTCATCCGCGACACGGCTGGAACGGCGATGGGTAAAGCAGTCGGTGAAGCTGATCCAGCGGTCCACTTCCAGCAGAAGATCAGTAATCTTGATCCGTGGCAGCCGGTCGTAAGCCGCCCGCCTCAACTCTTCCACAGCAGGGGGTGTAATTGCTTTCAGAGGCGAAATCACAAGACCATGTGCATCAAGCCGGACCTGTGACAACTCGCCCTTCCTGGCAAGAGCCGTCACCCGGTTCAGCGCGGTTTCCAGCACTGCACGCCGTTGAGAAAGGAACGTGTCAGCCGTAGCATTGATCGCCAGAGGCAACGGTCCTTGCGCGCGCATCGCTGCAAACGTGGCTTCCGGAAGAAGGTAGGTGTCGAATGCGCGGTATTGGCGACTTTCCGTTACCCAGATGTCTCCGGCACGCAGACGCTCGCGCAGCTGGGTCAGAACACAGAGTTCGTAAGCCTGTCGTATGACTGTTCCCTCTGGCCTGACAAAGCTGTGCCAGGAAGGCGGAATGAAACGGATCGGACAGGAGTCAGGCAAGCGGCGTTTACCGGTCCGATAGAGGTCTCCAATGATCTGCACCGCCTTCAGTAATCCCTGTACCGTGCGACCACCCTGAAACTGGAACGCGTTCAGGAATGGACCAATGGCAGGACGAAGAGAGCGATGCCGGTTGATCAGTTCGGCCGTGCGATCAATGGTCTCTGGAGCTGTCAGGGTTTCAGCCCTGCCGATGGCGTCCTGGAGGCGGGGCCAGTCAATTCCCGTAATGGCAGACAGTGAATCAACACCCTGATCACGCGCCTCAATCAGATGACGGCAGGAGGTTGTCAGCAGACGAAGCTGGGCCTGCAACGATCGCATGGTGACAATCGCTTTGTCACGGATCCGGTGCTCGGCACGGCGCATCATGCTTCCGAGGAGTTTGTCCATCATTGTGAGGGTCGCGTCGGTTAGAACCTCCTCAAGTCGGACCCCGGCTGCCACCAGAATGGCGTAACGACGGGATGACCGAAGCTCGGCCAGATGCTGGGGCGTAATCCGGGCAGCTTCTTCGCTCAAACGGTCAAAGGCCACACGCGGTATGGTCGTGGCGCGAGCGCTGTCGAGGTTCAGGGATCGTACATACTCCAGGCGTTCCAGCAATCGCAGGATATTGCGCGCGGCTGGTGACAAGGGCGGGTTACGCAGCCACGAGAGCCAGGAGGCACTGCGATCGCCACGACGCTCCAGCATTTTGTCCAAACGACAACGGGTTTCCGGCGGCAGATCCCCTGCAAGGACGTCATGGACAAGGTGATCGGCCTGCTGGCGAGCACGGCGCACCAAGGCTTCAATGACAGTGACCGACGGCAGGAGAATGCTTCGGCGACGCATCTCGTCAATCAGGATCGCAGCCATGCGGGATGGCTGGGTCACATGATGTGCAATTGGCATCGCGAAACCGGTCATGTCATGAAATGCCGACCGATCGAAGGTTCGGTAGCCATAACGCTTCATCAGGTGGGCCAGATGGGATCGACGGGTTTCGTCACGACGTCCGTAATGGGACCAGAGCCCAGGGAACAGGTCGAGCTGCCGCGCAACAAATGACAGAATGGGAGCCGGTGGTGTTTCACCAGATTCCAGTACCCGTCCCGGCCAGCGCATGTAGAGCATGACCATCGTGAAACCCAATCGGGAGGTTTCTCCGCGGCGGGTTGCGATCAGATCGAAGTCATCCTGGCTGAGTGTAAAATGTCTCGTGATCTCGCGATCATCGACAGAAGGCTCGTAATGTCGGGCGAGAGCTTCACGGGTCAGAAGACGGCGCCGCGCCATGATCGGATGTCTCCTTCATGTGTCCGGAAGGGGATCATTGAACGGACGATCACTGGTTCACCTGCCAAGGCAGAAAAACAGCCGAAAGCCGAGTCTCATATAGATGGTACCATATTTTTTGCATTTATGGGGCGTTATACGTTACACTTTCCCGCATGACGCACACATTGATCGGCTATGCCCGATGCTCGACGGACAAACAGGACCTCGCGGTCCAGCAGCAGGAACTTCTCAAACTCGGTGTTGCTGCCGATCGCATCTACACGGACAAAGGCTTTACTGGCACGAACCGGGAGCGACCCGGCCTTGATCAAGCCCTTGCGGCTGTTCGCAGTGGCGATACTTTGGTCGTGCCAAAGCTTGATCGGCTGGCCCGATCTGTCCCTGACGCGCGAGCCATTGGCGATAGTCTGACAGCCCGTGGTGTGAAGCTTCAACTTGGGAGCAGCATTCACGATCCGTCAGATCCGATGGGTAGACTGTTTTTCAACATCTTGGCGACTTTCGCGGAGTTTGAAGCCGATCTGATCCGGATGCGCACCCGCGAAGGCATGGCGGTCGCCCGCGCCAAAGGCAAGCTACGCGGGAAAAAACCTAAGCTCTCTGACCGGCAGCAGAAGGAGCTTCGCCGGATGTATGATACCGGCGATTACTCCATCAGCGATCTAGCCGAAGTCTTTTCCATCTCTCGTCCGACAGTCTATCGAGCTCTCAGCAGAACAGCCTCAATGTTCTTGTCGGGTTCACTCTAAGCGTACGTAAAGTACACTTTCGTGTCGTGACCCCCGAAACCATACGGCGGATCGTCCGCCCGTGCGTCCCCGCCCGGCCAAACGTCACGCTCACCACGCACGCCCCGAACAGATCTCGCTCGATGCGACACACCCATGAACGGTTGACGTTCCGTTCCGGGTTCACCGCCCGTAGCATGACGCACCGATCCTGCATTCTCTCGATCCCCTCGCGCGACTTTCGATTCAGCAGAGTCGCACGATCGATTCCAGCCGTACAGCGCAGATCGAGGATTTTCTTCGGTCGTAACCCCTTTCGGCTGGGGCGCCCTCGCCCCGTGTCCGGCATGCCTTCCATGCTCCGGTCGCCCTTGGCGGCGTTTCTCTCTCCTCGAACCTTCCGGCCACTGGACGACCACGGTCGCCATCGCCATTCGGGGGCACCCGGCGCCGCTATGCCCAGTCTCTCGCGGCCGGCGCTGGTGGCAGGGAGGGCGCTCGCACGGCTGCTTTGGGGGTGGCGGGCGGAGTCCGGTCGAGCCGACAAAGGGGCCGAGCTGCACCCCGGTCTTCTGAAGACCACCCAACCTCACTCCTTTGGAACCGAACGGGAGGGGGAGACGGTGACGCGGTTCTGGACCTCTCGGGAGGGTGCTGCGGTCTAGACCGGCCGTCGCTGGCGCTTCAATCCCCGCTTTGCCGTCCAGGCGCTAATGCGCCTGTTCTGACGGGCAAAGCGCCTCCGGTTCGAACGGCACCGGGTCGCTGCGCTCCCGCACCACTGCCGTTCTCAGGGATTTCCGCACGCTCCTCACCGGTCCCGTCGACCGCACCCCGAGAGGTTGGAACCGGCGCCGCCGGCTCACCTCCGAAGGTTTTTAGGAGTGAAGAAGATGGCTGGATCGAAGAACAAAGTGAACCTGCTCGGCCACGTCGGCATCGACCCCGAGATCCGCACCGTCAGCAATGGCAATCGCGTCGCAAGCTTCTCCCTCGCCACCAGCGATAGCTGGCGCGACAGCACCAGCGGCGAGCGGGTCGAGCGCACCGAATGGCACCGCATCGTGGTCTGGAACCAGGGCCTGGTGAAGATCGTCGAGAAATTCGTCGCCAAAGGCAGCAAGATCGACCTCGAAGGCAAGCTGCGGACCCGCAAGTGGGTCGATAACGCCGGCAACGAGCGCTACACGACCGAAATCCACCTCGAAAACTACGCCGGCGAGCTGACACTGCTCGATGCACCCTCCACCAATCGCCAGAGCCGCCGCGAGGACGATCGCGAGTTGGTCGGTGCCGGCAACCGCCCGCCGGTCGATGACCTCTCCGGAGATGACATCCCCTTCTAGGGGGTGCCGCCACAGCAGCGCCGGTCCCTCACGGGGCCGGCGTTTTCTGGTTTCCAGGTTCGGCCGGGCTTTATGTCGCTTCGAGGCAAGTGGGGCACGCTCGCGTGCGCAGCGCAGGGCTGCTCGCCTGCAGGGCTTCGCCCCACAGCCTTCCCCAGCCCGGCGCCGCTACCTCGCATGCCGGCGCTGCGCGCCAATCGAGCGAGGCTCAGCATCAAGCAAACCGGGTGAGTTTCAATCGGCTATTCGGGATTGCGCCTGCAATTCAACGATCCGGGCCGCCATAGCGTTCCGGATGCTCAATCCCTCTGGCGGGGACGCACACTCGATGAACGAATTCAACGTGTTCATCAGCGCGGCAACTGTGAAGAAAAGATTCGTGACGAGTTCCTGGTCATCCTCGACCACCTCGACAGCAATCTCCAGCTCACCCGTCGTACCATCTCTCACGAAATGCCGCAGGAGCGCTGTTGAAGATGGATGTGCAGCGCTCATGCTAAGTCGGCGAAACTCCGCATAGTCCTCACTGGCGCCTTCCAACGATTGTCCATCCTTGGCGTTGATCCGTTTTCCGCCCTTGCCAAGTTTGATACGTTCTTCAATCTCGGCACGCGTGCTTAGGTCTGTGGTCCCAGCGACCAACACACTTGCAAAGCTGGCTTCGTTATATCGCCCATCATCCCAAATCGCTTTCGCGAAAGCCGGCCCTTCATGCGCCAACCTTCTCAGCCAAATGGAGTTCTCGAAACATGAGCGCTGCAGCGTTTGGGCCTCGATGATGAGACCTTGCTGATAGAGACTTATTGCGCCTTTGAAATTCGTGATCGTGCGGCAAAAGAGCAAAAAGGCGAAAAGGTCTGGATTCTCATCAAGCGGTTCAGTCAATTCGACCTTGGTTTGACCAAGGAGTGATAAACAATCATCCCTCAAATCTGCGGCTAAGCTAAACCACTTCGAAATTAACTCTTCTTGGGACATGAAAATCCTTCGTGGGGTCGCCCAATGCTAGATGCTCTCATGGCTCATACGTCGCCGTGCCGAAATGGCACCTCGGGGCCGGAGACATAGGCGACATCGAACTGGTCGATGCTCTCAGGGCCAAGGAGCGGTTGAGGATCGGCCTCCAAATCCAGCCATGTTGACCACTCGCTCTGCCGAAGCACGACCGGCGCCCGATCATGGTAAGCGTTCAGCATCGATCCGGCCGGCTGTGTAATAATGGTGAAGCTCTCGATCTCACCGGCATCCGTCGTCTTGCAGCGGTCCCAAATCCCCGCGAAACAGATCGGCCCGCCATCCTTTGGCGTGAAGCGCCATTTGGTCTTTTGACCCTTCTCGCCAGTCCATTCGTACCAACCTTCGGCGGCAACCAAGCAGCGACGCTGCTTGAAAGCGTCGCGGAACGTGCGGCTTTTTGCGACCGTCTCAGCGCGCGCGTTGAAGGTCGCCAGCTTGAATTCCTTCAGAGCGCCCCTGTGCCACCAGGGCACCAACCACCACCTGGCGCTAACCATCTCAACCCCGTCCTCCAGGCGGCGAAAGACCGGCGCGGTGACGGTCGGCCGGACCTCGGGTTGTGGCTCAAGATTCGGCGCCGCATGGGGCTCCGGAAAACGCAGCGGGAGCCGGATGTGGGTGAATTCCTCCACATAGCTCCGATAGGCTTTCGTGCGCTGGTAATTGGAACACATGCTCTTTCTGTAGCACGACTGCGGATCGCAGCTAAGCCGGATACCAGGTTCAGTCCCTGTAGCGGGCCTGAAGTCTGGCTATATGCGCCGCAAGCCTGCTGGGACTGCGGGCAGCCTCGCGTCCGAGCGACGCCCAGGCCCGCTCGATCCTCCGCACTTCACCATGGTCGGCACGCGCGCCATGCCGCAGCACGCCGGACAGCTCCGCCGCCGGCACGATATGCGCCCGCAACGCCGGGGCAAAGCGCGCGTGCCCGGCACTCACCACCAAACCCCACACCGGCACCTCTCGATCGCCGATCGCGCGCTCAACGGCGGTGACATGCGCGCGGTTCTGAGCCACCGCATTCGGCATCGCCACAGCCTCATCGCCTCGACCGTGCCGCGTCCATGATGGGGCCTGCGCCGCGCCCAGGATAAACCCCGACCAGGTCTTCACCTCGAGCACCACCAGCGCGCCCGGCGCCCGCGCGATCACGTCGATCTCAGCCGATCTTCCGCGCTCGCGGAGCACGACATTGCGCAACACTGGCCAGCCCATGTCGCGGATCGTTCCGGCGACCAATGCCTCCCCCAGCGCGCCAAGGGCTGCTGCACGGTCAGGCTGATCCTCCTGGGCCACCGAGACGCCGCTTTCATGGCGGCGCTTGAAGCGGGACAACCAAGCCTCGATTACGGTTTCAGCTCTCATCCTCAGCCCTCCATCCCGTCAGGGTGGGCCACCGGATTGCGAACGGCGCGGGTGAGGGGAGGCAGCGGCACCCGTGCAGCCCCACCCCCACCAACAAAAGCTCGCCTGCTGATCTTTCAGTCTATCGCCGGGCAAGGTCGTGCCGCGTCAACCTTGCCCTACGGGCACCCATTCGGGGCCGCTCCAGTCCGGTCCTCGCCATGCTCGCCATGCTCGGCGCTGAAGAAGCGCCTGCGCGTGGCTGCGCGTGGCTCCGGTCCTCCCTCCGCGGAGGTTGACCCGTCCCGAAGCCCGTCGATCGCACTGCCTATCAGCAATTCCGCTGAACAGATCGGAGACACGGGACATGACCAAACTGGACAACGGCACCATCGCTACGGACCTGGACTCGGACATCGACAACGCGGCCCTCCTCGATCAGGGCTACTCGATCCGCCACATCGAAACCTACCACCGGGACATCGACCACACCTGCATCATCTGGGAGGCCCCGGCACTGACCGAGGCGGACCTCCCCTACTAAGCCCCCACAAACGAAAGGCCGGCCCGGTCAGGGTCGGCCTTTTCGTCATGTGCCAACAGGTCGCGCTGGTGGAAACAACCCGCGCTTCGCGCGCCCTCCGGGCCTACGAGGCCGCGCGCCGCAAGCGGCGCTTTTCGGCGGCCTCTCCGGGGTGATGGATTGAGATTACAGGATGAACCCCACAATCGCGGCAATCGCGATCACCGCGCCACCAACGCCGATTTCCGCCATCTGCCGCGACCCATGGCCGTTGAAGCTCGCCGACCCAATCAGGAACAACGCCGCGCTCAGGATCATGAACACGAACGGCGAAGGTCGCTTAAACCGAAAACGGCGCTTCGGTCGCGTCGGCTTATTCGCCGGTCCCTGGTTGTAGTGCCCATCCATCGCGCGTAACCCTTTTCCAACTGGCGTTGGATGTCAGTGTTGGATGTCACTTCCGAGAAGACCGTTCGACATCAGCGACGGGATACATTTTCCGGGGCGACCGTTCATCGCGTGCCAGGGTTGGAGCTTGCTCGCTTCGATCCAGCCAGGTTGCGCATTCAGCTTCACGACCGCCACGTAGCCAGCCTTTTCCTGGACCGGCTCGCGCACGAAGACAATCTCAGCAGGGTAGCCGATCGCCGGCGCGCTCGCAGACGGGGCCGATCGGATCGGTGGCAATTGGCTCTGCACCGTCGCTGCAAGATCATGATCATCCAGCAGCATGCAGGCCAAGCCGGGCTCGGGCCGCACCACCGTTGCGGCTTTGCTCGCTATGGGGCTCATGCTAATTGCCCCGATCGCGGCCAGTAAAATCCATCTCTTGCTCATCACCATCACTCCTTACGACAGAACCGTCTGTGAGGCAGCGTTACCGATCTTTGAACTGACCGACGACTGCCATTGAGCGACCGTCTCGGTCGCTGAAATGTTGTTTCCCGACAAAGCCGCCGAGCTGATGTAATCACTCATCAAGGCGGTCGGCGGTGCCTGCGCTATCTGCACACCGGCATTTGGACCAAAGTTGTAATACGCCCGTGCGTCAAGCACGGTTGGGTTCGTAACGCCGGCACTGGTTAGCGCCGTGTTCGCCTGCATCAGATAGCCTGATGCAGCGATAGCCTCCGTTGTCGGGTCGCTTTGCCCAGCCGAACCCTGAACGATCTGCGATGCCAAAGCCGGGTCGGCTGCCAATGCAGTTGCCAAGCCATCCTGGAACGCCGCCGGTTGCATCTGAAATGCCCCGGTTGCGGTCCCATTCGTCCCGGCATTCGTGCATCCGCTCTCGGCCACACAGGTCGCTGCCAACGCCGACGGATTCACGCCGACTGCCTCCGCTTCGGAGACCGCAGTAGCGCCCCAGGACTGTGCCAGCAGGGTATTGAGCGCGTCGCTGCTGCCCGCGCTTGTCGAAGTGCCCGTCCCTGTGCTGCCGCCTGCCCCACCCCCGTTCGGATCGGTATCTCCACCAAGCGGGTTGGTGGAACCCGGCGTGATCGTCACCGTCGGCACGCCCGGTTCGCTCACGTAGGGCGTGACCTGGATCGGCGGCCCGTTCAACGTCACCTGCGCCCAGGCCGGTACACCGCCCCCGAGCGCAGACGCTAGAACGCCCAGGGCAATGCCCGAGCGTAAATACCATTTCTGTCCTATTCGCATCGATCGTCCTCCAATTTGAGACGCTCGACCTTTGCCGCGGATGTCTGCGAACGGCGCGGCCTTCATTGATCAATTCGACAATAAAAATGTCCGCTTGCCTGGATCGGATGGTCCAGGCAATTATCGATCCTCGCCAGCCGTCCATAGTCCTCCCATCGCGCCAAGCCGAAGCCGCTCAGGAAGATCGCCAAGACCACCGCGCCGGCCGTTACATAGCGCCGGCGCGCCACGTCCTTGTTCCAACGCTGCTCGCGGATGACCAGGACATTCTCCAGCCGCTTGATGAACAGCGGCAGGGTCCGGTCGATCATCTGGACAGCCACGGCCTCGTGCTCGGCCTTCGCCGCCAGCTCGATGTTCCGGATTTGCGTCAGGGCAAGTTGTGCCGCCTGATGTATCTCTTTGGCCCTCAAAAGGTCGGCCTCTGCGGCTGCGCGTCCGTCCCGCGAAGTCTGGACGAACGCGGCCTGCGCCGAGGCCGAAAGATTACCAACGACCTCCATCGCGCCCATCAATGCTGAGATGAACCGGCCCTCCGGCTCATCCCAGCGCACCGCCCATTCCGCCGCCGCCGCCCGGACCTCATCAGTCTTGCGGCGAAACTCCGCTACCCAATCTTTTGGGCCTTCGCCCTCGGGTGGGTGCGGCACAGTCGGGCTCGTGCTGTCCATCAGCCGGCCTCGCTCTCCCGCACATCGGCCGCCGCAACCGGCAGCCACTCGCGCGGGATGTTGGCGAAGAACTCTGGCACGTCGCGGGTCCACCAACGATTGACCCGCGCCCGATCGAACAAGGCCAGCGGCTCGCCCCCCGGCTTGGCCTGGCCCTTCGCAGCCTCGGCGAAGGTCAGGCCCCGATCCGTCACCTGCGACATGCAGCTTAGCGCGGGAAACATTGCCAACCGGCCGCCCTTTGCCATCGCCGCCCTAATCGCCGAATGCTCCAGGATCGGCTTGAAGGCGCCACCAATTGATCGTCCGCTCAGCACCAAACCGCCATTCGCCACGATCACCGTCGCCGCCGGCATGAACATATCCACCTCGGCGAACTGTTCGAGGTAATCCAGGTCGGCGGTCTCAGGGCCGATGCAGAACAGGCCGACTACACGGACGGCGCTGCCCTCGATGGCCTCCAGCAGCGGCACCTCCTGGACCAGCCGTGAGAAGCCGGTCGCGCCGCCGCCTACATCCAGCACGGCGTCATAGCGGTGCCGGATCAGGTCTTCGATCCGCTCCTCGATCCACGTCTTGCCGTCTTCGAGCCCGGCATTCGGGACCTCCTCGGCGTCGGGGAAGAACACCGACAGCGTGTGGCTGCGGTTCTGCTGGTCGGCGTTCCACACGCGGATCGGGTTGCCACCCGCCCGGAAATACTGGACCGCCGTGTTCAGCAGCGCGGTCTTGCCGACCCGCTGCCTTCCCATGGCGATCCACAGGATCGGCATCCGATCCAGCGGCTTAATCTGTCCGTCAGGCATAATCTCACTCCTTTTAGATGTTGCACGCTTCAAGCCTCCGTCCTCCGCCTTCGCTTGCCACCGAGCAGATACCAGTCGGCCTTGTCCGCCGAGCGCAGGAACGCTTCCATGCTTCCGGGCTCCGGCAGATCGTCACCGGCTTGCCTTTCGGGCAGCGCCAGCGGCGGAGGAGGGGGGGATGGGACGAGCGCGGTCTCAGGTGGCCGTAGATAGGCCGGCACCGGAACCTCGCTCTCGCTGACGATTGGAGGGGTCCAACCCTTCGGAAAGCGGGAAGGCGGCGTCGGGCGTTCAAGACGACGCGTTGGCGATTCGCCCGACACCGCTAGATCGCGGCACAGCGTCTGCCATGCTTTCGAAGCTGCCTTCCTAGTGGGGGGCTCCCCGTGCTTGCCGACCACACCGTGGCGGGTGCATTCGGCACAGATCAGCGCCCACGAGTATTCGCCGCTTTCCATGCCGGCGGCGATCTTCTCGCTATGAGCCCGCAGCCAACTATATAGCCGGCCCCGGCCTCGAAACTCCTTGAGGCGCTTCTTGCGAAAAAGAATGGGTCGATCGAGCGTATCCATGCCCGTATCGTCCGCTGTCGTTTTGCGAACGGCGACACCACCAGGAGCCGATGCCGATTTTTTTTGGCCCAGCGACGCCGTGCTGTCGCTGTCGCGTCGCCGTCCTGTCTCCATGGTGTCGCCGTGAAAGTGGGATATATGGACCAATGAGTGGGTCTATCTCGCGGGAGGCGCGCCGCATTCGGTCAAGGCGATCGAGGACACGTCCCTTCTTCTGACAATCTTCCTGGATCACGCTCCAGCAGAAATCGGCTGACCATGGCCCGTGCCGTCTCTGACATTCGCGTTAAGCGCGTCTACGATCCGCCGGACAAGGATGATGGCGCGCGTGTGTTGGTGGATCGGCTCTGGCCGCGGGGCCTGCACAAGGACCGTGCCGCACTGACCTTGTGGCTCAAGGAGATCGCGCCAAGCACGGAACTGCGAGAATGGTTCGGTCACGATCCGGCGCGTTGGGCCGAGTTTGGCCACCGCTACCGCGCCGAACTGACGCGAAATGACGAAGCCGTCGCTCAACTCGCCGATTTGTCGAAGCTCGGTCCCATGACGCTGCTCTATGCCGCGCACGATACGGAACATAACCACGCCATGGTGCTCTCGGCCTATCTGAATGATCATCTGAAGGACAGGCATGGCCATCATATTGCATGGGCCGGTTTGCGACTTGCTTGGCTGCCCCTTCCCGATCGTCCTGGCCGGAATGGGAGGTGTTGCGCGGTCGGAGCTCGTGAATGCCGTAACGAAGGCCGGCGGCTTCGGCGGACGGAGTGGGAAGAACAACCGGATGTTTTTTGAGGGAGTGCTATGGATTGCCCGCATAGATTGCGGACAAGGCTTTCGATATCCGCTCTATTGCAGATGAACTGGAGCGGCGGGGCGCCAAAACCGTCATCTCCCAGCGCAAAAACCGTCTCAACAAGCGCCCATTCGATGTCCATACCTTCAAATCGCGCCACCTATCGAAAATCTCTTCTGTAAACTCAAAAGAATTCAAGCGGATCGCCATGCGAAGCGGAAAAACGGATAGAACATTTACGGCAATGATCTATCTCACAGCCGCAGTTATCAACTCACGATGATTCCCTACAGACCTCAAAATAACATCCTGGTCACTTCTGGCGTGCTGATACCGCACGCCCCCTTTCTATGTCTTGGAGCGGCACAAGACGGTGCCGCGCTCCAGCTCAAAAACCTGAGCGATATCACGCAGGGCTTGTGACCGATGCGTGATGAGAAGTGTAGTGCGGCCCTGCTTGAGGCGTCCGAGTGCGTTGATCACGATGTGCTCAGAAAACGCGTCCAAACCTTCGGTTGGTTCATCCAGGATGAGGATCGGCGCATCCTTGAGGAAGGCGCGGGCGATCGCCACGCGCCGCGCCTGTCCGCCGGAAAGGCGCGTGCCCATCTCGCCCACCATAGTGTCGAGCCCCTGCGGCATAGCACGCACCTCGTCCAGGATGCCGGCGTCGCGCAGCGCCCGCTCCATCTCGGCGGCGGTCGCGGCGGGTCGCGCGATGCGGAGGTTTTCGCGGATGCTGGTGTTGAAGAGATGCGTCTGCTGGGCGATCACCGCGCAATAGGACCGCATCGTGTCGCCGGACAGCGTGCGGATGGGCACGCCGCCCACCAGGATCTCGCCCTCCTGAAACTCCCAGAAGCGCAGCAGAAGATTGCCGAGGCTGGTCTTGCCCGATCCGGTCGTCCCCATCACGCCGAGGGCGCCGCCCGCCGGGATATGGAAGCTCACATCCCGCAGCGCCCAGGCCTCCGCGTCATCATAGCGCAGGGAGACGTGGCGGAAGGTGATGTCGAACCCGGTGGGCGGGGCGGCTTCCTGCGCGGGTTCGCGCACCGCAGGCTCGGTATCCACGATCTCGAAGATGCGTCGGGCGGCGGCCAGCGTCTGCCCCAGCGCGCGATACGCGCCGGGCAGGCCGCTGACGGCGTCGAAGCTCGCCAGCACAAGCAGCGCGATCATGGCGATGTCCGGCCCCGGCAGGGTGCGAGCCATGGCGAGCGGGATCGAGACCACGAGGGCTGCCAGCATCGTCGCCTGGACCAGGAAGAGCGCGGCGCCACCGGCCGCCGCCTCCACCAGCGTCTCCCGCCGCTGCAGCGCGGTCAGCTGCGCATAGGCCGCCTCATGTCGCGAGGTCTGGCGCTCCATCGCGCCAAAAACCTGCAACTCCTCGAAGCCACGCACGGTATCGGCGATCTCGGCGCGCAGCTGCCCGCGCAGTGCCACCGCCTGCCGCCCGCTGCGGCGACCGGCACGAAAGGCCGCCAGCGGCAGGGCGAGACCCACCAGCGCCAGACCCAGGAAATCGGCGAGTGCCGCGCCGGTGCTGATGCGCGCCAGAAAACCCAGGATCAGGACGGTGCAGAGCAGGGCGGTAACGCTCGGCGCCAGCACGCGCAGATAGACATTGTCGAGACTGTCGATATCGGCACGGATGCGGCTCAGAAGGTCGCCCGCGCGATGGCGCTGCAGGCGCGCCGGCGCCAGCGGTTCGAGCCGGATATAGAACCAGACGCGGAGATCGGAGAGCAGACGGAAGGTCGCCTCATGCGTCACCAGCCGCTCCAGGTAGCGGCCAAGGGCGCGGGCGATGGCCAGGGCCCGGATGGCCGCCGCCGGCAGGAAATACTCAATGCGCAGCAGGCCGAGCCCGGCGAGCCCCATGCCGGCGATGAACCAGCCCGACAGCGCCAGAAGCCCGACATTGCTGACAATGACGAGCACGCCGAGCAGGATGCCGGTCGCCTGCCAGCGCCAGCTGGGCCCGAGCAGCCGGAGGAGACGCAGGAAATCCCTCATGCCGCGCCCTCGTGATAGAGCGCGCTCATCGCGGCGTAATCCCCTGTGCCCGCCCGGAGAGTGGCGGGGGTGCCTTCCTCGACGATGCGGCCCTGGCGCAGGACCAGGATGCGGTCGGCGGCCTCCGCACTTTCCAGGCGGTGGGCGATGAGGAGCACGCTGATGTCGCGCGGCAGGCGCACGATCGCGGCACGGATGAGACTGGCCGTCTCCGCGTCCAGGCTGGCTTCGGCCTCGTCCAGCACCAGCAGGCGCGCGGGTTTCAGCAGCGCGCGGGCGAGGGCGACACGCCGGATCTCGCCGCCCGACAGGCCCTGGCCGCGCTCGCCGATCACCGTCTCGTAGCCGTGGGGCAGGCAGCTGATGAAGAGGTGCGCCTCGGCCGCCTCCGCCGCGCGGATGATCTCTGGCATCGAGGCATCGGGCGCACCAAGGCGGATGTTCTCCGCAAGCGTGCCGGCGAAGAGGGTCGGCCGTTGCGGCATCCAGGAACTCTCCCGGAACCAGGCATCTGGCGCGATGCTGGCGAGATCGATGTCGCCCTGGGTGATTCGTCCGCTGTCAGGCCGGGCGAGACCGAGCAGCAGCCGCGCCACCGTGCTTTTGCCGGAACCACTCGGGCCCACCAGCGCCACACGCTCGCCGCGGGCGATGGCGAATTGGATCGCCTCCAGCACGGGCTCGCCCGGCGCGTAGGAAAAGGAAACCTGCTCGAAGCGGAGGATGCCCGATCCGGCGGGCAGCGCCGCGACGCCCGCGGGTGTCTCCGGCTCGGGCGTTTCCAGCAGCGCCACGATCCGCTCGGAGGCGCCGATCGCCTCCATCCTGGCGTGATACTGCGTGCCCATGGCGCGCAGGGGGCGGAAGAATTCCGGGGCCAGCAGCAGCACGAAGAGACCGGCCAGGAACTGGATTTCGCCATAATAGAGCCGGAATCCCACGAAGACGGCGATCACGGCGACGCCGAGGGTGGTGAAGAATTCCAGCACCAGGGAGGAGAGGAAGGCGACGCGCAGCACCCGCATCGTGCTCAGACGGTAGTCTTCCGACATGCGGCCGATCAGCCCGGCCGCGTCCCGACTGGCGCCGAAGAGTTTCAGGGTCGAGAGCCCCTCCACCACATCGAAGAAATGGGCGCTCATCAGCGCGAGGCGGCGCCATTGCGTCTGGTTCAGGCGCTCGGTGCCGCGTCCGATGAGGATCATGAAGATCGGGATCAGCGGCGCGCCGAGGAGCAAGATGATGCCGGAGACCCAGTCCACCGGAAAGATGAAGGCGAGCAGCGCCACGGGCAGGAAGGTCGCGACCGCCATCTGCGGCAGGTAGGCGGCATAGTAGTTGTCGAGCGCATCGACGCCCTCGACGAGCAGGCTCGCGAGGTCCCCGCTGCGCTGGGTGCCGAGGAAGCCCGGTCCGAGGGCCGCGATCTTCGCGTGCAGCGCGTGCCGGATATCGGTCTTCACCCGGGTGCTCGCGGCCATCGCGGCGATGGTGGCACCATGGCTGAGCAATGCCCGTAGCAGGGCGATGCCAAGGATGATGGCGAGCGAGGGCGCCACCGCCGCAAGCCCGCGATGCTGGAAGACCACGGCGGTGATGCTGCGGGCAAGAAGCCAGGCCTCGGGCACCAGTAGCAGGCCGTTCACGGCGCCGAGCAGAATGGCGCCCCGCAAGGGCTGCTTCGCGATAGCGGCGCGGCGGCGGAGCCAGCCATCCAGCGCGCGGCTGACCCCGCGCGGCATGGGAGCCTTATGGGACGTCATGGTAGGTCCTTCGGCCCGGCGTGCTCACCTCAGTGATAGGCAGCGAGCGCCGTAATGCGCGCCCGAAAGACCCAGATTTGATAGGCATTGTACACGAGCATCACTGGGAAGAAGCCGCCCATGGTCAGGGTGAAGGTGACGAGTGAGACCGCCGGGCTCGCACCCGCGTAGATCGTCCAGGTTCCCGGCACGATCCAGGGATAAACGGTCACCATCATCGCGACCGCCATGATGGCGACCGCAAGATTAAACCAAAGGATGGCCGCGACGTCGCGATCTTGCCGGCTGGCCTCGCGCATCTTGAATGCAACGAAGACCACGGCAAGTAACACAAGGCCCCAGACCCAAAAATGCGAACCGAACCATTTGTTCGCCGCCCAGGGGAATATCACAGCATTGATGACGACCGTGATCGCAACGGCGGCAAGCGCGAGATAGAAGATCGTGCCGGTCCAGCGCGCGGCCTGCTCTCTGATTGGCTCGCCATGCTCAAATCGGGCACGGATGAACAGAACGCCGGACAACGCCACTGCGAGCACAGCAGCGATGCCGGTCCAGATGCTGAAAGGTGAGATGAAGCGGAGGGCGCCACCGACATAGGTCGGCACCGTGCCCGGCGTATTGGTCAGGGGGAAACCTTGGAGGATGGCGCCAACCGCCATGCCACCGAAGAACGCGACCACGAGGCTAGAGACGCCGAAGCAAACATCGGAGAAGCGCTGCCACGGCGTTTCCGCTAGGTGGCGGAATTCGAGCGAGAGCGCACGGGTGATCATGCCCCAGAGGGCAAGCGCCAGCGGCACCATCAGGTAGCTGAAGGCCGAGCCATAAACGAAGGGGAAGGTGCCGAAGAGCACGCCGCCGGCGACGATCAGCCAGGTCTCATTCGCGTCCCAGGTGCCCGCCATAGCGGACATGATGGCGCCGCGCTCGTGATGGTCGCGCACAAAGAGTGAAAACACCCCGGCGCCGAGGTCGGCACCATCAAGCAGGATGTAGAGGAGCACGCTCAGATCGAGCGCGATCCACCAGGCGAAGGTGACGATGGATTGGATATGACTCAGCCCGTCCATTTTTCTGCTCCGGCCAGGATGCTGCGTGCTTGTCCGATCATCTCAGATCGGACGGACATAGGAGGGGGCGCCGTCATGGGGTGCGTCGAGTTCGCCCAGATGCTGGTTGCCGCCTTGGACGACGGGGCTATCCATATCTGGGCCGCGGCGCATGACCTTGGCGAAGAAGTACCAGGTGCTGCCCCACACGATGAGTTCGAAATAGATGTAGCCAGCGAGCCAGAGAGCGGCCGCGGTCACGCTCATATGGCTGACGCCTTGTTCGGTGCGCATCAGTCCGTAAACGAGCCAGGGCTGCCGCCCTACCTCACGCACCCACCAGCCGCACCAGATAGCGATATAAGGCAGGAAGCCACACAGGATGGCACTCCAAAGGAAGAGTCGATGTCGAACGATGCGCTCAACCGTGAAGCGGCCCCGCAGGACGAGCCATGCGCCCCAACAGGCCAAGAGCATGATCGCGCCGCCTGCAGCGGCCATGACGCGGAAGGCATAGAAGGGTACAAGGACAGGCGGGCGGTTTTGCGGCGGAACAGAATCGAGCCCCGGTACCTTTCCATCCCAGGTGTGGGTTTCAAGCAGGCTTAGTACGTGCGGGATAGTGATTGACCAAGCCATGTCATCGCCCTTGGCGTTAGGCCAGCCCACAACCTCCCAGCTCGTATCAACCGACCCATCCTGATTGTAGGTATGGTAGTGGCCCTCCATGGCGGCGAGCGCCGCT
This sequence comes from Acetobacter oeni, assembly GCF_011516825.1. GTDB lineage: Bacteria > Pseudomonadota > Alphaproteobacteria > Acetobacterales > Acetobacteraceae > Acetobacter > Acetobacter oeni. The sequence goes on along the minus strand of NZ_WOTA01000037.1, from coordinate 2,481 downwards.
GGCTGATCCTGCGCAACGATGAGTCCCAAGCCGTCGCCCAAATAGATTTGCAGCGGGGCGATGACCAGGAGTGCGAGAAGCGCGTATTTCAACGAGCGTTGGAACAATACGGCGTGGCGCCTGCAGAGCACGAACCACGCCGAGACAGCGATGACGAAGCAAAGTGCCACTTCGATCGCGGCGATCAGCATATGGGGGAAGCCCAGAATGACATCGGGATTGAAGAGTGCCGCGAGCCAGTCCGAGATCTGGAAATAGCCATCTTTCAGCTCGACACCTGTCGGCGTCTGCATCCAGGAATTCGCGTCCATGATCCACATGGCCGATAGAGAAGAGGACAGGGCGACGTTGAAGGTCGCAAAGAGATGCATGCCGCGGCCGATCTTGCCCCAGCCAAAAATCATCAACCCAATAAAACCTGCTTCGTACATGAAGGCAGTGATCGTTTCGTAGCCCAGTACCTGACCAAAGAACGGTCCCGAAGCTTGGGAAAAGGGACCGTAGAGAATACCGAAAGCCATCTCCATGGTGATGCCGGTCGCGACTCCAGCGGCAAAATTGACGATGAAAAGTCTCTCAAAAAAGCGGACAAGCCGATACCAATGCTCGCGATCAGTCGCAACCCAGCGCCATTCCGCTAGGAATAACAAGCTGGCGAGTCCGATTGTCAGCGGCGGATAGATGATGTGAAGGGTCGTGATCCACGCGAAGTCCAGCCGGCCCAGAAAATCTGCTGTTGCATTAGGTGTCACGATGCCAAGTCCAAACTTCGAGGTGGGAGAGATTTTGAGAACTGTTGGAGCCAATGCCATCGGCGGCCATGACGGCGTTCATGAGCAGAACAAAGAGCGCGCCTCATTGAGCAGCACGAGGATGGCAGACGCCCCGCCGACCATCGCGCCTCCGACAAGCGACCCCATGAGACCGATGACTATCCAGACGCAGCATGATCTTAGACCCTGTCTCGATCCGAACTGCGCGGCAGTTCGATGCGTGCAAACCGTGCGGCCTCCGCCGATCTAATGATCCTTCGTGGCGATGTGTCGGCGGATCCGGTGTGGGATGTTGATGCAGCACCGCCCTGCTCCGTCGCTGACTCGGCCAACTCGCCACCACAGAAGCGGTCGTGCAGCATAGAGATGAGCGTCAGCGAGCGCGCATCGGCGATCCGATAAAAAACCTGCTTAGCTTCGCGACGCCCCTCGATGATTCCCGCTTCACGCAATTCGCCCAGTTGCTGCGACAAGGTCGGCTGCCGGATGCCGAGAACCGTCTCAAGCTCACCGACAGAGCGCTCGGCTTCAACCAACGAACAGACGATCAACAGCCGGTTCGTATGGGTAAAATGCTTCAGAAAATCGACAGCGTCAATGGGCCAACGCTGCTCTCGACGCGGTGTTCGGTCTCATCGTCCTGTTGTGTGTGGCTATGCGCGTGACTGTGGCCATGCCCATGATGATGGTGCTCCCCGCCGCTCAACAGCCATACGGACCCGATGTTGACCAGCAAGCCAAGAACGGCGATCGGGATCGCCTCCCCGAAGTGAATCGGGACGGGGGCGAACAGGCGGGAGACGGCCTCGTAGCCGATCAACAGCGCGATCATCGCCAGCGCGATGGCACTGGTGAACCCGGCGAGATCACCAAGCTTCCCTGTTCCGAAAGTGAAGCGGGGGTCATGCGCGTGCCTACGGGCGTAGCTGTAGGCAAGCGCCGCCAACAACAGCGCACTCGCGTGTGTGGACATGTGCAGGCCATCTGCGACGAGGGCGATCGAGCCGAACAGGACGCCGCCGACAATCTCCAGGAACATCATCGCGCCGCAGAGCCAGATGACTGCCCAGCTCCGCCGTTCGGCTCGTTCGTGGCCTTCGCCCAGATACACGTGGCTATGACCTGAGGGAGGCGTGAGCACCTCGGCTTCGCTCACCGTGGTCTCCTATTTCAGGTAGGTTCGAATGACATCCATGAGTTGCTCCGCAGCTTCTGCGTTGAGCGCCCCCGGATGTTTCTCAGCATCGACCAGATGGCTTCGAACGTGGTCCTCGACCACTTCCGCCATGAGACCGGCCATCGCGCCGCGCACACCCGCGATGAGATGAAGGACCTGCTCGCAACCAGCCTCGCTTTCGAGGGCGCGCTCGATCGCCTCGACTTGGCCCTTCATCCGGCGCACGCGGCTCAGCAGCTTCTGCTTCTCACGGATAGTGTGGGCCATCCGTTGATATGTACCATAGGGGGGGACCCTATGTCAAAATCATCCCTAGCAGTCTGAAATTCTCAGCGATCTTCTGCAAAGCGTAACGGGTTTGCTTCACGACACTGGAATAGCAATGCCGCTCCTGTTCGCGATTGTCATGTGCCCGCAATAGAGGCCATCGTGTGGAAAGTACGCTAAACAACGTTTAGCATGAACAGTAGAAGAACGTCTGGGTAGCGTGATCTTGTCTGAGGGCAAGTCGCTGTTTCTTTGTTGAACAAC
>NZ_WOTA01000036.1 GCF_011516825.1 Acetobacter oeni | reverse complement strand
GTTTGCAGAGGATATCGCAGGCGGTCAGGATCGTCTGGGCATGGGAGCATGGGAGGGCGCAGACGGTATCCGTTTCTATTTCCCCATCTCGATCGTGGCATGGAGCAAAAGTACGGCTGAAAAGCCACTCGCTTGCTCCTGAGAGAAAAACCTATCCGTCAATGTGCCTGTCTGCTGGATGAAACGAGCAGACAGGCAATTTCCGCCTTCATTCGAGACATACGGACTCAGCTGCTGATTTTCCGAAAACGGAGGATCATCAACTGTAGGCACTAACGCCGCAGGCTACAGAAAAAATGCAGTTAGTCTGGACGCAGCTTTTTCAGGCTATCAAACCCAGGCTCATATCCGGATTTGCCCTCCTTGCGGGCGCACCTGACCATCTTAGAGAATACCAGCAGACCGGAAAAGTTATGTCTGGCGAGCCTCGCCAACATCATAAACGCGCAGGTTCCGGTCGCCGATGCCGAGACTTGGCCACGCTACGCGCCACTCAGCAATGTGTGTCGAAGCGAAATGGCAATCGAGAGCAGCCTGATCGGTCCAAAGCTCTTTAACGTGGACGAGCCCGGGCTCAAACACGTCCTCGGCGTAACCGTACTCGATGCATCCTTCCTCCGCGCGACTGGCATCAGCCATACGCTTCATAACCGGGCGCGCGGCTTCTAGATTTTGCGGCGGGAGGCGAATGGTTCCGACAATCAACAGCATCGGTTGATGCGTATATGTGTGCCTATGGAGTTACAAGCCTCTGTCGCCTTTTGCCTCGTCGTGGGCGCAACCGGATGTTCTGTTCCCGCCTCATATCGGACATAGAGTCACTTAAATCGCCATTCATACAGCGGGCATAAATCATTCAACTTACTGCCGTAAATTTGACCTCAGAGTTTGTCGCACACTGCATCTTTGCAAACGCAAGTGGCCTTAGCATTCGAATTGAGAGTCCCCCAAAATGCATCGATTCACAGTGATAGCATTTATTGCTTGCAAATCAGTTTGAGATAGCACTTAATGATATCACAGACTGAGCGAAGAAGCTCATTCTGCGGAGCTTCGCAAGCAGACAAAAAAACTATCAAGTTTGCTAGTGGAGTAGTTGATTATTTTTGGAGATTGTTACTATGAGCGGCATGAACTACAGAGGATATAGTGCTCGTATTGAGTATTCTTCTGAAGAAAGTATTTTTTTGGGACGGGTCATTGGAATTGATGACAATATCACCTTTGAGTCTGACACTGTCTCTGGCTTAAAAAGCGCTTTTGAACAAGCTATTGATAGCTACATTTCTTCTTTTGAGGAGAGTGGAAAGAATTCCCAAAAGCAATACAGTGGGAAAGTTATGTTTAGAATATCTCCCGATATTCATGCACAGGCATCTATTGCGGCTGAGTTGCAGAAAATAAGTTTGAACCAATGGGTTGAAAACACTCTTTCTGATTCATCCAAAGCTGAAATAAGATCAAAACAAATCTCAACAGCAAAAAACAAAAAAAAGAATTATTCTTTGCTTATGGATAATAGTGAAGATCTGTATGTAAGCTATGCCTACACGGGGTTCAGTTACGGGCAGGCTTTTAATGCACTATATAATAAAATGATCAATGCCCAGTCTTCGCAAGCTAGAGATAAATATATTCTTCCCGTATGTTTTGCTCTGGGTCATAGCTTAGAATGCCACTTAAAATCTTTCCTTGTGCACAATAAGGTTGATATTCGTGATTTTGGCCATGACATAAAAAGATTACACAACAAATCTATAGATTTGGGATTGTATATCGTATCGGAAGAATTACGGGAACACTTTCACGAATCTGCTTGGAATGAGGAGCAGAAGAGTTTTGATAAAACAAGAGACGGTATATCTGAAATTATACAATCTATTGTAGTAGTTCATCACTCTGAGCATAGTTATGCAGATAGATATCTCAATTACAACACAAAAACAGGCTATCCTATTTTAAACTCAAAAGTACAGAAAATATTGGTGGATTTTGAACTTACTTTGCGGGCAAAAATGCCTTATCCTCGTGTATTGTGGAGCGACAAAGTTAGAGAGCCTATTTTAGACTGAAGAATATAAAGGTTTGCCTATTGGACTATTTCGTGAGGCCGATCTGCTGAAATATTTTCTAACATAGATTGTTTGGAGATCATGCAAGGCGACAAAGGTTTCGCTGATATTGGCGCATTGACTGACGGACCGTTCGACTTTCCTTGTTTGGAGAAGTTGTGATGGGGGGAAAATAAAAACCTTCCCCCTTGAAGTAATATACATATATACCAACGGCTTACTTCTAAATATTTACAAGATTTGTATTTTCTAGTTTGCGCATATAATACAGTATAGGCCATGTACCTATCTGAGTAAATTACTATTATATTTAATATAAATATGTCTGAACGAAAAATTGAACCGAATATATTAACTGATGCTTAACGATTCCTCCTCTGTCTATGCTTCCCGGAAGCAGACCTGCGACTTGCCCCTCCCCATTGTTGCTGTCCCGCGACCTTCTAAGGCTTGCTGTTGAGTGCTTGCAACGACACGCTTTAGGGCCTTGCTCCATAAAGGGATTCCCATTGTAAACGGCCTGTGATTCTCTGTCTCTGAAGGGAGATGAGCGATGGACGCTGACCTGTTCTGGCTTTCGGACTGGCAGTTTGCGCGGATTGCCCCGCATCTGCCCACCGATACGCGTGGCAAGCCGCGTGTGGATGATCGACGCGTGATCAGCGGCATCATTCAGATCATGCTCTCCGGCGCACGGTGGAAGGACGCGTCGTCCGCATATGGCCCGCGCAAGACGCTCTACAATCGGTTTCAGCGCTGGGCTGCGAAAGGCGTCTCGGCGCGCCTGTTCGAGGCGCTGGCGCTGGGCGGTGGACGACCTGCCGAACTTCTGATCGACAGTTCCGCCGTGAAGGCCCATCGCTGCGCCTCCGGCGGAAAAAGGGGGAGCGACACCAGGCCATCGGCCGATCGCGTGGCGGCCGCACGACCAATATCCACGCGCTGACGGATGCCGCCGGCCGGCCGTTCGCCTTCGTGCTGACCGGCTGCAACGTCGCGGATTGCACGGCAGCGGTCCCGCTGCTGGAACAGGTCTCGCACGTCCGGCTGATCCACGGCGACAAGAGCTACGACACCAACGCGGTGCGTCGACAGATCGAGGACAAGGGCGCCGCGCCGAACACCCCACCCAAGGTCAATCGGGCCTAGAAGAACTGCTTTTCGCCGGTCCTTTATCGGACGCGAAATGCCATTAAGCGCATGTTCAACTGCCTCAAGGACTTCCGCCGCATCGCGACACGTTACGATCGCAATGCCACTAACCTCCACGCCGCCATCTGCCTCGTCGCGGCCGTCAGCTACTGGTTATGAGTCCAGGCCCTAGTTAAAGATGCCTCATGTCACGCAAAGGCTGAACACGCACAGTGTGAGAGCAGTTAACTGACGTTCGCTCTCAAATTCGTGCAGAATCGATATAGATTTGTAACGCTGTATTTCTGGAACCGGCCCCTGCTAACCTCGGGTAATGACGATAGAAACCCGGCACCTGCGATATGCGATCGCGGCCCTTGAGCAAGGGAGCATCAGAAAAGCCGCCCTGAAACTTGGCGTGCGGCAGATGACGGTTGTGCGGCACATCGAGGCGCTTGAGAACCATGTCGGCTATTCCCTGTTTACAAGGAGACGAGACGGCGTTCACCCCACTGATGATGGCACCACTTTCATGCAGGCCGCACGACGTATCCTACAGGACATGGAGAGTCTGACTGCCCATACGCGCTCCAGCCGCCATAAGAGAGGCGAGCGCATTGCGATTGGATTTTACACCTCAGTTTCGACCGGCAATCTGCGCGCGACCCTGACAGAATTCCGCAGTCGTTACCCGGACCTCCAGTGGCGGCTGGTTGGGGGCACCCGGCGTGAACTTCTGGCGGCACTTGAACGGGGTCATATTGACATTGCCATCGTGACGGCCGGTGAACTGAACTGGCCGGAAGGGTCTCTTCCGCTGTGGCCAGAGCGATGCATTGCCGTCCTACCAGCGAAACACCCTCTTGCTGGCGAAGCGGTACTTGAGTGGGTGATGCTGAAAAAGGAGCGTTTTCTGGTCAGTAGTCTGGATCCAGGTCAGGAGCTGACACGGATCATTCGCGCATGCCTAGGCCGTGGCAGTCATCACCCCACCCTGATCGAGCATGATATCCCGTTGGCGTCTCTGCGGCCTTTTGTCAGTGAAGACCGAGGAATCATGATCGATTGCGAAAGCAGCACAGGCGAGACGTTGCCGGGGATCGTCTACCGGGAGCTACGCTTCGAAAACGCACCGAGCGAATTGCGGTTTACTGCCTGCTGGTTGCGAAGCAACCCAAGCCGCCCCCTCGCCTCCTTCCTCTCCCTGCTCAGGGAGCGTTACCCGGACCTGATCCCGCCGACTTCGTCCGAGCCACCCGCACATGGCGCTGTTTCTGGAACGCCCGATCCGTCTCCATGAAACGTCCAACCATAAGCGGCACCAGTCTGGCCGCGTCAGTTACGGTGTCTGCAGGCTCGCCGGCAGTGGCCGAGACCAGTTCGACATAGAGCAGCAGATCCCGATGGATCTCCGCCGGCAATTCGATTGTCAGCTTCACAGGCCGACTGTCGGGGATGGTACTGATACGGAGTTTGGTCATGGGGATGCTCCCTCCTGATGATGCCAGGGTTTGAGGACAAGATCGCGATTGACTATCAGGGTGAACGGAAGCCCGGGCCGGTCAGTCAACGTAGGCTGCACGTCCATGCTGCGGTCGATCAGACGGTTCCCCACCATGGAGAACCCGTTGCTGGCCCCGCTGCGGATGGCCTGAAACAGGTTGTTCTCACCCCATGATGTGCCGGCTTCCGAACCGACGCTGAGCAGGGTCGTCACTAGTGCTGCTCTGAAAAGCTGCCCCCAGTGCTGGTCCACCTGATCCTTCAGGCCGGTCTGGCCGATCGCATCCGCACCGGGCATCCTGTCGAGCACGATGCTTTCGCCATCGGGCCGGATAAATCGGGTCCAGATGACCTGCGTGCGCTGCTGACCGAACGAAATGCTGCTGTTGTAGCTTCCGAACAGCGTGCTGCCCTGCGGAACCAGCAGATAACGGCCGGTCGGACTGTCATAGACATTCTGCGTCACATGCCCAATGAGCTGGCCCGGTAGGTCGGAACTGACTTTGGTGTTCAGTGCGCCTGCAATCACTGTCCCGGCCTGTATCACATAGGGCGAAGTCGGTGGCGTCAGGCGATCGGGACTGACCGTGACACGGTCGGGTTCTCCCGCCAGGAAGGCACGGTTGGCAGCCTGGCGATCACTCGCGCCTGACTGTGCTGCCGTTGCGGTCCCGCCGGTTGCGGGTGCGACGATGGGGAGTTCATTGTCCTGTCGCCCGCCGTCACGTGTCTGCACGAACAGCTTGCTGGCTATGGCAGCAGCGACTTCCTGTTCGGCGCGATGATCGCCCATGCTGGAGACAGGACCCGCACGTCCTTCCTGCTGCGCTTTCAGGAACGGTTTGCCCAGATCACCAGGCAAGGGCGGTCCCAGCTTCGGCACGCCGGTATAATCCTTCGGCAAGGCATCCAGCCCGTCGGCCGAGGGACGCGCATCAGACTCCTGAACGACTGACGATGCCCCCTGACGACCGGAATTCTGGAGCGCATAACCGAGCGCCAGACCAATTCCGATCATCGCGGTGCCGGCCAGCCCCCAGACGACATAGCGCGACAGCCGGACGACCTTTGGCCGTTCCGCCCGCAGACGGAGGTCTGGCGTGGATGGCGGAACCGCAGGGCGCCCGCTTTCCATTCCCGCTTCGCGCCGTACGTCGCGACCCGCGTCCTCCTCGCCCGTCATGAGCGCCGCCCATCGGTACGGACAATCCGCACGCGCTGTTCAGACTGTTTGTCGCCCAGCCGCAGTTCAGCGGCAGCAAACAGCCGATCCACGATCATCCAGTTCTGCCGGACGCGATAATTGACCAGTTCCGGTCCGCCATCGGCCCCCAGCACGAACAACGGCGGCAGTTCTCCCTGCCCTATTCCCGATGGGAAGGCGATATAGACCTTATGCCCATCATCGAAGGCCCGGCTGGGCAGCCAGGGCGGTGTTCCGCCTTTGACCGGCTGGACGGCATAGCGGAAATTCAGGCTATCAAGATTGAGCCCCGTTTCAATGGGCGCTTCGTCCTCTGCCGCGTTGTCCTGCCGATGCAGGGCGATCAGATCGTCCTCCGGGTAATCCCACGAGACCGACGCCATATAGGTAACGGGCGTGGAGCGCAGTTCCACCAGGTAGGTCCGCCGATCCGTGTTGACGATCAGGTTGGTCGTGAGATCCGGCCGTGTTGGTTTGATCAGAATGTGAATGCGTTTGGTCGCCCCTGCCCCGCTCTCAGTATCACCGATGATCCAGCGCACGGTGTCCCCTGCCGCCACCGGCCCCGTACCAACCAGCTTCTCACCCTGCTGAAGCATGATGTCGGTGATCTCACCCGGCGCGGTGTAGACCTGATAGAGCGCGCCCGGACTGTAGGGATAGACCTGCACCGCATTGATGAACCCGGCCCGCGTAGGCTGGATGCGTGCCGCCAGATTGGCCTGCGTCACCCGCGCGGTTGGGTCGGCGGCTTCGGGGGGCGGACGGGCCGCGCGTCGTGACGGCAGCGTCTTGAGCTGGCCCGGCAAGGGAAGGATTTTCGGGACTTCCACGACCTGGATCGGTTTTGGCGGATCGGGCAACCGGGTTGCCTGCATCGCGTCATCGTAACGGATGACGGGCGGATGATACTGCTGTGCGCATCCGGCCAAAGGCAGGATCAGCAGGGGAAGAAAACGAAGAGCACGACGGATCATTGGCCCAGCTCCTTCGACCAGTTGATGGCGGAGACGTAAATCCCCAGAGGGTTTTTTCGGAGATGGTCGGCATCACGCGGCAGGGTGAGCCTGGTCGCGACGATGGCGGTCCATCGCTCTGTGCCGACGAAAGCCCCGTCGCGATAATGCCGCTCGACCCACGCGACCCTGAAACTGGTGGGCGACGCACGGATGACCGATGAGACATCCAGTTCAACCTGCTCATGCCCGACGCGGGCAAAAGGGTCATTCAGGCGCGCATAGTCATTCAGTGCGACCGCACCCGTGGTCGTGGTGAAATCATACGCACGCAGCCAGTTCTGCCGCACCACGACGGGATCGGAGGACAGGCTGCGGATATCCTCAATGAAACGGGCCAGATACCAGGCGATCTGTGGATCGGTGGGCCTGTAGGACGCTGTTGCGGGGGCGACGATCTGCGCCTCACCCAGATGATCGACCTGCACGACCCACGGCGTGACGGTGCCGCGCGCGGACTGCCAGACCAGTCCCGCGCCAAGTCCTGCGGACAGGAAGAGCGACCCAAACGCCATCAGTCGCCAGTTCCGCGCCTGGACACGGGCGGACCCGATCCGGTCATCCCAGATCTGCGCCGCTTTCTGATAAGGTGTGACCGGCTCGGGTGTTGCCCCGTAGCGCGTGGTGGAGCGACGGAACATTGTCCTTATTCCTTTTCTGACAGATCAATGGACGCCGATCCGCCTCCGCCATCGGCGGCGCGGATGACATGGGCCGCCTCTGCGGCATGGGTGGCGGCGTTGCGACGCTTCATGGTGCGCGCCCAGCGCGGCGGCTCACCGTTGGTGTGACCGGAGCCACCCCCGCCTTCTCCACCACCATCGCCGCCTCCGGACGGACCGGTACCTGCCGGGCCACCACCGGTCGGAGAACCTCCTCCTGAGGGACCACCCCCGGATGGTGGGGGTCCACCGCCGTCAGAACCACCAGTTTCACCCCCTTTCCCGCCCCCCATGCCCCGCGCGGCCCACTGGCTGCCGGCAGCGTAGCTTTCCTTGAGAGATGAGCCTGCACGCGAGGCCGCCCCTTTGGCGGCATTCGCGATATTCCCGCCGACAGCCCGGCCCATGCCTCCAATCCCGGCGGCCACGCTGCCCGCACCGCCAGATGCGCCAGCGGCTCCGGCCGAATAGGCTGACGTGGCGGCCCCAGCGATCGTAGCCCCGCCACGTGCAGCAGCAGCGGTCGCACCCACAGCCGCAGCGCCACCAGAGGCGACGGCTCCAACACCAGCCACCGCCGCAGCCCCCATGCCACCAACAGCCATACCAGTGCCGACAGCGGCCCCTGCCCCAAGCTGGGGAGCGCCGGAGATCAGCCCGTTGGCGATGCTGCCGCCAAAAATGGACAGGCCGACAATCGCGAGTGAAGCCAGCACCACCGATACGGATTGCCCGATCGTGGGAACATCGCTGCCATAGGAAATGGTGAACTGTTTGAACAATACAGACGCGATGGCGGAAATGACCGCCAGAACCATGATCTTCACACCCGACGAGACGACATTGCCCAGCACCTTCTCGGCCAGAAAAGCGGTGCGATTGAACAGGGCGAAGGGAATCAGCACAAAGCCCGCCAGCGTGGTCAGCTTGAATTCGATCAGGGCGACAAAGAGCTGCACCGCCAGAATGAAGAACGCCGCCAGCACGATCAGCCAGGACAGGCAGAGCACAAAAATCTGGATGAAGTTCGTAAAGAAGGCGACAGGGCCAAGCAGATTGTGGACAGAGTCCAGAAGCGGCTGGGCCGCATCAAAACCGGTCGAGGCCAGACGACCGGGACGCAGGAAATCCGAAAGCGCCAGCGTTCCACCGCCGGCCTTGAGGCCCACGGCGGCGAAACTGTCGAAGACAATCTTCGAGAGTGCATCGAAATCGTTGATGACCCAGGCGAAGAAGCCGATATAGAGTGTCTTCTTCACCAGACGCTGGATGATGTCCTCATCCGCCGCCCAGGCCCAGAACAGGCCCGCCAGCGCGATATCCAGCACCGACAGCGTTCCGGCCAGAGAGATCACGTTCCCCTTCACCAGACCGAACCCGGTATCGATCGTGGTGGTAAAGGTATTGAGGAAGGTGTCGATAACGCCCACATCGCCCATCGCCATGGCGGTCAGTTCCCGCTGCTGCCGAACATCGACACCGTGCCCGGCACGTAGGTGTCATGCTGGGAGAAATGCTGGTATTGCGCCGCGCTTTCGGCTTCCGTCGCGGCATCGCGCGCCTGTTGCAGGGCCGTGGCCCGCCCATTGGCGGCAAGTTCGGCCTGAATGTCGGAAAGCTGGCGGGATTGCAGAGCCATAAGCTGGTTGCCAGCCTGGGCCGCCTGCAACGCCCCCGTAGAGGTCTGACTGGAGGAGACAAGCTGTGTCATGGCCGAACTGTCGCTCGGGATGTTTCCCACCACCCGCGCCTGCAATTTCAGGGCATCCTCGAACCCGCCGACGGAGTTCTGCCAGCGGGTCTGCGCCTGGGAAAACAGGGCGCTGTCAGACATCCCGGAAGAGACTGACGTGTACGCCTGCTGGTATTGCTGTTCAACGGACTGGACGCTGTAGGCGATATTCTGCGCCTGCGCGAGGAGTGCCGTGGTCTGGAAAATCGTCGATTGCAGCGTCGAGAGTGTAGACAGCGGCAGGCTGGCCAGATTGCGTCCCTGATTGACCAGCATCTGGGCCTGATTGGCCAGCGACGTGATCTGATTGTCGATCTGCTGAAGCGTGCGGGCCGCGATCAGCACGTTCTGGACGTGGTTCGCACCGTCATACACCGCCCACTGGGCGTGAGCCGGTAACACCTGCATCGCCACAACACCCACAGCCAGAGCAATCGGGAGAATTGCAGTGCCCCTGTGGCGGCTGAACCTGCCCATCATGACAAGCGTCCGTCCCGCAGGAGGTCCGCCGCCCACTTCACGCCACGCGCCTCGAACCAGGCCGGCAGAAAGCCGTCCCGCCCATGTTTCGCCAGCACCGTATCGATCGCTCGGTGATCGTCCTTGCCGGACGCAGCGCACAGGGCCAGAGCGACGGGACCGAGGCCGAGTTCAAACAGCCGGTTGCCACGCTGGGTCTGGCAGTAATACTCCCGCTTTGAGGCCGCGCGGGCGATAATGGCGATCTGCCGGTCGTTGAGGCCGAAGTCGCGATAGATGGCCATGATCTGCGGTTCGATGGCGCGCTCGTTGGGCAGAAAGACCCGCGTCAGGCAGCTTTCCACCACGGCCGGGGCGATGGGTGAATTGGCGATATCCGACAAGGACTGCGTCGCGAAGATGACGCTGGCGTTCTTCTTACGCAGGGTTTTCAGCCACTCCCGTAACTGGCCGGAGAAATTCCCGTCGTCCAGAACGAGCCAGCCCTCGTCGATGACCAGTAGGGTCGGACGACCGTCCAGCCGCCCCTCAATGCGGTGGAACAGGTAGGACAACACGGAAGACGCCGCCCCGGAACCGATCAGACCCTCCGTTTCGAAGACGACGACATCGGCATCACCCAGCCGTTCGGCGTCCGCATCCAACAGGCGACCATAAGGGCCACTCAAACAATATGGAGCCAGCGCCTGTTTCAGCGTGTTGGACTGGAGCAATGCCACCAGTCCAGACAGGGTGCGTTCCTGCAAGGGTGAGGACGCCAGGGAATTCAGCGCTGACCAGAGGTAGGATTTCACATCCGGCGTGAGCGATACGCCCTCGCCGACCAGGATCTGGCCCAGCCATTCGCTGGCCCATTTGCGCTCGTCGGCATCGTCGATCCCTGCCAGGGGCTGGAGTGAGACGCTGCTGCCCTGTTCTTCCGATGGATGATCGTCCGCCAGGCCACCGCCGAGATCGTGCCAGTCACCGCCCATACCGAGTGTTGCAGCCCGCATCGAGCCACCGAAATCGAAGGCGAAGATCTGCGAACCCGCATAGCGACGGAACTGCAACGCCATCAGAGCCAGCAGCACAGACTTGCCCGCCCCTGTTGGTCCCGCGATCAAGGTGTGACCCACATCGCCGACATGCAGGGAAAACCGGAACGGCGTGGCCCCAGCGGTCCTGCCGTAGAACAGGGGTGGTGCCCTGAAATGCCCATCCATCTCCGGGCCAGCCCATACGGCCGACAACGGAATCATATGCGCGAGGTTCAACGTCGAGACCGGCGGCTGGCGCACATTGGCGTAGACGTGACCGGGCAGAGATCCCAGCCACGCCTCCACCGCATTCAGACCCTCCGTCATGCAGGTAAAGTCGCGGCCCTGAATGATTTTCTCGACCAGACGGAGTTTTTCAGCAGCAATGCTCGCACTGCCATCCCATACCGTGACCGTGGCGGTGATGTACGCCTGCCCGACGTCATCCGCTCCGAGCGACTGCAGCGCCAGATCAGCATCCGCCGCCTTGTTGGCGGCATCGTTGTCCACGAGGACCGAAGCCTCGTTGGTCATGACCTCCCGAACAATGGCCGCAATGCTCTTGCGTTTTGCAAACCATTGACGCCGGATCTTCGTCAGAACCTTGGTGGCATCGCTCTTGTCGAGCAGGATCGCACGGGTGGACCAGCGATAGGGCATGGCCAGCCGGTTCAGGTCGTCGAGAATTCCCGGAAAGGTGCGGCTGGGGAAACCCGTGATCGTCAGGGTTTTCAGGAAGGCATCGCCGAGTTTCGGCTCCAGCCCGCCCGAAAGCGGCTGGTCCACCAGCAGGGCATCAAGGTGCATCGGAATTTCCGGCACCCGGACACGCTGGTTCCGGGTTGAAATGGTGCTATGCAGATAGGTCAGCGTCTCGCCGTCATTGAGCCATGACGCTTCCGGCATAAATCCGTCGAGCAGCGCAAGAAGCCGATCGGTGCGATCGACGAACGCACTGAGCATGCCATGCGGGTCCGGCCCGTCATGCTCGCGGCCCTCATAGAGAAACCGCGCGGCCCGGTCGGAAGATTCCGCCGGTGGCAGCCAGACCAGGGTCAGGAAATACCGGCTCTCGAAATGCACGCCCTCATCCTCGAACTGCTCCCGGCGTTCCAGATCGACCATCTGACTGGCCGCATCGGGACAATCGCTTTCCGGGTAGATCGTGGCAGGCACACGCTGCGCTTCCACGAACACCGCCCAGCCGGAACCCAGACGTCGCAGGGCGTTGTTCAGGCGCCCGGTCACACCGACCAGTTCCGCTGGCGTGGCACTATCCAGATCAGGACCACGGATACGTGCCGTGCGCTGAAAAGAACCGTCCTTGTTCAGGACAACACCTTTCTCAACCAGTGCCGCCCAGGGCAGGAAGTCGGACAGGAGGGAATTTCGATTGCGATATTCGCCAAGGGACATCATCGCCCTGCCCTCCTATGCCCGCAGCCAGGCGGGATAACGGAGATGCCGCCGACCGACCTCGATGAAGAACGGATCGCGCCTGGCACCCCAGACCGCGAGTGTGTGCCCCACGATCCAGAATGCCGCGCCAATCAGCCAGAGGCGCAGACCGAGCGCGATCGCAGCCGCCAGCGTGCCATTAGCGATGGCCACGGCGCGTGGTGCCCCGCCCAGCAGGATCGGATCGGTCAGAGAGCGATGCACCGGGACATGAAAGCCAGGCACCGCATCATCGTCATAGCCCGCCATCAGATCAGCGCCCCGCCCGAGAAGGAGAAGAAGGACAGGAAGAAAGAGCTGGCCGCAAAAGCGATGCTGAGTCCAAAGACAATCTGGATCAGGCGACGGAAGCCACCGGATGTTTCCCCGAACGCCAGGGTCAGACCGGTGACGGTGATGATGATCACAGAGACGATCTTGGCGACCGGTCCCTGCACGGATTCCAGGATCTGATTGAGCGGCTCTTCCCATGGCATGCCGGCCCCTGATGCCCAGGCCGATGAGCCGAAGAAGAGCGACAGCAACATCGCTGTGCCGATCACACGACTATCGGGCAGGCTGCGGGCAGACAGAACGACGGAATGGCGGCGTGAACGGGACATCATGATGACTCTTCCTTCCCGGAGAACGGTGTTTCGGAGAATGACAGACTGGCCGGACGGATGCGGTAAGCACCTGTGGCCGGATCAAGACCGTCGATTTCGGCCAGTTCACTCAGACGACGGGCGGTGCCGCGCCCTGACAGCACGGCGACCACGTCGATGGTTTCGGCAATCATCGCGCGTGGCACGGTGACGACGGCTTCCTGGATCAACTGTTCCAGCCGGTAGAGGGCAGCCAGCACCGATCCGGCATGGAGTGTGCCAACCCCGCCCGGATGGCCGGTTCCCCAGGCCTTGAGCAGATCAAGGGCCTCGGGACCACGCACCTCACCAATCGGGATACGATCCGGGCGCAGGCGGAGTGCCGATCGGACCAGTTCGGACAGTGTAATGACACCATCCTTTGTACGCATGGCGATCAGATTGGCCGCCGTGCATTGCAGTTCGCGCGTATCCTCGATCAGGACCACGCGATCCTCTGTTTTTGCGACCTCGGCCAGCAACGCATTGGTCAGTGTGGTCTTGCCGGTCGATGTGCCACCGACCACAAGGATATTCCTGCGGGCCATGACAGCAGTGCGCAGCCAGTCTGCCTGCGCCTCTGTCATGATTTTGGCCGCGACATAATCCCCAAGCGTGAAGACCGCGACAGCCGGTTTTCGAATGGCGAAACTCGGCGCTGCGACAACTGGTGGCAGTAGTCCTTCGAAGCGCTCACCCGTCGGCAGTTCAGCAGAAACACGGGGGGCACCGGAATGTACCTCTGCTCCAACATGATGGGCGACCAGACGCACAATGCGTTCGGCATCGGCAGGCAGGACCACTTCCCCTGTGTCAGCCAATCCATCTGCCAGACGATCAATCCACAGCCGGCCATCCGGATTGAGCATGACCTCGATAATGGCCGGATCAGACAGGTGATCTGCGATGGCTGCACCCATGGCGGTGCGCAGCATCGCGGAGCTCCTTACCGCACCCGGCAAGAGAGGCTGATGAGCTGTCATGGAAATCCCTGCTCTACCGAATACTTTGAGATCAGCCGTGAGGCGCGGGATATATTAAGAGAGGTCTATTTCTGCATTTTTCAATAGTGTTCTTTGTGACTGCGTAGTGTGGCGTAACGAGGCGCAAAATTGTCGGCGAGGAACGGGAATCAGAAAGACCTGACGGTATAAAAATCCGGTTGTGCCGCGCCCCGATGTGCAGCATCGTGGGGCTACTTCATTCCCAGACTGCGATCCGAATTTTCAGGAAGATATTTCGTGGCCGATATCAGCGACAAGCACACCGCCCTTCTCGCCTCCGTGACACAGATCGTCACGGCCCATCTCTCCAACGGCAACACGGCGTTGCCGACAGAAAATGTTCCTGCCTTCATCCGGGAGGTCCATGCGACCATCCGCACCATCGCCGGGGGTCAGGACGAACCTGCCGAAGACACCCACCAGGACGTTAAAGCCACCCTGGTCCCGGCCGTTCCGATCGACCAGTCTGTTTCTCCCGATTACATCATCTGCCTTGAAGACGGGAAACAGCTCAAGATGCTCAAGCGTCATCTGATGTCCCGCTACCAACTGACGCCGGCCCAGTACCGGGAGCGATGGAATCTTCCCAAAGATTATCCGATGGTCGCTCCCGCCTATGCGGAACGCCGTGCTGCCGTCGCCCGTGATATCGGGCTTGGACGCAAGGGGCGGACGCCCACACCAGAAAAGACAGTAGAGAAGGTGGTCGCAACAGCAGAGGTCATGCCCCCGGAAACGACGCTTACGGACGCATCCAGACCGGCTGGCTCCACTGGTCGGCCCGCGCGACGGTCATCTCCCGCCAAATCGAAACAGGACAAACCTGTACAGCCAGCACCAAAGAAAGAACAACCCGTCAGACCCCGTGCTGCACGCCGCAGCAAACAAACTCCATCAGAGGCGTGATAGTGTCATTGCGCGCTACAACACGCCCGTATCGCCAGAAGGTGCGTCGGGTGGCTGAATATCCTCATGCAGGCGCCGGCCTGTCGCCAGACGCCTGCCGAGTGCTTCGATGAAGCCTCCATAACGTTCGGCCGCCTGCGCCCGTGCAGCAGCAGCCGAGCTTTCCGGCAAGGCGGGCGTCATGATCATCCAGAAACGGATGAACTGGGCCAGCGTCTCGACGGTGATCCCGGTATCGCGCTCCAGCCGTGACAGGCGTTTATCGACACGGTCCAGCCGTCGGGTCAGTGCGGCCTGCCCGGTCCCCTCTTCTGGCGAGAAAAAGACAGACAGAGCTGTCTCAACCACGAGGGAACCGGACTGACGGCGGTGGATGGCCATATCACTGACAGCTTTGAACAGATCGGGATCGAGATAGACCGTCATCTGTTGCTTCTTGCGGGGGCGTTTCATGGTCCACCGATCTCCATGCCATCATCGCGGTCAATGGCGGCCAGCCGGGCGACTTTCTGCAGATCGAGAAAGTCCCGGTCCCACCGTGTGCCGCGCTGGCCGGCCTCGGGTGGCCTAGTCTGTTCGCGCTGCTCATCCGTCTCGTCGCGGGGTGGAATATCGGCGGGGTCGGCATCCGGAGTGCGCTTGTGCCCCGCCCCCAGAGGTGTTTCCTCTTCCTGCGTTGGCTGTGTGGGAGCTGAGCCGTGTCCGGCTGTTTCAGGCAAGGGGCGCAGGGTCCAGTCATCCGGATGCGTTGGTGTTGACGCCTTTGCCTCGCCCGACTTGGGCGGTGGAAGCAATCGTTCCTTGAAGCGCGTATCAGCGTAATAGCGTGCCTTCTTGGCCCGGACAGGCGGGGTGCCAGCCGCCATAACAATTTCATCTGCTGGTGGAAGCTGCATGATTTCACCAGGCGTCAGGAGCGGGCGCGCGCTTTCCTGCCGCGAGACCATCAGATGCCCCAGCCAGGGTGACAGGCGATGCCCGGCATAGTTTTTCTGGGAGCGGATTTCAGTGGCGATCCCCAGCGCATCCGAAACCCGTTTGGCGGTCCGTTCGTCGTTGGTGGCAAAACTGACCCGCACATGGCAGTTATCGAGGATCGAATTGTTCTGACCGTAAGCTTTCTCAATCTGATTCAGGCTCTGGGCGATCAGAAAAGCCTTGATGCCGTAGCCTCCCATGAACGCCAGAGCGCTTTCAAAGAAATCGAGCCGTCCGAGTGCGGGAAATTCATCCAGCATCATCAGCAGGCGATGATTATGTTTATGCGCGTTCAGATCCTCGGTCAGCCTGCGCCCGATCTGGTTCAGCATCAGACGGATCAACGGTTTTGTACGACTGATATCCGAGGGTGGCACGCTGAGATAAAGCGTGGTGGGCCGATGCCCTTTGACAATATCCGCAATCCGCCAGGCACAACGCGAGGTAACTTTCGCGACGACCGGATCGCGATACAGACCAAGAAACGACATGGCGGTAGAAAGCACACCCGATCGTTCGTTGGGAGATTTGTTCAGCAGTTCACGGGCAGCGGATGCAACCACCGGATGCGGACCATCCTTGCCCAGATGCTTCGTCTGCATCATCGCAGCAAGCGTGGCTTCAATCGAACGTTTCGGATCGGAGAGCAGGTTGGCGACACCGTAGAGCGTTTTGTCCTTCTCCGCATACAGAACATGGAGGATGGCGCCCACCAGCAGAGAGTGTGATGTTTTCTCCCAGTGGTTCCGGCGTTCAAGCGATCCTTCAGGATCGACAAGTACGTCCGCGACATTCTGGGCGTCGCGGACCTCCCACTCCCCCTGCCGGATTTCAAGCAGCGGGTTGTAGGGATCAGAGGCAGGATTGGTCGGGTCGAACAGGATGACCCGGCTGAAACGCGCACGAAAGCCCGCAGTGATCTGCCAGTTTTCACCCTTGATATCATGGACGATAGTTGATCCGGGCCATGTCAGAAGGGTGGGAATAACAAGCCCGACCCCCTTGCCAGACCGGGTCGGCGCGAAACAAAGGACGTGCTCAGGACCGTTGTGGCGGAGATAGTCACGCCCATACTGCCCAAGAATGACACCGTCAGGATCGAGCAGTCCGGATTGTTGCAATTCCTCACGACTGGCCCAGCGTGCGCTTCCATAGGTCGCTGCCCGTCTTACCTCACGGGCACGGCGAACCGACAGCGTGACGGCGGCCGCCAAAGCCAGCACGCCACCACTACCAGCAATCCACCCTCCCTGTTCGAAGACATCCGGAGCATATGCATCATAGGCATACCACCACCAGAAGATTATGGGCGGCCAGTAAACGGGCCATCGATGCGCAAGAGTAAACCAAGGAAGGCCGAGTTGGGCCTGAAAGCCCAGTTTCCACGCCACCCATTGTGTCGCCACCCACCAGGAGAAGATAATCATGAGCAGGACAACGCTCACCTGCCCCCATAGAACCCGCGATCCGGACATAGTGATTTCCTCCATACAATCCCATGGAGGAAAGGAAACGAAGACAGATAGCTGGATTCAATGTTTTCAGCCCTACCTGCGCAGCCCGGCGCAAAAGGGCGTAAAATTGTCGGCGCAAGCGTTACCAGAGTCCATTACAACAGCGTCTTTGGTCTTGGCGACAAAACGCACTAACGGCAGAGATCAGGACATGTGCTGACCAGCCACGCAGGCATAATCATGCCTCGACGCACAATCTGACCATTCTCGATTTCAAGCACAGGCTCCGGCATAACGCCTGAATTATCAGAGATGACAACATGGTCAGACAGGCCAATAACAGTCGGAAGATTGCCGAGGCTGCCAATATATCGCCTGCGAATGGCTTCCGGTTCAATGAAATGTCCACCACCCGCAGCACGTGCCCTGACGCGCTGAACATTCATTTCAACCGAAGCCAGAGCAATATATCTCAACTCGACATGATATCCGGCCATACGGGCCGCCATGATGCGACGGATTATGGAGTGGCCGGATAATGTCGTTTCGAGAGAAATCGATTTTCCGGTTGCCAGAGATACATTGAATATCTCGATGGCTCTTCGCCCTGCTTCCCGGTCGGCATCGCGCGGGCTAGCCGGATTGATGCCCCGTGCTATCTGATCGGGGTCAATGACGACGTCGACCGGCTCAATGTCAGCGCTGGTGCCAACCCGCAGACTACTTTTGCCAGAGCCGTTCGGTCCTGCATAAATCAGTAATCGCGTCACGCCGGATAGGGAAAATCTTCATCGCGGAACTCTTCCAGCGGTGCAAGACGTTCAACCCGACCGCCGGGGAATTCGCGCACAACCCATCCCTTCTGGACATAGGTCATAATCTCACCACTGGCTGCCCGCGCTACTCGCGCCCGCTCACCAGCAATGCGGACCGCCTCAAAGCTGGCCCACGCATAATGCTGCCGTTCCTGCGTTTTGTGTCCGGACATGGCGACCCTGATTATCCATAAAGCCTGTGTGATCACTCATAGCACAACTGAAGCCTGACGCGCAGAGGTCTTTTCGATGGCCGTCAACCCCGCGAAACTATCCCCACGGAAGCCAGAACACCAGCAGCTTCGCGTCTGAGCGGTTCTATTTCGTCGAGAGCCGCCAGCCAGAATGTGGCCCCCTGCAAACGCGTCAGCGCGTCCGTGGCGACCCGCATAGGGTCATCGACCTCCCCTTTTTCAAGTATTTCGGCCATACGCACGCGCAACGCCAGCACGAAATCCCTGACAGCGGTCTTCGCTTCCTGGGTATCCAGAGGTACGCCGAAAGCCAGGTGGAAGCCGACACATCGTCCACGCTCGCTAAAGACTGCGACAATACGCTCAATCAGTTCCCGATAGGTGTTTGTCCAGTCCAGTGCCGGATCTGGAAGCCCTTCAAAAGTTTCCTTCAGGGTCAATTTGAGAACATCGACAACGAGTGATTCCTTACTTGGAAGACGATTATACAGACTGGACTTCTTCAGACCGACCCGCTCGGCCAGGTCGTTCATCGAAGCGCCGGCGTATCCCCGTTCCCGGAAGAGTTCACGCGCAGCAATCACGATATCGTCATAGGATGCTTTCATCTTTACCCTTCCATTAAGACCGATCGGTCTTGTTTTCTACATCAGGGGTCATTTCATTCTCAAAATGTAAGTCCATCTTCAGAGGGTCCGTTCATGAAACTCTATGATCTCGATGTATCCGGCAATTGCTACAAGGTACGCCTGTTTGCGGCACTTACCGGCATTCCTGTTGACCTCGTGCCGGTTGATTTTTCCAAGGGTGAACAACACAGCCAGTTGTTGACCAAACTGAATCCATTTCAGGAAGTACCGGTTCTCGTTGATGGCGAAACGGTCATCCGGGATTCTCAGGCCATTCTCGTCTATCTGGCTTGCAGCCTATCCGACCAGCGATGGTGGCCCGATGACAGACGCGTTCAGGCAGACATTGTCGGGTGGCTATCAGTTGCAGCCTGTGAAATCCGCAATGGGCCAAATGCTGCACGTCTGATCAGGAAGTTCGGTGCCGATCTCGACATGGAGGCCGCTCTTCACTGGAGCAACAGGATCCTTCCAATCCTCAACAAACATCTGGAAAGCCAAGAGTGGCTGGCATCAAGCCATCCTACAATCGCCGATTGCGCAGTCTTTCCTTACCTCTCCGTTGCGCACGAGGGCAGTGTGGACGTAACACCTTACATCGCGTTAATGGCGTGGATGGCACGGGTCAGTCGTCTCCCCAATTTCATCCCGATGCCCGACATGCTGACGTTACCACAGTAAGACGGTCAGCGAAGCGGGCCATCAAATCCTGATCCCCATGTCCCGTTTCCGTCCGAACGACCAGTCCACGCCCCCGTCCTCCCGTGCAACACCGGAGACATGACGCCCGATCTGTTTCTCCAGCGATGGCGTCCAGGGGACAAGCTGGAACCCGAGGCCACCGTCAATCATGGCGAAGCGCCCCGAGGCGAGGGTCAGGCGCTGCCGGTAGGTTCCGGTGACATACTCGCCGGCCTCGGCACTCTGGATGGGCTGACCAGTTTCGCGGGCCAAACGCTCGGCCACGTCCCCTATCTCCCGCGCCCGCATGGAGGCGACCATGCCACGCGGATAGCGCACACGCGCTCCGTCCTGCTGTGCGATCCCCTGCGCGACCAGATGAGCGCTACGCCGGCGTAGCGCGTCACGGACCTCCGACCCGAAACCACCCTCTCCCAGCGCTACCGGTTCGCGGGCGACAAGCTGGCGATCCAGCCATGTCGCGCCCCGTGCCCGCACCTGCTCTCCGATTGGCAGATCGGACCGCACCGCAAGTGTCGCCCGTCGCTGCCCCTTCGCATCCTCATAGGTCCGCAGTTCAACCAGCCCACCGTGCGGCACATCTCCGGCCGCTTCCAGCGATGGCAGATGGACATGATGCGTGCGCCCATCCACGCCGTCGATCACTGCATAGGCGCTTCCCTTCAACTCATCATCCAGACCGCGCGCGACCAGACGCCCGATCGCCGGCTCGGCCAGGTCTTCCCCCGCCAGCACCCATGACGACGAGGCCCGTTCGATCCCCTGTTCGCTCAGACCACGGTGGATACGTTTGATGATGTCATTGCGCTGCCCCATCTCGCGCAAGGTGGCTTCCGCCGTTTCATCCAGCCGCCATTGTCCAGCCCCGACCTCATGGGCAAGGCCCATCCGTTCCAGTCGCCGCAGCCGCCCGACCTTCATGACCGCGAACGCCTCAGGCTGCTGGTCAGGCGACGGCGCCATGTCGATGATGCCTTGCTGGTTCGCGTCCTGCTGCAACTGGCGGTCCAGTTGGGTCCAGCGTTCCGCCTCGACCTGACGCTCGACGTTGCGGTGAATTTCCTGGTCGGTGCGCGGCCCGAGTTCGAGCGTGACCAGGTTCTGGGCACGGGCACGCAATCCCTCGCGGATGTAATCCTTCGAGATGACCAGATCCTCGCCGTCCTGATCCTTGCCCCGCACGATGATGTGGATATGCGGATTGTCGGTGTTCCAATGCGACACGGCAACCCAATCCAGCTTCGTGCCAAGATCCTGTTCGGCCTGGGTCATCAGTTCCCGCGTGAAGGTTTTCAGGTCCGCCATCTCGGCCGCATCCTCAGGTCCCACGATGAAGCGGAAATGATTCCGGTCGTCCTGACACCGCTCGGCGAATTCGCGCGCGGGCACATGGTCGCGCTCGGCCCCGAACAGCCGGGCCTTCTCTCCGTCCTTCGTCACCCCTTCGCGCTGGAGATAGGACAGATGGGCACGCAGGGTCGCCCGTGCGCCATGCCGGACCACCCGTGCCTTGACGATGGCAAGCCGGGTGCGCCGGGACAGGAGACGGTTGGCGTCGGTTGCCGCGCCCCTGCCCCGCCCGAAAGTGGACGGTCCCTTTCCGGGACGCCCCGAGCCAGAACGGCCCATGCCACCCGCCCGGTTGGTGGCGGCCAGCACGCGCCCGATGAAGGATCGTCCCTGGCGGGCACGGGGTGAGCGGATGCGGCCCGGCCGGACCCGGAAATCGTCATCGCGGGCCATGAAGACCGCGACCTTGCGCTAACACATTGAAAACAAGCCAATCACGCCATCGGACACCTTGGGACGGCAAAATGACCTTGTGAAAAACCCAGAAAAACCGCCCTCCCCAACCATGCCGCACCTTGCGGCTTTTATCTTGCATTAGCCCCCAAAGACCCGATCCCCAGCGCAACCGCCGTTCCCCCGCCTGTCCGATCATCGTGCCCGCTCCATGGAGACGGGTACGAACAGCGCTTCGGACGTGCCAGCCGACGTCTGTGGCGTGTGCGGGAAATGGCCGGCAAACAGCGTCTCGTTAGGCTGTTCGCTCGCAACGGAGACGCCGCTTTCGTGCAGACTGTCCGCAGGAAACGTGCGCCGGTCGAGCAGGTGCGCGACAGAGGCGACGTAGTCCCGTGTTTCGTGTGGGAGGGGCTGGCCCGTCGCAAGATGGGCCTCATAACGGCCCGGTCCTGCGTTATAGGCCGCCAGAAATCCTGCATCCCCATAGCGGTCGTGCAGCAGGCGGAGATAGCTGGCACCGGCAAGAATGTTGTCCTGCGGATCGAAAGGATCGCTCCCAAGCGCGAGATCGCGCCGCAACTCCTGCCATGTCGCGGGCATGATCTGCATAAGGCCCATCGCCCCTTTGGCGGAGATGGCATGGGCATCACGACCGCTTTCGACCTGCATCACCGCACGGATCCATGCGGGCGGCAGGGCAACACGCTCTGCCGCCTGGCGGATCATTCCCTCAATGTCCTGCGCGCTGGCAGGGTGCATCAGAACCACCAGCGAAGCCGCCAGTCCTATGCAGCACACGCGGACGAGACTGAACCGGATCCGCGTGCTGGCGTTGCGGCCACCCCGGCCTGCTCCTGCAGTCAGACGCATCATTCTCGTGCTCCCTGACGTTTCTGCGGGCGGTTCCAGACAAGCTGCCAGACCCGTCCACCCCGGCCCGACTGGAACAGGCTCGCGCGCAGGCCCTGTGCCAGAGAGGGATCATCGACCACCACGACAATGTATTCGCCAGCCCGTTCGCCGGTACGTGTCCAGCCCGCGCCAACTTCCGGGCCTTCGGCACTGTCACCGAGATGGATGCGATAATCCGGTGCGTTACCGCCGTCCGGTGTCTCGATACGCACCAGCGTCAGTTCGGCATCCAGTACGAGTGTGCGCAGACGTCCGGAAAAGCCATCAGCCGTGCGCGTGAAGAGTCCAATCTGCGCCATGTCAGTGATCCTCTGAAGTATGAGAAGGAGGCGGGCTGGCGGCAGACGCAGGGCCTGCGCCAACCCAGAGCGGTGTCGCGCGCCCGATCACGCTGCTGACCGGCAGAGGACCGAAATATCGCCCGTCGAGACTGCGAGGTTCGTGCGTGTTCATGACGAAGAGTTCGAGTCCACCGAGACGGTGACAGCCCTGCCAGACGGGCAAGAGACGACGCCTATGATCGACGGGCAACGCATCACCCGTACCCCGACCATCGATGGTGATGTGACTGCCGGAGCGGCAGACTGTCTGTCCGCCGACCGCCGCCACGGGTTTGAGCAACGGCACGCCGTGCGGCAGATACCCACCCCGTGCCAGCATGTCCGCATCGCGTTCCGGCAGGTGCAGTGCGACCAGATCCCCGACATGCGGAGCCCGCACCGGGTGCAGACGATACAGCCCTACGGGCACGCTGGCGGTCGCGTTCCAGATCAGGCGCGGCGTCGGATTCAGCGCCATCGACAGACCGACTCCAAGTGCTGCGAAATACGTGGTGAAAAACCAGCCCCGCCGCGTCATGACACGATCCTCCGACGCAGCCACGCAGCATGTCGGGTCGCGGAATAGCGGGGAATATCCTGACCATCAGGTCGTGACCGCCAGAGCTGTCGCCAGTATTCCGGATCAACATCGACGGCATTGATGCCCTGCCGTTCCACCGTCTCGATCACAGACAGCACGGCACGCACCTGCGGCCAGCCCGTGAACAGCAGCAGACGCTCCGCACCTGTGGGCACGAATGGCAGGCGGTCGCGCGGCTCGCCAGCCAGCGGCGCCCTTACGATATCGATGCAGCAGGTTGTCGTTCCGCAATCCGCCTGCGTCCAGCGCTGCAGAGCGAAGACCGCACCGGGCACAAAACTCAGACGACGGCGATAGCGATCGATCGGGTGTGTTTCCAGAGCATGCCCGAAGCGCAGCCACTGTTCGATGCGCTTCTCAAGCCAGGTCAGTTCGAGATGCGTCAGCACCTCGTGCGATGGGTGCGTCATGCGCGTTCTCCGGCAGGGAATGGAAGAAGGGATGCGAGACGATCAAGGGCGCGCTGCGCCATCTCGGCGTCGATCTCACAACCAACGTAGCGACGACCGGCAAGACGGGCCGCGACACCCGCCGCGCCCGATCCGGCAAACCAGTCACCGACCACGCCATCAGGCGGGCAACTGACCCGGACGATCAGATCCAGCAGAGCCACGGGCTTCTCCGTGGGATGGATCGCGCGGCCATGTACGTTGCGGAAGCGTTGCACCGACCGGGCCAGACGGGGGCCGCCATCGACGCTGCGATACGATGCCGCACCGATCGCGCCAGTATGGGTGGGGCGCATCTTGCGGCGCACCACCCGCCCCCGCGCGTCGTCTGTCGTGGCAACGACGTTGTAGATGTCGCGCCAAGGGCTAGCCTCCGGATAGAACTGCACCAGCAGTTCATGCACGCGACGGAAACGATCTGCATGAAAGACGCTGCCGTTCTGCTTCTCCCAGACGATCTCCTGAGCCTGCCTCAAGCATGCCGCCCGGAAGTCCGGCGCGGTTGCCATGAAGCTGCGCAGAGAGCCGAAGACCCAGAGCGAGCCGTGAGGCTTCAATGCCTTTGCCGCCAGCGGCAGCCATCCACGCACGTGCCGATCCCACGCCAGCGATGTCTCGCCATAGGGCGGATCAGCGATGATCAGATCAAAAGGCCCGTGATCAGGCATCAGGAGCCGGCAATCGCCGCAAAGGAGGGTCATGGCCAAATCCCCCGCTCCATACCGCCGTATCTGCCTGCCGCAATGGGCCAAAGCGCAGAACTGTCGGAAAATGTCGTGACAGAATCGCCGTTTTTTATGATAGTTGAAGACTTACGCGCACGCTCAGGCGCGGTGTACAAGTACAGAATAGTTATAATATTTAGTACCTTTAGAGAGCGAGAATTTCTCTCGTTATTCCAAACCGTTAGAGGGATTTCCCGTTCCTGATAGGTCGAGAATCCGATTCCTGATAGGTCGATGGGCATCAGGAGTCCTCCACATTGTTATCCACAGGCTCTTGTGGATAAGTGTCTTTGCTGGGATCAGGGGAGAAGCGGAGCACCGGCACATTGCTGGAATCGGTCTCCAGACGCAGGCGGTAGCCCGGCAGGGTGTCCGCCGCGATCAGACGACGGATTTCGAAAACGAACCGGGGATAAGGTGAACGGGACGCGGATTTGCGGTAGAGATGGGGCAGATCAAACGCCCAGCCATCGGACTGCCGACCGGCATGTCGGCGAACGAGGAGATACAGCCAGCGCTCGAACCCGCCAGTCAGGGCGAAGTAACGGGGATCAAGTGTGAGCACGCCCCGTCGACCGATGGCATCGCAGAGCCATTGGGGCAGGATCAGGTCCAGTTCTCCACGCCGTTCCTGCCAGGCGATCAGCCACGAAAAACCCTGCGCGCCGTCACGGGTCTGACGCAGCGATGTCGTCACTTGGGTTCCATGCAACCGGTCCAGCGCCGTCCGGAGCCGCTCATAACGAATGGCAGCCGGGTCACGTCCGATGAAGCGCAGCACCTCACTCATGCTGCCCTGCACACGCGGTGAGACCGGAATGCCCCGCCTGCGCGCGGCCACGAGACGGGACACAGCCCAGATCAGGATATCGGCATCCCAGATGGTTGCCATCGGACCATCATCGCGACCTGACACCTGTATGGTGACACGCCCCATGGCAAAGCTGACAGGCACATGCCGGGGGGATTTGCTGAGGCTAAAGAACGGCCATGACATGAGATCGATCAGCAGGCAGGGCGAGAGAACCGGTGGCACCTGGCGCGCGCTCATGGCCGACGCTCCAGCCTGCGGCTTCCGATCACACGGGCTTTTTCATAAGACTCTTCGGATGTGGATTTGCAGGCGACATTCTCGATCCAGTGCCGGATGTCGTTGACATGATAGAGAACCCGGCCGCCCATCTTGCGAAATACCGGACCACTCCCCCGGCAGCGATAGCGCTCCAGCGTCCGCGGCGAGATGTTCAGCCGATGCGCAGCCTGTGGGGTGGTGAGCAATTGTTCGTCGAGAAAATTGTTCTGACGCGGGTGTGACGGCGTCATGCTGGCCTCCGTCGGTTCGGGCGTGACTGGGCGCAGCGTGGACGGAAACTGTCGTGGCGGGGACGTACGCAGATTGCGGCCGTCTATGGACATACGTGCCGGACGGGACCGCCTGGACGGTGCAGAAATCTATCGGGAGAGACGGAAACGGGCGGGTCTGAGAAGGGTCAGATATTCACGTTCTTCGGCAAGCCGCGTCGCCTTACGCAACAGACGCCCAACACGTCCACGCTGGGACGACGTATCCCATTGCCGTGCGTTCATGTGTCTTACGGACGGATCAAGAACCACGCCGATATCGCGATGGGAAGCACCGGTCCGTCGTCCGGCATAGGCACAGATGGCGTCCGCAATAAAACGCGCACGGTAGATCGGCAGCCCCAGTGTCCGGGATAAAGGCGGAACAGGCAATCCGGAAAGATAGCGAATGAACCGGCGTACTTCTGCAATGCGCAGTTCTTCACCTCCGTCCAGAGGAATGAGGACTGCAGCGCGATCACGTGCTCTCGCATCACGGATCTGGACACGGTAGGTGTTTCCGTCGTGATGCAGGGCGAGAGATTTGCTCTGTAATCCCTGTCGTTCTGTGGCCATGGCCGCAAAGAGAATGACTGGCAACCTACGGGAATCAAAGCCAGTAGGTGCTTCCACGATGATTGTGACACCGGGATAAAATTCCGGAGCCCAGAGTGCCGGCTCTACCCATGCTGGGATTTCCGGCTCAGCCGGTACAGGATAACCCCCAGTGGCGAGCAAACTGCTCCACCAGTTCGTAACGCGCACGAATGCTCCGCAACGTGCCGAGTTGCTGTGTAAGGGACTGATACCCAGTGATGTAAGCCGGGATCTGACGCAGCAATTCGTGTGCCAGTCCTGGCGCATCGAGATGCTGTAGATGCATGCGGAAACGTGGATCGTACCAGTCAGGATGCGTGGCCATGGCAGTTCTCCCATTCCCGACCAGAACTACAGGGAGGGCGAGAGCCGGGGATAGATGCCATGAGGAAGGCACCGCTCTTCTCATATGATACATGATCGCAACATAAAGGCAGCTACATATTCGATTTTTGGATGTTGACACTGAAACGTTTTTATAAAGATGTTTTAAGTCAGCTATGTTCTCGAACCATTACTTCCTGAGAAGCCGCATTGCGAAATGTGGCAGTGTCACAATTAATGTAGGCGTTCTGACAGGTTCGTGATGTCATGATCATGCCCGTTCCAACTGACCGATGAGTCCCGGTCCTGAAAACCGCCCCCCGTCAAGCGGGGGGCTCGGCATCGCGTCGGGCAAGCGCCTCTTTGAGTTCGCACTCGATCTGCCGGCGCTCGCGACGGCTCAGGTGAAAGCTGGTCAGTTCGGCGCGTAGCATCTGGATGTGGTCGTGTAGCGTGGTCATCGTCCTGCTCCTTTCGTTTCTCGAAGACAGGACGGACGGCTCATGCCGGGGCGGACCGGGTCAGGGATCGCCGTCAGGCGACCGGCTCGCCGGTGCGTGGGGGAGCCGATTTTGTTCGCGTGCCCGGCACGGG
Organism: Acetobacter oeni; assembly: GCF_011516825.1. Classification (GTDB taxonomy): domain Bacteria; phylum Pseudomonadota; class Alphaproteobacteria; order Acetobacterales; family Acetobacteraceae; genus Acetobacter; species Acetobacter oeni. The sequence goes on along the minus strand of NZ_WOTA01000036.1, from coordinate 319 downwards.
TGCGTCGGGCAAAATTGGGGGGACCACGCGTCCTTGACGCGGTGCGCCCTCGCGCATGGTACAATGGGAAGGCTGAGGGAAAGCCTCGTATTCCTCCTGCGTCTCACGTCGGGCGACCAGCGCTGCCGCCCGCGCCCCGGAAGAGCCCGCGGGAAAAGAAGCCCGGAAGGCCCCGCCCGGGGAGACCGGGCGGGGTTGGTGGTGGGGCGCTTACTCCCCGTTCCGGCTGCGGGGCCGGGTCCAGATGAGGGTGTAGCCTTCCCCTTCCTCGTCGGTGAACAGGTTGGCGAAGATCGGGGCGGCGAAGGAGGGATCGTCC
>NZ_WOTA01000035.1 GCF_011516825.1 Acetobacter oeni | reverse complement strand
GTCAAAACTGAGAGACTGGCTGGTGGGTACGTCAGGTACAGGTCATCTATCCCGCCTAAAGAAACCTTAAAATTGCTTTTTTGAGGTTGTGAAATTGTATTCCACATAAATGCCTTCCGGGCCGCGACCGTGCGCAACATCCTCGATTTTCCGGGACAGTTCAAACCCGAAGCCCGCGTCGTGACGCTGGACCGGAACTATCGCTCGACAAAGCCCATTCTGGATGCGGCCAACGCCGTCATTGGCGAAGCGGCCGAGCGGTTCACCAAGGATCTGTGGACCGAGCGACAGTCCGACGAACTCCCCAGACTTGTGACAATCTGGGACGACACCGCCCAGGCCAACTATATTGCCGACCGGGTGCTGGAAGAGCGGGAGGCAGGAACACCGATGAAGCAGCAGGCGGTGCTGTTCCGGGCCTCGCATCACAGCGGCACACTGGAGGTGGAACTGACCCGGCGCAATATTCCGTTCGTGAAGTTCGGCGGCCTGAAGTTTCTCGACAGCGCGCATGTGAAGGATGTGCTGGCTCTGCTGCGTTTTGCCCAGAACCCGCGCGACCGCATCGCAGGCTTCCGGATATTGCAGCTTCTGCCGGGCGTGGGGCCGACCTCAGCCCGGCGCGTGCTGGACACGATGGGCGAGAATGCCCATCCTTTCGAGGCGCTGAAAGATGTCAAAGCCCCGCAGCGCAGCGGCGAGGCCTGGACGGGTTTCGTGAACCTGCTGATCGCTCTTGGCAGCCATCAGGTCGGCTGGCCGGGCGAAATTGCGGCTGTACGCTACTGGTATGAACCGCATCTGGAGCGGCTGCATGAGGACGCCTCCACCCGTCTGGCCGATCTGGTGCAGCTGGAACAGATCGCTGGCGGTTATCCCTCACGGGAAAAATTCCTGACCGAACTGACGCTGGACCCGCCGGATGCGACATCCGACCAGGCTGGCGTCCCGCTGCTGGATGAGGATTATCTGATCCTCTCGACGATCCATTCCGCCAAGGGGCAGGAATGGAAGAACGTGTTCGTCATGAATGTGGTCGATGGCTGCATTCCGTCTGATCTGGCGACCGGCGAACAGGACGATATCGAAGAGGAACGCCGGCTGCTTTACGTCGCCATGACGAGGGCGAAGGACAGTCTCGATATCATGGTGCCGCAGCGCTTCTATGTGCATGGCCAGCACAGCCGGGGCGACCGGCACGTCTATGCTTCACGGACGCGCTTCATCGACCGGGACATGCTGTCCCTGTTTCAGACGGTGTCATGGCCGGTTGTGAAGCCGGAAGAGCAGGCCCGGCAGGAGGCGGTGAAGTCGGTGCGGATCGACATGGCCGCCCGCCTGCGCGGCATGTGGTCGTAAGGGAGCAACACGGATGTGCAACCTCTATTCCATGACCTCGAACCCGCAGGCGATCCGCGAGATTGCGAAAGTCCTTGAGGATCGCACGGGCAATCTCCAGCCGCTGCCTGAGATTTACCCGAACACGATGGCGCCGATCGTGCGGAATGGCGAGAACGGTCGTGAACTGGTCATGGCGCGCTGGGGTATGCCGACACCGCCTGGTTACCTGAAAGGCCGTAAGGTCGATCGGGGCGTGACCAATATCCGCAATCCGGGATCTGCACGGTGGAAACGCTGGGAAGACATGCAACATCGCTGTCTGGTGCCGCTGACCGCCTTCTCGGAACCGGAGCGTCTGCCTGACGGGAAATCACGGCCCGTGTGGTTTGCCCGCAGCGACGGAGAGCCGCTGGCTTTCTTTGCCGGGATCTGGTGCCGCTGGACATCGGTGCGCAAGCTGGCGGACGGCGAGACGACGGATGATCTGTTCGGGTTTCTGACCACAGAGGCCAACCAGGAAGTGGGCGCGGTTCATCCGAAGGCCATGCCCGTCATTCTGACGCAACCGGACGAACTGGACGTGTGGATGAATGCACCAGCAGCAGAGGCTCTGTCGCTTCAGCGGTCACTACCAAATGGGCTACTGGTTTGTCATGAATGACGACATCCTGTGGGAACAATGGTTATAGCCAGATAGTCATCTGGCAGCTGCTACACTCATCAGAGCCGCGGGCGGCAGGGAATAAGGGAAAACCTCACGCGATGATGGTTCGGCCCGAGGAAAGCCGATGTGCCCGGTGGTCTCACGGGTCGGGACCGAACGAGCAACGGTACATGGTCATTGCAATCATCAGTCCTTCAGGCACGGCGCGAAACATCGCTGTCATGAGCCGATGGCATGTTTTTCTGCGGGACGGAAGAACACACCAGCCCCAGAGCGATCGCTGCAATTCCCACGAAATGCCAGAGATACAGGCGCTCGTGCAGAAACGGGATTGAAAGCATCACTCCGAACGCCGGGATCAGATGGATGCTCAGCCCTGCGCGTTCCGCACCAAAAAACCTGACAGCGTGCATATAGAGTAAATAGGCCAGAACGGACGGAAAGATGCCCACATACAAGGCAGCAGAAACGAGCGAAATTGACCAGTGGGCAGCCGTCGCAGCGGTCGGAGCGATGAACCAGAGCGGAACCAGAACGGTCACGCCGATCGTGACATGAGCCCCCAGCACGCCCAGCCGGTCGAGGTCTGCGGGCAGGCGGCGGATCCAGAGCGTGTAGAACGCGAAGCAGATCATGGCCGCGAGGACAATGGCATCTCCCGGGACAAATGAGAGGGCGCGCCATTGCGACCATTGTCCATGCAGAACCAGCGTGAATACGCCCAGCAACGAGATCACCAGACCAACGCCCTGTGCGACTGTCAGTCTCTGTCGGTAAAAGACCGCCCCGAAAAAAACGATCAGGACCGGAATCAGGGCGTTCATCAGGAGAGCGTTGCTCGCCGTGGTCGTCCGGACACCGACATACACCAGGGCGTTGAACCCGACGATCCCGGTAAGCGCCGTACCAAGCATGAGCCAGCGATACTGCCAGTACAGTGCTACGTCACGGCGCATGGTCGGGACAACAAACGGCAAGAGGCAGGCAAAGGCAATGACCCAGCGTACCATCAGCAAAGTCAGAGGCGCGGTCAGATCGCGCACCGCGCGACTGACGATGAAATTTCCGGCCCAAAATAGAGGTGGCAGAGCAAGTGACGCGCAGGCGAGCACACGCTCGACGACATACGAGCGACGGACGCGGCTTGCCGTCATGCGTTGTGGCTCGGTGATACGGCCGTGATTTCAGGTCCCTCCGTCCAGTCCAGCGGAAGAGCCGCCCTACGCCGGATCACCTCACGAATGCGCACATCAAACGAGCGCCCAACCTCGGTCCATGAGACAGAAGCCTCACCGGTCAGATGAAGAAGGTCGCCGTTTTCGAAATTGATGAAGAGAAGACCGGCGCGTGGGTTCTCCAGGAAGTTCCCGAATGTATTAAAATAGCGGTTACCGGGATAATCCGGGACAGTCAGCACATCGTCCTCGACCTGGACAGACCCGGCCGGCCCGCCGCGATGCGAGACATCCATGCCACCATGGGCACCAGACGGCGCGTAGGACGCAACGAAGAACGTGGTCGCGCTCGTGATGAGGTCACGTGCCTCCTCATCGAGTGTGACTAATCTTTCCACGTTACCGGGTATACGATGCACCGGTCTGCTTTCACGGATGCGGATATATTTTGGGCAATTACCAAAGCTTTGTCGAACGCACACCTGGATGCTGTCCGCGTCGCTGGACAGGATGACACCATTGGCGCGGTTGCGTCGTCGTGTCGGGAACTCGATGCCGAGGACAGCAAAAGGACGTCCCGGGGCGATCGCTTCCACCGCAGGATCACCGACCATCGGGTACCAGGCAAGCCGGAGAACGGTGTCGTCCGGGCTGGACAGAAAGCCTGGCAGTCCGGTTGCAATGGTGGCCGCCGGCCATCCATCGGGAGACAGCGCCCCCAGCACGACGTAAGGCAACGACGCAAAGAAAATACGATGCTGCTCTGTCATGAAGGCGCGAATGAAAGCGCTCGAAGGTGCTGCAACGCCAGCCAGCGCCTGCGCACGTCTTTCACCCTCATGAAATGCAGTTGCCGCCTCGTCCATCATTGTGATCCCCCACACCGGGAATGAACGACGCGATCATGGCATGTCTTGTCCGAATGTCACAATACAGAACGGTCCGTTTATTGAATTCCTGCTCTCACTGCTTTTCGCTTTGCTCCTTCCTTTTCTTCAGAAACACGCGGTCACGTTCGATGAACCGGGCAACCATGATGGGAACCAGACGCGCGGGATTCTTGCCGACAGTGGCGTCTCCACCGCTTTCTTCTGCGAGAAAGCGGGCATAGAGGAGAAGGTCACGGTGAATTTCCGCAGGAAACGCGATCGTCATCCGGACCGGGCGATTGTCGGGGATTGCGGTGATGCGAAGCTTATCCATTCTGACGGTCTCCTTTCGCGACATAGGGTTTGAGAATGAGATCGCGCCCCAACAGAAGGTTGAACGGAAGGCCGGGGCGATCCGTGAGGGTCGGCTGAATATCGAGGGAGCGGTCGACCAGCCGATAGCCCACCTGAGAGAACCCGTTGCTGGCGCCACTGCGGATCGCCTGAGCCAGATTGTTTTCGCTCTGGCTGGTTCCCGCCTCTGACCCCACGCTGAGCAGCGTGGTCACCAGGGCCGCTTTGAACAACTGGCCCCAGTGGTTGTTCACCTGATCCGACAGACCGGACTGGCCGATCGCGTCCGCACCCGGCAGCTTCTCCAGCACGAGGCTCTCGCCGTCCGGGAAGATCAGCCGGGTCCAGATGATCTGGGTGCGCTGCTGCCCGAAGGAGATGCCGCTGTTATAGGCGCCAAACAGCGTACTGCCCTGCGGGATCAGGAGATAGCGCCCGGTCGGGCTATCGTAGACGTTCTGCGTGACATGACCGACGATCTGGCCCGGCAGATCGGAACTGATTTTCGTATTCAGCGCCCCGGCAATCACGGTTCCCGCGTGCACTATGTAAGGCGAGGCGAGCGGCATGATCCGGTCAGGACTGATGATCTGCCGGTCGGGCTGACCCGCGAGGAAGGCCCGGTTTCCAGCCTGCGCTCCTGAATTCGGAGTTCCCTGCGTCTGACCGGACGACGCTGTGGCTACCGTCTGAACCGGCTGGCCGTCATGTTGGTCTCGGGTCTCGACAGCGGCGAAAAGCTTGCTGCCAATAGCGGCGTCAATCTCCTGCTGTGCCCGGCGCGCATCCTCATTGCCGATGGCGTTGGTGGGGACTGACTTGCCCTGCTGCTGCGCGTGCAGGATCGGCCGTCCCAGATCACCGGGCAGTGCTGGCCCCAGTTTCGGCACACCCGTATAATCTTTCGGCAGGTTGTCCAGACCTGCCGCGGATGGCGGTGACGCATTCTCCGAACCGGCTGGCGTCGCTGGTGGTCGATGGCTGGCTTCCAGAGCATAGCCAAGGGCGAACGCCACGGCGATGACGCCGGTTCCCCCGAGTGACCAGATCACGGTCCGCGACAGGCGCACCACGCGCGGCCGCTCGGCACGCAGGCGCAGATCGGGTGGCGCCGGGCTTCCCCCACTGGACGGAGCATTCTGGTCAGGACGTGGAGCCGTGTCCGGTCCTGCCCCCTCTTCTCTCTCCTCGCTCATGACGGCCGCCCGTCAGTGCGAACGATGCGCACCCGCTGCTCGCTGGTCTTGTCACCGAGGCGCAGTTCGGCTGCGGCGAACAGGCGGTCGACGATCATCCAGTTCTGGCGGACCCGATAATTGACCAAAGCCGGGTTCCCGTCGGGTCCCAATACGAAAAGAGGTGGCAGATCCCCCTGCCCGATCCCGCTCGGAAACGCGATATAAACTTTCCGTCCGTCGTCAAAGGCGCGCGTAGGCAGCCACGGTGGGACACCCCCTTTCGCGGGCTGGATGGCATAGCGAAAATGCAGATCGTCCAGGTCGAGCCCGGTCTCCACGGGCGCTTCTTCATCGGCCGCCTCATCCTGCCGGTGCAGCGCGATCAGATCGTCCTCGGGATAGTCCCACGACACGGACGCCATATAGGTCGCGGGCGTCGAGCGCAGCTCCGCCAAATAGGTCCGGCGATCGGTGTTGACGATCAGATTGGTCGTGAGGTCCGGGCGGGTCGGTTTGACCAGGATATGGACACGTTTGGCAGTGCCACTGCCGCTTGACGTGTCACCGATAACCCAGCGCACGGTGTCTCCGGCCGCAACCGGACCGCTGCCAACGAGCTTCTCGCCCGGCTGGAGCATGATGTCGGTGATGTCGCCGGGCGAAGCATAGACCTGATAGAGCGCGCCGGGGCTGTAGGGATAGACCTGAACGGCATTGATGAAGCCCGCCCGCGTCGGCTGGATGCGCGCGGCCAGATTGGCCTGAATGACACGCGCGGCCGGGTCGGCGACGTCCGGTGCGACATGCCGGGCTTGAACTCTGCGCGGCGGTAGCGGTTTCAGTTGGCCCGGCAGCGGCAAAGGTCTGGCGACTTCCACCACCTGCACCGGCTTGGGTGGATCGGGCAGGCGTGTTGCCCGCATCGCGTCGTCATAGCGAATGGCGGGCGGATGATACTGTCCGGCACAGGCCGACAGAGTGAGCAGCGCCAGCGGCAGGGCGCGCAAGACCATACGGATCATTGTCCGAGTTCCTTCGACCAGTTGATGGCGGTGACGTAGATGCCGAGGGGATTTTTCCGCAGGCGATCGGCCGTGCGCGGGGTGACGACCTTGACGGTAAGGATGGCGGTCCAGCGTTCGGTTCCGGTGAAGGCGCCATCGCGATAATGCCGCTCGGTCCAGGCAACGCGGAAACTGCCGGGCGATGCGCGGATTACCGACGACACATCGACTTCGACCTGCTCATGACCGATCCGCGAGAATGGATCGTTGAGGCGGGCATAGTCGTTCAGCGCCTGTGCGCCGGAAATCATGGTGAACTCGTAAGCCCGGAGCCAGTTCTGCCGCACAACGACCGGATCGGCGGACAGGCCACGCACATCTTCAATGAAACGCGCCAGATACCACGACACCTGCGGATCCGTGGGGACATAGGACGTGGTCGCGGGGCCGATCACCTGTGTCTGCCCAAGCTTGTCGACCTGCACGACCCAGGGCACGATGGTCCCACGCGCGGACTGCCAGACCAGACCGACCCCGAGTGCTGCCGAGAGGAACAGACTGCCAAAAGCCATCAGCCGCCAGTTCCGGGCCTGCACCCGTGCGGAGCCGATCCGCTCGTCCCAGATCTGGGCCGCCTGCTGATAGGGTGTCACGGGCGCGGGCGTAATCCCGTACCGTGTGGTGGAGCGACGGAACATCATTGTTTCTCCGAAAGATCGATGGATGCGGATCCGCCGCCGCCATCGGCGGAGCGGATGACATGGGCCGCCTCGGCCGCGTGGGTCGCGGCATTGCGGCGCTTCATTTTTTGTGCCCAGCGCGGGGGCTTGCTGTCGGGACCAGAGGGAGGGCCGCCATTGCCGCCGCCGCTGCCGGACGAACCACCAGCCTCTCCACCGCCCCCACCTGAGGTGGCATCGGATGCGGATCCGCCGGTAAAGCGCCCCCCTGTCGCGGTGAAGGCGCTGCGAGCCCCGGCGCCGTAACTCTGTTTCATGGACGCTGCTGCGCCGGACGCCCTGCTCTTTGCTGCGTTCATGGCTGCAGCACCCGGCGCACGCGCGACACCACCGAGTCCGGCAGCCATGCGCGCTCCCGCACTCCCGCCAGCAGCGCTCATGGCACCCACGGAATAAGCGCTCGACGCCGCTCCCGCGGCAGCGGCCCCACCGCGTGCGGCAGCGGCCGTCGCGGCCATAGCCGCCCCACCACCGGACGCGATGGCAGCCGGGGCCGCGACAGCCGCCGCTCCCATGGCGCCGACCGCCATACCGGTGCCCACGGCGGCGCCTGCGCCAAGTTGTGGCGCGCCCGAGATCAGGCCGTTGGCGAGGGAGCCGCCGAAGATTGCGAGCCCGACAATGCAGAGTGAGGCCAGTACGACCGACAGCGCCTGCCCGATGGTCGGCGCGCTGTTCCCGTAGGAGGTCGTGAACTGTTTGAAGAGGCCGGAGGCGATGGCGGAAATTACCGCCAGCACCATGATCTTCACACCGGAGGAGACAACATTCCCGAGAACTTTCTCGGCCAGAAAGGCCGTGCGGTTGAACAGGGCGAACGGGATCAGCACGAAGCCGGCGAGGCTGGTGAGCTTGAACTCGACGATCGCGACAAAGAGCTGCACCGCGAGGATGAAGAAGGCCGCAAGCACAATGACCCAGCACAGAAGCAGCACGAGGATCTGCACGATGCTGGTAATTGCGCCAAAGGAGAACGCCAATTTGCTGGCCGCATCAAGCAGTGGTTGTGCGGCGGACAGGCCGGTCGCGGCCAGTCGTCCCGGATGCATGAAATCGGCAAGTGTCAGCGTTCCCCCACCGGCTTTAAGACCGAGCGCGGCGAAACTGTTGAAGACGATACTCGCCAGGTGGCTGAAATGGTTGATGATGAAGGCAAAGAAGCCGACGTAAAGCGTCTTTTTGACCAGACGCTGGACAATGTCCTCGTCCACCGCCCAGGCCCAGAACAGCCCTGCCAGCAGCATATCAAGGACGGAGAGCGATCCGGCGAGGGACACGACGCTGCCCCGCAGCAATCCAAAACCGGAATCGATGGTTGCCTCGAAGGTGTTCAGGAACCCGTCGATAATGCCGACATTGCTGGCGTCCATCGATCAGTCTCCCGAACCGGGAACAGAGACCGCCTCGGGGACATAGGCGTCGTACTGCGCAAAATGCTGGTATTGCGCCTCGGCCCCCGCTTCGTTCGCAGCCTGTCGGGCACGTTCCAGTTCAGCAGCCCGACCGTTGGCGGCCAGTTCCGCCTGGATGTCGGACAACTGGCGCGATTGCAGGGCCATAAGCTGGTTTCCGGCCTGCGCCGCCTGCAACGCACCCGTAGAATTCTGGCTGGCCGAGACAAGCTGCGTCATGGCCGAACTGTCGGACGGGATATTCCCCACCACCCGGGCCTGGAGTTTCAGCGCGTCCTCGAACCCGCCCACGGAATTCTGCCACCGCGTCTGCGCCTGGTTGAACAGGGTGCTGTCAGACATGCCGGACGAGACGGATGAGTAGGACTGCTGATACTGCTGCTCGACCGACTGCACGCTGTAGGCAATGTTCTGCGCCTGAGCCAGAAGTGCAGTGGTCTGGGAAACCGTCGATTGCAGCGTCGACAGTGTCGAGAGGGGAAGCGTCGCGAGATTGCGACCCTGATTGACCAGCATCTGCGCCTGGTTGGCGAGTGATGTGATCTGGTTGTCGATCTGCTGGAGTTCGCGTGCCGCGATCAGGATGCTCTGCACGTGATTGGCCCCGTCATACACCGCCCATTGGGCATGGGCTGGCGGGAGGGACGCAAATGAAATCAGGCCAAGAGCCAAGACACATCCGGAGCGGAAACGTTTTTCCCGGATACGGAAAGATTTTTCCGTCATGGCACGCCTCCGTCCCGCAGAAGATCCGCGGCCCATGTGACACCACGGGCCGCGAACCATGCGGGGAGAAAGCCATCCCGCCCGTGGTCCGCCAGCACGGTGTCAATCAGCCTGTGATCGTCCTTGCCCGACGCGGCGCACAGGGCGAGTGCGACCGGCCCGAGCCCCAGTTCGAACAGACGGTTGCCGCGTTGCGTCTGGCAGTAATATTCCCGCTTCGACGTCGCGCGGGCGATAATGGCGATCTGCCGGTCGTTGAGACCGAAATCCCGATAGATGGCCAAAATCTGCGGCTCGATCGCGCGCTCATTGGGCAGGAAAATCCGCGTCGGGCAGCTTTCCACCACCGCTGGCGCAATCGGGGAATTGGCGATATCGGACAGGGACTGCGTGGCAAAAATCACCGATGCGTTCTTCTTCCGCAGCGTCTTGAGCCATTCACGCAACTGGCCGGAAAAATTCCCGTCATCGAGAACGAGCCAGCCTTCGTCGATCACCAGCAGGGTGGGTCGTCCGTCCAGCCGTCCTTCAATGCGGTGGAACAGGTAGGACAACACGGAAGACGCGGCGCCGGAGCCGATCAGCCCCTCGGTTTCGAACACCACCACATCGGCATCACCCAGGCGCTCGGTGTCAGCATCAAGCAGGCGACCGTAGGGACCGCCGAGGCAGTAGGGTGCGAGCGCCTGTTTCAGTGCGTTGGACTGAAGAAGTGCGACCAGGCCCGATAGGGTCCGCTCCTCCTCTGGGGAGGACGCGAGGGAATTCAGGGCCGACCAGAGATAGGATTTCACCTCCGGCGTCAGCGCGACGCCTTCACTGACAAAAATCTGGCCCAGCCATTCGCTGGCCCATTTCCGTTCGTCCGGATCGTCGATCCGCGCCAGCGGCTGGAGCGAGACGCCGGGAAAATCGTCCACGCCCAACCCGTCGCTATCCGTCAGGCCGCCACCGAGATCATGCCAGTCCCCACCCATGCCGAGTGTTGCGGCGCGCATGGAGCCGCCGAAATCGAAGGCGAAGATCTGCGACCCCACGTAGCGCCGGAACTGGAGTGCCATCAGCGCCAGCAGCACCGACTTCCCTGCCCCTGTTGGTCCGGCGATCAGCGTATGGCCAACGTCGCTGGCATGCAGCGAAAACCGGAATGGTGTGGCTCCCGCCGTCCTGCCATAGAACAATGGGGGCGCCTTGAAATGGACATCCTGCTCCGGACCGGCCCAGACGGCGGAGAGCGGAATCATATGCGCCAGATTCAGGGTCGAGACCGGGGGGAGCCGAACATTGGCGTAAACATGACCGGGCAGACTGCCGAGCCACGCTTCGACCGCATTGAGAGTCTCAGCCATGCAGGTAAAGTCACGACCCTGAATGATCTTTTCCACAAGTCGGAGTTTTTCAGTCGCAATGGATGCGGAGCCATCCCACACCGTGATGGTCGCGGTGATGTAGGCCTGCCCGACATCATCCGCGCCTAGAGACTGCAAGGCCAGGTCGGCATCGGCTGCCTTATTGGCGGCGTCGTTATCCACCAGAACCGAAGCTTCGTTCGTCATCACTTCGCGGACAATGGACGCGATACTCTTGCGTTTTGCGAACCACTGACGGCGGATTTTCGTCAGCACCTTCGTCGCATCCGTCTTGTCGAGCAGGATGGCGCGGGTGGACCAGCGATAAGGCATGGCAAGGCGGTTCAGATCGTCGAGGATTCCAGGAAAGGTTCGCGACGGAAAACCGGTGATCGTCAGGGTTTTGAGGAAGGCCTCACCGAGTTTTGGCTCCAGCCCCCCCGACAGCGGCTGGTCCACCAGCAGGGCATCCAGGTGCATCGGGATCTCGGGCACCCGCACACGCTGGTTTCGGGTGGAAATGGTGCTGTGCAGATAGGTCAGGGTTTCGCCGTCATTCAGCCAGGCAGCCTCCGGCATAAACCCGTCCAGCAAAGCCAGAAGCCTGTCGCTGCGATCGATGAAGGCATTCAGGATGCCGTGGGGATCCGGTCCGTCGCGCTCCCTGCCCTCATAGAGAAAGCGCGATGCCCGGTCGGAAGATTCCGCAGGCGGCAGCCAGACCAACGTGAGAAAATACCGGCTCTCAAAATGCGCACCTTCGTCCTCGAACTGCTCCCGACGCTCCAGATCGACCATCTGGCTGGCCGCGTCGGGGAAATCGCTTTCCGGGTAGATCGTGGCCGGCACGCGCTGCGCTTCCACGAACACGGCCCAGCCGGAACCCAGACGGCGCAACGCATTGTTCAGGCGACCAGTCACCCCGACGAGTTCGGCGGATGTGGCGGAATCCAGGTCCGGACCACGAATGCGCGCGGTACGCTGAAAGGAACCATCCTTGTTGAGAACAACGCCTTTCTCAACCAGCGCGGCCCAGGGCAGGTAATCCGAGAGAAGTGCCGCACGATTGCGGTATTCACCAAGAGACATCATCGCCCAGCCTCCTCATGCCCGAAACCAGGCGGGGTAACGGAGATGCCGTCGCCCCACTTCGACAAACAACGGGTCACGTTTTGCGCCCCAGACCGCGAGGCTGTGTCCCACGATCCAGAACACGGCGCCGACCAGCCAGAGCCGCAGGCCCAGCGAGATCGCCGCCCCCAGCGTGCCGTTGGCAATCGCCAGCGTCCGTGGCGCGCCGCCCAGCAGGATCGGGTCGGTCAGGGAGCGATGCACCGGGACATGGAAGCCCGGCACCGCGTCGTCGTCATATCCCGCCATCAGATCAGTGCTCCCCCGGAGAAGGAGAAGAAAGACAGGAAGAAGCTGGACGCCGCAAAAGCGATGGACAGGCCGAAGACGATCTGAATCAAGCGGCGGAAGCCTCCCGAGGTTTCGCCGAAGGCCAGGGTCAGGCCAGTCACGGTAATGATGATCACCGAGACGATCCGCGCGACCGGACCCTGGATGGATTCCAGAATCTGGTTGAGTGGTTCCTCCCAGGGCATTCCGGACCCGGATGCCCATGCAGAGGAGGTTGCTGCAAACAGCGCGATGCCGGCCATGCTGGTCAGACGGGACAGGCGACTGGTATGGGCGCGCGTCATGACGCGCGCGGACAGGGTCTGCGACATCAGAGTGTGTCCTCGATGCTGGAGAGGTTGAAGGAGTGTGGACGCCCCACTTCGCCGGGCGGGACATCAAATGAAGTCAGGCGGTAAAGGCCTGTTGCCGGATCCAGTCCGTCCACCGTTGCGAGTTCCGACAGGCGGCGGACAGTACCGCGTCCGGACAACACCGCGATCACGTCAATGGTTTCCGCGATCATGCCGCGCGGCACCGTCACCACGGCCTCCTGGATCAGCTGTTCCAGACGGTACAAGGCTGCGAGCGCCGATCCGGCGTGCAGGGTGCCTATACCACCGGGATGACCGGTGCCCCACGCCTTGAGCAGGTCGAGCGCCTCGGCGCCACGCACCTCCCCGATGGGTATGCGGTCCGGACGCAACCGAAGGCTGGACCGAACGAGATCGGAAAGCGTGATGATCCCTTCACGGGTTCGCATGGCGACGAGATTGGGCGCCGTGCATTGCAGTTCGCGCGTATCCTCGATCAGGACGACGCGATCTCCAGTCTTCGCCACCTCGGCCAGCAGGGCGTTGACCAGCGTGGTCTTGCCCGTGCTGGTCCCGCCCGCGACCAGAATGTTTTTCCGCTCGGCAACAGCGCGGCGCAGAAACGCCGCCTGACCCGCAGTCATAATTCCGGCGGCGACATAATCGTCGAGGGTGAACACGGCCACGGCGGGCTTGCGGATCGCAAAGCTCGGGGCTGTCACCACAGGCGGCAGCAATCCCTCGAAGCGCTCGCCGGTCGGCAGTTCCGCCGAGACACGGGGCGCTCCCTCGTGGACTTCCGCACCGACATGATGCGCGACCAGACGTATGATGCGTTCCGCATCGGCTGCGCCGACCGTATCACCCGTGTCGGACAGTCCCTCGGACAGCCGGTCGATCCAGAGCCGGCCGTCGGGATTGAGCATCACCTCGACAACGGCCGGATCGGCGAGCTGTCTTATGATGGCCCCTCCCAAAGCAGTGCGCAGCATGGAAAAACCACGTGCCGCTGCGTCGTTCGTTGTCGCATGGCTGTGCATCGTCATTCCCGTTGTCGAGCTGGCCCGGCCATTCCGGACCGCAACGGGGACAAATAGAGGAGGCACGCGTTTCCAGATCGCAACAAGAAATTCGGCGATCATCGTACTGGAGCGTACGAAAGCGTATACAAACTGGCAGAGGCGTAGACGGCTAAAAATTTGGCGTTTTATCAGTGTATTAGGTCTGAAATCTTGAACCCCTTATTGTCAGAGACGACGCTGGGTCCAAAGAAACCGATTGCGACCAGAGCGATGACTGACTTCGCGAACGCGAAACTTCAGGTCGGGCCAAATATTAAGTGTGAATGGGAGTATCAGGGCACGCTCGTCAACAACAACGAGCACAATACGATATTCGGATAAGGCGAGTTTTTACTGTATCTGGAACTAAAAACTGACGCGTGATTGTACTCGACACGCTATACACTAACGAAGACGGCAGATTAACGGTATTTTCGGTGCGCCGAAGATTGGCGTCACACACCGTCAAAAAGTTGCTCCGAAGGTGTGAGCCGTGCTTGAATCGACAAGGCGCAAATCTATTGGTGAAATACAGGCTTTCCGAAGCTTATGACGAGTCACCCCCTATATTGAGGACTACCCTATTGAGCAGCGACAAGGACATCATTCTCGGTCGTCTGAATGCGACGGCCCAGATCGTGGCGGCGCATCTCGCGACAACGAAAGTGGAGACCGAACAGCTCCCGGAACTCGTGCGTCGGCTCTATGCATCGTTTTCTGAAGAGCGGCCAGTGTCGGGCACTATCGGACTCATGGCATCCGAGAAAGCCAACGACGTTCCCCCGGTTCCAGAACAGACTGAACAGTCCGTATCCGTTAACAGACAAGCGGAGGAGACGCCCACACCAACCGTTCAGGCCGTCGAGAAAAAACAGCAACCCGCAGTTCCGATCAAGGAATCCGTATTCCCCGATTACATCATCTGCCTGGAAGACGGCAAATATCTGAAATCGCTCAAGCGTCATCTGACCGCTGCTTTCGGCATGACGATCGAAGACTACAAGACCAAATGGGGACTGCCCGATGAATATCCGACCGTCGCACCGAATTATACGGAAATGCGACGCCAGGTAGCGCAGAAGATTGGCCTTGGAAAACGTGCCTCCCGAAGCGACGAGGTTGGGGAGGAAACCATTGCGCCAGTCCCCCCGTCCGGGGAGAAACAGCCGCCTTCCAGGCGAAATGCGGCCAGGACCGGGAGAAAAGAACCGTCGGCCAGAAAGGGGGATGAACATCGACTGGCCAACGCATTCTCTCGCTGATCTGACCGGGCGTGTCGGACGTGGTTCCTCACTCCGCCCCGCCCACAGTCTGGTCACCCTCGTTTGGCTCGCGTGCGACATCTGTCCGGAAACGCTTGTCGCTGGCCAGTCTCCTGCCCAGCATCTCGACGAACCGGTCGTAGCGCTCCGCCCCCTGGGCACGCGCCGCGGCCGCCATGCTGTCCGTGAGAGCCGGCATGCTGGTGAACCAGAGGCGAATAAACAGTGCGAGGGTCTCGACCGAGATCGACAGGTCGCGTTCGATCCGCGCCTGACGACGGTCGAGCCGCCGCACGGCGGCTTCGAGCGACGCCTTGGGATCACCGCCCGCGCCTTCCGGATCGAGCCAGGCCGCAATCGCGGCTTCGGCCAGCAGGGAGTCCGACATCGACCGTCGGGCGGCCTGGGTCCGCAGCCCCTTCCACAGATGCGGTTCCAGATAGACGGAAAGCCGCCTCTTCTTCTGGCGCGCGCCGCTCATGACATCCCCAGATCATTGCCAGGATCGAGGGCGGCCTGACGTGCTTTGCGGGCGAGGTCCGCCGTCAGCACGGCATGGAGATCTTCCTCTTCCATCGGATCGCGTTCACGCTCGCGCATGGGCGCTTCTCGCGCGGGGTCCTCATCGTCCTGCTGCGGTAGGTCGGGCTCCTCCGACACATCCATTTCCGGCTGCCGACGCGCCTCGGTGCCGACGGGATCCTCGTCCTCCCCCGCCTCGCTGACTGCGTCCTCTGGTGTGTCGGGCTTGACCTCAGGCTTTGATGGCTGCGGACGTGCGGTCCAGTCGTCGGGTGAAACCGGCACTCCACGCGTCCCCGTCTCGGGCGCGGGCAGGAGCCGGTCCCGAAACCGGCTGTCACGAAAATACTGGGCCTTCTTCGCTCGAACGGGCGACATCCCCGACAGCAGGACCAGTTCGTCGGTTGCTGGCAGTTCCTGAACCTCGCCGACGGTCAGCAGTGGTCGCGCACTCTCCTGACGGGACACCATGAGGTGCCCCAGCCAGGGTGACAGGCGATGGCCCGCATAGTTTTTCTGCGAGCGGATTTCGGTTGCAGTGCCAAGTGCATCAGACACACGTTTGGCCGTGCGCTCATCGTTGGTCGCGAAGCTGACACGAACATGGCAGTTGTCGATAATCGAGTTGTTCTGCCCGTAGGCTTTTTCGATCTGGTTAAGCGACTGGGCGATCAGAAACGCTTTGATCCGATAGCCAGCCATGAAAGCAAGCGCGCTTTCGAAGAAATCGAGCCGCCCCAGCGCCGGAAACTCGTCGAGCATCAGCAAAAGACGCTGCCGCCCTTCTGCCCCCGAGAGATCCTCGGTCAGCCTGCGCCCGATCTGGTTGAGCATCAGCCGTATCAGCGGTTTTGTGCGACTGATATCCGAGGGCGGGACAACAAAGTATAGCGTCGTCGGCCGGGCCGGATTGACGAGATCGCCAATCCGCCAGGTGCTGCGGCTCGTCACCTCGGCCACCACAGGGTCACGATACAGACCGAGAAACGACATGGCCGTACTCAGCACGCCGGAGCGCTCATTGGGGGACTTGTTGAGCAATTCGCGTGCGGCGGATGCCACCACGGGATGGACGCCACGCTCCCCAAGATGGCGCGTGCCCATCATCACGACGAGGGTGGCCGCGATTGAACGTTTCGGATCGGACAGCAGGCTGGCGACACCGCGCAGGGACTTGTCGGGCTCGGCATAAAGAACGTGAAGGATTGCCCCCACGAGCAGGGAATGCGAGGTTTTCTCCCAGTGATTGCGTCGTTCCAGTGAGCCTTCAGGGTCGACCAGCACGTCCGCGACGTTCTGGGCATCGCGCACTTCCCACTCGCCGAGACGGATTTCCAGCAGCGGATTGTAGGCGCAGGACGATGGATTGGTCGGATCGAAGAGGATCAGTCTGCCGAAGCGGCCCCGGAACCCCGCCGTAATGGACCAGTTTTCGCCCTTGATATCGTGAACGATGGCTGAACCCGGCCAGGTCAGCAACGTAGGGATCACCAGCCCTACGCCTTTGCCCGAGCGCGTCGGCGCGAAGCAGAGCACATGCTCCGGGCCATCATGCCGGATATAGTCACGCTCCCACCGCCCCAGCACCACGCCGTCCTGCCCGAGAAGTCCGGCCTGCTCGATATCGCCGCGTTCGGCCCAGCGGGCCGAACCATAGGTCGCGGTGCGTTTATGCTCCCGAGCCCGCCTGACGGACAGGACCACAGCTGTCAGGAAAGCCAGTACCCCGCCAGATCCGGCAATCCACCCGCCTTCGACGAAAATGTGTGGCGCGTAGGCGTCAAACTCGTACCACCACCACGGAAACAGAAATGGCGCATAGAGCGGCCACCGTCCGGCCACTACAGTCCACGGAGGACCGAGTTCTGGCTGGAATGCGAGCCGCCACGCGACCCACTGCGTTGCAGCCCACCAGGCCATAACGACAATCAGGAAACAGAGGCAGAGTTGCCCCCACAGGATACGAGAACCAGACATGAATTCCTCCCGGGCATGGAGGAACTCTGCACGGCGACACGCCCGTCAGTTCAAGACTTTTCCTGGTGAACTGACGGCACGGGCGTGCGCGGGCGTAAACAAACTGGCGCGGGCGTAAGTCTCACTTTGAAGTGTCTCCTGGCTCCGGGCAGATGGGGAAGAGTCAGCCTTTCCTGGGCGGGTGGTCGCGCGTTTCATCGTCCAGCAGGCGTTCCGCAGCGATCCACGCCTGATCCGCGGCATCTTTCTCGTCCAGCACATTCGCTGAGACAACCGCGCCGTCAAGCAGGTAGATCATGAAGTGGGCAAGTTGTTCGGATCGCTCTTCCAGAACTCCGGCCGCTTCCAGAAGCGCCCGGATGGCGTTGCGCAGGCTGCGCTTTTGCAGCCGCGAAATCTCGGCGATCGCATCCTGCTTTCCCTTGTATTCCTCAGTTGCCCTGGAGAACACACATCCTGCAAAATCGGGCTGACGAAACCAGGACGTATGCCAGCCAAACACCGCGCGCAGGCGCGCTCTCGGCTCCTTATGAGCGCTCACGGCTTCAATGAGCGAGGCCTCCAGCGTTTCGATATGGCCTTCCAGGAAGTCGGTCACCAGCCCCTCTTTGTTGCCAAAGTGGTAGTAAATTGCCGTCTTCGCGACCTGCGCGGTGTCGGCGATGTCATCGACACTGACCTGGTGGAAACCCGAGCGGGCAAAGAGAGAGCCCGCTGTCGTCAAGAGAGTAGCCCGACTATCCGGACCATTCCGCTTTCTGCGGAGTTTTTGCTGTGGCACGTCCATGACCTCACAGGAATTCGCATCAATCCGTCTCACTCATAATCGGAACGTTTTGTGCGTCAACAAGTTCGAGGCACAGATCAAGCCACAGCAACTCCCTTTCCACAAGTTAATAACGCGATATATGATGTACCGGTCGTTCATATAGTTGACGTTACCCGGTCAACTCACTGCCGCTAGTGCCACGGTCGGAACTGCTTTGGCCGCTTTCATTTCAGAAAGTTGCCAGTCCCAGTAGGCCTTACTGGAATTCAGGCGCATTGCCGCGCCCTCCAGCACAGATCGCGCTTCACCGGGATAGCGCCGGAGAACAGGCACAATGACATTGTCGATCCAGCCATCGCCATGCAGGGCATCGACCTCGACATGCTCACTATAATAATCCAGAACCGATGGCTGATCGTTGCCAATACCGACGCGACGGCATCCGGAGAGCAATTTGGCGTATTGGTCGGGATCCGAGAGTTCCGTAATCGCGAGCGCACCGATCGAGCGGAAATATTCTCGCCGCGTAAACGCGAAATAGAGGAGCAGATTATACCCGGAAAGGCCCTCCCAACCCAACACGTCGACAAACTGCGTCGGGTTGTCTTCAATCTTTAGATAGTCGAGCAAGTCACGATAGAGACGCACATGCGTCCGTGCCAGATTACCCTGCCCCATCTCATCCCAGAAATTATGCGCAACTTCCATCCGGACATCTTCGTCGATGCCGACCAAAGACAACACGATCAGGTCATAAAAACGCATGTTGAGCGCGTAATCGGTCGTGAAATACTTGATGATCTGCGGCCGCGATGCATCGACCTTCATGAAATCGAACACCGCGTGGTTATACCCGGAATGGCTCTTCCAGAGGGATTTAATGGCGTCACCAATTGCCTCCGGCTCGACGTTGGCCGGGATCGCTCCCGCCTGGCCTAATTCCCACTCCATCCACGAAGCTTCGATCGCGCGGCGGGCTCGCAGCAGTTCGATGCTGTACTGGTTGTCAGTAAGGCCCGGGTGTGGTCTGGAGAGATGCAGACCATACAGGTCATGCAAGACCCGATGAACGGTCTTCCGTGCGGCGAGGTCGTTCTCCGCGAACGCCATATCACAGCACCGCTGCGCAAGCGCCTCCAACTGACCCGAGGCTCCGCGAGAGGCAAGGAAGGTATCCGCATTGTCGTTGGAAAGTGCATCGTTCACCAGACGGCGCAGCGCCTGCGGCGTGTCATCAGCGATGTTGATCTCCGGTCGCGCAAAAGCAGCGCCGCCAGCATGTGTCAGCATAAAGCAGTTCCTTGCAATGTGTGTACAATCTGGAAACAGCTCGCGACCTGTAGATTGCAGAGTGACGAAACGGTCGGTTTTAAGTCAAGAAAAAAGACCATGCTGACGCGTATTCGTCATAATTGCAGAGCGAAAACCGAAGGCTGCGCCGCCGCTATAATACCCTCACGGAATTACGATCTGCGCAGCATGTTGTTTTTAGGCGGTTTTACAGCCACTCCGTGGCCGGAGGTGGCCGAAGACCGCAGTACTTCGAATCGCACTGACTGTTCTGTTCGTGATCCAGTCAGCGCGAACTCTCACAAGAACGTGAATGTTTCGACCGTGAAACACCGCGCCCCGACCGACACGGGCACGCCCCGACCCGCCACAATACTCCTTACCATGCTGTTTTATTGAGGTTTTTTGTTTGCGCGTGCGCCGATGAAAGGCACGATGGCACCTATCTGAGCTTCAAGAAAAGGCAGGACGATGCGCGCAAAAGACGCTACAGTGTCAACGTCGCCCCGTGTCATTCTCGACCCTGCTGGCCATACGGAAGGCACCGGTGAGGGTCTGCGGGCGCTGATAAGAGCCCTCGCCCGGCAGGCGGCGCGGGATTACGTTGAACATGAAAACGGACCGATCCGTACACGATCGGAGGAATGACAGGAGGTCTTCATGAAGGTCGCGCTCTATGCCCGCTACTCTTCCGACAACCAGCGCGATGCCTCCATTGAGGATCAACTGAGGCTGTGCCGGGAATTTGCGGCCCGTCAGGACTGGAACGTCGTCGACAGCTACAGCGACAGAGCCGTCTCTGGTGCCTCCTTGCTTCGTCCCGGCATTCAGGAACTGATGCAGGACGCGCAGCGCGGGAAGTTTTCGATTATTCTCGCCGAAGCCATGGACCGTCTCTCGCGCGATCAGGAAGATATCGCTGGTCTGTTCAAAAGAATGAAATTTGCCGGGGTGCGGATCATCACGCTTTCGGAGGGCGACGTCACCCAACTCCACGTCGGGCTCAAGGGCACCATGAATGCCCTCTTTCTGCAGGATCTGGCAGACAAAACGCGGCGCGGCATACGGGGACGCGTCGAAGCCGGTAAATCGGGCGGCGGTCTGTGCTATGGATATGACGTCGTACGAAAATTCGATGATGCCGGCGAGGCTATACGCGGAGAGCGGACGATCAACGTCAGCGAAGCTGCGATCGTGCGACGTATCTTTCGTGAATATGCGGACGGCAAGGCGCCAAGGGCGATCGCGCTCGATCTCAATGCCCAAGGGGTCGTCGGACCGTTGGGAGGTGCCTGGGGACCATCCACCGTCCACGGCAACCGTGACCGCGGCACCGGCATCCTCAACAACGAGCTTTATATCGGCCGGCTGATCTGGAACCGCCTTCGCTATCTGAAGGATCCGGAGACCGGCAAGCGCGTCTCGCGCCTGAATCCAGAAAATGAATGGATACTGCAGGAGGTTCCTGAACTTCGAATTATTGAGCCTGACCTCTGGGAAGCCGCCAAGGCCCGTCAGGCAACAACAACGTGGTCGCAAAAGACACGTGGCGACGGTGTCCATCCTCTGAACAGTCTCAAGCGCCCTCGTTACCTCTTCACTGCGATGACACGCTGCGGCGGCTGTGGCGGTGGTTTTTCAATGATCTCGAAAGCTCTGCTCGGCTGTTCGACTGCGCGCAACAAGGGCACATGCGACAATCGCATGACGATCCGGCGGGACGTGCTCGAAAAGTCCGTGCTTAACGGGCTGCGGACGCGCCTCATGGACCCTGCGCTCTTCAAAGAGTTCTGTGATGAATTCACCCGGGAGGTCAACCGCGTCAGAATGGAGCGGGGCGCAGATCTCGCTGCGATGCGCGCGGAGTTGCCACGCGTTGATCGTGAGCTTGATAAGGCGATCCAGGCCATTCTCGACGGCGTACCCGGCATCAAGCTGAAGGACAAGATCGGAAGGCTGGAGGCGCGTAAGGAAGAACTGACGGCTCTTCTGGCTGATGCGCCACAGCCCCCTCCTCTGCTGCATCCGAACATGGCGGTGATTTATCGGCAGCGCATCGACGCGCTGTATGAGAACCTCCAGAAAGAGGATGCAAGCCTTGAAGCCGTCGAGAGGCTGCGTGCTCTGGTATCAAGGATCAAGCTGATCCCGCAGGATGGAGAACTTGCCATCTTCCTCGAAGGAGACCTCGCGGCTATCCTGAACTTCTCTTCGAACAAAAAAAGCGCCGGAGTCCATCCGGACCACGACGTTCTTCAATCGTTCATTGAACAGGATACATTGGTTGCGGGGACAGGATTTGAACCTGTGACCTTCAGGTTATGAGTTAGGGATTTAGGCCTACGCCCCTCCCCGCTCCAGCCGACAGAACTACGCCTTACCACGCAGAACCCCTTATTTTCCTTGAAAAACTGTCCCATCAGGCTACGCAATCATTGTACCGGCTACGCCCGGTTTCGCATTCATCTGTTTCCTATGTGTTTCCTGCGATGAGGGCAAGCATGGCCAAGCTCAGCAAGAAAATTGTCACCGCTGCCGAACCGGCAGAGAAGGATTACTTCCTTTGGGATGACAGCATTCCGGCCTTCGCAGTCCGGGTGTGGCCATCTGGCCGAAAGGTGTACGTCATTCATTATCGCTCCGGCGGCCGCATGCGCCGCTACACGATCGGGCAGCACGGAAGCCCATGGACTGCCGATCTCGCGCGTGAAGAAGCCATCAAGGTTCTTGCGCGGGTTCATAGCGGCGAGAATCCCTCGGACGCTCGCGTAGAAGAACGCAAGGCAATGACCATCAGGGAATTCAGCAATCGTTTCCTCGACGAATATGTGGATGTCCATCTCAAACCAACGACCCAGAGCGAATATAAGAGAGCTGTCGATCTGTTCATCGTTCCCAAATTCGGGACATGGCGGATGGCCGATATATCTCGCGCGGACGTCTCCGAATTCAACGGTGATATGCGACAGATCCCTTATCAGGCCAATCGCACGCTCGGGGTACTGTCCAAAATGTTCAGCCTGGCAGACCTCTGGGGTATTCGGACTGATGGTCTCAACCCGTGCCGCGGCGTTCAGCGCTATAAGGAAGAGAAGCGCGAACGTTATCTAACCCAAGAAGAATATGCGCGCCTCGGCGCCACACTCGACGAAACGGAGGATATGCCGGAGGCCGCCTGGGCGATCCGTCTGCTCGTCCTGACAGGTTGCCGACTACGTGAAATCCAGACCCTGCAATGGAGCCACGTTTTCTTCGATCAATCCGAATTGCGGCTGCCTGACAGTAAAACCGGGGCTAAAATCGTCCAGATTGGGCAGGCAGCGATAAACGTAATCAAGTCCATCCCCCGGTTGGAGGACAATCCCTATGTCATTACCGGACGGAAAAAAGGTGGCTATCTGACTGACCTGCAAAAACCCTGGCGCCGCATTCGCAAAGCAGCCGGTCTGAACGACGTCAGGATTCACGATCTGCGCCATTCTTTCGCCTCTGACGCGCTGGAAATGGGAGCTGACCTGACGATGATAGGTCGAATGCTGGGACATAGTGATATCAAGACGACCGCTCGTTACGCTCACCTAAAGCGGGAGAACGTGAGGCTTTCAACCAATCTTGTGTCTGAGAAGATCTCCGCAGCGCTTTTAGGACGTTGAAAATGACAGATATCGACTCAGAGCAGCTTACGCGTAATGAATGGCTCGTTGCAGAATCTATAAAGGAAATAAACACTCTAACCCTTCGCGGCTGAGGTCAGCTTACCCCCTCAAATGTGCCTGTCGGCTTCAAGAATTAAGCAGACAGGCGGCAGTCGCCTTCGATGGTCGACATCCATGCGGGTTTAGCGGTTTATCTATAGCCGACATTGCTATGCGCACCGCTCGACATTGAATTTTGGGACTTTCCTGCCGTTCAAAAGCAACCGGCGAAATGTCTCCTCTTTGTCTGAAACAGACATTCTGTAATGCTTGGTGGCATCGTAGTGTGACAGAAGCTGGACCGTAATTTACCGCCCGACTGCTGGCGAGTCCAAGTCCTCGCAACGAATCCGGCGGGCTTTCGCCCGCCGTCCCGGACGCCGTTCAACTTGCAGGGCGCGTACGCTGTGCTTGGAGGCGCGTAGACGTCATTACGACTTCCAGTTGAACCTCTATGGTGCGATACGCCAACTCAACGGTCAAGAGGCCACACCGCTAGGATCATCAAGCAGGCAACGCTTGTGCCCAATGCCAATGCGCCCATCCAAACTCCGATCGTCATTGCCCAGGACCACGGGATGAAATGAGCGACGACGAACACCGTGGCCAGGAAGACGAGCCCGGTGATGCCCGCCTGTGCTTGAAACTTCGACAATCGACGGCTCCGTGAGTAGTCCCTCTGTGCACCAATCGCGAAGACCTCGGGCCGGAAGATTTCGTTGAAAATCCGTGTCGCAACGGCCGGATTAGTGAGATAGCCGGTGTGAGCGCCCGCCGGGTCGTGCGATGCGGTATTCGCCACCTCTACGTTCTCGATATCAGTCGGCACAAAGCTGCTGCCTAGGGGCTTGGCGCCGAGAGGAATGGTAAGGGCGTCGGACACCGGATCGGCCGGATCCCAAAAGTTGAGCCACTTGATACGCTGGCGATCCCCCACCCAGAAAGGCATCGCGGTCTCGTCTCCACGCAATTCCTCACGCATCATTTCCTCTCGGAAGGTTTTGCTTCCCGTTGTCTCGAACAACAGAGTGAGCTTATCGACGGGCGATCCCATCGTGATGAGGCATTCCACCTTGCGAATCTTGATCCACAGTTCGGGCGATCGTTTCCGGGTCAGGTTGTACAGCCCTATTGCCCGCAGCGCGTCATAGGCGATCGCAGTCCCCAAGCTGTGGGAGACGATTACAACGCGTCCGCACGCGTCGTCCGAGACCAGATGCCGCAGTGTTGCCGTCGCTCGGTCGAGGATGGCGCTCCTCGTCTCATAATACTTTTCATTCTCGTCCAGAGCGGACCAATATCTCACGTCAGAGAAAATCGTCGTCAGGAACCGACGACCGAGGGCGATGGCTCCACCGGAGACCGCGGCCAGCACCGCAGGTAGTCCAAGCCGCCACACCGGCCCCAAGTGCGCGTCGCCAACCAACATCGAGATTAAGACCGCGATGCCCAGAACCATCAACACAAGGCCTGTCAGCGTGAGACGACCGACGTTCCGGACGCTCTTCTCGCACGGCAAACGCTCGTCGCGCCACGCGACGGCTGCCTCATCGATATTCGATTCCGTCGCCGCCGTTTTCGCATGCTTCTTCGCGAAATCGACGTAATCGGCGAACAGAGGCTTGCTCGCATTAAGTTCCCGGTGGCGCGCGCCGAGCGAGCCTCGATACTTGCGATACGCGCTAGCGAGTACCACCATTGCATGTCGCAACGCCGGCGTCGCGCTACGGTCGGCGGCGGCACGTAGCCGTGCCAGCCTCAGACGTGGCCAGAGCAGCCAGTTTGATGGGTCCGTACGCAATATGGACTGAACGAGTCTAGCTGTCCATCCGAGCATGGCCCATCCCGGTATACCGCTGCGCGTGTCCGGCGACCAATTCACCTCATAGATCCGGAACGAGGCTCCGACGTTTAGCCTGCCGTGGCGGCGTCGGGCTCTCTTCAATTTGAGCATCGGCACGTCGTCGCGCAGACCGGGATCTCGCGACAGCTCAATACCGGCCAAGACCTCGATGATGGTGTCGACGTTGTCCGAGTTAGTGCTGCCAGAAACCGCCTCAAGTGCACTCAGGAGCGCCCCAGCGTTGGCGTAACGCCGGTGTCGGCCAATGCCGTGGATCGAGAGGATCGCAGTGTAGCTATTCGTCATGACAGGCATCATCGCAGCCCAAGTCGTGTCGTGTCGACCTAAGTCATCGCGCCGAGCTGAACCATCGCAGGCACATGCCTGCGCGGAAACCTCGCCTCGTCGGCGCTACATGCGTGATTGAGCGACCACGAGAGTGATCAGGCAAGCGGGCGGGACATTCCCGCTATGCGCAAAGTCCGGCACAGCGTCGGAGGACACGCCTCTTCCGTGGGCCTTCGCTTGCGCCTTCTTCGCCCTCCCAACGCCGATAATCAGCACGAAACTCGCCGCATACGCGATTGCTATCTCTATCTTTTTACGGCCATGATTTATCCTAGCCTGCCAGTGCCACTTTTAAAGCCTGCGCGCTCAACGGTCGTAGCGGAGGTACTAATGGCGGTTACCACCGGAAGCGGAAAAAAACGCAAAAAACTGAGATCAAACTGCACGGCAAAAGAATGGAAGCTTACCAGATCGAGACCGGCCAGACTGAACGACCGTGACGGGGCGAATTGCTGCCAAACGGCTTCGCGATGAGCCGATCGCGGTTGTGGCGGAAGCTACCGTGGCGGCGAACGACGCAATTGGGTCGGTAACCATCCTGGATGCAAGTTTTGGGAATGGCTACTGTCAGTTATTGTTGTCCCATAAACCGGTATCCCCCGCGTCGTGATGGTGCAGGGGATGGTTCCCGAGCATCAACTCGCAGCCGTGAGTATACTCGACAGTTCGGCTTTCCTCGCAGCTTGGTCCGGCAAGTTCGTCTACAAGGGCGAGACCGTCAGCTTCGACTGGGGTAGAACGAAGGCGGCAACTACGGCAATGTTGATGTTGCGCATGTCATCGTCCGGTCGAATGCGGGAGACGAGATCATCAGTGGCGATCGCGACAGCAAGAAATGGCGTACCGCCGACGACACGCTGCCGCTCGGCGCGGCGAATGAAAGGAGCGAGGGTCTAGGATGACGGGGAATAAGACCAAAGTGGTGGCACAAGACGATCCGGCCCGCGCCGCCCCGCCGGCGGTGGACATGCCCGCCGAACCCAAGAAGAAGAAACCCAAGACGGCTCCCAACCCGAAGCGCCAGAAGGAGGCGCGTCAGCGTCTCGACCGCCTTTTCTCCGACCGATCAAACGTGTGGGTCATCCACTATTCCTGCGAGAGCTTCTACGACCGGCCGAACGGCGCATCACATCGCTCGCGGTCCGCAGCCTCGACAGCGCGCAAACCCATTCCTTCTCCATTCATCAGGTCGCCGAACGGCTGCAGGTGCCGTTCGGCGAAATCGAAGCGCGCTACGACGAGCTAGAGCGGCAGATGCTCGATGCCTACTATCAGCACCTCGGTGCCCATCGCGGCATGAAATACCTTCACTGGAACATGCGCGACATCAACTACGGCTTCGCCGCCATCGATCACCGTTATCAGGTGCTCGGCGGCACGCCGGTGCTGGTCGATGACGCCAAGAAATTCGACCTGTCCCGCATCCTCATCGATATCTACGGGGTCGCCTATATCGGCCACACACGGCTCGAAAAGCTGATCGAGAAAAATGAGATACAGCCGCACGACATGATGACGGGAGGCGAGGAAGCCCAGGCCTTCGTGGACGGCAATTACGTCGGACTCCATCAATCGACCCTGCGCAAGGTCGATGTCCTCGCCAACATTGCCGAGCGAACCCAGAACAAGCACCTCCTGACCAACACCACTTGGTGGGAAATGCATGGGGGGAGCCTGCGGACCGCCCTCGATTGGGCCGCCGACAACAAGCTGATCGCGCTCGTGATCGCCGTCGTCGGTCTCGTGCTCGCGATCTACACCATGGCCTGAGGGAGCAGGTCAGCTACTCGCCGTCGACAGGTCGAAATACAGCCGCTCAGGCATTTCCTGCCAGAAGTCGCGTATTGCATTCGCAAACTGCCCAAAATGCTCGTCCGTCACGGTCAGCCATTCATGGTCGAGACCGAAGGCCATGCCCTCCGGCGTCCATTGCCGGATCGGGTCACGGACATATTCCCCGTAAGCTTTGGCGAGTTGGTTGAGGCTGCGACCTTTGCCATGCTTGTAGATGTTTACGACTAATTGCAGCGCATCGATCTTCGCGTAGCAGGGTAGCGCTTTCACCGGCCAGCCAAATTGTTCGAAGACGTCCATGACGTCGGCCAGTGGCGCCTTCCATATCGCCTTCTCGATCTTGTCGCCATCAAAGTCATGCCGAAGCTCGCGCTCGAGATGCTCGCGCACAGTCTTGTCCCATTGGTGAAACATCCCTGCGAGACCGCCCAGCAGCATCTGCTTACGCAAGCCCGTCAGGGTCTGATAGTGTGCGCTCCCTTTATCATAGGCCGCCTCGGCGATGGCGGCCATGTCGATCTCACTATAGCCTGGCGCCTGACTCATCCGCTGATAGGCTTCTTCGGTGTGACGGTCGGCCTGCCCCTCGAGATCGTCAAACTGCGACAGAATACGCGACCGCATCTGTTCGACGTAAAATTCGTGGAGCGCAATGTGATGGGTCCGTGCCTCACTCCAAAGGTACAGTTGAGCACGTCGCACCATCGCCTCTCCAGCATCCATTGTGATCTCACAAAACGAGTTCTTGTATAATAATCGGCCACGTCCACTCTCCAAAACAGGAGGATCCTGTTTGTTCGTCCGAGATGAGGCGTAAGCGGACCTGCCGCCTTCGCCCTCATGTCGGCCGTTCAACAGTTCGTTTGCGCGTTCCGAAAGCGGACAGGTGACATGCCCATCAGGTTCGTAAAAGCTTTTGCAAATGCACTGAGCGATGCGTAAC
>NZ_WOTA01000034.1 GCF_011516825.1 Acetobacter oeni | reverse complement strand
TCACGAAGGATGTCGAGACAACAATCTCGTCATCCTGCGCATGGTTGATGATTGCCCATATCCGCAGAGTTCTGCGAAAAATCAATCAAACCGCTTTCTGATTCAGGCTCTAAAACACCCCTTGAGCGTAACGTCTCTCTGACCGACCTTTGGAAGGGGTCGCAGTTTTTTTCGGCATCCAGGTCTGTTGCGGAGTGGTTTATAGAACCTCATCATGAACTTGACAGAACGTTGCGCTGGGCAATGGCTCCTGATGAGATATATTTCAATACATTATTCGTCCGCTATTTGCGTAAGAGCGGCGACGCGGTCACTCCGACGGGACCTGACGCTGCCGAACAAGGTACGCATTACATTACAAAGCGCGTTCCTGAGGCGCGGACATTAAAGCAGAAGCTTCTTGATCCCATTGATTTGAGGAAACTGCACAGAGCCGATCTGCCGAAGATTCTGGACACTTCCTGCCTCTTCGCTCGAAAATGTAGCCCAGAGATAGCAGACGAAATTGCATCGACATGGAGGCGGGGATAACTCCCCGCTCCGCTCCTTAAACTATCGTGGCAGGCGATGTAATAGTCCATGTGTTATCGGCAGAGTCTTCAAACGATGTCGTGCCCGTGCTCTGTGTTGTAAAGTCCGGATCCCAGAGAACAGTTCCGGACGCGTCAGTAACTGTGACATTATAGACGCTAAGGGACTGCGGGCTTATGCCAGCATACATAGTGGCTGCGTTTGTTTGCTGGTTAATACCTGTAGTCTGGCCAGTCAGCGTGCCAAGGGACGTATAGGCCGTGCCGTCTGTCGAATACCCTACTGTTACGGTTCCGGCAGCATACACAGTCCCGTCGGTATCCGTGAAACTCGTCGTTCCGGTGTTATTAACGGCTCTAATGTAAATAATTTCGCCGATCAGTGATGTCGGAATACCGATCGCGGCCCAGGCGGCTTCATAAGTTTTCGAGGTATTATACCACTGACAACCAATACCCGCCGCGTAGCCTGACAGTTCAGTAAGCAACACGTTGAACTGACAGGTCGATGCGGATGAACCAGACAGCGGGTAGTTTCCGACGACCAGAGCATTCGAGGCAACTGCAGTCGCAATATTAATACGCGCAATAGCCTTGAAGATATAACCATCAAGGGCCGTTATAGGCGTAGACGTAGAAGCATGGCCACTTGTTGAGCTGTTTGACAGATAATGCATCGTAGCAACCGCGCTGACGACAACGGACAGAACTGCCGGGTTCGTCAGGCTCCCGTTATTCGTTGCACCGATGGAAACGGTCGCAGCCCCCGACGGTGTATAGGTGGCCGTTTCAGCGGTGGCAGAACCCGCAGCAAATGTCACCGTTGCCGGCGAGAATGTGCCGCCTGCTCCACCATCCGACAGCGTCACAATCGTCGCTGTCGTCGGCCCGTTGTTATTCGGCGTCAGCGTTAGGGTCTGAGCGATCCCCACTGTGCCGGTTGCCGCGCCAGTCAGCGTGAAGGCTGTGGATGGGACCGCCTCCGCCGATACGGTCAGTGTCACAGAGGCAGGATCGGTCAGCGAGCCGCTATTGGTGGTGCTGATCGTAGCCGTTCCGGACGCACTTGGCGTGAATGTGCAGGTGACGGCGGCCGTTGAGCCGGCAGGGATGGACACTGTCGCCGGGGAGAACACGCCCGCCAGTGTGGAGGCCGGGGTGACAGTAATTGCGGACGTATTCGCCGCTCCGGTGCCAGGCGTGATCGTCAGGGTCACAGGGTTACCCATAACGACGGACGAAGCACTTAGAGCAGACGTGTAGGTGGTAAATGGTGTCGTGGCTGCTGCCACAGTGACGGCCAGACCGGCAGGATCAGTCAGACCGGCGCTATTGGTCGTGGAGAGCGTGCCTGTCCCCGTAGCCGAAGGCGTGAAAGTGAAGGTCGCTGCCGCACTGGACCCTTCGGCGAGAGTAACACTTGTCGGGCTGAACGTGCCCGCGACGGTGCAGGCCGGTGTAATCGTGGCCGCCGCATAGAGTGCCGCGTTCGGCGTGACCGTGAATGTGCTCGCCGTTCCCACGTTAAGAGCGGCGGAACCGGTGAGCGTGTAAGTCGTAGCGCTCGCAGCGACCGGCGTCCCTGAAACTTCATTCGAGGCAGCACTGGCGCCCCCGAGACCGAAAGCCTCAGCTTTATAGAAACGAGTGCTACCGGATGCGAGCAGCGTATCAGTGAATGACGTGCTGGTGCCGGGGATCGTAAACAGCGGCATCGTGGCTTCTGCGCCTGCCGCGCTTCCGGCGAAGACCCTGTATCCGCCAAGATCGCTGCTTCCGACGGAGGCAGGCGCGGTGATCGGGACAACAACCTGACCCGCCGAATTTGTGGTCGGGGTGCCAAGAGTCGGTGCGCCGGGGGCCGTGAACGTCGCCGCAGTCGTAATGACGTTATCCGCGCCCCAGGTGACAGTCTGATAGGACTGCGCCGGAATCGTGACCGGCATGGACTGGCCGAGATAGGAATCCGTCAGAACAACCGTGCGGGCCGCTGAGAGGGGGTTCCAGAGAAACACGACAATGGACCCATCCGGGTTTTTAAAGGCAACATTGGTCACATCTGTACCGGTGACAGAAGACACCGTCGAAGAATAGCTGTTTGATGCTACCATCGTAAAGACGTTAGACTGGATGCGCTTCGCGCCTCGCTGCACATATTTCGAGATATGCGCAAATGCCAGATACTCAGAATTGTAGGTGATCGCGCCTGTTGAGTTGTTGATCGTGACCATCCCACGGCATTCGTGCGCCGTAGAAGGACTCTGCTCATATGGAGCGCCTGTCTGGTCCAGGGCAATATTCCAGAGCATGAGAGCACGGGCACCGTAGCGCACCATGTTGTTCAACAGATCGGCGCACCATTTCTCCGCGCCGAACAGAAGACTGTCGCCCTGTCCGGACAGCGTGCTGATCCACTCAGTAAAATAGACCCGCGTTCCCGGATAAGGACGAAGCTGTCCCGGAACTTCACTTACATAACCGTTATAGCCGTGATAGCCGACTGACTGGCAGAACTGCTTCCCGGTCGTGTCGCCGAGTACCGCCAGACCGTAAGACGGTGCCGATCCCCACGACGTATCGCAGGCGATGATTTCGGTATTCAGGTTCGCTGCCGCCAGTGCCGGGCCGAGGTAACTGCCGATGAACGTGACAAGTTGCGCGCCCGTCCACTCACATGACGGATAATCTGTATGGTTCCCCTGGGGTTCGTTTTGCGGTGTTACCGCTGCAATCGGGATGCCGCAGGCTTCATAGGCCTGAATTGCCATAACGAGATAATTTGCATACGTCGTATAGTTTGCAGCCGTAGCATTAAACCACCCGCCACACAGAGACGCTGATGTTTTAAGCCACGCCGGCGGAGACCAGACCGAAGCGAAAATCCATATTCTTGGATTGATCAGAAGAATTTCCTGCAAGAGCGGGATAATATAATCCTGATCCCGCTGGATGGAAAAGTTTGTCAGATCAGGGTCGGCCACACCACCATTATCGTCATAGGAATAGTACGTCCTGAAGGAATAATCTGACGATCCAAAGCATATCCGAAGGCACTGGAAGCCGTCGGTTCCGAACATTTTCTGTAGAAAAGCCGCCCGGTTTGCTGCCGTCATATAGGTCATCAGGACATAGGCAGTTGCTTCGGTAAAAGCCCCACCGACGCCAATCCAATCCTGGTATTCATGCGCCGGATCGATGATGATTTCGCTTCCCGGCACGTCTGATGCCGGAGCGGACGCGCTGATTGCTACAGGCGCAAGTTCGGACGTCTCAGCTACATTCGTCATAACCGCTATCGGCTGCACGATCGAACCGGGAGCCAGCTTTTGAACATTATCGAACGGCGTAACGCCAGTGATTGTTGTCATCGATCAGAATCCGCTCTTGCCAAAGATTGTTGCGCCACCGTCATCGGTGTAAAATGTGAGGATTGTTGCCTGCCCGGCGGTTGTGCTGACTGCCGGCGTGCTACCAGCCCAGATCACACCGGCTGGCAGCGTGACCGCGTACCCTGTCGCCCCCTGCCGGATCACAACCGTTATCCGCTGCTCCTGACCGGCGGTTCCACCGCTGAGTGTCAGAGCGAGAGCCTGCGACGGCGTGACGTCGTATGCGACACTCCCGGATGCCGCATAAGCGATTGGATATGAAGCGCCAGGGCTTGTCGTTGTGGTCACGGGCACGGTTGCCGTGGTGCTGGAACCGCCCGAACCGGATGCCGCCGCTGCCGCCAGCGCCGCACTGAGGGTCGTTGTTCCCCCGGAGTAAGTGACGAACGCCGCCGAGATATTCGCTGTCTGTGACCAGTAGGCTGAATTCGCAGATGCTGACGTCAGGTATGTCGCCAACTGAGCAGAGAGCGTCGTCGTGCCATACGTCGCGCCTGCGATATTCGAGGTCAGTTGCCAGTAGCGCGCGTCCGCCTCTGCCTGCGTGATGCCGGTGACTGTTCCGCCGCCACTGCCTGCCGCAACCTCCGCAGCAAGCGCCTCAATCGTCATGGTCGAGCCGCCCGACGTGACGGTGTTAGACGAGACATCGCCCAGCTGCTTCACATAGCGCACGTCACCCGTCGTTGTTGTCAGTGCCGCAGATGCCGTCGCCTGCGCTGCCGCAATCTGCTGAACGATCGCGGTCAGTTCAGTCCCGAGCGCAACCTGAGTCCCGCCGGCCGGCGTAACAAGTGCCGCAGCGAGATCGGACGTCTGATGCCAGGCTTTCGGATCGGTCGCGTTTGCAAAAGCAACGGACGGATCAAACTGATAAGGCGTTGCGGTGCCGTTTACGGTTCTGGAAAACGGTACCGCATCACCGGTCTGGAAAGGCATACCGGCAGGCAGGCCGGAAACTTCATACGTGCTGTCAGCGAAGGCTGTCCCCGAAAACAGGGCAGCCGAAGCCAGCATGATGGCAGCAAAGCGCCTCATGGGTTCTTTCCTCAATTTATGAGTCCTTCAGGGAGAGAGCGTGTTGCCACCAATGGTGATCGGGATGCCGCCGATCGTCAGAACGCCCGCGGATGTGTCGGGGGGATCCGTCGGATCGGTTGTGGTGTTGATCGGTGCGATCACGCGCATCGTGTAATTTCTGCCCTGCGCTGTCGTGATCTTCACATTCACTGAAACATCCAGTCCGGGCGGGCCGGATGCCAGAACAAATACCGCCTGCGTGCTGTCGTATATCCCCTGAAGGATACAAGTCAGGTCGTAACTGACGCTGAGGGGATGCCGCACGGTAAAGGATATGGCTGCAAGCGTGTCGGATGTTCCGGAAAGCCAGTCCGTGAAGTCGAAAGTGTAATCCAGAACGTCAGCAGATGACTTCTCGCTGAGCCTGTACTCTTCCGCATGCGGCCGCTCGTGACGATAAACCGGCTTTACACCGCGCAGAAACTCACACAGCCGGTCAGGCGTGTTCGACGGAGCCGGCACGCCGCAGACGCGAAATGGCGAACGCACAAAGCCCGCTGGCAGGTTTAATATCGTCACGCGGATGCTCCATCAGAAAGTTGCAGCGCAAGCGTGGTGCGCGCAGAGAGCCGGTCGAGCCAGCCAGTCAGGAAATCATGTGATCCACCAAGGCCGCGATAATAAATCTCCTGTATCTGAGAGACGTAGAGGATGCGGAGCGCCGGGTGCTGGTTGTGTTGACCTGCGATGGCCGCAGATGTGAGTGGCCCGTAAAAGCCGTCAGGCACGACGTCGAGGCGGCGCTGAAGGATCTGCATCCGGAACCGGCTCAACGTCGTTGCCTGAGTGCCCAGGCCAACTGCTGCAGAATCAGCAATCTCCGCCAGAGCCGAGGCGGGACCAGCCATAATCGCATGATCGAACCCCATAAGATCGAGACCGGACGGCAGATCATCGCCGTGGATCAGATTCCAGAACCACGCGACGTAGATATCCCGGGCTGTTGCCCAGTCGAGAGTCCGCATGTCGGATGGCGTGATTTCACGCATCATCCATTTTGTCAGCGTCGGTGCGGAGATTCCGTAATTCGTTCCAATCAGGTTCCCGACATACCTCATGCCAGATGACCAGTTGCCCGGGTCAGAATAGTTGTTCTGGTATCCCCGCTCAGCAGCCCCGATGAAGGCGATGCAGGTGTCAAGGTCTGCGGCGCTCACGGGGTAAAGCCCATGATCTTTGCCAGCCCAAGCACGGCGCCCGTTCCAAGTCCGGCCCATCCGCCAGTAATGATTCCACGGAACGTCTGCGATTTGCGAAACTCAGCGACAATTTCTTTCTGGCCATCTTTCAGGTCCTGCATATCCGCCTTGGTGCTTTGCACTTCCCCCCGAAGCACGGCGACCTCACGGTCAATATGGCGCACGGTCCCCGAGAGATTTTCAAACTCAGGACGCGTTACTGACGATGTAGTCTCAGACATTCAGGATTCCAGGCATAAAAAAACCGCCTCAAAGGGCGGAAGGGGCAATTCAAAGCACCCGGGAAGATCAGGATGTGGGAGCGACGTAACTGCCGCCGATCGGATATTGCCCGGCCGGGTCAGCAGCCAGCGCAAGGCCACTCCCGGGGCTATAGTTTGTGATTCCATCCCACATAACAGCGTTCACAATATATCCTGCGGCCTGATCTTCCGACGCAGCTGTGCGATAGACAATATAACGGGCGCTATCTGCCATGATCACCACTCCACAAAAATAAGACCTGCAGCACCACCGCCGCCTGCATTGGTCGTGCCGTTGCAACCCGCACCGCCGCCGGCACCGCCGGGGAATACCCCGGTGGCTCCGGTGCTGACAGACTGGAACCCGCCGGAGCCACCCATTGAGGCGGAACCACCCATGGACCCCATATAACCGGAGCTATTCTGGAAGGCATTCGCGGAGCCTTGTCCGGTGACGTTGAGAGATCCGCCTGAGGCTATTCCACCACCCGGATTTGATCCCCATGTCGCACCTCCGGCCGAGGTGCCCGGGCCGCCATACCCGCCCCCGGCCGATAGAGATCCGAATGCTGTCGTACCGCCCGGCGAACCATACGCACCGGCAACCCCGGCTATACCGGCCGCCCCAACCGCGTAGTTGATGACGGTTCCCGGTGTGACGCTCAGTTCGTCATAGCAGAACGCTCCGGCCTGCCCGCCGCATCCGGAAGACGCCGTGCCACCCGCACCACCACCTCCGCCGCCGCCGCCCCACATCGACACACGAACCTTATAAACACCTGCAGGGACGGTGAAGGATCCGGATGATGTCAGAGGAACGCCACCGCGCTTCATACTCATGGCACGCGAGAGTTGGGTCCAGTCTGTCCCATCGGGCGTTATCCCGGCGTCTTTAATTGCCTGAGTGATCTCAGCCATGACTGCATTAAAAATGTAAGCCGGAAAGGTCGTCGCGGGCACGCCTGTGGCAGGATTACCATCGGTCGCCCACTGCGGCGTACCTGACGTCGGGGATGTGTCAGCGCTGGCCTGAACTACCGAATTCGATGCGATCAGAAGATCCATGTGTCAGCTTTCATAATTAAACATTAGTGCCGTATGGGCAGGCTTGATGCGTGCAAGTTCGCATTGCAGGACCGTGTCACCCCAGGCGGCAAAAGCCGACCCGAACTGATCGCCAAAAGTCAGATCGGAAATCGTGAATTCAGGCATATTGACTTGCCAGGCATACGACCAGGCGTCTCCGCCAAAAGTGTTTCCAAACGTCCGGCCAAACCGGGAGGGCGCGAACTGTGTAATGGTAATCGTGTAACCAAGAGCCGCTGCGAAGCTGATAAAGTAAGAAACTGAACAACCACCCGTATCCGTCAGGCGTGATACGATCTGCGCGCGCTGCTGTGCCAGCGTCGGATTGTCGCCGGCGCAGGGATCGGGAAGGCCGAGAGATTCCTGCCACTCCGTCAGAAGTTCGGTCGTGGTGGCGGGGAATGTATCAATCAGGAGCGCGTAGTCTGCGGACGCCAGAGCCTCCCACGTTGCCATCAGGGGACGGAGAGATTCCGACATGATGGTATCGGTACCCTTCGGCCAGACCGCGCCCGTAGGGAGGAGCTGCTGATAGGCCGACAGAAAATCGTCGTGGGAATAGATCATGACGACGCGGCTATTGTTCCGACCGTCGGGAGAGAACCAACGGCGGTTGTGACTGGCGCGGATGGACCTGAAACGTAGAAATGGTCGATCGATGATACCGACGCGATCGCCTCATCCCAGTCGGACGGATAAATCGTTCCTCCCAGAGGCGTCCCTTTTGTGATGAGCATGTCCGCCAGAGCTTCCTGAATCAGACCCTGCACAACGGTCGTATTCGGGCTCAGATCCTCGATCGTGAAATCAATTGGCAGAGCGATGGGCGCACACACGATGACGAGACTTGTGACAGGCTGGACCTCATAAATCGCGTCCGCAACCGCCAGCTGATTTCCGGAAGCGGTCGTGTATCGATCATCCCCGGTCGCCGCGCCATCCGTCCCTTGCGGGAAGCCGTTATAGGCGGAGTTCGCGTCATCCAGCATGACATAGACAACGACAGAGCCAGCTCCGAAGCCAAGCGGGTTGCACCAGGCGCGGGTTACGCCGTCGACCGCCTCGGCCCAGTTAACGTAATCTGCGGCCGCGCCCCCCTGAGGCGTATCGGCGTAGCGGGCGAGGTAGCGTGTTTTATAGGTGGCGTCAGTTTCCTCGTCCGTTCCGGCTGTCATAATGGAAACGACGGTTCCGGCCGAAGTGATTCCGGATACCGGAGACGAGAGGGAGACTGTTGTGCCGGTCGCGAGATTGTAATCCGTTCCTGTATCAGCCGCCGTCGCCTGCACACTCAGCGCACCGGTCGCGTCAACATCAGCCTCAGCGTCCGTTGTGAAGATCAGGCTGTTCGAAGCGGTGATCGAAGATCCGGCCGGCAGCGGAACGTCTGCTGTTCCTGAAAATGAAAACGACAGCACCGCAGCCGTCGCCGCTTTGCGAGTAACGCCTTTCAGAGAGCCCCATCCGTCCGCATATTCTCCGGTCGCCCCCCATGGAGTGGCCTGCTTCGCAATCCAGTCCTGATAACCGTAGTGCAGGTTCGACAGGCCCGCAGTCGCATAACCGAGCGTGTAGAGCACCGAGAGGTTGAGGAGGCCATCGACGCCCGGAATATTTGCGCCTGATACGTCCTGCTGCGTCTGCCCGATCAGATCCGTCAGCGTTGGTCGTGACCATGGCATTTATGATGATCTCCAGAGCCAGTTGTAATTTGAGGTTGTTCCGTCCGGCTTCACGACCGACACCATGATTGCCATGATTGAAGAGGTCGCCCATGCCGTGGACACGTTGATCGTTTTCGCCACGCCCGCCGTCACCATCCACTGGAGCGCGTCCAGGCAATACCTCCTTGCCTGACCGAGAAGCGTTGTTCGGTTGGAAATCTTCCTGCGCGCGAGAAGCCAGAGAAGCGAGCCTATGGGGCTGTCCCGATATGTGTCTGCCCACCAGCCTCGCCGATCGGGACCATCCCAGTCGGAAGGAGCGACCCTGTCTGTAAACAGAGAGAGCAGAACGGCATTTTTCAGGGTGTCGTATCCGGTCTGAGAAGTCGCCAGAGATCCGTTCTCTATCGACCAGTCACCCTCTGCGGTATCGACGTTCCATTCGATCAGAATGTCGCCGCCGCGCACGGGAATGGTTGAACTCATGTCAGCTTACCGGTTTTCCTGTGTCGTCACTCCCCGCTTCGACGCCGGAGTGAGTATGGTCGTCGAGTGAGATGCCCGCGGCGACAACGTCCCCGTCCACGGTGAGCTTGCCGGTGATGTGACAATTTCCGTTAATCAGCACGGTTCCGCCTTTGGGAGTGATTGTGATTCCATCATCGCCGTTGTCGAGCAGGATCTGATCACCGGCCTGCGTGAACAGACACACCTGTCCGGGCTTCAGGTTCTTTGGGCGGTTTTTCTTATCAAGCGTCCCGACAATGACGCCGCTCGTCGCATCCCCCGACAGGCTAAAAATCAGAGCATCCACGCCAGCAGGCAGAACCGCGCTGAACCCATAATCCTGCACCACCGGCAAACCACCGCGCACCGCCTGACCGGAGACCGTCACCTGAGCTTTCTGAGCATCGCCAGAGTCATCACCGGCTACCGTCACGCTGCCAAGCTGAAACAACCCCTGAATGCGCCGAAAGAGACGCTGAACATGATTCTGCATCAGGAGGTCTTTGCTGCAGAGCCACTGTCCGCTGCCATGATCTGAACGAACTGTGCCTGCAACACGTTGGGTTCGGGCTCATACGCCTCCTTCGGCATCAGCAGCAGGTCGGCGTGCGTCCCGGTATCATCGCGGCGATACGTGACCTCGCCGATGACCCAGAGCGCCTTATCCAGCTTGAGCGACGGCAGGTAGACGCAGGCGAGCTTATTCGGCTCCCACAGGTTGCCGAAATTGTCTCTCCAGGTGTCGCATGTCAGCGTCACGGCCTGAGACCGGCCCACGCGGCGAGCGAGTTCCCAGTTGAGGCGCATGGTGGCAATGTCCTGTCCGTTCAGCGTCTGCTCGGAGATGATTGCCTTCGGACGGTACCGCGTGATGTCAGGGTCGGTGACAGGCACGGCAGACATGATATCCGCCTGAAGCTGCTGTGAAAGCTGATCCGTAGCCTGGATGAACGCATAGTAGACGGAAAATCTCTGGTCATAGGCCAGCGTCCGTGACGCGCCCTCGACATTGATCCCCTCGACAAAACCGCTTTCCATGCTGTCTGAGCCGACCTGGGACAGAACAAGATTGCCGAACGTATCTTCGTAGCAGAGGAATTGCCCCCACCGGGAAATCCGGTCGATGATTTCCCACGGCGTTTCCCCGAGGTTCACATTGAACTGGGGGACTGTCGTATTCGCTCTGGCGGTATCATCAGTAATGTAATTCTGCACGGTGACGCCGAATTTGCTGACCAGCCCGAAGATCAGGGTTTCTGCATTATCCCCGTCGTACCCACCCAGAGCCATGCCTGTAACAATGGCAGAGCAATCTACAATATCCTGACACTTTCCCCGTCCGGATATCTGGACATTGTGTTGCCCTTTCGAGATCGACGGAATGTAGCGATCAATATAGCCGGTGATCACCCGGGTATCGCCGAGTCTGACGACACATGACTGACCGGGCATTACGTCGATCTGGCTGGCCTGACCGGGATATTTTTCAGTCAGAAGAATATCAAAGTCGGATGGCATCCGCTCGACGCCACGCGTGACGCGGACCTCCTGCCAGCCGCTGAAAACCTTCCCGCCAATCTCAAGATACAGAGAATTCGGGTCGCGGCCTGTCGATGTCCGGTGCGCCGTAACCGTCTGCGTTGTTTCTGACATCAGGAACTCAGGGCCTTGAACGTGGTCGGCATAAATGCCGGGTGGACCGGATCGGCACGGGCAATCAGGTCGTCAGAACGGGAGGCGTCGGCATAGAGACGATAGGCCAGACTGAGCGCCGGAGCCGGAGCAGGTGTGTCGACTTCCATCAGACGGGCCAGACTGGCCCCGCGCACTGTCACATCGACGGAAACCGCCGTCCGAAGGGCACGCAGTCCGAGGTATGCCTGATCCTGACCGGAATCACCGGCATCCAGAACCGCTGCGTCGAACAGCGTTACGACAGACGCCCTGACAGCAATCGCATCATCATATGATGATGGCTGATAATCTGCGCAGGCGGTTGCCAGCGAAGCCAGAGCCGACCTCCGGAACACCTGACCGGATGCAGTCTGCGCAGTCTGGATCGCCGCCCCGACGGGCGCCGACGAAGACGCTATGGTCGGTGTGTAGGTTGCTATGACGGACAGAAGCCGCAGGGCGTCTGCCGGATCACAACAGCAGGCTCTGATCGCTTCTGTCAGCGCCCAGGCAGCGGCACAGAACGAAACTCCACCGTCAGTGAGGTCACCAGCGGCAGACCCGACGGATGCGGCGCAGGCATCAGCCACAGCGCGGGCCGACACAACAGATGAGATTGCATCATCGACAGTACTGATATTCGTGAACAGTGTCGTCCGGTTTCCCGTCGAATAGCGCCCGTAATTTCCAGCAAGCCCCGCGACAGCTCCGACGACCAGGCCAGCATCCGACACCAGAAGGAGAGCTGCCGATGCCCAGGATACGGCTGCGGATACCACAGAGGAGACAACAGATGCGCCCTCTTCTATTGCATCAGCAACCGTGCTGATAAAATCAGACGATACCAGATCGGTCAGATCCGAAACCAGCGATCCGACCAGCGACTGAGTATCCGACGCAATGGTCGGATAAAGGGACTCTCCGGTTTCGATAAACTCAAACCGGACTGAAACGCACCTTCCCCGATCTGCGACCTGCTCTGTAACGAGCGGGCCAGCCAGCGTTACTGTCACGGAACCGAGCGTCGGATGGACCAGCGTACCGGGGCCGGCTATTTCCGCCTGCGCCAGAAGCGCCTGCTCGACATCATAGCAATCGTCTCCCACGACGAAGCCGGTGAATGCATATGAACGGACGCCGCGACCGAGATCCTCGACCCAGACCTGATCCCGAAACGGGTATTCGTGAACGGCAGTTCTTCTGCCTCGCCTGATCTCAGATCGTTCAACCGCAAATTCGATGCCACGCCATGATGCTGGCTGGAGAGCGTCCAGCCACGACGCGACTTCGTTGGCAAGCCCGATCAGTGTCAGGATTGATTCACTCACGGTCCCACATCCGTCACATTATTCTGCACCACCCTCGCGTCCTTAAGAGCGCCATCTTTACTCAGGACCGAAGCGGATGTGCCTGGCGCGGCCTGCACCTGAACAGTCATAGTCCCGTTTGCGACACCTCCTGTGCCGACCTGATGAGCCGAGGCTACAGAGAGCGCGGGGCCGGATGGAGCACCAATTGGAAATATTGCCGCGTCCTGGCCATCGGACGTGGCCAGATTGGCCGTTACAGAATCGGAGTAGCGCGTTCCGTCGGTGCCGAAAGCGTCATGCCCTGCCTGACCTGTCTGCAACCATTTAAGCGCGCCGCCCATTCCCTGATTATGTGCATAACCGAGAACTGCCAGTTTCCGGGCAGTTGAGGCACTTTTGAACATTGCACTGTGCGCTGAAAGATAACGCGAATTCAGGTCGGTGTTAGCCTCGAAAAACCGCTCCTGCATGGCGTTGTCACTAAGGAACTGGCTCTGCGTCGGGGTCTGCTCCCCGAGGTAATGAGCCGCATCAGAAATTGCCCCCGCGCTCATTTGATATCGGCCAGCATAATGTCCGCCGGCACCGCCCATCTGGCCATAACCGGCGCGCTCTATACCCGCGACGCTACGCGCAAAAATGTCATACTGGCGCTGGCTCGCCCCTGTGTCTTTCAGAAGAAGGCCGGCTTTATACGGAGCGCCTGCCGAGGCCATGGTCTGTTCAGCGTAAGAGCGACCAAGACCAATCCGTGAAGCCTGGTTATCAAGCCACGATGCGCCTGGCGCGTTCTGATCCACCCATGATCCGATCCTGTCGTTCGGATCAGCCGCGTTCAGAGCTTCATGTGTCGCGGCTCCGGCCGCGAGCGCCCACCCGGCTCGCGACGCAAGCCCGGCCGCGCGGCTTACCGCGCCACCGATGCTCCCGGCCTCCGCGACTTTCTCGGCGGCCGTAAAGCGGAGCATTGCCGCAGTGGCTTTATCGAGGCGCGCAGCCACGCCCCATATGGCCAGACCGACCCTCAACCACGGCCCGATCAGACCCGCAACTGCATTTGCCGCCATCAGGAGAAGAAAGCCCTCCAGGGCGCGCTTTGGTCCTCCGATATCATCAACGAGAGACTTGATGCCTGCTCCGAGGGATTTCGCCCAGTCGATCGTGCCCTTCCAGTCGACACCCCGCAGCCACGCGGCGAACTCCTGAACAGCCTGCCCCATCTGATCAATC
This sequence comes from Acetobacter oeni, assembly GCF_011516825.1. Classification (GTDB taxonomy): domain Bacteria; phylum Pseudomonadota; class Alphaproteobacteria; order Acetobacterales; family Acetobacteraceae; genus Acetobacter; species Acetobacter oeni. The sequence continues at coordinate 14,563 of NZ_WOTA01000034.1, read as the reverse complement.
GCACTTGTGACCTGCGGGCTCGTTGCCAGCCAGTCAGCAAATTTATCGATTATGGGCGTGAGGACAGGAGCCAGCCGGTCGGAAAGCTGATTCGCGAACCCCTGAACAGCGAACGTCAGGCGCGTCTGAGACATGCGGAACTGGTCCGCGTGCCCGGCGCTCGCTGCGGTCACATGCAGGTATTTCGCTGCCTCCGCCTGATACTCCCGCATCCCGGCTGCGCCCCGGCGCAGATAGGGCAACATCGCCGCACCAGCACCGCCAAATGCAATCGCAGCCGCCTGCGCCTGCGCAAACGTCTCTTTGATCTTAGCGATGCGATCCGCAATCTGCGGGAAGACTTCAGAAACGTCGCGGCCCTGCGTCGCGGTCTTGCGGAACGCAATCCCCCATCCGTTCATCAGCGCGACAAAACTGCTATTCCGACCCCCGACCGCGTCATACATATTCTGGCCGAGGCTCTGCAGGGCAGACGACATGGAGCCGGCAGCCGCGCCTCCAATCTGAGCGGCGCCTTCCCACTGCGCGACCTTCTGCGCTGACATGCCGATCGACTGCGATGTGTTCCTCAGTTGCGATCCCCACTGCGACCACGCCGATACCATGCGGTACATGCCTGCAATGCTGGCAGCGCCCGTGATCGCGCCCAGCGGCGCGACAATGCTGCTGACGTGCTCGAACGCGTCACGGGAAGAGCGTCCGACATCCCGCATCGCGTTTCCGACATTTCGCAGGCCCAGTGTTGTGCCTGCGAAGCGTCTGATCGAAGCATCGAGCTCCCGGAAGGGACGAAACGTCTCACGCGATTTCTTATTGATATCATCGAGCGTCCTGGTCAGCTTGTCGACCGCGCTGATCGTGACTGTAAAACCGCCGCCGGCCATTATGTTGTCCTGTTTGCGGCACTCTGCCGATTTGCCTCAGTGACGGCCTGAGAAAGCATGCTGCCCGGCATCTTCATGAAAGGCTCCGGGCCGCAGCGGTAATGGAGCGCGAGGTCCCAGATCAGATGCTGCCAGTTCCGGGGCCAGCCGGCGTAAAACCCTCGATCACCTTTGCGGCCTTCATCACGACCGAAGCCGGGAATTTATAGATCGATGTCACGGGGATGCCGCTGACATTGCTTACCAGCGCCATGCGATAGCGCATCTGCGCTGCCGGCCCCTGCGACTGACGAAGGTTCGAATTAGCTTTGATCAGCTCGCCGGTCGTTGGTTCGCGCACAGAAATTTCGCCGTATGCTACCGGACCGACCTGAACCGGTTCATCGAGCGTCATCACATCCTGCGACGGGTCGAACTCGTATGTATCGACTTCATCCTGAATGGCATTCATCACGCGGTCAGCTATTTCGGATGTGACACTCAGCGGGAGCATGTCAGCAATCTTCTGACTGACACTACACGCGGCCATCACCAGATCACGCGAGAAGATCGAGGCGGATTCCGGATTGATGCTGCCGTCGATCGCTCGCTGCGCATTCGCCATTCTGATTGCGTCCGGCTCGGTGACCATCAGCTCCGTCACCGTTCCGCCATCATGACTTACCGGAACATCAAGAACATGCGGCTCGAATCTCATATCGTGGTCTCCGTGACAGTCCCTTCGAACCGGACCTCGAACGTGCCTTCGGCTGTATTAACACCCGCGATCTCGGTCACAATAACCGGTGTGCCGGTGATGATTTTTCCGTTCACCAGGACGGCAACGACGACACAGGATCCGATATTGACCAGGGCGGCCTGAGACAGACTTCCGCTGTCGCGCGCGACAAACGAAATGAACCCGCCTTTCGGGGTTTCGCTGTAGCCCTGAATACCACTCTGGCCAACGAGAAGCTCCCGCTTCACGACCGTGGCGTCATAAGTCAGTTCCGAAGCGATATCGACGGCAACACCGTCAATCTCGACGGATGCGGCGCCGGCGCGCGCGCCGAGAGCAGTCGGAGTGGACGAATAAAGAGACGCGCTCATGATGCCACTCCGCTGATGAAGTTGACCTTGATGGCGATCATCCTGAGCTGATCGACCAGGTGGAACGGCAGAAGAAGGGCTACGACACCATTCCCTTTATTTTCTGCGGCAGCATTCGCTTTGAAGGTATCGTAATCCTGCGCATATCCGTTGTCGCAGAGGATTTTGTAACGACCGACAGCCGCGGCGAGGACCGTCTGTGATGTGACCATATTCGATCCGCCCGGAATATTGGTTCCGTCCGCTACCAGCTTCTTGCGGCCGTAATTGGCTTTAAGGAACGCCACGATGTCCCGGATCACGTAAGTCAGGCTGTAGGGTGTTTCGACATTCAGCCATGTGATGTCGGCTGCGCCTGACGGATCGGTCTGCCAGAACGTGATCGCCCGATCGATAACAACCTGCCCGGAAGCGCTGATTGTAAAAGTCGAGATTCCGTCGTAAAGCAGCGTGTTCCGTATGCTTCGGCTAAACCGGCTTGCGATCGGCGGGGCGAGCACGTTCAGGATCAGTTCCTGAAGCGGAACACCGGGGTCGGCTCTGAGGCTGACCGCAGACGCCCCCGCGTAATCGGCAGCCCACAGCCACGCCGGTGACGGGCTGTCGTAGAAGCCAAGGCAGCTTCCGGTGAATTCGTCACGCCCATTTCCGAACGTCGTCAGAGCGCCTGCCGTGCCTCGATAAGCACAGAAATACCCGCCGTAGAGCATTTCGTTCCATGACCAGCGGCCATCCGTATCGTTTAGCAGTGTCTGAAGCAGACCGAGCGATGTGCTGTCGGTATAAGGGCTGACGATGAAATCGAAGGACATATCCGAAAGATTGGTCAATCCGGTCGCGAGATTATCTGTCGGGTTTGTCGCGCCCCCCGCCATCGCCGCGATTGTGATCGTGATGCCCGAAGGGGTCTGCTCTCCGCCTGCCACACCGAGATAATTCAGGCGAATATCGATCTCGTTGCCAGTCATCCCCTTATTCAGAGATGTCAGAGCCACCGTGCCGTTTTGTGCTGTCGCAGTAACAGGAAGATTCGCCGTTGCGTTGATCTTCGCAGCCATCGCGGTCGCGACATCCGTGGACGTCGTTCCGCTCGACAGGCCGATCTGGATCTTCACGCCTGCGACATAAAGCGCAATGGTACCCGCTGCCGTCGTCGTGCCGGCCACCAGAAGCGACCCGGCAGCAGCCTGGGCTGTCGGGTCCTCGGTCTGGGGCAGTATATAGACCGTGCCCGAGCTGTCCTGTCCAATATACTGACGATACATCAGGGCCGGGACTGAGCTTACACCGCAGGCCGCATCCACATCGGATGCGCCTGTTGCCAGAAATGGCTCATTGGCAGTCGCGGTGCCGGAGCTCAGCATCGGCCCCAGTATCAGCGTGCGCTGGAGCTGGCTTCCGCTGACATACTGCGGGTCGACTTCGGCAAAGACACCGTGCGTTCTCTGCGTCGTATCGAGATTTGTGAACGAGATGGTCATTGATTATTCCTGCGGCGATGCAGAGGGCGGGGAGATGAGTGCAGCCGCGTGTGCCGGTTGCGGGGCTGCGGTGGTCACGTCGCCGTCACGAAGAAGGCGCTGCCAGTAAGGAGAACGGGGCCTGCCAGCCACTTCCTCCACATTGATTCCGGTTGCCGGAATAAGCTCCCGCGTCATGCAGTCGCGTATCTTCAGGCCCTCGCGCGGCTTCAGAGTTATCATTTCAGGTCTTTCAGGATTGAAGGTCGGTCACGCGGGCCTCGATACTCACGGGCGTCGAATCGTTCTCAAATTCAAGATCGATTTCATTGAGCGGCACAGCATCCGGCAGAAAGCCTTCCTGCCACGAGATCGTCACGTCCGCGGCAAAGTCGAACTGCCAGGCCAGGCGCGCTCTGTTCGGGTCGCCGAGCAGTCCTCCGCGGGCATAACGGAAGCCCTGAGAGACGTTCATGTCAGTCGGCTTCCAGTTAAGGACAGCTGAGAACAGGGATTTCTTCACATCGCTGACAGCGATCGTCGAAGAGGACTGCCCCCGGCGATCTGTTGAGTTGTCCAGAAAGACGATGACGCCGAAAGTCTCTTTGACCGACTGGACGAGGCCGTTCTGCACCTGATTTTCGTCCGGCTCATCCTCGAGCGGGATCACGAAAGCGCACGGCGGAGTCAGCCATGTCGTGTCATTCGCCAGTGCATATTCAGCAGCTCCGGCTACGTTGCCGTTGAACACGTGAGCATATTTTTTGATCTGCGTGATGATCGCATCGATGTTCACAACTTCATCCTGACCATGCGGATACCGTCACGAGCGGCCTGTGCCAGGCGGGGCTCAATACTCGCTTCACGCTCCTGAAGCGCACGGGTAAGAAACGGCCTCGGTTCAAGTTTTCGCACCTTGCCAACCCCGCGTTTGCCGCGTACGAAAGCGCCACCGGATTTCATCCTTCCGCCGCCACTCGCCCCCTTTTCGAGAAACAGCGCGTAGAAAGCCGTGTCCCTGATCGATACACCTTCGCCGCTTCGGAAGGCCCGGACCTTGATGGACTTCGCCAGCGTGCCAGTGATGCGGCTGGGAGCCTCGCCAGGTGCGGATGCCTGATGCGCGCCCCTTTTATATCCGCCGCGATATTTAGAGGCCGACCCACCCGGGCCGCGATAAATTATACCGCTTCCGGCCGAGCTTCGCATATCCCGACGCGCCTGCGCCGCAACCTCGCGGCCAGCCACCAGCAGGGAGGCCTTCAGAGCGCGCTTATCGAAAACGAGCGCCGAGGCATCGACTGTGACACGGATTGCTACTGTATCGGCCATGGGTCACCTATCCGCTCCATCTGACATTCAGCGCAGACAAAACGTTTTCTTCCGCCCAGTTCTTTAAGGCGTCGGACGCGGAATATTTCCATTCGGTCTGTCTGGTTTACGCGCTTTGAAATGCGGACAAAAACCTCGGAGTTCAGGAGTGCGTCAGTCCATCTGACAAATATTCGATGCGTGACCTGAGCTTCGTCTATTTGCTGAACGGTTCCGTTCGTTCCCCAGAATGTCAGAGCGCCGACAGGCTGAACGTCTCCGTAAATTCGCTGAAGATTCGTCAGGCTTTCGTCGATACCCGTCGCCCCGATCTGAGCTGCCTGCTGGCGTGTCGCCAGGATAAGTGGCCAGCGGAGCCGCCCGATCCGGACAGCTTCGTCTTCAGCCATATCATCCTCCGAACGTAACCAGTCTGTACGGCGCCATCAGGTTCATGGCTGCGGATGGAATTTCCGCGTCAGTGTCGCCGCGATTTTCATAAAGATAAGCGGCGATCATCATCACCGCATGGATGATCGGGGCAGGCACGCAGCTGCCCGCATTTCCATAGCCAGCCGTGAAAGCGATAATCAGATGATTGACAGGTCCTCGATCAGCACCGGGCAGCAGACGAAGATGTGCAGGCTGGAGGTCATTCTCCAGAACATACTGCGAGGCTTCCAGTGGCTCGACATTCCCGTCCTGCCGGACAAGCTGAACACTCTGCACCGATTGCACGGGACTGCGAGGCAACTCCAGGGGGAGCCTGTCCATATTCGGCAAACCGAATGCATTTCCGCCCGGAAAGAACAGCGGCACATATGGGCTCGGCCCGGCCGCTGTCGGCATAAAACGTCGTCCGACCGACCAGCGCAACGACTGAGTAATCAGTGCTCTGGAAAGCCACTCTTCAGCAAGAGATACCGCAGAGCTAAGGTAAAATCCCAGAAGGTCATCGTCATCCTCGTAATCAACGCGGATATGACGACGCAGAACCTCGATGCTGACAGGGGCAACCGCCGGCCCGTTCAGGACCGTGAGTGCGGTATCCATTGAATCAGCCCTTTTTCAGAGACTCAGAGACTTTTGTGACGTGCGCGTGATAAGGTTTCGCGACACCAATCCGGACCAGCTTGTCTGCCAGTTCCTTCGGGAAGCTGGCAGAATCACTTGCATTGTAGGTGCTGCCGCCCGCCGAGACGGACCGCAGAAAAGTAACGCTGACATTCTGGCTCATCGTCGTTCCTTACGGCGCAGGATTGTGAGCGAAGCCGGCTGCAATGGCAGCGACCATGATTGTGGCCGTATCGGACGTGGTCGCCGACAGCGCTGGCGTAAACACCGCGCGAAAATACTGATCGGATGACGCAACATATACTTCAACCGGCGTAACGCCCGCGACAGTCCCGCCGCCGACCGGCCCCGTGCTAACGGCGCCAGGGGAGGCGATCCCGGCCCTGTAGGGGTCAACGTAATCGGTCCATGTTGCGCCATCCGGGCTGGTCTGAAACTGGAGACTGTTCAGGCTCAGCGTTGCAGAAGCTGTAAGCTTCGCGGATGACTGGAACAGGAACACCAGCGTCTGAGGGAGCCCGAGCGCCACACGGTCAATCGTGGCTCCGGTTACCGCCGCTGCTGCTGCACCGGCCGTGATTGCTGTCACGGCCGATGCCGATACGGGAGTGATATAGGACGCAATGTCCCTGAGGCCGACAAAATCCGCCATTGTGATGATCCTTGAAGTTCAGAGGAGGAAGATGCGTCCCGTCAGGACAGTGTTGGCTGCCAGTCAACCGCCTGGATCATCGCAATGGCCTCATCGTGGCGCATCTGAAAGTCGTGCTCGGCGATGCACCGCACGAGCGTCTGATCCTGCTGGAAGGTGGACACCACATTGCCTGTCTGATCGGTGTAAGACGCCTCACGTGAAACGCTGAGTTCCATGGACATTGAATCCAGCAGAAGCGCCTGCGTCATCTCCACGAGATAGATTTCCGAAAGATCAGTCACGTTGCCGGATGTCAGATTCACCGGAATCTGTGTCGTGGTTTTGTACGGAATCCCGAGGATTTTCCCCTCGTTCATTTCGTCACGATAGACGTAAACGCCAAGCGCGTTCAGCAGCGAATACAAGAACATTTCGGTGCGCGGGTTCATGATCCATACCGGACTTATAACCGGCACATTGGCCATACGCAGCTTTGTGATGGCCCCGGTCAGACCCTGATTGACCGTCTGCAGAATGGTCGCCAGATCGGTAACGCCAGCGGTTGTTCCGGCTGTGATGACATTCGTAGCCGGACAGAACGATTTGAAGCCGCGAGGACTGTCGTTCAGGCCATCTCCGCGAATGAAAGCCAGATCCTCGCGTCGGGCAATGATCTGCACAAGATCGTCACGAACAAATGCGTCAATGGCGGGGTCGCTATAGCGCATGAGGTCGTTTGAGACGGGGACGAGCGCGGTCAGTTTCTTGTAGCTGGCCACGATATTGTCGAGGCGCTGCTCGGAAGTCGGGATGGCCGCGAGTTCAGCGCCGTAACCGGCTGTAGCCGTCTGCGACTGACGAGGAAGTGTCATCGTGCCGCGCGGCATCGGCAGGACGCGTGGGCCGGACGACCTCACGACGGTCAGCGGATACAGATACTCGATGACCTGGGCGACATAATCGGGCGGCACGATAAACCCGCCTGCAGCGCCGGTTCCTGTGCTGAGCGCCTTCGTGATGGGGCTGCGCTCACCATAAAGGCTCTTGGAGGCTGCAAGAGTATCGGCACGTGAGCCATTGCCATTCGCAATCATACGAATCATTGCGCCGACGACTGCACCCTTATCCAGCTTCTTCGCGGCCTGAGCGGCGACGGATGCGCCAGACTTCCGCCTCATGCGGCGAAGCGCTTTCTCTTCTTCGATCCCGTCATCGTCGGCATCCGCATCATCACCGTCGGTGTCGTCATCATCGCCATCCTTCTCGCCGTCATCGACCGCCTCGGCCGCGTCGCCCTCAGCTTCCTGGGCGCGCTCCATCAGGTCCATCACCTTCCCGAGGGCATTAATGTCCGTTTCCAGCTCACTGAACCGGCTCTCGTCCTCTTTGGACAGTTCCTCGCCTTCCGGCAGGTCGGCTGCCTTCGTGGCGATCGTCTTCATTTCAGCGGCGAGTGTCGCCTTCTTGCGGCGAAGTTCGTGCAGTTTGCTCATTGTGTTTCCGTTTTCTGAGAAGACCGGCTGTGCCGGCAGATAATCGGGACAGCCGGGTCAGACCGCTGAGGCTCTCGCCCGGAGTGAAAGGGATCGGATCAGCGCGTCACGCGCTGCTTTCGGTGTGCCTTCGCCCGCAAGCGACGGATCAGGTGTTGTCACCGGGATGTTCGGGTCATCCTGCGTCGTCTGAGGTTCAATCAGAGCCTCGGGGTTCGCCGGGACTGTGACGATCGACCATTCCAGAAGCTTCTGCTTCCGGAAGTCGATGCCGAAATCATCCATCCGGTCGGCAGAAAACTCGAAGTCCACAGGATGGAAGCCGACACTGGCTGCGTTCAGAAAGCCGCTGAGACACATCCGGTAGACAGCTTCAGCTCGCGGCCCTGCTTCCGGGATATCGACCGGCAGAAACTCGACTTCCGCCCACAGCACGCCGTCGGAAATATCGACTGCCACACTCTTGCCGACCGGGTATCCGGAAGCATCGTGTGAAAAGAGAACGACGGGGTTCTGCCGGTATTCAGTCAGGTCCCAGCCTTCCGGGTCGAGGGTATCGGAATCGCGGTCGATCGCTCCCGTGGAAATCGTGAACCTCAGTCGCCGGTCGCCCGTCGCGCTGATATCGGCTAGAGGAAGCTGCTTTCGCAATCTCAGGTCTGCGGGTATCGCAGCCCCTTTTTTCACCAGCGACCTGAATTGTCGCAGCGGCGTTATGATTGGCATCCGTTAATCTCCGACGACATTCTGACCGGGGCCGGGAGGGCCGTCGGAAGTCGCGTTCTCCGAATTTTGTGGCTGCGTTACCGGCGCCACACCTGAGGGGGGCGGCTTACCCTCCGGCTTTGGGGCGCCATCGGGGCTGGACATATTCAGCGGGATAACAAACTCATCACCACCTGGAACCGGGTTCATGCCCTCTTTGATCCGGACCTCATTCCGGGTCATGAACAGACTGTTCAGGCCGATCTGGTAGGCCGCAAACCGGGTCGCCTGATCTCCCCGCAGGAGAGCGCTGAAATCGAACTCAAAGAACAGATCCGCGCGCTCATCATCAAAGAGCAGTTTCTGTCCACACGCCTGTTCGTATTTCGTAACAAGAGGCTGAAGCGCGTCATCAATGTAATCCTGATTGGCACTTTCGATGTTTGCGTAGTGCGCGTCAGAGAGATCAAAGACCTTATGAGGCGGACACCGGAACAGCCGGCAGATATCAACCACCGCGAACTGTCGCGTCTCAAGGAATTGCGCTTCCTCGGACGTCAGACTCATCTTCTCGAACTTCGTTCCCTCTTCGAGAACTGCCGTTTTCGAACTGTTCTGCACACCCCCGTAAATATCATTCCACGACTGAGCCATGCGCTGCGCAGCTTCCGTGGAAAGTTTGTTGGGGCTCGAAAGAACGCCTGTAACCTGCACTCCGTTTCTGAATAATGTGGCACCGTGCTGCTGAGCCGCCAGGGCGATGCCGATGGTATCCTGAGCGATCGCTATCGGGCTGAGACCCAGATACCCCCCGTCAATCGAGAGATTGCGAATGTGCAGCATGTCATCGCCATGCAGCGTCAGGCCGTCTCCCAGCTGCGGATGGCTGACATTATAATAGAGTTCACCTCGCGGAGAGAGCAGGACGTTTACGCGGTCCGGGTTCAGCGGGATCAGAGATACAGGCTGACCAGCACGTCCGCGAACAATCACGGCATATGCGTTGCCTCGCATCTCATGGGCTGTGGTCATATAGGACCAGAATTCGGTCGGCAGCATCCACCGGTTCGGCTTCTCAAGCAGTCGGCAGAGCGGGTGCCTTGTTTCTACCGCAGCGCCACCGGTTGGAAGCCGGCGCCTGAGGCGGAAGGGTAACTTCCCGATGTCTTCTGATTTTGCCTTAACACAACCGTAAACCGTCGATACCTGAAGCGCTGTGAGAGGGGTGACTGGAATGCCAGTGGAGCCGGTCCAGCCACCGAAGAGACCCATCATGTTCGGGTTGGGCCACGCAAGACTGAAATCCGTGGGCGCCACACTGTCCGACTTCTGGTGGTGCGGGAACGTCAGCGATGGCTCCCGGCGCGTTTTCATACGATGTCCTTAAAACGAAATCAGGCCACGCTCCTCATAGACGGAGCTGACATTACTGGTCAGGAACCGTGACCTGGCCATAATCAGCGCGACCGGCCCATCGATCTTGTTTTCCGGTCGGGCCTTGCGGGGATAAACCTGATCCTTCGCATCGAGCCGGGCCTCAACGTTGGAAAGCATCCACGTCATCGGATGGTTCTGAACGCAGCCATGCACAATCAGGCCAGCGTCGATCTCGGCGGCAACCTGCTTCATCGGCTCTGAATAGTTTCGGGCATTCTGGTCGAACTGCGTGACCGTTGCGCCCTTTTCCATCAGTCTGGTAACGAGCATGGAAGCCTGAGCCGGATCGAACACAATGTCTGATACAGTGAACAGTCTCCTCAGCTCGTCCAGGTCATCCTCGATCCGTCCAAAATCGATCATGTTGCCATCAGTGATGACCAGAGAAGGCTCGGCGGAATTTGCCCAGCCCCGGTAATGTTCATTGCCCGGGTGATCAAGAACAGCCTCGGGCAGATAATACCGGCCAAATGTCGCGAACCGGCCGTCATCCATCGGGATCAGGACCTGAAGCGCCGCGATATCATTCTTGGACGCGAGATCCATTCCTATAACCGCGTCCCGGCCATAATAACCGGCCTCGGAGAACGCGGGGTCGTGGCATTGATTCCATGACTGAATGTTGAAGTAGCCAGACCGGGAGTTAACCCAGACATTCAGATGCTTCGTCTTGAATGTGGCCTGCAGACGCGGATTGCGGATTGCATCGCGCTGGCGGGTCAGAAGGAATTCCTCGCTGACCGAAATTCCGATATTCGGATTTGCCTTTTTCAGCGCTTGCGGAGAGGTCCAGTCATCGTCGTCATCGATCGTATACTCCACAAAAAACAGCGTTTCATCGTCGAAGACCTGCTCCAGCACCTTCCTGCCGCTCAGGATCTGATCAAAGCACGGGCCAGCCAGGTTATCGCCCGCAGTGGTGATGCCCCACATAAGAGGCTGGTCGCGGGCACCCATACCGGTAAGCATGGTGTCCCATAACTCAGAGGTCGGGTGCTCGTGGTATTCGTCTACGAGAGCGCAGGATGGCGAAGAACCATCGCCCGGCTTGCCAATCAGCGGCTCGAACCGGGATCCGTTTGCCAGAACGTTGATATTCGAAGCATTGACCCGGACCCCGTATGCTGACCGGTATGCCGGCGTGCGTCGTGCCATTTCCGAAGCAGGCCGGAACACTTCCCATGCCTGTTTTTCAGTGGTTGCGCCGCAATAGACTTCGGCGCCGAATTCGCCATCGGCGGCAAGCATGTAGAGGCCGACCGGCGCGGACAGACAGGATTTCCCGTTCTTGCGGGGCACCACGATGGTCGCGATCCGAAAGCGGCGCAGCCCGTCTGACTTCCGGACCCAGCCAAAGATATTCACCAGAATGAATGACTGCCACGGCTCGAGAACAATCAGCTCTCGCTTTAACGCCCATTTTCCCTTGGTATGGGGCATCAGGCTGACGAACCGGCAGATCTTTTCCGCTCGGGCCCTGTCGAGCCGGTACGGCCATTCTGCGTCGCGCTCTTTCAAGCGATCGCGCTGGTAACGCTCGCATGCCAGACGCACCCACTGACACGCAGGAATACCCCCTTTGACGACGTCTCTGGCGTAGTGGTCGGCTGCAGTGACGTGAGGATGTTTTAACCCAGCCTTTCGAACGGATTGTCCGCCTTTCTGTCTTCCGCGCCGACCCTTGACCGGTCCGCCGGCGTCAGGCCGAATTTCGCCAGCCACATTGCTACTCGCCTGTTCGCATCTGCTATTGCCGCCACTTCCGGGCGCATCCTCAACATCGGCCCGCTCTTGCCCACAGTCACGTAGGTCTGAGCACCGGCCTCCGCCACTACAGTTTTTTCATCGCCCTCGCCGATACTTACGGCAGACATGAGGGAGGCCCGCGCTTCCTGCTCGTCAGCGATCGCCAGACAAAGCGCCTCGAGAGCCATCCCGTCCGCCATCGTGAGGACGCCCATGTCCGCCAACACGACACATGCCTTTCCCCAAACGGAGCGGGCACGTCCGGAGAGCTGAGCCGGCATTTCAGGAACGCCGCCGTCCGGCTTCGGCTCCTGAGCATTTACCCGGCACTTCTGCGCCGTCCCGGAGACGACTTTCAGATGCGTCGGCTTGCGTGGACGCGCCAAAACCTTTTTTCCTTCATTTTGCACGCGTGAAAAAAGAAGGAAGGCTCGGTCCACGCGCGTTTACGCGCCAACTTCGAGCCCCCCTATACCCCTACGAGAGGGCAAAAACACCACAATGTTGCGAAAATGTCGCACATTTTCATCACTCGCCGCGGCCTGTCCGAGCGCTGTGGCATGCTTGGCATAGCGGCATGCAATTACCTTCATCCAGGCGCCGCTCCGGGGCATCGCGCAGCTTCTGGATGTGATGCACCTCAGTCGCGGGTTTCAGCCTGCCAGCACCGCTACAATCAAGGCACAGAGGGTGCCGACGCAGAAACCACGATCTGAAATCACGCCACTTCCTGTCATATCCACGCGACGACGCAGATCCTCTGCGTTCATCAAACGTGCGCCGCGTCACATCTGCCGAGTAACCGATCGGATGATAACGCTCAGGAACTGACGGCATCTGAGAAGCGGTCAGCAGTAGAAATCAGAGGAAGCAGAATAGCGCTCATTGCGAGCGGATGACCTGTCGGGAGGGGCTCCCAGCCCGCTGCCTGACGCGCGAGAGAGCAACTCTGCGGCCTGCAGGTTAGATTCATTTCAGCAAGGCGCCGATGCAGGAAAGATCTCGACATGCAGAACCGCACCTCAGCTTTCCTGATGGATGCGCCTTTGGACTGCATAAATACCTTGAGTGCTTCATCATGCTTGCCGGTCCACGAAGTGTTTTTAGCTGCCATTCAAATGAGTTCCTGATATGAACGATACAGGCGCTCCGATCGGCGGGATCCGAAACGAAGAGTCAGAAAGCCCCAGGCGTGACCCGCCTGGGGCTTTCTCATTTTCATCAGTCAGGTGCGCGCGATATCCAGTGGGACCTGACGGAATGGCTGATCAGGCTTCACCCGGACATGAAAACGAACATATTGCTTCGTTGCATCGATCCGGATGCTATCGGAGATTGCTTCCATGGCCTGCTTCCAGTCCGGATCATCTATCTCAAGACGGCGAAGTGCCAGGATCTTGTCAGTCCTGATCTTGCCCTCTTTCTGAACGTCGAAGGCATCCAGCACGATTGCGCTGATGTTTTTGTTCGCTCCTTTGGTCCATCGCGTAAGGCAGTCATCGATGAGACATTTTGCTGCCTGCAATTCCGGACCAAACGAAATGGTATCGCCCATTGCAATCTGAATGCGCAGCGTGCCGTCGTAACTTGTGAGAGACAGATTGCCCTTCTGCCCTCCAACACTTGCGCCGTATTTCTCACCAAGAATTTCCTGAAACGCCCGCACATCTGCGAAGCACGTTTCACGAAACTGCCGAAGCGTGTCGCTGTGGCTTTCGGCAACCTGAGACAGCCGCCTCACCAACTCATCCTCGAGCAGATGCTCTGGCTTCACGTTTGCGCTCGGGACAAGACGACCGGCAGAATCCTGCAGGTATCCTTCGGGGATTTCTCTCATCCGGCAGCATCCCGTTGCGACGGAGCATAGCGCATCCGCTCAGCACAATCTTCAGCTCGTTTTTTGGCCCATATCCTGATTCCAGGACGATGATCCCTTCTGGCAACACGCGAGTAATGCTCGGTCGCCCTGCGCCAGATGCTCGCGTCTGTGGAGCTACTTTCTGTCGATCTCATGGATCTGAAATCCTCATTTAACGAGCCGGAGACTGTTCATGTTGTGGTCAGTCCAGATATTTTCCCGCGCCGTCACCCTCACGAACGTGGCTGTATCGCGTTGTCGTTGCGAGCGAGGCGTGCCCTAATGTGGCCTGCACAACGTGCGCTGGCGCACCGCGATCCTGCGCATGAGACGCGCAAGCGTGCCGTAGCCAGTGCGCGGAGACTGCTGGCGACAGCCCCGCTCGCCTGGCGGCCCGTTTTACGGCCCGATGCGCAGCATCGACCGACAACGGACCGCCGTCGTGGCCCGGGATCACCGGCTCATGTGGCCGCCGATCACCTTTGAGCGCCACGAGCTCTTTCCAGAGTTTAGCGGGAACAGCGACAGATCGCGTTTTCCCGCCCTTTCCGAATATTGTTGCTATTCCGCCCTGCTGGCGCCGCGTCATATCCCGCCAACTAAGGGCGCACGCTTCGCTGATGCGGAGACCAAGCACATAGAGCACGCGAAGCAATGCATGGCGGCGAGTGTCGACCTCTCCGTCAATAAGGCGGCCCACCTCTTCCTCTGTGAGGATGCGCTCGTGAAGATTGTCTCTTGCTCGCTCCAGACGAAAGGCAGCTCCCACGTCGGCAGGGAGGCTTTGCAGTCTGGCTCCGTAAGCAAGCAGCGATTTGAGTGCACATAACTTTCGCCTGCGGGTCGCTTCAGCTCCCGTCAGACTGTCAAAC
>NZ_WOTA01000033.1 GCF_011516825.1 Acetobacter oeni | reverse complement strand
AAAGACTGGGAATGCCTGAACCGAAGCGCACTCGCTTTCCTCAACTGGGCTTCCGTGAGGCTCATGGTCAGAAAGCTCTGTCAAACAACACTATGATCTTGGACAGACTCTGAGAGAAAACCTATCCGTCAATGTGCCTGCCTGCTGGATGAAACGAGCAGACAGGCAATTTCCGCCTTCATTCGAGACATACGGACTCAGTTGCTGATTTTCTGGAAACGGAGGATAATCAACTGTGGGCACTAACGCCGCAGGCTACAGAAAAAATGCAATTAGTCTGGACGCAGCTTTTTCAGGCTATCGAACCCGGGCTCATATTAGGATTTGCCCTCCTTGAGGGCGCACCTGACCAGCTTAGAGAATACCAGCAGACCGGAAAAGTTATGTCTGGCGAGGCTCGTCAACGTCATAAACGCGCAGGTTCCGGTCGCCGATGCCGAGACTTGGCCATGCTACGCGCCACTCAGCAATGTGTGTCGAAGCAAAATGGCAATCGAGAGCAGCCTGATCGGTCCAAAGCTCTTTAACGTGGACGAGCCCGGGTTCAAACACGTCCTCGGCGTAACCGTATTCGATGCATCCTTCCTCCGCGCGACTGGCATCAGCCATACGCTTCATAACCGAGCGCGCGGCTTCTAGATTTTGCGGCGGGAGGCGAATGGTTCCGACAATCAACAGCATCGGTTGATGCGTATATGTGTGCCTATGGAGTTACAAGCCTCTGTCGCCTTTTGCCTCGTCGTGGGCGCAACCGGACGTTCCGTTCCCGCCTTCATAACAGTCATATTGAACGGCTATTTCCACGCCCAAAAGCGGACAGACCCTCGTTTGGTCGACGGCACTAGCCATCTGACTTGCCGCTCGAAGTCATAAACATCCATACGGGCGTCCTTCGCCATCCGTCCCGGTCTGATGTGGCACCAGCTATATATTTTAAAGGACAATGATTGCGCTGATTGTATGGGGTGTGTTCGAGTGATTATCACCGAATGTATGGAATCCTAAAATCATGCCCGATTACGCTTATCTGGCTCACTGGAAAAACGAGATCAGCCGTAGTTCCAACGCCATTTATCTGACGCTCGTTGACGCTCTGGCGCTTTCCATACGCAAGGGCGACCTGCGGGAAGGCGACAGGCTCCTGCCGCAGCGCACGATCGCGGAGTACCTTGGCACCAACCTGACAACCGTGACCCGTGCGTTCACCGAGGCTCGCCGGCGTGGTCTCATCGACGCGACGGTGGGGCGGGGAACCTTCGTCCGTGTCGGGGCAGGTGAAAGCCATTGGCGTCATACAGGACCTGCGGTGGTCGATCTGACCATGAATCTTCCTCCCATCCCTCAGAACCCACCGCTTCAGCGCATTATCCAGAGTGATATTACAGCCATTCTGAAGCAGCAGGATCTGAACAGCCTGATGTCCTATCGGGTGACGGGTGGGACAATCGAGGAACGCCAGCTTGGCGCGAAGTGGATCGCCCCTGTCATTGGTCAGCGGCGAACGGATGAGATTCTCGTCTCCCCGGGCGCGCAAAGCGCGCTGGCGGCGATTGTGAGCACACACACTCAGCCAGGAGATGTCATTGTCACCGATCGCATCGCCTATCCGGGTATCCGGACAATAGCGGCGCAGTTCGACCTTATTTTGGTCGGGGTGGACAGTGACGTCGAAGGAATGATGCCGGATCAGCTCGATCGGGTCTGCGGCGAACATCATCCCCGACTGCTCTATTGCATCCCGACCATTCACAATCCCACCACGGCCACGATGTCATTACAACGACGCAAGGACATCCTGGCGGTCGCGCAGCGCCACCACCTGCACATCGCCGAAGATGACCCTTACAGCCTGCTAATGGATAGCCCGCTCCCGGCTCTGGCTGCACTTGATCATAGCCGTGTCAGCTATATTGCCACGCTCGCCAAAACATTAAGTCCGGGATTACGCACCGCCTATGTCGCTCTCCCCAATGCCGATATGACCCGGCGCGTTACAGCCGCTATCCGGGCGATCGCGCTCACCAATGCGGGTCTGCTCAGCGCCCTGGCGGCACGATGGATGCAGACCGGCCAGGCGCATACAATCCTCCATGCCATCCATAAGGAACTTCGCCTTCGGCAGTCGATTGCTCGCAAGGTCCTTGGCGATGGGCATTGCATGAATCCCGATGGGCCGCATGTCTGGCTCAAATTACCAAATTGGTGGGGCAGCGCGGATTTTGTAGCCTACGCTCGCAGGCGCGGTCTGGCTCTCGTCCCGAGCACCGTTTTCACCATTAATGGTGAACCACCTCAGCGTGCACGTATTGCCCTCGGCAGCGCGCCGGATGCTGCAAGCCTTGATGAATCCCTTCATGGCGTTCTTTCAGTATTGCAGCACAAACGCTCCCCCGGTTTTGCCGACATTGTGTGACCTGACGGTTGCCTTCGGAACCGACGAAACCGATTAATTCCGAAGGCGGCATGCGAATTCCGGGAAAAACAAGAAAGCACTACATTCACGAATACGTGATATAAAAATGGCGGCAAAACAATGAGTTGCGTCTGCGCCTGGTAATTGCATGGTAACAGGAATATTTTTGTATGCTTCTGTCTTTGCAGGAAAGCGGCATATCGTTTGATTTGATTGTATTGTACCACTTTTAATATCCATACAAAATTTTGTCACAGATTTATCCCGTGCCACGTTCGCTTCGGCAAAGCGGTCAGTCCCGGCCTCCCGCCGGCGACCGCAGCACACGGGAGATACAGCATGCCGAAAGTCGAACACGCTCCTCATAAAGACGGTGACTGCTTCGTCGATTATGAAAACAAGGTTTTCGAAGACGTCAAAGCCAAACCCGGTGAAAAAGCTCTCATCACCTTTCATACGGTCGCCTTTGAGGGCTCGATCGGGTTCGTAAACCTGCTTCAGGCCACGCGCCTGATCCGTAAGGGTTTCGAAACATCCGTCCTGCTTTACGGTCCGGGCGTAACACTTGGTGTGCAGCGCGGTTTCCCCCGCCTCGGTGACGAAGCCTTTCCGGGTCATATGAACTGCAACAAACAGATCACGAAAATCCTTGAGGAAGGCGGAAAGGTTTATGCCTGTCGCTTCGCTCTTCAGGCACTTTATGGTCACGGCGAACAGTCCCTGATCCCCGGTATCACGCCCATCAATCCTCAGGATGTGCTGGATCTGATCCTCATCGCCCGTCGGGACAACGCCTTCATTCTCGACACCTGGACTGTCTGAAGACCACCGGGAAGGACCGCCAGCATGCCCCGTATCGTTCGCGCCGCTGCTATCCAGATCAGCCCCGTCCTTGGCGACGATGGTCTGGGTACTGCCCGGAAAGTCTGTCAGGCCATCCGCGATGCCGCCGAAAAAGGTGTGAAGCTGGCGGTCTTTTCTGAAACCTTCGTACCTTACTATCCCTATTTCTCGTTCATCCAGCCAGCCTTCCGGCTGGGCAGTGAGCATCTGGAACTTTACAAACGAGCCGTCATCATTCCCGGGCCGGTCACGGACATGGTGGCTGAGGCTGCCCGTGATACCGGCATGGTCGTTGTGCTGGGTGTGAACGAGCGTGATTTCGGCACCCTCTACAACACGCAGATCATCTTCGACGCGACCGGAGACATCCTGCTCAAAAGGCGAAAGATCACGCCCACCTACCACGAGCGCATGATCTGGGGACAGGGCGACGGGGCTGGTCTGAAAGTCGTTGAAAGTGCCGTCGGTCGCATCGGAGCATTGGCCTGCTGGGAGCACTATAATCCACTTGCCCGCTACGCGCTGATGACGCAGCACGAGGAAATCCACTGCGCTCAGTTCCCCGGTTCGCTGGTGGGGCAGATCTTTGCCGACCAGATGGAAGTTACGATCCGTCATCACGCGCTGGAGTCCGGCTGCTTCGTCGTCAATGCCACCGGATGGCTCACGGACCATCAGATCACGGAAATAGCGAGTGATCCGGCGCTGGAAGGGCCGCTGCGTGGCGGCTGCTTCACTGCCATCGTCTCGCCGGAAGGCAAGCTGCTTGGCGCGCCTCTGACGGAAGGCGAAGGGATGGTGATTGCCGATCTTGATTTCGCTCTCATCACCAAGCGCAAGCGGATGATGGATTCCGTGGGACACTACGCTCGGCCTGAACTGCTCAGCCTGTTGCAGGACCGGCACCCGACCCGCACCGTTCGCTATGTCGGTGAACCTAGCCCGGACGGTGCGGCTTTAACTCCTTCAGATGAGGCTGCGTCATGACCGTACCAACGCTCGGCACACTTTCAGGACGCAAGCTTGTCACTGACCTGCAGTCCTTGGGACTTCAGATCGGTGAAGATACCGCTGGCATCGCTCGTAAAGGGGGGGCTGGCCCTTCAGATCACAAGACGATCACTATTGCGGGTCAGACCGTCATGGTCCCGGTCTATACGTCTGGAGCGCGCCGCTCGCCGTTTCTGGCAAGTCCGCCGGATCAGCACGGGGCCAGCACTCTGGTCCGTGATGGGCAGCCACTCGGTGCGATCCATTTTCCGGCGGCCCCACGCTTCTATGGCCTGACCACGGCGGACGGTGTTCCTTACTGGAAGATCGCGCTGCTGCATGGCCGCGACACGCTGGCAACGACAGTGCATCAGACCTGTATCCGCTACGTGGACCGGCGCACGTCCTGCCAGTTCTGCGCCATCGGTCAGTCGCTGGAAGCCGACCGCACCATTGCCTACAAGACACCGGCACAGCTTGCCGAAGTTGCAAAAGCTGCCGTGGAACTGGACGGCGTGCGCGACATGGTGCTGACGACCGGTACGCCCAATGTGATTGATCGAGGCGCTGCCTTACTGGCTGAGTCTGCCCGTGCCATCAGAGCGGCGATCGACCTGCCGCTTCAGGTCCAGTGTGAGCCGCCACGCGATCATGACTGGTTCCAGCGTCTGCGCGATGCGGGTGCCGATAGTCTGGGCATGCACCTTGAAGCCGCCACGCAGGCCGTGCGCGAGAAGATCATGCCAGGTAAGGCCACCGTCAGCGTCGATCGCTACATGGACGCGTTTGCCAGCGCAGTGCTGATCTTCGGGCGGGGGCAGGTTAACACCTATATTCTGGCGGGCCTGGGCGACAGCGCTGAAGATATTCTGGCACTGGCCGAACGCCTGATTGCGCTCGGGGTCTACCCCTTCGTGGTGCCGTTTGTGCCCATTTCCGGAACACCGCTGGAAAATCACGCCCCGCCTTCACCCGATTTCATGAAATCGGTTCTGGCTCCGCTTGGGCGGATGCTGCGGGACGCGAACATGAAATCCACAGATATCCGTGCCGGATGCGGTCGCTGCGGCGCGTGCTCTTCCCTGTCAGCTTACGAGCATTGACCATGATGTTTGAAGAAATGGAAAACCGTCCGTTCATACCTACGGAATATGTCGTGCGCCTCGCCCAGACACCGTGGGAACGCGCAGGTTACCACGCACTGCGACGCGATGTCTTCTGCACTGAACAGCATGTGTTTGAATATGACGATCGGGATTCGATTGACGAGACGGCTATTCCCATCATCGCAGCCTGCTGCGTGGCAGGGATGCCGGACAGGATAGTGGGGGCCGTGCGTATCCATGAAGCCGAACCGGGTGTCTGGCGTGGTTCGCGTCTGGCCGTCCATGCCGATCACCGCAAGCTCGGGCGCATCGGGGCAGAGCTGATCCGCATGGCGGTCAGCACGGCGCATGGTCTTGGGGCCATCCGGTTTCTGGCAACGGTGCAGGAACAGAATGTGCTTTTCTTCCGTCGCCTGCACTGGAAAAGTCTGGGCACCATCACGCTGCATGACCTGCCGCATCATGGCATGGAAGCTGATCTCTCCCGCTATCCGGCCCATGGGTTCGACCAGACATGGCTACTGCGTCCGCAACCGCGTAGCCGGCAGGTGGCATGATGGCGAACGCACTGGCCACACTGCTTCGCACGCTCCGTACTGGTCGCGGGCTCGCAGCCAAGCAGGATATTGCACAAGCCGTCGCGATCCTGGGGCGTGATTGTCAGGACGTCTTTCGTCCTGGTGACGACTGTGCTGCGATCCCGGATGGAGACGGCTACCTCCTGCTGGCCAGCGAGGGGTTTCAGGACAGCTTCGTCCGGGGCATGCCCTGGTTCGCCGGGTATTGCGGCATCATGGTCAATGCCAGCGACATCGCGGCGATGGGCGGTCGCCCTGTTGCAGTGGTCGATGCGCTGTGGAGCGACTCTTCGGAAGCGGCAGCTTCAATTCTGACAGGGCTGCACGATGGCGCACGCACCTATGGCGTGCCTGTCGTGGGTGGGCATACCAACATACGAAGCACCCACAACTCCCTGTCGGTGTCGATCCTAGGCCGCGCCCGACGCCTCCTGACCAGCTTCGATGCGCAGGCAGGCGAGGTTCTGATCGCCGCGATAGACCTGCAGGGCCGCTGGCATGATCCACATCCGTTCTGGGATGCCAGTTCTGCTCTCTGCGGAACAGAGAAGGCATCTCGCCTGCGGGGTGATCTCGAACTCCTTCCCGCTATTGCCGAAGACGGGCTGAGCCATGCCGCGAAAGACATCAGCATGGCCGGGTTGCTGGGCACGGCCCTCATGCTGGCCGAATGCTCGGGCGTAGGCATGACCATCATACTGGATGACATTCCCCGGCCTGATGATGCGCCGATGGAACGCTGGCTGTCTGCCTTTCCCAGCTACGGCTATCTGCTCACGGCTCACAGCGAAGATTCTGAGGCGATCATGGCCCGTTTTCGCGGGCGAGGCATTGCAGCCGCCGTCATCGGGCAATGCGACGACACGCAGCGGCTGGATGTCACATGGGCGGACGAGACGGAAACCTTCTGGGATCTCGGGCGGACCCCGCTCATGGGATGTGCTCCATGAGTCTATCCATCGGCATTCTGACCCACTCCACCAATCCGCGCGGCGGAGTGGTACATGGCATGGCGCTGGCGGAAGCCCTGTCCGATGCCGGACACCGTGCGACGCTGATCGCACCCGATGTCACGGGCGATGGCTTCTTTCGCACGCCGCGTTGCACCACACTTTGCATTCCTGCCCGGGCCGAGAAGGATCTTCCTGCGCTGGTGGAGCTGCGCGTGGCTGAAATCCGGGAGAGCCTTCGAAACGCAGACTATGACGTTCTTCATGCTCAGGACCCCATCAGCGCGAACGCGCTGGCGGACCTTGTACAGGAAGGTCGGCTTCGGGGCTTTGCCCGCACGGTGCATCATCTGGAAAGGTTTTCTCATTCAGGTGTTGCGGCCCGTCAGACGCGTGGTCTTACTGCTGCCACTGAGCTTTTCACAGTCAGCAGGCTTTGGGAGGAAACCCTCCTTGCTGAATATGGACGCAATGCACCTGTTGTCGGAAATGGCGTGGATCGGAAAATATTTTTTCCGGAATCAACTCTGCAGGATTCCACATTGCGAGCGCGCTATCAGTTCCCAAAAAGAGGCCGCCTCATTCTGTCCGTGGGTGGTACTGAGCGTCGCAAGAACACGCTTGCTCTGCTCGATGCTTTTCTGGTTTTGCGTCAGGAAGAGCCCGACCTCCAGCTCGTGATTGCCGGCGGAGCATCATTGCTGGATCATTCCGACTATCGTCGCCTTTTTGACCAGCGGCTTGCGGCCAGTGGTCAGGCGGACGCAGTCACCGTCACAGGCACGATACCGAATGAGGATATGCCTGCATTCTACCGGCAATCTTCCGTTCTGGCCTATCCTTCGCAGACGGAGGGTTTTGGCCTTTGCCCGCTGGAAGCTCTGGCCTGCGGAATTCCGGTCGTGGTCCCGAATGCACCCCCCTTTACGGAACATCTCCATACTCTGGAGGCTTTCTGGTGCCAGCCGGATCACCCAGACACCCTTATTGGCGCGTTGCGAGACGCCCTGAGCGCCAGAAGCGCTGATCGTTCTCGGATCAGTGGCCCCGCAACGGCCCGCCGTTTCGACTGGCGCTCTGTCGCGGAACGGCACATCCCCGCGTATCGACGTCTGGCGGCAATGCCGCACGTCGATGCCCCTGCTTCAGGAGCAGCTTACCATGCCTGAAATGATCTTTCGTGTGCGCTGGCCGGATGGGAAGGAGATCGACTGTTACTCCCCGTCACTGGTCATTCAGGATCATTTCACTCCTGGCACGACTTATCCCATCGCTGAGTTTCTTCAAAAGGCGGATACGGCTCTGACCGAAGCCAGTGAACGGGTGCGCGCACGCTACGGCTTTCCGTGCAGCCGGGCCCTCGGACAGCTCCAGGTAATCAGGCAGGCTTGTGCGCCCTTCCTGAATCGACCCGATGCCCAGGTAAGCATCCTGTCATTCAAATTCTGATATGGAATAGTCATATGGCACAGAACGAGAAAACGATTCCCGTTGTTATTGTGGGTGGTGGGCAGGCAGGCCTTTCCCTAAGCTGGTATCTCTGCCGCGAAAAGGTGGAGCACGTTGTCTTTGAGGCCAAAACAGCCTGTCATTCATGGAACGACGAACGCTGGGACAATTTCTGCCTTGTAACGCCGAACTGGCAGTGCGAACTGCCCGGTCACCCCTATCAGGGGGGGAACCCGCACGGATTTATGGTGAAGCAGGACATCATCGAATACGTAAAGGGTTTTGTCGACTCCTTCAGTCCGCCGCTACAGGAACATATGGCGGTAACGTCCATCACCCGCCATGAAAACGGGGGCTATCGCGTAGTGGCCAATGATCTGGTCTGGCGTGCAAAGCACGTGGTCATTGCATCCGGGGCTTATCAGGACGCCGTTATCCCCGGTTATGTCAGCGCTATTGATTCCTCTATCTTTCAGGTCCACTCACAGGATTACCGCAATGCGGCCCAGCTTCCGGAAGGCGCGGTGCTGGTCGTGGGCAGTGGACAGTCCGGTGCCCAGATTGTCGAGGATCTGTTCCTTGAAAAACGCAAGGTGCATCTCTGCGTCGGCTCCGCTCCTCGCGTCTCGCGCTTCTACCGTGGCCGCGATGTTGTGGACTGGCTTGCCGACATGCACTTCTACGATCTGACGGTGGATAATCATCCCCTGCGTGACGGCGCACGCGACAAGACCAATCATTATGTCACCGGCCGAAATGGAGGCCATGATCTTGATCTGCGGAAGTTTGCAAAGGAAGGCGTGGGCCTCCACGGCGCGCTGGAGACAATCCGTGATGAAGTGGCGCATTTCCAGCCTGATCTTAAGGGAAATCTTGATGACGCAGACAAGACAAATGCCGACATCAAGAAATCCATTGATGCTTATATTGCTCGCGAAGACATCACTGCGCCGACAGAAGCGCCTTATGTGCCCGTATGGCAACCCGATGGAAGTAATGCACCACTCGATCTGAAAGCTGCTAGCATTACCTCGATCGTCTGGTGCATCGGTTTCCGGCCTAATTACCGCTGGATTGACGTGCCGGTATTCAACGGGGCGAATAAGCCGATCTGGCATCGGGGCGTGACCGATGCACCGGGATTCTATTTCCTCGGGCTGCCCTGGCTGCACACATGGGGATCGGGGCGGTTCTCAGGCATTTCACGTGACGCGGCATGGCTTGCCAGCCGGATCACCGGCAAAGATGTCCCTGTAGCCTGAGCGGAGTAAAACGCCATGCTTCCATGGACAACATACGAGGCGATGTATGCGGCTGCCACGACGGAGCCCGAGACTTTCTGGCTTGACGCAGCCCGACGCGTCACATGGAAGCAGGCCCCTACACTGGCATGCCAAACGCGACCAGACGGCTGGCACGACTGGTTTCCCGGTGGCACGCTCAATACCTGCCACAACGCCGTGGACCGACACGTCGAGAACGGTCGTGCTGAGCAGGCGGCCCTGATCTGGCATTCCTGTGCCACGAAGGAACGGCAGATCGTGACCTACCGGGAACTTCAGGACAGAGTGGCCGGGTTTGCCGGTGGCCTGCGGTCCCTGGGTGTCGAAAAAGGCGATCGCGTCCTGATCGCCATGCCGACCATGATAGAGACCGTCATTGCCATGCTGGCCTGTGCCCGGATAGGTGCAGTGCACGTCGTGGTTTTTGCCGGTTACGCCGGGTCGGAACTGGCCGGACGCATTGATGATGTAGCACCCAAAGTCATTATCGTCGCCAGTTGCAGCTTTCAGGGACAGACAGCGGTTTCTTCTTCGGCTGCACTGAATAAGGCGCTCGCTGAGGCTACGCACAGGCCGCAGGCTTGCGTGATCACGCAGAGGGATGCCTGTCCGGCGCGGCTCCTGCCTCTGCGCGACCATGCTTTCCATGCGTTGGAGCAGTCTACTCCGGCAGGACCGGTCATGCTGCGATCCGAAGATCCGTTGTATATTCTTCATACGTCGGGTACGACGGGAAAAGCGAAGGGGATTGTGAGGGACAATGGCGGTCATGCGGTGGCTCTCGCCCTGTCCATGGAGCTTATTTATGGCTGCAAACCCGGAGATACCTTTTGCACCACATCCGATCTCGGCTGGGTCGTTGGGCATTCCTACGGGGTTTATGCGCCTTTGCTCAGCGGCTGTACCAGTGTGATCGTGGAAGGCGGACCCTCCGCGTCGGCCATTCGGTCGCTTTGTCACGAGCATGCGGTGAAATGCCTGTTCACGACCCCGATCCAGATGCGTCTGATGCGACAGGAAAGCCGCGCTCTTTCAGGGGTGATACTACCCGCGCTAGCCCGCGTGTTTGTCGCCGGAGAATATGCTGACCCCACGCTTCTGGACTGGGCGCGATCATATTTCCAGCGGCCGGTCGTCAATCATTGGTGGCAGACCGAAACCGGATGGAGCATCACGGCCCATTTTTTCGGTCTCCCGGAGCATGAATCCGTCGCACTCATGAACGACATCGGGCGGCCTGCACCCGGATTTCATCCGGCCATCATCCCGTCTGCCCCCGATGAGCCATGCGGCGAGATTGTTCTGACTCTTCCGTTGCCGCCAGGTTGTCTGGCAGGCATCTGGAGCGACCGGGTGATCGGCGCTCCGACCGCCTGCCTCGATGACACGGGAACGTATTATCGCACCTTCGACGAAGGCATGATCGACGCAGATCGTGCCGTTCACATGCTTGGACGCTCTGACGATGTGATCAAGGTAGCGGGGCGACGCATTTCAGGGGTGCAGATCGAAAAGATTATTGCTGCCCACCCAGGGATTCATGCCTGTGCTGTGGTTGCCGTTCCTGATGAGTTGAGAGGGCAGCGACCGGTCGCCTATGTGGTATCTATTTCTGGTCTCGTCCGATCACCTTCTGCTGAAGAAATTATCAGACAGGTTCGTCAGACGCTTGGCCGATGGGTGGGACTCAGAGAGGTTCGTTTTACGGAGCGATTGCCGACAACCATATCGGGGAAAATTACCCGTAAATCACTGCATTTTTCTGGTTGTATAACGAAAGATGTTCCAGCCTCGTTTATACGAACTGTGTCTGTAAGGTAGAATGCAAACGTGAAGCAATTCGGCTCAACCTTCTGTCGGGACTCATTCCTCCGGCGGTATCTTACGACCATGACGCCACAGTTCTCGGCAGACTCTCCCGTCATCGATGATCACGACACGTGAAGGTGGGGCGTCTGACCATTTTCAGAAGACAAGATTTCTGTCGCTTGCTGTCGCGCCGGGGCGAAGCTCGGCACGATGATGCCAGCCACATCCCTGGCCGCGAGCGTTTTTGCCAGTTCCCACGAAGGCGGCATCTTTCCCTTGTCAGCAAGGTCTTCCCACGGACAGGCAAGGGTGTCGGGGGAGATCCCGAGTTCACCAAAACTGGACGGGTTGGACAGATCAAGGACGGGTTCACTATCGACATCATAAGCGCAGATGGTCAGAGGCTGGGGATTGAACGGGAAACCCTGCTGGGCTTCAAGCCAGGCTGTCTCCATACGAAGCGACGTATACAGGGCGGGTGTACCGACCGGGTTGAACCGTCCTCCATGACAGTGCCGCCCCTTCACCTGATAACGGAGTACAAAGACCAGCGAGGATTATGAGCCCGGAACACCCGTCCGGTGAACCTCACGCGTAACCGCCGGTCGCAATCCGGTCCAGATAACGCCGGACAGCATCGGCGCAACCCTCCCGGACAAGAGCTTCGGCGGTCTGGTCACCGAAGGAGGGCAGGGGCTGTGACCGGTACAGGCGAAAGCCTGCTGCGCCGACCCCGCCCACGGCCGGACGCGATTGAGGATCTCGACCATGTCACTCAATCTGGCCTGGGTGGCGGGCCGGCCCAGGCGCGCGCTTTTGGAGACAGCGTCGCGCGACAGCCTCAGCGTACGTGCCGGTTCACCTCCTTGTGATGTGCAACATGGTGCTCAGCCGTTCTGCCGCGATCAGCCCCGACGGATCGAAGGCATCGGAGAGGAATGTGGTCTCGGACATAATAGCGTGCCTCACATATTGACCATATTATGGGAATATATGAGGCGATGTGCTTGTAGCAAGGATTGAGATTGTATGCCCTTGCGCGCACGCGCATTATTCCTCTGTTATGCGGCGAGGCGGGGTATCTCGCGCTCTACCAATCGCAGGTATCGTCGGTTGTCTTCCCCCGCAACACTGATACCGACACTCCCGAGAGCTTTGCTCCGGGAGTGTTTCTTTTTTCAGTCTTTCCAATGGCTTGCCGCTCAATCCAGGCCAGGATCGTCCCCAACTCCCCATACAGCATCGCGTTGATCTCGCCCCGGTTCGGACCGGGTGTCAGCACGACTTTCTCGATCAGCGCCCGTAGCGCTTCGGCGGCTTCAAGCCGTTCCTTGGGGCGGTTGAGGGCGTCGGTCAGGCGGCCGACCTTGCGGGCGTAAATCGCCGAGGCGCTTGGTAGCAGGTCCGGCACATCGTCGGGGACGTCAGACAGCAGGGATGCCAGTTCGGTCTTGCGGGCTTCGAGCGCATCCATCTCCGCCTTCATGCTGGGATGGAACATGCCCTCCTTGATGGCTTCGATGATGCCCCGGATCTGTTTCTCGACCTTCACCTGTTCCACCTGCCAGACATCGGCATTGGAGCGACGCTCGCGATTCAGACGGTTGGTCTCTTCGGCATAGGCACGCATCGCCTCGGCCGCGATCTCCGGCGCCATCATCCGGTCTTTGAGGCCGGAGAGCACGCGGCGTTCCAGATCGGGACGGGGGATCGTCCGGCTGTTGGTGCAGGAGCCATTGGTGACGTGGGACGAGCAGGCGAAGCGGTCTGAACCCCGCAGTGCGTAAGGACCACCGCACAGGCCGCAGAATAACAAGTCCGACAGCAGGGATTTAGGCCGACGCGTGCCATTAAGCCGATTACGCTTGTGATGGGCGCGAACAGCCTCGGTCACGTTGACGTATTTCTCGGCGATGACGCTCTGGCGGGCCTTTGTCGCCTGCCAGAGTGCGTCATCAACAATTCGCAGATCGGACACGTCTGTGATGACCCATTCTGATTCCGGGTTAAGGCGCGAGACGCGCTTGCCGGTGGACGGGTCTTTGACATAGCGCTGCCGGTTCCAGACCAGACTGCCGGACGACGCGATAGCCGTAGCATAAGCCGCCGCCGGATTTGCCATCCTCAACCCGGCCCCGCAGGCCGCGATGGGTCTTGGCGGCCAGATCTTTGAGGAACAGGGCGTTCATCGTGCCCTTGAGGCCGACATGCAGTTCGCTGATCTCGCCTTCGGCCAGGGTGACGATCGGCACGCCGGCGAATTTTAGATGCTTGAACAGGGTGGCGACGTCAGCCTGGTCGCGCGAGACGCGATCCAGCGCCTCGGCCAGCACGATGTCGAAGCGTCCGGCCTGGGCATCCTGCAACAGGGTCTGGATACCAGGGCGCAGGATCATGCTGGCGCCGGAGATGCCCGCGTCCTTATAGGCGCCGACCACTTTCCACTTCTCGCGCCTGGCGTGTTCGCGGCAGATGCGGAACTGATCGTCGATCGACGCCTCACGCTGGTTGTCGGAAGAGTAACGAGCATACAGGGCGACGCGCGTCATGGCGGTGTTTCCTATCAGGCGACCTTGTCCATCCGGCTGGGCCGGATCAGCACCTCGGCCGAGATGCCGAGGCCGTCATGCAACTGGCGGATCATGTCGATCGACAGGCCGCGTTTGCGGTTCAGCACGTCGGCCACCCGGTTGCGCGGGCCGATCATCGGTTCCAGATCCTTGCGGGTGAGGCCCTGCTGCTCCATGCGGAAGCGGATCGCCTCGACCGGATCGGGCGGGTCGATCGGATGGTGCTTCGCCTCATAGGCGTCGATCAGGGTGGCCAGTACGTCGAGCTTGTCGCCGTCTGGCGTGCCGTTTTTGGCACCCCACAGGCGCCCGACCTCTTCCAGCGCCGCGTCATAATCCGCCTCGTTGCGGATGGGTTTCAGATCAGCCGTCATGCTCCACCTCCGTCACGTCGATCCTGTCATACGCCCTGTGCGTGCCGATCCATTTGATCCAGACGATGCTCTTCTCGAAATCGACCGCCACGACCAGGCGATAGGCGTTGCCCTTGATGTTGAAGACGATCCGCTCCGCGCTGACGATGCTCGCCGTGGCATAGAGCCGCTTCACATCGGCGGTGCTCGTCCAGGCGGCCCTGCCGACTTCGGCGAACCAGGCGTCCAGCGCCGCCTTCACGGCCATCTGGTCCTTCTGGCCCGCCAGACTGTCGACGAACTCTCTCAGCGTGCGACGGGCGATGATCCTCATTGACTGACCTTATATCACGGGACCATAATGGTCACAAGAAAAATACACGACTGCCCGACGAAGGGTCGTTCGCCGGGGAAAACGCAGCCGGGGAGGGAGGCTACCGCATGCGACCGGATCGGTTCTGACGGGCCTGTTTCCGTTCCAGCGCACGGGCACGCTCGAACTGCTCGCGGGCCATCTGCCACCTGACGTGCTCCCCGAATTTGGGCCAGCGCGAGCTGGAATCTCCCGGGGTGTCAAGGCTCAGCCGGCGGGTATGCCGCGGAGCCGTTCAGCAGC
Source organism: Acetobacter oeni (assembly GCF_011516825.1). Lineage (GTDB taxonomy): Bacteria > Pseudomonadota > Alphaproteobacteria > Acetobacterales > Acetobacteraceae > Acetobacter > Acetobacter oeni. The sequence goes on along the minus strand of NZ_WOTA01000033.1, from coordinate 13,994 downwards.
GATATCGGCGGCTTGTTGCCGATGGCGCTGTGCGGCCGGACCTCGTTGTAGTCCTGACGCCAAGCCTCTATTTTTGCCCGGGCGTCGTCAAGGCTCATGAACCAGTGCGCGTTCAGACACTCGGCCCGGAATTTGCCGTTGAAGGACTCGATAAAGCTGTTGTCGGTCGGCTTGCCTGGGCGGGGAAAGTCGAGCACGACCCCCTTCTGATACGCCCATAGATCCAGATCCCGACTGACAAACTCCGAGCCCTGGTCGACCCGGATGCTCCTGGGATAACCCATCTGCCCGCAGATCCGCTCCAAGGTCTGGACGACATCCTCGCTGCGATAACTGAACCGTAGATCAGTGGCCGGCGAGAAACGGGAGAAGGTGTCGATCATGGTCAGGATCCTGATCTTGCGGCCCGTCGCAAGCTGGTCGTGAACAAAATCCATTGCCCAGGTGTCGTTGGTGTGCGCCGCCGGACGACGGTCCTCGCGCAACTTCGCCTTGACCCGGCGTCTGGGCACCTTAGTTGCGCAGTTGCATGCCCAACTCCTTGTAAAGACGATAGATCCGCTTCGGGTTTACGGCCCAGCCATCCCGCTGCAACAGGATATGAACGCGGCGGTAGCCATAGCGCACACGGGATTCGCAGATCTCCCGGATCCGCTGTGTCAGTTCGGCCTGCGTGCCGCGCTTCGACTTGTAGACATAGAGGGAACGATCGATCTGCAGCACCACACAAGCGCGCGTGTCGAGATCTTCCACTCCCCCTGAAGCTTGCCCACGAGTTCGCGTTTGCGCGCAGGCCTCAGAGCTTTTTTGACAGCACGTCCTGCAGCATCGCCTTGTCGAGCGACAGGTCCGCCACAATCCGTTTCAGCTTCCCGTTCTCGTCTTCGGGCTGAGGCAGCCGTTTCATTTCGGATGGCATCAGGCCCGCATATTTCTTCCGCCAGTTCCAGTTGTAGAACGTCGCATCTGAAATGCCTGCCTTCCGGCAGACCTCGGCGACAGGTGTCCCCCCCCTTCCGCCTGCTTCAAAACAAACGCAATCTGCGCCTCGGCGAACTTCGATGCCTTCATGAAACTCTCCTCATCCCGGGTACGGGATCATAAGTGGAAAATTCCAAATCAAAATGGCCGGGTTTCCGGGGAGCAGGTCAGCCATTTCTTTCGATCCGGTTCACCCCGAGACATTCTGGATCAGGGTAACAGTGGATCTGTCCAGTGCCGCCACCGGGGACCGACAGCGCGATACAGCGCTTCCCGGACGGGACTGGTTCGACATTGCCCGGTTTCCCGAGGCGACCTTTTCGGCAACTTCGGTTCGCAAAACGGGCGTAAACACCTATGAGGCCATCGGAACGTTGTCTCTGCGTGGTATTATCCGATCAGTAATACTCCCGTTCACGTTCGATAGAAACGGCACGACGGCGCCATGATACGGGACACGCCCAACTGATACGCTCGGCCTTTGGCATCGGTCAGGGATCATGGGCCACGGGTCAGTGGGTCGCGCTGGAAGTCGATGTTGATTTCGATGTTATCGCGACCGCATGCAGGTGGTCCGAATCCGGACATGACTGCGCTAAGATCTGCAGGCTTTGAATCGCAAGCCACTTCAAAGCGGCGGCCCGAGTGTGGACAGGTGATGCAGCACGCTACTCTGGGTGATTTCGTGGGAACGCCGCTGACGCAGATCATGACGGTGCAACAACAGGCGATGGGGCAGAGCGGGAGCGGCGGACAAGACTCGGCGGCAGCGTCGCTTCCGATACCGCCCGAGGATGAGGCGCGGATTATCGGGCAGATGCTGGAGCGCCATTACCGCCAGACGCTTGATGAACCGGTGCCAGAGCCGGGTATGTGACGCCGCGTCAGGCTGCCCGCACGACCGCCGGACGGGCCCAGAGATCAAGGGGATCGAAATACCACGGCTAGTGCGGGAAGCGGGCAGCGGGCAGGGCACCATGACTGCCTACGACTTCTGATGGATGGGGGTGAACTTCGGTATCGCCGATCTGAGGAAGTAGTCGGCTATCGGCTCATGTCGGTCATAAAGTGTCTATTCCTTTTTTCTTGAAAGCGAACATTCTCGGGTGGTCACAATTCAAGATCAGATAAGGTCCGGCCAACCATTCAGATTATGAGTAAAATCATCTGGTACAAACCGTCGTTAGCATAAATGCGTTCATCCTTGCCGAAACTGCGCGGTAACTCCACAAGTCCACAGCGAATTCTTAGGTCTAGCCCCCATGCCCGAGCCGGTGGCCAGGTCGAAATCCGTGGGATCGGGCTTTCCATGCAATCAGGAAGCCAATGGCAAGGAGGCCCAATACAGCCCAGGGGAATGACACGGCGCCCCATGTGTCGAGCAATGCGCCACCCAGAAGCCCTCCACCGGCTATGGCACTGTTCCAGGCGACGACATTCATCGACAGTGCGATATCCGCACCGTCTCCGGCCGCATCGGCGAGCGCCGTCTGGAGCAACGTCGCAGCTCCTCCGAATGTCAGTCCCCATATCGCGACACCGATTATGATCACCGTGGGGGACGCTGATCCGATTGTGAAAACACCAGCAACGGCCGCGAATACGGCGAGACTGACCAAAATGGAGAAACGCAGGGCGTGATCGACCGTGCGGCTGGTCAGCCAGATGCCGGCAAGTGCAGCGACGCCAAAGAGCAGCAGAACACCATCCGCTTCGCCCGCCAATCCTGCGGGCGTCACGAACGGCACAATATAAGTGTAGAGAATATTGTGGGCGAGCATCCAGGCGATCACGACGCCCAGAACAGACCGCACGCCGGGCGTTCCCAGCACATGCCGGAACGGCAGACGCTCGTGATGTGCGGCGCCCGGAAAATCTGGCATCTTGACCAGAACCCAGACGATCAGCAGCAGGGTCAAGGCTGACATGATCCAGAAGGCCAGTCGCCAGCCGACAGCAGCTCCCAGCCATGTACCGGCGGGAACCCCCAGCGAGAGCGCGATTGGCGTGCCCACCATGGCGATTGCCAAGGCGCGTCCCTGTTGGGTGCGCGTCACCATCCGACGCGCATATCCGGCCAGCAACGCCCAGGCCAGACCTGCCGCAGCACCAGCACCGTAACGGGCAATAAGGGCCGGTCCGTAATGTGTGGAAAGCGCGGTGATGGAATTGAACACCACGAAGCCCACGATCGCGAGCAACAGAACCTTTCGCCGCCGCCATCGCTGCGTGGCGAGCGTCAGAGGGATAGCGGCGCTTAGGGAGCCGAGGGCGTAAGCCGTGACTATCTGTCCTGCCAATGCAGGGGAAATATGCAAGCCGGTCCCGATCTGGGGCAGCAGACCGGCCGGGAGAGTTTCGGTCATGATGCAGATAAAGCCGGTCATCGCCAGCGCCAGGAGACCGGCAACGGGCAGTTCGTCACCGGGGTTCTGTCTGGGTGATGTCGTCTTCGGGGTCATATGGCCCTCATATATAGATCGATTGATACACATATATGAGGGCAGCAAAATCTTGGCAATCACTTCTGGATCATTTAATATGGAAGTCTTTCGGAAGGGGCAACAGCATGGCGCGGACAGGACGTCCTCGTGAGTTTGACAGGGACAAAGCGATTGACGCCGCCACGGCGCTTTTCTGGGCGCAGGGATATGAACCGACGTCCCTGACTCAACTCAAAGCCTGCATGGGCAACATTTCGCCCGCAAGTTTCTACGCCGCGTTCAACTCTAAGGAAGCCCTGTTCCGTGAAGTCGTGCAGCACTATCTGGCAACGTATGGGCAGGTCATGGCTCCTTTGTGGGATGAGAGCCTGTCACCGCGCGATGCCATCGAACGGACATTATGCGGGTCAGCGGGCATGCAGGCAGCCCGAACGCACCCGGCCGGCTGCCTTGTCGTGTGTGGCGCCAGCAACTGTTCCCCGGAAAACGAACCTGTTCAGGCTCTCCTTGCCGTAGAACGACAACGCACTCGGGCAGGCATCAGAGCCTGCGTGGAACGCGCCATTGCCAATGGCGAACTGCGGAATTGCGCAGCAACAGATGTGCTGCCCGATATTCTCACGACATTTTTCCACGGCATGACATGCGAGGCCAGGGACGGGATGACGTCAAAAAATCTGGACGCGGCAATCACATCTCTCCTGATGTTGTGGGATGCCAACGCGGCGCTACCTGAAACAGGAAAGCGCCCAGAAAGACGCTGACGTACCGAAGGCAGTTGGAGCCCGGACTCGGGTAATGCTTTTCCGTATCACCCATTCCATAATTCCTTGACCATGCTTTATGCGCATATTATGGACTGGTCGATACGGAAATTAAGTTCCGGAACATATCGCCGTATCTCGGCCAAGGAATCCGGTTATGAGCAAACACGACATCGCATTCGTCACAGGCGCCAATCGCGGCATTGGATACAGTGTTGCGAAGAACCTGATTGCCTCGGGCATCAACGTGATCGGGACCTATCATTCCAACGAAGACGAGGCGAAAGCTGCCGAAGCAGCGCTTGGCGGAGAAACCGCAAAACTGCGCATGCTGCGGCTGGATATTGCGGACCATAAATCGTTCGCGGATTTTACCCAGCAGGTCAAAGCACTTCTCGAAAGTGAATTCGGGCAACAGAAACTGAATTATGTTGTCCAGAACGCTGGCAATATCATTCATACCCGCTTCGATGCAGCGACATCCGAACAGCTCGACAATCAGTACAATGTCCACTTCAAAGGCCCCTGCCTGCTGACGGTGGCGCTCCTTCCCCTGATCAGTGACGGTGGCCGTATTCTCAACATTACCTCCGCCGCAACGCGTTTTTACCTGACGGATCATGGTCCCTACTCGGCCATGAAAGCGGCGACTGAAGTCATTTCGCTCTATATGGCAAAGGAACTGAGCGCGCGGGGCATTACCGTCAATGCGGTCGCCCCTGGAGCAGTGGCGTCGGATTTTGGCGGTGGTCTGGTCCGTGACGATGCCGGGATCAACAAGAGTCTGGCGGACATCACGCCCCTCGGGCGCGTCGGCCAACCCGACGACATCGGGGCTGCGGTGCGTGCCCTCCTGTCTGACGACATGCGCTGGGTGAATGGCCAGCGCATTGAAGTGACCGGCGGACAGTCACTGTGATGGCTCAACAGCCACAACCGGGAGAGTCCCTGTGATCCACGTTATGGCCAGCAGCGTCATCAATGCGCCCGTTTCATCCGTCTGGAGACTGATCCGTGATTTCGGTGCCCTTGGAAACTGGTTGCCGGGGGTGAAACACTGCGCAATCGAAGGCCACGATTCTGGCGACCGCGTCGGCGCGATCCGTCGTCTCGAGATGGGCGATGTCGGCGTTATCCGTGAACAGCTTCTGGCGCTATCTGATGTGGATCATGCTGTGACGTTCTCGATTATTGAGGCGGCTTTGCCGATCCGGAACTACTGCTCGACGATCAGTCTTCTGCCCATAACGGATGGTGACCGAACGTTTATCCAGTGGCGCGGGCAGTTTGAAGCGCCTGCCGAACACGCGGCCGACATGGAAACCAGAATGCCGACACACATCTATCAGCCAGCCTTCGACAGACTTGCCGGGATCTTGGCATCGGCGGGAACCCGGCCATGAGCAGTTTCTCTGGCAAATCCGTTCTCGTGCTTGGTGGCAGCCGCGGAATTGGTGCCGCCATCGTGCGTCGCTTTGCATCGGATGGCGCGAAAGTCGCTTTCACGTATTTTTCCTCCCCTGACGACGCCCAGGCATTGGCTACCGAGACCGGAAGCGAGGCCCTGCGCGCCGATAGCGGCGACCGCGACTTTCTCATCGCGCTGATCGACTCACTGGGGCCTCTCGACGTGCTGGTTGTCAATTCCGGAATTCTTGGCGCAGGCGACCCGCTGGAAATACCCCCGGACGACATCGACCGGCTTTTCCGCATCAATATCCACGCGCCCTACCATTCGGCGGTTGCTGCCGCACGCCATATGCCCGACGGAGGCCGAATCGTTTTCATCGGCTCAGCCAATGCCGACCGTATGCCGATGAGCGGACTTGCTGCGTACAGTGCCAGCAAATCGGCATTGAAAGGCATGGTCAAGGGGCTGGCGCGTGATTTCGGCGCGCGGGGCATCACCGTCAATGTCGTTCAGCCCGGCCCCACTGATACCGACATGAATCCTGCCGATGGCCCGCTGAAGGACGTCATGCACAGCTTCATGGCGATCAAACGCCATACCACGAGCGCAGAGGTCGCCGGACTGGTAGCGTATCTTGCCGGGCCAGAGGCTGGCATCATCACCGGCGCCGCATACAACATCGATGGCGGCTTCACTGCGTGACGGAATGACTGATCACCAGCCACCCGCAGGAAAACAGGAGTGAGGACCATGACCCATTCACCCTCCAACGCCGCGAACTCCGGCACCTTCACGATTGGCGGCGATCTCAGCGTCAATCGGCTTGGCTTCGGTGCGATGCGCATCACCGGCCCGGGCATATGGGGGCCGCCTGCCGATCACGACGAGGCTATCCGCACGCTGAAGCGCCTTCCCGAACTCGGCGTCAATTTCATCGACACGGCGGATTCCTACGGACCGGATGTCTCGGAATGGCTGATCAGGGAGGCGCTGCACCCCCGCCCCAAGGGGTTCGTGATCGCCACGAAAAGCGGCCTGACCCGTTCGGGGCCGGACATCTGGAAGCCGGTCGGGCGACCGGAATACCTGCTCCAGCAGGTGCATAAGAGCCTGCGCAATCTCGGCGTCGAACAGATCGATCTGTGGCAGTTGCACCGGATTGATCCCAGGGTCCCGGCGGACGAGCAGTTCGATGCGGTCAGATCCTTTATCGATCAGAAATTGATCCGTCATGCCGGATTGAGTGAGGTCTCCGTTGAAAACATCAAGGCGGCATCGAAGTTCTTTGACGTGGCGACCGTTCAGAACCGCTATAACCTCGTCGATCGCACCAGCGAGGCCGTGCTCGATTATTGCACGGCCCGGAACATCGGGTTCATCCCCTGGTTTCCGCTTGCCGCCGGCGACCTCGCCAGACCGGGTTCGATCCTGGACACCATGGCAGGGAAATACGGCGCGCAGCCGAGCCAGATCGCCCTGGCCTGGATCCTGAAGCGAAGCCCGGTAATGTTACCGATCCCGGGCACCTCCAAAGTCGCCCATCTGGAGCAGAATGTCGCCGCTGCCGACATCACGCTATCCGACGAAGACTTCGCGGCATTGGACGCGGAAGGGCGCAAGGCATTCCGCGCGGCGTCGTAATGGAGGGCTTCAGGGCAGCCCTCATGTCAGTCATCTCCCGCGCTATGGTATTTTCCTGAAAATCAGTCTTGGTACAATGGATCATAATCCCAGTCCGGAGAGGCCCGGATGACCCTCCGGGCGACGACCCGCAGGCCAGTGAAAAAGGCGGTCAGTGGCAGAAATGGGTTGATCGTTGATCGATGCCAGACGGGAACGCATCAACCCTTCCTCATCAAACTCCCAGTTCTCATTTCCATGAGACCTGAACCACTGCCCGGTCCGGTCCTGCCATTCATAGACAAAACGGACAGCAATACGGTTGTCCCGAAAAGCCCAGAGCTCCTTGATGAGCCGGTAATCCTGCTCGCGTTCCCATTTCCGCGTGAGGAAGGCGACGATTTCCTTTCGTCCATTGATGAATTCCAGGCGATTGCGCCACTGGCTGTCAGGGGTATAGGCCTGCGCTACCTTTTCGGGATCCTGGCTGTTCCATGCGTCTTCGGCGAGACGGACTTTTTGAACAGCAGTGTCGATATTGAAGGGAGGAAGGGGTGGTCGGGACATTGGAAATTCCGCCTCTGGTTGGGGAACGGATCACTGACTGATCCTGTGTCTGTCAGTGTTTCCCGTAAGAGCGTTTGACGAAAGGACAATCATCCCTCATTTCAGGACATGCCCAGACGGATCGGTATTCTTCTCTATCCTGACTTTCAGTTACTCGACGCAGCTGGCGTAACGGCAGCCTTCGAGATCGCCGACGCGTTTGGGGACGGAGCGTATGACACGACACCTTTGTCCCGGAACGGCGGTTTGATCCGGTCGTCTTCCGGGATGGCGCTTGAGACTTTCCCTCTCGCGAAGGAGGGGTCTTTTGACACGCTTGTCGTCGTCGGGGGCGAAGGTCACAAAGCGGCGATGGCCTGCCCGGAGTTGCAGGCTTTCCTACGATATCAAGCGGGTGCGGCACGGCGGATATGCAGCGTGTGTACAGGGGCTTTTCTGCTGGCTGCTGCTGGCTTGCTCGATGGACGCCGCGTGACGACGCACTGGCAACAAGCCGGCGCCCTGAAAGCACGATTTCCGGAACTCAGGGTCTCGTCAGACGCCATTCATATCCATGATGGCTCGATCTGGACGTCTGCGGGTATCAGCGCGGGCATCGACATGGCTCTGGCGCTAGTCACCGAAGATCTCGGTGCAGATATCGGGCGCCGCACGGCGCAGCAGATGGTGGTCTTCTATCACCGTCCCGGAGGCCAATCCCAGTTCTCGGCTCTCCTGGAGATGGGGAGCACTCAGGAACGCTTTGCCGATCTTCTGGGATGGATCCGTTCCAATCTGAAACAGCGCCTGACCGTAGATATTCTCGCCAGCCAGGTCGGCATGAGCCCCCGAAACTTTTCACGCAGTTTCCGGACGTCCGTAGGAATGAGTCCCGCCAGAGCGGTAGAACGACTGCGTCTGGAGGCAGCACGGGAGCGTGCCGAAAGATCGACGCTCCCCATCGAAACCATTGCTGTCATGACCGGCTTTCACGATCCCGAGCGGATGCGGCGTGCCTTCCTGCGTGAGTTTCACCAGCCGCCTCAAGCTGTCCGGCGAAATGCCAATGGTAGTCCGAACTGAAAAACCACTAGGGGCGTGCTTAGCCTTTAAGCGCCCGCTTCTGGCGAAGTTATGTGGCGAATATTGCGAGGGTCGTCGATGATTTGCCCGGTTCCAGCCAAGTTTGTTCGGCATAAAACGGGTCTTCGTGGTTTCCGAAATGCCCGAACACGTGAGCGACGAATCTCTTTTATGATTTTGAAAAAACCCAACCGCAAATCTTGAAAGCAGAAGTGGGTGTCTTCACCTAGCCAGCCGTTCAGCTTCTACTTTCACTGCCAAAAGCCACCATTCAAGGTGTCGGCCGAGACTGGCGTTTCCATAAAGGAACCCGATCAGTGGGCCATCGGATGACTCATTGAACGTGACTTCGGTCTTTCCCTTCGCCAGGTTCCTTATGTCCCAGCGCGTGATGCCCGTGTATCCCGCCATGGTCCCGTAGAGCATTACGAGCTTGCCGGGCTCAATTATGGCTATTCGTAACCGGTGCTTGAAAAAGCCGCCATATGTCAGCGCCGTTCCGCTGGCGAATTTCCCATCGAGACGTGCGCCTTTCAGGTAGCCGTACCATCGGGGCCATTTGGACACATCGGTCAGCAACCGCCAGACGACATCAACTGATACGCCGATGATGATCGAGCGCGATGCCTCCACCGCCGCATTCGGGATCATCTGTTTCGCTTCCGCCCGGCGCCTGAGTTCCGTCATCATATCAATATCTCCACACCCTTGTTGACAGCGTCAACCTAGAACCTAAGTTGACATTGTCAACAAGGGTGTAAATCATGGGAACTGTGCTGATCACCGGGGGTCACAAGGGCATCGGCCTGGAGGCTGCCACCAAAATTCTCGAACAGGGTGGGTTCGACCTCATCCTGCCAGGTCGTAACCAGACGGAAGTCAATGCCGTCGCGCGTGACCTTGGGACGCGGTACCGCGCACGGATCAGAACCGTCGCTATCGATGTGGCTTCGCTGGCCTCCGTACGTGCCGGGGCTGCAGCGGTCCAGGCCATGATGGTTCGCGAAGGCGCCGTCGCACCGTTGCAGGTGCTCCTGCTCAATGCAGGGGCGCAGTTCATGGGGCAACCCCAATATACGGCTGAGGGGTTCGAGAAGACCTTCGCGACCAACTGCCTGGGTCACTTCCTGCTGCTCAACCTGCTCCTGGGCGATGTGGACGATCACGGCCGTATTGTTTTCACCGCCAGTGGCACGCACGATCCGGAGACGATGAACGGCAAGATGGTCGGCAAGGCGGCGGAGCCCGATGCTGTGCGGCTCGCCACCGATGGTCAGCACGGCAAGCCACTTCCCCTGGGGGGTCCGCTATTCCACCTCCAAGCTCTGCACCATCCTCTACGCTTACGAACTCGCGCGGCGTCTGCGAGAACAGGGATCCTCGATCCAGTCGATCGCGTTCGATCCGGGCCTTATCGTGGAGACGGGCCTGAGCCGCTCGGCCCCCGTGATGGCGCAGCGGTTCATGCGGACGGCCTTCGCCAAATGGCTGTTCAGGACGCTTGGCGTCACCATGGGCAACATCCCCTTCTCCGGCGACGCGCTTGCCCGCGTGGCGGTTGACCCGGCGTTCGCGAATGCATCTGGCAAGTAACTTCAGTCGACTAGTGGCCGATTGATCGAAACACGCTCTTCCGCCATATCGTACGACGTGGATCGCGCACACAAGCTGTGGGAGGACTCAGCCCGGCTCGTCGGGCCGGAAGCGCATCAGGCACAGTGAGGTTGAGTGAGCACGCGGGAAAAACTGGTTACGGAAGCGGCGCTTCTCCTGGACGACGGAGGTGACGCGGCTGTCACCCTGCGTGCGGTCGCGCAGGCAGTTGGCGTCTCGCACAATGCGCCCTATCGTCACTTCAAGGATCGAAGCGCTTTGCTGGCTGCGATCGCTGAACGCGACTTCAGGATGCTGGCTGCAGTGTTTGATCAGGCACGCGCCGGAGATACCCCCCCTATTGAGCGACTGAAAGTGGCGCTGGACACCTTCATCCGCTACGGTCGCGACTATCCCGCGCGCTACCACCTGCTGTTCAGCGATCCGGATGTCGGCACAACTGGAGGAACGCTTGAGGCAGCAGCACTGGAAGCGTTCATGGCGTTTTCGAGCCTCGTCGAGGATGCCCAGGGCACACAGGCTTTGCCTGCAATCGCCACGCGCGAACTCGCCGGGTTAATCTATGCCACGGCGCACGGTCTGATCAGCTTGCAGGCCGGTGGGCGCATGCGCGAGAAGAAAGGGCTGAGCACGGCTGAACAGAGCATGGCGCTGCTCCTGACACTCCTGCAGAACGTGCGATAGAGCGGATAGCATCACTACAGAATTGTCTCAGGCTGAATATACGGGAATCTCATCCTCATCGATTAACGTGCGACCAACAGATCTTAGCCGACACCGAACGACCCCACGGGCGCTTAGGTGTTTGGTCGCCCTCATCCCGGACATTTGAAGCCGTAAAGCGCTTTTCCGAAAACGGACGTCGTCAGCGAGCGAGAACTTTCCGACAAACCGCCTGCACCCTGTCGCGAAGCCAGCGGTGGGCAGGATCAGCGTTCTGCCTAGGATGCCACATGGCGGAAATGGCGATTTCAGGTGTCTTCACGGGGAGCTGGAATGGTCTCAGGCGCGATATCCCTGCGGACTCATCGGAAAGGTTCGCGAGACACGATCGCGGCACATGCGTCACCAGATCCGATTGGCGCACGATCTCGAGCGCATCCGGAAATCCGGGCACGACGACCGACACGGCGCGCTGGTACCCCAGTTGCTCCAGCGCGTCATCAACCGGTCCCCGGAACGTCCCTCGTCGCGAGGTCACGACATGGTGGCACGCGGCGTAGCGCGCCACACTGATATTCCCATCCATGAAAAGGGAATGGTCGATGCGCGCCACACCGATGAACGCGTCCCGGAACAGGAGCCGGCTTCGGATTTCCGGCGCGGACGCGCCCCGAACGCCTATTTCCAGATCGATCCGTCCTTCTCGCAGTGGCAACGCATCCTTGTCCGGCTTGGGCGCAAACCGCAGACGAATCCATGGTGCTTCTTTCATGATGGCAGTCACCAGAGGTGCTGCGACAACATTCAGAAAGCCTTCATTGGCACGAAGGACGAATGTCCGATCCAGCGCTTTCAAATCCACTTCCCGATGCTGCGGACGCAGGACGGCCTGCGCGTCGCGGGTCAGGGCATGCACGCGATCGCGAATGTCCGTCGCATAGGGCGTGGGCACGAGATGCCGGCCCGCGCGCACCAGCAACGGATCGCCGGTGGCCGAGCGGAGGCGCGTCAGCGTGCGACTCATGGCGGATGGGCTGAGCCCGAGCCGACGGGCCGCGCCGGTGACGCTGGCCTCGTCGAGCAGCACATCCAGCGCGATCAGAAGATTAAGATCCACGTTCTCCATGCGACGAGCCTATCAACGATGACCGGCGACAGATAGCGTCCCATGCAATGACACATTGATCCGGATGCGTCTGGCGCCTGCTCCTGCTCCGCACCTATTTTCGACGTCGTGAAACAGGCATGTCCCTTTGTGACAGGAAGCTTGCGGAAAGGAACCATTCCATGAAACTGATCGGCATCGAAGAGCATTTCCTGACGCCCGAGGTGAAGGACGTCTGGTCCGCCATCGGCCTTGAATCCGCTGATCCGAGCGTGGCGTTTCACGGCGGCCCGCTTGAAAAGCGGTTGACCGATCTCGCCGAAGATCGGCTCACGCTCATGGACGAGACCGGGCTGGACGTGCAGGTGCTGTCGCTCACCGCGCCGTCACTGCACGATCTCGGGCCCAACAGCGTCGATCTGGCGCGCCGCGCGAACGATGCCGTAGCGGAGGCGGTCGCCCGCCATCCGGATCGCTTTCAGGTGCTGGCGACGCTGCCCGATGAAGCCGCCCTGGAACTCGAACGCTGCGTCAGGACGCTCGGCTTCAAGGGAACGATGCTGTGTGGGCGCGTGGGCCATCGCAACTTGGACCATGCCGACCTGCTTCCGATCTTCCAGAGTGCGGCGGCGCTGAAGGTGCCCGTCCTGCTTCATCCGAGAGCGCCGGAGAAGGCCGTCCGGGATGCCTACTATTCCGGTTTCAGCCCGCAGGTGGACGCCGTCTTTTCGTGCTTTGGTCTTGGCTGACATTATGACGCCGGCATCCAGTTTCTGCGGCTCGTCTTAGCAGGCCATTTCGATCGCTTCCCTAACCTGCAAATCATTCTGGGTCACTGGGGCGAACTGGTCCTGTTCTATGCCGAGCGTATCGCCAACATGGATCGCGCGTCCGGGCTAGAGCACTCCATGATGACCTATTTTCGGCGCAATCTGTATGTCACGGCGAGCGGCATGTTCCTGCCGCATTATCTGGAACAGGCGGCACGTATCGTCGGACATGGCCGGTTGCTGTTCTCCACCGATTATCCGTATCAGTACCGTCCCGGCGGCGACGCGCGACGTTTTCTCGAACACTGCGGTCTGGACGAGACCGCCATGCAGGCATTTGCGTATGGAAACTGGGAGCAGTTGACAGAAAGTCTGTCTTAGCCGGCATAAATGGTTCTAGTTCGTAACGTTTTTCACTCCACGATGGTATCAACGGCGTGGCTGACGCAAAAGGCCGTTGCGGACAGTCGGCTTCCCGAAGGGACGTTCCCGAAAGCAGCAGGACCTCTCCCCCTGTCTAGCTGCCGTAGAAGTTCAGTTGGGAGAGCAAAAAGGTGGAGGAACGATCACAGCCTCTCGGCGAGAGGCGCCATAAGGTCCATACCTTCATGGAAAATGGCGATGATAAGAGCAGATGCATTGGGGCGCGGCAGACAGAACACAAAATGATGCTCACATCGCACCATCCGTAGATCCGGTGCGATACTCTCCATCGGGCGGTAGGTGCCGAGACCTCGTGCGACACCGACGAGTGTATGCTCGAGAGTGTCTATATAGCGGCGAAGCTGCTCGTCTCCCCACTGCGACCGGGTGTAACGGATAATCCCCCGCAAATCGGCTTCGGCTGCGGACGTAAGGACATAATCCGTCACTGACGCGGATTGGACGTGTCACGGTTTAGTTCCGGACCTTTAAGACCGAAGCTGGTCATGAAGGAGACGTGGAATGGGACGAGTTTACAAGGCTGAGTATTGACACGAGGCGGTGCGTTTA
>NZ_WOTA01000032.1 GCF_011516825.1 Acetobacter oeni | reverse complement strand
AGACTGGCGACGGGTCGCAACCCGATATGACAGATGCGCTCACACCTTCATGGCCGCAATCCATATCGCCGCAAGCTTCATCTTCTATCTCAAAAAATGAGTCCTGAGCCTGGTCTGGTCAGAGAAAAATAATAGTCAGGACTGAGAAAATACCGGAAGAGGCTGCAAGGCTGACATGTGTGTCCGGCGTTAACGCCGACGCCTCGTGCATTCTTCCTGCGCTGCATGATGTTCGCCTCGTTCAGAGGCACGTCGGCATATGCGAGATGCGACATGAGCTGGGAAACATCGATCCCTTCATCCACATGCGCCCCGTTCCAGCGCTGGCGCGACCTGTGATGCGCCAAGACCAATATGTGTCCGGCTTGATTACGGCGGCGCATGGCGCGTCGCCGCACATTTTCCGGATCGTCCGGCGGTTCGATGTGATGGCGTCGAGACTGATCGTCAGGACTCCACCCTATCTGGTGGCGGGTCATGCCGGACCAGATGTGAGAGCATTCATGGTCGGGCTAATCCGTCTGCGGTTTGTCCTGCGTTGATCTTATATGATATCGAAATGAAATATCCTGACGTTATCTCGTATTTTATATGAGTTTATATAATGACAGTCATCGTTCAGATCACACCGGAGAGTCTGACTGAAGAGATGCTCAGCAGATTTGAAGCGCAAATCGGGAAGTGTCCGAATATTCGCGGATGCTATCTGATGACCGGCAGCGCGGATTACCTGCTCAGAATCGAAGCAAAGGACATTGCCGATTTTGAGCGGACCCATAAAGAGGCGTTGTCACGGTTGTCTGGTGTGGCTAGGATTCAAAGCCACTTCGCGCTGTGTCAGGTCGCACAGAGACAGCGTGTTCCGACCATGGCTGCACCGCAGAAAATGCTGAATCCCGACAAGCGTCAAGTGTCTGGGTGCGGTTCGCAAGGTGAAAAAGACATAATTACAATGTGAAATCTGTCGTATTATTTTGTGCCCGGAACATGTTGGTCGGAGCAGACCGGTCTTGGCACCGCCTGCTCTCGGAGAAAAGGATATTGTAGCTGTGACAGATATCAGAAGCATTATAAATCTCAGGGATTTTGCAGAAAATTTTTTAGATCTTTCCGAAGATTTTCTGACATCCCGGCATGTTCTGCCGTTTCTCGATGACCGTATCGCCATTGATGTGATGGCTCTTTCCGGAAGCGGGCCTGTCACACGTTTGCCAGCCGATACGTTTCTCTTTGTTCTCGAAGGACATGTCTCGCTGAACGGAATAGGGACAGGGGTGAACGAGGGGGTGATGATTACAGCCGGGATGGCATTCGACTGGAAGGCATCCGCTGGCACAAAGCTGATCAGAATACAGGTTCAGGGTCCGGAAAGTGCTGTTCCGGTCATTGTCGGAATTGACACGGATGTCCCGCTCTCGCCGTCTTCACCGCCACCGGTTGCCTTGCTGACCGGGCCGACACCAGACTGTGAAAGCAGCGTCGTATGGCGGTCGGCTGACGGGCAGTTCTATGGTGGAATATGGGCGTCCACGCCATATTACCGGCGTCCTGTTCCTTATGTGCATTATGAATTTATGCATCTGTGCGAAGGGAATGTGACCTTTGTCAGTGAAGAAGGCGAGCGTCAGACGTTTAATGCCGGTGATGCTTTTCTGATTGGCCGGGGTGCGGTATGGGCATGGGACAGTGAGTGCCATGTCAAAAAGATGTTCGTGATTTTCCGTCCGGCCTGAGGATGGTCTGTTTCACCTCGTGTTGTGATCCACGGGTCAACCGGAATTATCGCAGGGTTTTCGGGTCACATATCGAATCTCATTTCGAATCCGGACAGGAAAGCCGTCAAATTGCGAAAGGTTATCTGCAATAGCCTCTTTCCTGCTCCGGATCGCGGTCTCCCGGAGCCCATTCAGGCCACAACCATTTCTATTTCGATATAAAAACGACATAAAATTCTGAATCCGAAATGAAATCAGAGTTTTCCTCTGTCACATTACGCTCACAATCCTCCTCAGAAAGACGTCGTCTACACTTTTCAGTGTTCAGGACCGTTCCGGAGGAACAGAGCATGGCTACCACTCGCAATGTTTTCGTGGCGTGGCGCTCCGTATCAGCGTCGTTTCCGTCGGATATCGTTTCCGGCAGAGTATCGCGTCCTCTGCATCTGCTGCTTTCCGTTTCATTGGGAGCCGGGATATATGGGCTGTCCGGCGGCGTTCCGGACAAGGCCGAAGCGGCAACAAAGCAGTATCCGCCGGTGAATGGAGGCGCTTCATCAGTGGTGCCTGCCCGGAAATCTGCCATGGAGGGACAATCTGCCCCAAAGAAAAAATTGCCGCAGAACTTTACGGCCTCTGGCGAAGAAACCGTGAAAGTGACAGGGCATGCTTCTCTGCCGAATGGCGTGACGAACACGACTCCCGGCGGTGGCATGATGCCGCCTCAGACGATCGCAAAATCACGAAGCGGCCTGACCCGCGATTACATCGCAAAACAAAGTCCGACAAGCAATGCGGCTGCGCTCGTGGCAAGTCTTCCAGGTGTTGTCTATGCCGGGAATGATCCGCTCGGAACGAACGATGATCAGCAGGGACTGACGGTTCGCGGGCTGAACCAGCAGGAAATCGGCTATCTGTTCGAAGGGATTCCGGCAGCAGCTCCGGTTTATCTTCTGCCCTACACCTCGGCTGCGGCCGATAATGAAAACATCCAGTCACTGACACTGACCCAAGGATCTCCGGATACCCGTTCCCCGCTTTATAATGCTGTCGGAGGTGAGCTTTCAGAGACGATGCGGGACCCGGAGCATCATTTTGGCGGCCTGATTGATGCCACATATGGTTCGTTCAGTTTGCGAAGGCATTTTATCCGGGTTGATACGGGAGAGCTGGGAAACAGCGGTATCCGTGGGTCTATTTCCTTCTCTCACCGGCAGGCGGATGAATGGCGTGGGATTGGCGGAACACGGCGCTATCATATTGATATGAAGCTCCTGAAAGAATGGGAAGGCGGAAACCGGGCGTCTTTCGTGATGAGCTATAACGACGCAAAGCAGTATTATCTCAGAGCGCCGACGAAAGCTCAGTGGAATGAGTATGGCGTCAATTTCAACTATAATGATACACCGCTTGGAAGCACGCCTGCGAATTACTACAAATATGAAGAAAACAGGATGAAGAAATTTATTCTGGGTGCTCCGGTCAATCTGAAATTTGACCACGGACTTTCTCTGGATATTACGCCCTATTTTACCTACTCCTGGGGTTACGACAATGGCGGTTCAACATTGAGCCGGGATGGCAGCTACCTTGGTCCAGACCTGGCTGGTCCGCTTCAGGTGGGCGGAACAAACAGCACTATCGTAGCGGCTTCCATTGACACCTATACGCTGGCTTATTCCGGCATAAATGCCGTGCTCTCCTGGACAAAGGGCCATAATACGCTGACAGGAGGAGCCTGGTATTCATATTTCGATCAGACGGAGCCGCAGAGCTATCAGGCGGTCAATGCAGATGGCGGCGTGCCTAGCATGTGGGGCAATGATCCGATCCTGACGGCAAACGGCAGCGTTCTACGGACATATGACATTCATCTTATCCAGCAGACCAATGCACTTTTCATCAATGATACCTATAAGGCGCTGAACGATAAGCTGACGATCACGGCCGGGTTCAAGGAAGTGATGGTTACACGGTCTCAGACGAACCTTGTGCCGGGTGTGACATATGCGACTGGCCAGAGCGCGGCGGAACCCTTGCCGCAGTTCATGGCAAGTTACAAAATCACGCCACATGATCAGATCTATATCAATGGCACGGCTTCTTTCCGTATGCCGGCTTCCATCATGACTTATGCCGATCGTTACAGCGTCTCGACAGGAGAGCTGTCATCGAAACACGCATCCGACATCAGTCCTGAATTCGCGATCGGTGAGGAAATCGGTTTTCGTCACAGCGGTTTTGCCAATGTGAACGTGGCTCTGTTCAATTATAACTTCACACATCGTCAGCTCAGTACAACCACCTATCAGAACGGTCTTCCGATCACGGAGTCGATCGATGCGGGCGGTCAGACCATGCGCGGTGCGCAAATCGAAGTCGGACTGAAGCGCTGGCATCACTTCAGCCCTTATTTCTCCGGACAATATGAACATGCCACAATCGACAGCAACCTTCCGACCGTGGCGACGGACGGGACGGCGGTCAACCTGCCGACAAAAGGAAAGACAGCCGTCAATACACCTAAATTCACAGCCGCGGTCGGACTGAACTATGATGACGGATCGGTGTTCGGTGGCTTCAATATGAACTATGTCGGCAAGCAGTATTCCACCTTCATGAACGATGAGTCGATCAAAGGTTATGAGACGTTCAACGTCAATATGGGCTATCGCTTCAGAAATTTCGGCTTTGCCAAACATCCCCAGATTCAGCTCAATCTTCTGAATATCGGGAATAATGGCTATCTGTCGGGCACAAGCAGCATCAAAACCAATGCCCGCAGCATGATCGTCGCAGGCCACACGGTGGCCGCGTCGGCCCCGCAGTATTATGTAGGAGGCGGATTTGCCGGGGTGCTCTCTTTTTCGACGGGTTTCTGAAAATATCCGAACAGGAGACTTGTTATGACCAGATTTCCAAAAGCTCTTACCTTTGACGTAGTCGGTACTCTGATCGACTTCGAAACGGGAATGATCCGCGCCCTGCAAACGCTGTCTGGCAAGGAAATCGACCGTGAAGCCTTTCTCACGGCCTATCGCGGGATGCGCGCGCGGAGCGTAACGTTGCCGTTTCCGGAAGATCTGAAACCGATTTATCAGGCGCTGGCCGCCCGGTTCGGATTGCCGGAAGACGAAGCGCATGCGAATGCCTTTGTTCTTGCAGCAAAAGACTGGCCGGCTTTTCCGGACTCGGTCGAGGCTCTGGAGCGTCTTGGTCAGCATTTCAGTCTGGTGGCCATGACCAATACTCAGCGCTGGGCGTTCTTCGGTATGGAGAAGACGCTTGGCATGCCATTTTATGATTCGATTACTGTGGATGATACGCTGTGCGAAAAACCGGACCCTGCGTTCTTCGGGTTTGCACGTGGACGGCTGAGCCGCGACAGTATTCTGAAAGATAATATCCTGCACGTCGCGCAAAGCCAGTATCATGATATTGGTGTCGCAAAAAAACTTGGATACACTGTCTGCTGGATCGAACGGCGTAAAGGATCGGGTGGTTTTGGCGGAACAATAGCCGTCGAAAATCTCACCACGCCCGATTATCATTTCTCAACATTGAAGGAACTGGCTGATCTTGCCGACCAGGATGCGTTGCTGATGCAGCAATCCTGAGGAGGACGAAGGATGGAAGTCCGGACGCCCGATGAAATACCTCCATCCGCTTTCCATCTTCGTCTGGCGCTGATTGCGGGAGGTGGTCCGTTTTGTGACGGTTATATTCTTGGTCTGATCGGTATTGTGCTGCCGGCCCTGGTCGCTGATTTTCATCTGAGCGCGGATATGACGGGGCTTATCGGAGCCTCGTCGCTTCTGGGTGTGTTCGTCGGCGGTCTGTCGGGCGGCATTATTTCCGACCGCTTCGGGCGTAAACTCCTTTATACCGTCAATATTGTTATGTTCGCGATTTTCTCTGCGGCTCAGTTTTTCGGTGGCAGCTTCCTGTCCCTGCTCATGTGGCGGTTTCTGATCGGTGTCGCCATTGGCGCTGATTATCCCATCGCAACTGCCTATGTAACGGAGTTCATGCCTCGCCGCTGGCGGGGCCCCGCTCTGGCCGGTCTGATTACCTTCTGGTGGCTTGGCTACGTCGTCAGTTTTATGATCGGTTATGTTCTGATCTCATGGTATCCCGGAAACTGGCATCTGGTTCTTGGCTCGGGTTTTGTCCCGTCTGTCCTGCTTCTGTTCTGTCGTGCCGGCATGCCGGAATCGCCTCTGTGGCTGGCCGGTTCCGGACGGATCGCGGAAGCCCGGCACATCGTAAAGACGCTTCTGCGTGCAGACATCTCTTTTGAGGGCGTGAGCACAGACTGCAGGCGTGGAGGGGCTGGCGGTGCCCTGTCCATGCTTCTCTCGCGGCGATATCGGGGCACACTACTTTTCATCTGCGCTTTCTGGATTCTCCAGAGTGCGCCCGCGTTTTCCATTCATACGCTTCAGGCGCAGATTCTGGAGCAGATGCATATGCGCAATCCGCTTCTGGCCGCTTGCGTGGTGACGTCTTTTACATTTCTGGGTATTCTTCCGATCTCGTTCGGTCTGATTAACGTCATGGGACGTCGCACATTGCTGATCTGGTCGTTTATTCTGGGCGCTTTATCGCTTCTGTTCATTGCCGTTTGGCCGGGGCAGGCCGGCTGGCTGGTTGTCGCTGCATTCATTATCTATTCCGCGGTCGAGGCGGCAGGAAGTGGTTTACAGTTTGTCTATCCCAACGAACTGTTTCCGACTGAGATTCGTGGCACAGCCGTAGGATTTGCGTCATCGGCCAGTCGGTTGGGGGGCGCGCTGGGCACATTCCTTCTTCCGCTCGGTGTGTCGCATTATGGTGTGCGGACAACGATTTTTGCGGCTTGCACAATCCTTGCAGCGGGAGCCTTTATCTCATGGCGCTGGGCACCTGAAACATCCGGGCTCAGTCTTTCTGACGCCAGCCGCATCACACTCTCCTGACAGGGTTTATGGAGCCGTTTTATGAAACTCACTTCCTACTGGCTCGATACCGTGCCACGCTTCACCGGCACGCCGCAGGCGGCTCTGCCGGGACAGGCGGACGCGGTCATCGTGGGAGGAGGATTCAGCGGTCTCTCAGCCGCTCTCCGTCTCAGACAGCTCGGGGCATCCGTTGTGGTTCTGGAGCGTGACCGGGTTATCGGCGAAGCGTCCGGCCGGAATGGCGGCCATGTGAATAACGGCCTTGCCGGCAGCTTTACAGATGCCTGCGCGAAGCTGGGTGAGGACACGGCGACGCGGCTGTATAAGGTGCTCAACAGCGCGGTCGATACCGTTGAGACCATCACGCGCGAGAATGGCATCGACTGTGATTTTACGAGATGTGGCAAGCTGAAAGTCGGTAACAGGCAGGCGCATGAGGCTGCGCTTCAGACAGACTATGCGCGTCTGACAGTGGCGGCGGACCCTGAAGCTTGTCTTCTGGATGAGACGCAGGTCCGCGAAGAACTTGGATCAGATCTGTTCAGCAGCGGCCTTCTCTATCCGAAGAGTGCCCGGATGCATATGGGACGTTTCGGAATAGGGCTGGCGAACGCCGTACTGCATGCGGGCGGTCTGATTTTTGAAAATACACCAATGACCGGGATGAAGCGGACCGGTAATTCTTTTGAAATGACGACACCGCAGGGGAAGATTCTCGCAAAATCAGTGCTGATGGCGACAGGGATCAGCCGGAATGCGCCCGCCTGGTTCAGGCAGCGGATCATGCCGGTCGGAAGCTTCATTGTTGCGACCGAACCTATGGATGAGGCGGCCATGCGCCGAATCATGCCGGGCGGACGAAATGTCGTCACAATGCAGAATATTCATAACTATTTCCGTGCGACGGCCGACCACCGGCTTATTTTTGGCGGGCGGGCGAGTTTCTCCCGTTCCCGCACCACAACGGACATCACCAGTGGGAACATGCTTCTTGCCGCGATGCGACGCACACTTCCGGAACTACCTGACGTGAAAATAGACTATTGCTGGGGTGGGGATGTCGATATGACCGTCGATCGTCTGCCACATGCGGGCCAGTGGAATGGTGTGTTCTACACCATGGGCTATAGCGGCCACGGGACGCAGATGTCGGTCTATATGGGGCAGCGCATGGCGGAGGCGATGGCCGGGATGCCGGATACCAATCCGCTGGCTGGGAGAGCCTGGCAGAAAATTCCCTGCTATGGTCTGGCATCTCATTTCCTGCCGCTTGTCGGAGCCTTTTACCGGGCTAAGGATTTTGTGCAGGAAATGAAGGAATAATGCCTGACCGGAACATCCGGAGCGTAAACGAGCCGGGAAAATATCTTCTGCCCAGAAAACCTCTGACCGGGTCAGTAACCTTTTGAACGATCGACCATGGAAGGGAAGTGGCGTTCACCCGCAAGATAGCGACGAACCGTATCGAGCAGCACGCGCCCGGCGGTTTCCGTCTGACTGATGCTGGCGACATGAGGCGTAATCAGAACACGTGCATCATCCCATAGCGGGCTGTCGGCAGGCAGCGGCTCGGGGCTGGTTACATCCAGAATTGCGGCGCTGAGTTGTCCGCTGTCCAGTGCGGCGATCAGATCTGGCACGATAAGATGTGCTCCGCGTGCCGCATTGATGATCTGTGCCCCCTTCGGCAGGCGGGAAAGCAGACCGGCATTAAGGATGCCGCGTGTCGCATCTGTCAGTGGCAGAAGACAGATGAGGATTTCAGAAACGGCCAGAAATGCATCCAGCTCATCCGGTCCGGCATAGGAGGTGACGCCCTCGACTTCATGGCGGGAGCGGCTCCATCCGCTACAGCGAAAACCGGCTTTGGTGAGTGCACTGGCGACTGGTGAACCAAGTGTTCCCATGCCCATGATGCCGACCCGCCTGTCGGAAGCGATTTTGTTGTGAACGGGTTTCCATTCATGCTGCCGCTGTTGTCTGATATAGGTCAGAATGTCACGGTGGAGGGTAAGAACCGCCCAGTTGACGTATTCCACCATTCCTTCGGTCAGACCGGGTTCGATCATCCGAATGATCATCACATGATCGGGAATCCCGGTCATGTCGAATTGATCGACACCTGCCCCGACGGAGAAAATCACTTCGAGATTGGGAAATGATGTTAGCAGGTCCGGTGGTGGCTCCCATGTTACAAGGAATTGTACATCCTCGGGATTTCCGGTTTCGGGCCAGACATGAAAAGGCAGATCGGGAAGTTCCCTCCTGAAGAGCTTTCCCCAGACATCCGCCCGTTCTTTGGTCGATTTCAGCAGGAATGACATTTTTTTAAGTCCACGTGAGGGATGGGAGAAACAGTGTTTCGGCGTGGGATTATCCGTACGCCTGACCGCATAAAGCAAAGCAGGTCGCATCGCCCGGAGCGGGGGACAGAGCATCGCCCGGATCGGTTGTCATCGAAATGACCGTTCCGACGCGCAGAAGCCCCCATTCATCAAGAGCTGTTGCGATGACATCATTCTGAGGCATGTCCACCCGCAGGAACTGACCGGTGCAGATCCCCGCCCAGTATGCGAGCATCGCAAGGGCGGAATTTTCAGACGTGGCGACGACCGGCCCGGCAGCCTGTCCCCAGCCAAATTTACGGCAGAACGAAAATCCCAGAATCCCAGTCTCTGAATCGACAATAATACCCCGGCCTTCGGAAAGAAGAGCCCTGATGAGGTGCTGCCTGTTCATTTTCTTCGCGGCGGCATCCATGGCGCAGAGAGCATCCAGATCAGCCGCTCCGGCGGGGCGTATGCGGCATCCTTCCGGCAGAGGAATCAGCGGAACGGAAGCCACATTGCCCTGATGCTGTTCCACGACTCCCAGGTAACGGAAGCCGGACTTCTCATACAGTGGCACGCCGGCCGACGTGGCGTTGAGATGAAGCGTGTAGCCGGGCAGTGCCTGACGGGCGCGCGCCATAAGCTGTTTGCCGATGCCATGTCCCTGCCATGCGGGGCTGACGATGATCATCCCCAGAGACGCGGCCTGGCTGCCCCATGTCCACCAGAGGATTGTTCCGATCACGGCATTGTCCTGCGTCGTGGCGACAATGCCGTGACCCAGGCCCAGCATCTGTGTCCAGTCTTCCTGCCGGTGAGGCCAGGCCAGATCCTTTGATAACCGGACCGCCTGCGGCAGGTCGTCCGGGTGCATGGGCCTGAACGCGATCTGTGTGTCCTGCTGGTCGCTGTAAGTAAAGGTCCGGGTCAAGTCCCATTCTCCGGGAGAATATCTCCGATCAGAAAAGACTGTTTCACAATCGGGGATTTGATAACGATATAGCTGAAGTATTTCTCGATGCCGATGTTCAGGTCGAGAAGGTTTTCCATGATGGTCTGATAATGCTCGACATCCCTGGTAATGAATTTCACCAGATAATCGTAGCCGCCGCTGATAAGGTGACACTCGACGACCGTGTCGAGTTTGCGGACCTGTGCCTCGAACCGCGAAAAATCGTCGCGGCGATGATCGGAGAGGGTGATCTCGGTAAAAACCGTGAGAACAGAAGTGATTTTTCTGACATCGATCTGCGCGCCGTATCCGGTGATATACCCGGCTGCCTCCAGCCGCTTGACGCGGATCAGGCACGGACTGGCCGAAAGGCCAACGCGGCTGGCCAGATCGACATTGGTCAGACGGCCGTTACGTTGCAACTGGGTGAGAATCTTCAGATCGATCCTGTCCAGCTTGGGGACGGGCTGCATGAAAAAATCTGTCTCCGGAACGGGTGGTGCTCAGCCTCCCCGCGAGGCTGAGCCAGGAACAATCGGCACGTTCTGATCAGGAAACGTCAAGGCCACCCAGATGCAGACTTTTCATTTCCAGGAATTCCTCCATGCCCACATGGCCGCCCTCCCGGCCCAGACCGGACTCCTTCACGCCGCCGAAAGGAACGCTCTCCATCGAAATCGAGCCTGTGTTCTGCCCGATCATGCCGAATTCCAGCGCCTCACCGACACGCCAGATCCGGCTGATATCATCGGTGAAGAAATAACTGGCAAGGCCAAACGGCGTGTTGTTGGCAATACTGACGGCCTCTTCCTCCGTTTTGAAGCGAAGGAGCGGCAGAACAGGGCCAAATGTTTCCTCATGGACCACCCGCATATCGGTTGTGATTCCTTCCAGCACAACCGGCCAGACGAAGCGGCCTTCGATGCGCAGCGGCGCTCCGACATACCGCGCGCCTTTCGCCAGCGCGTCCTCGACATGCTCCCGCACCTTCCGCACCGCGGCATCGTTGATCAGCGGGCCAACCGTGCTGTCCGGATCGGTTCCATGGCCAACACGCAGGCTCTCAACGCGTGTGGCCAGTTCTGGCACAAGCCGGTCCCAGATGCCATCCTGGATCAGGACACGGTTGGCGCATACACAGGTCTGGCCGGCATTGCGAAATTTGCTCTGCATGATGCCGTCGGCGGCGAGTTTCACGCGCGCGTCGTCAAACACTAGGAACGGCGCATTGCCGCCCAGTTCCAGGCTGAGTTTCTTGACGGTATCGGCACACTGCCGGATCAGGATTTTTCCGACGCCGGTGGAGCCGGTGAAAGTCAGTTTGCGAACGACCGGACTTTCAGTCAGGACTTTGCCCACATCCGCCGGCCAGCCGGTGACGACACTGAGCAGGCCGGCCGGAATGCCGGCGCGTTCGCCCAGCGCGGCCAGCGCCAGAGCGGAATATGGCGTCAGTTCCGAAGGCTTGATGACCATGCTGCACCCGGCTGCAATGGCAGGTCCGCATTTGCGGGTAATCATTGCCAGCGGGAAATTCCACGGCGTAATCGCCGCCGTCACGCCAACAGGCTGTTTCAGAACCAGAACGCGGCGGTGCGGATCAGACGTTGTCAGAAGCTGACCTTCCGAGCGCGTTGCTTCCTCCGCGTACCATTTGAAGAAAGAGGCGGCATACCGCACCTCGCCCCGGGCTTCGGCCAGAACCTTCCCCTGCTCAGCCGTCATGATCCGGGCCAGATCCTCGACGTTGTCCAGAATAAGCCGATGCCATTCAGCCAGCACGACGCCGCGCTCCGTTCCCGTCCTGCGCTGCCATGCCGCCTGGGCGATCCGTGCCGCTTCAATGGCATCCTTCGTGTCCTGCTCCGTGCAGGCCGGGACATGGCCGACAAGGCTGCCGTCGGCGGGGTTGTCAACGTCGATCCGCTGATCGCCGGAGGCCTCGCGCCACTGCCCGGCGATAAAAGCCGCCTGACGGAAAAGGGAAGGATCGTTCAGTTTAAGAGTCATGATTGGTCTCCAGGAGCAGTGGATCGGGACAGATCCTGTATTGTGAGATGACAACTGATCAGAGCGCCGTCAGGACTGCGCCGGACAGGAGGCACCGAGATCTCGCAGACTGCCTCTCTGACCGGGCAGCGCGAAACGTAGCAGCAGCCGTTCCCTCGGGAAGATGGCATGGCGGGCGCCATGTCGCACGCCTGATCACGCTGACCGATCACGTCGCTCAGCCAGTCCGCGCGCATTTCCGGAACGGAGTTTTCCAGGCGACGGGTATAGGGATGATGCGGCGGGGTCTCCAGTGCGGCAACCGGGGTGAACTCCACACGATGTCCGGCATACAGCACGGCGACACGATCGCAGACGGAGCGAAGCGCGTGCAGGTCGTGTGTCACGAACAGCCAGGCGATGCCCAGCTCGCGTTTCAGCTCCATCATCAGATCAAGGATAGCCGCTGCAACCACTGTGTCGAGCGCGGCGGTGATCTCATCGCACAACACCAGTCTCGGACGTGCCGCAAGCGCGCGTGCCAGATTGACGCGCTGTTTCTGTCCGCCGGAAAGCTCCGGGGGAAAACGGTCTGCAAGTGCGACCGGAAGCCGCACCATGTCGAGAAGATGACCGATTTCCACATCCGTGGCGGCATCGCCATTGAAGGTGAGAACCCGGCGAAGGGTATCGCCGACAGACATCGCGGGGTTGAGAACGAGGTCCGCGTTCTGTGCGACGAGCTGGAGATGACGGCGCTGAGCCGCGCTCCTTGCTTCGATTCGTGGCGCGAGGGGCTCGCCTTCGAACGTGATCCCGCCGTTCGTCCAGGGCTGGATGCCGGCGATCGCGCGGATCAGCGTGCTTTTGCCGCAGCCGGACTCTCCGATGATGCCCATGGTCTCGCCCGGCAGGACCGGCAGGCTCACATCGCTGAGAATGGTATGACGAGGGCGCCCGTCCCGGCCGGTTCCACCATAGCCGACGACGAGATCGCGGACATCCAGGGCAGGAACATCTTTTCCGGTGTCCTTCGTTTCGGTGACGTTGTTTCTGATCCGCGGTGTATTGGCGGCGAGCAGGGCCTGCGTGTAGGAATGACGTGGCGCACTCAGGATCTGCTCCGTCGTTCCTTCTTCCTGCACGACACCGTTTTTCAGAACGACCGCCCGGTCGGCCATTTGCGCCACCACTGCCAGGTCATGCGTGACATACACGCCGGTAAACCCTTCCTCGCGCCTGACTGTGCGAAAGGCTTCCAGCACCTCGATCTGGGTCGTCACGTCGAGCGCGGTGGTCGGCTCATCGAAAATCACCACCTCCGGGCCGGTGATCAGGGCCGTCGCCGCCATGAGGCGCTGGATCTGCCCGCCGGAAAGTTCATGCGGGTAGCGTGACCCGATTGTACCGGGCGACGGGAGGGCCATCAGTTCAAACAGTGAGATCGCCCGTTCGATGGCCATCCGGCGCGGCATGGTGTGGTGAAGCAGCGCCGGTTCGATCACCTGATCCATCAGGGGCAACGCCGGATTGAAGGCCGCGCCGGCATTCTGCGCAATATAAGCAATTGTTTTGCCACGGAAGGCCCGCAGTTCAGCAGGCGGCATGGCCGTGACATCATAGCCGGCCACATGAATGTGTCCGCCAGCAATGCGGCAGCCCCGTCGGGCATACCCTGTCAGGGCAAGCGCAATGCTGGTCTTGCCCGAGCCTGACTCTCCGATCAGCGCCAGCATTTCCTTTTCCGCGACATCGAAGCTCACATTCTCGACAATCGGTGTTTCAGGACCACGACCCCGACGCCCGGTCAGCCGGAGGTTCTTTACGGAAATCAGTGAAGGGGGCTGTATGATGCCGCTTTGCGCCCTCATCAGCCCGGCTCTCTTCTGTTGCTGTCAAGCGCGAGATTCAGTCCGACCGTGAGCACGGCAATGGTCAGCGCGGGTGCAATGACGGCGGGCGCGCCATAAACGAGGCCCAGCAGATTTTCGCGTGTCAGTGAGCCAAGATCGGTCATAGGCGGCTGGAGCCCGACACCCAGAAAGCTCAGATTGCTCAGCAGACGGACGGAATAGATAAACCTCAGTCCGACATCGGCCATGACCGGTCCGGTCATGTTGGGCAGGATCTCGCGCAGAACGATATAGCCTGCTTTCTCCCCGCGCATCCGTGCGGCGAGAACAAAGTCGCGGCGCGCGACGGAGAGCGCCAGCATCCGGCTCGTGCGATACGAGCCGGGCATGTAAATAAGTGACATCGCCAGCACAAGCACCGGAACGGACGAGCCGAACGCCGCCACGGCGACAAGTGCGCTGAGAAGCGAGGGAATGGAGATCACGCCGTCCATGAAGCGTGACAGGAGCGTGTCGGTCACTCCCTGTTTCAGCGCGGCGATCATACCGAGAAAGACACCGCCGGTACAGGCCAGAAGGGTCGCCGCGGCACAGAGCAGAACCGTGCTGCTGGTGCCGCAGAGGAGACGTGTGAGCACGTCACGTCCCAGATAATCCGTGCCCAGAATATGATGGGCCGAGATCGGGGCGAACACCGTCCGGCTGACCACTTCTCCTGGGGCGAAGGGTGCGAGCAGGGGGCCGATCACCGCCAGCAGAAGCCAGAACAGGATCAGTGCGCCCGGAATACGCGGGATTGCAGCCCACCGCCTGGTGAGAGAAGCTACAGTCATGCGGCATGCCTCCGCTGTGAGGACAGAAGCGCTACGATGTCAGCCAGGGTGGTGAGGAAGAGATAGGCCGCACAGAAAATCAGCGCACAGATCTGAACCAGCGGGATGTCGCGGGCCGCCACCGAGTCCACCATCAGACTGGCGATGCCCGGATAGTGGAACACCGACTCAACGATCACGACCCCGCCCAGAAGATAGGACAGGCTGAGCGCGATGACGTTGAACAGCGGTGCGATCACATTGGGGATCACATGGCGCAGGATAATATGCGCCGGCGATGCGCCTTTCAGGACAGCCATTTCCACCCAGGAGGAGCCGAGCGCGTCGATCATCACGGCGCGGGTCATGCGCGACATCTGTCCGACGATCACGCAGGCCAGTGTCGTCACCGGCATGGAAAACGAGGCCAGAAAGCTGCCGATGGAGTGAATGTCGCTGATGCTGGCCAGGGACGGGAGCAGATGTAGCTGGACGGAAAAAATGAAAACAGCCAGGGTGGCGACCAGGAATTCGGGAACGGAAACAACGCAGAGCGTCAGCAGAGAGACAGCCCGGTCGAACAGGGTGTTGCGGAAGATCGCGGAGGCTGTGCCCAGTACCAGCGCCACCGGAACAGCAAAGAGCGCCGTTACGCCCGCAAGCAGAAGGGAGTGAATCAGCCGTTCGCTTGCCATCGCCAGAACCGGTCGGCGGCTGATGAGCGAGACGCCGAAATCGCCATGCAGGAGACCATTCACCCATATGACGAACCGGACCAGGACAGGCTTATCCAGATTGAGGGAATGACGCAGAGCGGCGACCGCGTCGGGCGTGGCCGCCTGGCCGAGCAGCGCGTCCGCCACATCCCCCGGCAGTACGGCTGTAATGAAAAATACGGCGATGGTCACGAAAACAAGTGACACCAGAGATGCGCCGATAATGCGGAGGATCGCTCGGATGAGGGCTGCGTTCATGGTCATGCCGGCGCGCTTTCGGACTGGCGCGAGGCGGCTTCGTCATCGACCCAGATGAAGCGCGAGAAATTATTGCCCATCAGATGGCCGCCCTGATACGGATGGAGACCCCTGATCCTCCGATGGTAGCCATCCAGGCTGGTAATGAAATTCGGGATACAGAGTCCTGATTCATTGTGAATCAGGGTTTGCATTTCGTGATAGATCGCCTTGCGTTTTTCTTCATCAGCTTCCCGGCGGCTGAGTACCAGAAGCTGATCGAAGCGCGGGCTGCGCCAGTGGGATTCATTCCACGGGGCAGCGGAGGCAAAAGCGACCGCGAACGTCATGTCAGCGGAGACGCTTGCGTTGATGTTTCCGAAACCCAGCGGAAAATGCATCCAGGACTGGCTCCAGTAGCCATCGGCCGGCATCCGCCGGACATCGAGGCGCAGGCCGATCCGGGAGGCTTCGTTCTGTAGCAGGACGGCGATATCGACGGAGGCGTTTGCGGCTGGCGAGCAGATCAGCGGCGGAAGGGTCTGATTCAGAAAACCGCTTTTACGCAGAAGCCATTTCGCACGTTCGGGATCGAATGTCGTCTGCGGAAGATCGTGATTGTAATAGCGGTCTTCGGGGGGCAGCGGCTGATCGTTTCCCAGCCGGCAGAAGCCGAGCCAGACGGAATCCGCTATCTGGTCGCGATTGAAAAGACACTTCATCGCCTGAATGAAATCGGCATTTTTCCCCGGACCGATATCCTGCCGGATGGCAAAGTCGGTGTAGGTTCCGGTCGGGCTTTCCATCACGCCCATGTCGCGCCGCCGCAGAAGCGCGACCAGGCGCGGATTGACTTCCGTGATAATGTCCACATCGCCGGAGAGCAGCGCATTGTGGCGGGCCATGTCATCGCTGATTGAAATGACTTCAATGCTGTCCATCCAGGCGCCGTCGGTCTTCCAGAAATCAGGACTGCGGACAGCCAGAGACCGGATTCCCGGCTGAAATGCTGCGCAGCGGAATGGTCCGGTTCCATTTGCGGTGGCGAAGTTTTTTGTGCCATCGCGGATAATCGCGAAATTGCTCATCCCCAGGACGGAGGGAAACGAGATATTGGGTTCGTAAAGCTCAATGATTACAGTGAGCGGACCGTCGGCCCGGACGGAACGCATTGCCGCCGCCTGAAAACGGACCTGAGAGGCGACCAGCGGATCAAGGTGCCGGAGCAGCGAATACACAACATCCGCCGAGGTCAGTGTGGCGCCGTCATGGAACTGCACACCGGAACGCAGGCGCAGCGTCCATGTGCGGAAATCGTCGCTGTCGATCCGTTCGGCCAGAGCGGGTCGCGGGACCTGGGTTTCGTCGAGCATGACGAGACCATCGTAAAACATGGCGCCCCGGATATAATCCGTGACCATCGACTGGCGGGCGGGATCGAGTGTGTCGCTGAGTGAGCCTGTCGTGGAGGCAACCCTGACATGGCCGCCGCGCACCGGGGATGCTGCCCGGACGGGACATGAGCGCAGTACAGCACCGCCGGCTGCCACCAGCAGGGCTCCCTGTTTCATCATGTCTCGCCGGCTCAGCATGCGCGGACTCCGATCATTGGAAATGACAGGACCAGGAAAGGCCGGATTCCGGAGAAGTGGCCCTGCGGAGGCAGGCGTGGATCAGAGTCCGATAACGCCAGGCAGACCGCCGATATCCTTGATTTCAGTGTAACCGTAATAAGGAGTGGAGGGCTCATGCCCGCGCGCCACGAACACCTTGTTGCGGATACCCATATCATGCGCCGTCATAAGATCGTAACGCAGCGACGATGACACATGCAGAATATCTTCCGGGCCGCAGCCGAGGTGATCCAGCATGTATTCGAAGGCCCGCATATGCGGCTTGTAGGCCTGCGCGTCCTCGGCTGTGAAGACCGCATGAACGGGCGCGCCAAGTTTTGCCACGTTGGAGTGGATCTGGCTGTTGGAAGCGTTCGAGAGGATGACCAGCGGCACCTCTTTCGCAACTTTGGACAGACCGGCGGGAACATCGTCCCACGGCCCCCAGGTCGGGACTGCCTCGTAGAATTTGTTGGCGGTCGCCGGATCGAAGGCGATGCCCCATTTTTTGCAGGTGCGCTCGACAGCGTTGAGCAGAACATAACGGTAGGGCTGCCACGGACCAAGCACCTCATCCAGGCGATAGGCCGCGAAATCCCTGCAGAACTGATCCATCTTTTCCGCCGGCACAACCGCGGCGTAAAGTTCCCGCGCCGTATCCGTCATGCGAAAGCGGGTGAGGGTGCCGTAACAGTCAAAGGTTACGTATTTCGGCCTGAACGTCGTCATGATCTGTCCTGTCCGTGCTGGTTAATGTTGCGATATGACAACATGCGGAGGGGAGGGGATGCCACTTCTTTCTTCTCTTTTACGGCAGAGAATTCTGAATGATCGGAAAATGGCGGCAGAAAGTTCTGTCGCAAAAATCCCTGAAAGAATCAGAAGAAGAATATGGGGCAGGAGGGTTCTTGGCGTCGCTCATGCGGCGGCGGACGCAAAACGGGCAATGCTGAACGGTGCCAGCGGTATTTCCGTCTGCCCCCTGGCCAGCAAATCTGCCATTGTCGCGCCCACGCCCGGCCCGAGCTGGAATCCGGCACCGCAGAAACCAAAGGCATAAAAGAGCCCGGGCACCAGATGACTTGGCCCCATCACCGGAATATCGTCGTTCAGATAGCTCTCGATCCCTGCCCATGTGCGAATGATGCGCAGGCGGGCGAAATCCGGTAGAAGACGTTCCATATGCGGCATCTGCCGGAGCGTATTGAGCGGATCAAGTCGCGCCCGCTTTGCTTCCAGATCGACCGTGCTGCGCCGCCCTCCGCCAAATACGATGTTTCCACGCTCGACCTGGCGGAGATAAACGCCCGCTTCCTCCTCCTGGGTGGCGTAACCGATGACCGGGTGAATCCGGTACGGCACCGGTTCCGTGACCGCCATTTGCGGTGCTTTGGGAACCAGGGGGAGATCCTCGCCGAAAGCCGCCGCAATTCTGCGGGCCCAGGCGCCGACCGAAATCTGAAGCTGGGGGGCGGCAAAACGCTGTCCTCCGGCGGTCTCGACGACAAAATCCTCTGAGTTTTTGCTGATATTCAGCACTTCCGTGCGTTCCAGAACTGTCGCTCCGGCCCGGCGTGCCGCGCGGGCAAAAGCAGGTGCCGCAAGACGCGGATTTGCATGTCCGTCGAGAGGCGAGAAAGAGACCAGATGCACGTCGGGCGACAGCATCGGAAAGCGCTCAAGCGCCTGCCGGCCGCTATAAATTTCCAGCTCCAGCCCGTAAGGCTTGCAGTCCTGCGCGTATTTTTCCAGTCGCTGACTGTCTTCTTCCTTAAAGGAGACACGGACATGCCCGCTGGCGACAAACTCGACATTCTCCCCGATCAGTTCAGGCAGGCGTCCCCAGAGTTCGCGGGAACGGTTGGAGAGCGGAAGCTGCGGCAGGAATCGTCCCTGACGCCGCACATTTCCGAAATTGGTCCCGCTAGCATACTGGCCGACGAGATCACGCTCCAGCAGAATCACGGAGAGACCGAGCTGCCGGGCAAAGAACGCCGTTGCCGCGCCCATCACGCCACCACCGGCGATGATGACGTCCGCCCGTCCAGCAATCTGTGTGGAAAGACTCATGTCACGACACCCCGGATTTTCGCAGGCAGCGGTTTGAGCGGAGCGGCGCTGCGGACGCGACCGGCTTCTTCGATTGCGACCCCTCTTGCCGCGGCAAGAATTTCTGCGGCGGCGAGTCCGCACATGCGGCCCTGACACCGGCCCATGCCAACACGAACGAACGCTTTGGCACGATTGATTTCCGGGCTGTCCAGTGGCCCGGCGGCGCGACGGATATCGCCTGCCGTGACGTTTTCGCAGCGGCAGACAACGGTGTCGTCCGGCAGACCGGCCGCGTGCCGCCACGGCCAGGGAAAGCCGGTCTCAAGCCCGTGCCGGAAGCCGTTCATCGGTTCGAGCGCGGCCCGCAGCCGGGTCATCTCCCCCTCCATGACCGGACGGCCGATATCCTGCAAACAGCGCAGCGCTGCCAGAGCCCCGGCACTTTCAGCGGCGTCCGCGCCCCGGATGCCCGCGCCGTCACCTGCCAGATAAACGCCTGCCCGGGATGTCGCGCCGTCCCTGTCCGTGACCGGCAGCCACTGACGCGATGTCGCATCGAACGCAAAGTCGCATTTCAGCAGATCGGCAAGCTGCGTTTCGGAACGCAGTCCGTATCCGATACCCACGGCATCGCAGTCTGTGCGGTGCGTGCGACCCTGTCCGTCCTTCCAGATGACGGCCCCTGCGCAGGGCGTCTCGCCGTCCTGCCGCGATTCAATCCGCACAGGCCGGATGCCGGAACGGAGCGTGATGCCGGCTCGCGCCAGACCGGCCATATAGCGCAGCCCCTGCGCCAGAACGGCAGGGCGCCGACGCAGACCGCCGAGACCCCGCAGCCGTGTTGTCAACGAAGACGTGTCGAGGACGGCGCGGGGTTTCACTCCGGCCTGAAGATACTGCCAGGCCACCAGATAAAGCAGCGGGCCGGTTCCCATGAACACGGGCGCCTGACCAATCGCGCAGGCCTGCGCCTTAAGGGCAATCTGCGAGCCGCCGAGCGAAAAAACGCCCGGCAGGGTCCAGCCGGGGCAGGGCATGATCCGGTCTGTCGCGCCGGAAGCAATGATCAGGCCATCGAAGCGAACGGCATCCGCGTGGCCCCGGCATTCGGTCAGCAGCATGTCGCCGGAAACGCCCCAGGCCAGGGTTTCGGGCTGATAGTCCAGCGATGGCCGCAAAGCCTCAAAGTCGGCATGCAGCGCCGTCGCGGCCGCCGCTGAAGCGCCATAGAGTTTCGCCGGCGCACGCGTGAAATTTTCCGGCTGACGGCGATAAATCTGCCCGCCCTGACGCTGATTTTCATCCAGAACAATCGGGCGCAGACCGGCGCAGGCCAGCGTCTGCGCGGCGCGGGTGCCGGCCGGCCCCGCACCGATAACGACGATTACGGGCGCGTCCATGGAACTTCCTTTGTGACGATGCGCAGTCCCGGCGTCACGGACGTCGAACAGGCGCGGAGTTCATGACCGTCTTCCGTCCACACGCGACAGTCCTGACATGCCCCCATCAGACAGAAACCTGCCCGTGGCATTTTATCGAACTCATTGAAACGCAGCCGGTCTCCGGCAACAAGCAGCGCCGTGAGAATCGTATCGCCTTCCAGTGCCGTCACCGCGTGTCCATCCACCGTAATGGCGATTTCCGGTCGCCCGGTTTCAGCGACACGCCTGAAAAGTCCTGTCATAGACGCCGGAATCTCCTCATTTGCATAACGGCGCGGCCATACATTCCACGCCGTGTCCTGTTCGCGCCGGTTCAGACGATCGCGGCAACGATCTCTCTGTCATCCATCAGCGTATTCAGAACGCCCTCAATACGATCGCACAGAATATCCGTTTCTTCCACGGAACAGGTCAGAGGCGGCGCCAGGCCGATAATATCGTCGCCAAAGGCGCGGAACAGCACGCCCTGCTCATAGCCCGCCTTCGACATTTTCTTCGAAATGCCAAGAGACGCCGCTGGTTTGGTTTTGTTTTTCTTGTCAGTGACCAGCTCGATCCCGGCCAGCATACCTGCCGAGCGGACATCTCCAACCAGCGGATGATCTTTCATCCCCGCCAGGCGTGTTGCAAGATGCGCGCCGGCTTTGACCCCGTTTTCGAGAACGCCGCCCTGATACAGATCCAACACGGCCAGACCGATCGCGGCGCTGACCGGGTGCGCGCTGTATGTCATGCCATGACCGACCGCGACACCCGGAGGCGTGGCGTCGCGAATGGTGCTGTAAACGGTCTCGCTCATGAACACGGCACCCATCGGCGCATAGCCGGAGGTCAGACCTTTTGCGGCGGTCATCATATCCGGTACCACGCCTTCATGCTCGCAGGCAAAAAGCGGCCCGGTACGTCCAAAGCCGGTGATGACTTCATCCGTGACAAACAGAATATCCATCTCGCGACAGGCCTCCCGCATGGCTGTCAGCCAGCCGCGCGGAGGCACGATGATGCCACCGGATCCCTGGACCGGCTCGCAGAAGAAAGCCGCCACGTGTTCCGGCCCGCCCAACTCCGCGACCTTTGCCCGCAGGGATGAAACGGAGGCGGCAATGAGGGCGTCTCCGTCATGTCCGGCCGGATGACGATACGGGTCAGGGCTCGGAATGTGATGCTGCCAGGGCAGAGGGACATCGGCGTCCCGGTGGAAAGCGGCAAGAGCCGTCAGACCTGCGCCGGTATAAGTGCTGCCGTGATAGCCGCGCGCCAGACCGATGACATGGCGTTTGCCCGCCGTGCCCCGCGCATGCTGATAGAACCGGATGAAGCGGAGCGCGCTGTCAACCGCGTCCGACCCGCCCTGGGAAAAGAAGACCCGGTTCAGATCGCCCGGCGTCACCTCAGCCAGACGTGCCGCGAGCGTGATGGCCGGTTCGTTCGCAAAGCCGAAATAACCCGTGGCATAGGGCAGTCTGGTCATCTGTTCGGTTGCGGCTTTCACCACGCTGTCCTGACCGTATCCGACATTGACGCACCACAGCCCGGCAAACCCGTCGAGCAGCGTGTGGCCATGCATATCTGTCAGCCACACCCCCTGCCCGTGGCTGAGAAGGCGCGGGCCGTGTTCTTCCTGGTCGCGCCA
Organism: Acetobacter oeni; assembly: GCF_011516825.1. GTDB lineage: Bacteria > Pseudomonadota > Alphaproteobacteria > Acetobacterales > Acetobacteraceae > Acetobacter > Acetobacter oeni. The sequence goes on along the minus strand of NZ_WOTA01000032.1, from coordinate 10,408 downwards.
TGAGGAAACCGGGTGAATGAGGTGGGCGCGATCAAGTCGGGCAAGAGTCTCGGGGGTCATGCTCTGCGGTCCGCTATGGTGTCTGGTTTCTGACCTATGAGGGGAAGCGAGGAGAATATGTCACCGGAATGGCCCGGTGCGAAAGCAGATTATGCTGTTCTGTCCGGCAGCAACGGGAGGGTACATCAAATCGCTTTCCAAGTCATTTTGCATTTGCGCTGACCGGGGCAATGGGAAAAAGATACGGTCCCGCAAGAAAAGGACTGGTTCCCGACCAGCCCCAGGAGAGTGTGTTGTGACGGATATCAGTTTCAGTCCGGCGGAAGTTCAGCTGCCGTCCGGCCATTTTCTGGGTGGCAGACTGGTCACGGGCGCAGAAGATATTGCCGTCATCAGTCCGGGAAACGGTGAAGTCATTGCCGGCCTACCCGAGGCAGGTGAAAACCTGGTCGATGAGGCGGTCCGGCTTGCGGCAAAGGTGCAGCAGGAAAGCGGCTGGAGCACCTGTGCGCCGCGTGACCGGGCGCGTGTTCTGCGACGCTGGGCCGATCTGGTGGATCAGCACAGAGTGGGGCTGGCGCGTCTGGAAACCATCTGCTCAACACGTCCGATCGCGGAGACACTCGCCTGGGATATCCCCTTCCTGGCGGAAGGCATCAGATTTTTCGCCGAATATTGTGACAAGACCGGCGGGGAAGTGGCCGCGACATCCTCGGACCTGCTGGGGATGACCATTCATGAACCCTATGGTGTGACCGGCGCGATCGCTCCGTGGAATTTTCCGCTGGTGATGGCGAGTTGGAAGGTCGTGCCTGCCCTTGCCGCCGGCAACGGATCGGTCCTGAAACCTTCCGAGATGACGCCGTTCTCCGTTGTCCGTCTGGCGGAACTCGCCTGCGAGGCAGGTCTTCCCGCAGGTCTGTTCAATGTCGTTCAGGGTACCGGGCCGGTTACGGGAGAGGCGCTCTGTCGTCATCCGCTGATCGGAAAACTGAGTTTTACAGGCTCGACACGCACCGGCATCGCGGTCATGAAGGCCGCCGCGGAAAGCGGGCCTAAACCGGTCACGCTGGAACTGGGCGGTAAAAGTCCGCAACTCGTTTTCGGTGACATCCCTTCCGTGGAGGATGTGGCCGACCGGATCTTTCGCGCCTTCACCGGCAATGCCGGTCAGGTGTGCGTCACCGGCTCCCGGCTGATCGTGCATCGTTCCGTCGCCGGTCAGCTTACAGAGGCGCTGATCAGACGTTGTGCCCGTCCGCGTGCGATGGCGCCATGGAGCGGTAAGGCCGCCTGGTCTCCGATCATCTCCGCGACTCAGGCGGATCGCATCCTGAAAATCGTTTCAGACAGCCAGGCCGCCGGAGCGGAAAGCCTGGCCAACTGTGCGCGGATGGATAACGGCAATGGGGGCGTCTTTCTCTCGCCCGGTATTCTGTCGGTTTCCGATACGGATTGCCCGGCCTGGCAGGAGGAAATTTTCGGTCCCGTTCTGTCTGTCCGCGTGTTTGATGAGGAAGACGAGGCTTTCACGCTGGCTCAGCATCCCGTCTACGGGCTGGCCGCCGGGGTTCATACGTCCAACATGGGCCGGGTAATGCGCGCGATCCGCACACTGAAAGCCGGAACGGTCTGGGTCAACCGTTACGGGCGCTCATCCGATTTTGTCATCCCCACAGGCGGCTACGGCGGATCGGGGATCGGCAAGGATCTCGGACGGCAGGCCTTTGAAGCAAATCTGCGCCTCAAAAGCGTGCTGATGGCAGCGGGTTGAGCGTGCGATGACAGCGTCGGTTCAGAGCGATCTTTCGTTTCTTACAGAGCTGAGACGAGATCTTCATGCTCATCCGGAACTGCGTTTCACGGAAAAACGCACTGCCGGTCTCGTCGCTTCCCGCCTGCAGGCTCTCGGTTACACACCAGAGACAGGCATTGCGAAAACGGGTGTGGTGGCCACGCTGGATACCGGACGCCCGGGACCGGCCATCATGCTCCGCGCGGATATGGACGCTCTCCCGATCTGGGAAAACGGAACCGCATTGTGGATCTCCCGCAACGACGGGATCATGCACGCCTGCGGACATGACGGTCACACCGTCATGCTTCTTGGCGCGGCCGAAACTCTTGCCGTCGATCCGCCGGAGCGGGGCATCGTGCATTTCGTATTTCAGCCCGCTGAAGAGGGGGGGGCTGGTGCGAAAGTAATGATCGATGAAGGACTGTTCGAGCGTTTTCCGACGCAGTTCTGTTTCGGTCTGCATAACTGGCCCGGTCTCGAAGCCGGACGTCTCGGTGTCCGCACGGGGCCGGTCATGGCCGGGGGCTGGCGGTTTCGCATTGTCATTACCGGGAAAGGCTCACACGCTGCCCAGCCTCATCTCGGAACAGACCCGCTGACCATAGGTGCCGCCCTGGTGCAGGAAGCGCAACTGCTCGTCGCGCGCCGCACGGACCCGATGGTCGCCGCCGTCGTGTCCTTCTGTATTTTCGAGGCGGGTACAACCGATAACATTCTGCCGCAGACCGCAACGCTGGCGGGTACGCTGCGAGCACTCGATCCGCACGTTCTCAACGACCTGAAAGCCGGACTTGCCCGTCTTTGCGCAGGTCTGGCGGAAGCTCACGCGGCTGCCATTTCGGTGGATTTTCATCAGCCTTATCCGGTTACCGTTAATGCACCGGATGCCACCGATTTCGCCCGTGCCGCCATGCTGAAACTCATGGAGCAGGAGGGCGGTTCCGCACCGGATCTGGACATCGTACCAAGTCTGGCCTCGGAAGATTTCGGCTTCATGCTGGAGCGGAAGCCAGGCGCGTATGCCATGATCGGCAATGGTAACTCCGCGCGTCTTCACGCTCCGGACTACGATTTTGACGATGCCATTATTCCTCGCGGCGTTCGCTACTGGCACACGCTCGCACAGGGTTGCGCCACGGCTTTATGACGTCGCCCGGTCAGTAAACCTGCTTCATGCCAGCAATGGAGACACTCCTGCATGAAAGCCTGTAATATTCCGTCGTTCCCTGAGACGGTATTGGCAATGAAGTGATGCGGGAAGCGCTGCGTGTTCTTGAACGCACGCGAACATGTGCGGATTTGGCGAGATATTTCGCAATTATGACCGGAACTGCGAAACATGGCTCAAAATGGGAAAAATGAACCACCCCGGAGCGCGGTAAAGCCGTAGTTCAGTCTTTCTGCTGGCATCATGTTGCTGATGAGCTTGAAAATACGGCGGTTGTTTAACCAGTCAGGATATCCGAAAAGGCACACGCAGAAGCAACGACACGCTTCTGCGTAAATAGAAGGGCTAGCGGCCTTTTTAATACATCGCGAAGCGCGATTGCTCACAGTTCCAGCACATCTTCAACAGATACACACAACTTATCATATCCCGAATTATGACTACCCATAGATTCAGAATTCATCAGAGAACGAAACTACAGTGCTAATGAGTTGACAAATCGACGATCTCTGTCTCCTGTATAATCGGTACTATAATTTCTTGGGTACACGTTCTTCCTTGTTGCGTTATCACCTGTACGTTGACGATCTGAAACGTGCCGGCCGGCCCTGAAGCAAGCATGACAACAGCCTGTGTTCCACTAAAAGGCTCTGCCCATATAACCGCGAGATCATATGAAAACCCGGCTGCCGTGCGGACTGTTGCGGATACGCCTCCTGATTCTATCATATCGCCCGTGTCAGTAAGCCACCCTGTAAAATCTACACTGTAATCAAGTAAAGCTGCACTCGATTTGGGTGGCATTTCAGGAACGAAGCCTGTCGCTGTTGTGATGCCTCGCTGTGTAGACGGGACTGACGAGCAACACGAAGTTTTCGTCTCAGGAAGCCCGGGGACTGTGTACATACGAATAGTGGAAGGGATCAGGCTGTTGGGCAGGTCAGAAGTAGTCATACCGCGCCTTATCGAAAGTTGAAGAAGTGCACCGACGGGCACGATGAAAATGATCGACCTTCCGCTGCATCGCAAAGACCCGACAAATGCAAAAGGTGCTGACGAGCAGAATTCTGCCGCTTTTGCCCGGTCAGGCCAAACGATGAACTGGTAATAGCTGTCTATGTTCAGAGGTTTCAGGAATAACAAACGAATGGCACAATTTTTTCATTCATAATCTGCGGCGCTCTCTGCCCGCAAAATTTTTATAATCTGGCCGTAATGGTAATTTGAAAAAATGTGCCCTGACAGGCTCAGGACCTGTTAATTCATTGAACTGAGGAGAAATCAGTGATTCACAGGCCGTTGTGGAGTAGCGAGCACTGTGAGTGCCCTGTCTTTGCTGTCCGAACGTCAGTTAGAACTGATTAAACCTTATTTTCCGGGGCGCACGACGTTTCCCGGGTGGATGACCGACGTGTTCTGAGTGGGGTCGTTTGCGTGATCCGCAACGAGCTTTAGTGGAAAGATGCCCCGAAAGCGTATGGTTCGTACATACTTTATACAATCACTTTAAGCCGCTGGAGCCGCCAGGGTGTTTTCGACAGGATATTCACGGCACTGAGTGAGAAAACTGGCCGGTCGAGGCCCCTGATGATCGATGCGACATACCCGATAGCGGCCTTTCTGCCCAAAAAGGGGCTTTTCCCCACCATATCTGACGTACAAGGACGGACTGAACCCAAAACCGCCTTATAACTGGCATCTCTATAATAAACGTTATCACATCGAAACATATTCGCAAAGCTCAAAGACTGGTGGCCTGCGGTAATACGATAGGATCGCTACGTCCACGTGTCCATGTCAGCAATCCATATCGCAGGAAGCTTCGTCTTCTGTCTTAAAGAATGAGTCCTGTGCCTGAGTTCAGTTGCAGGTCTGCAGGATAGCTCGCGCGCCCGTGTGATCGCCGCTCTGGTTCGGGAGATCAGTCGGACAACCGCTGTGCTCGATCCCGTTACATCCGGAGAGCAGGACGACCAGCGCCGCAAACAGGAAGCTTATTCTCATTGCTTAACTTTTTCCGTTTTTCTTTGTCAGCCGCACATCCTCTCCAACGCTTTTCTGGATGATGAACTCGATGCCGACGGCTTCAAAGGCTGAGCGAACAGAGTTATGAGCTTTTCTCACGCGGCACCAGCTTCATCTTGAAGAACGAACGATCCTTCACTTCCGCAATCATCGACATATTTTAATTCCACAGACCGCGTTCTTCGCGTGAACTGATCAACCTTCGTCAGTGTATTTGCCCTGTCCAGCAAGAAACGGAGGCTCAGACCCTCTGAGTGCATCCCGGCAGCCATTGGTCCCACACGATTCCTGAACGCATCAGCAGCCTTCTGACGGGCTTTCACGGACAGTCTGTAATCAACCTTCCGGGCACCTTCGCGGTAACCGCCAAGCTTGGTGCCTCTGGCCTTTGCGGCAGCAAGAGCAGCCTTTGTGCGGGCTGAGATCGCCTCACGTTCCTGCTGAGCCACCAGCGCCATGATGCCGACCGTCAGCCTGTTTGCATTGGGCATATCTGCTGCAATGAACTCAACGCCTGCCTTATCCAGACCAAGCAGGAAGTGTGCATCACGGCTCAGCCTGTCCAGCTTGGCGATGAGCAGAACCGCACCCGTCAGACGGCAACGCTCCAATGCCTCAGCCAGCTTCGGGCGGTCATTGTTCTTACCGCTTTCAATCTCTGTGAACTCAGCCAGCACCCGGCCACCTGCCTGCACCACATGCGCCGCAACGGCTGCCTGCTGGGCCTCGATGCCAAGACCGGAGGCTCCCTGACGTGCTGTGCTGACCCGGAAATATGTGACGAAGGGAGGCATTGGTTAATCCGTATCATGAGTGTGATCGTTCGTTGACACTGGTGATACGAGGTGACGGAGGCCTGCGGGAATCCCTGAAAGGTGAATCCCTGCGATCCGGTAAGTGAATCAATTGGGCTGGTTGTGGTGAGCGAAGCTCTGGTGATGCAGGAGTGAGCGTCTTGTTGAGCAAAAGCTCTGGTGAGCAAAAGGTCTGGCGAGGACCGGATGACCATAAGACGAAACTGCGCTCCACAGGCCACACACTGTCCGTGGTTAATGAAGCCGGCCTTTATCGGCTGGTGAGGCCTTGCGTCTTGGTGAGCAAAAGCTCTGGTGACGCCCTGCGCCTTGGAGTCCCAGAGACTCCTGCCTCCCGGTCCCTGAAAATGATTCTGACGACCATGAAGGCGACTTCAAAACCGGTCTTAAAGCTGCGTTGCTGGTGGTGTTGAGCGCCGGAAGCATTTGAGCGTGGCACCTGTTTTCAGGCCGAGGCGGTTCTGATGGAGACCAGAGGGCCTGTCAACCGGTGACGGAGGACTGTCAATGGCCCTTACGGGAATTTACAACCATCCTGATTATAACTGCAAACTATGTGAACGGCTCGGTCTTGAGATGCCCGAAGAAGAAGACCTATAGATTAAAGACTAAACACCAATCCACTCACCACAGCCAAGACGCTCTAATGCTTCCAGCGTCCTGCGTCACCATCCTTAAAGGCTGCCATCAATGGGTCCCATACGGTAATCCATAAGCATCCTGATTATAACTGTAAACTATGCGAACGGCTCGGTCTTGGAGGGCTCATAGAAGAAGGATACGAAAGGACAGCCTAAAGACTAAACCCCATAATCCACCACTCCACTCACCACACATAACCTAAAGAAAAGAGGACTCTGATGCCCAACACGAACATGACCACACAGGACACGAACATGACATCATCGAAAACGCCAAAGAAACCCAAAACGATTGGAGAGAAGCTTCTGGAGGGAACGAGCCCAGACGAAACTCGTCAGGCCGGAGGATTTCTCCTTGCCTCACAGCGTCTCAGCACCCGATCCACAAACAAGCAGGGTTATCCCAACCAGTGGGACGAGGGCAAGAATCCCGGTGCCCATGTGCTTGCCTATGAAGCTGCTTATGAGCCAATTCCTCGTGATGAGAAGGGCCACCGGACGCGTGTTGTAATGCATCTCGATGATTGCAAGACAAATGTTTCGCCTCTCAATCTGTATGCTGGCACCGTAGAGGAGAACGAATGGGATGCCGTTGCCAAAGGCAGGAAACAATGTGGGGCCGACAAGCTATACAAGAACATAGTTCGGCAGCACGAAGCCGGAGAGCCCTCCGAAGAGATTGCCAGACAGGAAAACAGGCCGCTTCACGCTGTGGAGATGGTGCTTCGGACGCATGTGGCTATTAGCGAGCCACTGGCAGAGGCAGACGCGGGGTGGCGTGATTCCATGTGGCGTGCTCTCCTGCTCCAAGAACAGCGCGGGTGGTGTCTTCAGCAGGAATTAGCGAGTGAAATCTGGCTCAGGCAGCACAATCCAAAGTGCATGGAAGAGTGGTGCCAGGGCGGGATGATTGACCCGAATCCACCCCAGGATAATGCTCAGGTGGATGACGAAAACTCACCAGCCGAGTAATCCAAGACGCTCTAATGCTTCCTTCCACGAGGCCCCCGCAGGACGACACACCAGAGCTTCGCTCACCGGTCCTGTGCGGGGCCTTTGGTTCCCCTCAAAGAAGTCCGCACGATCACACAGGCTAGTGACCACGGTCACCCTGATGGTGACGCTCTGCGTCTTGGGTCCGTGTGGTTTGCGGGGATTGATGTGTGCAGTTGCATCGGCCTCAACACGACTGGTGGCACGGGACCGACTTTACGGCGGATTCCTGCGGCTGAGAAGATGACCGTTAAACGGTCGAAGGGTGAAACCAGGCTGTTTCCGGCTGGCCACAAAGGGCACACTCTGACGATGATCTCCGAGTCTGGCCTTTACCAGCTTATCACCGGCAGCACGAAACCCGACGCCAAGCCGTTTCAGGAATTGGTGTTCAGCACGATCCTGCCAACCATCCGCAAGACCGGCTCATATGTGATGGGTGAGGAGAAGATAGAGACCGTCACGGCCTCCGATGATCTGAACACTCTTCAGGAGCAGATTATCAGCCTGATGGAGAAAAAGGCAGGGATGCTTGAGAAGCACCTCACGGAGGCCAGAGAGCGCGTTAAGGCCCGATGCTTGTGGCATCCGGTCCCTGAGAATTGGACTGATGACCATATTAAGGTGACTTCAAAGCCGGAAGTAAAGCTGGGCTGCTGGTGGTGTTGAGCACTGAAGGCGTATTGAGCGCCAGAGCTTCACTCACCAGAGCTTCACTCACCAAAGGCATTTGATGGGCCAGAGCCAGCTCGGATGATTACGCCCCAGATGCCCCGGCATCCCAATGCTTGTGGAATCCCCACACACACTAACCGTCTAAGTGCCAACATGGCCTTGGTAATGAAAAGCATATTATAACAAGGCTTTATCCACAGGATGCCCAAGCACCCGAGGGGCACCATATTCCCATCTGCTATGGCGTGGTTATCAGTATTCAGTGGCAAGATAAGCCTGATATGGATGGGCATATATGCCATGATATATATTGGTATTCCCTTCTCAGGGATCAGTTCACATACTGCATACAGAATATGATGATTGATAATCATTGATCGTCATACTCAGTGGCCATCTTCACTCAGATACGCTATGGAGGGTCTACAGGGGTATAAGTGGAGAAGTTTCGGACATGGCAGATGATGGGGTGATTATCCGGGAACCCTTCAATCCCAAGACAGACAAGCGCCCCTCCTCACACCCTCACGATCCTGTGGCATTGCAGGATGCGTCCGTATTGTCCCTCGGGCGTATCCCCGACACACCGGCAGCACAGGAACTGACTGAGCGTGTCTCGGAGGCTCTCCGTCCTCACCTTGGCAAGCGGTCAGTTTCAGCGATTTCCGGGAACCGTGACAAGGGCCGCAAGACGCGTGTGGAAGAGGTCGGCACCATTCTCGGAGGGGTAATCCGTCCCGGCCTCAAGGGCCAATGGGTGGCCGTGAATGAAGGCTCAGGCAACTGGTTCTGGAAGGCATCCCGCCAGCTCCCATTCGGCCACAAGGCCTTCTGGACCAAAGCCAGAGCAATGCAGAAACTTGGTCTGATCGAGGCGGTTCCGGGCAGGCGCTTTAAGAACGTCTGGGGGGATATGCAGGGCCATGCAGCCCGCCTCAGAGCGACCGATGAACTCCTCCACTTGGCCAGAGACTGTGGCTGCTCAGCCGATACGGCAGCACAGGACTGGAAACTGGTAAAGCCCGCCCATACTGACCAGAAGAATGTGGCGCTGGTTCAGCTACGCAGCTTCCCGGCCAAGAAGAACGGAAAGATCGTGCCGTCTTCTGAGAAGCCCGAGCAGAACAACCCGGAAGGCATGGAAGACGTGAGGGCGTTTATGGAGAGACTGACAGGGCATCTGGCAGGCATCACGATCACCGGATGCTGTCAGCCAGCACTGTCGGCTCGCTTCAAAGGAACCCCACGCCTGCACGGGCGCATTTACGCTCTGGGTGCTGATAATTATCAAAGCGGCATCTCAAAGGCTGAACGCAAGCTGATCCGTATCAATGGCGAGGAGGTGGCTGAGGTGGACGTGTCAGCTTCCTTCCTGTCCATCGCTCTTGCCCTGATGAATGCCCGGGCTCCTGATGGCGATCCGTATTCTCTGCCCGTTGCTAAGGGGCAAAGCCTCGCTCCCAGAGCAGCCATTAAGCAATGGTTCGTTGTGTTCTTCTCTCTTGGGAAGGCACCGCATCACTGGTCTAAAAACACCAGCGAGGAAATCACGGGACAGGCAGACATTCACGCCATCACAGAGGCCGCCTTCCAGCGTTACCCTGAACTGCAAGAGATCACGAGGGTAATCCCGCCAGAGGTCAGGGCGACACTCCCAAAGGGTCTGGAGGAGTGGGCCATCGGGCAATTCCTGACCAACGTGGAGGCTGGAATCATGCGGCAGGCAATGGGCTCCATCATGGATCAGGGAGGCACTGTGCTGCCCCTGCACGATGCCCTGATGGTTCCTGTGTCATGGTCTGAGAGAGCCGCTGAGGCCATCCGTGAGGCGTCTGAGGAGCGCTTGGGGAGGCCTTTGAGGATCGGGTAAGATGGCTTGTAAGATGCTGAGGACGCTAGCTGAAAAGGTCTCGTATCCAGCGTCCGATCATTTGGCCCAGGTCACACGAACGGATAGCGGCTGCCAGATACTCAAACCCATCTTTGCCTGCTTGTTGAACCCCCCCTTTAATTAACTCGGGGAGATAATTTCGAATTTGCTGGGCTGCCCATGCTCCCACCTTCGCCAGAAACAGGCTTAGCTTGCCCCATGCAGCGCGGATGGCCTGAAGTGAGGCGTCAGCCCAAACCAAATGCCTGACCTCTGACATCGCCGCCAAGGCCTGCTCTTTGTCTTCCGGGCGGATCGGAGGCGGTTCGGGCTCATCAAGGGGCTCTGGAGGGTGATTACTGCCAGTCCATGGCTGCTCCTCGTCTTGGGCGGGGAGATGCTCAATCTGCTCAGCCAGTGCGT
>NZ_WOTA01000031.1 GCF_011516825.1 Acetobacter oeni | reverse complement strand
GTTGTTCAACAAAGAAACAGCGACTTGCCCTCAGACAAGATCACGCTACCCAGACGTTCTTCTACTGTTCATGCTAAACGTTGTTTAGCGTACTTTCCACACGATGGCCTCAGTTTTTTCTCATCGCTCAAGCGCGAGCGCATCCGGCGTCGAACTTACAAAACGCGCCAGGAAGCCCGACAGGACGTGTTTGACTACATCGAAATGTTCTATAACCCAGTGCGCAAGCAGGTCAGGAAAGGGATGCTGTCAGCCGTGCAGTTCGAACAACAGCAGACTTTGAATGCTCAAGGCGTCTAGAAAACTAGGGGCTACTCACGCCAGCGACATCGACCAGAAGCGATTTTTTCTGCTCGGCGGCCATGCTGAATGCCTCAGAAAACCATTCTTTCAGAACGGCCGCTTCTTCGCTCACGGGGCGGTTCAGACCAAAGCGCTCATAAACTGATCTGAATGCCGAAAGCCCGGGGTTACGGGCGTCACCGTCTGCAAGCAGAGGTGAGCGTCCCTGCATGATGGCGCGCTCCGCCAGTGCCGCCTCGGCCGTAGATCCTCCGAGATTGCCACGACCCGCTTTGACTGCGGCAACAGGCGTGCGGGGTGATTTGGAGGGGGCAGGCTTTTCACTCATAACAGATCCTTAACTTTCGGCGCGGTCTCCGGCTTAAATCGGAGCAGCCCTCAGTATGCGGACGGCGTTTGTGAGTGCGAGCAAGAGAGCCCTCAGTAGAGGCTTTTCATGCGATCACGTGATCGCATAAGCAGGGCTTTGAGGACGATAGAGCGATCCTCATGAGGGACTGCCTCCACCATCGGGATGCACGCCTTCGCCCACTCGCGCTCACTTTCAAAAAACGAGCGTCGAGGCAGTCCCGGCAACGCTTCATAGTCGATGCGACCATCAGGCTGACGCCCTGTCGCATCGAGGGGCATGAGGGCGTCGAGCGGCAGATACTCCGGCATTCCATCGGGCCGAGGACCAACATAAGGCGGCGGAAGCGGTTTGTCTCTGTCCGCACCATAGCGGGGGGCCTGTGTGAGCATCGTCACATGGTTAGCGATCTGGCCGATTTTAACACGCGGCTGGGTGGCGGTCTCTAAGGACGCAGGCTGGGACTGCGCGGTCTCGACGACCTCGGCAGGTGCGGTCGGCTGAATGCTGGCCTGATCTGGGGCTACCTTGGGTCTGCGCTGTGCCTCATACCCTGCGATCCGCTCACGGCGCTCCCTGTTAAGGCGCTCTTCGTTATCGGCCTCGGCCATGAGAGCAAGGATCTCTTCATCCGAGGGGCCGGTCGGTGCCCGTTCAGTCGAAACGACTGCGGGGGATGCGGATCCATCGCGTAACCGTCGATCGGCCTCTGCTTTCGCCGCAGTGATGCGCTCTTTGACGCGATACCATTCGACTCTCAAACCATTAGGTGTAGGAGCACGGCCTTGCTGGGTTCGCAGACCGTCGCGAGCGAGGTGCTCTGCAAGGGTTGACCACTTCAAGGCTCGCCGTCCGGTGGCTTTGAGCAACGTCTCGAAATTCTCTGTCAGCCACATCACCACATCAGAGCGTGTCTGGCATCTGGCGCAGGTCTCCAGATAGCTGCCCGCGGTCTGACCTGAAAACACTGCTGCGCTCATGGACCTCACTCCTGCCCCGTCCTCGCCTGTCTAACACCCTCGGTTTTTCGTAGCAAGTCCGATGCCTAACCGAAGTGTATCCGCAGCACTAACGTAGCATTAAAGAAGAGGGTTTTTCTTTTTCCATACACAAATGCAAACTTTCAGTTTGCGCTTCGCGGCACCCTGCGTGTGTTGCATCCGGCGGGGCCGCGGCGGGCCGAGGCCGAAGACATTTCGGCGCATTCTGCCCTGCCAAATATGTTGTTTTGCACTACGAAATTGCGCTACGTTAACGGCGTTCTGAATGTATGGAGTGTGTCATGGCATCCCCCCTATCGATCCGTCTGGACGAGCGGTTGCGCACTGACCTGGAGCAGGAAGCAACGGCGCGCGGTATCCCTCTGAGCCAGCTCATTCGTGATCTGCTGGAGACAGGGGCAAAGAGTGCGCGCCGAGACCGTATCCGCAGGGACAGTGCGCGTGTTGCCCGCTACGTCGCTGCGACGCCTTCCGCCCGGGCGCTTTTTGAAGAGGCTGGTGGAACTCATGGTTCCTGATCGGCCGGTCGCCATGGCAGCGATCTTCTCGCCTGGAGAAATTGTGCTGGCAGACTGGCGCGGAGATGCGCTGCCGAAGGAGCCCAACAAACGTCGCCCCGCTGTTGTTGTCGAAGACGATCTCTTTCCGCCTGAGTGGCCGAACGTGATGCTTGTGCCGCTGACCGACGATGAGAACCTCGTCATTCCGGATCTGGCAGTACGGATCGACCCAACGGCTGATAACGGCTGCACCAAGCCCTGTTGGGCGGTCAGTGCTTTGCTCACCACCACATCCAAGCAACGTGTTACCGTGACAGGCAGCAAGGTGAGATCCGATCAGCTTGCTGCAATCAGACGCCAGATTGCGCTCCTGGTGGGATGCGACGGCTAGGCAGATAGTGAACCGCCCCGGGATTGGCGGAGACTGGTTTTCTTAAGTTAGGCTGCCATGAGGACGTGGTCCATAGCGGCATAAAACTGTTGCTCGGCCTCGGCCGGCGTGATGTTGCCGATGGGTTCGAGGATGCGTCGGTTATTGAACCAGTCCACCCATTCGAGAGTGGCGTATTCCACGGCGTCAAACGAGCGCCATGGGCCACGCCTGTAGATCACCTCGGCCTTGAAGAGACCGTTGATTGTCTCGGCCAGGGCGTTGTCGTAACTATCTCCGACACCGCCGACCGAGGGTTCGATCCCGGCCTCGGCCAGGCGCTCGGTGTAGCGAATGGCGATGTATTGCGAGCCGCGATCCGAGTGGTGGACAAGATTGCCTGCTCCTGGCGGGCATCGGGCGTGGATCGCCTGCTCCAGCGCCTTGAGCCGATCGGCGGTCTCGGCTGGAACACCAGCCCGCTTGCCAGTCTCGACCTCAGCTTTCTTGACCCACTCGTTCAGCGTATGCGCCGAGCAGCCGATCTTGCTGGCGATCGACACCATCGCCGTCCAGCGAGACGGATGTTCGCCCTCATGCTCCAGAACCAGACGCACCGCACGGGAACGGACTTCAGGGGAAAACTTCTTCACAGGATTGCTCATCAGACCCTCTTCTCAGGTGAATAGGTCTCCGCTAATCCCGGGGCAATTCAATGGCTCTGGACATATAACCATGACAGACCCAACATGGGGAACAGCGGGCTAACCCCCGCCCAGAAACTAAAAACAGCTGCCTGAATTCTCATTCAATGCCCCACTAAAAATGGGGGGATTACCGAACCGCGAGGAGAACACATGAGCCACGCCAGCACGATCCGGGGACAGGAAATCCTCAACAACCCCGCCCTCAACAAGGAAACCGCCTTTACAATGACTGAGCGTCAATCGCTCGGCCTTGAAGGTCTGCTTCCTCCGACTGTGGAAAACATCGACCGGCAACTGGAGAGGGTTCAGACGCAACTCGCCGCAAAGCCGAATGATCTCGAACGCTACATCTATCTCATGAGCCTGGCGGCCAGGAACGAGACGCTATTCTACCACACGCTGATGTCCGACCCCGCGCGGTTTGTGCCGATTGTCTATGATCCGACCGTGGCTGATGCCTGTCTGGCATACGGACATATCTATCGCGGCAGCGCGGGCATGTATCTCACGCGCGACATGAAAGGTCGCTTCAAAAAAATTCTGCGCAACTGGCCGGTAAAAGACGTTCGGTTCATCTGTGTGTCCACCGGCGGCCGTATTCTCGGTCTTGGCGATATCGGCGCTAACGGCATGGGCATTCCCATTGGCAAGCTCCAGCTCTACACCGCCTGCGCGGGGGTGCCGCCCGAGGCGCTGCTGCCTGTGCTACTGGACATAGGCACCACGAACGCGGCGCTCCGGGCCGATCCGCTTTATCTTGGTCTGCGCGAGCTCCCGCCAGACGAAGCGGAGGTGGATTTGATCTCAGACGCATTTATCGAAGCCGCTACAGACGTGTTTCCCGGTGTCTGCATTCATTTCGAGGACTGGAAAGGTACCGATGCGATGCGGCTTCTCGCCCGCTATCGCGACAAGGTCCTGTGCTACAATGACGATATTCAGGGAACCGCAGCGATCGCGGTAGCAGGCCTGACCACGGCACTGCAGATCAAGAACGAGACTTTCGCCGATCAGCGCGTCCTTTTTCTGGGCGCAGGCTCAGCCGGGATCGGTATCGCAAGTATGATTGTCTCGGCGATGGTCGAAGCGGGTCTGGGCGAGGCCGAAGCGCGTGAGCGTATCGTACTGATCGATGTCAACGGTCTGATCGAGACCAGCCGGACCGATCTCAACGAGTGGCAGAAGCCGTTCGCGCACGAGGCGAAACCGACGAAAGATCTTCTCGAGGTCGTCAGAACCTTCAAGCCGACCATTCTGATCGGCGTCAGCACCATCGGCGGCGCATTCACCGAGGAGGTGGTCCGCGAGATGGCAAAACTGAACGAGCGGCCGGTGATCTTCCCGCTCTCCAATCCGACGAACAAGGCGGAATGTACGGCCGAGCAGGCCTATACCTGGACAAAAGGCAAAGCATTATACGCCGCTGGAGTCCAATTTCCGGACTTCGAATATCAGGGAAAGAGCTACCACCCGGGACAGGCCAACAATTTCTATATCTTTCCGGCAATCGGCCTCGCCGTTTACGCGACCCGTCCCGCGCGGATCACGGACGATATGTTCATCACCGCCGCCGCCGCGACAGCGGATCAGGTGGGGCCGAGCGCACGCGAGCATGGCATGCTGTTCCCGCTCCAAGCCAACATCCTGGAGACCGAAGTGACGACCGCCACGCGGGTTGCGGAGCATATCTTCGATAGTGGACAGGCCACCGTCGAGCGTCCGGAAAATATCCGCGCCTGGATCGAGGGGCT
Organism: Acetobacter oeni; assembly: GCF_011516825.1. Classification (GTDB taxonomy): domain Bacteria; phylum Pseudomonadota; class Alphaproteobacteria; order Acetobacterales; family Acetobacteraceae; genus Acetobacter; species Acetobacter oeni. Next base: position 29,237 of record NZ_WOTA01000031.1, on the reverse strand, counting down.
GCTCTACAAGCCGGTCTACAAGGAACTCTGACATACCTAAGTCATCCCCGGTGATCGGCTCGAGCCGATCACCGGGGATGATGAGGCCTTCTCTCACCAACCCGGAGCAGATCCGTGAATCTCGTGATACTCGTCGCCGCCATCGCTCCGGTTGTCCTCATATTCGGGCTGGGCTATCTGGCCGGGAAGTACAAGGATTTCGATCACGATCAGGCCATCGGTTTCAGTCATTTCGCGCTGAAATATGCCCTGCCGGTTGCGCTCTTCCTCAGCATGGCGACCTTCAAACGCGACTTGCTCCTTCAGCAGGGGCCACTCGTTGTGGTCATGATCATCGGATATTCGCTCTTCTTTGGCGTGAGCTATCTCGTCCTGTGCATGATGACGCGCGACCGGCTGACCGCAGTCCTCCTCGGCTATGCGGTGTCCTCCACAGCCGCACCGATCTATGGCCTGACGGTCCTCGATCCAATCTATGGCGATACGGTCGGCGGCGGCGTAGTCGGTCTGGCTGCGGTTGTCACAAACCTCTTACAGGTTTCAGTCGTCATCTACCTGCTCGAGAGCGCGTCCAGGTCAGAAACGTCGAGACCCTCGTTGGCCCGAACGCTTGGAAAAACGATCAAGAACCCCCTTGTGTGGGCACCGGTGCTGGGCACCATCGTGTCTCTGTCCGGTCTGACGATGCCGCCGGTTTCCGTGTCCGTGCTCAAGCCTCTAGCAGTCTGCGCACCAGGAGCGGCGATCTTCGCCTGCGGGCTCGCGCTTGCGTCTTATTCCCTTAATCTCAGATCTAGGACCGTTATACTGGGATCGCTCGTCTGTGTCGTCTTGCAACCAGCAGTCTTCTTCGTCGCCCTCAAGGCATGGGGACTAAAATCCGCTATGGCGAAAGCAGCTTTTGTCGCAAGTGCGATGCCTACCTCCACACCGTCTGCCCTGTTTGCCCAGCAGTATGGGAAGTGCGAGGTAGAAACAGCCAGCATCATGCTGCTCACGACGCTCGGCATGGTCGTCGTCATTCCCGCCACTGTCGCTATATGCGAGTGGATATAACGCAAAAAAATAGATGATTGGAAAAGTTCTCTGGTTTTAAGACCTGCCCTATGATTACAATTCCATGCACTGATTGGAGAAAATGAGTCCTGAAAAGGTCTGTTTTCCGTTTTGAGAAGCGTTTTGCTCATTTGAGTGCTCTAGAGCGGTTCCACTTTAGTCTGGTTCATATCCAGCGGCTGTAAAGAAGCTGGCGCATTCACTGTATGTGAAAGCCGGAAGCAGCGCGCCGACGGTATCCCACAGAGCACGGACAGTCCGTTCGGCTCTGGCGCGCAGCAAGGCCTTGAGTTTTGAGAAGGTCATCTCGATGGGATTGAAGTCCGGGCTGTATGGCGGAAGGAACATCAGTTCCGCCCCTGCCTGCTCAATGACCTTCTGTATTGCAGAAAGCTTATGCGCCGGAAGATTGTCCAACACGACGATATTGCCCGGCTTCAGTGTCGGGATAAGAACCCGTTCGACGTAGACCTGAAAGATTGTGCCGTTCATGGGACCATCATGTACGAAGGGCACGGTCAGGCCTGTCAGACGTAGCCCACCGGTGAAGGTCGTGGTTTTCCAGTGGCCGTGCGGCACACCGGCGCGGCAGCGTTCCCCGCGCAAGGCACGCCCGCGCAAACGGGCCAGTTTCGTTGAGAGGCTGGTTTCGTCAATGAACACCAGTCGCTGCGGATCGAGATCGGGCTGGAGAGCGAACCACTCCTGCCGTCGCTTCAAGACGTCTTCACGCTCCTGCTCCAGTGCATGAGCGGTCTTTTTTGAATGTCCGGCCGTGCTGCCGCAGCCAGCGGTTGAGCATGCTACGGCCAATCTCGATGCCACATTCGCTTTGCAGGCGCGCCAGCATCTCGTTGAGCGTAATGTCTTTCAGCACCTCGATCATGCCAGCAATGAACGCTTCATGCGCGTCCAGCCGTGACCCGCGTGGCTTACCCTGGCGATCGCCGCCTTCACGTTCCCGACGCAATCAGCGGATCGCTGACAAAATCTCAACTCCAAACTGCGCTGCAAGCGAGCGGGCCGGTGCTCCCGCAACTCCAGCTTCCACAACCCGCTCCCGAAGATTATCACTCAATGCTCGTGCCATCACCGTCTCCATCAACAAAAACGGTGAATCACATTTCACCTTCAGTGTCTCCTCTCGATTCAGAGTTCGGTGGAACCGCTCTAGACGAGGCGAAGACGATCGCGCAACGTTTAATCTGGAACTGATATTTTAAGATCCTGGGTGTGCAACCTTGATCACAGCTTCAAAATTAGCATCACCAGCGCCAAGAAAGCGTATCTACCCGTAGGAGTGGAAGGTCAGGCTCGTAAAGCTTTTTCACGAGATTTCCCATGCGCAACGTGCGATGAAATGTAGCGATCGAAGAGCCGTTAGTATATGCGTCCAGCCCCTAATTTCAAGTTTTGGACAAACAGTCCTGTCTGTGATTTTCAATCGGCAAAGACATGCTCGATATGGGATCTGATAACGGATTTTCTGGCACTGGATCTCTGGATATGCTTCGGCATCGGTTTGAGATAAAGCTGCTTGCGATGAACTCAGCAAACAAAACCCTGCTTTTCCATGAAGTCTTCATCGGCTTTTTCGGCCAGTCGTGTGACAGTGAATTTGCTGGTCCGGGCGATGGCTTACGAAGAGGCACAGCTTGCCCTCAGCTTTCTCGATTTCCGCTGATACCGAGATGAAAGAACCCAATCGGGGAACGTTTGAAACGCTGGCTTCTGGTCCTGTCTACTGGCCTTCGTCAGTCTGACGCGTCCCTCACGTGGCAACCGTTCCCGGGTTGATACCGAACTCCTCACTCAGCGCCGTGAGCGAAGCCCGCGATCGCTGTACTGCTGTTCGCACGGCATACATGGTCGTGACGACCGTCCATAATGCAATGCTTCCTTCATTCACGTGAAAATGCCACACAATTAAAGCCCGGGACTAAACACCGAGTTGGCTCTCTCTGAGGTGGTCCCGTCCGTTCGGACAGTTTTGCGGGCTTGATAAGCTATACCCGGTTGTTGTTATGCCGCCCTTCTGACGGCGTTGCTGTTGGCCATCTGGTCCGGGGTTAACCCCGGACCAGATGGCGTCGGCACGTTATGATACGCCTCATCGGGCGTACGTCCAGCCAGCGCCGTATGCGGACGCCTTTCGTTATAATGGGCGATCCATCTGCCAAGCCCGGCCCTCAGCTCTGATCCGGTCTCGAACGCGTGCAGGTAGACGCATTCATATTTCAGCGACCGCCACAGACGCTCGATGAACACGTTGTCCAGCCATCGCCCACGCCCGTCCATACTGATGCGGATCTGACGCTCTTCCAGTATCCCGGTGAAACGGGGTGTCGTAAATTGCGACCCCTGGTCAGTATTGAAAATGTCCGGGGCGCCATAGCGCATGAGGGCATCCTGTAGCGCCTCGATACAGAACTCCACGTCCATCGTGTTCGACAGACGCCAGGACAGGACCTTGCGCGTGAACCAGTCCATGATCGCCACGAGATAGAGAAATCCCCGTTTCATGGGAATATATGTGATATCGGAACACCAGACCTGGTCAGGCCGATTGATGACCAGATCCCGTAGCAGATATGGATATTTCCGATGCTCCGGATGGGGCACGGTCGTGCGCGGCTTCTGGTAGATCGCCCGCAGGCCCATGATCGCCATGAGCCGCCGGACCCGCTTGCGGCCCACTTCATGTCCCAGGCGGCGCAGATGCCATGTCATCTGCCGTGAACCATAATACGGCGTTTCCAGGAACTGGGCGTCGATCAGCTGCATCAGCTCCAGATTGGCCTCGCTCTGTGGCACAGGCCGATAGTAGACGCCCGACCGGTTGAGTTGCAGCAGCGTGCATTGCCGGATTATCGGCAGACGCGCTCGCTTCAGGTCAATCATCTGCCGCCTCTGATCACGCCCAACCGAGCAGAGGCATCCCGCAAAAAATCCCGTTCCACGAGAAGTTCGCCTATCTTCGCGTGCAGTTTCTCCACGTCAGCTGGGCTGACCGGGGGCTCAGCCACCGTCTTCCCGGAAAAGGTCGCCGCCATCCCCTCGATCGCCTGCCGTTTCCACTGGGCGATCATCGTCTGATGTACCCCATGTTTCGAAGCCAGTTCCGCCAGCGTCAGTTCCCCACGGATCGCCTCCAGCGCAACCCGTGACTTGAACTCTGCCGCATACCGTTTCCGCGTAACCTTGCCCATAAAACCCGTCCTCGTTCAGGCCAGATGATAGCTTATCGCCCTGTCCGAAAAATGGGGACCACCTCTCTCTTCGGCACATTGGCATACCTAATTAGAAGAACTTGGCGCTGCCTATGGTGCGGAAGAGAGTATGCGCGGGACTGCAATAGCGAGATATTCGATTAGCGCCCGTATAGCTGGCAGCAATCCTTTCTTCGTTGAGAACACCGCCTGCACTACGCCGAAAGGCGACCCCCAGTCAGGCAGGACATGAATAAGCTCACCGGATTTGAAAGATGCTCTAGCGATATGATAAGGAAGAAGTGCGATGCCGACCCCTTCGAGTGCAGCGGCATGCAGCATGTCAAAGTTACTACATAAAAGGCGTGGGCGATGATGTATCATATATACCTCGTTTCCCGGACCAGTCAGATGCCAGATGTCTTCATCATTGGTCTCCGCCATCGACAAGGTCGGTACCTCTGCTATGCGATCGAGCGATAGCATTTCATAGCCGCTACTGCGCAGTGCAGGGCTCATTGCAAGTACTAGGCGAGAATACCCGAGGGGCCGAACAATCAGGCTGCTATTGGGATCAATACCGGAACGAGCACGCAGCGCGATATCTATCCCATCGTCAACGAGATCTGCCGGACGATTAATCACCTTCAGTTGCACTCGGACTTTTGGATAAGCTGTCATGAAGTCTGGTAGAATTTCGGAGATCAGACGCTGGATCAGTCCCTGCGGACAACTTACCCGTACCATCCCGTTTGGTTCGGCATACGCTTTTGCCGCCACTGCTTCTGCTGCTTCTACTCCAGCGAGGATAACCTGGAGAGATCGAAGAACCGTTGATTGATGCGTCTGGCTCCTGATTTCAGAGTTTTGGCGTGCTGATTGATGGCTCCTGGGGTGGCTTTCGCTCTGCGTTTTGAGCAGATCGGGAACGATCATCCGCTGGACTGCTACGCGTGGGCGTTAATCCTCTCGAGGAAGAGAAGGCGGCGCATATTATAGACGATATTGGCCAGCCCGATCCTCATGGTTGCACGAGTGATACCCACTGTCCGGATGAACAGTCCGGTCTGTGACTTCTGATCAGCAAAGACATGCTCGACACGTGACCGGATAACGGACTTTCCGGCGTTGGATTTCTGGATGTGCCGAGGCATAGGCTTGAGATGCGGCTTTTTCCTGTGGACCTTCGAGACAAAGCCCTGCTTCTCCATGAAGTCTTCGTTGGCTTTTGAGCGATAGGCTGTGTCTGCCCAGACTATTGAGGCCGTATTGGTTTTATCCAGCAAGCCCTCTCTCAATCGCGCACCATCACTGGCGGCGGCATCGGTTGTTTTCCATTTCCGGATCAACCGAAATTTTCGGTCGATGGAGACATGGGATTTGTAGCCAAAGAATGGGATGGCAAGATCTGTTGCGGGGATCGTCCCATCCTCCTGCCGCTTTGCTTTCGTGAACTTCAGCGTCCACCGCGCATGCCTGTCCTTGTGGGACAGCTTTGACGGCTTGTCCTGCCAGTCCTGTGAGATCCGCCCTTCACGCAGATCCGCTTTCTCAGCATTTGTGTTGCGCTGCCTGGGAGCCGCGACCAGCGTTGCATCCAGGATCTGCCCTGACATCGGGAGATAACCAGCGTTCCGCAGGGTTGCATCAAAGCGATTGAACAGACCATCGACCGCACCCGCCTGTGTCAGACGCTCGCGAAACAGCCAGACCGTTTTGGCATCGGGCACGCGATCTGACAGCCCCAGACCAAGAAAACGCATGAAGGACAGGCGGTCATTGATCAGATATTCCGTCCGTTCATCGGACAGATTATTCAGCGTCTGGATCACCAGGATTTTGAACATCAGCACCGGATCAAACGGCGGACGGCCGCCTTTGCTCCCGTCCGCATAGGCCAGAGCCTTCTCCAGGTCAGGACGGAATACTTCAAAATCCACAGTCCGGGAAAACGCTTCGAGCTGGTCACCAAGCCCACTCAGACGAGCCAGGCGATCTTCAACATCAAAAAAACCGGGCTGCATCATCATCCATCCCTCATCGTAAGATGAACGATGGAATCACACACAGGGCCTCATAACCAGAGAGTTTTTCGAACCCTCCATCTTCTGGCTCAAAGAATGAGTGCTAAGCCTGACCGAAAGCACGCCTTAATATTATTTGCGCGGTCCGACAAAATATATGCACACATGTACCGGCATCAATTCAGTTAAACACTCAGAAGGCGCGGGCGTAGCAAAGATAGGTCGTCATTGTTGCGACCTTCCGGATACCCGATCAGCCTGACTGCGCAGCGAGGATGTTCTGACGTCAGAACATGGGTCACAACAATCTGAGTGCTTCCCTGGTCGGTCAACCGGCGAAGCGCATCAATCAACCCGCCACCGGCCTTTGTATGAGCCGATCACGACCAATCTCGTAACATCCATGCGATGTTCTGACGTCAGAACATAGATCGTCATTACGGGAACAATGGAGCGGCACGCCTGCGCACGCGAACATTTTCGCAGTCCGAATGGCAATAGTTGACGCGATAACTTGACTCCGCGCGGAATATAAAGACAACATCAACCATCATTGTTGATGTTGATGGCGTTGAGCAGCGCAGCATTAAGAATCTGGAGAATTGCACGTGAATGGGCAGGCACTTCGCAATAGCAGGCTAAATCTGCGCTTGAGCCAAGGCGAACTTAAGGACGAACTAAACCGTCGGCTAGGCAGAAGCTATGACAAACCCAAAATAAGCCGATGGGAGAACGATAAGGAACCTATCCCCGATGACGTCGCCGACATAATCGAAAGCATGACTGGCGCTATCCAGGATACAGCGCGGGTCTTGGTCCTCGCCAATCAAAAGGGTGGTGTCGGAAAAACGACGTCATCACTCAATCTTGCGTATGCATTCTCCTTGTTGGGCTGTCGAGTTCTTTTGATCGACATGGACCCGCAAGCTACAGCCACAGCCGGGATCCTAGCTGGCACGAACACTGACCTTTACCACCAAGGGAAAACCACAGCCCATCTGGTCCTGGGAGGCAAGCCTATTTCCGAAGTGATAGTGCACGCAGGTGTGCTGCCTGACGGCCGGTCACTACCTTTCGATTTCATAGCAAGCCACATTGATTTGGCCGAAACAGACGGAAAGCGAGAGCCCGGCTTCGACGCAGCTCTGCGCGAAGCGTTAGAGCCAGCGCGAGCGAATTACGACTGGATCGTAATCGATGCACCTCCCAATCTCGGAATGCTGACCTGGATGAGTTTAGCTGCGGCCGACGAAGCAATCGTGCCCGTTAGAACTGAGCCCTACGACACTATGGGCGTCGGACTTATTATCGGGACAATAGGAAAAATCCAGAGACGTCTCAATCCGAGTTTAAGATTGGCAGGAATTCTCCCAACCCAGTACAGCGTTAGAAAATCTGTCGACCGCGAAGTGCTTCATCATTTGTGGCTGATGATGAGAGACCGTGCACCCGTCTTGCAGCCAGTTCCAGCCAGCGCCGTGTACGGTCACGCTGCGCGCGCAGGACGCGTCGCTCTTGAAGCATCACCTTCCGCAAACTCCACGGTCCCGTATCTCAATCTCGCCAAAGCACTTCAATCCAAGACTGACCTGCCGCTCGCCGAAATCCAGACTTTGGAGGAAACTCCCTAATGACAACGAAGCGAAAGCCAAAAGCTCCATCACCCATTCTTGGTGTGGCTGCGGGACTAGTCTCTGATGCTGGCAATAACTTCATCCGGCAAGGGGGACGATTTCGACATACTTTTGAAGTAGAAGTCGCTAGTACTGCGCCCGATCCTGAGCAGCCAAGAAAAACATTTGAAGAAGAAAGCATTACAAAACTTGCGGAGACGATGGATGCTGAAGGACAACTTCAGCCCATCCTTGTCAGGCGAGCACAGGACAGTACCGCCAAGCATCCGAAATGGACGATTGTAGCGGGTGAGCGTCGTTGGCGCGCCGCAAAGCTCCTCGGCTGGAACACGATGCTTGGAATTGAGCACGATGGCGATCCGGAAATCGCGTCGCTATTAGAAAATCTGCAAAGAATAGATTTGAATCCACAGGAGGAAGCAACCGCTATAGATCGTCTGATTACCCAAAAAGGCTGGTCTCAGACGCAGGCGGCCGAAGCGCTGGGCAAGAGCCGCGCTGAAGTCAGTGCCATCCTCAAGATTCTGACCTTGCCCCCGGAGGTATTGAATGAACTAGCGTCCGAACGCGCGATAGCAAGAAACGCGCTGGTCGAACTCGCGCGGGTTCAAGACCCAGATCGGCGCAATGAGCTTATCGAGCAAGCAAAATCCGGACAGCTTACCGTCAAAGCCATTCGTCTTGGAAAATTGGATGGTATTCGGGACTCAGAGCAACAACCGGGCAAAACAAGGCATTTTACTTTTGGATCTGTCGAAAAAATGGCTCACCGTCTGAGCCAGGTCCGGGCTCAGCATGTCAACCTTACCGAACTCGACCGCACCCGACTGCAGATGCTCAGGGCTGAAATTGACCAGATACTGGAGCAAGCCGAGGACGAAAATTCTTGACCCTTAACCTCACCATCCTCCTACTATTCGGAACTTCGCGCACATTCCTCGGGAGCCGGTAAACTATGGCTGGAAACGAAACCGACCTCTTTATCGACTCCCTTGTGGGAGCTCCGCTCAAAGACGACAGGGCACTTATGGAGTTCCCGTTTTTCAGCATCCAGAAACAGCCCAGAATGGAGCCGCTGATTTATGACGATGGACGAACTCAAATTACGATCGAACCCGGACCAAAGGGATTAGCCACAATCTGGGATAAGGACGTTCTTCTGTATGTTGTCTCATTGATTAACGAGCGTATCGAACGCGGGATGGAGGTTGATCATACTGTCCGCTTCGCGGCTCACGATCTCTTGCGCGTCACAGGCCGCGGAACAGGAAAACGCAGCTATGAGCTCCTTCTCGATGCGCTGTTCCGTCTTCGATCGACAAACATCATGACCTCCATTGAGTCAGCGGACGAGAGAGATCGGCGGGGTTTTGGCTGGATTGAAACCTGGCGCGTGGTAGAACGGAAGACGTCAACGGGCCGAAAAATTATGGCTGCGATCGAGATTACTCTGAATGATTGGATGTTTCGCGCGCTGGTCAAAGAGAGACGCGTACTGACAATCAATCCCACCTATTTCGATCTTGAGAGTGGTCTCGGTCGTCGATTATATGAGATCGGGCGTAAGCATCTTGGCAACCAAGACTCCTGGCGAATCAGTCTTGAAAAACTGGCGAAGAAGATTGGGACATCACGCGAACTGCGTTTCTTCAAACGAGATCTCCTGAAGATAATCAACGACGATGTGATCCCAGATTATAAATTGGCGCTGGAGCTCGGTCCAAGAGGTGGACGGCCTGTTGTTGTATTCGAGCATCGAGACAGCGAACCCACGGCGGCGAGCATGTGACTCCACGTCATGTGCGCGATATTCCGATCCATCGAGGGTGCCTGAACGCCGGACACTCATCAGGAAACTTGCAGTCCGTCGCTATATATGGTGTGCGCGATGTTCCGATGTTTGCTCTTTACACTTTCCGATGGCCGCATTCATGGTTGCTGTCGAAGGTCACGCAACTTGTGTGCGCGATGTTCCGATCTTTTGTGCACTCGGTCTAAAACCGAGCGAGACCGGGCGATTTTACTTGCAAATCGCAAGATATAATCGACTCGCGCCGCGATTTAACGACCGTGCACACGACTCGATTATCAGTTATCCACAGACTATCCACAGATCACCACGGCGATAACGGAACATCGCGCACATTCGCTCGGAACATCGAGCACAGTCAAACGGTATATCACGCACAAAACCAAACAGAACATCGCGCACGCATCTTCGGAACATCGAGCACGAATACCGACGATAACCAATTGATATATATTGCGTTTTCAGCTCTATAACTCTTTAACAAATTAAAATAACTCTTTAACGATGTCCTTGTGGATAATTGTCCCTCTCACGCAAAAGGCAACCTCGCCACAAACAATGAGAAAATAATTTAAACAACAAAAGAAACAAAACACTCCACAATTATTCATACTTTAGAGAGATAAACCTCACATACTCTTAAGAAGTACCACATAATAAAATGTATATCAGAGGTATTATAGTAATTACCATAAGTAATCCTGAGCCTAGTTAAAATCTCCACACCAGATCGGCCGGCGCGCCGCAAGGGGTGGCTCCTCCCCGTGCTCGCCGGCTTCGCCATCTGTGCGCGGGATGCGGTGCCGCCGCTGCGCGGCGCCCTTGCGTCCCCCCATCCGACCCGGTCGCGATGAAGGCTGAAGGAAAGAGAAAAAGCCTTTCCTGACACCCTGAAAACCTGAACCCGGCAATCCCCCGGCCTGCGCGAGCAGGGCCGGGCGCCGGCGTTTGTACGGAGCCCGATCATGTCACTCCAGCTCAGCCTTTTTGGCACAACCGCACTCGGCGATCCGCAGAGCGATCTTTTCTGGGGCGAACTCGAAGGAGAAGAGGGAACATCTCCCGTCCCCGCCTCGTCCGTACCCGTTGCCTCGCTCGCCATTCCTCAGACCGACTTCCGTCTCTGCGGCACACGCGGCCTCGCAGACGGTTGGCGGCAGCGCGCCCGCGACAACGTGCTGGCCATCGCCCTGCTCAGAGAACTCGAAGAGGAAGACCGCAACGCCACGGCCGCTGAACAGGTCGTGCTGTCACGGTTTATCGGCTTCGGGGCAGGGGACCTGGCGAACAATCTGTTCCCGCCCGGCCAGGACGGCTTTAAGACCGGATGGGAGGAGATCGGGGAGAGCCTGCTGGCCACGACTACGGACGCGGAGCGGGCAGGGCTCAAACGCGCCACGCAGTATGCGCATTTCACGCCCGAGACGATCGTGCGTGCCCTGTGGGATACGGCGCTGCGCATGGGCTTCAGAGGCGGTTCCGTGCTGGAGCCGGGCTGTGGAAGCGGCCTCTTCATTGCCGCCCGCCCGGAAAACCTTGAAGGCCGGATCGCCTTCACCGGAATCGAGAATGATCCGATCACGGCGCGGATCGCGCGTAAACTCTATCCGAACCAGTGGATCCGCAGCGAGGATTTCACCACGGCGAAGCTGGCGGCCGGATACGATCTCACCATTGGCAATCCGCCGTTTTCCAATCGCACGGTGCGTGGACCGGAAGGCCTGGCCCGCCTCGGACTGAGCCTGCATGACTATTTCATTGCCCGCTCCGTCGAGGCGCTGCGTCCGGGCGGTGTCGCGATGTTCGTGACCTCCCGCTACACGCTGGACAAGACCGACAGCACCGCCCGCCGCACGATCGCGGAGATGGCTGACCTCGTGGGGGCGGTGCGCCTGCCTGCCGGCACGATGCGGAACGAGGCCGGCACCGATGTGGTCATTGATGTGCTCGTGTTCCGCAAACGCGGGATCGGCGATCTGCCCGGAGATGAAAACTGGCTGGAAACCGGCGAGGTGCCCGGGAGCAACCAGGGCAACGGACCGCTGGTGATCAGCCGCTATTTCCTCGACCGTCCGGAACAGGTGGCGGGCCGTCATGGCTGGACCACGACACAGTTCGGCCCGGATTACACCTGCGAGGCGCCGGACGGGCTCGCCCCCGATACCGTGCTGCCCGAGGCTCTGGCCCGGATCGGGCAGGATGTGCGGTTCCCGGCGCCCGCGGAGCAGCGCATCGTCAGGCCGGCAGGATCCGACGTTCTGGTCGGCACCGCAGCGGACGGCGCCCTCCTGAAGGAAGGCTCGTATTTCGTCACCAGGGGCGTCCTGCAGCAGATTGCGGACGGACAGGCGGTGACGGTCCCGATCAGAAAAGGTGAGCAGAAGGAGGGCATTTTCCAGAAGCACGCCCGCATCATCTCCGCTCTCGTGCCGATCCGCGATGCCGCCCGGGCGGTCCTGCGGGCACAGATGGAAAACCTGCCTTATGGCCGCCTGCAGGGTGAGCTGAAGCGGGCTTATCTCAGCTTTGTCCGGCAGTACGGTCCGATCAACCTGACGAACGTGACCGTCCGCGTCGATCCGGAAACCGGGGTGGAGAACGAGACCCAGCGGCGGCCGAACCTGACGCCGTTCTACGACGACCCGGATGTCTGGCTGGTCTCCTCGATCGAAGAGTACGACGAGGCGACACAGAAGGGCCGGATGGGACCGATCTTCTCGGAGCGGGTGATCCACGCCCCGGTCGAGCCGGAGATCCATTCCGCGCACGATGCCCTGGCGGTCTGTCTGCATGAAACGGGTGGCGTGGAGATGCCGCGCATCGCCGAGCTTCTGGGACAGCCCGAAGGCGATGTCGTCGCAGCTCTTGGCGAGGCGGTGTATCTCGACCCGGAGCGCAGCACGGACGGGCGCGATGTCTGGGTCACGTCGGATGAGATGCTCTCCGGCGCGGTGCGCACAAAACTGGAGCAGGCCCGCGATGCGGCCCGGGCCGACCCCCGCTACGCCCGCAATGTGACGGCGCTGGAAGCCGTGCAGCCGGCCGATCTGCGCCCGTCCGAAATCACGGCGCGCCTCGGAGCGCCCTGGCTGCCGGTCAGCGACATCGTCGCCTTTACCGCCGAGGTTCTGGGGGTGGAAACCACGATCCATCATTCCGCCGCCGTAGCGTGCTGGACGGTGGAGAAGCGGGGCTTCCTGGGCAAGGCCGAGGCCACCTCTGTCTGGGGGACGGAACGCCGTCATGCGGGCGAGCTGCTGGAAGACGCGCTGACCCAGGCGTCACCGAAGATCTGGGACGTCTGGCGCGACGGTGACGGCAATGAGCACCGCGAGCTGAACACGAAGGAAACGGAAGCCGCAAAGGAAAAACTCGCGGCGATCAGGCGTGCTTTCGAGACATGGGTCTGGCAGGACGGCGACCGGGCGGAGCGGCTGGTCCGGCTGTATAACGATACCTACAACAACCTCGTGGCGCGGGAGTTCGACGGCTCCCATCTCCGCCTGCCCGGCGCCAGCACCACGATCAGCCTGCGCAGCCACCAGAAGCGGGTGATCTGGCGGATCATCGCGGCTGGCGGCACGTATATCGCCCACGCCGTCGGCTCGGGAAAGACGTTCTCGATGGTCGCCGCCGTCATGGAGCAGAAGCGTCTCGGCCTGATCAGCAAGGCGATGATCGCCGTGCCCGGTCACTGTCTTGCGCAGATGGCGCGCGAGTTCCTGATGCTCTACCCGACGGCGCGGATCCTTGTCGCCGATGAGACCAACTTCGTGAAGGCGAAGCGGCAGCGGTTCCTCGCCCGGGCCGCGACCGGCAACTGGGACGCGATCATCATCACGCATGATGCGTTCAAATTCATTCCGGTCGAGGGGGATTTCGAGCGCCGGATGATCGAGGAGCAGATCGCCTCCTTCGAGGAAGTGCTGGAAAGCGTCGATGCGGATGACCGGCTCTCGCGCAAGCGGATCGAGAGCATGAAGGAGAAGATGCAGGCGAAGCTGGAAGGCCTCTCCGGCCACAAGGACGACCTTCTGCATCTGGGCGAAATCGGCATCGATCAGATTCTTGTCGATGAGGCACAGCAGTTCCGCAAGCTGAGCTTCGCCACCAACCAGTCCGACCTGAAAGGCGTCGATCCGAACGGATCACAGCGGGCGTGGGATCTGTTCGTGAAAACCCGCTATCTGGCAGCGAAGAATCCGGAACGGCCTCTGATCATGGCGTCCGGTTCGCCGATCACGAACACACTGGCCGAGATGTGGACGGTCAGCCGCTATATGGATCTCGAAGCCTTGCAGAAGCGCTTCCTGCATGAGTTCGATGCCTGGGCGGCGAATTTCGGCGAAACCCGCACCGAACTGGAGCTGCAGCCGAGCGGCCTTTACAAGCCGGTCACACGGTTCACAGAGTTTGTGAATGTCGCCGATTTGATGGCGATGTATCGCGACTTCGCTGATGTCGTTCAGCAGGATGACCTGCGCCAGTATGTGAAACTGCCGGCGATCCGGGGAGGTCGGCGCGAGATCATCGTCGCCCCGACGAACGACAACTTCCGGGCGTATCAGAAGACGCTCGCGGCGCGGATCGACGCCATCGAGGCGCGTGAGGGCCGGCCACAGAAGGGCGATGACATCCTTCTGTCCGTCATCACCGACGCCCGTCATGCGTCGATCGATCTGCGGTTCGTGGCGCCGCTGGCCGCCAATGATGGCAGCTCGAAGCTGAACCTGATGATCGGGAACGTGTTCCGGATCTGGTAGGAAACGTCGGACAACCGCTACACCGATCCGGAGACCGGCCGGCCCTGTGATCTGCCGGGCGCGGTGCAGATGATCTTCTCCGACCTCGGCACCGAGAGCGCGATGGAGACGCGGGGCTTCTCGGCCTACACCTGGATCCGTGACGAGCTGATCCGCATGGGCGTGCCGCGCGCGGAAATCGCGTTCATGCAGCACTACAAAAAGAGCGCTGCGAAGCAGAAGCTGTTCGGCGACCTCAATGCGGGACGCAAGCGGATCCTGATCGGCTCGACCGCGACCATGGGCACGGGCGTCAATGCCCAGCAGCGGCTGAAAGCCCTGCATCATCTCGATGTGCCGTGGCTGGTCTCGGACATCATCCAGCGCGAGGGCCGGATCGAGCGGCAGGGCAATCAGCACGAGGAAATCGAGCTGTACGCCTATGCCCAGCAGGGGTCCGTTGATGCGACAAACTGGCAGCTTCTGGAGCGCAAGCAGCGTTTCATCGGGCTCGCCATGTCGGGCGACCGGTCCATCCGCCGGATCGAGGACATCGGCGGGGAAGGGGGCAACCAGTTCGCCATGGCCAAGGCTCTGGCCTCGGGCGATGCGCGCCTGATGCAGAAAGCCGGGCTGGAAGCCGATCTGGCGCGGCTGGAGCGGCTGGCGGCTGCTCATTACGATGATCAGTTTGCGGTGAAGCGCGCCATTGAACGGGCTGAGCGCGAGATTGCCGGCGCCGACCGTCTGATCCCGCTGATCGAGGCGGATCTTGCTGTCCGCCAGCCCACCAGAGGCGAGGCCTTCGCGCTGTGTCGTGAGAAAGGCAATGTGACGGAGCGCGAGAAGGCCGGATCGTGGCTCCTGTCCCAGGTGCGGATGGCGGCGAAGAATGGCGAGGAAGGGAAGTGGACTCTCGGACAGATCGGGGGCTTCGCTGTCGTATGCGAGGCCGAACCGGGCTGGATCCGGCGCTCCGACAAGCGCACCGTCGATGTGACGCTGTTCCTCGAAGCGCGGTCGGGCCGCATCACCGTCACGATCGAAGAGGACACGAAAGGTCTCGGGCTGGTTTCGCGCATCGAGCACGCGCTGCTCCGGCTTGATGATGCGCTGCGCGACGCCATCAGGACGCGGGAGGAAGCAGAGCGTCGCCTGCCGTCCTACCAGTCCCGGCTGGGTCTGCCCTTCGCCGAACAGGCGATGCTCGATGAAAAGCGCGCCGAACTGAAAGCGCTGGAAGACGATCTCGCCGCCACCTCGACGGAAGAGGAGGCGGCGAATGATGACGGTCAGGACAAGGAAAAGGAAGAGACGGCAGCCTGAGAGCGGCTGCCATCTCCGGACAGCCGCCGCAAGGGGTGGGTCGGCATGTGTCCTCGCTTCGCTGCGGGCCATGCCGATCCCGCCGCTGCGCGGCGCCCTTGCCCCGCCTGTCCGGCGCTGCCTGCCGGAAAAGCATCAGGAAAGAGTCCTGAAAACAGGAGTGCAAACCATGGAACTGCGCGAAGTCGATCCGAAGACGCTGCTCGACAATCCCGAGAATCCCCGCACCGCAGCCCCGAACGAGACGGAAGACCGGCAGCTGGCGCTGAACGTCAAGGCGGTCGGGATCATCCATCCGCCTCTGGTCCGGGAAACCCCGGATGGCCTGATGATCGTTGCCGGCCATCGTCGCCGTCGCGCCGCCGTGAAGGCCGGGCTGAAGACGATTCAGGTGGTCGTGGCGGGCGATGACGAGGAACTGGACCGGATGCGCGCGGCGTCGGAAAACATGATCCGCCAGCCAATGACACAGGTGGAACAGTGGCGGGTCATTTCCTCGCTCCGGGCGGAAAAGCAGTGGAACGACACCGCGATCTGCAAGGCGCTGATGCTGACGCCGGTGCAGCTGAAACAGATCAGCCGGCTGTCATCGGTCCTGCCGGACATTCTCGCCTGGATCGAGGCCGGAAAAGGACCGGAGAGCCGTGGGCTGGCCAGTATCGCGCTGGCCTCGAAAGGCCTGCAGGAACAGGTCTGGCGCTATTTCGGGTTTCCGGTCGGCACGGAGCCCCCGGAAGACGTCGAGGCCTGCGAGGGAGATGGCCGGCATCTGCCGGACGGATCGTGGCAGCCTGGATCGGCCGAGCCCGACTGGAGCCGGATTGCCTCGGCGCTGCGACAGGATCGTTTTTACGCGGCCGATGCCTCCTTTGACGATGCCATCGCGAAAAGCTGCAGGATCGTCTGGCAGGAGGATCTGTTCGGTGAGGCCGGCAAGGACGGCCGCTACACCGAGGACGGGATCGCCTATGAGAAGGCGCAGCGCCAGTGGCTGAGCCAGAGCACACCCGAAGACGCAGTGATCGTGCAGAGCGACGAGGATGGCGAGCCCCTGTTCGAGGATGGAAGCGCCCGGATTTACTGGGAGCGGGAAGGGGCGACGAAGTGCTTCTGGCTCAATCACAGGCTGAAGGTCGAAAGTGGCTGGTGCATTCTCGCCGACAGCCCGGCCGCGAACCGGATCACGCCGTCCGCCGTGATTGACTCTCTGCCCGACGTGCCGAAGGAGCGGGCGGATATTTCCGGGCGCGGACATGACATGATCGGCAGCTTCCGGACACAGGCCCTGCACGCGGCGCTGGACGGGATGCAGGAGGGCGCCGACCCGTGGACGCTGGTCGGGCTGCTGATCGCGGCCTTCAACGCGCAGAACGTCCGGGTCGATGGAGATGCGGGCGCGTGGTATCCGCAGCGCCGGCCCTCGCAGAGGCTGGTAGCGGCTGCCGGACTGTTTCAGGACGGTGAACTGGCGCTGGACGAGACCCTGTTGCGCGGGGCGGCGATCCGCGTGCTGAAAGCCGTGCTCTCCTGCGAGAAGAATGGCACGAACAGCGGCGAATGGAGCGTGCTGGTCGGCCATATCGTCAATGCCGACGCCCGGCTCCCCACCATGGCCGATGACGACTTCCTCAAGACGCTCAGCAAGCCGGGCATCACGAAGGTGGTTCAGGCCGAGGGCATTCTGCCGCGCAACACGGGCAAGGAGATGCGCAAGGCGCTGATGGACCGGGCGGGGCAGGGGGGCTGGGTCCATCCCGAGGCCCGGTTCGGGCTCGATGTCGCGAAGCTGAACGCCTCGTTTCAGGAAGCCCTTAATCCACCGCCACCCGAAGCCAGCGACGACGATCTGGAGGACGCCGATGAAGACGAAACGGAGCACGGCGACGACGCAGTCACGGATGGCAGTGCGATGGCTGTTGCGGAGACGGCCGAACCTGAGCAGGAGATTGCTCAGGACGATGATGAGGTCGGGCCTTCGCGGCGCGCGGCAGAAGAGGAAGGGGAGGGTGATCCTGACGACGAGGACGAGAGCCCGCTTCCACCGCCGCAGACCCCGGATGAGTTCCTGAGATCGCATATCGAGTTCATCGCGATCCGGTGAACCCCAAGGAAAGACTCTTCAGTCGCATCTGGACGGCAGGCAGGCTCGCGCGGGTCTTGGAAATGAAGAAGATGGTCGGTCTGGCTACTGCTTACGAGATGCTTGCGAAACACACATGATACACCAAATAAAACCTGTGAGGTTATTATGTCTTCTTACCAGGACTACGAAAAAGCCGAAAGAAAGGTGATTTCCGAAAATCGGGAAGTCGTGTTCGACGCCCTTCAGGAACTTGGCGTTACAAGTGTAACCGTTGTGTACGAAGGTAGCGGTGACAGCGGGGGAATTGAGGATTTCAGTATCCTGCCAGCAGACTGCTCCGTTGAGAAAGAGGTGGTTGTCCAGGATCTCGTGTGGGGGAATAATACTCCCGAGAAAAAAACAGTTCAGATCAAAGAAGTCATCGAAAATACCTCTATGGGAATAGTCGCCATTGATCACGGCGGCTGGGAAAACAACGAAGGTGGAGGAGGCGAAGTAACCTGGGATGTGGAGACCAGGGTGATTACCCTTGAACATTATGATTACGTCGTCGAACGTAACTATTCGACATCCCTCTATTGACGAGGTCTGCCGTGGCACATCCATATCATCACGCTCTCTCTTCCGTCCGAAAATGGGGTGGTCGACCAGAGGATTACCAACCCATTCACGACTGGTTTGACTGGTCGAAGGTGCTTATCGGCGACATGCGGCATAGGGCGCTTCGTCATCATGCAGAGGGATGTTTCGCCTGCGAGGCACAGTTCGGCGTCGTGATTACGAATTCAGACGGCAGAATTGTTCCTGTCAGGCTGATTGCCGAGCAACACGTTCTCGAAGATCACGGGCGAATTCCTTCTTTTGCTGACTGGGCGCGATCCATCAGACCCGAGCGCTGGATGGGTAATCCGCAATCGTTAGCTCATCTCGCAGAAGAGTGGGCAAATAACCACACAAAATAGAAAATACCGGGAAAGCACAGAGGCTGATTACAAGCTTCATGCGCCAGTCGGTCGCTGAGGAGAGTCTCTTCAGCTACCGGGCACCCTGCGGCGAGAGCCATCCTGATACGTTTCAGCGATATGGAACGTTTATGAAACATGACTTCCGAAAGCGCCGCCTAACGGACTGATTTTTAGCGAAGCCTACCCCGGTTCCAGGTGTGTCCATTTTGGCCACACCTGTTTCAAATCCCGTCAGGCAGCAACACAATTATAGCGGTATCGCAGTCTGCCTGACCACCTCTTTTTTCCGTCCGCCCGAAAGTGCGACGTGAACAGAAAGGCACAGTTCCATGATGAATGCCCATATCAGACGTTTCATGGATCTCAGCACCGGCCATCTGCCGAAGTCAGATCGGGAGTTGCTGGAGGCTTATGCACAGTCAGGCGGTGCAACCGGCCTATCCTGTCTCTCCGGTCCTCATGGCTGGTTCGTGTGGGTGGGTGAACGCCGCTGTTCGCCGGACTGGCCGGGTTCTGTCAGCCTTCGCCGAATTCTTGAAGATGCCGCAAATAACGGATGCGATTACGTCATGTTTGATTCAGACGGAATGGTAGAAGAGGCGTACCAGTTCTTTGATGATGAAGACGAATGACCGGCAATACCAAGACCATGGCCTGTAATACGAAAGGGCGGGACACGAGAGTGTCCCGCTTTTTTTGTGTCCTCACAGGAGGAACACAGAAGGAGGACGATTATGAAACTGCATTTCGACCATGCCCTGGTGACGCGGCTGCTCGCCCACGCCGACGCCGCGAGCGAACATACGCCAACGCTGGATCAGCTCTATGATCCCGCCTGTCTCCGGCCCGGGGTGAAGACCCGACATCCCGCATACGAGGATATTGACCGGACGAAGATCCCTGCTGGTCTCATGCTGGCGGGCGACCAGGGGATCTATCTGATGTCGAATGGTCATCCGGGCCTCCCTGGCGACAACGGCGAGGTGAACCTTGTCGCCTACGCCAGAGAGGCGGATCCGCAAGCCTCTCCCGAGGACTGGTACGACGTGAAACGTGCGGCTTTTGGCGGGGATGATGGCGCGGAATTCCTGTCTGCCGAGACTATCCGCAAGGCGCTTGAGGCGACCGCGCGCGGTCACTTCCGGATCGACGTGTCCCCGACACAGATCCGATGCCCCTTCCTCGCACCGCCAGAAAAGCCCCGTGCCGGCCCGTCAGGCACGAAAGGGAAGGGGCCTTCGCGGCAAGAAAAAAAGGGGAAAATCTGAGAAAGGAAGGGAAGGAAACGGAAAAGAGGATCGGCACCACAGTTCAGCCTGCCGCGCAAGGGGTGGGTCGGCATGTGTCCTCGCTTCGCTGCGGGCCAGGCCGATCCCGCCGCTGCGCGGCGCCCTTGCCCGTCAGTCTGCCCTGCGGTCGCCGGAAAGGGTCAGAAACGCCAGAAAAAAGGATCTGGACAATGGCTCAGGACCGCACCGTCTCTCCACCCCAACCCCATCCCGCCGTGGAAATCATCAGGTTTCTCGCGCTCGTGCTCCTCTGGACGCTCGCCCTGGTCGTCGCTCTCGTGCTTCCGGACCTGTTCCTGGATCCCACGACCGGAGTGCTCGATCTCGGATGAAACCCATCCGCCCATCTGCAGCAGAGAATGGCCGTCCTTCGGGGCGGCTTTCGCATGTTTTGGAGACAGATCATGGCCAGAACCGAACGCACTGACATCCATCAGACCGTGACAGACCGGATCATCCGCGAGCTTGAGAATGGCACCGTGCCGTGGGTGTGCCCATGGGGCCGCTCGAACTGCGGCGTCGCCCTGCCCCGGAACGCGACGACGGGCCGTGCATATTCCGGAATTAATATTCTGATGTTGTGGGGTTCGGTGGAAATGCAGGGCTTCTCCACGCAGAAATGGCTGACGTTCCGGCAGGCGCTGGCCGAGGGCGGAAATGTCAGAAAAGGAGAGAAAGGAACGACGGTTTTCTACGCCGACCGTTTCACACCGAAGTCGGAAGCAGGGGCCGACGATCCCCGGACGATTCCGTTCCTGAAGCGGTTTACGGTGTTCAATGTGGACCAGTGCGAGAACCTGCCGGAAGGCATGGGGGCGGCGCCCACACCGTTGCCCGAGCGCGAGATTGTGCCGCAGGCTGAAGCGCTGATGCGCGACACCGGGGCAGACATCCGGGTGGGGGGCGATAAGGCGTTTTACGCGCCTGCTCCGGACTATATCCGCGTCCCGCCCCAGCAGTCCTATTTCGCAAAAATTGATTGGTATAAAACGATCTTTCATGAGATCGGACACTGGACGGGCTCGGAAAAACGGCTGGCCCGCACATTCGGAAAACGGTTCGGAGACCGCGCCTATGCCGCCGAGGAACTGGTCGCGGAGATGGTGTCAGCGTTCGTGTGCGCGGAACTGCAGATCGAGCCGACCGTCCGTCACTCGGATTACATTGGAAGCTGGCTGGACCTTCTGAAGGCGGACAAACGCGCGATTTTCACCGCCGCAAGCGCCGCGTCGGCCGCCGCCGAATACATTTTCAACACATCGACGCGCCGTCAGCCCATCGGGGACGTGGCCGCCGCCGCCTGAGAGTTTCCGAAAAATACATGCCCGAGACGGGTGTTTTACAGATGGAGTCTGTCATGCCTGTCTTTGCTCTGATTGCGACCCCTGCCGTGCGCAGGCTTTCCGGCACCGGCAAAGTGCTGGTCGCTCTGCCCATGGATCACCTCGGAAACCGGGGAATGACCGAAGCCCGTACGCTGGCAGATCTCACGAAGGCGGTGACGCTTTATGGCGACAGGATCGCCACTGACCATCCCGGGCGGTCGTTCTCCATCGGCGTGCATATTCGCCGGGGCGACCGCAAACCGCGCGGGTTCGATACCGCATATCGCAGTGGTGCGCTCGGAACGGACAAATGGATCGTGACCGTGGAGAGCGACGCTGCCGAGGCGCTTGCCCTGAACGGTCCTGCGTCCGGCGCGAACAAAGGCTCTGAGACAAAAGGAGAAGCGGCATGAACCGGCAGTATTACACGTCACCGTTCCAGGGAAGCGACAATCCTCTCCGGGTGGGAACCGTGCCCGTCGGCGCCATTTTCTATTTGCCGGCTCCCCAGCGTGGCCGGCCGGAGCGCGCTTCACGCTGGATCGTGGAGGCATTCCTGAATGGCACACAGGCTGCGGCCGCGCGCCATCCCCAGACGGGTCTGTGGGAAGACCGTTACATCAGCGGACGATCAGACCTTGCGGTGATGCGCAGTCTTCGGGACGGGCGCAGGACACATCTCAGCGTGAGGTTGCTCGAACAGATGGTACTGGAAGGGAATGGTCCCGGCACATATCCGGATCTGCCGGACGTAAGCCGTTTCCATAACAGGTATCGGAACCGGAGCCCGGTCACATGAGCGGCGTGCCGATCCTGTGCGAGCGGATCCGCACGCCGCCGCTCGATCCGGCTTTCCTGAAACCGACCAGATGGGCGACGGTCGAGGAAAAAGCGAAGCTGGGTAACGCCATGCTGCGGTTCATCGCCGAGGGAATGCCTGCCGGGAAATTCACGGCGTCGCTGCACAAGCGTGTGAGCAATATGTTCGGCTTCATTGCTCATTATGACCGGCACGGCTTCGCTCAGACATGGTTCGACAGCGCCGCGACACGACGGGATTTCCTTGATCAGATTGCGCGACATCCCTGCTGGGGAGATCCCGGCTTTGTCTGGTCGGACGTAGAGCGGGAAATCGGCCAGCGTGTCCGTGAGAACCTTCTGGTCGAGGCATGGGCGAGCCGTGCCCGGGAAGATCAGGATGCGCGCGAGAAGGCGGAACTGGCCCGCCTGATGGCGAAGCACGGCGTGGCGCCGGTATCCCCGGTCGCGGCCGCACCAGCCGTGCAGCTGGGGCTGTTCTAGCCCCGCGCCACGGTCCATGAACCGTGACCTTCGAGGCATCGGGCCAGAAAGTCGAGTGCCGCACGGGGATAATTACGGATTTCAAGCAGGGTGCCGGACGGCACGTCCATCTCATAGGCGCCGCGCTGAAGAACACAGCACGGACCGCCGCGCAGGAACTTCACGCCCTTGCCTGTCCGGAGAACGTGACGCGGGCCGAAGACACCGGCTACGTGCCGGCCCGCGACATAAATGTCGGCGTTGAACTGTCGCCACAACGGTGTGCGGATGTTCTGCTCGTTGACCTCGATCTGCACGTTGCAGCGATCGCCCCACGCTTCCGGCGTGCCATCCACGCCGTAGAGTGTGCGGCAGACATTCCGCACCGCCTCCTCGTGCTCGTGCCTGAAGGACCAGCCGGTCTCTTTTCCCATAAAGCGTCCCCGATAACGCCGCGCCTGTGTGGCCAGCTCCGGATGAAAATCGGCTTTCAGGGTGATGTGGCCGTCCAGGACAGTAATCACAGCCATGTTGAACTCCCGTTCTCTCGTCAGGAGAGTCTAGTACGCGGAATCGGGCGGTACAAGCGAAAACAGTGGGGAAAAACGCAAAAAACGGTCGTCAGAACGCTGAAATATCAAAAATCAGGAAGAAGAGGAAAGGGGATCGCCGGCACTGCCGGGTCTCTGCCCTGGTTTTTGCGGTCTGAAGCGGTCGTCGTCGGGCGCAACCCCCAGGCCTTCGGTCGGGACGGCACCGTGAAGCCGCAGGCGGCTTCCGCACCACTGCCGCCCCGAGGGGTTGCGCCCGCCGCCTGATGCCCGCTTCCGCGCGACCGCACCAGGTCAGAGACCCGGCAGAGGCCGGAGAGGAACTGGAAGGAAAGAAAAGGAAATCAGGTCATGAGCCAGTCAGTCAATCGCGTCATCCTCGTCGGCAATCTCGGTCGGGATCCGGAACTCGCGGCACGCAGGGAAGGCGACGGGAAAATCGCAAATATCGCCGTAGCAACGAGCGAATCATGGAACGACCGCAATACGGGCGAGCGGAGAGAAAAAACGCAATGGCACCGTGTTGTGTGCTTCAACGACCACCTCTCGGGCGTGATTGAACGTCGCTGTCAGAAGGGCACGCTCGTCTATGTCGAGGGCCATCTGGAAACGCGGAAATGGACTGACCAGCAGGGACAGGATCGTTACACGACCGAGGTAATTATCGATCGCTTTGACGGAAACATAAAGGTGCTGGCCAATGGCCGGAACACCGGAGAAGGCCGCTTTGACGATGACCGGCCATCGCGAAGCGCGGCGCCGCGTTCTGCTGCGAACACGCCCGGCGGATCGGATCTGGATGACGAAATACCGTTTTGAGTCGGGCTTTTTTCGGGCCGGAGACGGCCCGGAATGGCGCACTTCATCCGGAATCCCTGTGCGGAGTCAGCACCATGTGCAGCGTTTTTATCAGGCGCCTGACCGCTCCTCGCGGACAGGCCCGCGCCTATGCGCGGAATCATGAGGCTGCGGCCTCGGGCCTCGACCAGCTCTGTCATCTGCCGCAGCTTTCGGCCCGGCAGCGGGCCGAATTCCGGCGTTGCGCCCTGGAGATGCGCAGGATCGCCCGGGAGAAGCTTCTCGACAGCGCGCGGTAAGGGCAAAGGGCGACCAGAAATGACGTCTGGAAAAGCGCGAAAGTGTGCGAAAATCGTCAGGGTATGATACTGTTCCGACTGCCGATGAGGGAGCCACGTCCATGTTAACACCTGAGCAGATCGCCGTCCGGACACGAGCAGTACATAAGGCGCGCGTAAACAATCTGATTGAAGGACTACGCGAAGACCCTCGTGATGCCCCTGTGCTCGATGCCTACGCTCGCGGCGAGATTTCCGGCGACGAAGCACGACGGCAGGTTATAGAGGCGATTACCGGCCGATCCGTGAAGAAAAGGTCGGAAGCCGCCTGATTTTCCTGAGACATGGGCGATCCCTATCTCCAGAGCGATAGCGAGACATTAGAGAATGTGCAAGGGATCCAGCATGATCCAGAGGCACTTGATCGGCTGGAAAAATTTCTGACTGCTTCACGGGAAGCAGAACTGCATGAACGTGGACTCCCTGCATTGCAGGGCTTTCCTCTGGTAAAAGCGATACATTACCACCTGTTCCAGGATGTATACAGCTGGGCCGGACAGCCGCGAACAACACTTCTGGTCCGGGACATGAGCGGCTTTCTCGCTCCTGAGCGGATTGAACAGGAAGGCAGGAAACTGTTTGAACGGCTGGCGGAAAAAGACAATCTGCGAGGGTTATCGCGGATGGAATTTGCGGAACAGCTTGCCGTTCCTTTCAACGAGCTGAACCATATTCATCCATTTCGTGAGGGAAACGGACGGACGCAGCGGATCGTCTGGGAGGCTTTTGCCCGCGAGGCAGGGCATACCCTGGATTTCGAGGGTATTTCGCAGGAGCGGATGGCCGTCGTCTCAATCGCCGGTATGAAGGGCGATCACATGCCGGCGATCAGGATGTTCGATGAACTTCTGGATTCAACCCGTCATAAGGCTCTGGTGAAGGCAACCCGGTTTCTCGAAAAGGCATTCCGGGATGACTCTGATTTCAGTTGGAATGAGCGTTATATCGCCACAACGACGCCCGGTCAGGCCTATGATGGGAAATTCGCCGGACGCTCGGGTGATAATTTCATGATGGGTTCAGGCGACCGCGTTTACATCGGCAATCTCGCGGATCTCGGAAGCCATGCCGACGGTCTCAGATCGGGGGATCAGGTCAGTTTCCGTGCTGCGGGAGAAACGCCTGCCAGCCGCAGTTTTTCATCCCTGGCGACCGCATTGACCGGGCGCTCCGGTTCTTATGAACCAAAGGCCACGGCACCGGACTGGCTCGATCGGGCGAAGGCTTATGGCGATCGCCAGAAGAAACCTGGCAGCGAGCCAGTCAGTGACGAAACCCCGGCATCAGTCAGGCGGCATGATCCATCGGGCGATCCCTCTCCCTGAATTGGGACGCTGACCCGAAGCCAGACCAGCAGGTAGAGGAATATAAAAATGGAAGAATGCGGGAATAATGACCAGTCGCGGCCTTCCATTACTGCGGAAGAACGCCGTCAGCGACAGGAAGCGGTCGATTACGCGCGAGGAAGTTGTCGGCTTGAAGGCGTGATACTCGATGCGGAGATCGAACGGATCAACACGCGGTTCATCCAGGGCGAACTGACCATGAATGAACATTTTGAGGAACTGCAGCGTCACCTTGACCGGTGATGCTGCAGAGCCGGGACGCATCGAGCGATCCGTCTCCCTGAGAGCAGTTTTTTCTCGTTAGTCGCATGATGGGAGCGCACGCGGGACATTCCAGAAGGAGTGTCCCGTGTCGTGTTTATGCATGCGTTTTTAATCCGCTCGGATCCCGAACAGTTTCATGCCGTCGTGCAGCCGGTTGCGCGCTGGATGCGCAGGCAGGGGGCTTTGCTGCCCCCTGCACCCCCGCCGGGCAGGCGGAAAGAAAAAATCCTGTATAGATTGAAAACACAAGTAATAAATCCCGCTCCCGTGCGGTTTTTGTTGCGTTTTATTGTGTTTAATACTCACTCTTGCGTTCGGGTTGTAGTATAGTTTTACAAGAAAGCCGAAGCTATTCGTGAAAGGATTTCTTCCATGGCTTACGCAAATTCCGCAGAAGCACAACAGAAAGAACTCGAAGAACTTCGCCGTGAGGTGAGCTGCGTTCTTGTGCTCGAAAAAGCCGGCTTCAGACTGGACCGCGAAGCCACGGCGCAGCGCTCGGCCCGCAACCTGAAATTCCGCCGTGAAAACGAGGCAATCATCGTGAATCATGACGGCAAGGGCTGGTGGGATCCGAAAGGGGACGGAAAGGGCGACGTTTTCAAACTCGTGCAGCATCTCGATCCGTCGAAGAATCTCGGCCATGTCCGGCGCGAACTGCGCGACCTGATCGGTAAAAGCCCGACACTCGAAGTCGCTGAGCGGACCAAGGGCGTAAGTGACAGGCCGCGCCGCGACCCGGCTGAGTTGTGGGGCCGTCGTTCAGCGCCGCAGGAAGGCACCCCGGCATGGCGGTATCTCACCGAAGAACGCGGGCTGCCGGGCAGCATCGTGGCGGTGGCCGGACGTCAGGGTGCGCTGAAGGAAGGCCCGAACGGGACTGCCTGGTTCGGCCATCGTGACGCGGACGGCCAGTTCACCGGCATGGAGATGCGCGGACCCGAGTACAAGGGTTTTTCAACGGGCGGCGGCGGCAAGCGTCTGTTCGGATTTCGGGCGGACGAGGGAACGGAGCCCGCACGGCGGCTTGTGGTCACGGAAGCCGCCATTGATGCGCTGTCCTTTGCCGCAGTGGATCGTTTCAAAAAAGGATCGCTCTACACTTCGACGGGTGGCGGGATGAGCCCGGAGAGTGAGGCCAATCTGAAACAGGTCATGGCGACCGTGGCGAAACAGCCCGATGCCCGCCTGGTCATCGCCGTCGATAATGACCATCAGGGTCACGTCTATGCCGCGAAACTGGCCGCCATGGCCCAGGAGGTCGGGCTCTGGTCGGGACGGATCTCTCCGAAGACACCGGGAGACGACTGGAACAAAGCTCTGAGGGCGCGCGGAGAAGAGGCTCAGGGCGGAGCCGCCCCTGCCGGATCTCTGCCGCGTCTTTCCGACGCTATCACCACAAAGCCCGCAACGCAGCCGGATGCCGTTTCCTCCTCGTGGCTGGATCAGGCCAGGGCGAACAGCCCGGCGCACCATCAGGCAGCGCCAGCCCCGGAACCTGCCAGGGCGCCGTCCCC
This sequence comes from Acetobacter oeni, assembly GCF_011516825.1. Classification (GTDB taxonomy): domain Bacteria; phylum Pseudomonadota; class Alphaproteobacteria; order Acetobacterales; family Acetobacteraceae; genus Acetobacter; species Acetobacter oeni. The sequence goes on along the minus strand of NZ_WOTA01000031.1, from coordinate 1,679 downwards.
TGCCACAGCGCGCTCAGTGACCTCTTCTCCAGGAGCTTCCCTATGAGCTGGTTCGAACCTTTCGCGTCCGAGAGCTGGCGGAGACGCCTTCTGAACATCCTTCCCGGTCACGCTCAGGCCAGTGCGATCTGGAAGAAGCATCGCCCGCATGGATGTGCCGAGCCTGACTGTTTTGTCGAGATCGGTGACGGGAAAGCGGAATTCCGGGGTGTGGTGATTGGCGGCGAACGCGACACCTCCCTGCCTCAGGGCTGGGATCTGGAAGGGCGCATCGTCCTCTTCACCGACGATCACGAAGTGATCGTCATTGCCGGCTGGCGGGCCACAGACCTGTCGGCTGACCGATCCTGTTTCCAGGATCACCTGACACAGGAGACTGTCATGACCACTGTTGCCCATTACGCGGATCTCGGCGTCGCACGCCTGGCCTTCGTGACGGACCTCGCCGAGGTGTTCGCCCGATCGGCCCCGGCTGCCGAGATCTGGACCCGTCATCTGCGCCGGAGCGATGCTCCGGTCGAAGAGGATCCGCCGATCCCGCAGACCGCTGTGCGGCTTTATGAGCGTGTCGGCTGTCCGCTCGGTCTGGTCATCGACGGACGCTGGGAGCGCGGGCTTGAGACCTGGGATCTCTCCTACCCGGCGACGCTCCTGCTCTCGACCGGTGAGATCACCGAAACGCATGGTTGTCTGGCGGAAGGGATCGAAGAGCTATGACACCCGATGATCTTCCTGTTCCGTATGCCCTGGCGCCGATCCTTGACGATCTGACGGCGGAACAGCGCCGCGCAGCCATGGCTCTCGGCCATGTTCTGGTCCTGGCCGGTGCCGGCACGGGTAAGACCAAAACCCTGACAGCCGGCGTGGCGACGCGCATCGAGCTGTATGGCATGGTGCCCGGCCAGATCCTGTGCGTCACCTTCACCAACAAGGCCGCGCAGGAAATGCGGAAACGCATCGCCGGCGTTCTGGGGCCGCACTCGGTGCCCACCTGGCTCGGCACATTCCACGCGCTCGCCTCCCGCCAGCTTCGGGCAGAGCCGGAAGTGGCACATCTGCGCAGCGGCTTCGACATCCGCGATGCGGATGACAGTCTTGGGATTGTGCGCCGCCTGATCAAAGCGATCCCGAAGGAGGAGCTTCCTGTTCCGCAGGAGGGGGCTCCCGGAGATGCGAAACAGATCAAAAAGATGGCCGAGCGGATCTCGCGCCTGAAGGAGGATCTGGTGACACCGGAAGCCGCCCGGGCGCATGTCGAGAGCATGATCCGCAAGCGCCAGGCGGCCAACCGCTTTGTGGATCATGAGAGCTGGCGTTTCGTGGTCGGGCTCTATGGCCGGTATCAGGCCATTCTGCGTGAGCAGAACGCGGCGGACTTTGGCGATCTCCTGATGTGGCCGACTCTCGCCATGCTCCATGATCCGGCCTATCATCGCCGCTGGACAGGCCGCTTCACAGCCGTGATGGCGGATGAATTTCAGGATGTGAACCGCGCGCAGTATCTCTGGCTCACCCTGCTCAGCAAGAAATCCGGAGAACTGTTCTGCGTGGGCGATGATTCGCAGAGCATCTTATAAGTTAGTTGGAATACATCGGCTTGAATCTATACCTTCGTGTTGCAAAGGGAGGGTACGATGCCTGAGCCTAAATGGTCACGATATCCGCAGGTTTCTGAGAAC
>NZ_WOTA01000030.1 GCF_011516825.1 Acetobacter oeni | reverse complement strand
GCTCCAGCGAATGAAACGATTGTATAAGGTCTTGTGCGGGCCATACGCTTTCGGAGCATCTTTCCACTGAAGCCCGTTCCGGATGACGTAAACGATCCCGCTCAGAACACGGCGATCATCCACGCGGGGAACGCCGTGCGCCAGCGGAAAATACGGCCTGATCAACTCCAACTGACGTTCAGACAGCAAAAACAGAGCACCCACAGGTTCGCTCCTCCACCTCTCCCTGTGAATCACTGATTGCCAATGAATGCAACAGATTAACAGGTCCTGAGCCTAGACTATCGCACTGTCCATGCCCATATGCTGCTAAGGCATGCCCGCAATCGCGGAACGCGGCACGATCTCTCAATGGCGTTGATGGACGCGAACTTCCACGCGGGCCGCAACATCTCCGATAAGGATGTCCTGGCTGAGATCGCCACGCGGCATGGTTTCACGATTGAGGAAGCGCAAGCCATCCTAGCCGATCCCGCAGAGCTGGCGGAAACCGAAAGGCAAATCGCCGCGTCCAGAGCCAGGGGTGTGCGCTCCGTGCCCACCTTCGATATCGGAGGGATTGTCATGGGAGGCGGCTCGGAGAACGAGATCGCGGCGGCCATTGAAAAGGCACGCCGCTAATGGTCGCACTTATTATGCCTTGTTCCTATTTTAGACCATAAGGAAGACGATAATGTCTGTTGCCACCAAGCTCTTTGTCACGGACGCTACCGGACAACTCGACAGGCTCGTCATCGAGATGGTGCCCGCGAGCGCTATCGTCGCGGGTGTGCGTAATCCGGCCGAGGATTTGGAGCCGCAAAGGCGCTTCACGAAAAGGGCGTAGAGGTTTATGTCACTGACTCCTCCAGACTGGAAACACTCCCGAGCGCGCTTGCGGGTGTGGATCGGATTCTGTTTCTCTTATGGTGAGAGGATCGAGAGATGGCGGCGGTAAAGCTACGCGAGGGTCATACGTCGAGGAATCTACGACGTCTGGTAGCGCGAAGTCGGGATGGCAATGTTGCGCGACAGCTACTGTCTTTGGCGGCAGTGCATGAAGGTGCCAGCCGGACAAATGTGAACCAGACCGGTGGTATGGACCGTCCAGTCGCTGCATTAATGTGTGCACCGCTTCAAGCCGACAGTCTCCGAAGTACTAAGCGATCAGTTGTCTGGATGAACCTCGCATAGAAGACCGAGGTCATCCTGTAGCCTCATTTTCTGAACTGCTTTCCAGGCATCTGAAGCAAAATCCGAAGTCTCCTGTAAACTCAGTCGAATGATACCGACAAAACCCGGCGAAAATCCTGGCAGCCGCCGGATTTTAATCCGGCTCTGAGGCGGGACGCGCAACGGAAAGGATGATGTCGGCAGAATGGTGGCCACCCGACCGGACATGACTTCAGCGTGAATCAGCTCCAGAGAACTCGTCTCAAGCCGCACGCGCGGTTCGATCCCGATCGCCTGAAAACCAATATCAACCAGTTGCCGGCAGCGCATGTCTTTAGACAGGAGCGCGAGGGGCAATCTCGCGGCACTCTCCCAACTGATGCTGTTCCGCATACAATGTCCGAACTTCGAAGGCTTTTGCCTGCGGGCATTGATCGTAGTACATGACACCGATATCGAGCTCACGACTGATTAGTTTTTCAATAATCGAGAGATTCGGCAAGACGAAAACCTCGCTGCCGCAATCGCCACATCGCTTTTCCACAGCTTCGATCACGGCGGGGACAATATGCACGGCCGTGGGAATGACACCGATTTTAATAATTCCGGCGCTCTCTTTTTTTGCAACCGAAACCTCGTTCCGCAACTCCGTGACGCCTCTGAGAATATCATGTGCCCATTTGAGGACCCGGGCGCCATCACCGGTAATCCCGAAGACTTTCTTCTTCCGATCGATGATCGTGACACCCAGTTCTTCTTCAAGCTGACGGACAGCGCGAGACAGGGCTGGCTGCGATACATTGCAGGCCTTCGCTGCTTTTGAAAAACTTCTATACCGCTCGATTTCACGCAGATAATGAAGCTGTTTCAAGAACATATCGTGCTTTCCTCCATGGTAGGGAACGATAAGCCGACCATCGTGCCGGAACACTGATCCTGCACATTTCAAACACTCACATGCCGTTCCACTTATCGGGGGACCATGTCATGATATCAGACGCGCGCCGCCACAAAAAACAAACTGCCGATTATGACGCGCAATGGCGATCAGAGTCTGGTTCATCTGTTCCGCCATTCTCAACGCCCGGTCCGTCGGTGCAGAAACCGCAACGACCGTATCCATGGCCGCCCTCGTAGTCTTGAGCGCCATTTCATACGAATAGCGGCTCGTGAGTAGGCATATACCACCCTCAGCCAACGCCCCGCCCCGCATACGCGCGCCAATCAGTTTATCGAGCGCATTATGACGTCCGACATCCTCCCGGATCAGGTGGATCTGACCATCGATACTTGCCCAGGCAGCGCCATGAACCATGCGCGTTCTTGCATTCAGTTCCTGCCAGTGATCAAGATCGTGAAGGGCGCGACGGATCGCATCCGGGGCAATCCGGGCCGTAAGTGGAAACGGCTGTTTCCCGGGCGTGTCGACGGCAGGAATGTCGTCACTTCCACAGATGCCGCAACTCGAATGTCCGGTCTGGGCACGCGGCCTGCGTCCAAGAAGCTTTGTGAGACACTCACCTGCGATCACGACATTCAGCGTCAGACCATCGTCGCCATCTGACACTTCGACCGAACGTATCTGGTCGGAACGGTCGAGGATCCCCTCGGTCAGGCAATAGCCGAATGCAAAATCCTCCACATCTCCGGGCGTCATCATCATCATGCCGTACGGAAAGATATCATTGAATACCAGTCTGACCGGCACCTCATCCGCAATATTCAACGGCACCCGTTCCTCTGGTCGTCCCAGAGACGTTACCAGCCGTGTGTGGAACTTGCCGCTCATACACGTGTCTCCGGGCTTTCATCCATCCGGTTTGGCACATGACCGCTTTCAGCGTCCTGATGACAGGCGACCCATTCGACACATCCGTCGACATAATGTTCACGTTTCCAGATCGGGACACGTTTCTTGATTTCGTCGATGACATATCGGCAGGCTCTGAATGCAGCATCACGATGCGGGGCCGCCACACCAATCCACACAGCAATATCGCCGACCTCCAGATACCCTGTCCGATGCATGGCGAGCGACGTGGTAATGTCAAATCGCGCCTGTGTCTCATCAAGGATCGCCTGTCCTTCGGACATGGCGAGAGGTATAAATGCAACATACTCGATGCCCGAAACGGACCGCCCGTCATTCGTGTGCCGCACCCAGCCTTCGAAGCTGCAGAAGCCGCCAGCTTCCGACCTGGTTAGGCTTTCACGAAAGGAGCTGATATCCGCAAGCGTATCCACGATCAGAAACCGGCTCATCCGCCGCTCACCGGCGGAATAAAGACGACATGGTCACCATCATGCAGCTCCTGGTCCCATGGTCGAAAGACGGCGTTCACCGCAACGCGCATGCGTTCGGACGGAAGAGCAAAGCCGTAATCTTTCCGCAACTCGTCATAGAGCGCGGCCGCCGTCCCGGCGACTGTCTCCCGCGTCTCAGCGCGTCTTCCCGCCACATCGCCCAGTTGCGCGAAATATTCCAGTTCTATGTGAGGCATTGAGTATCCTGCTGGTTTTCAAGCATCTTCGTGGCTTTCGTCCGCTCAGCTGGCGTGTTGACATTTTCCAGAGCACGCGAGGCAGGAGGCGGCAAAATACATGTCGCGTCATCGAGCAGAACAGCGCGTGACCGGACGGATCCGGTCGCCACCTGTTGGGTGAGTGCCTCCAGCGCCGCGGGTTCCCAGACCGTGCAGAGTGGCTCGGGTAACCCGTCGTGCACTCCCTGGAACGCCACAGCGGCGTAACGGGTATCATCCCGCGCACCAATCAGCGCATCCAGCGTTGCCACGTCCATCAGGGGCAGGTCGCAGGCCAGAACCAGCCACGCTACACGCGGGTGGGCCGCATATGCTGCCAGCAAACCCGACGCAGGGCCGCAGTCGTCGAGCATGTCGATGATCAGTGGATACGCCCGTCTGAGCGGATCGTCGCGCTGATCTCCGCGTGTCGAGACAAAACAGCGCGTGACACGCGAAGAAAGGAGATCGAAGGTGCGCGCAAGCTGAGGCCGGCCATCATACGGGATCGCAGCTTTATCCGCGCCCATGCGTCGGCTTCTGCCCCCCGTCAGCACAAGTCCGTAAAGCGGCCGGATCATATCACTTCCACGACGCTTTGCGCCTTCCGGCGGACTTGCAAACGAGCCCGTGCGTGCGCCTCCCGATTTGTGACGGCCTTGCTCCCGACATCGACCATGCGCGGAACCTTTCCGCTCTCGGCAAGATGCGTGAGGATCGGTACATGTCGCACCATCTCAGCCTCCGATATAATGCATTTCTATTTTTCCGCGCACTTTGTTTTCATCAACTGATGGTTGCGCGCGCTCTTCGCTGTATCGATCCGCCCGGTTTCGCCAGAGTTTTGTCAGGGCCTGCCGGAGCGGCTCCTCATCACCTGCGCTCTGCACTCCAGCGCGCAGAACGGCACGCAGGTCTGTGCCTTTGGTTGCGAAAAGGCAGGTGTAGAGTTGTCCGTTTGAGGAAAGTCGTGCGCGGGAACAGCCGCCGCAGAATGGCGCCGTAACCGACGAGATGAAGCCGATTTCACCGCCGCCATCAGCATAGCGGTAACGTCGCGCCACCTCCCCGCGATAGTTCGGTTCGAGTGGTTCGACTGGCCATAACGCCTGGACGCGATCCAGCAACTCTCGCGAGGGCACGACATCGTCATGTTTCCACCCGTTGCGATTGCCGACATCCATATATTCGATCAGGCGCACGACGATGCCGGTATGGCGGAAATGTGCCAGCAGCCCTGTAACGTCCGCGTCGTTTACACTACGCTGGACGACAGTATTGATCTTCACGCCGACCGGGAACCCGGCATGAGACGCCGCACCGATACTGCGTAGCACGGCAGGCAGTTCGGCTCTGCCGCCACTCAGACGCGCGAAGACAACCGGATCCAGACTGTCCAGACTGATCGTAACCCGGTGCAGCCCGGCTTCACGTAGTGCCGCCACATGGCGTTCCAGAAGAACGCCATTGGTCGTCAGCGCAACATCCTGAATGCCCGGAATCCGCACCAGCCGTGCCACGAGATCCGGCAGGCCGGGACGCAGTAGCGGCTCGCCGCCAGTCAGGCGCAGCTTGGTGACGCCCAGTTCCGCCGAGACCCGCGCCACCCGTTCGATCTCATCGAAATCGAGCCGTTCCGCAGGCCGCAGAAACCGGAAGCCTTCGGGGTAAGCTGCTTCTGGCATGCAGTAGGGGCAGCGGAAGTTGCACCGGTCCATCACCGAGATCCGCAGATCCCTAAGCGGTCGCCCCAGTTGATCGGAAGCTGCCCCCATCTGCCTGCTCCCTGTTACCCGGCGATCCGGATCGGGGCAGCGGACGCCACGCTTGGCACGACTTTGACCGGGATGGCTTTGGCGGCGGGGGTGCCGCTGATTTCATCGAAGAAATCAAGCGGCAGCAGCGGGTTGAGTTCCGGATAATATCCGGCGATCGCCCCGCGCGGCATCGGATAGTCAAGGATCGTCAGTCCATCCACATAGCGCCGGTAGCCGTCATCACTGTAGGTCTCAAGCCCGATGACGGCACCATTCTCAAGTCCCCGGTCCTCGCGGTCCTGTTTGTTCATGAAGATCACAAGGCGGTTGTTGTACACGCCGCGATACCGGTCGCTGTTGCTGTAGATCGTGGTGTTGTACTGATCATGTGAACGGATCGTCGCAAGACGCAGCATCGCCGGATCCGCGATCACTTCATTGACTTCCAGCCCCGGCATCACGAGGAAATTCGCCTTACCGTTCGGGGTCGGCCAGACCCGGCGGCGCGGCGGAATATCCAGATGAAAACCATGCGGGTTTTTCATCTTCTCCGAGAAATCGGCATAGATTTCGGGATAGACATCGGCAATCCTGTCGCGGATCGGCGTGTAATCCTCAATATAATCTGCCCACGGGGTTTTTGAGTCCGGCAGCGTTGCCATGGCCATCCGGCAGATGATCTCCGTCTCCGGGCGGACATCGGCACTCACCGGCTCGAATACACCGCGCGAGGGCGTGACATTTGCCATCGCGTCCTCGATGGTCACGAACTGTTCGCCTGCTGATGTACGGATGATCTCGGATCTGGACACGACCGGCAGGATCAGCGCATCCTTGCCATGCACCAGATGCCCGCGATTGAGCTTGGTCGCCACCCCGACGGTCAGGTTGAGCTTCCCCATGGCGGCGTAGGAACGATCGGTGTCCGGCACCGCACGGGCGAAATTGCCACCCATGCCAAAGAATACTTTTGCGGTGCCCGCTTCCATGGCTTCAAGCGCCTCAAGGACGTGATGCCCGTGCTCACGCGGCGGTTCGAACCCGAAGACATCGCGCACGCGATCAAGGTAAGCCTGCGTTGGCTTCTCATCAATGCCCACCGTGCGGTCACCCTGCACATTGGAATGGCCGCGGATCGGCGCGATACCCGCTCCCGGCTTGCCGATATTCCCTTTCATCAGCAGAAGATTGGCCACCTGTTGCAGCAGCCGCGATCCTTCCTGATGCTGGGTCAGACCCATGCCATAGCAGATGATCGTCGCGTTCGATTTCGCATAAATCCCGGCGACACGACGGATCTGTTCTTCGGTGATCCCGGAAATTCGGGTGATGTCGGTCCAGGAGACGCCCATGACATCTGCGCGCAACGCATCCAGTCCCACCGTGTGCTCAGCGATGAACGTCTTGTCGAGCACAGGCTCGCCGCGGTCTTCCGCCTCGAAGAGCGCCCGCATCATACCCTTGAAGATGGCCAGGTCGCCACCGATGCGCACATGCACAAATTCACTGGAAACCGCAGTCGATCCGAACGTGCCCATCTGCAGGATGTCCTGCGGTTCCGTAAAGCGGATCAGCGCGCGTTCGGGCATCGGGTTGATAAGGATAACCGGCACACCGCGTTTGCGCGCCTCGACCAGATTGGTCATCATGCGCGGGGAATTGGTGCCGGTATTCTGCCCTATGACGAAGATCGCCTCGGCCTGATCGAAATCGGCCATGACGATCGTGCCCTTGCCTACCCCGATGGAGTGCGGCAGCCCACGCGATGTTGGCTCGTGGCACATGTTCGAGCAGTCGGGGAAATTATTGGTTCCAAACTCCCGCACGAAAATGGAATAGAGAAACGCCGTCTCGTTAGCGGTTCGGCCGGACGTATAAAACTCCGCCTGATGCGGGCTTTCCAGCGCCCTCAGATGTTTCCCGATCAGAGCGAACGCATCGTCCCACGCAACCGGCACATACTTGTCAGTTGCAGCGTCATAGCGCATCGGCTCGGTCAGACGACCCTGCATCTCCAGCCAGTAATCGCTCCGCTCCATCAGCTCCGTGACGGTGTGCTGCGCAAAAAGCTCCCGCGTGACACGCGCCCTGGTCGCCTCGTGGGCGAGTGCCTTTGCGCCGTTCTCGCAGAATTCGAGTGTCTTGCGGTGATCGGGATCCGGGAAGGCGCAACTCGGGCACTTGAAGCCCCCGGGCTGGTTCATGGCGAGCAAACCGCGCGAACCTTTTACCAGTACGCTCTGCTCCATCAGAACCTTGGCGGTCGCTCCTGCCGCGCCCCAGCCGCCTGCCGGGTGATGATAGGGCTTGAACTCAGACTCTTTCTCTTTGCTCATGATATAACCCTTCTCCTAAAGGACGCCGAACTCTTTCAACGCCGGTACGAAGTTCTCGTTTTCATGCCGCGAGCGTGCGAGCTTGATCAATGCGAAACGCTGGAGCGGCGCCAATGCGGCCCACTGGTGCAGTGTCGGGGGTAAAACACCGTCCGTCTGCGCCTGAGAGAGCACAGCAGCAGGTATACATCCCGCTTGCTGCCAGTCCTCCAGCCCCTGCGTGGACAGAAAGCGGATGGGCTCATCCGCCCGTGCCGCGATCAGATCCTGAACAAGCAGGCGATAGGTATCCTGTTCCGCGTTCGTATCGCACGGCATATGCACCAGCCTGCTCCGTTCTTGGTGCGTCAGACGGCTCCATTGGCGAAGCGTCATCTTGATTCCAACGATGTCCAGCTTCTGTCGTGCGATCATCGGAATACAGCGCAGGGAGCCGGCAAAGTCGCGTTCAAACTCAAAAATCGTGGCGTTCTCAAACATTTTTCCTGCTCCTCTCGGCTGGAAGGAAAGAGGCCGCTTTCATTTAGGCATCAGGAGATGAAGAAGCGACGCCACTCCAAACAATGCGGCCGTACTCATGGCCCAGATCCCGGCGAGCCACCCCAGACGCGCACGCATGCGACGCGGGGCGGTGCTGCCATCACCTTTTACGACTTCAATGATAGCCATCGGTTTCCGACACTTTCCCGCGAAAGACGCGATAGGAGTAAATCGTGTAGGTCAGGATGATCGGCATCATGATTGCAGTGCCGACGAGCTGGAAAAACTGACTCGAGGGCGGCGATGACACATCCCACAAGGTCAGGGTCGGCGGCACGGCATAAGGCCAGACAGTAATGCCCAATCCGGTCAGGCAAAGGAAGAACCAGCCAAGCGCGCAGAGGAACGGCACACGGGAATGACCCTGGCGCAGGCTTGCGGCCAGCATACCACCAAGCACCACCACGAGGAGCGGCACCGGGATCACAAAGAGGATGTTCGGCCAGTCGGTCCAGCGCCGGAGATAAGGGGCGTGCAGGAACGGTGTCCAGAAACTCACCACGACGATGCATGCGAACAGTCCAGCCGCAAGCCGTTCGGCCCGGTGCCGGCAGGAAGCTTCCAGTTGTCCGGTCGTCCGCCATACCAGCCACGTCGCGCCGAGCAGCGCATAGCCGCACATCACGGAAAGCCCGCAGACGATACCAAAAGGCGTCAGCCAGTCGAAGGAACCACCAGAGAAGGCGCCATCCGTCACCGGGACGCCCCCTGGATCACCCCGCCGAGGACCGCACCCTGGCAGAAGGACGCAATAGCAGATCCGGCAATGAAACCGAGATCCCAGTGCCGCGCACGAGCCGTTCCTTTGGTCATGACGCGAAACTCGAACGCAACCCCGCGAAAGATCAGGGCGGCCAGCATCACGATGATCGGCAGATAGAATGCCGGCAGCAGCGTGGCATAGGCGCCGGGAAATACCCCGTAGAGCACGGCTCCTCCCAGCACCATCCAGGTCTCGTTGCCGTCCCAGACGGGGGCAATCGTATTGATCATCACGTCGCGCTTCGACTGATCGCGCTCGAATGCGAACAACATGCCGATTCCAAGGTCGAACCCGTCCAGAATGACATAGATCGAGATCGCAGCGATCAGAATGACGCCCCAGATGATCGGAAGCCAGTGTGCGAAATCCATCATTTCTCAGGCTCCCTTGCTAGCAGAGGCATCCACCACAGCGGGATGCATCCGGGTTGCCAGAATGTCGGAAGCCTGTGATGGATCGGCGTTGCGCTCCCCTTCTTCGGGTTCGCGCCCCAGCGCCCTGACGAGAATCCCCAGGCCAGAACCAAAGACGAGAACGTAAACAACGACGAATATGGTCATTGACACCGCCATGCTCGACAAAACGACGGCTGTGGCAAAGGTCGTGCATCATGCTGCCATTCCTTACCGCGATCTCCCCACCGTGTTTGCACAACTTGGTCAACAGGATGGCTCTGCGGCTCTCGCTGCCCGGTTTCTCTGCCTGACGGCTGCGCGTTCTGGTGAGGTACGTCATGCCCTTTGGTCTGAAATCGACTTCGAGAAGCAGGTCTGGATCGTTCCCGCCGAGCGCATGAAAGCGAAGCGCGAGCATCGCGTGCCATTGACGGCCAGTACCGTAAGCGTGCTCCGGAGGATGGAGATGCTGCGATCGCGCTCTTCAGCAGATAGTCTGGTCTTCCCCGGCGGTAAAATTGGATCACCGCTCAGCGATGTTGCCGTCTCCAAAGCGCTGCATCGTGCAGCTGGCACGAAAGACGTGACCATTCATGGATTGCGATCCAGCTTCCGTGATTGGGCGGCCGAGGAGACAGACTTCCCGCGTGAAGTGGCGGAAATGGCGCTGGCTCACGCCATCGGAGATAAGGTCGAAGCCGCTTACCGGCGCGGCGATCTGTTCAGCAAACGCCAGGAGATGATGAAGCAGTGGGAAAAGTTCTGTCTGGATGACGGATAGAGGTCACTGGCCGCTTTTGGGGGAGCGGAATGTCAGCTGTCAGGCGGCTGCTTGAAGAAGTGGAGGCCTGATAGCGAATTCGGGTCCGGAACAGAAGCCTTCCTTTCTGCCCTCATATGCCCGAACCTTCCGACGTCATGCGACCGTGAGGACGATCTTGCCCTGAATGTGCCCCTGGGCGGCCCGCTCATGGGCCTTGCGGGCATCGGCAAGCGGAAATTCGCTGTCGATTGCCACGCGAATGGTCCCGTCATTGAGCAAACGCCCAATTTCTGCGAGTTGCGCGCCACTTGAGCGGACCTGCGTCGTCGAGACCGTGACGCCCAGCTTTTCGGCCTCTTCCGCCCCCGAAAAGCCCAGAGAGAATACCGGGAACAGGGCGCCCCCACGCCTGAGCGTGCGCAGGAAACGACCCGTGGCCGGGCCACCGACTGAGTCGACCACCAGATCGACATCATGCACAACGTCCTCGGGGGCCGTCCTGGTGTAGTCGATGACCTCGTCGGCACCGAGGTCGTGCAGGAATGCCTCGTGCTTCCCGGACGCTACCGCGATCACGCGCGCGCCCTTCCATCTGGCGAGTTGCACCGCGAAATGTCCCACGCCGCCTGCGGCTCCATTGACGAGAACGGTCTTGCCCTCCAGCGGCACCGGCTCATGTCTGTGCGGCTGAAGCGGGTTCGGTTCGTTGTGACCCAACCCGATCATGAACTGCCACGCGGTGAGCAGCGACATTGGCGCGCCGGCGGCATGGATATGATCGATGTTGCCCGGTTTGAGGGCGACCTCCGACGCCGGCACGGTGACATATTCGGCATACGCTTTGCTGTCCCCGGACAGGCTGCCGGGAAAACGAACCATCGAATACACGTTGTCGTCAACAGAGAAGTTCTTAACATCGTCCGCAACAGCCACGACCACGCCCGAAATGTCCGTCCCCGGAATGACAGGAAAAGACACCTGCGGCTGCCACTCGGGGGGAAGCACTTTATACCCGTCACGCAGGTACCAGTCGGGAGGATTAACGCCGGCGGCATGAACACGAACGAGCACTTCGCCCGCTTTCAGTTCAGGTTTCGGCGCATCCTCGTAATGCAGCACCTCCGGTCCGCCAAAGGCGTGCAGCCGGATCGCCTTCATCATAGTGCTCATCAAAAATCTCCCACCAGGGCTCATCAGTGTTTCAGCAGCCACTCTATCCGGCTCACATAAGGTTGATAATCAGGGCTGGTATCGCTTTAATAATGCCATGAAGGAACAAATAGCCCTGGAGCGATTAACCGGCCTGATCGCTTTCACGCGGGCAGGATCCTTGGGCAGCTACTCCGCTGCCGCCCGATCCCTGTCGATCTCGCCGTCGGCCATCAGCAAGAGCATCCAGCGGCTCGAACGGCAGCTCGGGGTGTCGCTCTTTACCCGCACGACACGCTCGCTGACGCTCACGCCCGAGGGACGCGAACTGCATGAACGCGCCCTCAGACTGCTGCGTGACGCAGAAGAAATCGAGCAGGTCGCGATGGCAACACGCTCGGAGCCATCAGGCACGTTGCGGATAGCCGCATCCCTGCCGGTGGGCATCCATGTGATTGCCCCCGCGCTTCCGGCGTTCCGCAAGCGTTATCCGAAAGTGACGATCGATCTGCGTCTGAACGACCAGATTGTCGATATCATTGAGGAGGGGATCGACGTCGCGGTCCGTATCGGCGACCTGGCGGACTCACGGCTGTTATCGCGCAGGTTCGCGCCTTATCGGGTCTGCTGCTTCGCCTCTCCGGCCTATCTGGCAGCGCGCGGCACCCCGCTGCACCCGAACGAATTAGAGGGGCATGACACTGTCAGCCTTCGCTACCAGAGTTCAGGCCAGGCCCTGCGCTGGCCCTTCCGGACTGGCGACCGCGTGATCGAACGCGTGCCGCCGTCCGGGATTGTCGTCGATGTCAGCGACGCGCTGGTTGTGACCCTCGTTGCGGGCGGCGGCATCGGCCTCAGCGCGGCGTTCATCGTAGCCCCCTGGGTGGCGCGCGGCGAACTGGTCGCGGTGCTTCCGGAATACGCTGTCGAGCGCCATAACATTACGGCGCTCTGGCCGGAAAGCCGCAACGCCAACCCGGCCGTGCGCGCGTTCCTGACCCTGTTGCAGGATATTTTTCGGGAGCGGATGACAGACCTCTCCGGTTTGACGGTCTAGCCCCGCCGTCATCCTTGTCAGAAACCCGGAAGTCTGCTTCAGCCACTATCGATTATTGGACACGCTTATATGGCCGGAGAGCGAAATGTCCTTTCGTGTTCTTTGCGAAAACAAAACAGACATTCGTATGATCCACCCCATCTGCCGGTCGACTAAATTGGGATACCCAACCTGAAGTGGCCTGCGCGTTTTCCGGTTTCAAACTGTCCGTCCACTCCGGGACGGAACGGACGGGATCGAAGTTCCGGGTATCAGGCCTGTTTTGACCATGTGATGGCATCGGCACCTGCGTAAATCCGGGCTGGTGCATTATCGTCCGTTGCGGCCTGCCAGATTGCTTCCGCAACGTCCGACGATCGGGTGATTTCGTCATGATGGCCCATAAGGCCCGCAATCACGGCCTGCCCCAGCGGCATGTAGGGGGCCGGGAAGTCCAGAGCGCCCGGTGCCAGGGCTCGGGCATTCTCACCAAAACGGGTATCGGGCGCCAGGCCTGGAAGCACGAGTTTCACCTTGATGTTGAAAGGCTCAATCTCCAGCGCAAAGGATTCAGTGAAGGCATTCACCGCCGCCTTGCTGGCAGTATAGACAGACAGCAGCGGCAGAGAGCGCAATGTCACGCTGGAAGTCACATTGACGATGGTGCCGGATCGACGCTCACGAAATTGCGGCAGAATGGCTTGAATCATGGCAATCGTGCCGAAAGTGTTGGTTTCGAAAATCCGCCGTACCGTCTCGATGGATGTGCCTTCAACGGCATTCAGCCAGCCGATCCCGGCATTATTGACCAGAACGTCGATCTCGCCTGCAGCGGCAATCGCACGAGCGATGCTTGCCGGGTCGGTCACGTCCAGTTGCAGGACTTCCAGATTGGGTGCCGCGGGAAGAATATCCTCATGCGGGGTGCGCATGGTGGCGATCACCCGCCAGCCACGATCCAGAAAGTGCTTTGCCGTCTCCAGGCCAAAACCTGACGAACAACCGGTTATCAGAATGGATTTCATGATGGCCTCTGTCGATGAATAAGCGTGAAGGATAGATCAACGAATAAGGACGATATATAGTTCCAGGTCGATATTTCTTTCGAATGAGTCCATGTTATGTCTGATCCACTTGGGGAGATCGTATCCCTGCTCCGGCCTCGAATTACCTTCACCAAGATTGCCAGCGGCGCAGGTCCGTGGCGGCTACGCAAGGAAAGCGATGGACATCTGTTCTATTGTGCGGTGGTGACAGGCGGCTGCCGCCTGCAGGTTGATGGCCATGAGGCGCTTACACTCGGTCTGAATGATTTTGTGTTGATGCCAGCTGCGGAAAATTTCACGATGAACAGCCTGCATCCGGGTGTCGAGGACATGAAACTGTCCGAACCCAATCGCCTTGCCAACGGGGAATACTGGCTCGGCACATCGGGCCAGTCAGCGAACGTCCGAACTCTCGTGGGGCAATGCACTTTCGCGTCTCCCGATGCGGCACTCTTGCTCTCGCTGATGCCGGACGTCGTCCATGTGAAGGGCGAACAGAGGCTGGCGACCCTGGTGGCGCTTCTGGGTGAGGAAGCGCGGGCAGGCAAGCCGGCTCAGAATGTCGTGTTGGCGCATCTGTTGGAAGTCATGCTGATCGAAGCGTTCCGGTCCTCTGCGGAGATCGGGGTTTCCCCTGGTTTGCTGCGCGGGCTTACGGACGAACGGCTGGCTATTGCGATCCGGCGGATGCATCAGTCGCCCGGCCGGAACTGGACCATCAATGAACTGGCGCGGGAGGCTGGCCTTTCAAGATCGTCGTTCTTTGCTCAGTTCAGCCGGGCGGTGGGAGTGTCACCAATGGCCTATCTTCTGCACTGGCGAATGGCACTCGCCAGGGAGCATCTGCGACGAGGCGACAGTACTGTCGCTGAAGTGGCAGTCCGGGTCGGGTATCGTTCCGCGAGTTCATTCAGTGTGGCGTTTGCCAGGCATGTGGGGATGCCGCCGGCGCATTACGCCCGGCAGGTGGTGAACGATTTCGTCGTATAAGGGGGGGAAGCCGAATGTCTGCTTCAGAACTGGCCTGATCATAAACTGCCACCATGGGAGCACGTATAGTCCTTGAATTTTCCATGAGGATTTTTCAGATTCTGACACGTGAGGATGAGGCCGCATAACTATTTCGGGTAATCTTCCGTCAAATGCAGAATCGACTGGCTGCGAAAAAAGTCAGGAGAACTAATTATCAAACGGAGAAAGTGCTTCAATAATTCGGCATTCTGAAATATTACCTCCCCCGCATGATTCTATCATCGTAGAAAGTTCATGGCGCAATGCGATGAGATCCGCAATTTTGCGCTCAATTTCTGCCATATGGTCACGAGCAATTCTATCAACTGTCTTACAATCCTGGGTTCCCTGATCCGTTAGGGATAATAGAGCTCTTACCTGGTCTAATGAAAAACCCAGATCCCGAGATCGACGAATAAAAGACAGTCTCGCGAGTGCCTCATCATCATAAGTGCGATAATTGCCATCGGTCCGCTGTGGCGGAGCCAGAAGACCGATCCGTTCGTAATAGCGGATCGTCTCGACTTTGGTATTCGTCGCCTTCCCCAAGGCACCAATCGATCGCATTCCCTGCCTCTTGACCCTGTAGTTGCTACAGGGAGCATACATTAAAACAGATGATTCGTCAGGGAGGCGCTGGATGGCAGGAGGATGCTGTGGTGGATGCACAGATACGCCGCTACCAATCAATAAATCATGGCGGAGAGCGCTCCTGATCGCGCTTTTTCTCAATGCCAGCATGTTTGCCGTTGAAGCTGGGGCTGGCGTGTCGGTTGGATCTGCATCCGTACAGGCGGACGCGATTGATTTCCTTGGCGACAGCGCCAACTACGCAATAAGCCTCAGTGTTGCCGGAATGGCATTGCGATGGCGAGCTGGCGCGGCCTTTCTGAAAGGCCTGACCCTGTTCATGGCTGGGCTATGGGTAATGGCCAATGCTGGGTGGATAGTAATGAACAGCAACCATCCGCCTCACCCAGACGCAATGGGCGGCATTGGTCTGCTTGCCCTCGCGGTCAATCTGGCCTGTGCCCTCATATTATGGACACACCGGAAAGGTGATGCCAACCGCCGTTCTGTATGGATCTGCTCTCGTAATGATGCGATCGGAAATGTTGCCGTTGTGCTGGCAGCTCTGGGCGTGTTTGGCACTCGTTCTGCGTGGCCGGATATTGCGGTAGCTGCCATCCTTGCGATGCTTGGTATTAGTGGAGGTGTGCAGATTATGCGACAATCGAGAGTAGAACTAACAGATAACAAATCAGATATATCACGACATATCAATGTATAAATCATATAATACTCTAGAATATATTAAGCAGGTAAGGAGACGCACACGCTATAATGCGGCATTCATTCTCCTGATTTTTCCCCTGCTCTGTGGCTGTACAAATAGTGATCACTCAAATATTTCGCCGGAATCAGATGTCCAGAAATTTTCCAGCCGTCAATTTACGGATGCCGGATTGCAAGAATTCATTACAAAAGTTCTCGGACCAAACGTATCGAGTCAGGAAAACGCATGGGGCATCACTCGCCTGACGCTTGCTACCTTGTATTTTCATCCCGATATCCTTGTAGCTAAAGCTGAACTGGAAACGGCTCGCGCTGGAATCAAGACAGCCGGTCAACTGCCCAATCCCAGTTTCACGGTGCTGGGTGGCCCATCGGCTCATTACGTCGGCTACGGCGCGTCAATACTGATCGAATTTTTCGGCAGGCGTTATCACCGTATCAAAGAAGCCAGATATCGGGCTGCCGTCGCGCAATGGGAAGTCATCAATACTGCATGGAAACTACGCAGCGACACGCGGTCTGCTCTTCTCGGCGTCTGGGCTGTATCCGGGCGCCTCAAGCTTGTGGAAGAGACTGCGGCAGCTAAACGCGAACTCTTTACCCTGGAACAGGCACGTTTTGATCAGGGGCGAGCATCCGCTCTCGAAATATCGCAGGTACGGACGGAAATGATCCATGCCGAGTTGTCTGTCAGTGATCTGCGGCGCGAGTATGCCGTCCGTAAGGCAGCTCTGGCAGGAGCAATCGGGGTTCCTGCCGAAGCACTTGATTCCATTGCTCTTGATACAAAAGCATTTGATGTCTGTCCCGACCTCATGGAATACCGCGATTCACAGGACATGAGATACCAAGCCGTAATGCAACGCGCGGATCTGCGGGAACTTCTTGCGTCTTATGACGCCGCCCGACAGGCTCTACGGGTCGAAGTTTCCCGACGCTATCCCGATGTCACCATCAGTCCCGCCTATAACTGGGATATTTCAAATCGCTTTGAGGTAAATCCCTCTCTGCAAATTCCGATTTTCAATCAGAACGAAGGCCCCATAGCTGAAGCTGTTGGGCAGGAGCATGAGGCGGCGGCTCGTCTCCGGCGTGCAGAGAACACGGTGTTTAAGTCCATCTCGCAGGCTACGGCCAATTACCGCGGCACGACATCAATTCTGCTACAGGCGGATGAACTTGCCAAAACCGTACGGGTAAGGCTGAACCAGATGCAGCACCGCCTTCAGTCAGGCGCAATCGACCGACCAACGATGGTTATGACTCATATAGAGCAGATTCAAGCAGAGACCGCTCTTCTTGAAGCAGAAATTCAGCAACGGCAAGCCATAGGTCAGATCGAAGATGGCATGCAGCAGCCCATTTTTGATCACACCAGTGCCGCGCAGGTTTCCGGCCTGCTTGAAAATAACCAAAGGAACTCACCATGAAAGCGAGGGCCTTCTGGCTGCCTCTTGTAGGTCTTTCTGTCTTCCTAGTTCTAAACGTGGCGGACATTGCTGTTGCAGATGATGATGATCCACCAGTTTCGGTTCTTGGCGCAGAGGCGACCGTGACGGTCTCCCCGGAAGCAGTTACGAAGAGTGGCATCGCTTCTGCACGACCCAGCATCGTGCCTTGGAGAAAGTTGGTTCCCGCCTATGGTTACGTTCTGAACGCAACACAACTTATCACTCTTGTTAGTGATTATGCTGACATGAAAGCGCGGCTGGAGAGCATGCAGGCACAGCAGACGCTTGCCCGTGCGAAACTCGATCGTGACAAAGGACTGTATCGCGACCGGCAGAATATCTCTCAGGAACAATTCCAGGAGACAACAGCCAGATTTCAGTCCAACTCAGCTATGGTAAAAGCAGAACAGGTCCGGGTGAATAACGCACTTAATATTATCAGACAGCAATTTGGTTCGGTCATATCTGACGCTACCGAAAAAAATACAATTTTCATTACACAGTTACTTCAACAACAAGTGGTCTTGGTCAAGGTGACCCTTCCACCAGATACGGATCTACCAACCCCACCAAGTCAGGCGGATGTGACCGATTATGGAAACACGGGTGGACACGGGACAATGCTCCACTATTTGTCTCCTGTAACCATGACCGATCCTGCTATTCAGGGGCGTAGCTTTTTCTATTTTGCGTCGGCTGAAAGTCAGCTTGTCGCGGGCATGAATGTTTCCGTTCTCCTGCCTACCGAAGAGGAACGTCCCGGTATCCGGATACCTGCATCAGCTATTATCTGGCTGCAAGGTAAGTCGTGGATATACCGTGATAACGGACACGGAAAATTTACACGCCTACCCCTTACGACCGACGTGCCGGACCGAGAAGGTGGCTACCTGATCCAAGATACTCCAGGACAAATCACACACGAAACGCAAATCGTCGTAGAGCGTACGCAATTACTTCTGTCTGAAGAATTCCGAGCTCAGCTTGAATCAGGAGACGATGACGACTGATGACGGGACGTTCTTTCAGCCTTCAGGCAGCTATTATCGGGTTTTCGATCCGCTTCCGGGGCGTGGTTATCGCAACCGCATGTCTGTTGTTCTTCTATGGCCTGTATGGCTTGAGACATGCCAGCTATGATGTGTTTCCGGAATTCATTCCGCCACGGGTCACGATCCAGACCGAAGCCGCTGGTTTTACGCCGGAACAGGTCGAAACATTGGTTAGTCGCCCAATGGAAATTGCCCTGACCGGCCTCCCGGGTATTCAGCGCGTGCAATCGACTTCGATTCAGGGACTGTCAGTCGTCAACGTCCTGTTTGCGACATCGACCGATATTTATCGCGCCCGGCAACTGGTCGGGGAACAAATGAATGTTGTTGCACAGCAATTGCCAGCCGGTGTTCATGCTCCGACTATGACGCCACTGACCTCATCCGCCGGTCTGGTACTGGTGATTGGTCTGACGTCGGAACAACAGTCCCTCATGCAGTTGCGCACGCTTACTGACTGGTCATTAAGGCCGCGTCTGCTGGCGTTGCCTGGTGTGGCTGGAGTCAGTGTGTTTGGCGGGGAGCGTCGGTCACTCCAGATACAGGTACATCCAGACCAACTCATCTTGCATCATATCGGACTTGATGACGTCCTTGCGGCTGCCCAGGAAGCAACTGGCATACAGGGGGCCGGCTTTATTGATACCCCGAACCAAAGAGTCGTTCTTCAGTCTGACGGTCAGGCCCTGACGCCAGAAAGTCTGGCCCGCACTGTGATTGTCCGCTCTGATAATGGTGCTGTCACACTGGGCAGTATTGCCACTGTAACTGAAGCCCCTATTCCCGCCTTCGGCGCGGCCAGTATCGAGGGAAAAACAGGCATTGTGGTTAATATATGGGAACAGTACGGTGCCAATACGATGGCTGTGACCCGGGAAATCGAGGCGGCACTTACCGATTTCCGCCCGCAATTGCAGGGACAGGGGATTACATTGCATGCTGACCTGTTCCGACCCGCCAATTTCATTACGACCGCATTGGGGAATGCCACACGAGCATTGCTTCTGGGCGGTTTTCTGGTGGTTGCCGTAATCTTTCTTTTCCTTTTTGACCTGCGAACCGCTGCAATCTGTTGCGCCACCATACCTTTGGCTATTCTGATAGCCCTGTCGTTGCTGGAGACACTCGGGGTTACTTTGAATGCCATGACCCTGGGGGGGCTTGCTATCGCCATCGGCGAGGTCGTGGATGACGCCGTGATCGGGGTCGAAAATGTTACACGCCGATTGCGTGAAAACCGGCTTCTGGTCCAGCCCGCATCTACAGCGCGCGTCGTACTCGATGCATGCGTTGAAGTCCGCAGTGCAGTGGTTTACGCGACCTTTGCTGTCATTATCGTTTTCTTGCCTGTCATCGCCCTTCCCGGACTTTCGGGACGACTGTTTGCTCCACTGGCAACAGCTTATGTTCTTGCGGTCATGGCTTCTCTTGCCGCTGCTGTAACCGTTGTACCTGCACTCTGCGCATGGCTCTTGGCGACGCCTGGAGAAACCCGGAGAGAGCCCCCCCTGGCAGGATGGACCGCCAGAGCTTATGAACGTCTTCTGGCCAGATTAATGCGCCATCCCCGATTTGTTATAGGCGGGATGATCCTGACCACCTTGATAGGGTTTGCGGCCCTTCCATTCCTTGAAAGCGATTTCATTCCTGATTTCAAGGAAGGTCACCTTATCATTCATATGACGGCTGCTCCGGGGACTTCCCTGGAACAGTCTCTGAAATTAGGTAGACAGGTTACAGAAAAACTTCGTCAGCTTCCCGAAATCCGTTCGGTTGCTCAGAGAGTCGGACGCGCCTCGCTGGATGAGGACACGTATGGACCACATACCAGCGAGTTTGAGGTTGATTTGAATCAGGTGGATGGGAAGGCTTCCCGACAGATTGATGCCCGCGTTCGCAAAGCGCTTGACGGGTTCGTTGGGGCCAGTTTTTCTGTCAGTAGTTTTTTGACGATGCGCGTAAACGAAACCCTTTCTGGTTCGTCTTCGGCTGTGGCAATCAATATTATTGGCGATGATCTGGATGTATTGGATATCCAGGCAAATAATATTGTCCGCATGTTGCATCAGATACATGGCGCAACAGATGTCCGGATAGAAGCACCCCCTGGTGTTCCGGAACTTGCTATTCGGCTACGCCCTGCTGATCTGGAGCGCTGGGGGCTTCGGTCGGCGGATGTACTCCGATCCATCCATACAGCCTGGCAGGGTGAAACCGTGGGGCAGATATACGAGCGTTCTGCGGCTTTTAATGTTATGGTTCGTCTTGATGACGCAAGTCGTAATGATGTTGCGTCTGTCGGCTTCCTGCCACTGCATACTGTTCACGGAAACTACGTACCACTCCGCGCTGTCGCAGACATATATGAGACGAACGGTCGCTATCAGGTGTCACATCTGGGAGCACAGAGAACACAGACTGTCACCGCAAATGTTACAGGACGATCAGCTCAATCTTTCGTTCAGGACGCACGCACGGCTATAGCAAAAAATATCAAACTGCCTCTTGGAACCTACGTTCAGTTTACATCCGCAGCGGAAGCTGAATCACAATCACGCAAGGAACTGTTTATAAATTCCGGGCTCGCTGCCATAGCGGTCATGATTCTGCTCTCAATAATCACACAAGGATGGCGCAATCTCGCTCTGATACTCGTCAATCTTCCCTTCGCATTTGTCGGCGGCATTCTGGCAATCATTGTTTCCGGCACAACGCTAACTCTTGGGGCAACAGTCGGCTTCGTTACTCTATTCGGGATTACGCTTCGGAATTCGGTGATGATGATTTCGCATTTTGAGACTTTGGTCGAGCGGGAACATCTCACATGGGGAGTAACAACAGCGCTCCGGGGGGCCAGAGACCGCGTCGTCCCCGTACTCATGACATCGCTCGTTACGGCGCTTGGACTGGCGCCTCTGGCTGTTGATATGAATGCGCCTGGGCGGGAAATCGAAGGACCTATGGCAGCTGTCATTCTTGGAGGGCTCATGACATCAATGATACTTAACCTGTTTGTTTTGCCTATTCTTGCTGTCAAATTTGGTAGTTTTTCTGAAAACGAAACGGGAGTTCCGGAAACCTTGTTCAAGTGACAGGTATGGGCCACTGCTGCACAGAACTACTTGAAGATTATGTCCGATATGCCAATAGAACCCAGAATGAAAACTGCTTCCGTATCACGCTCGGCCACCATTCGGTCTGGCTCGACCTTCTGGTTGGGTTCGGAATTGCCTTCATGAATCTTGACGCTGTCCAGAAAATCTGGATTGCCGCCCGCACCGAACATCATCGTGTCAAGGCCGAAAACCGAAAGCATCGTTGCCCGATCCAAATGATTTATACTCCCTGCCCAGTGGCTTCGGGCGTGTCTTGCTACGGCCAACCTAAGCGCCTGTATTCTTGCTGGTTATTTCCCATAACGATCACCCCACTCTCGGCTCCAAGTGATAGCGGGGGACTGCGCGGACTATGTCCGTTATGCGAAAGGCGAGCCAACCCACTTTTATGTCCGACATGAAGCGAGAGAGGCCATTGCCGGGGGCGGGGTTGCGCCGCTATGGCGGGGGTCTTAATTGCCTGTACGGGCTCTGCGTTTTCTGAAAACATTCCGGTTCTGTCTGGCTGTTCCCACGATGAGGATGAGGAGGCCGGTTGCGAACAGGGTTTCGATCAGTCCGATGTGTCTGGGGGCGTAGGAGAAGACGACGGAGGCGTGGCCCTGCGGAAGGGGGATGGTCTGTTGCAGGCCGTCGGGGGCGGTGCCGGCGAGGTGGCGGGTTCCGTTGACGGTTGCGGTCCAGTCGGGGAAGGACAGTTCGTTACGGGTCAGGATGGAGGGGTTGGGGCAGTCGGCGGTGAGTTCTGTGCGGCTGGCGGGGTGGAGGGTGCAGCCGGGGGCGGTAAAATAGCTGGTGGCGTCGGGGAGTTTTTCGATGACGAAGTGTTTGTCTTCGTACACGCGCTGTATGCCGTCTTCCGGCAGGTCGAATTCGACGGTGATGAGCGGCAGGGACTGAGGGGCGCCTGTGGTGGCGTCGTGGATATGCCACAGCCAGAGGAGTGCGGGGCGGGTGACTTCGGTGGCCGAGACGCGCCAGATCAGGTCGGTTTCGTCCGGGGCGAGGCTGAGCGGGGTTGGGAGGGTAAGCCAGGTCAGCCGGTTATCGGCGGCGTTTGCCAGCGGGCTGTCAGTCTGTGTGCAGAGGGTGCGGCTGCACAGGGCGATGTGGAGCGTGCCGCGGGCGGCGTTCAGATATGTGCTGAGAAGGACGCCGACTCTTCGGATTGTTGTACCGCGCAGGCGGGCTGAGATCAGGTGACCTTCGACGGGGTTATCGGTGAGGGGCTGGCCGGTGCGGTCGTCGCCGGTGATGGGTGTGGCTATATGGTCGCGCCGGATGGTCATGCCCTGGGCGTGGATGACGTATCCGACATTATGGGCTTCGAGCCAGGCGAAGGCGGAGCGGACGGACAGCATCCGGTTCGGATTTTTCCAGTCGTCGCCTGACGTGTTGTCGGGGCTGCCCGTGCAGAAGCGACCGATTTTCCAGGGATCGAATGTCGTATGTTCGTAGCCGGGGCAGACGTTATGGTCGAGGGCGTCGGCGAAGCGGGCCGGCAGGGGCAGGTAATTGTAGTTGATTGCAGGGATGCCGTAGAACGCGCCGTAGTTCGGGGTCAGGCCATTCAGGCTGAGGACGCGATGTTCGGTGGTCAGGGATTTCAGCGCGGCGATGGCGGGGAGGTCGGGGCTTCCGGGGCGGACGCCGCAGAGGGTCGGGATGAAGAAGAGGACGGCCGCGTTGGTGAGGAGCAGGCCGGTGGCGAGCCCGGGTCTGGCCCGGCGCAGGGTGGCGGCGAGGGTGACGCAGAGGATCAGGGTCCAGGCGACGGAGAGGCACGGGTACCAGACATAACCCGGATGGGGGAGCAGCATCCGGACGATTTCGCGGGCCTGAAAGAGGGCGATGCCGCTGAAGGTTGTCACGACGGCCAGGGCGGCCAGAAGGATCGGGCGGGGGACGGGGCCGAGTTTGCGCAGGTCCTGCACGGCGAGGGCGGCGAGCAGGCTGAGGGCGAACCACCAGCCCGGCGAGATATAGACATAGAACATGGTCTGCCGGATGCCGGGGATCAGGTCGAGCGCGCGGCTGACGGGGACGACGCCAAGTGCTTTCAGACCGGTGATGACGCAGTATCCGAGGAGGACGTAGCGCAGGCCGGGCCAGAGCGTGCGGTCATGGCTGCGGGCGGCGGCGCGGGTTCGCATGACGGCGATCAGGGCGGCGAAGAGCAGGGCGATGTCACAGTAACCGCCGGTATGCCACCAGATATCAATGAGTTTCGGGGAGGTGCCGAAGATTGCGTAGAGTGGCGGGCCGAGAAGGTAAGGGAAGAACAGCAGGGCGGCGTTGGGCCGCAGCATGTGGGCGTCGTGAAAATTCTGGTTCTGGCCGACATAGGACAGAGGGAGTGCTTCGGCGAAGGGAATCCAGGCGGGGGCGCTGAGGGCGAGGCCGAGCAGGCCGCCGCCGATGATGTGCAGAGCGGCGGTTTTCCAGGCGCGTCCGGTGGTGCTGACGCGCCAGATGGCGATGAGCAGGACGAGCAGGCCGTTCATGTAGGCGGTTTCCGGGAAACCGGCGACGATTGATCCGGCGACAGCGAGGCCGGTGAGTGCCCACCCGGTCAGTAACCGGCCGGTCAGCAACTGGCCGGTGAGAGCCTGGCCGCTCGGCATCTGGCTGGTCAGCGCCTGGTCTTCAGGGCTGTTTTTTTCCGCTGTGGCGCAGCAGCGCATCACGCCCCACACGAACAGGGGCAGGAAGGGGAGCGGCATGATCGGGCCGTGGGCGAACCAGGCGAGGGTGCCACTGAATTCGTCGAGCACGGCGGCGAGGGTGGCGGCGAGCAGTGTAAGTCGCATTTCGCGGGCGAGGCCGAACATGGCGAGGCCGGTGGCGATCTGGACCGAGATCTTCAGGTATAGCAGGCCGTTTTTGAAAATAAGGAGCAGGATGAAGGGCAGGAACAGGGCTGAGTTCTGCATTTCGGCGGCGAGTGGCATGCCCATGCCGGAATAGCTGTCCCACCAGGGGATATGGCCTGAGAGCCATTGCCGTGCGGCGCGTGTGCCGAGGGCCTCCGTGGTGGCGCCGGCGTTTGCATCGACCCAGCCGGGACTACCGTCGAGCAGGCTGGTGTTGTCCTCGCCGAACCGCATGAAGATGTGCAGCGGGTCGGGGGAGAGAATGTTCAGCAGGCCGGCGACATGGACCAGGACGGGCAGCAGGACGATCAGACAGAGAGCGGCGCAGCGGGCGCGTCGGTATGTGAGCGGCATTTTCAGCCATATTCCTGCGTGGCGGCGAGCGGGACGCCCGGTTCCGGCATCGTGTGATTGGATGTCGTGTCGGCTGACCATGGGCCGGCCGGTCATGGCCTGAATGGCGGGTGCCCGGATGTGCCTGGCGCCGTGACGGGAAAACAGGACGGGCGGGGCCGGGACTGTGCGCCCTGCCCCGCCCGTCTGTTCCGGAAGCACGCGCCGGGGCGTGTTTCCGGGGAGAGAGCCTTACAGGCTGGCCGGGATTTTGCCGCCGTTTTCCGCCAGTTTCTGACGCACTTCCTTAATCAGCCACACATTCATCGTGGCTGAGTCGTTCTGATCGCCTGTATAGTGCAGTTCGGTTGCGAGCTGCTTGCGGGCGTCCAGGGAGCTGTCGAGGTTCAGCAGCTTCAGGAGGTCAACGATGGACTCCTTCCAGTTGAGCTGCTGGCCGGATTTAGCGGCCAGGCCGGACAGGATGGCGTCCACGTCCACCGGGGCGGCGACCGGAGCCGATGGCGGCGTGGCGGCGGCGGGCGCTGTGATGCCGGCGGGCTTTCCGTCAGCGGCGGCGGCTGAGGACACTTCGGCCGAAGGGGGGGCGGCGCTGGCGTGACCGAAGATCGCGGAAACGATTTTTCCGAAAATGCTCATAAAAAACTCTTTCCTTTCTGATTTCAGAACCGGCCAGGCGGCCTGCCGTGAAGCAGGATCGCCTGTGGATCACTCAGTAGCGGTATTCTTCATGCTTGAAGGGACCGCTGACCGGCACACCGATATAATCGGCCTGCGTCTTACTAAGTTTCGTCAGTTGCGCGCCGACCTTCGCGAGATGCAGGGCTGCCACCTTTTCATCGAGCTTCTTCGGCAGCGTGTAGACTTTCGCTTCGTACTGACCGGGCTTCGCCGTCCAGAGCTCGATCTGGGCGAGGGTCTGGTTGGTGAAGGAGGCGGACATGACGAAGGACGGGTGGCCCGTGGCGTTGCCCAGGTTCACCAGGCGGCCTTCGGACAGAAGGATCAGGCGCTTGCCGTCGGGGAACACGACCTCGTCGACCTGCGGCTTGACGTTATCCCATTTGAAATTCCGCAGGGCGCCGATCTGAATTTCGGAATCGAAGTGTCCGATATTGCAGACGATGGCGCGGTGCTTCATCTCGCGCATATGGTCGACGGTGATGACGTCAACATTGCCTGTGCAGGTAACGAAGATGTCGCCGCGCGGGGCGCCTTCTTCCATGGTGACGACTTCGTAGCCTTCCATTGCGGCCTGGAGGGCACAGATAGGATCGGCTTCGGTGACGAGGACGCGGCAGCCGGCGTTACGCAGCGAGGCGGCCGAGCCTTTGCCGACATCGCCGTAGCCCGCGACGACGGCGACCTTGCCGGCCATCATCACGTCCGTGCCGCGACGGATGGCGTCTACCAGGCTTTCGCGGCAACCGTACAGGTTGTCGAATTTCGACTTCGTGACGCTGTCGTTGACGTTGATGGCCGGAACCTTCAGCTCGCCTTTTTTCTGCATCTCCCAGAGGCGATGCACGCCTGTCGTCGTTTCTTCGGACAGGCCTTTCACGTCGTTGAGCATGGCGGGATATTTGTCGTGCATCAGCACAGTCAGATCGCCGCCGTCATCCAGGATCATGTTCGGGGTCCAGCCGTCCGGTCCTTTGACGGTCTGCTCGATGCACCACCAGAACTCATCCTCGCTCAGGCCTTTCCAGGCGAAGACGGGGATACCGGCGGCGGCGATCGCGGCGGCGGCCTGGTCCTGGGTGGAGAAGATGTTGCAGGACGACCAGCGCACGGTGGCGCCGAGCGCGATCAGGGTTTCGATCAGCACGGCGGTCTGGATGGTCATGTGCAGGCAGCCGGCGATACGCGCGCCTTTCAGCGGCTGGCTGGCACCGTATTCCTCGCGCAGCGCCATCAGGCCAGGCATCTCGCCTTCGGCGATCGAGATCTCCTTGCGACCCCAGTCGGCGAGTGAGATGTCTTTAACCTTGTAGTCGTTGCTCGTGCTCATCTTTGCCCCGTTTCAGAAAGAAGGTGGCTCTCTATACAGGCTGTGCCGTATCCAGGCCACCCGGCATGCTGCGGCGGGCGGCGGGTGGTGTGACTTTCCCTTTCTTTCACAGGCGGCGTGGTTGCGCCGCGACACAGGAATCGCGACATTTCTCTTATGTGGAACGAACCTTATCTTGAGAGCTGCTGCCGTTCGGCGCTGCATCGTCTGTGTCTGTCGGGGACAGGGGGGCGGCCCCGGGGGTTGCGGGACGAGCCCTGTCTGGCACGGCTGGAGCGGAAGGGGTTTGCGTGTCTTTCCGCCGATGATCGTTATCGCGTCACGCGGGAGGGGGAGGGCCGCCACGGCACGGAGGTTCTTGGCGGGAAGAGGAAGGCGTGACCGGTCCGGTGACGTCCGGTGACGCGCCTGACTCCCGTTACCGGCGGCGGGCTGGTGCCATGTGGGACATGATCGATCTGATGGCGGCTGAGCGGGGGCTTTCCGTGTCCGGTCTGGCGCGTGCGGCGGGGCTCGATCCGACGGCGCTCAATCCGTCAAAGCGGCGGACGGCGGACGGTCGGATGCGGTTGCCGCGCATGGAGACGCTTCTGCATCTTCTCGACGCGGCGGGGGTATCTTTCAGTGATTTTGCCGGACTGACGGAGGGGCTTACCGGGGGGAAGAAAGCCGGGGCCATTCTGCGGCGGCCTGTATCGGCGCCCGCGGCAGAAGCGGGCGGGGCGCTCCTTCGGGTGATCAGGTTTTCGCGTCTCGGGCTGCCGGATCTGTTTGACCGGGCGTTCCTGCCGACGGGGCGGGTGGCGGACCGGCAATGGGGGGAAATCCGTTCGCCCGTCACGCTGACCGGGCCGCATGATTATGCCATCCGTCTCGACAGCGATGCGTTCGAGCCGGTGTTCCGGCGGGGCTGTCTGCTCATTGTGTCGCCGGACGTGCCGGTTCGGGAGGGGGATCGGATTCTGCTTCATGCGCCGGAGCGGTCCGGCGCGCCCGGTCAGGCATTTCCGCCGCCGGTTCTGGCGGTAATGGCGGACCGGACGGTAACGGACCGGGGCGTCGGGGAGCGGATGGTCAGGCCGCTGGTAGCGGGCGCTGAGGCGGTTGTGCTTCCGCCGCATGACGATCGGGTAGTGGCGCAGCGGATTACGGCGACGACGCTCTGAGTGCCGGGGGTCAGGCCGCCGTGTCGGGGGTGATGGTCACGCCGAGGCTTCTGAGCGCGTCCCAGTAACCAGGGTAGGTTTTTCCGACGCAGTCCGGGTCGAGGATGGTGAGGCCGCCGATGCGCAGGCCGGCCAGGGCGAAGGACATGGCGATGCGGTGATCGGCCCAGGTTTCGATCCTGGCGGGCAGGGTCTGGCCGGCGAGTGCGGGATCGCCGGTGACGATGAGGTCGTCGCCGTCTTCCCGGGCGAGGCCGGGGCGGATGCGGTTGAGTTCGGTGCGGACGGCGGCGATGCGGTCACATTCCTTGACGCGGAGGTTGCGGATGCCGGTGAAGCGGACGGGGGTTGTGTTGAAGGCGGCGAGGACGGCGAGGGTCGGGACGGCGTCCTGCATCTGCGAGCCGTTGATTTCCGGTGACATATGCGGAAACTTTGAGATTTCCGCAAAGGCTTTCGCATCCGGCTGCGAGAAGGCGGTCGGGGCCAGGCCGATATCGATGTCACCGCCGGTCAGCGCGGCGGCGGCCCAGAAATAGGTTGCGGCGGAGGCATCCGGTTCGATCCGCAGGTCGGTGGCTTTGTAACCGGAGGGCTGCACGCGCCAGCTCATCGGGCCGTCCTGCTCCACGGAGGCCCCGAAGGCGCGCATGGCCGTGACGGTGAGATCGACATAGCCGCGCGCGTCGAGGCCGGTTCCCTGGAGCGACACGGCGACGGGGGCATCGGCCTTTCCGGCGACCATCAGGACGGCGGAGACGTACTGGCTGGACAGGCCGGCGTCGATGGCGACCTGGCCTCCGGCGAGGTGGCCGGTGCCCCGCACTGTCACGGGAGGGCAGCCTGTCGGGGCGGAGGCGTCCACGCCGAGCGCGCTCAGGGCTTTGAGCAGCGGGGCGACGGGGCGTTTCCGCATATGCTGGTCGCCGTCCAGCACGACCGGGCCGGGGACGCAGGCGGCGGCGGCGGTCAGGAAGCGGACGGCGGTGCCGGCGTTGCCGAGAAAAAGCGGCGCGGGCGGGATGGCGAGGGTGCCGTTTCCTGTGACCACGAAGCTGGTTGCGGTCGGTTCGTCGATGTTTACGCCCATCTGGCGCAGGGCGGTGGCCATGTGGCCGGTGTCGTCGCTTTTCAGGGCGCCTGTGAGGTGGCTGGTGCCGTCGGCCAGGGCGGCGAGCAGCAGGGCGCGGTTGGTGATGGACTTCGAACCCGGGAGGCTGACGGTGCCACGGAGCGGCTGTGTCGGCGGTGTGATGCGGAGTGCGGGAACGGCGGCCATTTGGAACCCTCTGCCCTGTTCTGGTGGAGTGACGGGATCTAGAGCAGATTGGGGGCGGAGGGAAATGGGTGTGGGTGTGCGGGCGGGATTTAACTGATCCGGTCCGGTGATGATTACATACATGGTGTGTATTTGACGTGGAGTTCGTGATGCCAGTTCGCACGAACTCTGTGCCTGTCAAACCGGTCCCGGGGCGGGCGTCTGCCCAAAGCGGCCGCTCTGGACGGTCATCTGGAAGAGGTTGTGAGTAGTCCTGATGGTGTGCTCCGGCTGATGCTCCCGGGATGATTTTTTTGGCTTGGACGATGCTGAGGGGCTCTGCATCTCTGATGTCGTACTCTATGAATTTCTTTACGGAGCCGAAAAATCCCGGGAGCCTGCAAAGATCCGCCGGGAGGCAGAGCACTTCGCGGCCCGTCCTGTCGTTTTACCGTTCGACGATGAGGCGGCTGTGCATACGGCGGAAATCAGAGCGGTTCCGGAGAGTCGGGGGTAACGGGCTTACTGTGGTGACGGGGAGTCTGCGGGAGTTCACGGGAGTGGACGGGTTGCGGTCCGAGGACTGAATGGGGTGTCAGGCCGGGGAAGCGGACTGTCGGCTTTGTACCGAAAAGAGCGTTTAGCGGATATTGAGTTTGCGTCAGCTGGTGCCTGATGCGGATCCGGGCGGAGTTTGGTATGCTTCATCTATGAAGTATGGGCCTGGTGGTAAAAAGACGCAGAGTCGAAGCGCCGATGCCCTGGCGGGGCACAGCCGGAAGGCCATTTTTCTGATTGCCGGCGTTGCGCTGGTTTTGCTGACCGGGGCGACCGGGTTGCGAACGCTCCTGATGTCGCAGCATCGCAGCGCGGTTGGCGGGCCCTATGCGCTGATCGACGGGCACGGTCACCCGGTCAGTCAGGCTGATTTTCGGGGTCGCTATACGCTCATTTATTTTGGCTACACGCATTGCATCGATGTCTGTCCGCTGACGCTTGCGACCGTTTCCGCCGCTCTGGCGGAACCTGAAGCCAGAGGCCAGGCTGTCATTCCTGTCTTCGTTTCGGTTGATCCCGCGCGTGATACGCCGAAGGTTGTGCAGGACTATGTGGCGAACTTTTCGCCACGGATCGTGGGTCTGACGGGGACAGAGGCGCAGCTTCAGCCGGTGATGAGCGCGTTTCACGTTACGGCTCGACGACATATCGACACCGGGAGCGGTTATCTCGTTGACCATAGTTCTCTGCTGTATCTGATGGACGGTCGGAACCATCTGGTCGGGATGATTCCGGTTGATTCGAACGCACATCAGATAGCTGTCGAACTTGGGCGGATGTTGCCGAAATCCTGAGTTGCCTACCCTGTTTTCTTACGGAAAAGCTGTCCGGCCGCAGCCAGCAGAAGCAAAGAGAGACCCAGTTCCGGCAAAAGGATGGCCAGAAGGGCCAGAACACCCACTCCGACGAGGCCGGCCCGCTGTGAGGACAGCGGCGGCGGCGCACCGGGCAGCCCTTCCGGCTTCCGCCGCACCCAGAGGAATGTCGCGGCACAGCTCATCAGCAGCAGCCCGAGCGCAACAAGCAGATTGAGTATCTGGTTCGCCCAGCCGAAAAGATGTCCCTCATGCGCGGCGACACCATACCCGATGAGACGATCGACAACGCCTTTCTCTGCAAAGCCGGTGCGCGAGACAACGTGACCGTCCGCAGCAACCTCCACGCTTTCCCGTAAAGGTCTGTTCTGTGTATCGGACCGGACCGTCCAGTGGTGGTATTTGCCGGGAGGCGTAATCAATACAGGTGCGGGAAGAGACAGTGTGGCTGCTGTCCGGACGACCCTGTCCAGACCGGTCAGATTGATCTGATCAGACGATGGTGACGGATCGTCAGCCATATCCATTCCTGGCATATCCATGCTGTTTCCGTTCATGACATTTGACGGAGACGGCATCCGATGCCCGGCTATCGTTTCCCGGGCCGGGACAGCACCGATCTCCCAGTCTTTCACGGATGTCAGATGTCCCGCAGTGTTCTCGACAGACTGCAACGCATGTCCCCAGACATAGGACCATGGAAGACCTGAAATCAGGAACAGTGTCAGAATCAGGGAAACCCAGACGCCTGTCACGGCGTGGAGATCACGCCAGCGCGCCCGTCCGGTCAGGCCGAAGCGCGGATACAGCACCCCGGCGAGGCCACGGCGGTCACGCGGCCACCAGAGCCAGAGACCTGTCACCACGAGGACGATCGTCCAGGACGCCACCATTTCCATGATGACCGAGCCGAAATTTCCGAGCAGAAGCTGGCCGTGCAGTTTGAAGACCAGTCGTTCAAATCGCTGTTCTTCCGCGACGGTTTTCAGGATTGCGTGTGAGTTTCTGTCAACATACACGCGGATGGCCTCGCCGTCCGGCCGGCTGACGAGGATGCGGGCCGCGCTCTGTGGCGTTTGCGGCAGTTCGTAGGCGAGAAAAGTGCTGCCTGGCACATGCGTCAGCGCCGCGTCGACGTCCCGCACGGGGGATGAGGATGTGACTAAAGGCAGGTGATCGTAGTTCCGGTCGATCAGGTTATCGATCTGAGGTTTGAACAGATAAATACTTCCTGTCAGGGACAGGAGCGCCACGAAAGGCAGGCAGAACAGGCCGGCGAAGAAATGCCATCGCCAGACCGTGCGGCGATCCGGCCATAATCCTGAAAAACGGTTATTCATATGGGTGTTCCTCATAGCCGTATCCGCACGCCGCCGAAATACGCCCGTGGTGAACCGGCATAGATGGAACCTGTGCTGTTCATCAGGGTGCTGGCGGTTGCCTGTCGTCCGCTGGCCTGCAGGCTGTCGCTGATATTTGTGGCGCCGGCGATGTAAGTCTGGTTCGCCACGTTCTGCACTTCAAAATACCAGTGCAGCCGATGTACCCAGCCGAGCCGGGCGGGCGGGTTGTAGTGCACTTCGAGATTCAGCAATGCGTATCCGGGGGCTTTCAGGAGACTGGCGTTATCCAGCCAGTAAGAATCCCGCCAGGTGACTTCCGCGTATCCGCCGAGACCTTCCAGGTGGCCATCGGGCTGGTCATAGAGAAAGCGGGCATTGAGGAAGTTCGGAATAACACCGGGAATATAATTCCCTTTGCGACTGAAGCTGCGTGAGATCGTACTGTTTGAAAGGACCTCGGTGTAGTTGGTATAGATCTGATT
Source organism: Acetobacter oeni (assembly GCF_011516825.1). Lineage (GTDB taxonomy): Bacteria > Pseudomonadota > Alphaproteobacteria > Acetobacterales > Acetobacteraceae > Acetobacter > Acetobacter oeni. The sequence goes on along the minus strand of NZ_WOTA01000030.1, from coordinate 3,441 downwards.
ATCGTAGGTATAACTGAGTTTTACCCGTGCGCCAGGAAGTGTTTTGGGAAGGGGTTTCCAGTCCGCGCCCAGGACGATGCCCCGATGCTGTGAGGCCGGGGCATTGAAGGTATAGGAACCTACCGTGTTGACGCCGGCAGACTGGCTGACGAGTTCGTTGCTGTAGAATTCGTAAAAACCCGTGGTCTGGATATTGATATCGGGCGTCGGATGCCATTCCGCTCCGAGATCGACGCCCACGCTCGTCTCGCTTTTCAGGTGTGTATTGTTTCCGTACTGTCCTTGTGGCGTAATGAAAAAATTCGAATACGAGGGCGTTCCGTATGCGGTGCCGACGCGCGTGTGCAGCGTCCAGGCTTTCGAGGGCGTGTAGATCAGAGCGCCTTCCGGGGCGAGGTTGAAGTAGAAGCGGTTGGCTGTGACGTATTGTCTGGCGGTGCCCGACGCGGAGTAGCTGTAGAGCGTTTCGGTAGCGCCGATATCGGAATATGTGCCTCCGAGGCCGACGACCACGTGCCAGTCGGGGGCGAAGTGCCAGTCCTCCTGAAAGCGGGCGCCGAGATTCCATTGGTGCCCGTAGGAGTCCGAGTTCATCGCGCCCCGGGTCGCGCCGCCGAGCGGCATGATGTTGTAGGTCTGGTATCCGTAATCGAGATAATCGAAGCTGACGCCGCCGAATGTTTCCAGGGGGGCTCCGCCGATCCGGGCCTGGTTCGTAACGTCGCTGCTGACGTTATAGGAATTGTAAGGTCCGACGAAGGACGTTGTGGAAGTGGGCTGGTCGACATGGCGCTGATCGTAAGTGAACTGGTTGCGCCAGGTCGTGTGGCTGTTGAAATCATGCTCATGGCGCAGGCCGACAATGGTGCGGCGATCGAAGCGGCCCAGCCCGGCAGCCTGGGGGCTCGTGGCTTCTTTTGTGCCGTAGCGGCCATTCACCAGCAGACTGACGGAAGCGCAGCCTGCCGCCGCACTGGCTGCATTGTAACAGCCCTGCTGATAAGGGTTTGCACGATACTGGCTCAGTGACAGACGCACCGGCAGGAAGGCGTCCGTCACGTTGTTCACGAATTTCAGGATGATGCGGTCGGAGGACGTGAGACTGACGCGGAGCCGGACGTTCTCCGTTGACGTATTATAGTTGCTGTTGGCAATGAAGCCGTTGCCCCGGACGTCGCTGGCGAAGACCATGAGATCGTAACGCTGGTTGCCAAGTCCGAGGGTCGCGTAATTGTTAAACATTCCGAAGCTGCCGAAATCCGAGCCGAGTTCGAGGCCGTGGATGTCGGCGCCTTTGCGGGTCCGGAAATTGATGGCGCCGTTGATGGCGTAGTTCCCGTAGACAGTGGAAGCCGGTCCTTCGAACACATCCACGCCCTCATAGGCGTGCGGATCGATCAGATCGGCCCTGGCGGTTCCATCCGGCTGGGTCATGGGGAACCCGTCTTCCAGAACCTGAAGGTTTTTCAGGCCGTAGGACTGACGGTCTCCCGAACCGCGCACCGAGACAATGGTATCGCGGGGGCCGTTGCCCTGGGCGAAGCTGACACCGGGAATGGTCGCGACCATGTCGGCAACGGTCTGACCGACCTGATTGCCGAAGCTGCTGCGGTCTGAGCTGTAGGTCGTCTGACCGGCCGGATGGATGGTCGCCGGCGCGCGGCTGGTGCCGGCGACGAGGATTATTTCGGTTTTCGCAGGATATGTGGCCTTTGATGCCAGGACGGGAGGCTTGCGCCGGCCTGTCACGGGAGCCGTTGCTGCTGCGTCCTGGCCGGAGGCCGCGCAGGCGGTGGCAGTGCAGAAAAAGACGATAGCGCCGACCGTCCAGCCGGAAGAACGGCGGGCGGCGCGATATAAACGGGGCATGAGTCTGAACCTGAATGGACAGCATGAAGAGCCCGTGTGCTTTTGCACGCGGGCGGCTCTTTAAGATCAGGTCAGACGGGTGGTGGCCCTTGCGGGCAGAGCGATGTGCGCTCCGGCGCGGGGGGACCGCGGATCGGAGGGAAGTTCCAGACCCGGTGAATGCTGACACCGGCCAGCCCTCCAAAAATGCAGAGCGCTATGGTCGGCTGAAAAAGCTCCAGACCGTCAGATAACAAAAAGCCATCATCCTGAGGATCAGTCGAATGGTGATGCGGTCGATTCGGGTCGGACAGTGGAACCTTGTCGTCGCAGAGAATACTCAGTCTGGTGAGGTCTTTGGCGGGGTCGTCAAAGACCGACATGGGGAACACGATCCCCCCGAAGGTCAGGCGTGCGAGCACGGCGAGCGCCACCAATGGCCAGAAGACCATCAGGTGTGTCGGACTGTGCGGGCGAGTGTGCATGAACGACTGCTACTCCAGCCTCATCCGGCTCGCCAACTGATATGTTCTTCCGGCCGGCTGAAGTTCAGGACGGGAAACGCATGTCCGGTTTTCGGGACGTCGATTTTTTCTCCCGGTGTCTGACATGAAGCGTAAGCAGTACGTCCGCTTAGCGCGTGACAAGCAGACAGGCTGCTTACGCCTCATACCAAATACTCCCTGGCCATTTTCGGTCTCCGAAAGCGGACGTTACATTATGCTCAGTGAGCAGGTTCTGATTCTGACGCCCTGGCCGCACGTCTCAGATCTGCCCAGTCCAGAAGACCCATGAAGACCGGGCCAAGTGCTTTCCCGATGTCCGTGAGGCCATATTCGATTTTGGGCGGGACCTGCGCGTGAACCGTGCGAAAAATGACCTTTTCCTGCTCCAGAGCGCGAAGTTACTGGATGAGCATTTTTTGCGAGATGTCCGGTATGGCTCTCTGCAGATGGAGGGATCGAAGAACCGTTGATTGAATTTCTTGCGGCCTGATTTCTGGCTCAGCGGAGGATGATGCATGGTTCTTGGGGAGGCGTTTTCGCTCTGCTTTTGCTGCAGAATTGTGGTTGTCCTCCCCAGGAGCACTATACTGTTGCGCTGACCCTTTTGAGGAAAAGAAAGCGGCGCATGTTGTAGACGATGTTGGCCAGGCCGATCCTGGTGGTAGCCCGTTCGATCCCGACGGTGCGGATGAACAGTCCCGTCTGCGACTTCTGATCGGCAAAGACAGGCTCGACGCGGGAGCGGATAACCGATTTTCCTGCATTCGATCTCCGGATGTGTCGGGGCATGGGTTTGAGATGCGGTTTTTTGCGATGAACTTTCGAGACGAAGCCCTGCTTGTCCATGAAGAGTTCATTGGCCTTCGACCGACAGGCTGTATCGGCCCAGACATCGGACGCCGTATTGCTGCGATCAAGCAGTCCTTCTCTCAATCTCGCGCCATCACTGGCGGCTGCATCGGTCGCCTTCCACTTCCGGATAAGCCTGAACTTCCGTTCGATGAAAACATGGGATTTGTAACCAAAGAACGGGATGGCAAGATCTGTTGCGGGTATGATCCCATCCTCCTGCCGCCTCGCCTTCGTG
>NZ_WOTA01000029.1 GCF_011516825.1 Acetobacter oeni | reverse complement strand
CACGAAGGCGAGGCGGCAGGAGGATGGGATCATACCCGCAACAGATCTTGCCATCCCGTTCTTTGGTTACAAATCCCATGTTTTCATCGAACGGAAGTTCAGGCTTATCCGTCGATCCCGCGTCGAGTATGTCTTTGCTGATCAGAAGTCACAAATGGGGCTGTTCATTCGCACTGTCGGGATCAGACGGGCCACCATGAGGATCGGGCTGGCCAACATCGTCTACAACATGCCCCGCTTCCTGTGCCTCGAAAGAATCACCACAGCTGCATCGCGACCCAAAGGGAAGCAACCTTCACTCTGCTGCAAAAGCAGCACCAAAGACATCAAGCAGAACTTCAATTCACGCCATCAAGTCATCAATCGACGGCTCTTCGATCCCTGCACCTTCTCTTATGTCGAAAGATTTCCATCAGCAGGCGATCTCAGCGAACAGAATCATCCTGCTTTTTCTCCAGAAAGCCGGGCACCAGGGGATTGTCCAGTTGGAGGGAATTTTTGCTGGGTAGATTCTTTGCATCCCAACCACCACCAAGATCCGCGATAAGCTTGATGCTGGCGATAAGACGACTTTCCTGAATCTGGAGAGCCGTTTCCTGATCGCTGAGAGCCGTTTGCTGACTGGTGATGACAGTCGTGTAAATCGCAGTCCCGAAACGATATTCAGCCATGGCGATGTCGGCAGCTTTCAAAGCCGAGAGGACTGCGGCCTGCTGCTGGCTGGCCTGCCGCTCAAGGATACGAAGGCTGGAAAGCTGATCCTCGATGTCCTGAAGAGCCGTAAGAACAACCTGTCGATAGTTGGCGACGGCACTATCATAATCCGCATTGGCCTCATGCACTGCCGCTGTTCTGGCTCCGCCTTCGAACAGGGTTTCACTCGTAGTTGCTCCAAGCGACCAGATCCGGTTCGCCACCTGGATCAGCGACTGCACAGGAGTGCCGCTGTAGCCATAAGCGGCAGACAGAGACACATCCGGATAGAACGCCGCGATGGCCGCGCCAATTTCCGCGTTATATTCCTCCATTTGCCGTTCGGCGGCCGCAATGTCGGGACGACGCTGAAGAAGTGTCGCCGGGAGCGTAACAGGCACCGGAGGTATTGCCGACGGCATTTTTGATCGTGGCAGGGAAAAGTCACCCGGTGCCTTTCCGATCAGAACCGCAATCGCGTGCTCGTATTCAGCGCGGTTGACGTCTGTGGCGGTAGCAGTGGCCTGCGCCTGCTGAAGGGTCGTCGCGGCCTGATATTCATCAATACCGCTCACTGTCCCACCACTGTGCTGACTCCGGACGATGGCCAGAGCATGCTCGTAAAGACCTATGGACTGTTCAAGAAGAGTTTTCAGAGACTCTTCATAGCGCAGGGCAAAATAATCCTGCGCCAGTTCGGACTGATAGGAGAGACGCGCATTGGCCACATCGGCGGCGCTGATCTGAGCCGCGGCAACCTGTTCCTGAATCTGCCGTCTGATCTTCCCCCACAGATCAAGATCCCAGTCCGCCGTAGCCTCCGCCGCATATGTACTCGTAGTCGAGCCCGTACTGTATTTAGTGCCACTCGTGGACGTCGCGCTTCCTCCCTGGCTGTTCCGCGCAAAACTCAGGCTTCCGGCAAGCGTGGGATACAGACTGGCCCGTGCGGCCGTCACCATGGCGCGGGCCTTGCGATAACTGGCTTCGTATTCCTTGACGTTCTGATTGCTGAGAGCGATCTGTTCTTCCAGCGCGTTCAGAACCGGATCGTCATAGGCACGCCACCATTCGCCTTTGGGCCACGCCGCCATCTGCGGACTTGCCTGCGTCCATCCCTCGGCCGGCTTCAGTTCCTTAAAACGGGCGGAAACGATAGCCTGAGGACGCTTGTAGTCCGGCCCCACCATCAGACAGCCGGAAAGAATCAGGGGGGTCAGCGCCATCATGCCGATACGAATGCCGGGAAACAGGGTTCGGAAACATCGTGTCATGGGAAGATCCTGAAACAGGGGCATCGCGATCAGGAGCGGGCCGGATAGAAAATTTGTGACAGGGTGCGGAAAAATGACCCAAGCATACGCCGCATCTTTCGCCCGAAACCATCGAGATAGAGATAGATGACCGGTGTGGTGTAGAGCGTCAGAATCTGGCTGAAGAGCAGCCCGCCGACGATGGAGATTCCAAGAGGACGCCGTAATTCCGAGCCATATCCATTTCCCATCACCAGTGGGAGCGCCCCCATCGCAGCGGCAATCGTCGTCATGAGGATCGGTCGAAAACGCAGAAGACAGGCTGTATGAATAGCCTCCTCGGACGACAGGTTGCCGTGCCGCTCCGCATTGATGGCGAAATCCACGAGCATGATGGCGTTCTTCTTGACGATGCCAATGAGCAGGATAAGCCCGATCAGGGCGATGACATCGAATTCCTGCCCGAATAGATACAGGGCAAGAAGCGCGCCCACACCAGCGGACGGCAGCGTCGAAAGGATCGTGAGCGGATGAACGAAGCTCTCATAGAGAATGCCCAGAACCATATACACCGCCGCCAGTGCAGCAACGATAAGAAGAGGCTCGGAACTGGTCGAACTCTGGAACTGCGCGGCAGTGCCCGCGAAACTTCCATGAATGGTGGCAGGCATCTTCAGCTTCACCATCTCTTCGTTGATAATACGAACGGCGTCCGACATCGATGCGCCCGACGCAAGATTGAACGAGAGCGTGGCGGCCAGAGCCTGTCCCTGATGGTTGACGGTCAGGGACGTGATCCCATCCTGTATTTCCGAAACGACCGAGAGGGGAACAAGGGTTTCGCTCGATGACGACACGGCGGAACCGCTGGACGCTCCGGTCCCGCCGGCAAGACTGTTCTTGATGGAATTAGTGAACGACTGGCTGCTGGAGGAAGAAGTGGAAGAGGTGTCCGAAGTGGACATCCGTATCGTATTGCTCTGCGTGCTCCCGCTCGCCGTGCCACCAGACGCGCTAACCCAGGTACGCCGCAGCATATCCGAATCCTCCCAGTAACGCGCCTGCACATTCATCACCACACGGTACTGGGTGAGTGGATTGTAGATAACCGAAGCGGCACGCTGCCCGAAGGCGTCATAAAGTGCGTTGGTGACAAGTTGAGGTGTCAGTTCGGTGCGTCCCGCAAGGTCGCGCTTGATATCCACGGTGGTTGCCAGACCACCACGCTGGACGTCGGTGGAAATGTCGGCCAATTCGTGATGGCGTTCCAGAGCCGCCTGAAGCCGTGGCATCCAGTCGTAAAGCGTGGTCGCATCGCTGCTCTGAAGAGAATACTGATAGGCGCCGTTACTCATGCGAGCGCCGGACGGCAACAGGCTGGGAAGCATGGCGATGAACTGGGCGCCAGCGACATCATAGGTCTGGCGACGCAGATCAACCATGGTTTCCTGAACCGGGAGATGGCGCTCGGTTTTGTCTTTCAATTCGATAAACATGTTCGACTGATTGGCTGCGGTTCGGCCACCAACGAAACCCGTCACGCTGACCACATCCTTGTTGGCCAGTATCCTTTTCTCGACAACAGTGATCTTCTGCATCATCGCCTGAAACGAAATCGCCTGATCCGCCGTCAGATGGGCCATCATCGTTCCACTGTCCGTCGTGGGAAGCAGTCCCCTCGGCATCCGGACAAACAGAACCGCCATGATGGCAATGGTCACAGGCAGAGACAGAATGACCAGCCGACGATGCCGCAACGCCACAAGCAGGGATTTCTCATAAGCATGTTGCAGTCCCTCGAAGACATGTTCGAGCCAAACGGAAATCCGTGTCCACAAATCCCGTTTCGATGAATCGGTATGCAGAACATCCGATATCCGAAGCACCCGCGAACACATCATGGGCGTCAGGGTCAGAGACAATCCCATCGAGACAAGAACCGTCACTGAAATGGTGACGGCGAATTCGTGCAGGACATTCCCGATCAGCCCCCCCAGCATCAGAATGGGAAAGAAGACCGCAATCAGGGAAATGGAAACCGACAGCACGGTGAAAGCGACCTCCTGCGCCCCTGCAAGAACGGCGACTGCCCGCGTCTCGCCTTTTTCCATGTGACGGCTGATGTTCTCGATCACGACAATCGCGTCATCGACCACGAAACCCGTGGAAATCGTCAGGGCCATCAGGGAAAGATTGTCGAGGGAATAATGAAGAAGTTCCATAACGCCGAACGTCGTGATCAGAGACGCCGGAATCACGACCGCAGGCACAAGCGTGGTTCGTGGAGAACGCAGAAAGACCAGAACAACGGCAACGACAAGCACGACGGAAAGGAAAAGCGTGTTTTTCGTGTCGGCAAGGGCGGCGCGGATCGTGAAGGAGCGATCCATCCCGACATGGAGTTCGACATCCGCTGGCAGTGCTGCTGTCAGAAAAGGAAACTGAGCCTTGATCTGATCGATCGTCTGGACGATGTTGGCCCCCGTCCGGGGAAAGATGATGACAAGAACGGCTCGCTCACCATTGTAGAAGCCCCCGTTTTCAACATCTTCGACTCCATCGCTGACAGTAGCGATGTCTTCGAGCCTGACCGGTCGCATGTTGCGGTAGGCCACGATCAGCCCCTTGAGATCTTTCGCGCTCTGCACCTGATCGTTTGTGCGCAGGATGATCCGCTGATTATCGCGGGTCAGAAAACCCTTGGGCGTGTTGGCGTTAGCTGCGGCAAGCGCCGCCCGGATATCCTCGAAGCCGATACCGTATTTGAAAATCTTGAGTGGATTCATCTCCACCCGGACCGCCGGAAGCGCGCCCCCACCCAGTTCGACCTGCCCAACCCCGGAAATCTGGGAAAGATGCTGTTCCAGAATGTTTGTCGCGGCATCGTAGATCTTGGCCGGTGTCCGCGTCTTCGAAGTCAGGGCCAGAATGAGGATGGGCATCCCGGCGGTGTTGGCCTCGTGATAGGTCGGGTCCTGTCTGAGAGTGGCCGGCAGGTCGGCGCGGGCCGCGTGAATCGCCGCCTGAACATCGCGCGCGGCACTGTTGACATCGCGTGATGTGTCGAACTGGAGCGAGATGTTGACCTGCCCCGTGACAGACTGGGACGTCATTTCCGTCAGCCCGGAAATCGTGCCCAGATGCCGCTCCAGAGGCTCGGCGATCGTGCTGGCGATTTCTTCAGGCGTGCCACCGGCCTGCTGCGCCTGAACCTGAATAACCGGCAGATCCACATTGGGCAGATCGGCAATCGGCAACAACAGGTAACCCAGCATCCCCGCCATCATAAGACCAAGGACAATAAGCGTGGTGCCGACAGGGCGACGAATGCACAGGGCGACAAGTGACATCAGACCGTCCCTTCACCGGAAGGACGGTGTCGCCACGAAGCAATACGCAGTCGGAAACGCTCCATGAAAAGATAGATGACAGGCGTGGTGAAGAGCGTGAGAAGCTGGCTTACCGTGAGCCCCCCCACGATCGCGTAACCCAGCGGTCGCCTCAGTTCCGACCCCATGCCAGACCCTATGACCATGGGAACCGCACCAAACATGGCGGCCAGCGTGGTCATCAAAATGGGCCGGAACCGGAGATGAGCGGCCCTGGTGATGGATGCGACCGGAGAAAGCCCCTCCTCGCGTTCGGCCTCAAGCGCGAAGTCGATCATCATGATCGCATTCTTCTTGACGATACCGATCAGGAGCACGATTCCGATCACACCCATGATGTCCAGACCGCTGCCCGTCATCCAGAGGATGAGCAACGCGCCAACAGCCGCTGACGGGAGAGTGGACAGAATGGTGAGTGGATGGATGAAACTCTCATAAAGCACGCCGAGCACAATATAGACGGCCACGAGCGCGGCGAGGACCAGCCACGCTTCGTTCCCCATGCTGCTTTCGAAAACTGCTGCTGTGCCCGTAAAGGAAGTCTGCACGGTGGCCGGCATATCGAGCGCCTTGCGCGCCGTGTTGATCGCCGAAACCGCCGCCCCCAGCGAATATCCCGGGGCGACGTTGAACGAGATGGTCGCGGCCGGAAACTGGGCAACATGCGTGATCAGCAAAGGCGCGGAAGAAGGCGTAATCTTCGTGACGGATGACAGCGGCACCAGACCGGATGTCGGCGCGACCGTCGGTCCGGACGTGCTGCTCCCCGTGGTCGCACTGCCCGCCATGTAGAGTTTGCTCAGTGAGTCTGGCGATTGCTGGAGCTGGGGAATAGCCTCCAGAATCACCCGATACTGGTTGGATTGCGTATAGATCGTCGAAATCTGACGCTGACCGAAGGAATCATAAAGAACATTATCCAGCGTTTGCGGCGTGATGGCGAAGCGCGCCCCGGTCGCCCTGTCTAAAATAACGTCTTCCGCCGCCCCCTGCGCCTGAAGATCCGAGGCGACATCCACAAGCACGGGCGATCTCTGCATCGCCGCCACGAGACGCGACGACCATGTGGCCAGTCGGTCGGCGTCGGAATCCTCGATCAGAAACTGGTATTGCGTGGCCGACACACTGGTGTTGAGTGTCAGATCCTGCACCGGCTGAAGATACAGTCGTGTGCCGGGAATAGCCCGGGTTTCCTGAAGGATACGCTGCGCGACCCGGGTGGCGGACAGACTCCGCTTGTCTTCACCAAGCAGATTGATCTGGAACCGCCCGCGATTCAGCGTGGTGTTATCTCCATCCACACCAATATAGGAAGAGAGGCTGGCCACATCCGGGTCTTTGAGAATCGCTGCAGCCAGCTTCTTCTGAAGCCCCTCCATCGCATTGAAGGAAATGGAGGCATCCATGACCGAGACACCCTGAAGAACACCCGTATCCTGCTCCGGGAACAGCCCTTTTGGAATAACCACGATCAAAAGCCCGGTCAGCGCAACCGTAACGAGAAAGACAACAAGAGTAAGTGTCTGATGTTGCAACACACGGATCAGACTGCGATCATAAAAAGCGATCAGTGACAGGATCATCTGATCGGCCTTCAAAGCCCAACGCGGCTTGGCGGACTGATGCGCCGCATCGCGCAGCACGCGCGCACACAGCATGGGCACCAGCGTGAGAGACACTATGGCGGAGATCATGATCGTCACCGACAGCGTCACCGCGAATTCGTAGAACAGGCGACCGATCACATCGCTCATGAAAAGCAGCGGGATCAGGACAGCAATGAGGGAAATCGTCAGGGAGATGATGGTGAAACCGATCTCCCCCGCTCCTTCCAGAGCGGCCGTCATGCGATCACGCCCCATTTCCACATAACGCGCGATGTTTTCAATCATCACGATGGCATCATCAACGACAAAGCCCGTCGCGATCGTCAGCGACATCAGGGAGAGATTGTCGAGCGAAAACCCCATGAGCTCCATCACCGCCAGCGTGCCGATGATGGAGAGCGGCACCGACAGGGCAGGAACAAGCGTCGCCGCCGGGTCATGGAGAAAGACGAAGATAACAGCAACGACAAGCACCAGAGCCAGAGCCAGTTCGAACTCGACATCGGCCACCGAAGCCCGGATCGTGATTGTCCGATCGGTCAGGGAGATGATGTGGATGCCAGCCGGCATGTCCCGTTCAAGCCGGGGAAGCGCCGTCTTGATGGCGTCAACCGTGCTGAGAATGTTGGCCGAGGGCTGGCGGCGGATGTTGACGATGATGGCAGGTTTGTCATTTGCCCATCCGGCCAACTGGGTGTCTTCGGGCCCTTCCACAACGGTGGCGATGTCCTGCAACCGGACAGGGCCGTTATTGGCGCTCGACCAGCCAATGACCTGCTTCATGAGCTGGTCCGTGCTGGTGATCTGGCTGTTGACGCGGATGGTGCGCGCCCGTTCGCTGCCATTGAACGTGCCACTGGGTGTATTCACATTCACGTTGCCGATCGTCGTGCGCAACGTGTCGAGATCGAGCCCGTAAGTGCTCGCTTTCTGAACATTGACGCGGACGCGATAGGCTTTCTTGTTTCCACCCGAGAGGGAAACCTCCCCCACGCCGGAAATTTCACTGATCTTCTGCTGCAAACGGGTGGCGACATAATCCTCCACCTCCGTCAGCGGCATTGTATCGGAGGTTATGCCAAGGATCAGAACAGGGGTGTCCGCGGGATTGACCTTGGAATAGATCGGCGGAGCGGGAAGCGCCGTGGGAAGCAGGGAATTCGCGGCGTTGATGGCTTCCTGCACCTCCTGCTCCGCGACATCGAGAGAGGTCGTCAGGCCGAAACGCAGCGTAATGACGGAAGCGCCCCCCGAGGATTGGGAAGTCATCTGCTCGAGACCGGCCATCTCACCCATCTCGTCTTCCAGCGGTGCCGTCACGGACGTCATCATCACGTCCGCACTGGCGCCCGGATAGAAGGTGCGCACCACTATGGTCGGGTAATCGACTTCGGGGAGCGCCGAAATCGGCAGGAAACGATAACCGATCATGCCCGCCAGCAGGAGAGCGAGCATCAGAAGCGTGGTGGCGACGGGTCGCTGAATGAACAGGCGCGAGAACTTCATGGAACGGCGGAAGTATTGTCAGCGGGAATGGAGATCCTGGCGCCGTCATGGAGGCGATCGACACCCGAAATGACGACACGATCTCCATCCTTGACACCGGACATGACGACGACGGTGTTTCCCTGAGTGATGCCGGTCTTTACAGGAACAGCCTTCACCGTGCTGTCCGACTGCACGACATAGACAAAGGAGCCGTCCGGTCCCGTCTGGATCGCACTGGCTGCGGTAAGCAGAACATTCTGCTCCGTATCGACCAGCAGATGCGCGTTAACGAACTGATTCGGAAACAGATCTTCGTCGAGATTGTCGAAAATGGCCCTCAGACGCACCGTGCCTGTGGAAGTATCTACCTCACTGTCCAGACTGCTGACCTTGCCGGTTGCCAGCTTTTCACCATCCGCGCTGTCCCAGGCTTCCACAGGCAATTCCCTGACCTGCCGCAGCCTCTTCCACACCAGTCCGAGCCGATCCTGCGGAACCGTGAAAATGACCGAGATCGGCTTCATCTGCGTCAGGATGGCAAGACCGCCACTCTGCGCGGCAGTCACGTAATTGCCCCTGTCCACGGCGCGTATGCCCACGCGACCACTGACGGGCGCGCGGATATGACAGTATTCGATATCAAGTCGGTATGTATCGACCAGTCCCTGATCGGATTTAACAGTGCCGATGAGCTGCTGGACCTTGTAGTGCTGGTCCTGCGCTGTCTGGGCATCGACGGCGTCGCGCCTGAGAAGTTTCTGGTAACGCGCATCATCCATCCGCGCTTCATCGAGCTGGGCGATATCGGCGGCCAGTTGCCCCTCATACTGCTTGAGGAGTGCTTCATAAGGACGCGGATCTATGACGGCCAGAAGATCGTTTTTCCTCATCTCCTGTCCTTCCGTAAAAAGCACCTGAGTCAGATAACCGTCGAGACGCGTCTGAACCGTGACGGTCGCGATGGGAATGACCGTCCCAAGCTCACTCAGGATAAAGGGCATATTCCCTTTGCTGACGCCCGCCACGCCAACAGGTGTGGCACTTTGCTCCGTGGCCGCCGCCCTGGCAGAACCGACCGCACAGGGAAAAGGCGACAAGACCGTTCCGAACAGGAATACCCCGGCGACAACGCAGGAATAACGAACAGCACGCAGGAATCGGCCACTCCGAACGGAAAACGGAAACCGAACAGGAAATTCAGAGAAAAACATGAGGCACTGCTTCTGCTTGTTGCAACCAGGAAAAGAGGACGCGAGAAGCCGGAATAACGGCCTCATGGAAGACCGCGTTCGTTGGAATAAGGCGCGTACCCAGGGAGCGTCAGCCGCACAATCAGTCCCGTCGGCGCGGCATCCCGAAAGGTGATGCTCCCCTGATGCCGGGCCATAACATCCTGCACAATGGAAAGACCCAGACCGAGACTGCCATCCGCACTTCTGGCCCGGTCCATACGCACGAAAGGCTGGAGCATCTCAAGACGCATATGATCGGGAATGCCCGGACCGGAATCCTCCACTTCGATAATAGCCCGGTCGTTTTCGGGCCACGCATCAACCCGCACGTCTTTTCCGTATTTCAGCCCATTTTCTATAAGATTGTTCACAGCGCGTGAAATGGAAACAGGCTGGCAGAAACAGGCTGTTTCATGTGCCCCTTCATAGGAGACCTGTTTTCCTGTCGCTGAAAACTCTTCGCAGAGACTTTCCAGAAGCGAACCAAGCTCAACGACCTCGAAAGGCTCCGTCTCTCTCTGACCGTTGAGAAACGCAAGCGCGCCATTGAGCATCTGCTTCATAAGCGTGAGATCGTTGCGCATGGCGGACGGAGAAGCATCCTCTCCCCCCAGCTCCACCCGCATGGAGAGACGTGTGAGAGGCGTCCGCAGGTCATGGCCGATCGACATGAGCATCCGCGTCCGCTCTTCCGCCGCCATCCGGAGACGGTTCTGCATCCGGTTAAACGCCCGGATAACCCGCCGAACCTCGCGTGGCCCCTGCTCTTCGAGAAGAGGGGATGTTGTGTCATAGCCCAGAGTGTCCGCCTTGCGGGCAAGGATCGACAGAGGCCGGTTGACGCGCCACACACTCCACAGCGACAGAGCACCGGTCATGACCAGCAGAGACAGGAAGGGAACCGTGATGGGAAGAGTCATGTGAATGACGTCATGGAGATTGAAATTTGAAATGACCGAAATGTGAATATTATCTTTCGGCAGAATAATATTGGTGAATATCGTGCCGTCTGCTTCACATTTCACCACACCCATGGACGCGGCATCACCCGGAAAATCATGCCTCAGAATACGATGGACGAGTTCCGTTTCATGGTCCGTGGGCAGCGGTATGCAGGGAAAAGCCTTGTTCAGCTGGAAATGAAAACCAGCCGTAGACATTCCCTCCGCTGCTTGCTGACGAGCCGAAAGGGGAATGGCGCGGAGTGACCGGATGGCCGTCTCGACCGCAAGGGTATCGGGCCATGGACCGACTGGAAGCGGGGGAATGGCTGGTCGCAGCGCCCGGAGCAAAAGGACGACAACAGAGAGGGTCAGCAGGAGACTGATCGACAGGATTGCCACCATCTGGCCAAAGAGCGTCTGCGGCAACAGACGCCGGAGGCCCTCCATGAAACGAGACCGGGAGCTCATGGAGTGCATGCCCGCGGATCGAAGATGTAACCATCTCCGCGCACGGTACGGATCAGTTCAAGCTGGCGTCCTCCTTCTGCAAGCTTCCGCCGCAACCGGCTGACGAGCAGATCAATCGTTCTTTCTTCTAGGGCGTTAGGGTTTCCATGAATCAGTCCGATGATCTCAGATCTGGTAAGAAGAGTTTGCTGATGCTGCCAGAAGACGAGCAGCAGATCCGTCTCGGCTCCGCTCAGGGTCAGCCGAATACCAGGCGCCCTGTAAAGCGCCCTTTTGGCCGGGACGAATTTCCAGGGACCGAACACATATTCGTCAGGCAATGAAGAAGGCTGCCGGGACTGCTTCCCACGTCTCAGAACCGCACGAACGCGAGCTTCAAGTTCAGCAAGATCGAAGGGTTTGCTGATATAATCATCGGCTCCCAGATTGAGGCCCGCAATTTTGTCCTGAATATCTGCCAGCGCGGTCACCATGATAATCGGAGCATCCGTGGTCTGACGAATATACTGACAAACCTCCTGCCCACTTTCCTGTGGAAGCATAAGATCAAGCAGGATCATATGAATGTCACTACTTTCTATACAATGCTTTACTTCTGCCAAATTGACAGCAGAACTGACAAAGTATCCACCATATGAAAAGAACCGCAAAAGAAGATTCCGTATTTCAGGATCATCTTCTACGACCAGAAGATGCGGTGAAGACCAGACATGATCAGAACTATCGGACACTGCACATGGGCATCTTTTCAGTATATTAGGTGATATCGTGGCTCAGGGAAGAGTATGTCTCCACCTCATCAGGAAGGAAAGTTCCAAATTCCCCACGAGACGTTATTTTTCAAAACTGAAAAATAGTACCGGAATATTGAAGTTTCTTTTCAAATATCCTTACTTTCAATGTACTAACGAAGAAAAATATAACACAAATACCCATTTATATTTCTGATACGCTTCCAAAAGTTACCATATCGATTGATCAGTTGCAGATCGTAACTCACCAGTACCTGACAGAGCAGCCACAACAATCTTTATGCCATTCCCTCTCGTCAGTTCCCCACCCCAGAAGTGCTCCTTGGTAAGAACACTATCGCAGGAGACGGACAGACAGGGCCGGAAACTACACAGTCGAAAGAATGTCGACATGGAAGGCACGAAAGGGACTTTGGAACCTGCCGGTACCGCTCGAACACACCGCAGGCGGAAACCCACGCCCGCACGGTCTGTCTCTGTCAGCGCGATTCTCTCAAAAAGACTGCCTGCATTCCAAGTCGGAAATCTCGGGAGAAACCCATCAGATACGACAGATGCCCAACCGTCTTCTTCCCGATCATCTGTCTTCCAGCCATCTGGTCATGGGGCCCGAGCCTGATCACAGAATGCCCTGAAAAAAGGGCTTTCCCCGCCATATCGGACGAACAAAAGGTGGCCTGAACTCAAGGCTCCATGCTCCGTTCTGTCCGTTTTCATGTGATCGAAAGGCGGGTCACCGACTTTAGAGGCGCTGATGTTCTGCTGACGGATCTGCAGGGCAGGATTGGGGAGACCGAGGATACGAAAGCAACAGAATCAGGCAGTCTCTTGCGGGGCGGAATGTCCACTACCTGTATTCCACCGAAGAAAAACAGAAAAGAAAATCCTGCTTACAACTGGCATCTTTATAAAAAAGAGAAGTCTGACTGAAAACATGTTTGCAAAAATAAAAGAATGGCGGCTGGTGGCCACCAGATATGACTGGCGCGCTCATACATTCATGCGGGCAATTCACATCGCGGCTAGCTTTATCCTCACACTCCCGCGAAAAAGTTACAACAGCGTTTCAGACCGATTGACAGACCATCCCCGCATGCCAGCTTTGTATGGAATTTCCCCGAAAACGTAGCAATGGCGGCAATGCCGATTTCTCGCTTACATTTTCTTTCAGTAAAACACATAAGAAAAACATATCGAAAAAGATGTGGCCCACACGACACATGCAAATGATAATCATACGCAATACACCCAAACCAGTTGACGGAGACCGCGCAGCGAATTTAGATGCAATCGATTCTTAGTTGCACTAAATCCAGACAAAAAGGTTTCCACCGGGATGAAAAGGTTCCGCTCACGATCGCTCCATGCGGGCTATCTCTCCATGTTGACAACGACAGCCTTTGTTTACGCTGGTATGACACCCGTTTTCGCTGCTACCGAAACCGACAGTTCCCAAAAACTGCATGTCCCCTCTTATTCTTCCGGAAAGAAAGTCAAAATATCCCCGCCTGCCGCTCCGCCGGCACCCATTGCTCTGCCGGCATTGAAAATTCAGGGTGTCACAGATGTCATTGATTCGATGAAGTTCGATCCGGACAGGGATCACAGTTCGGTCGGAAAATCCGGCGTTCTTACCACCACCACAACTTATAAGACATTTCGTGATCGACAGATCGACAGTCTCGACGACTACTCACGTCGTGTCGACGCCTCCGTGAATTACAGCGCGGGCAATTCCAGTATTAATATTCGTGGCCTTGACCAGAACCGTATTCTGACAACTATTGATGGCGTACGTATGCCCTGGGCCAACGACGGAGCCTATGCAGGTTCGTTCAATACAGCCCAGGGCGGAGTAAACTCCTTTGATTTCAATTCTCTCGGCGCAATTGACGTCGTAAAAAGCGCCGATTCCAGTTTCTTCGGCACTGGCGCTCTGGGAGGAGTTATTGCTCTGCGCACGCTTGATCCGGAAGACATCCTCAAACCCGGCAAGACATTCGGTGGCATTACAAAACTGACCTATAATGGCGCCGCCGAAGCGGCGTTGCTGGATCAGGCCTTTGCGGCACGCTACAACAATACGGTCTTCCTGCTTCAGGGTGGGTACCAGAACGGCAGCGAAACCGGGAATGAAGGAAATATTGAAGGTTACGGACGGACGCGTACCAAGAAAAATCCCGCCAGCTATACGCAGGGCAGTTTTCTCGGAAAAATACGTCATTATTTCGAAGGAGGGCATCGGATCGGCCTGACAGGCGAATGGTTTGACCACAACTATAATGAACGCACACGCACGTCAGAAACAACAGCGACCGACCGCTACATGACCCGTAGCGAAAACCAGCGCTCCCGTGTTTCCATGGACTATGATTATCAGGGCGAAACCCCGACATCCCTTTTCAGGGAGGCTCATTTCCTCGCCTACTGGCAACAGATTAAAACCGATACCGATATCACCAACAACGACAGCGCCAAAGCATCCACTTATACCCATGAACACCTGACGCTACCGGTGCAGTCTTATGGCGTGAAAGGCTCAGCCACCAACAATATTTTCACTGGGCCACTCCATCATGCAATTACTTACGGCGGCGAGGTCTTCCTGACCGATACCTACCAGACTCAGACTGGCCAGCAGGCGGTATCCAGCCCTTATCTTCACAACAATTTTTCAGATATGCCGAAAGTTCACGGCACAGATCTTGGGGCTCTCCTACAAGATCGTATCGGCATAGGAGCCAGTGAATGGTTCCATATCACCCCCGGCTTCCGCTTCGATTACTTCCAGCGTGACCCACACAACACCGCGTCCTATCAGGCCAATGCGGGCTATACGGGGCTCCCACACGGTACTCATGGCTCGCATTTCTCTCCAAAAGTGCTCATCGAAGCCAGGGTGACACACGACCTGACACTCTATGCGCTGTATTCGCAGGCTTACCGCGCCCCTTCGGCAACGGAAGAATACCTCAACTACAGCACACCACCTTATTATCAGGTCATCGGCAATCCCAATCTCAAACCGGAAAGCAGCAGAGGATGGGAAGTGGGTGCAAAATATGGTGATTCTGAAAGAGGTTTTAATATATCCTTCTACGACAATTACTATAAAAATTACATCGATATGGAAGGGGTTTCCGGGTGTAGCGGTTACTATCTGTGCTATAGCTATACCAACCTCGCGCATGTCCGCATTTATGGCACGGAAGCGAACGTCCATTGGGCTTTCGACAAACACTGGCACACATGGGGGTCATTCGCCTACACTGACGGTCGCGATACCGATATGAACTTCCACCTCGCTTCCGTCGCACCATTCCGCGGAATCATCGGCTTTGGATACAAAACCGAGCGTTGGGGAACCGATCTTTCCGCTACGTTCGCTTCTTCGCGTGACAACGCCAAATATCTCACCACGACCGGCACGCTCACAAATCAGTGGAAAACCGGTGGCTATGTTTTGTTTGACCTGACCGGGTGGTACAGCCCATCATTCTACAGACCGCTTCGTATACAAGCCGGTATGTACAATATTTTTAATAAAGCATACTACAATGCCGCCTCTCTTCCTTACGGCCAGACATCCAGTTCGCTGTCGCAACGCTACTACACCCAGCCTGGACGTTCTTTCAAAGTAACAGCAAGGATCGACTTCTGATGCAGAGTTATCCGGACGGACTGACCCGCAGACATTTCAGTACTACTGTCAGCCTGATGACAGGTCTTGGGCTGGTCGGGATATCGCGGATCGCCCTTGCCGCCGGGGAACGAAGTATTCGTGACTGTCGTGGACGCACGATAACGATCGGGCCAGTGCGCCGGATTATCTGCATTGGGGGCAGTATCACCGAAACACTTTATGATCTTGGCGCGCAGGACAGGATTATTGCGGTTGATACAACATCGACCTGGCCCACACAGGCGCTTCAGCAAAAGAAATCCGTTGGTTACATGCGGGCATTGTCCGCCGAAGGCGTGCTTTCCCTTCGACCGGACCTGATCCTCGTCATGAATGACGCC
Organism: Acetobacter oeni; assembly: GCF_011516825.1. Lineage (GTDB taxonomy): Bacteria > Pseudomonadota > Alphaproteobacteria > Acetobacterales > Acetobacteraceae > Acetobacter > Acetobacter oeni. The sequence continues at coordinate 21,090 of NZ_WOTA01000029.1, read as the reverse complement.
GGTCCACCCGCAACTCTTCTGCAACTGGTCGCATCCGGGAGGCCGATCATTTTCGTGGATGCCACCCCCTCTCCTGAAGCCATTCGCGCACGCACAGAATTTCTTGCAAATGTCGTCGGGGCACAGGCAGCGGGCCAGACACTCTGCGCCCGGATCGATGACGGATTCCGCGCCCTGGCCAATTGGCGCACCAACCACCCCGTCAATCGCCGCGTGCTGTTCATCATGCGCATGACGAATGGCCATCCACTCGCTGCAGGGTCTGGCACGGCGGCGGACGCGGTCATTCGCCTGACTGGGGCGATCAACGCTGGAAGCGGCATGCAGGGCTACAAGATCGTGGACGATGAAGCGCTGCCCTCTTTGCAGCCCGATATCATCCTGACCATGGCTCAGAATGAAAGCAGTATCCGCCCGGACCTGTTTGCCGATCCGGGCTTTCGTCTCACGCCTGCGGGCCAACGGGGTGCCATCATCACCATGGAGGGCGAGCGGTTACTCGGCTTTGGTCCCCGCACCCCTGATGCGGCTCTGGAACTGGCGCACATGATCGAGGCGGCTGCGCCGACATGAATATTGCCCGCCCTTCTCCGATCGGCGTCATGCTTGGTCTGGTAATCCTTTTGGTCACAGCGGTCATTGCATCGCTGATGGTAGGAGCGACGGGCATCGGTTTTCACAATCTTCTGCATACAACTGGAAGCGCTGACGAGGATATGTCGTGGCTGATCATCACGCAGATCCGCGCCCCTCGTGTCGTTCTCGCCACGCTGACCGGGGCCGCGCTCGCCGTTTCAGGCGCGGTCATGCAGGGTCTCTTTCGCAATCCGCTGGCAGATCCCGGCCTCATCGGCGTTTCATCCGGAGCGGCGCTTGGTGCTGCAAGCGTGATCGTGATGGGAGGAACCGCGCTGGGCTCCGGGCTGCTGTCTTACTGGGCCGTTCCTGCGGCAGGAATGGCTGGAGGACTGGCCAGCACGACGCTCCTCTACATCTTCGCCACACGCAACGGACTGACTTCGACCACCCTGGTCACTCTCGCTGGCGTGGCGCTCGGTGCATTCGCCAGCGCGATCACCGGCATTCTGATCTTTCGCGCCAACGACACGGCATTACGGGATCTGACCTTCTGGACAATGGGTAGTCTGTCGGGTGCTGCGTGGTCGCAAATCCTCATTCTCGCACCTTTCCTTCTGATTGCGGCCTTTAGCATGGCTCTGATCTCCGCTCCCCTGAATGCTCTGCTGCTCGGAGAAGATGATGCCAGGCTGATGGGTTATCGTGTCGAACGCGTCAAACGTCTGGCCATGTTCGGGGTGGCCGTCGCGACGGGACCGGTCGTTGCTTTCGTTGGTGTCATCGGATTTATCGGGGTTGTAGTGCCACATCTCGTTCGCATCGTGACAGGGCCCGATCATCGTATCCTGTTGCCTGCGAGTGCCCTGTTGGGCGCGGTTCTTCTGCTCATTGCCGATACGCTTGCACGCATTATCGCCATTCCAGCCGATGTGCCTGTGGGGGTCGTGACAGCAGCGATCGGCGCACCCGTGTTTGTATGGCTGCTGGCACGGGCGCATCAGATAGACGTGCCCTCATGACACTTCTGATCAATGACGTGTCTTTCCGCGCAGGCGAACGGATGCTTCTTCAAAATATAAGCGTTGTCGCGCACCGGGGTGAAATCATTGCGATCGTCGGCCCCAATGGGGCGGGAAAGAGCACACTTCTGCGTCTGGCAGCCGGGCTTCTACATCCTCTCAGCGGAAAGGTCACACTTGATGGTAACGATGTCCCGTCTCTTGCCCCCGATCTGCTTGCGAAGCGTCGTGCCATGCTGGCGCAGGATTTTCTGCTACGGGCACGCTTCTCCATCCGGGAGCTGGTGCAAATGGGCGCATTACACAGAACCCATACCCGTCCCGCCCGTTCCACGTCCGCAACAGTGATGCAGGCGCTGGAACAGGTGGGGCTCGCCCATCTTGCTGACCGCGATATCATGAGCCTCTCGGGAGGAGAACGTCAGCGCGCCCATTTCGCCCGTGTTCTGGTGCAGCTTCGCGCGGGGGAGGGCCCTTCAGGACTTCTGCTGCTGGACGAACCCATCTCGGCTCAGGATCTGGCGCGTCAGAAACTGATCCTGGGCATTGCCCGTGAACATACGCGCCAGGGTGAAGGCATGTGTGTGATGGTTCTGCACGACCTCAACTGGGCCGCCGCCATCGCAGATCGAATAATCGTGTTATGCGATGGCAGGGTACATGCTGAAGGCACGCCGCTCGAGATCCTGACGACTGATATGCTTCGTGCCATCTTCCGGGTCGAAACACATCGCGTCCATATCCATGACCATTCTGGCCGTCCTTTTATAACACCGCATGACGTTATGGCGTCCAGCTTTCCAATCAAAAGGGAGAATACTCAATGTACATCGCCATGAACCGCTTCAAGGTAGCACCCGACTGCGAAGAAGCCTTCAGGCAGCGCTGGCTGCAGCGCGATGTCCTGCTTCGGACTGTCCCCGGTTTCGTATCGTTCCAGTTTCTGAAAGGATCTGCAAAGGAAGACCATGTCCTTTACGCCTCGCACACTGTCTGGGAATCATACGACGCTTTTGTCGCCTGGACGGAATCGGAACAGTTTCGGCAGGCTCATGCTTCCGCTGGAGAGGGAAGCAAACTCACAATAGGGCCGCCAGTCTTTGAAGGATTTGAGGTTTTGCAGAATATTGGAGGTTGAGGCTCTGAAACAGTAGCATCAAAGAAACGCACCGGATTTCTTTGATGGTAAGGGGCGTCCAGGCCGTCTGAGCGGTCGGGACGACCAGCCTGCATGGTGAACACCATAAAAAATCCTGTCGAAAACACCGACGTGATTCCATAAAGTCTTATTCATAGATCTTACGCTTTCGGGATATCTTTAGGCTCAGGACTCCTTCCTTGAGGAATAGAAGATGAAGGGCTCTGTTGCAAATTTGGCCTGCCTGACGGACACCGCTGACGGTTTTGGCGTGAGGCTGTGGGCATGAACGATTTCAAAGGGCGTCATTTTGGTGGGGCTGTGATCCTCCGGGCCGTCCGATGGTACTGCCGGTATGGGATCAGCTATCGCGACTTTGAAACGATGCTCTGTGAACGCGGCGTCAGCGTTGATCACCCGACGATTTACCGCTGGATTCAGCGCTATGCGCCTGAGATAGAAAAGCGCCTGCGCTGGTACTGGAAGCGACCATCTTTCACGTGGAGCTGGCGGGGCGATGAGACCTATATCAGGGTCAAGGGGAAATGGACGTATCTGTACCGAGCGGTCGACAAGGACGGTGATACGATCGATTTCTACCTCTCTCCAACCCGAAATACCAGGGCGGCCAAACGCTTCCCGGGCAAGGCCGTGAACGGCCTGAAAGACTGGGAGAAGCCTGAGACGATCAATACCGACAAGGCTCCGACCTGCGGGATCGCCATTGCGGAACTTCAGAAAGAAGGCAAACTCTCCAGAAATCTGAAACATCGTCAGGTCAAATATCTGAACAATGTGATCGAGGCCGACCACGGCAAGCTCAAGCAGTTGATCAAGCCCGTGCGCGGGTTCAAAATTCTCAAAACAGCCTATGCCACCCTCAGAGGCTTTGAGGTCATGAGAGCCTTAAAAAAGGGCAGGCCAGAGCCTAGCAATATCAGGAAGGCATCATGGGAGAAGTGCGTCTGATCGAATGACAGTTCGGCATCTGCACCTTCTGAAAAACCTCAAAAACTACCATTTTTTAACCCCGTTCCAACTTTGCAACAAAGCCTTCAGAAGCGGGACACCAAACGGCAGATAGCCCCGAGATGACAGCAACAACACCAGCCTGTCCGGGAGACGGATCGCAGTAATATCCCCGACATGCAGCGCGCCGCCGGGCCGCAGCCAATACAGCCCGACCGGAACACTGGCGGTCTTATTCCAGAGCAGTCGCGGCGCGACATGAATGCAGGCGGACGTGGTGACGATCGCGATCCCGGCGACCGTCACGGCCAGCACGGAACGCCGCCTCATGGAACCAGCTTCCGACGCATCAGCCATGCCAGATGGCGCTCTCGCGTGTAGGGCGAGATCGGCTGCCCGGCGGAAATGCGCGCGCCGACCTGTCGCCAGTAATCCAGAGAAATCGCCGCCGGGTCGAGGGTCATCGCCTCGACCGCATCGATCGTCTCCAGAACACGTTTAACCTTCGGCCAACCGCCGATATGCAGCAGGCTTTCCGCTCCGGGCCGCACGAACGGGATGGTCTGGCAGGGTTCGTCAGGACCAACGACGCGCACCACGTCGACGCAGGAAACGACCGTGCCATAGTCGTTGGCCATCCAGCGGACAAAGCCAAACACACTGCCCGGCGTGAAACTCATCAGCCTGCGCCGCCGGTCCAGGATGCGGTCTTCGACAGGATGGCCAAAGCGCAGCCATTGCTCAACACGCTTCTCGATCCAAGTCAGTTCGAGCTGGGCACGCGGGGCGGTCATCGCTCCTCTCCGGGCCTGGCGGGCGGCATAATGCCCTGCGGACGGCTGGAACGGCGTGCGGCCGATTCAAGCCACGCCATCAGGTCGGCGACGGCATAGACCACGCGACCACCGATCTTGTGATAGACAGGCCCGGTTCCCCGCGTCCGGTGCTTCTCCAGCGCCCGGTCGGAAACACTGAGGAAATGCGCTGCCTCGGACGTACGCAACAGGCGCGGCGGTATGAAATCAGGCAGACGGATTATGGTGGTTTTCCTCTCGCGGGCGAACCGTCCGGCAGGGACGACGCGACACGGAAAGGCTGACCGGGAGATGGCACTCTCGGGGATGGACGTTTTCGTGGGGGTGCGAAAACGTCCATCCCCCATTCACCGCCGCCCACCCGCTCCGGCACCGCCGTGCATCCGATCGGAAAATGGGCGCTGGAATCGCAGGATTTATGCGTCTGGCGGACAAGGAAGAAGACTCGCGCGTTATCGGCGTGATGGCACCCTGTCAGGCGGCATGACGCAGATGTCGGTGTCCGCCCGCCCGCCAGTTCCCGTCGTCCTCGCGCCAGCGTTCTCCGCACCAGGGCGCGGGTGGCGTCATCAGCCGCATCGTTCTGCCGGTTCAGGGCGATCAGGTCATCCTCTGGATAATCCCACGACACCGATGCCATATAGGTTGCCGGGGTCGAGCGCAGTTCCGCCAGATAGGTCCGTCGGTCGGTGTTGACGATCAGGTTGGCGGTCAGGTCCGGCCGGGTCGGCTTGACCAGAATATGGATGCGTTTTGTCGCCCCTGCCCCGCTCTCGGTATCGCCGATGATCCACCGCACCGTATCCCCAGCGGCAACCGGCCCGGTGCCAACCAGCTTTTCGCCCTGCTGGAGCATGATGTCGGTGATCTCGCCGGGAGCGGCATAAACCTGATAGAGCGCGCCGGGACTATAGGGATAAACCTGCACCGCGTTCACGTAGCCAGCCCGCGTCGGCTGGATGCGGGCGGCAAGATTGGCCTGGGTTACCCGAACGGTGGGATCGGCCGCCTCTCGGGCGCAGGGTGGACGCGCCGCGCTGACGGAAGCGGCTTGAGCTGCCCCGGCAACGGGAGTGGCTGCGGCACCTCCACGACCTGCACCGGTTTCGGTGGGTCCGGCAGACGTGTCGCCTGAACAGCGCCATCATAGCGGATGACCGGCGGATGGTAGTGCTGCGCGCATCCGGCCAGGGGCAGGACCAGCAGCGGGAGAGTACGAAGAGTGCCACGGATCATTGGCCCAGTTCCTTCGACCAGTTGATGGCGGAGACAAAAACAGCCAAGGGATTTTTACGGAGATGGTCAGCGTCGCGGGGTAGGCTGAGCCTGACCGAAACAATGGCAGTCCAGCGCTCGGTGCCGACAAAGGCCCCGTCGCGGTAATGGCGCTCGACCCAGGCAATCCGGAAACTCGCGGGCGACGCCCGGATGACGGACGACACGTCCAGTTCGACCTGCTCATGCCCGATACGGGCAAAGGGATCGTTTTGGCGGGCATAATCGTTGAGCGCCTGGGCACCCGGACGTGGTGGTGAAAGCGTAGGCGCGCAGCCAGTTCTGTCGCACCACCACGGGATCGGAGGATAGCCCGCGGACATCCTCGATGAACCGGGCCAGATACCAGGCAATCTGCGGGTCGGTCGGCACATAGGAGGCTGTCGCAGGCGCCACGACCTGCGCCTCGCCCAGACGGTCCACCTGCACGACCCACGGCGTGATGGTGCCGCGTGCGGACTGCCAGACCAGACCGGCGCCAAGGCCGGCGGACAGGAAGAGGGACCCGAACGCCATTAGCCTCCAGTTACGAGCCTGGACGCGGGCAGAGCCGATCCGGTCATCCCACGCCTGCGCTGCCTTCTGATAGGGCGTGACCGGTTCGGGCGTGATCCCGTAACTTGAGGTGGAACGACGGAACATCATTCTTTCTCCGAGAGATCAATGCTGGAACTTCCGCCACCGCCATCGGCGGAGCGGATGACATGGGCGGCCTCGGCGGCATGGGTCGCGGCATTGCGGCGCTTCATTTTCTGCGCCCAGCGCGGCGGTGCGCCGTCAGATGTCGGACCGGGACTGCCACCACCATCGGGACCAGACGAACCAGAACCGGTAGGGATGCCTCCCGATGGAGACGGCCCGCTGCCATCGGTTTCATCGCCTTCCTTGCCACCGCCCATCCCGCGTTCGGCCCAGCGTCCACCGGCGGCGTAGCTTTCCCTGAGGGAGGAGCCTGCCCGCGAGGCCGCCCCTTTGACGGCGTTCGCGACGTTCCCACCGACGGCCCGGCCCATGCCGCCGATCCCGGCGGCCATGCTGCCCGCGCCGCCAGACGCGCCTGCGGCTCCGGCCGAATAAGCGGACGTGGCTGCCCCGGCGATCGCGGCCCTGCCCCGCGCGGCAGAAGCCGTGGCGCCGAGGGCTGCGGCGCCACCGGATGCGACAGCCCCGACACCGGCAACAGCAGCAGCGCCCATCGCGCCCACGGCCATGCCGGTCCCGACAGCAGTACCCGCTCCAAGCTGGGGCGCGCCGGAGATCAGTCCGTTGGCGATGCTGCCGCCAAAAATGGACAGACCAACGATCGCCAACGAGGCCAGCACGACAGAGACCGCCTGACCGATGGTCGGCACGGCATCACCGTAGGAGGTGTTGAACTGCCTGAACAGGACGGACGCGATGGCGGAGATCACCGCCAGCACCATCACCTTCACGCCCGATGACACCACATTGCCCAGCACCTTCTCGGCCAGAAAGGCCGTGCGATTAAACAGCGCGAACGGGATCAGCACGAAAAACCGGCGAGGCTGGTCAGCTTGAACTCGATCAGGGCCACGAAAAGCTGCACCGCGAGGATGAAAAACGCCGCCAGCACGATCAGCCATGACAGGCAGAGCACGAAGATCTGGATGAAATTCGTAAAGAAGGCGACTGGACCCAGCAGGTTGTGGACAGAGTCCAGAAGCGGCTGGGCGGCATCGAAACCGGTTGACGCCAGTCGGCCAGGACGGAGAAAATCCGCAAGAGCCAGCGTTCCGCCCCCTGCCCTCAGACCAAGCTGGGCAAAACTGTCGAACATCACCTTCGACAGATGGTTAAAATCATTGATCACGAAGGCAAAGAACCCGATATAGAGCGTCTTCTTCACCAGCCGCTGGATGATGTCCTCATCCGCAACCCACGCCCAGAACAGTCCGGCAAGGGCGATGTCCAGCACGGACAACGACCCTGCCAGCGAAATGACGTTTCCTTTCAGAAGGCCGAAGCCACTGTCGATCGTGGTTGTGAAAGTATTCAGGAAAGTGTCGATGACACCGACATCGTTCGTGGCCATTGCCGTCAGTTCCCACTGCCGCCGAACATGGACACCGCGCCTGGCACGTAGGCATCATGTTGGGAGAAATGCTGATACTGCGCGTCACTTTCCGCTTCTGTTGCCGCGTCGCGTGCCTGTTGCAGGGCGGTCGCCCGGCCGTTGGCGGCGAGTTCGGCCTGAATGTCGGACAATTGCCGGGATTGCAGGGCCAGAAGCTGATTTCCGGCCTGCGCCGCCTGCAGGGCACCTGTGGAACTCTGGCTGGCCGACGCCAGTTGGGTCATGGCCGAACTGGCGCTCGGGATGTTTCCTACCACCCGCGCCTGGAGCTTCAGGGCATCTTCAAACCCTCCGACGGAATTCTGCCAGCGTGTCTGCGCCTGGGAGAACAGGGCGCTGTCGGACATCCCGGAGGATACTGACGTGTACGCCTGCTGGTATTGCTGTTCAACGGACTGCACGCTGTAGGCAATATTCTGCGCCTGCGCGAGCAGTGCTGTCGTCTGGGAAATCGTTGATTGCAGCGTCGACAATGTCGAAAGCGGCAGGCTCGCGAGATTTCGACCCTGGTTGACCAGCATCTGCGCCTGATTGGCCAGTGACGTGATCTGGTTGTCGATCTGCTGGAGCGTCCGGGCCGCGATCAGCACGTTCTGGACGTGGTTCGCCCCGTCATAGACCGCCCACTGGGCATGGGCTGGCGGAGAAGATGAAACCGTAAAAGCAATGACCATAACGGCAGGAATCAGACGATATCTCATGGCACGCCCCCTTCCCGCAGAAGGTCGGCAGCCCACATGACGCCACGCGCCTCGAACCAGGCGGGGAGAAAACCGTCCCGCCCGTGTTCCGCCAAAACCGCATCAATCAGTCTGTGGTCGTCCTTGCCGGATGCGGCGCACAGGGCGAGTGCGACAGGCCCGAGCCCCAGTTCGAACAAACGGTTTCCCCGCTGGGTCTGGCAGTAATATTCCCGCTTCGAGGCCGCGCGCGCGATGATGGCGATCTGCCGGTCATTCAGGCCGAAATCCCGATAGAGCGCCATGATCTGCGGTTCGATCGCCCTCTCGTTGGGCAGGAAAATCCGGGTCGGGCAGCTTTCCACCACGGCAGGCGCAATGCGGGAATTGGCGATGTCTGACAGGGACTGTGTGGCGAAGATGACGCTGGCGTTCTTTTTGCGCAGGGTTTTCAGCCACTTCCGAAGCTGGCCGGCGAAATCGCCGTCATCCAGCACCAGCCAGCCCTCATCAATGACCAGAAGCGTCGGTCGACCATCCCAACCGGCCTTCGATGCGGTGGAACAGATAGGACAGCACGGATGACGCCGCGCCGGAGCCAATCAGCCCTTCGGTCTCGAATACCACCATATCGGCGTCACCCAACCGCTCACCATCAGCGTCGAGCAGGCGACCATAGGGACCACCAAGGCAGTATGAGGCCAGTGCCTGCTTCAGGGCATTGGACTGAAGGAGTGCTACCAGACCTGAGATCGTGCGTTCATGCCCGGGCGAGGACGCCAGGGAGTTCAGCGCCGACCAGAGGTGAAACTTCACCTCCGGCGTCAGTGTTACCCCCTCGCCAACGAGGATCTGCCCCAGCCATTCACTGGCCCATTTGCGTTCGTCGACATCGTCAATCCGTGCCAGCGGCTGGAGGGCGACGGCGGGATGACCATCGCCTTCGTCCGTCAGTCCGCCCCCAAGATCGTGCCAGTCGCCACCCATGCCCAAGGTCGCCGCACGCATGGACCCGCCAAAATCGAAGGCGAAAATCTGCGATCCCGCATAGCGCCGAAACTGAAGCGCCATCAGAGCCAGCAGCACAGATTTGCCCGCCCCTGTCGGTCCTGCGATCAGCGTATGACCCACATCGCCGACATGGAGGGAAAACCGGAACGGCGTGGCCCCGGCGGTCTTACCATAGAACAGCGGCGGGGCGTGAAAATGGGTATCGCGTTCCGGTCCCGCCCACACCGCTGACAGCGGGATCATGTGCGCCAAGTTCAACGTCGAGACGGGTGGCTGGCGAACATTGGCATAGACATGGCCGGGCAACGACCCCAGCCAGGCTTCCACCGCATTCAGGCTTTCGGCCATGCAGGTGAAGTCCCGACCCTGAATGATCTTTTCGACCAGCCGCAGTTTCTCGACCGCAAGGCTGGCGCTGCCATCCCAGACCGTCACGGTCGCGGTAATATAGGCCTGCCCGACATGATCCGCGCTCAGCGACTGAAGCGCGAGATCGGCATCGGCCGCCTTATTGGCGGCGTCGTTGTCCACGAGGACCGACGCCTCGTTGGTCATCACTTCCCGGACAATGGCCGCGATCGATTTCCGCTTGGCGAACCACTGGCGACGGATTTTCGTCAAAACCTTTGTGGCATCGGTCTTGTCAAGCAGGATAGCGCGGGTGGACCAGCGATAGGGCATGGCCAGCCGGTTCAGGTCGTCCAGGATCCCGGGGAAGGTGCGGGACGGGAACCCCGTGATGGTCAGGGTTTTCAGATACGCATCACCGAGTTTCGGCTCGAGACCACCCGCCAGCGGTTGGTCCACCAGGAACGCATCAAGATGCATCGGGATTTCCGGCACCCTGACGCGTTGGTTACGGGTGGAGATCGTGCTGTGCAGATAGGTCAGTGTCTCGCCGTCATCGAGCCATGCCGCCTCGGGCATGAACCCGTCCAGCAGGGCCAGCATCCGGTCAGAGCGGTCCACGAACGCATGGAGTATGCCGTGCGGGTCCGGTCCCTCTCGCTCCCGGCCCTCATAGAGAAAACGCTCGGCACGCCCGGAAGATTCCGCCGGTGGCAGCCAGACCAGCGTGAAGAAATACCGGCTCTCGAAATGCGCGCCCTCATCCTCGAACTGCTCCCGGCGTTCGAGATCGACCATGTGCGAAGCGGCATCGGGGAAATAACTTTCGGGATATACTGTCGCGGGCACGCGCTGCGCTTCCACGAACACAGCCCAGACGGCGCAAGGCATTGTTCAGCCGTCCGGTGACACCCACCAGTTCGGCGGGGGTGGCGCTGTCCAGATCGGGACCACGAATTTTTGCCTTACGCTGGAAGGAACCGTCCTTGTTCAGGACGACACCTCTCTCAACCAGAGCGGCCCAGGGCAGGAAATCCGACAGGAGGGCGGCACGGTTACGATATTCGCCAAGGGACATCATGGCCCTGCCCTCCTCACGCACGCAGCCAGGCGGGGTAACGGAGATGCCACCGTCCCACCTCGACGAACAAGTGGGTCACGCTTCGCTCCCCAGACCGCGAGCGTGTGCCCGATGACCCAGAACACGGCCCCGACCAGCCAGAGCCGCAGCCCAAGCGAGATCGCAGCCCCCAGCGTGCCGTTGGCGATCGCCAGCGTACGGGGCGCCCCGCCCAGCAGGATCGGATCGGTCAGAGAGCGGTGGACCGGGACATGGAAGCCCGGCACGGTATCGTCGTCATATCCGGCGGCCATCAGATCAGTGCTCCGCCCGAGAAGGAAAAGAACGACAGGAAGAAGCTCGACGCTGCAAAAGCGATGCTTAGTCCGAAGACGATCTGGATCAGGCGACGGAAGCCGCCCGAGGTTTCGCCAAAGGCCAGGGCCAGGCCGGTCACGGTGATGATGATCACCGACACGATGCGCGCCACCGGTCCCTGCACGGATTCCAGGATCTGGTTGAGCGGTTCCTCCCACGGCATATCCGACCCGGACGCCAGGGCCGAGGAACACCACACCACGGACAACAGCAGCATGGTGGAGATGGCAGGCGCGTGCCGACGCACGCGGAACAGCGTGAGGTTCATTGGAAATCTCCATCGGTATCGATTGAAGGAATGCGATAGGCGCCTGTGGCGTGGTCGAGCCCGTCCACTGTGGCGAGTTCGGACAACCGGCGCTGCGTGCCCCGCCCGGACAGGACAGCGATCACGTCGATGGTCTCGGCGATCAGCGCGCGCGGCACGGTGATGACGATCTCCTGGATCAGTTGCTCCATGCGATGCAGGGTGCCGATGGCGGTGCCGGCATGCAGCGTGCCGATGCCGCCGGGATGACCCGTGCCCCACGCCTTGAGCAGATCCAGTGCCTCGGGACCGCGCACCTCACCGATCGGGATACGATCAGGCCGCAGGCGCAGGGCCGAGCGCACCAGTTCGGACAGGGTCACGATGTCGTCCCTTGTGCGCAGGGACACGAGGTTGGGTGCCGCGCATTGCAGTTCGCGCGTGTCCTCGATCAGCACGACCCGGTCGTCGGTTTTCGCAACCTCAGCCAGTAAGGCGTTGACCAGCGTGGTCTTACCGGTCGAGGTGCCGCCCCGACATGGTGGGCAACCAGACGCACGATGCGCTCGGCATCGGCGGGTATAATCCTGTCGCCCGTGTCGAACAGCCCCTCGGACAGACGATCAATCCACAGCCGTCCATCGGGATTGAGCATCACCTCGACCACGGCGGGATCGGCAAGGTGCCCCGCGATCGCCGGTCCCATCGCCGTGCGCAGCATGGACATGCCGCGCTGTCGGGTACCCGCTCTCAATCGGTGTAACCGCCATGGGGATCCCCGTCCGTTTGGGTCATCCGGCCTCTCCGGACGACGACAGGGATTATTAGAAGGGAGCGGATTTACAGGCTGGCAACAAGGATCTCGGGGGATGCGGTAAAAGCGTATGTAATTGGGAGCATTCAGGCGGGGTCGGTTCCCGACGGATCCTGCCGTGCCGCAACCTCGCGCTGACGGTCGCGCAGGAATCGATCCCCTGTCGCCAGCCGGCGTTCCAGAGCGGTCAGGAAGCCTTCGAACCGTTCAAGCCCCATGGCACGAGCAGATGCCCGCGCATTCTCCGGGAGCGGTGGCGTGCTGGTCAGCCAGAACCGGACGAACAGGCTGACTGTCTCCGCCAGGATCGAAATATCTTCCTCCAGCCCGGCCATCTGGCGCGACAGCCGGTCGAGGCGGCGCGATGTCGCCGCCTCCTGCCTCTCAGTGGCATCGTCCGTCAGGAACGACAGCACCGCCGTCTCCACCAGCGCGGATTTTGAAATATCCCGCCGCAGGGCGCGGGCCTCGAGTTGCTTATGGATGTCGGGATCGAAATAGACATTCAGGCGTCGGCTGCGCTTGTGCACGGTCAGTTTCCTCCCAATTCCAGACCGTCATTGCGATCCATGCCGGCCTGACAGATGATGTTCCCCTGTCGCCGCAGTTCCGCAGCGCGCGGCACCTCGGCCTCGGAATCGCTGTCGGGAATTTCGAACTCGGCCACCGGATCATGCCCCTCAGGCGCGATATCCTCATGCTCGGGCAATTCCGGCTCCCGGCGGACGCCACTGTTGGCATCATCGGCATCGGATCTGGTATCCGGGGGCGACGGCATGCTCAGCGTGTCATCGGCGACCACCCGTGCAGACCACACATCAATGGCAGGATCCCCGTCCCGCACGAACGCCGCCGGATCGGGTGGGGGCATGATGCGCATGGTAAAGCGTCGATCCTGATAATAACGAACCTTCAGGGCGCGGATGGGCGGGCAGCCAGATAGCATGACCAGCTCCTCGTGGTCGGGTAGCTGCTGGACCTCGCCCACGGTCAGGAGCGGCCTGGCGGTTTCCTGTCGGGAAACCATGAGATGCCCAAGCCAGGGCGACAGGCGATGCCCGGCATAATTGGTGGAATCCCGCTGCTCCGTCGCTGTGCCCAGGGCATCCGACACCCGTCTGGCGGTGCGCTCGTCATTGGTCGCGAAGCTGACCCGAACCTGGCAATTGTCCAGAATACTGTTGTTCGGCCCATATGCCTTCTCGATCTGGTTAAGGCTTTGGGCGATCAGGAAGGCCCGGATCCGATAACCCGCCATGAACGCCAGGGCGCTTTCGAAGAAATCCAGCCGCCCGAAAGCCGGAAATTCATCGAGCATAAGAAGCAGGTTGCGCCGGGTGGCCGCCGCTTCCAGATCTTCCGTCAGACGGCGTCCAATCTGGTTGAGCATCAGCCGGATCAGCGGCTTGGTGCGGCTGATATCTGACGGCGGCACGACGAAATAAAGCGAAACCGGCGGTGCCGAGGACACGAGATCCTCAATCCGCCAGTCACATCTTCTGGTGACTGTGGCCACTACGGGATCACGATAGAGCCCGAGAAACGACATGGCAGTGGAGAGCACACCGGAGCGTTCGTTGTCCGATTTATTGAGCAGTTCACGCGCGGCCGAGGCCACGACGGGATGTGGCCCCCTCTCTCCCAGATGATTCGTCCGCATCATAGCGGACAGGGTCGTCTCGATGGACCGCCGGGGATCGGACAGGAATTTCGCCACACCGGCGAGCGTCTTGTCAGCTTCGGCATAAAGCACGTGCAGAATCGCACCGACCAGCAGGGCATGCGAGGTTTTCTCCCAGTGGTTGCGCCGCTCCAGCGCGCCGTCCGGATCGACCAGGATATCGGCAATGTTCTGCACATCGCGGACTTCATATTCCCCCGGACGGACTTCCAGCAGCGGATTGTAGGCGGCCGATGCCGGATTGGTCGGGTCGAACAGCAGAACGCGCCCGAAGGTTGCGCGGAATCCGGCTGTCAACTGCCAGTTTTCACCTTTGATATCGTGGATGATGGCCGAACCGGGCCAGGTCAGCAGGGTCGGAATAACCAGCCCTGCCCCCTTGCCGGAGCGGGTGGGCGCGAAGCACAGCACATGCTCCGGCCCGTCATGCCGGAGATAGTGCCGGCGATATTTGCCCAGAACGACCCCGTTCTCGCCCAGCAATCCCGCCGCGCGGATATCATGCAGGATCGCCCAGCGGGCCGAACCATAGGTTTCGACCCGACGCCTTGCCCGCGCCCGCCAAATCGACAGAGTGAAAGCCACAATGACGGCCAGAATAACGCCCGCGACGCCAATCCGCGCGCCATGCACGAAAATGCCAGGCGCGTAGACATCGAACTCATACCACCACCAGAAGAAGAGCGGCGGTGCGTAGACAGGCCAGCGGTGCCCAAGCCTGAACCAGGGTGCCCTAAGCTCAGGCTGGAATTCCAGACGCCAGGCCGTCCACTCGGTCGCAGCCCACCAGAACAGAAACATGATCGCGAGCACCAGGATCACTTGGCCCCAGGCCACACGGGATGCGGACATCAAGACCTCCGTGACAGAATGATCCGTCCGTCAGGAGGAATAACCACGCGCAGGGCAAGACAATTCAGGAGCCGTGCGGCAATCGGCGGTCTTTGTGTAAGAAATCGGATGAACCGTTCAATGCGGTGTTTTCCCGCCGGGAATGGTCAGGAGCTGGCGGTAACCGGTGTCGCGCATCCAACTCGCCCGCGCCATATGCGAGTCCCAGCATCGGCGCGCTCCATCCCTGTCAATTGCCGGATCACGGCCAAGCACGATCCGTGTCACCTCCCGCCACTCGGCGCCTGCTTCCTCAGCATCAAGAAGGCGGAGATAGGTGACATGATGGAGATGGTCGTACGCCGTCAGCAGCGGACAGTCCGGCGCCTCATCGGATGGAGCGGCTCCGTTATCGGGTTGGGACGTCATGATGCTGCCCTTTCCTTCAGGTCCGCAGATCATATCCTGAAATGGGATAATCCCGATACGGGATTATTGGGACGGTTCCTCAGTTTCAACCGGAACCGCACCCTATGCCGAAATCGCTGCGCTCTCCGCGACAGCACCGTCTCATGGAACTGCTGATCGCAGCAAGACGCGGCAACGGACTGACCCAGACCACGCTGGCGGAGCGGCTCGGCAAGCCGCAGTCCTATGTTGCGAAATACGAGACCGGCGAACGTCGGATCGATGTGATCGAATTCCTCGACATCACGACCGCCATCGGGATCAATGGAAACGTTATCCTTGCTGCTCTGGACGACGCATCCAAGATGAACCATTAGCTCACATGAGAGCGGCAGCCGGCATCGCACGCATTCACCGCTTGGCAGTACTCTTCGCACAAGGTACGATCATCCAGTCACAACAGACGGCATAATTTTTGAGAGTCAATGGCCCACACCGTGCAAATCAATCCTGGGATGATGACCTGGGCGCGGGAGACCGCAGGGCTATCCCTTGAGGAGGCAGCGGAAAAGCTTGCGCTGAAGGACAGCGCGAAGCTGACAGCCGTCGAGAAACTGCGCGCAATCGAAATGGGCGAGCGCCCCCTGACTGAGACACTTCTCCAGAAAGCGGCTGCGGCATATCGGCGTCCGCTGGTATCGTTCTACCTTCCCCATCCTCCACAGCGCGGAGAACGGGGCGAAGATTTCCGTACAATCGCCGGGAGTCGCGGATCGGTTCGAGAGAATGCGTTGCTCGACGCTCTGGTTCGGGACGTAAAAGCCCGCCAACAACTTCTCCGCGAAGTGCTGGAAGACGAGGACGAAGAGCTACGCCTCCCATTCGTTGGATCGGCGACCATGAAAAGAGGCTCCCAGCCAGTCGTCTCTTCGATCCGTGCAGCACTGGCCGTCACTGTAGATGAGCAACGGGCGGCGAAAGATCCGGTAGCACTATTCACGTTGCTCCGCGCGGCAGCGGAAAAGACGGGGATTTATGTCCTTCTGCTGGGCGATCTTGGTTCTCATCATTCCGATATCGGTGAGAACATCTTTCGTGGGTTCGCCCTGGCGGACGACGTCGCACCTTTTATCGTCATCAACGACAACGACGCGGCTCCTGCTCGCGCCTTCACGCTGATGCACGAACTCGCACATCTCTGGATCGGTGAAAGCGGTATCAGCGGACCACTCGGAAGCGTATCTGAAAACGCGATCGAGCGGTTCTGCAACAAGGTTGCGGGGGAGTTTCTCCTGCCGCGAGAAACCGACCCGCTCCTCCCCGATCTGAACAATGCCAATGTAGCGGAAGTTATTACCGCAACCGCCCATATTGCCCGGACATGGAATGTCAGTCAGGCAGTGGTCACCTACCGTCTCGCGAACACGGGCAAGATTTCCGATGAACTTGCGGCGGCTGTGTTTCAGGCATTCGCCGCACGATGGCGGGAACAGAAGCAACGGACGTCGAAATCAACTGGTAGTGGCCCTTCGTATTACATGGTTCGTCGCCATCGCCTGGGAACAAGCCTTCTGAATGTGGTTCGTCGTGCGCTCCAGGGTGAAACACTGACCCATACAAGGGCTGCGAAAATTCTGGGCGTGCGTCCGACGTCTGTCGACACCCTTCTTCAAGAGCGAAGCTTCGCTGCATGACGCTCTATCTGCTCGACGCAAACGTTCTGATTCGTGCTCACGGAGACTACTATCCGATCGACCGAATTCCTCAGTTCTGGGAATGGCTTCTGGAAATGGGAAACCAGAACTGCGTGAAAATACCTCAGGAAATCTATAATGAAGTCACGCCTTCGAACGGTGCGCTCGCTGAATGGCTAAAGCGGGCGGACGTAAAGGAGGCTTTAGTTCTTGAGGAAAGCCCTGATCGCGACACCGTGCAGCGTGTATTAGCGCTTGGGTATGCACCAGATCTGGATGATGTTGAGATGGAACAGATCGGCCGCGACCCGTTTCTTATTGCCGCAGCTATGGTCAAACCAGATCGCGTCGTCGTCACAAAAGAGGATTCCAAACCAAGTGCAACACGCTCGCGCCAAAAAATACCCGATATATGCAAGACATTTGGCGTAACGTGCATTAATGATTTCATCCTCTACAGGGAATTGAATTTTTCAATCAAATAATCCTGCACCAATTCAATGTAGGATTACGTATCGTCACAATCCCAGCCCGAGCTGCCAATCCATGGCGCCCGCGCGCATGACGCTGGCAATCTCCTGGCCGATCCGGTTCTCAATGACAGGCTTCCAGGGCACCAGCACGAACTCCTGGGCGTTCTCAACTAGGGCGTAGGTTCCGCTCGCCAGCCGGACCTTCTCTTTCAGCGTGCCACGCATTTTCTCCCCGTCCGCCATCACACGGTATGACGTGCCGCGTGATGCCCCCAGTTCCTGGCCGACACGGTCCAGTTCCCGCCGTTCCAGCGTCGCCAGCAGGCCCTTGCGGTAGCGGACATGCCCTTCCCTGTCGCGCGAGGCGTCACCCCGTTCGATCAGCACATCCTGACGCTGTTTCCGGGCCTCGGTCACTTCATGACCGAACCCGGCATCGACCATATTCGACCTGCCGCGCGAGACCAGCCCCCGATCCAGCCATGTCGCACCATCCGCCATGATCTGGGCCTCGAGATCGAGACTGGACAGGACGCGCACGGACATCTGTTTCACGCGGCTCGTATCATACGCCGCAGCCCGTTCCAGATAGTCGCCGGGGATCTGCCACCTCCCATCCTCAATCCGCTCGACAATGCCGGCGCGCCGCAGGGCTTCCAGGCGGCGCAGATGGGAGGCGACATAGGCGTCGGCATCGCCTCCGGGAATACGTGGCATGGAACGTGCCTGCGCAAGATGCGCGTCCGCGCGATAGACACCGTCACGGCCTGCGACCGACACGATTTCCCGGTCGGCGGGACGGGGGCCTGCGACCTCAGGGCCGACCGCGACAATGCTCCCGTTTCGTACCCCTTCCAGCGAAACCGGGTCGATCCCGGCGACATGATGGGTGCGCCCATCCAGCCCGTCGATGACCAGGCCAATTTTTTCGCCCAATTCGTCGGAGAGGTGGCGGTCAAGTATCCGCCCCTCCACCGTGTCACGTGAAGCCGGGCCATGGAACACGAACAAACCGGGATCGCGCGCGCGGCCCTGCTCGTGCATCGCCCGGTTCAAGGCGCGGATGATGTCGCCCCGCTCCCCGAGTTCGCGCAGCGTTTTCTCCGTCTCAGGCACGAGCGTCCACACACCGGGTTCGGCCTGGCTGGCGAGGCCCCTCCGCTCCAGTTTCGCAAGCCGCCGCTGGCGCAGGACATGATCGCCTCCCTGCTCGCCACGCATGTCGATCGGCCCATCTTCCGCCAACGCCAGCAACTGCCGGTCGATCCGCGTGAAGCGGTCCTGCCCAACCATATTCTCCAGCTTGCGGCGTTGCTCCAGCACTGTTTCCGGACCCAGTTCCAGCGTCACCAGTTCGGTCGCCCGTTCCCGCACCCCTTGGGTAATGTAATCGCCGTTGATGACCAGATCGTCCCCCTGATCGTCGCGGCCATTGATGACGATGTGAACGTGAGGATGGCCGGTGTTGAAATGATTGACGGCAACCCAGTCGAGTTTTGTGCCGAGGTCCGTTTCCATCTGCTTCATCAGGTCACGCGTGAAAGCGGTCATATCCTGCGTCTGCTCGGCATCCTCCGGCGAGACGATGAAGCGGAACTGATGCCGGTTGTCATGCCCGCGTTCGAGGAAGGCATCGCGATCGGCTTCCGGCCCGTAAAGCTGCCCGCGCTGCCCCTCGCGGGACGTGCCGTCACGCTGGATGTAATTGAGGTGGGCGCGCGCCCTGCCATCGCGGCCCGGCCCACGCATCATGCGCGACTTGACGACGACGCGGCGGCTGCCGGATTTCGCATGATTCCAGCCCGCGAGATGCCGTGCCCGCACGAAGGCGGCCCCGCGTCCTTTCCGGACGCCGGATCGACCACCGCGACGTGGGGCGGCACCGCCAGGACCACCGGGCGCATTCGGGCCAGACGTGGCATAATTTCGGAGAGAACGGGACGCTCCCGATCGCCGCACGGTCGCGCGCATCCGCGAGAGGAAACTTCTTGTCTTTCCACCGCCTTTGCTCCGGATAAGGCCCGGCCGAACCTGGAAGCGGCTATCATCGTCAGAAGCGCCACCGACCCCGGACCCGCCATCCAACAGCGCCAGGCCGAAAAACGTGATGCTGACGCCAGCGAATTGACTACCATCCGGCGGGTAGAAGTAAGATAAGCTCCGACACCCTCTCTTTTTGCAAGATGATGCTCGGAGTCCTGCCATGGTCCGTGTCGCACTCTATGAATGAACGCCCTGTTCCTCAAAGATCTGGCCGCCAAGACGCATCGCGGCCTGCGCGGTCGGGTCGAAGAAGGCAAGTCTGGTAGGCGGGCTCTGCTATGGCTACAAGGTGATCAAGAAGCTGGACGCACGGGGCGATCGGGAGATCGCCCCAAACGAAGCTAATGTGGTGCGTCGGATCTTCCGAGACTTCGCGGCCGGCATCGGCCCTCGCGCGATCGCGCGCACGCTCAACGACGAGAGCATTCCAGGCCCGAACGGCAAGCTGTGGATCGACACCACGATCCGGGGCCATGTCCAGCGTGGCACGGGGATCATCAACAACGAGCTTTACGTGGGCCGTCTCGTCTGGAACCGGCTCCGCTATATCAAGGATCCCTCAACCGGGAAGCGCGTATCGCGGCTGAACCCGGAATCTGAATGGATCATCACCGAGGTTCCCGAACTACGCATCGTGGATGATGCGCTCTGGCAGGCCGTCCGCGAGCGTCAGGCGAAGATCGCCGCACAATATGTCAACGTTATCTCGGCAGTGAGAGCCTCGGCTGCGAATCGGATGAACGGCATGCGCCGCCCCAAATCCCTATTCTCAGGGATGGTCTTCTGCGGCGTCTGCGGCGGCACCTACTCGCTCCGTGAAAAGGACCGCTATGCCTGCTCGAACCGGATCGCGAACCGCTCCTGCCATAACAAGGCAACGATCCTGCGCCCCCCGACCTTGAGGAGCGCGTGCTGGCCGGCCTCAAGCACAAGCTGATGACGCCCGAAGCGGCTGCTGAGGCGATGAAAGCCTATGCAGAGGAAACCAACCGGCTGAATCATGAGCGCCGCGCCAACAGTGCTAGCTGGAAGGCCGAACTGGCTAAAGTCGAGAAAGGCATCGCCGGCATCATGACCGCGATCGAGAACGGGATGTTCGACCTTCATATGAAGGCACGCATGCAGGAGCTTCGCGACCGCGAGGTTGAGCTGAACGCCTTGCTCTCCTCCGAACTGGAGGATACGCTCGACATTCATCCGAATGTCGCGGCGATGTTCAAGAAGAAGGTGGACTGTCTGACCGAGAGCCTGAACCAGCCGGAGGACCGGGCCGAGGCGTCCGAAGCTGTTCGCGCGCTGGTGGAGAAGAACGTTCTCTCACCGGGCGACAAGCGTGGCGAGATCTTCGCGACGCTCTATGGCGAGCCTTGCGAAAACATCAATGTGGAATTCAGTGGTTGCGGGGACAGGATTTGAACCTGTGACCTTCAGGTTATGAGCCTGACGAGCTACCGGACTGCTCCACCCCGCGGTGGTAATTTTGTGATATGTTTAGGGTGGACTGGAAGACCTGGCGGCGACCGACTTTCCCG
>NZ_WOTA01000028.1 GCF_011516825.1 Acetobacter oeni | reverse complement strand
GAAACATCCCGCCAGCAGAAGCTGAGGCACGCTTTTATGCACAACAGAAATCACATGCATTAGCCGCTTAAATCAGATAAAAAACGTCTCCACAAAACCCGGGGCAATTCAAGGCTCGGCATTGCCGCCGGATAGGGCTGTGTCGGAGAAACACGATCATCCGGCGCATGGCCCGCTGTCGGAACCGCGCGCTCTTCCACAGGATACCCCGGGACCGGCTGACCGGTACGACGATCCAGCACGAAGAACTCACCACGCTTGGTGCTCTGCACCAGTGCCGGGATCATAGCCCCGTCCGGACCGGGCAGATCGACCATCGACGGACCGGACGGAATGTCCATGTCCCACAGATCGTGATGCACCGTCTGATAGGTCCAGCGACGCTCGCCTGTTTCAATATCCAGAGCAATGGTCGCGGAGGATGTCGCATCGTCGAACGGACGACGTGTGCCACCCCAGTTATCCGGCGGCGAGTTGCCCGTCGGCAGATAGACAAGACCCAGGTTGAGATCGGCAGTGTAAACGCCCCACGCATTCGGCGTGTCACGCGTCAGCACGTCATCCGGACCAGGCTTCCAGGTTTCGGGCGTATGGCCCGCATCCCAGGCCCACTCAAGCGCGCCGGTCGTCGCATTGAAACCGCGGATCGCACCGGACGGCTCGAAATTCGCCTGGTTGTCGAACACCCAGCCGCCCGTGATCAGGCGGTTCTTCGCCACCAGGGGTGGCGAGGTGACGAAGTGGAATCCGTGCGGCACATGGCCGAGATATTCACGCAGCGAAATATAGCCGTGATCGCCGAAATCCTCACAGGTTTTTCCGGTCTCGGCATTGAGTGCCACCATGCGAACGTCGGCGACCGGGGAATAGATGCGGTTGCGGCAGTCCGTCTGAATCTCGTCGGGCACATGGTAGTACGTCACACCACGGCAGGCGAGATAGACGTTCTTATCCAGATCGGCCATCGCCGGATGCGGATCAAACTTCCACCTCACCTTACCGGTTGCAGCGTCCAGCGCCATCACCCAGCTGTGCGGCGTGCACATATACAGCGTGTTATCGACCTTGATCGGCGTGACTTCCAGGTTGAACTCATGCCCCTGATCAGGACCGGCCACCGTGCCTTCGCCAACCTGCTGCACATCGCCCGTGCGTGTCAGCCAGGCGCGCTTCAGGCCCGTCACATTGGTCCGCGTGATCTGACCGAGCGGCGAGTAACGATCGCCACCAACAGTGCGGCCATAAGCTGACCAGTCACCATCCTTCACACCATCGGAAGCCGGATCAGGCTGGCCCTGCGCCGCCATCCGGTCATCGGGCACCGTCCCGTCGATCGAATAGGACGTAAAGCAGCTGACGAGCAGCGCCAGGCAGGAGACCGCCAGCGCGCCCAGCACTTCCCGTTTATCCGTCAGCCAGTCTGAGCCCGAACGCCACACACCGGGCAGGAGCAGCCAGGCCCCAAGACCCACCAGCGTCATCAGACGGACTTCAAGACCCCAGATGTTGAAACCGGTCTCAGCCACGGACCAGATCGTCGCCACCAGAAGAAGCCCGGCATACAGACGAACAGCCAGTTTCGGGTTCTTAAAGCCCGAGACCGCCGCGCCGATCATGACGCCGCCGGCCAGAATGTAGAACCATGAACCGCCCAGGAAGAGGAGCTGTGCCCCGCCAAAGAACAGGAAAGCTCCTGTCAGGCCTAGCAGGACCGAAGTTATGAGTGACCATAACCTCCCACTATTTTCTCGCATGCCGCGTTTCTCTCTGTTGTTTCCGTCGGCCGCACATCATGTCACCACAGAGATTTCACGATGATCGGCCTTTAGCGGGCCTGCTCAACACGGGAGAGAGGATGCAGGCTATGCGCGATCGGATACAGATCACACAGGTTTGTACAGAGCGGGTGAAACTGTATCACCCGTGAGACAGTCCGGGCGAACGGGTCACAGGGAGATCCAATCCTTTCGATCCCCGTCTGATAAATAAAACAGACGAAGACGCGCTTCCAGACAACAGCGCTCAGCGATGATCGCCGCGGATAAAACCGCGTGTCGGGTCCATCAGAATCCGCAGACTCCGGTGGCTAATGAAGCGTCTGTCCGGCCTCAGAATGCAGACGCCGCTTCCAGTGCTCAATCGTGCCGACAGCCGCTGCGATCATCCCGCTCAGCTCCGATACGGGACCGCGCCAGGATTGCTCCATGTCCAGCATCATCATTGGTATCGATAAAAGCCCACACAACGATTTCGCAATTCGCGGGCTGCTTTATGTTGACCTGAAAACACTCCCAGGGCGGATCACCTCCCATGTAAAAAAACGCGCCGGTGCGCCCGCCCATTCGGTGAACAGTGTCGTGCCGCAGAGACTTACCCGCTGACGGATGACATGATCGACTTCGTCATATGGCGATAAGAACGGCATTGCATCTGTCATTGTTTCTGCTCCGGAACCCCGCAAAGGGACAGCAGTCCTTTGACCCCGATCCGTTAACAAAATGTGGCGCCGGGCAGTCTTCTCCCAAAACGCAAAACGCGGCCCGAAGGCCGCGTTTCCACGTATTCCAGTCGTTCGTGAGAACAATCAGACCGAGTAATACATCTCGAACTCAACCGGATGCGGCGTGTGCTCGAAACGGAACACATCCTGCCATTTGATCGCGATGTAGCTCTCGATCTGGTCCTTTGTGAACACATTCCCCGCCAGCAGGAACTCATGGTCAGCCTGCAAAGCCTCAAGCGCCTCGCGCAGCGAACCCGCGACCGTCGGGATCTGCTTCAGCTCTTCCGGAGGCAGATCATACAGATCCTTGTCCATAGCATCGCCAGGATGGATCTTGTTCTTGATACCATCGAGACCGGCCATCAGCATCGCCGAAAACGCCAGGTAAGGATTTGCGGTCGGGTCCGGGAAACGAACCTCAACGCGCTTTGCCTTCGGGCTTGTCGCATACGGAATACGGCAGGACGCTGAGCGGTTGCGGGCTGAATAAGCCAGCAGCACCGGCGCCTCAAAGCCCGGAATCAGGCGCTTGTAGGAATTGGTCGACGGATTCGTGAAAGCGTTCAGCGCCTTCGCGTGCTTGATGATACCGCCGATGTAATAGAGCGCCGTGTCAGACAGATCCGCATAGCCGTTACCCGCGAAGGTCGGCTTGCCAGCCTTCCAGATCGACTGGTGAACATGCATACCCGAACCGTTATCACCATAGATCGGCTTCGGCATGAAGGTCGCGGATTTGCCGTAAGATACCGCAACGTTGTGGATACAGTATTTATAAATCTGCATGAAATCGGCCGAGCGGACCAGTGTATCGAACTTCGTGCCCAGCTCGTGCTGCGACTGCGCCACTTCGTGGTGATGCTTCTCGATCGGCAGACCCATCTCACCCATCGTTGTCAGCATCTCGGCGCGCAGATCGCTCTCGCTGTCCACCGGCGCACAGGGGAAATAACCGCCCTTCACGCCCGGACGATGACCAAGATTGCCTTCAGGATATTCCTTCAGGGAGGCGCCTGGTCCCTCAATGCTGTCCAGCTGATATTTGCCATAGTTCGGGCCTGTGCCGAACTGGACGTTATCGAAGATAAAAAATTCAGCTTCCGGGCCGAAGAACGCCGTGTCGCCGAGGCCGGTGGACTGCAGATATTTCTCGGCAAGTTTGGCGGTCGAACGCGGATCACGGTTATAAAACTGCCCGGTTGCCGGATCAATGATATCACAGATCAGAATAAGCTGCGGCTTGGCCGAAAACGGGTCCATGACAGCCGTGCCGGGATCAGGGAGCAGAACCATGTCGCTCTCATTGATCGCTTTCCAGCCCGCGATGGACGACCCGTCAAACATGAAGCCTTCGGTGAAGGTGTCTTCCTCGATCGTCGTAATGTACTGTGTGGTATGATGCCATGTGCCACGCGGATCGGTGAAGCGCAGATCCACCAGCTCGACTGAGTTTTCCTTGATAAGGTCGAAGACCTTGGCAACCGCAGCAGCCGACGCGCTGGTCGAACCGGACTCTTTCTTCGCCATAATGCCCTTACCTGACTGTTTGACACCGCTGAGCGGCACCCGTGTTTTCAACATCGCCAGACAAAAATGGAATTGTCCGCAGCGATATCGGTTCTGAACTTTTTTGTCCCATGTTGTCCGCCCCCGCAAGTCTCAGACTCTGCGTATTATTCCGGGCAGACAGTCAGATCGCGTCTCCCCCGCGCTCCCCGGTTCTGATCCGGATGGCATCCTCAACCGGAATGATAAAGATCTTACCATCCCCGATGCGCCCGGTGCGGGCCGCATTCGTGATCGCTTCGACAGCGCGTTCCGCGAGATCGTCGGAACAGACGACCTCGATTTTCATCTTGGGAAGAAAATCGACGATATATTCCGCGCCGCGATAGAGTTCGGTATGGCCCTTCTGGCGCCCGAATCCTTTCGCCTCAATCACAGTAATACCCTGCAGGCCGAGCTCATGGAGCGCGTCCTTCACTTCATCAAGCTTGAACGGCTTTATGATGGCCTCGATCTTTTTCATTCCGCGTCGTCACACTACCAGTTTGACACAGCGCGCTCGGAACGCGCCTTTCAGATATCCGTCAGAGGCCCTCTTATCGCAATGAAAAGCAGGCAGACTGTCCGATAAAAACCAAGGTTCGCACGACGGGCCGCGCGGGGCAATCGGGTTGAGACCGAAATAATTTTCCGGCACATCGCCCTCCTGCCCCGAGACACAGGCAGACATTGACGCGCAACTCCCACGAAGGCTTATCCTGCGCTTCTTTCCAACCTCCATTCTGAACGGTCCCGCCAACAGAATATCGGGGTTTTCAGTCAACACCACATCCGTCCGGAGATACCGTGAAACCGCTCAATCAGCAGATTGCCAGCCTGCCGACGACCATCTTCACGGTCATGTCAGCTCTGGCCGCCAGACATGACGCGATCAATCTCGGACAGGGCTTTCCGGATACAGAAGGTCCGGCCCATCTCATCGAAGCCGCCGCCGCCGCCTTGCGGGATGGCCGGAATCAGTACGCACCGCTGGCCGGCCTGCCGGAACTGCGTGAAGCCGTCGCCCGGTCATGCGCCCGGTTTTACAGCCTGACCATCGACCCGGCGACCGAAGTCGTCGTAACTTCCGGTGCGACGGAAGCCATCGCCGTCAGCCTCGCCGCCCTCGTTAATCCCGGCGACGAAATCATCGTCATCGAGCCGGCCTACGACACATATCTTCCCGTGATCCGGCTCCTCGGCGCGGTTCCCAGGCTCGTCCGGCTGACACCCCCCGACTGGTCCGTGCCGCGCGAAGACCTGGCCGCGGCCTTCAGCCCGAAGACGAAAGCGATTCTGCTGAATTCACCGATGAACCCCTGCGGCAAGGTGTTCACACCGGGCGAACTGGGATTCATCGCCGGCCTCGTTCAGAAACACGATGCCTATGCCATTTGCGACGAGGTGTACGAACACCTCACCTTTGGCGTGCGCCACATACCCCTGATGACCCTTCCGGGAATGCGCGAGCGCTGTCTGCGGATCGGCAGCGCCGGCAAAAGCTTCTCCCTGACGGGCTGGAAAGTCGGCTACATCACCGCCCCCGCCCCGCTCGCCGCCGTCGTGGCAAAAGCTCACCAGAATCTGGTTTTCGCAACGGCACCCAATCTCCAGCGCGCGGTCGCCGTCGGGCTGGACCAGGACACCGCCTATTTCACCATCCTGGCACAGGATATGATGCTGCGGCGGGATATCCTCGCCGCCGGTCTGCGCGAAATCGGCTTCGGCGTCCTCCCCTGCGACGGCACCTATTTTCTGACAGCCGACATCAGCTCTCTGGGTTCCGTCGTGCAGCCCGGCGAATCCGACCAGGACTGGTGCAAACGCATGACCGCGGAAGCCGGCGTCGCACTGATCCCGGTGTCCGCTTTCTACGATACCGCAGGCAGCAAACCACCCACACATCTGGTGCGGTTCGCCTTCTGCAAAAAACCTCTGGTACTGGAAGAAGCCCTGACGCGACTGCGCGACAGAGTCGGACGGGGCTGAGAACAGCAATGGCTCCGTCCGCTAAAAGCTGTTGACGGGCACGATCGCCTTGTCTAATGACGGTGCCGCTGTGTGGCGGACGTAGCTCAGTTGGTTAGAGCGCCGGTTTGTGGTACCGGAGGTCGCGGGTTCGAGCCCCGTCTTCCGCCCCAGCGTGAATTTTCCAAAAAATATCAGCAGGTTACCCGAAGACCTCCAAAGGGCTTCTGCGATGCTGCGTTACACGCTCACCGTTACACATTTGTGAGGCGGAAACGGTACATCAGCCAGGGCGTGTCGTCAGTTAAGTGGCAGTGGCCTTGTACTTTCGCCTGTTTTGTGATGTTTTCTCGCTGATTTCAGGGGGATATACAGATACGGTGGTATGCCCTGAGTGACAGTCAGTGGGCGCCGATCAGGCCATCGGACGGTCCCGTGGGGGACTGACCACGAAAATGCACGCCGTTGTCGATGCTGCCGGGAAGGCTGTCGCCCTTTCCCTGACGCCCGGACAGAGAGCCGATATCACTGAAGCAGAACCTTTACTGGATGAAGTCGATCCCGAAGCCTTCATCGCTGATAAGGCTTATGATGCTGATCCCCTGATTGATAAGCTCGAAGAGCGGGAGATCGCACCGGTCATTCCTTCAAAAAGAAACCGTAGAAATCCACGGAAGATCAGTTTCTCACAGTATAAAAACAGAAACATCATCGAACGCTTCTTCGCCAGACTGAAGCATTTCAGAGGCATCGCAACACGCTACGACAAGCTGAAGTCAACCTTTCTCGCTGCCGTGCAACTCGCCTCCGCCATCATCGGAATTAACTGACGACACGCCCTAACAGACACTCGTGTTTCACCTGGGGCTTTACGTCGGGAATATAATGTCTTGCGAGCCAGCTTGCGTCGGGCGTGGACGGACGGCTTTCTCACGCGTCCTCCCGAGATTGAAGCCCCGCGTGACAGCGCGCCGCGCGACCGTTTCCTGACAAAAACAGAGGCCAGAAAGCTGCTGGAGGTTGTAAAACTCCGCATGTGTGACCTTCATGGTCATAGCTATGTATACAGGAACTCGCAATGGCTCGATCCTTGGTTTGACGTGGGACCGGGTTTACTGGGAGAGCAACCTGATTGATTTCCAGGAACCTGGTCGGCCTTTGACGGGCAAACGTCGTGCTGTCTCCCGATGACCAAGGCACTCCGCGCGGAACTGCAGAATGTTTTCAAGACGCGACGGGGTGATTTTGTGGTGCAGTGACACACCAAGCCGGTACCGAACGGATTGCACTGATCCTTCAGCAAGGCGTGCGAGCGTGCCCGGCTGACATGGAAGCCGACGCCGCATCATCTCAAGCACCCGGTCGCATCGCGGCTCGCCATGGACCGAATTCCCATTGGTCAGGCTTGTCGACTGGCTGGCCACCGATCCCGTGACTCTTCGTCGAATCTATCGGAAGTTTGATCCGACATATTTAAGGGACATCGCAGATGGTTTCGAACTGTAGTGATCCAACTGGACCAGTAAGCTATCTGTGGATAAGTCAAATTATCCAGCAAAATCAATGGCGTCCCATAGGGGATTCGAACCCCTGTTGCCGCCGTGAGAGGGCGGTGTCCTAGGCCTCTAGACGAATGGGACGCAGACGAGCGGTCTATTAGTGGAACTGATGTCGGAACACAAGCATTAAAAAAATTTACCCTCTGATTATGTAATGATGATCAGGGAGCAAGCTGAAGTCGTCCGATGATACGACCGGAGGACGTATCCCAGATGACGATGCGGTCTTCGCCGCCGCCGGTGAGGTGCAGTGCCAGCAGCGATCCGTTTTGCCAGGCGATCTGTTTTATTGCTGTGCCGGCCGGTTCATGAATGGTAACCGTTTTTTCAATCAGCGGCGGCGAGGAGGCGGGTAAAGACAAACTGGTCGGGTGCGACATTCTGTGCACGATGACGGCAAGAAGTACGCCGGTTCCGGCCACAATCAGGATTCCCATGCCGATGACGGATGCCAGAAGCCCGCGTCTTGCCAGAGTGCTCTGCTCCATGCCGTCATTAACCTTTCGTTTATGGCGTTCGGGCTGTAGATGAGGCCTGCGATGGAGACAACCCACGGCCCCCGTATTCTGACTGTCACTGAAGAGTTCGCCGGGCAGCGGGTGGATCGCGTGCTTGCGCTCGGTTTTCCCGATCTCTCCCGTTCCCGGCTGAAGGTGCTGATAGAAGCGGGGCATGTCACGCGAAACGGGACAGTTTTTTACGAACCCGCTGATCTGGCCCGAATGGGAGCCACATTTGTAATTGATATACCGGCTCCGGTTCCGGCCACGCCGGCAGGGGAAAATATTCCATTTTCCATTTTGTATGAAGACGGCGATCTGATCGTGCTCGATAAGCCTGCGGGCCTTGTCGTTCATCCGGCTCCGGGCAACGAAACGGGAACGCTGGTCAATGCGCTTATTGCGCATTGCGGCGACAGTCTCGTCGGGATTGGCGGAGAAAAACGACCGGGTATCGTGCACCGGCTTGATAAGGATACGTCGGGCGTAATGATCGTCGCCAAGACGGAAAAGGCTCACCATGCTCTGTCGGCTGACTTTGCCGCCCGACGTATTGACCGGTCTTATCTTGCGTTGTGCTGGGGTGTTCCGGCGCCTGTCAGGGGAGAATACGAAGGCAATATCGGGCGTGACAGACGGGACCGCAAACGTATGGCGCTTGTGAGTCAGGGTGGCAAGGAAGCGCTGACACGTTATACTGTGCAGAAGGCTTTCGGGGATTATGCCGCGCTGGTGGAGTGTCGGCTCGCGACCGGGCGCACACATCAGATTCGGGTGCATTTCTCCGCGAACGGGCATCCGCTGATGGGAGACCCTGTTTATCTTCGCAGAATTCCGGCTGTGGCCAGGCGTTGCCCGACCGGGAAGCGGGATGTCGCACTCGATTTTCCGCGCCAGGCCCTGCATGCCGCCCGTCTCGGCTTTACGCATCCGCGCACGGGCGAGACGTTGCTTTTCGAGACGCCGCCTCCTGAAGATTTCAGGGCTCTTGAAATGCAGCTGGCGGGTGCTTAATTACGTAATTTTTTGTTAATCTTGACTTTTTGCGTGGATTAACGTAACAGAGGCCTTGTCTTTTCGACGCGCCCCTCGGGCCGCCGGAATGGATGTCCCGGATTTCTTTCGCCGCTTACGGGGGAGCGATCCGGGGACATGAACAGTCCATCCCCAGCGTCGCCCCGATAACGCAGGCCGATGCCCGACGTTCAGAAGAAGTCGGGATATCGATAAAGCCAGCGGTCGGGATGAAGGAGATTTCTCCCATGGCATCATCAGTTCTCACACTTGGTCCTGAAGCGAGTCTCTCTCGTTATCTTCAGGAAATCCGTAAATATCCCCTGCTTTCCGCCGAAGACGAAGCCGCGCTTTCACGTCGGTGGCGTGATGAAGGGGATGTTAAGGCTGCTCATAAACTCGTGACGTCTCATCTGCGTCTTGTTGCGAAAATCGCAATGGGGTACCGGGGGTATGGTCTGCCGGTCAACGAGTTGATCAGCGAAGGCAATGTCGGCATGATGCAGGCTGTGCGCCGCTTTGATCCTGAGCGCGGTTTTCGTCTTGCAACCTATGCGATGTGGTGGATTCGGGCGGCAATTCAGGAATACATTCTGCATAGCTGGTCACTGGTGAAAATCGGTACGACTTCGGCGCAGAAGAAGCTGTTTTTCAACCTTCGTCGTCTCAAGGGACAGATGAAAGCGATTGACGACGGTGATCTTGCTCCTGAGCAGGTGAATCATATTGCGACGGCTCTGGGTGTTCCGGAGCAGGACGTGGTCAATATGAACCGACGCCTGGCCGCCGCCGATCACAGTCTGAATGCACCGCTGCGCAGCGATGGCGAGGGCGAGTGGCAGGACTGGCTGGTCGATAACACTGACAACCAGGAGACGTCGCTTGGCGAGCATGAAGAGTTTTCAGATCGTAAAGCACTTCTGACAGGTGCGCTTGAATCTCTGAACGAACGCGAGCGGCATATCTTCGAGGAACGTCGCCTGAAAGATGATCCGGTTACCCTTGAGGAACTGGCTCAGCAATATGGCATTTCGCGTGAGCGCGTGCGCCAGATTGAGGCCCGGGCTTTCGAGAAGGTTCAGGCGCATATGAAGGCTGATGTTGAGGCCCGGCGTAGCGTTACGCAGTGATCCGCTGGTTCGGGCGCTGTCAGTCTGGCGGGGAAAAGGACAGAAACATGCCTCTTCCCTGCACCTGCAGGTCAGAGGCATGTGTTTTCTAAAAACCGTAGGCCAGGCCGGTGTGCATCGTTACGCCATTCGTCCAGCTTGAGGGTTCGATGTAGCTCAGACCATCATGCTGAGAAAGAACCTGGCTGCGCCCGAATGAAAAATAAGTGTATTGCACGCCGCCGATCCAGTGCAGGGAACTGCTGATCCGGTAATCGAAATCCAGTGCGGCGTCCCACTCCGGGCGGCTGCGAAGGTGGAATGTGCCATCGATTCCGTCGGCATCCATGTGGTTGCCGACGAGCTCTGCCCAGCCGAGGCGACCGCGCAGCACGAAGGCATTCGATATCGCGTAATCAAGATGGACGACGATCCCGGCGAGGAAAGAACCATAGTCTTCGGACGAAGACGAAACGCCATCAAAGCCTTTTATATCCCGGTTCCATGTGCGGTATCCGGCCTGAATGGCGGGGGTTAGCAAAAAGCGGTCCGTGACCATGAAGCCTTTGCCGATTTCGATACGGCTGTCCGTGGTCATGCGATGAGATGAGGTGTTGTAGGGGCTGACACCCGCGATACCGGGCATATAAGCCGAGCCGTGATAAGCGACGTCACTGTCGCCATAGTTAAAGTGCAGGGCCAGAAAGATGTGCTCGACTTCGTACAGGTCGAACATGCTTGAGGCGTCGAACTGAAGGCCGGGCGTCCAGCCGGTTTCCCGGTCATATCCTGTGTCTGCCCCCTCGTAGGGTGCCTTTTCCTTATAGTTGCTCCAGTTTCCTGTGACCGACAGCCCGATCTCGCGATTGACCTGGACGACGGCAGGGAGGCGGCGCCCGGATTGATAGGGATTTGCGGAACGATGAAGACCGTAGGCGTTTGAGTCATCACCATGGACGCGGGGCCTGCGCGGACGTGGCTCGAACGGGCGGACGGGCATGTTCAGCACAGGCGACGTATCTGTGACGACCGGTGCGTTATCTTCCGGATTCATCCCGATGGTCATCAGCATGCGGGCCAGCGTCTGATGACGCAGTTCAGAATCGCGGCGTGTATCGAGATAATTGCTGGTGTGAGCAGGCGCGAACTGCGCATGTGCCTTGCTGCCGACAGTCAGCGCGGACACAGAGAGGCCGAGACACAGGATGGTTTTGCGCACGCACGCCTCATGAAGGTCGGAAACGGACTGGTCCGTTCTTCCCTAACGGGCAGTGGTTAAAGAGAGCCTGGCAAAAGGTTTCATATCGACGTTTTAAAGGCTTTGGCTGAAAATTCAGGCGCTGGGAGCAGCGAGGCCCTGAAGTCAGCTCGCCTGCCAACCGTCTTTTTTCAGCACGACGCCCGCCAGATAGAGGCTGCCGCAGATCAGAACCCGGGCCGGCTGCCCGCCTGTAACGGGAAGCGTATCGAGCACGGCGTCCAGGGTCGGACCCGGGAGGACTTTACCCTGACCGGCCGCGACAATGGCTTCAACCGGCTGGGCAAGATGCTGATCAGGCTCGGCGACGGCGTAGATGGTGGTGGCGCGGGTGAGAAGCGGTGAGAGAAAGCCGGTGGCATCCTTGGTCTGTTTCATGCCGATGATGATATGCAAAGGGCGGTCGGACCAGGCATCCAGCACCGGAGCCAGGGCTTCGCCGGCGCCGGGATTATGGCCACCATCGAGCCAGAGTTCCCAGTCTGCCGGGAGACGGGCGGCAAGTGTCCCATGCAGGCGCTGGAGGCGGGCGGCCCATGTGGTGTGGGCGATACCGGGCCAGGCGATCTCCGGCACGGTCAGGCCGCTGGCCCGGAGAGCGGCGATGGCAAGGGCGGCGTTGTCGTCCTGGTGTGGACCTGTAAGGGCCGGAGGCGGAAGCCGGAGCGTACCGGCCGGGTCGGTGAAGATGAGGCCGGGTGCGGGCTGGTCGATGTGTTCTGCTGTCCAGTCGCGGTCGCGGCGGAACAGGGGCGCACCTTTACGGGCAGCTTTTTCTTCCAGCTCCTGCATGACGATCGGGTCCTGTCGTCCGGTGACGACGGGCACGCCGGGTTTGATAATTCCGGCTTTTTCGCTGGCGATGGCTTTCAGGGTCGAGCCCAGGAAGGCCTCGTGATCCATCGAAATGATGGAGATGGCGCAGGCGGCGGGGGCCGGGATGACATTGGTAGCGTCGAACCGTCCGCCGAGGCCGACTTCTATGATCGCCAGTTCCGCCGGGTGACGGGCAAACAGCACGAATCCGGCGGCGGTGAGGACCTCGAAGACGGTGATCGGAGCCCCATTATTGACACGTTCGATGTCTTCCAGGGTGGCGATCAGTTCGTCTTCGCTGACCAGTTGTCCGGCGATGCGGAAGCGTTCCGTGACATCGACGAGATGAGGCGAGGACATGACATGGACGCGCCAGCCCGCGGCTTCCCCGATGGCACGGAGGTTGGCGCAGGTGCTGCCTTTGCCGTTGGTGCCAGCGACATGGATGACGGGGGGAAGTTTCCGCTCAGGGTGGCCGAGGCGGGCCAGAAGGGTTTCCAGGCGGCCCAGTGAGAGGTCGATCAGGGCCGGATAGAGTTTGTTGAGGCGTTCGAGAACCGTGCCGGTGCGACCGGTGAATTCCGCGCTGAGTTTCGGTGCAGGAATGGTCATGGGCGGCTCTCTGGCGGGGCATTCCGGCGGAGAAGTACGGGAGGCTCTGCCCGCACTCCGGCAAAGGTCTGAGACCTTTGCGGACCGGTTTGTTTTAATGGTCGGGGTGAAGGCACCTGCGCCCGCTTCTCCCGGATCTCAGGTTGTTGGCAGCGGCGTTTCCGAGCCGGGTTCTTCCGGGTCCGGCAATGTGCTGGTGAACACATCGCCCGGAGGGGCGGCTGTCAGCAGACCGACGAGGCGACCAAGCGTGGCCCGCAGATTTTTCCGCTCCACGACCATATCGAGCATGCCGTGTTCCAGCAGGTATTCGGAACGCTGGAAGCCTTCCGGCAGCTTTTCGCGCACGGTGTCCTCAATGACGCGCGGACCGGCGAAGCCGATCAGGGCTTTCGGTTCGGCGATCTGCACATCGCCCAGCATGGCGAAGGAGGCGCTGACGCCGCCTGTGGTGGGGTCGGTCAGCACGACGATATAGGGAAGGCCGGCTTCCTTCAGCATTTCGATGGCGACGGTCGTGCGTGGCATCTGCATGAGGCTCATGACGCCTTCCTGCATGCGGGCGCCCCCGGATGCGGTGAAGACGATCAGGGGGGCGCGCTGCAGAATGGCGAGACGGGCGGCGGCGATGAAGCCCTCACCGAAACCGGTGCCCATGGTGCCGCTCATGAATTCGTAGGCCATGACGGCGACGACGGCCGGGTAGCCCATGATTTTGCCGTGTGCGACGGCGATTGAATCATCAAGCTGGGTTTTGGCGCGGGCGTCTTTCAGCCGGTCGGCATAGCGCTTGTGGTCACGGAAACCGAGCGGGTCGGCGGCGACTTTCGGCAGGTCGATGCGGGTGTAGCTGTCGGCGTCGAAGGTCCATTTCAGGCGCTCGGCAACAGGCACTTTCATATGGAAGCCGCAATGCGGGCAGACGTTCAGGGTCCGCTCCAGCTCCTTGACCAGCACCATCTGGTGACAAGACGGGCAATTGGTCCAGAGGTTATCCGGCACCTCCCGCCTGAGCAGGCCGCGAACTTTGGGCCGGACATATTCGGTAAGCCAGCTCATGCCTGAACTCCATAACCAGAGCGTGACGGTGTCGGGGCCCGGGGCTCCGGCGACGGGATCACGCGACAGAACAACGAATCACGGAACATGACTGGATCATGTTCCGGTATGCGGACAGGGCGCTGCATAGCTTTCCTGCGCTTTCCTGCCAAGTAATACCATTTTTGCGGGACGAAAGTATTTTCAGGTGGCCGCCCCCTGATCCGTCGATAAATAAACAAACAGGTTTCCAAAGGCCGCCGCCCTTTGGTGGGTTTCAGGGCAACGCCCTGAGAAAATGAGGCAGGACCTGTTTACGGGGCTCTGCCCGTTCTCCGGCAGGAGGCGCACCCTCCTGAACCTCATGTTTGTTTTAAGAATACAGGGCAGGGACAAAGCGCCGGGGAGGAACGCCAGGTTTTGTGTGGGGACCAGCGAGGGATATAGAAGTAAGAAAATAGCCGGCAGCTGACCGCCCTCTGTCAGGCATTGTATTTTTTCTCCGGCGCGCGAGGTGTTTATGCGGGATTTCCGCTCCCTGTACCGTCATGGCTTTGCCCGGGTAGCGGCCTGTACGCTGCCGGTTTCGCTGGCCGATCCGCAGACCAATGCGCTGCGGATAATCGACTCTCTGAAGGCCTGTTCGGAAGAGGGCGCGGTGCTGGCGGTTTTTCCGGAGCTGGGGCTGTCGGGGTACGCGATTGACGATCTCCGTCAGCAGGATGTGCTGCTCGACGCGGTGGAGCAGGCGGTGGCAACCGTGGCGGAGGCGACGGGAACATTGCTTCCCCTGGCGCTGGTGGGAGCGCCGCTGCGGCATGGCAATGCACTTTATAACTGTGCAATCGCGATCCATCGCGGCGAAATCCTCGGGGTCGTACCGAAATCTTACCTGCCGAACTACAGGGAGTTTTATGAGGCGCGGCAGTTCTCTGCCGGGGCCGGGCTGCGGGGCGAGATGATCCGGGTAGCGGGAACCGAGGTGCCGTTCGGAACCGATCTGCTGTTCGAGGCACAGGACATTCCCGGTTTCCGGCTGGGTGTAGAGATCTGCGAGGATGTGTGGGTTCCCCTGCCCCCCTCCACCCTGGCGAGCCTCGCCGGGGCAACGGTGATTGCCAACCTGTCGGCCAGCGACATCACCGTCGGCAAGGCAGAAGAGCGGGACATGCTGTGTCTGTCGCAGTCTTCGCGGTGTCATGCGGCTTATCTTTATGCGGCGGCAGGCGAAGGTGAATCGACGACCGACGTGGCCTGGGACGGTCAGGTCTCGATCTTCGAGAATGGCCGTAAGCTGGCGGAAAGCGAGCGCTTCCCCAAGGGCGCGAGGCATGTGATGGCGGATATCGATCTGGATCTGCTGCGGCAGGAACGGATGCGGATGACATCGTTTGAGCAGTCGGCGGCAGCGGTCGATGCGTCTTCATGGCGGCGGATCACGCGGCGGTTTTATCCGCCGGGTCGCGATCTGGGGCTATTGCGGGATGTGGCGCGGTTTCCGTTCGTGCCGGCTGATGCAGCGCGGCTGGAGCAGGATTGCTATGAGGCCTGCACGATTCAGGTTTCAGCACTAAAACAACGGATGGCGGCGAGTGGCGCCGGGAAGATGGTCGTTGGCGTGTCGGGGGGGCTGGATTCGACGCAGGCGCTGCTGATCGCGGTGCGGACAGCGGATGAACTCGGGCTCGGGCGGGATGTGGTGCTGGCGTTTACGATGCCCGGCTTCGGGACCAGCAAGGAGACGCTGCGCAATGCGCACGTTCTGATGAAAGCGCTGGGGGTGGCGGCGGAAGAGATCGATATCCGTCCGGCAGCCCGGCTTATGCTGGAGGAGATCGGACATCCTTTCACTAAGGGTGAGGCGGTTTACGATATTACGTTCGAGAATGTGCAGGCAGGGCTGCGAACGGATTTTCTGTTCCGGCTGGCCAATCAGCGTGGCGGTATCGTGCTGGGCACGGGCGATCTGTCGGAACTGGCTCTGGGGTGGTGCACCTACGGAGTGGGTGACCAGATGGCGCATTACAATGTGAATGCAGGACTGCC
This sequence comes from Acetobacter oeni, assembly GCF_011516825.1. Classification (GTDB taxonomy): domain Bacteria; phylum Pseudomonadota; class Alphaproteobacteria; order Acetobacterales; family Acetobacteraceae; genus Acetobacter; species Acetobacter oeni. The sequence continues at coordinate 23,061 of NZ_WOTA01000028.1, read as the reverse complement.
AAAGACGCTGATCCAGCATCTGATTCGCTGGTTCATTGCGTCCGGTCGCTTTGACGATGAGGCCGGCGCGATTTTGCGGGCCATTCTGGCGACGGAGATTTCACCTGAGCTGGTACCGGCTGGCGCGGACGGGGCGGTGCAGAGCACGGAAGCCACGATCGGTCCTTACGCGCTGCATGATTTTGCGTTGTTTTATGTGCTGCGCTACGGATTCCGGCCCTCGAAGATTGCGTTTCTGGCCGAAGCGGCATGGCGGGATGCGGCAGCGGGCGCCTGGCCGCCCGGTTTTCCGGAGGCGGACCGGCGGGCGTATGATCTGCTGGTGATCCGGCGCTGGCTCGGGGTATTTCTGCGGCGGTTCTTTACGACGAGCCAGTTCAAGCGCTCGGCGATGCCGAACGGGGTGAAGGTTGTGGCTGGTGGCGCCCTGTCGCCTCGGGGGGACTGGCGGGCACCTTCGGACGGGAATGCACGGGTCTGGGTGGATGAGCTGGAGCGGAATGTGCCGGGGTGAGAAGCCGGATACGGCAAAGGCATGAAAGCCCAAGATATATAATGGAACGTGTCAATATATTTGCGTCTTACAATGAATTAACGGGCTTTGAAACCTGAGCTCAGGACCTGTTAATTCATTGAACTGAGCATTACGCTGTGGTTCACCGGTTTACCGATGGAGGGTGAGCCCGTGAGTGAGTTGTTTTTGCTGTCTGAAAGCCAGATGGCACGAATTGAACCGTATTTCCCTTTGGCACATGGCGTGCCTCGCGTGGATGACTGCCGTGTTCTGAGCGGGATCGTTTACGTGATCCGCAACGGTCTTCAGTGGAAAGCCGCACCGAAAGCGTATGGTCCGCACAAGACCTTATACAATCGCTTCATCCGCCGGCGCCGCCTGGGTGTTTTCGACCGGATCTTCATGGCGCTGACGGCACAGGCCGGACGGTCGAAGCGTCTGATGGATTGATGCGACACCCCTCAAGGCCCACAGGACAGCGGCCTCATCGGGCCGTAAGATAGTAGATGGAAAGCGCCGCCGCGAAACCTTTGTAACAACAAGTCTCGCGCGGCGCTGTATCCTGTACATCCGGGCGAAGGCTCACATAGGGCCGCTTGAGCCATCCGTGAATCAGAAAAACCAGCTGATTTCAAGGATCTGTCCGAACGTTACAGACGCGAGCGCATTGACCGAACGCTTGATGATTCCGGTCATCCATTTGCCATGATGGCGCGGAATTTGCCACTCGCATAACCACTACCAATGAAGATGCGCCAAAGCCAGGGGAACAGCAGGTGGCGGATGTGCCACTTGCGTCCTTTCACCTTCCTGCCCGCAACAAACCCCGAAATCCTGCCACTTTCCATGCTCCTTACTGATTGGCAGTCAATTACTCAGGCGCCGGGCATGGCTTCACACCCTTCGATTTCGCGCAGGTCCATACCATTACCGCGTTTATGTCTTCGAGCAGCAGGCGCTAAGCACACCTGCTCGCCACAATTACAGAACCACGCTCATGATTTCGTTCATGTCAGTTTCCGGGAACGTCCGCCCCACCTCATAGGCAGAACAAAAGACGCTCCCGGAACCCGTTACGCATCCACCAGACCTGATGGATATTATAAACCGCCCGACTATGCTCATGTCGGGCATTATCATTTATTACTCAATAATTTTCGAATCAGACTCTGAGACGATCGGGCGTTTGTCAGGCGCGGGATCAACCGGCCATGCGCCCTGAGCGAAAATCTCTCCGTAATTCCAGACATCGGACAGAAATGTCCTGTCTCCTTCAAGTGCAATCCGAACAGTTGGCGCCAGTGTCGCACCAATCCGGTAGGCGCTCGGATCAGCTGCCGTCGGATCGGGAATGTAATTGATGAAAGACTGAACATATCCCTCCGGATCAACGAAATGACTGTAGGTCGCGAGAGGCTGCGTCTGGTTATTTCCGAGAACAAGACCGGATGAATTCAGTGGCCGGTAGGGACCGAACAGGCCGTCATCACTGACAAAGCCGTACACACCATCCGGGCCGACGAGACCGCCGGAATAAGTCGAGGCATGACTGATCGTAAACAGATAAACCCGGCCGTCCCTGAACACGACATGGGGCCGCTCCGTCTGATCGTTCACGCCAAGCGCCGTTACCAGCGGCTCAAGCTGTGTCCAGCGTGATTTCGAAAAATCACCAGCTTCATAAGCACCGTCATCCAGAACTGCGATGCCGATTGCCGCCGCGCCATATTCCGCGCCCGCTCCGACCTCGAAGCCGGGAGGAATCAGGCCCTGCTCCTTGCTACCAATCGTAAAATCACCGCGCATTCCAGGAACATTGCCCTCATACACCGCGTAGACACGACCATCTTCCGGATTCATGAAAACATGCGGATCGCGGAAATCGAAGTATTCGTCCTCATCCGAATTAGCCTCATGAATACCATCGGCAGAGAACATTTCAGTTGATGTGCTGAAACCTTCAAACCAGACGCCTGTTTCATCAGCGAAAATATGCCCTGTCGAGACAGACGGAACAGACTGGTTTACAGGCGCATCCGCTTCGGACGTGTAGAACATATCGACACAGTTTGCCGTGTCCTCACGCATGACAAGACTTCCGGACCACTCGTGCGGCCGAAGATCCGCGCTGGTCTGCAGCAGACGCCCGCCCCACTGCCAGTCAGCGCCATTACCGGTTTTCGAGAACCAGAACCCGATATAGGCCCGGTTATTGCGTGTGTCCCATTCCTCAACGATGCTGGCATTGGTCAGATCGATTTTGTCGACCGCCAGAGACCAGATAACGTGCCATCCCTTAAATGTGACTGTCTCACCATGAATATTTCGAAGCGCGCCCGTATCCCATATCATGACCGACTCATCCATCGTCGGGAAGTCCGTTGAGATAAGAGGCATCGTTGTAGTAGGATCGCTCTCATTAATCTTGAGAGCATCCGCGATGGTCCATCGGGAAGTGTGACTCATTAATAATTTCCATGGAAAAATACCAACGCCAGTATTGGGTGGCCCGTAAAAAGTATCTGTCTCCGTCACAAAATGTCCGGACCAGATAAAACCACGGCCTGCCCGGGATACAGATCGGGCTGATTACGCATTGACGCACCAGCGTCACCTCAGCAATCCCATCACCGACCCCCCCCGGACAGCCATGCACACGAAGCACTCAGGAACGACACAGGCGCGGGGACATATCTTCGGGGACTCAGGATCATCTCCGCTGAGGGCAATCCGACCGGCAGCACTACCTCCAGCCACCGGAACAGGCCGCAACCGGACGCCCGCACGACCGGCCCGGCGGAACCCGAGCGCCCCCGGAACCCCCACACGCAGCATCCACCCGCCACAGAAGATTCCGAAGACCCGTCGCGTTTCGCGGCATTGCGCGGTATGACGGCATCCGCCGTGCCGCACCGATTAACGCGGCCACCGGGAAAAGGGGGAGCCCGCACGTATGTCTGACTGTCTGTTCCAACGCTACCGCGCACATGTCGTGGACGTTCTGCGCCGTGTGGTGCCGGAGATCGGGGACGAGGTTCTGGCCCGTGTGGAACTGACGCCAACACGCGATCCGGCGCATGGAGACATGGCAACAAACGCGGCCCTGCTGGCGGCAAAACCGGCCCGGCGGAAGCCGGCCGACATCGCGGCGGACCTGGCAACCGGCCTGCGGGAAACCCCCGGTATCACACGGGCCGAAGCCGCCGGTCCCGGCTTTGTGAATATCACCTTCGATCCGGCGGTGTTCCAGAGCGTCATCCCCGCCGTGCTGGGCGCGGCCGAGGCCTATGGCGATTCGAAGCTCGGCGCCGGCACGCGCGTCAACGTCGAATATGTGTCCTGCAACCCCACCGGACCGATCCATGTCGGACATTGCCGGGGCGCCGTGGTGGGCGATGCACTGGCCAGTCTCATGCAGAAGGCCGGATACGACATCACCAGAGAGTTCTATATCAACGACGCCGGCGCGCAGGTGGCGGCCCTCGCCTGGGCCACCTACTGGCGTTACCTCCAGGCCATCGGAACGTCGCTGACCGAAGATGAGTTCGACGCGTTGGTGCCCGGCGGGCTGCAATATAAAGGCGACTATCTGATCCCGATCGGACAGGCCCTGGCCGAGGCGCACGGTACAACACTGGCCGAAGACGACGCACGCCCCGCAATACCGAATCGCTGGTTCACCCTGGTCCGCGAGTTCGCGGTGGCCCGGATGATGGAAGGAATCCGCGAGGATCTCGCCTCACTGGGCGTGTCGCACGGCGTCTTCACCTCCGAGGCAAAGGTGCTGGCTGACGGCGTAACGGACCGGGCCATCGGCGAGCTGGAAAGCAAAGGCCTGCTCTACGAAGGCGTGCTGGAACCGCCGAAAGGCAAACTGCCGGACGACTGGGAAGCCCGGCCCCAGACCCTGTTCAGATCCACGGAATTCGGAGACGACGTGGACCGCCCGCTGCGCAAGTCGGACGGATCAAACACCTATTTCGCCAACGATATCGGTTATCACCTGAACAAGGTGGAGCGCGGCGAAAAGGTGCTGATCGACGTGCTGGGCGCGGATCACGGCGGCTATGTCAGCCGCATGAAAGCCGCCGTAAGGGCGCTGACGAACAGCCAGGTGCCGCTTGAAGTGGTGCTGTGTCAGATCGTGCATATCGTGCGCGACGGGCAGCCGGTGAAAATGTCGAAACGGGCCGGAACCTTCGTGACGCTGCGGGATCTGCTGAACGAAGTCGGCCGCGACGCGGTGCGCTTCACGATGCTCACCCGCAAGAGCGACGCGCAGATGGAGTTCGACCTCGATGCGGTCGTGGCCCAGACGCGGGATAATCCCGTGTTCTACGTGCAGTATGCCCACGCGCGATGCCGCTCCGTGCTGCGGGCAGCGGAAGAGATGCTCGGCGCGGAAGCCGTCACACCCGTCGCGCTCAGCAGGGCCGTGCTCTCCGATCTGACAGCCGACGTGGAACTGGCGCTGCTGCGGCGCATCGCAGGCTGGCCACGTACAGTGGAAAGCGCGGCCCTGGCACGGGAGCCGCACCGGATCGCCTTCAGCCTTGGCGATCTCGCCGCCGATTTCCATGCGCTGTGGAACCGGGGCCGGGATGACGCGACCCTGCGATTCCTCCAGCCGGACGCACCGGAAGCCACGCTGGCACGCGTGGCGCTGGTGGCGGCCACGGCAATAACCCTGCGATCAGGTCTGGCCGTCATGGGCGTGGAACCCGTGGAGGAAATGCGATGACAGAGCGTGACGACACACCGCCCGACCCGCATGAAGACCGGCTGAACCGCGCGCGCGAGCGGATGAGCGCTGATTACGACGACACACCGCCGCCACGCCGCGCAACGGGCCGTAAATGGTGGGAACCCGGCACTCTCCTGCCCGCAGATCCGATGACCAGACGGCTGACCTGCGGCGCATTCGGCCTCGGGGCGCTGCTGGTGCTTGGCATCGGCGGATGGACCCTGCTCGGTCATCACCAGAGCGGCATCCCCGTGATCGGACCGCCGGCGGAACCCGTCCGGGATAAACCAGCCAATCCGGGCGGCATGGAACTGGACGGCGCGATGGCACCCGCCGATGTCCCGGCAGGCGCTGCGCATCTGGCACCCGGCCCCGAACAGCCCGATCCGGCCGCACTGGCGGCACGTTATGGCGGCAAGGCTAAGGAAGACGCCGGGGAAACCGGCACCGGGGATGAGAACACGCCCCCGGCGGCCACGACCGGAGACGGAAAGCCGGCCGCTCCCGCGAACACGCCCGCCGACGAAGCACCCGGCTCAGACACCGCAAAGGACAGGCCGGCAGCCCTGCCCCCGGCCTCCGAAACCACCCCGCCCGCCGGAGACGCGGCCTTGCCCCCGCCGGTTCCGTCCGCGAAAAACACGGCACCAGCCGCCGCTGCCGCGTCTGAGGCACCGGTCCCCACGGCAACCGGCCCTTACGGAGTCCAGCTGGCCGCCGTGGATTCCGAGGCTTCAGCGTACAAGGAATGGGACCGGATCAAAGCCATTTCACCGGATCTGTTTGCCGGACACGCCCCGCTGGTCGAAAAAGTCGTGCATAGCAACGCCATTTTCTACCGGCTGCGGATGCGTGGCTTCGACAGCGTCGCCGCCACCCAGGCCTTCTGCGTGAAAATTCGTGACCACGGACATGCCTGCAACCCGCTCCGTCCCTGAAATGCCGGACAGTACACCCGTAGCGGAAACGCCCGGAGCCATAACCTCCGGCCAGGAAACGGCCCTACGGTCTCCGCTTCTGCATCTGGACGGGTTCGATGGGCCGCTGGATCTGCTGCTGGATCTGGCCCGCGCGCAGAAAGTCGACCTGGCGCGGATTTCAATCCTGCAACTCGTCGAACAGTACCTGGCCGTCGTGGAATCCGCCCGCTCGATCCGGCTTGAACTGGCGGCGGACTGGCTGGTCATGGCAGCCTGGCTCGCCTGGCTGAAATCACGCCTGCTCCTCCCGCCCGAGGAAGGCCCGGACGAGGACGCCGAAGACGCAGCGGAACTTCTCGCCGCGCGGCTGGAAGAACTGGCCCGGATCAATGCCGCCGCCGCCTGGCTGGCCGGGCGCCCCCAGCTCGGACGGGACATCTTCGCACGCGGCGAAAGCGAGTCGCTTGTGGAAATCGACCGCTCGGGACTGGCGCTGGATGTACCGCAGCTGATGCGGGCCTATATGGCCGCCATCCGGCGAACAGTGCGCCACCGTATCTATACACCCCGGACAATCCGGTTCTGGACCGTGCAGGATGCGCTGAGCCGCCTGAAACGCCTGCTCGGAGACACGCCGCCGGGCTGGAGTTCGCTGGATGCGTTCATGCCCGACCTGCCCGTGCCGGCCGATGAGAAAGAAGGCATCCAGGTGCGCCGGGCAGCCATGGCGGGAACGCTGATCGCAGGGCTGGAACTGGCAAAAAGCGGAATGCTGGAGCTGAAACAGGACGAGGCATTCGGTCGGATCATGCTCAGACCGCAGAACGCTGAAACCGAAAAGACAGACGCGGAACCGGAGACCGCCGCATGAGCGAAACAGAAGCGCTGCCGGAAGCCCCGGAGACAGAGATCATCGATATCGCCCCGCCGGAGACCAGCCCTGATTTCACCCCGGAAGACGATCTGGCGGAAGAGATCATAACGATCACGGAGCCTCTCTCCGAAGACATCCCGGCACCGGAACCAGACCCGCCGTCCGAACAGGCGGTGCGTCTGGTCGAGGCCCTGATCTTCGCCAGCACCGAGCCGGTCAGCCCCCGCACGATTCTGTCCGTGCTGGAAGGACGCGAGCTGATCCCGGATTCGGTGGATGACCTCGGCGCCTGCGTGCGGGCGGTTCTGACCGCCCTGGTCGCCCGGTATGAGGGCCGGGGCGTCGGCCCGGTCGAGGTCGCCGGTGGCTGGCAGTTTCGCACTGCCCCCGATCTCGCCCCGCTGCTGACACGAGTGCTCCCGAAACCACGTCGCCTCCAGCGTGCGACAATGGAAACCCTGGCGATCATCGCCTATCACCAGCCCTGCACACGGGCGGAAATCGAGGAAATTCGCGGCGTCAGTGTCGGTCAGAACGCGCTGGATACGCTGATCGGAGAATCGCTCATCGCGCCCCGTGGCCGCAAGGAAGTGCCGGGCCGCCCGGTCCTGTGGGGAACAACTCCTGATTTTCTGCGATTTTTCGGGCTTCAAAGTCTCAACGATCTGCCGCGCCGCGAGGAACTGCTCGGCGATATGCCAACCTCTCCGAAAATCGCCCCTGCCAGCGGCACCAGCGATCTGCTGCTGCGGAAAACGCCACCCGATGAGGAAACACCGGACAGCGACACAGACCCCGACATGCCGTCAGACGAAGAGCCGTCGCCGGACGAGATCACCGGTCAGCCCGATGCCGGCGCGTAAGACCGTCACGTCACCCGGTTTGCCGCCGGAACAGGTCATGATAGGTCTCTTCCCGGCTCCGGCAATCCTGCCGGTTCTGCTGCGATATGATGTGTGCATGCGCCTGACCGCGGCGCCCGGTCTCCTGTCCGGGTCGCGAGGCAATGCCGGAACCGGCGGGAACGATGTTTGATTTTGCCTGGTCGGAATTTGCGCTGATCGGGGTGGTCGCCCTTCTGGTCATCGGCCCGAAGGATATGCCGGTCGCAATCCGTACCGTCGCGAAGGCCGTCCGCAAAATGCGCGGACTGGCCGGCGAGTTCCAGTCCCATGTGGATGAAATGGTGCGGGAGGCCGATCTCGGCGAGGTCCGCGATCACGTCCGGAGCCTGCGCAGCCTGGACGTGCGCGGAAAAATCATGCGCACGATCGACGAGGACGGTCGCCTCCGGCGCTCGCTGGACGATCCGATCGCCCGGCCGCCCTCACTTTCCGGCACATCCGGGCAGACGGCGGCGCTCCCGTCCCACGGCGACACGACGCAGCCCCCTCATGTTCTGCCGCCCCCCGGTCAGTCCGCGCCGGACGATTTCCTGCCGCATATCCCGGTTCGGGACTATTCCTTTCCGGACGCCGGCGCGTCCGAAGCCCCGGCCTGCATCCCCCCCTCCGTCGCGCGGCGTATCGTCATGGGCCGCGAGCATATGATGCGAACACCCGCGTTCCTCCCCCCCGTCCGGGTCCTGCACGGAGAGCGGCGTATCGCACCGTTTGACGCTCCGGCACCGGAAAAGCAGGCGTGATGACAAAGATAAAGGAGGACGCGTCCTGAAAGACGATACTATCCAGGACGAGCCCATGCCGCTGCTCGACCATCTGGTCGAACTGCGCCGCCGCCTGATCTGGTCCGCCGTAAGCTTCGCCCTCTGCTTCGCCCTCTGCTACCATTATGCGGGCGATATCTACCTGTTTCTGGCTAAACCTCTCGGCGACATCATGCGCCAGAAGGGCGAGCAGCCGCATCTGATCTATACGGCGCTGTACGAAGCGTTCTTCACCTATATCAAGGTGGCGATCTTCGGCGCGGCCTTCCTGTCGTTCCCGGTCATCGCCATGCAGGCCTGGATCTTCATCGCGCCCGGACTTTACCGCTCGGAGAAACGCGCCTTCGCTCCGTTCCTGATCGCCACCCCGATCCTGTTCCTGCTCGGCGCGGCGCTGGCCTATTATTTCATCTTTCCCGTCGCCTGGCGGTTCTTTCTCTCCTTCCAGACCTCCGGCGGAGATGACGGGCTGCAGATCCAGCTTCAGGCCAAGGTGTCGGAATATCTGGCGCTGGTCATGAAACTCATCATGGCCTTCGGGATCGCGTTCGAACTGCCGGTGGTCCTGACCCTGCTGGCCAAAGTCGGCATCGTCACCTCGGCACAGCTGAAAAAAATGCGGCGTTATGCGATCGTCGGCGCCTTCGTGGCGGCGGCCATCCTGACCCCGCCAGACGTGATCACACAGACCGGACTGGCTGTTCCGCTGATCATCCTTTACGAAATTTCCATTATATCGGCGCGCCTTGTCGAGCCGAAACCCCTTCCCGGGACAGACGATAAAGAGGCCCCCTGATGCACGATATCCGCGCCCTCCGCGCAGACCCCGACGGTTTTGACGCCGACCTGGCCCGCCGCGGACTTGCGCCCGTGGCAGCCTCTGTCCTGGCGCTCGACGAGGAACGCCGGGCAGCACAGACAGCGACGCAGCAGCGCCAGACCCGCCGGAACGCGCTGGCGAAAGAGATCGGCGCGATCAAACGTCAGAAAGGCGACAGCGCGGCGCAGGAAGCCGAAGCCCGCACCCTGCGCGAGGAGATGGAGCAGCTCGACGCGAAAGCCCAGGCGCTCGATACCGAAGTCAGGGCGGCCCTGGCGGTCATCCCCAACCGGCTCGATCCGGCCGTTCCGCCCGGCACGGATGAAACAGCGAACATCGTGGTCCACGAGCGCGGCACACCACGGAATTTCGCCTTCACCCCGAAGCAGCATTTCGAGCTCGGCGAGGCGATGACGCAAAACGGCCAGCCACAGATGGATTTCGCCACCGCATCGAAACTGTCCGGCGCACGATTCGTGCTGCTGCGCGGCGGGATCGCCCGGCTTGAGCGGGCGCTGGGCCAGTTCATGCTTGATATGCATGTCAACGACCATGGCTACACTGAAACGCAGGTCCCGGTTCTGGTCAGCGAACCGGCGATGTACGGCACGGACAAACTGCCAAAGTTCGCCGACCAGTCTTTCTGCACCCGGGAAGGCTTCTGGCTGGTGCCAACGGCGGAAGTCCCGCTGACAGCCTCCGTCATGGGCGACATCCTGGACGAAGCCCGGCTGCCCGTCCGCATGACGGCCCTGTCCCTGTGTTTCCGGTCCGAAGCCGGGTCCGCCGGACGCGATGTGCGCGGAATGCTGCGCCAGCATCAGTTTGAAAAAGTCGAAATGGTGTCGGTCGTCGCGCCGGAAGACAGCGAAGCCGAGCACGAGCGGATGACAGCCTGCGCCGAGCGCGTGCTGGAACTGCTCGAAATTCCGTTCCGCCGGATGGCCCTCTGCGCCGGCGACACAGGCTTCGGTGCCTCGCGGACGTTCGATCTGGAAGCCTGGCTGCCAGGCCAGCAGGCATGGCGGGAAATCTCCTCCTGCTCCAACACCCGGGACTTCCAGGCACGACGGATGAACGCACGTTACCGCCCCCAGGGTGGTGGCTCGCCGGTTTTCGTTCACACGCTCAACGGGTCCGGACTGGCTGTGGGGCGCACGCTCATCGCGGTGATGGAAAACTGGCAGAACGAAGACGGTAGCGTAACGGTCCCACCGGTTCTGCGCCCGTATATGAGCGGTCTTGAAAAGCTGATCTGACAGCGTTTTTCACCCTTCGCGTCAGACTCATCAGGCCGGATCTCTCAGCCCCCTGAAATCCGGCCTGCGCCGGCCGCCCGGTTTGCCCGATAAACCGGGGCCGGCCTTCCCGTCGCTCCGGAGCACGACGCCCGGATCAGACCGCATAACGCCTGATTAACTGAATCGGGTCATAATGCGTCCCCAATGCGTCGCGTTCTTTCCTTTCTGTTCATGGTGGCGGCCTGTCCGGTCGTATCGCGCGCCTCCGCGTTTCCACTCATTGCCATGCCGGATGCGGCCACCGCCCCCGCCGGAACGGCGGCCGCATCCCCGGCCTCCCCGGCCCTGCCCGCAGCCCCCGTCAGTCCCTTCCCATTACAGCGCGGCTTCCTGTCTCCGGGTGACACTGGCCTCTGCACCCAGGCCGCGCTGGCAGCCGAACACAGTACCCATATCCCCGACCAGTTCCTCGTCGCCATGGGCCGCGTCGAAAGCGGACGACACCTGCCCGACGGCGAGCTTGTGGCATGGCCATGGACCGTCAATGCACAGGGCAAAGGGTATGTGTACGACACGAAACAGCAGGCCATCGAGGCGGTTCGGGACTTTCAGAGCCGGGGAATCCGGTCGATCGATGTCGGCTGCCTTCAGGTCAATCTCCAGCAGCACGCCGATGCCTTCCCCTCGCTGGAAGCAGCATTCGATCCGATGACCAATGCGCGATTTGCCGCGCGTTTCCTCGTGGATCTGTTCGGACGGACAGGAAGCTGGCCACGCGCGGCGGCAGCCTACCACTCCTTCACCCCCGATATCGGAACAGCCTATCAGTGGAAAGTGCTGGAATCCTGGGCTGCCCCCGCTGACGGATTTACAGGGCACGGCGGCACTTCCGCATCCCGCCCCTCCGGGCACAGCACGCCATTCGCACATGGCCCTCAGCCCGTCGTCGCCTACTCCACCCAGGCCGGCGCCCTGGCGAGCGCCAGAGCCATGTCCGGCGCCAAAAGCAGCGGCGGCGGCGGCGCGGCGCAGCCCTCCTCCTCCGAAAGCACCATTCATCCCGGCGTCCACGGCTACAACCCGCCCCCTTCGCGGCCGACTACCGCCGGCGGATCAGGACGCACACTGGCATCTTATCGTGCCTCACCCATTCACATGCTTCGGCAGGCCATGAACAATCCCGCCCGCTTCTGAAAACGAGGGCGGCCCCTTCAAAGCCATCTGACCCGGACTCTGCCCGCACCCGGCAGGGACCAGAGGCCCCCGGCCTTTGGTGGGTTTCAGGGCAAAGCCCTGAGAAAAACAACATGTAACGCAAACATATCCGCTTAACCCACCGCTCTTTCCGGCATGGGTGCAACATTACTGTAAAGGCTTTCCCGGGCGATAAGATCCTTGCGTGAAAGCTTGCCAATCAGCGTTTTCGGCAAGGTCTCCCTGAAAACAATCTCACGAGGCCGCTCGATTTTAGAAACGAACTGACCGACATGATCGAGAAGTTCCCGCTCCGTTGCCCGCATCCCGTCCTTCAGCACCACAAAAGCCTTCGGAGCCTGTCCCCTGTAATCGTCAGGAACCCCGATCACAAGCACTTCAAGAACAGCCGGATGCCGGTAAAGAGCTTCCTCGATCACATGCGGATAAACATTGTACCCGCCACAGATAATAATATCCTTCAGACGATCAACCAGATAAAGATAACCATCCTCATCAAGATACCCGACATCCCCCGTTCGCAAAAATCCGTCTTCTGAAAACGGATTGTCACAATCCTGCCCGGCCCAGTAACCCGGCATCACCTGAGGCCCCCGCACCCATACCTCTCCCGACTGCCCCGTGGATAACAGTGCGTGCGGCGGTGAAATCTCCCGGATCTGCAACTCCGTCCCCGCAACCGGCAGACCACAGGAGCCATCACGCGACGCACCGAGCGGATTGAAGGTAATAACCGGAGACGTCTCGCTCAGACCATACCCTTCAATAACCGGACAATGCGCCGCTTCCTCGAACTGTTTACGCAACGTCACCGGCAGCGGCGCTCCTCCCGATATAACAGCCGTCATGTGCTGAAAGCTCCCGGGCCGGATCGTCTTCTGCCGCAGCAACGCCGTCAGAATAGTCGGTACGGCCGGAAACACCGTTACTTTCGTGCGAAGAATGGTGTCGAGCGTGGTCTGCGCATCGAACCGGGGCAGCAGAACCATCGTGCCCATCCGGTCTGTCGCCAGAAGCATGACCGTCATCATCGCAAACACATGAAACAGCGGCAACACGCCCAGAATAACCTGCGGACCAGCCAGCGCCTCGCCAATCCGTTCGCTGATCTGCCCGAGATTAGCCAGCAGATTGCCATGGGTCAGCATGGCCGCCTTAGGTGTTCCGCTCGTCCCTCCCGTAAACTGAAGGACCGCGACATCATGCAGCGGATCAATGACAACCGGCACCGGCAAAGCACGGATTACGATAAGATCATGAAAAGTAATCAGCCGGGAATCATGCCCGAAGCGCACCAGTTCAGACGACTTGAAAGCCCGGAAGAGAAAGGACTTCCCCCAGGGCAGCGCCTCCGTAAAAGGGCAAACAATAATATGATGAATCGGACATTCACGGGTCGCGGCTATGGCCGGCCTGGCAATCACGGCCAGATCTGTCACCACAAGAACAGAAACGCCCGATGTCAGCAGAACCTGATGGATCTCGTGTTCAACGTAGAGCGGATTGATATTAACGACAATCACGCCGATTTTCTGCGCCGCAAAAAACATGATGACAGAATAAGGTATGTTCGGAAGACACAAACCAATCCGGTCTCCCTTTTTCATCCCGGCAGCCTGCAGACCGGCCGCCGCATGCTCCGCCGCATGAAACAGATCCCGGTAGTTCGTTCGCCGTCCCAGAAAATCGATCGCCACCGCATCGGGTTTCTGTGTCGCCGCCCGGGTCAGAAGGCCGGATAACGTCTGAACGGGACTGTCCGGTAACGGCATGGCAGTAAAACCCTGTTCCGTAAAACTATCCATATCGAAACTCCCCGGGCAACAACATCAGAAATGAGTTCTGACCCCGAAGCCGACGACATTTGCATGATTGCTGTATTCGCCGACCAGCTGTCCCGCCGTCGCCGAGGAAGAACTGTTGATGGGTGCCGAAGCGAAAAACAGATGAGCGAAAGAAAGTTCCATCGTCAGTTGACGGATCGGTGAATATTCCGCGCCAAAACCGATCGTATAACGGCTGGAATCAGGCGCCCGGCTGAAACGGCTTTCCGCATCAGACGGAGACTGATCGTAGCTGAACCCGCTATGGAGCGTTACGTTCGGCAGAACGCGATAAGCGGCACTCACACCGCCAAACCAGGAATTATGCCAGCCCACGGGGATCGATGTGTCCAGTCCGTTATGATCCGAAACGGCATTGAGCCCCTGCAATAACGACCAGTGGGTCCACTCACCCTGCATCATCAGAGTCCAGCGTTTTGAAAGCTTCCTTGTAAAGCCGAAAGATACGGAATCCGGAAGCGTCACCTGCATTTTCGAATGGCCGCTCTCGGCGGCGAGAAGACCATTGACCTGCGGCTGAGCGGCTTCCAGCGAAAGCGGCGGCGCAAATTTCAGTTTGGTTGCAATCGGAAACGACATGCGCGAACGATAGGTAACGCCAATCTGCGTATCGTCATCCACCCGGTAAATCGCTCCGGCAGAATAGCCGAAACCGAAACCATTACCGGCCAGACTCGCATTGGTGGGACCATAAGCATTCAGCGCGCCCAGATTTGCCGTCTCCGTAAAACGGCCCTGAAGAAAACCAAAGCGCGGACCAACACCAATCGAAAGCCGGGATGTCACCTTCCAGGAAACCGCAAGATCCAGTTCATAACCCGTGATGGATGTCACAAGACTCTGATACCGCCCGGTCCAGTTCTCCGGATAATTCATCCGGATTCCCCATGGCGTCGTGGCGGCATAACCAACCGCCCAGCGATCACTGATTTTCCAGACCCCGTAACCCGACCCGGTCGCGCTCGGACTCACATCCTTATTGCCGTTCGTGCCCGTGGTTCTGACATTGGGCGCCAGATAGTTCTGACCGGAAAACTGAGCGGACGGACCAATATAAAAAGCGTTGCCCTCAATTTCACTGTATTCAAGCAGCGACATACCGGCAGGATTGAGCAGCACGGTTGAAGCATCGGTTGCCCGGCTGACCCCGCCAACATAGGCGCTGGCAACCGATGTCGCGTCGGTTTCCCTCAGTTCTATTCCGGACGCAAAAGCCGCGCAGGGCGCGAAAAAAACCAGTGTCGCCGCGGTACCAAGCGCCGTGGCATGCGGAAAATGTTTCATTGTTTTTTCCTTCCCGGCGCCGGACTTCCATAAAAGCCCGGCCTGCCGGTGATCACCTTCTTTTGGGTGACGTTAACGTTACATTCTAAGCACAGAAAAAAAGCCGTGCGCAAGAAAATCTCACGGTCAACCGCCCTTTTCCGTTCACGCTCTCTTGAGCATAAAGCCGAAAATCAAGGAATCGTGCGTACCAAAGAAAATATCTTTGCATGAGTATCATTCATGTTATGAATGCATTGGTTTCCGCATACGTCATCCACACAAGAATAACAGAAAGCGGGATGGCAAACGGACCCGGAGGAGTTTTCTCATGAATTCAGTGGTCATTGCAGGATATGTGAGGTCGCCATTCCAGCCGGCGCGCAAAGGAACCCTGGTGCGAACCCGACCGGACGATCTCGCGGCCCAGGTCGTCCGGGCACTGATTGAACGCACCGGCGTCTCTCCGGCCGATATCGAGGATCTGATCCTCGGCTGCGCCTTCCCCGAAGGCGAACAGGGCCTCAACATCGGCCGCATCGTCAGCATCCTGGCAGAACTGCCCCTTTCCGTCGGCGGAGTGACGGTCAACCGCTTTTGCGGATCATCCATGCAGTCCGTCCACATCGCGGCAGGCTCTGTCGCGCTGGGCGCCGGCGAGGCCTTTATCTGCGCCGGTGTCGAAAGCATGACCCGTGTGCCGATGGGCGGCTTTAACCCCATGCCCAACCCATCGCTTTCGCGAAAACGTCCCGGCGTCTATATGGATATGGGACTCACGGCTGAAAACGTCGCGAAAAAATACGAAATCAGTCGGGAACAGCAGGAACAGTTCGCACTTCGCAGCCAGACCCGTACACGGGACGCGGTCAGCGCCGGACGACTCGCCGACGAAATCACAGCAATCCTGACACCCGATGGCGCCATCACAAAAGATGGCTGCCCGCGCCCGGAAACCACGGCAGAAGGCCTCGCCGGACTCAAACCGGCTTTCGACACGGCAGGCACCGTTACCGCCGGCACTTCCTCACCGCTGACGGATGGTGCCGCCGCCGTTCTCGTCTGTTCGGAAAATTACGCTGACCGTAACGGACTTGCGAAAATGGCCCGTATCCGCTCAATCGCGGTGTCCGGCTGCGAACCGGAAATCATGGGCATCGGTCCCGTGCAGGCCACCCGAAAAGCACTGAGCCGCGCCGGGATCAATATCGGTGACCTGGATGTCGTCGAACTCAACGAAGCCTTTGCCTCCCAGTCCCTGGCCTGTATCCGCGAACTCGGACTGCGCGATGACACACTGAATATCGACGGGGGCGCCATTGCGCTCGGACACCCCCTGGGCGCCACCGGAGCGCGGATCGTCGGCAAGGCGGCACAGATTCTGAAACGCGAAAACGCCCGCTACGCACTCGCAACACAATGTATTGGCGGCGGCCAGGGCATCGCCACGATTATGGAGCGGATCTGATGAGCCAGTCCGTAAAACCCATCCCGGCTTCAGAGGAAAACCGCATACTCTCCCGCGTCTGCGTCATCGGCGCCGGCGTGATGGGAGCCGGCATCGCAGCTCATATCGCCAGTGCCGGCGTGCCGGTTCTGTTGCTTGACCGCGCGGAAGGCGGGGATCGCAGCAGCCTGGCAAAAACCGCGATCGAACGGATGCTGAAAACCGATCCGTCCCCCTTCATGGACCCCGCCACGGCGAAACTGATCACCCCCGGCAACATCGAAGACCATCTCGCGGATGTCGCCGGCTGCGACTGGATTCTCGAAGCGATCATCGAACGCCCGGATCTCAAACAGGCCCTTTATAAAAAACTTGATGCCGTGCGGCATCCCGGCACCCCGGTCAGTTCCAACACCTCCACAATTCCCCTCCACACGCTGACGGAAGGCATGCCGGAGGCTTTTAAAAAAGATTTCCTGGTCACGCATTTTTTTAACCCTCCCCGCTATATGCGCCTGCTGGAAATCGTGAGCGCGCCGGAAACCGATCCCACCCACGTCACGAAACTGACCACGTTCTGTGACTGTGTTCTTGGAAAGACCGTCGTAAAAGCAAAGGACACACCGGGCTTCATCGCCAATCGCATCGGCACATTCTGGATGCTGGTCGCCGTAAAAACAGCAATCGATTCCGGTCTCACCATAGAACAGGTGGATGCCGTCATCGGCCGACCCTTCGGAATCCCGAAAACCGGCATCTTCGGACTGATCGACCTGGTCGGCGTGGATCTCATTCCGCATATCAATGCGAGCATGAAAGCCACCCTGCCCGCAAACGATCGCTATCGTGATTTCGCGGATGACATCCCGCTCATCGGCAGAATGATCGAAACCGGCTATACCGGCCGGAAAGGAAAAGGCGGATTCTATCGCCTGAATCGAAAAGGCAGCGAGAAAATAAAGGAGTCTGTTAACCTGTTGACAGGCGAGTATGTGCTTTCCGAACGTTTCATCCTGCCACCCCATCTGAAACGCGCTGAAGACCTCATGACTTCGGACGACCGGCTCGGTGCCTGCGCCCGCCAGGTGATGGGCGAAACACTCGCTTACGCCGCCTCGCTTGTGCCCGAAATTTCAGATGACATTGCCGGCATCGACAAAGCAATGGAGCGTGGGTTCAACTGGAAGAAAGGGCCTTTCGCTCTGATCGACCAGATCGGGCCAGCCCGTTTCGCAACCCTCCTGCAATCCCTCGATATTCCGGTCCCGCCGCTGGTCGCCAGAGTCGGAACCGGCCGATTTTATGAGGAGCGGGATAACGTCCCGCATGAACTTACCCCCGCCGGCACTTACAAACCCGTTCCCCGTGCAGAAGGTATCCTGCTGCTGGACGACATCCGTAAACGTGGCAAACCGGTTCTCTCCGGTAAATCAGGCGCGTTGTGGGATATTGGCGACGGCATAGCCTGCTTTGAAATCACCACAAAAATGAACACGTTCGATGAGAACGTCCTGACCATCCTCGAAAATGCCATCACGCATGTGAAAGATCATTTCAAAGCCCTGGTGCTCTATACGGATGCCGACAATTTTTCCGCCGGCGCCAATATCGGCCTCGCACTTTTCGCTGTCAACATGGCCGCCTGGAGCGAAACACTCAAACTGGTGCTCAAAGGTCAGAAAGTCCTCAAGGCCCTGAAATACGCGCCCTTCCCGGTCGTCGCCGCACCGGCAGGCCTGGCGCTGGGCGGCGGGTGCGAGCTGATCCTGCATTCGGACGCGATCCAGGCACACGCCGAACTCTATACCGGCCTCGTCGAATGTGGTGTCGGGCTGATCCCCGGCTGGGGCGGCTGCGGTGAGATGCTGCTGCGCCTCCGGGCCGACCCGCGCACGCCCCGGGGACCAATGCCCGCCACCCGCGAAGTCTTCGAAATGATCGCAATGGCCCGCGTCTCAAAATCCGCCGCCGAAGCACGGCGGATGCATATTCTGAGAAAGACCGACGGAATCACGATGAATCGTGACCGCGTTCTGGCTGACGCAAAAACCCGTGCCCTGACAATGATCGAAGGCTACGTGGCGCCGGAGCAGCCCGAATTCCACGTGCCCGGAGAAGCCGGATACACCGCCTTCACCATGGCGGTGGACGGTATGGTCCGACAGGGCACGGCTACCCCTCACGATCGCATCGTCTCCGGAGAACTTGCCTCGGTCCTGACCGGCGGCAGCCACGACGTGACGGAAAACGTCAGCGAGCAGCAGATGATGGATCTCGAAAGCAGATCCTTCATGCGTCTGATCCACACCATCCCAACTCTCGACCGGATCGAACACATGCTCGAAACCGGCAAACCCCTCAGAAACTGAACGAAGGGGAGACAGAAATGCAGACCTACACGCCACCGCTCCGCGACATGAAATTTGTCCTCACCGAATTGCATGATTTTACACGCATTACGAAACTTGAAGCCTTTTCAGAAATCGATGCGGAAACCATGGAAACCGTGCTGGAGGAAGCCGGAAAATTCGTATCCGAAGTGCTGCTGCCGCTGAATGTTGTCGGCGACCGGGAAGGCTGCCACCTCGAAAACGGCGTCGTACGCACGCCAGCCGGTTTTCGCGAAGCCTACGCAGGCTTCTGTGAAGCCGGCTGGGCTTCCGTCACCGGGTCGCCGGACTATGGCGGCCAGGGCCTCCCCGAAAGCATCGGCATGCTGATCTCGGAAATGATCTGCTCGACCAACCTGTCCTTCGGACTTTACCCGGGCCTGACGAACGGCGCGATGACAGCACTTCGGAAATACGGATCTGAAGAGCTGAAATCTTTGTACATGCCAAAAATGATCACCGGCACATGGTCCGCAAGCATGTGCCTCACCGAAGCGCAGTGCGGAACGGATCTCGGACTGGTACGCACGCGCGCGGTTCCAGCCGGAGACGGCACATGGAACGTGACCGGATCAAAGATTTTCATTTCAGCCGGCGAACACGACCTGACGGAAAACATCATCCACATGGTGCTCGCCCGCCTCCCGGATGCGCCCGCCGGGATCAGGGGAATCAGCCTGTTCCTGGTGCCGAAATTCCTGCCCCGCGCAGATGGAGGCGTCGGACCGCGTAACGGCGTGGTCTGCACGGCGCTCGAACATAAAATGGGCATCAAAGGCTCGGCAACCTGCCAGCTCAGCTTTGACGATGCGAAAGCCTGGCTGGTGGGGCAGCCGCACAAAGGCATGCAGGCCATGTTCGCGATGATGAACAGCGAGAGACTGGGAGTCGGTATTCAGGGACTTGGCATTGCCGAAGTCTCCCGTCAGAGCGCGGTCGCCTACGCGAAAGATCGCCTCCAGGGCCGCTCACTCGCAGGCACCCGGTATCCGAAACTGCCCGCCGACCCCATCATCGTTCACCCGGATGTGCGCCGGATGCTGATGACCATGCGCGTGATCGCCGAAGGTTGTCGGGCGCTGGGAACATGGGTGACCAATGAACTGGATATTGCCGAACACAGCAGGAACAATGAAGAATGCCGAAACGCCGAAGACTTCGTCGCGCTGATGACACCCGTCGTGAAAGCCCTGTTCACGGATCTCGGCAGCGAAGCCGCCAGCCTGGCCGTGCAGACCTATGGCGGGCACGGTTATATTGTCGATCATGGCGTCGAACAGTATGCGCGGGATTCCCGTATTACCATGATTTATGAAGGAACAAACGGAATCCAGGCCCTGGACCTCGTCGGGCGCAAGCTGCCCGCGCATATGGGACGCAACCTGCGCGGCCTGTTCCATCCCGTCGCCGGTTTTATTGAGCAGCACAAAACCCATCCCGCTCTCGGTAAGATGACGGAAGAGCTGGAACGTGCCTTCGGCGCGCTTCAGCTCGCAACCGGACAGATCGCTCAGAAAGGCATGGCAGACCCTGAAGAAGCAGCCGCGGCCGCAACGGATTACCTTCGCCTGACTGGTCTGGTGGCACAGGCTTACCTGTGGGCACGTACCGCGAAAATCGCCTTATCGAAAGCAGATACGGAAGGCCCCGACAAAGCCTTTTATGCGGCCAAACTCACTTCGGCACAGTTCTTCTACGATCGCATACTTCCCGATACAGCAGCACTCTGGCTAAAAATTAAATCCGGGAAAGCCTCCATGATGAGCCTGCCCGAAGAAGTCTTTTGATATATTCACCTCCCGTGTCCGTGCTGCCTGACCGGACAGCACGGACAGCCACCGTTCTGACGAGGATCGATAGTATGTCCGCGACGGACCTGAACGAGCCCGCGGCCCCTCTGCCGAAAGGTTTCGTGCCTTTGCCGGTGCTCAGTGAGTCCGGCTTCGATTCCCTCATCGGTTCATTCAGCATCAGGGACGATGACAACCGGCTCGTCGCCGGCTTCCGGATCGAGCCCAGACACTGCAACCATGCGGGAACCTGTCACGGTGGCATGCTCGCCACAATCTGTGACGGCTATCTGGCAACGACCGCAATGTATGAAAATAATCTTCAGGTCCCTATCCTGCCAACCATCTCACTCACAGTCGATTTTCTCGCGCCAGGCCCAATCGGTGCATGGGTCGAATTTCGCGCCGACGTGCTCCGCGTCACCCGAAATACTGTGTTCGTACAGGGTATCGGCCGGATCGACGGCAATCCCGTTGTCCGGACCAGTGCAGTCTTCAAAAGACCACCACCTGATCCGGAAGGCTTCGACACAGGAGCGAAACTTCGTGATTTTTTAAGAAAACCCACCTGACCGCAAGACACACGACCAGCCTCAGGCCGGTATGCGGCGCGCAAGGAGCTGGCGGGGCTGACACACCCGGGAGAACATGCTGAATTTATCGTAAATCGATGACAGGCCACACACCCACAGCAGACCCTGATCCCGGAAACAGACCGGCGCACCGGTAAGGAACCCTATATGCCCTCTGACGAAAACACTTCCGGCAACCAGACGTTTTCCGTCACCGAACTGGCGCGCGATCTGAACATAACCCCGCGTTCACTGAGATTTTATGAGGACAAGGGACTCCTCACGCCCGCCCGCCACGGAACCACACGCGTCTACTCAACCCGGGACCGTGCCCGCGTAAGACTGATCATTCGGGGCAAGCAGCTGGGATTTCATCTCCGTGATATCAAAGACTATCTCGATCTCTACGATGCCGATCCCAAACATCATGCCCAGAAAATGCTGCTGCTCCGAAAAGTGCAGGCCCGTATGCGGGATCTCAACGCCATGAATGCCGCGATCGCCGCCACGCTCTCCGATCTCGAAAACATTCAGCAGGCCCTGCTGGAATCCTTCGATCAGAATGCAGCCTGACAGCACTCAGACGTTACCCAAGCATCTGACCGATAATACGCGCGGTATAATCGAGCACCGGAATAATACGCCCGTAATTGAGCCGTGTCGGACCGATCACCCCGAGCGCCCCCACGATCCGGTTTGATTCATTCCGGGCCGGTGCCACCACCATCGACATCCCCGAAACCCCGAACAGACCACTCTCCGCGCCGATAAAGATCCGCACCCCGTCTGAGTTTTCCGCGAGCTCAAGCAGGCGCAACATCGCATCCTGCTTTTCCAGCCGCTCAAACAACATCTGAATCGTCGACAGACGCTCGATTTCCGTCACATCCGTCAGCAGATTGCCCTGACCACGGATAATCAGCGTGCCACCCCGCCCCTCATCACTCCATGTCGCCAGCCCGCTCGCAACAACTTCCGTGGCAAGCTGATCGAGATGTGTCTGGTCCGCCGCCATTTCCTCGTCGACCCGGGTTCTCAGCTCAGGCAGCGTGCGCCCGGTCAGACGCGCATTCAGATAATTGGCCGCTTCATTGAGCGTCGAGGACAGCATGCCAACCGGCGTTTCAATAACCCGGTTTTCAACCTGACCGTCCGCCCCTACCAGCACCACCAGCGCGCGATTACCGCCCAGACCAACAAATTCGATATGCTTGATGGTGCCTTCACTCTTCGGAGCCAGAACCAGACTCGCGGCCTGCGACAGCCCGGACAGCATGGTCGAGGCTTCGGCAAGCGTGCCTTCGAGCGAGCGACCCCGCGCTTCCAGAGAGCGGGAAATGGCCTCACGCTCATCCTCGCTGAGACTGCCGAACTGGAGCATGCCATCGACAAACAGCCGCAGTCCCTTTTCAGTCGGAAGACGTCCGGCGGAGGTGTGAGGAGAAAACAGCAGCCCCGCTTCCGTCAGATCCGACATCACATTGCGAACCGTCGCCGGCGACAGACCCATCGGCAACCGATGAGCAAGCGTGCGACTGCCCACCGGATCACCCGTTTGCAGATAATGCTCCACAAGTTCGCGCAGGATCGTCGCCGAACGCGTATTCAGACTTCCGGTCACCACGCCGGGTCCGGGCAGAAGACCGAAATCTCTGAGTGTCTGACCGAAAATGAGTTGAGTGATTTCAGCGGGTTATGATTCATGGGTTTGCGATAACCTGATGAGATCAAGATGGCCTGGACTGAAATCACCCGAGCGCA
>NZ_WOTA01000027.1 GCF_011516825.1 Acetobacter oeni | reverse complement strand
CATGCGGGCTGCACGGTCACGAAACTCAGGTGGAAAACGCTTCGATTTGTTGCTCATGAATCCTTCTTACCTCTCGGGTCGTTCCGTCTCCACAAAACCCGGGGCAATTCACCTGACGCCTCCTGATCTGAAGGAAAGCGACATGTGGGGCGCCACGTTGCTGGATCAGATGATCTGCCGCATCGAGTACCGTCAGTCGGCCTATGAGGGGCAGTTCACGCCGCCGCATGTGGGTCAGACGACGGTTGTCTATCCGGCTTTTTACGGCGTGGTTGACTGGCAGGGCATCACGATCGACCCGCAGCGGAAGATCATGCTGGCGAATGCGAGCTATCTGCCATTCCGGATCAGGCTAGACAAACGTCAGGGGCTTGAAGGCTCTGGCATTTTGCCGAAGTGGAACGGACAGGGTGAGGAACCGGCTGCCAAGGGAGACGCGCTGTCCGTGTCGCCTGATTACGGCACGCCATATATCGCTCTGACCAGCCCGTGGCTGAACCCGCTGCAGATTCCCTGCAAAGGCCCTGTCTGGGGCACGCTGTCGGCGATCGATCTCGTGACAAAGAAGATTATCTGGCAGCATCCGGTCGGCACCACACGCGACACCGGACCTTTCCGGACGCACAACAACCTCCCGCTGCCGACCGGTATGTATAACGTCGGCGGCAACATCGTTACCAAAGGCGGGCTGGTGTTCATGGGCGCCACGGCTGACGACTATCTGCGGGCGTTCGATCTCGCCACGGGAAAGGCTCTGTGGAGCGATCGTCTGCCGGCCGGTGGTCAGGCCACGCCGATGTCCTATGAGATCGGGGGTAAGCAGTATGTGCTGATTGCCGCCGGTGGTCATGGTGGCCTTGGCACCCGCAGCGGTGATTACATCATCGCCTACACACTTGATGGCCAGCAGGGAACTGCTGCTCAATAACAACGAAAAAACGGACAGGTGGCCGGTATTCCGGCTGCCTGTTTGCCTAATACAGGGGAGCAACCCCATGTGTCTGACTGAAAATCCGGAATGGTTGCGTGCGCTGCGTTCTTTTTCCGTCGCTGCTGCCATCGCGCTGTTCTGCGCGAAAGAGGCCAGAGCGGCGGATGTCACTCTCGGAATTATCGGGCCGCATGAATATGATCTGCCGGTCGATTTCAAACCGTTCAACGTGCTGGTGCAGTATGGTGACGGCAACGCGGCCGGCAGTTCCTACAACAGCCTCGGACAGCGTCATGCCGAAGGCGGCAGCCACACCTGGTCCGGGATGACGAAATATGTGCATTTCCGCACTTTCGACGCCATTCCGCATGTTGGCTTCGCGTTCGAGCTGATTCAGACGGAGAGTTACGCTCTGACGGACGGGACGAATTCCGGTGGCCTGGGGCCGACGATCACGGGTCCGGCAGCGTGGTTCAAGCCAAACAAACACAGCACCTTCGGAATTCAGACGTTCCTGCAGACCAATTCCGGAACAAGGGAAGGTCTGTCGCCGGGATACTGGTCGAATATCTCAAGCTTTATCTTCGATTATGAATGGAAGCATTTCAGCTTCGACGGCGATGCCGGAACGGTTGCCGGTGGCGGCAAGCGCAATCAGAAAGGTGGCCACAGCTATTCGCCGGGAGTGGTCTTCTACACCAATCTGCGTTTCAGCTGGAAAGCGACGAAACTTGTCGAGCCGTTCTTCGCGTTTGACTGGCAGAACGTGAAAGGCACCTACGACCGGACGATCAGCCAGTATCTCGAAAATTCGAACAGCCGCGAAGTCGCTCTCGGTGGCGGCATCATGTTCAATATTTCGCAGCATTTCTCTTTTACGGCCCGGTATTCCCACTCAGTCGAAGGCCGGAATATTCCCGAGAGCAACGCATATTACGTAAAATTCGTTTATCTCTGGTAGTTTATATAACGGCCTTTTTACACGCCTCATTTATACTGCTGGCGTATGTAACCTATGGTAGAAAAGACATGGTGCCTGTAAAATGGCGTTTCTGTCTGTGTCCGGTGGTCAGGCCGCCGGAGCTGGGTTTCGTCAGCGGATAAACGAGCGATGAGAAAAGATGAATCTGTCTCCTGAGAGAGACTCGGAACGCAGATTAAGTGGTCCCGTACCTTTTGGTGCGACAACGAGCGAGGTCGCCAGGTCGTGGGAGCGTTGTGAAGGCGACTGGAAGCTGGATCCCTCCCAGCGCTGGAAAGCCGACGTTCTGTCCGGGGCTGAGTTCCGGCATGTCAGCGGCCGTTCCGTAAAACTGGTGCAGGTGGCGATGCCTGAGATGCGCCGGCTTTTTGGTCTGGTGCAGGGGTTGGGCCTGATGGCACTGCTGGCCGATCCGGACGCCATGATTCTGGCGCGCTGTATCGATGAAACTCACGAGCCGCTTTGCCGTCGTCTGCGACTGCGCGAGGGGGCTCTCTGGAGCGAGAGTGAGGCCGGGACCAACGGGATCGGGACCGTGGTGCGTGACTGCTGTCCGCTTTTTCTGGGGGAAGGAGAGCACTGGCGGTTCTGTTTCTCTCTGCTCGCAAGTTATGCGGTCCCGATCTTCGACGCACAGGGTATCGTTGCCGGCGCGATCAATCTGGCGGCCTTCAGCGGCAATGAAACGCGTCCTGCGGCACCTCTTGTTCTGGATGCGCTGATGCAGGCCGGTCGCCGGATAGAGGAACAGTTGTTTCGGGAGCGCTATGCGGGTGAGCGTGTGCTGACGCTCGGGCCTGCTGATGGATGCTCCTCACCTCTGGTCTCCATCAACGACGACGGGGAAATTACCGGCGCGACCCATGCGGCGCGTAAGCTGACGGGCTGGACGGATGTGACGATCGGTAAGCACCCGCATCTGCTGCATGAGCTGGAATCAGGTGACGCGCTGAGTTTTCAGAAGGCGGAGGAGAGCGTGATCCGTTCCGCTCTGGTACTGTCGAAAGGGAATGCTGTTGCGACGGCGCGCAGTCTGGGGATCAGCCGGGCGACGCTCTACCGGAAGATGAAGGTGATGGGGCTGCGGTAAGGTTTGCGCTTTTCTCAGAACTCAGAACTAAACTCCGCAAAAGGGCGGAGACCCGCGAACGGTATTGTCCGGATGCTGATGTCTATTCACTGGCCGTATGTCTCCTATCGTGATTGTGAACTGATGCAGGGTCTTCTGGGATAGGGGGAGGCTTCTTCTCCGTGCTAGTGCCAGACACCTTTCCCGCGACGCTTCACGGCGTTTGCGACAACAACAAAAACAGGGAGCAGGCTCGTCCCATGGCAAAAATCAAAGTAAAAAATCCGGTCGTTGAGCTCGATGGTGACGAGATGACCCGGATCATCTGGCACTTCATCAAGGACAGCCTGATCCTTCCCTATCTCGACATCGATCTGAAATATTACGATCTCGGCATTGAACATCGTGATGCGACGGATGACCGGGCGACGGTCGAGGCGGCCGAGGCGATCAGAAAATACCGCGTCGGCGTCAAATGCGCGACAATCACGCCGGACGAGGCCCGTGTCGATGAGTTCGGGCTCAAAAAGATGTGGCGGTCGCCGAACGGCACGATCCGCAACATCCTTGACGGCACCATCTTCCGTGAGCCGATCATCTGCTCGAATGTGCCGCGTCTGGTGCCGCACTGGAGCAAACCGATTGTCATAGGACGTCATGCTTATGGCGACATCTATCGTGCCGCCGAGACAAAAATTCCCGGTCCTGGCAAGGTCACGCTGAATTACGTGCCTGACGAGGGCGGTGAGCCGATTACGCTTGATGTGCACGACTTCAAAGGCCCTGGCGTGGCGCTGGGGATGCACAACACGCTGGCCTCGATTGAAGGCTTTGCCCGCGCCTCGCTCAGTTACGGGCGGGACCGGAAGCTGCCGGTTTATCTTTCGACGAAGAACACGATTCTGAAAGCCTATGATGGTATGTTCAAGGATGTGTTTCAGGCTATCTATGAGAAGGAGTTCAGGGCCGATTTCGACAGGCTCGGTCTGACCTACGAGCACCGCCTTATCGACGACATGGTGGCGTCCGCCCTGAAATGGGATGGCGGCTATGTATGGGCCTGTAAAAACTACGATGGTGATGTCGAGAGCGATATTGTGGCGCAGGGTTTTGGCAGTCTGGGTCTGATGACTTCGGTTCTGCTTGACCCGACGGGCACGATTGTTGAGTCCGAGGCGGCGCATGGCACGGTGACGCGTCATTATCGTGAGTATCAGAAAGGGCGTCAGACCAGTACGAATCCGATTGCGTCGATCTACGCCTGGACACGCGGTCTGGCTTATCGCGGCCGTTTTGATGACACGCCGGATGTGGTCAACTTTGCTGATACGCTCGAGCGGGTTTGCGTTGAGGCTGTTGAGGCGGGCGAGATGACAAAGGATCTGGCGCTGCTGGTTGGGAACGGGACGAAGTGGCTGGATACGCAGCCGTTCCTCGACACGATTGATGCGCGTCTGAAGAAGGCTCTTAAGGCCTGATAATCTCCGGTCGGGACGGGTTCCCGGCTTCTTCGCAGAGAGCCTGCTTGCGCGGTCCGGCATTGCCGGTATGCCAAAAAATGTTGGTCCGGCGTGGATAACCGCAACCCGATGAAGCGCCGTAGTCTTTGTCCGTTTTTGTAAGATCCGGCATGAACGCTCCTGTTTGCGCGACACCGGCCGGGAGGGGTGCGTCACGGAAAGCGCGTCCCTCCCAGTGTTTGTGATGAATCCGGGAGACATTGCGCGCTGGTCAAACGCGAGACGATTATCCGGTTCGGACAGTATCCCGGGGTTCCACCGACACTGAACGCTGACAGCCCGGACCGGATGATCGGGGAAGAGCGCCGCGCTGAATGCTCCTCTGTGTGAACCAGGCAGCTTGTCATGACGTTGTGTCCGGACATGCTTCTGTCGGCGGATTGCTGGCGGATCACACGACAACGGCCATTCCGGCCAATGAAGGAGTGAATGTCATGACCAGGAAAGTTGCTGTTCTTGCCACTGACGGCACAGAAGAAATTGAGCTGACCTCTCCGGTTGCGGCGCTGAAGAAAGCCGGTGCCGAGGTGGTTATTATCTCGCTTGAAAAAGGTGAGTTTCAGGCCGTTAAGGGCGATATTTATCCCTCCCGGAAGCTGAGCGCGGATATCGCGATCAAAGATGCGTCCGCCGGCGATTATGATGCTCTGCTTTTGCCTGGCGGGGTCGCGTCTCCGGATAAGCTGCGGATTAATGAGGCTGCTGTAAAATTTGTGCGGGATATTATCGACGCCGGAAAGCCCGTTGCCGCCATCTGTCATGGTGCACAGACGCTGATTGAAACGGGCGCGCTGCGCGGGAAGACAGTGACTTCCTGGCCCGCGATCCGGACCGATCTTAAAAATGCCGGTGCAAACTGGGTGGATGAGGTGGTCGTGACGGACGGGCAGTTCGTGTTTTCACGATGCCCGGACGATCTGGAGGCGTTTAATCCGGCGGCGATAAAACATTTCGGAATTTCCTGACGGCGCGGGTTTGCGCGCTGTATTCTGCCAGGGCACCCGGCTTGGGGGCTTTCGCGAAACCATCGGTTCTGCGACACCGGGCCGGTTCATCATCCCCGGTGAAAGGATCAGCCTTGCGCATACTGAGCTGGAACGTCTGGTGGCACGGTAACGCGCGACCGGGAGATGTCGGTCGTCTGATTGCGGCACTTGAGCCTGATCTGGTGCTGCTTCAGGAAGCGACAGCCGTGATGGACACACTGCCTCAGCTTGCTGGTGGGCATTACCGGCGGGTGGCTTCGCCTGAACGCCATAACGGGCCGGCCGTCTGGAGCCCGCAGCCGTTTGACTCAGACGAGGTAATTCTGCCGCTGGGGTTCCGACTGGATTTTCCGGTCGCGATTCTGCGTCAGATCGCTCTGCGCGCGGCGCTGGTGATCCGGCAGAACGGATTTGAGATCGCCAATGTGCATCTCGATCACGGGCAGTTCTGTAATCGCCGTCAGTTGCACTGGCTTTTGAACCGGTATCCGGCGCTCAATGTGATCATGGGGGATTTCAATGCATTGGCATCCGTGCGTCTGCCGGGGTTTCGGGATGTCGGGCCGCGTCGTTCGACGCATCGGATGTACGGCGTGGTGCCGCTGAGGCTTGATCGCTGTCTGGTACGCGGGCTGATCGCCACAGAGACGAGGGCTTATGCTTACGGGCCATCGGATCATCGCCCGGTCTGCGTTGATCTTGTGCCGGGGTGAGGCCGGGAGCCTGTGATTTCCGCCGGGTTCAGACAGAAGTCCTGAATTCTGTGCAGACCCGGCGTGACCGTTCCGTTAATTCGAGGTCACCCGATCCCCTTGCGTTTGTTTTTTCTGATCCCATATTCTGATAAAAGACCGCAGTTGCGCTGCCTGAGGCTGGGGCGTGACAGGGCCTGATGATCGCCTGAGAGAAAGGGACAACAGGAATATGGATATTCAGAAATTTACGGAACGCTCGCGTGGCTTTCTTCAGGCCGCGCAGACCATCGCGCTCCGGGACTTCAACCAGCAACTGACGGCGGAACATCTGCTTAAGGCTTTGCTGGATGATAATGAAGGTGCTGCTTCATCTCTGATCAAGGCTGCCGGGGGCAATCCCGCCGGAGCGAAAGCGGCTGTCGAGCAGGCGCTGGCGAAACTGCCAAAAGTGCAGGGTGGTGGTGCCGGCCAGCCTCAGGCAACGCCGGATCTTGTGCGTCTGCTGGACAATGCCGAGCAGGATGCTCAGAAAGCGGATGACTCTTTTGTCGCGCAGGATCGTCTGCTGGTTGCCATCGCGGCATCCGATACGGCGGCGGGACGAGCTCTGAAAGAGAATGGCGCTTCAGCCGATGCGCTGGAGAAGGCGGTGGCGGCTATTCGTAAAGGTCGCACAGTGACCAGTGAAAATGCGGAAGCCGGTTTTGACGCTCTGAAGAAATATGCGCGCGATGTCACGGCCGTGGCGCAGGCGGGCAAGCTTGATCCGGTGATCGGTCGCGATGAGGAAATTCGTCGTGCTATTCAGGTGCTTGCACGTCGCAGCAAGAACAACCCGGTTCTGATCGGTGAGCCTGGTGTTGGTAAAACCGCGATTGTGGAAGGTCTGGCGCAGCGGATTGTCAACGGCGATGTGCCGGAGGCTCTGCGTAACAAGAAACTGCTGTCGCTTGATATGGGCGCGCTGATTGCCGGTGCGAAATATCGCGGTGAGTTCGAGGAGCGTCTGAAAGCGGTTCTCAAGGAAATCGAGTCCGCCGAAGGCCAGGTCATTCTGTTTATTGACGAGATGCACACGCTGGTCGGGGCCGGTCGTTCGGACGGCGCGATGGATGCGTCCAACCTGATCAAGCCGGAGCTGGCACGCGGAACGCTGCATTGTATTGGTGCAACGACACTCGACGAATATCGCAAATACATTGAGAAGGACGCGGCGCTGGCGCGGCGTTTCCAGCCGGTATTCGTGGGTGAGCCGTCGGTTGCGGATACAATTTCCATCCTGCGCGGGATCAAGGAGAAATACGAACTCCATCACGGTGTGAGGATTTCCGACGGAGCGCTGGTCGCAGCGGCCACACTGTCGAACCGCTATATCACCGACCGTTTTCTGCCTGATAAAGCCATTGATCTGATCGATGAGGCCTCCAGTCGTCTGCGGATGCAGATCGACAGCAAGCCGGAAGAGCTCGACGAACTTGATCGCCGCGTCATTCAGCTCAAGATTGAGCGTGAGGCGCTGCGGAAGGAAGACGATACGGCAAGCCGTGAGCGTCTTGAGAAAGTCGATGTCGAGCTCTCAGATCTTGAGGAAAAATCGGATGCGATGAATGCCGCCTGGCATGCCGAGAAAGATCGGGTCAACGCGGTTCAGAAGCTCAAGGAGCAGTTGGATGAAGCGCGGTCGAAGGTCGAGGTGGCGCAGCGCAAGGGGGATCTGGGTCAGGCATCCGAGCTGATGTATGGCGTAATCCCTGATCTGGAAGGGAAGATTGCAAAAGCGCAGGAAGAGGAGCAGGCTGGTCCCGGACCTGCCGGTGATCTGGTTTCTCAGGCCGTGACTGAACAGAGCATTGCCTCTGTCGTTTCACGCTGGACCGGTATCCCCGTGGATCGCATGGTCGAGGGCGAGCGCGTCAAGCTGCTGCGGATGGAAGATGAACTGCGGAAGCGGGTTGTCGGACAGGAGCCGGCTCTGAAAGCCGTGGCTCATGCGGTTCGCCGGGCGCGCGCCGGTCTTCAGGACCCGAACCGGCCTATCGGTTCGTTCCTGTTCCTCGGTCCGACCGGTGTAGGTAAGACAGAGCTTACCAAAGCCCTTGCTGAATTCCTGTTCGATGACGAGAAGGCGCTTCTGCGCATCGACATGAGCGAATTCATGGAGAAGCATTCTGTCGCCCGTCTCATCGGCGCACCTCCGGGTTATGTCGGATACGAGGAAGGCGGCGTGCTGACGGAGGCGGTGCGGCGTCGTCCGTATCAGGTCATTCTGTTCGATGAAGTTGAGAAGGCGCATCCGGATGTTTTCAACATTCTGCTGCAGGTTCTTGATGACGGGCGTCTGACGGATGGTCAGGGTCGTGTCGTTGATTTCCGCAACACGCTGATCGTGCTGACCAGTAATCTTGGTTCCGATGTTCTGGCCAACCAGCCGGATGGCGAGCCGGTCGAGATGGTGCAGGCGCAGGTGATGAAGGTTGTCCGGGAGCATTTCCGGCCGGAATTCCTCAACCGTCTGGACGAGATCGTGCTGTTCTCGCGGCTGCAGAAAGCCGACATGACGCATATAGTCGATATTCAGATTGGTCGTTTGCAGAGTCTGCTGACGGATCGCAACATCGTTCTGAAACTGGATGATCTGGCACATCAGTGGCTGGCGAACGAGGGCTACGACCCGGTGTATGGTGCGCGTCCATTGAAGCGCGTCGTTCAGCGCAGCCTGCAGAACCCGCTTGCGGAACTGTTGCTTGAAGGCACGATTCACGATGGCGATACGGTCAGTATTTCCGCCAACGGGGACGGTCTGACGATCAACGGAAAGGAAGCGGCGACGGTTCTCGCCTGATCTTGCTTCGATCTGTTAAAAAGAAGGGGCCGCATTTTGCGGCCCCTTCTTTATTTTGTAGCGCTTTTTTCAGATATTTTTGCTTTCCGGCACGAATTTCACGGTGTCAGAAAGGCCCTTACGTCCCGGGCCAGGGCGGCGCGGCTTGCAGGGCGGGTATAGAGCATGTGTCCGCCGGGATAGACATGCAGGGAGATCCGGTCCCGTCCGACCGGGACATGCTCTGCCACCCAGCGCGAGCTTGCGAACGGACAGACGAGGTCAAAATAGCCGTTGGCAATGAAGACCCGGAATGTCGGGTTGAGCGCGAGCAGTTTCCGGAGTTGCGGTGTTTCGCCGGCGATCAGTTCGCCATCCCCGCGATAATCCCATGCACTGTTCACTTTCAGATCGAGAAGATCGTAGGTGAGTTCTGTGCGGAAGCGGAGTGTCTGCGTCGCGTAACCTTCAAACGCATTGCCGTAGGCTCTGCCGAAACCGAACAGAACCGGTTCGGGGCTGTCACCATTATCGATGCCTTCAGGGAAGGGATCAGCGATGGAAAGTGTGCCGTCGTAGAGTGAGAAAAGACGCCCGTTGCGGCTGCGGACGTCATGCGCCTGCGGGTCCGGCATGCCCCGCTCACGCGCGACAATGACCGGATCGAGCCCGGTCCGGTGCGCCACGTCTCCGTAGAAATCATGTGCGTCGTCCCCGGCTGGCGGCGCGCCGGCCAGTGTCGTCAGGTACGATCCGAATGCATAATGATAGGACTCGTCGATCGCAGCCGGTGTCAGCTTATGTTCCAGATCCAGACGTGAGGCTTCGAAGGACGGGAGCAGCATCGCGGCGGCAAGGGGATTGCTGACCGGATCGAGAAATTTCATTTCCAGCGCGGG
Organism: Acetobacter oeni; assembly: GCF_011516825.1. Taxonomy (GTDB): domain Bacteria; phylum Pseudomonadota; class Alphaproteobacteria; order Acetobacterales; family Acetobacteraceae; genus Acetobacter; species Acetobacter oeni. The sequence goes on along the minus strand of NZ_WOTA01000027.1, from coordinate 30,066 downwards.
TGAAACCATGATGATCCCGTTCAGGATCAGGTTCTGCTGCTGCTGGAGAGCTGTGGCCACCTCGACGGAGCGTACGCCGCCATAGCTTTCTCCGACAAGATAATGCGGTGAGGCGTGACGATCATTCGCGCCGATCCACAGATCGATTGCCTTGGCAAAAGCCCGCGCATCGCTCTTTGTGCCATAAAACATTTTATCCGCGGTTTCGGGTTTTACCGGGACGGAATAACCGGTGCCGACGGCATCGATGAACACCATATCCGTGGCGGCCAGCCAGGTATCCGGATTGGGACCGAGTTTCGCATTGGCGCCATCCGTCGGGTTGCCGGTCGGGAATGTCAGCGCAACCGGTCCGGCGGCACCCAGATTCAGGTATGCGCTGCCCCCGCCGGGGCCGCCGTTAAAGAAGAAAGAAACAGGTCTCCGTTCCGGATGAGTCCCGTCGAGGGTGTAGGCAACGTAGAACATCCGGGCCGTGGGCTCACCCTTGTCATCGCGCAGAGTCAGAGTGCCGGCATGCGCCGTGTAGCCGAGCTGTTTACTTCCGGTTGTGAGCGTCTGATGCGTAACGGAATCATCCGGCAGAAGTGCGGCGCGTCCTGTAAATTTCGGTTTTGTTATGTCTGTGTCGGCGCTCTTCGTTTCAGAAGAATGCGGTTTATCGATTGCGAGCGCCGGAATGACCGGCAGGCTCAGACATGTGGCGGCACAGATCAGAAGACGCCGCAGATACAGCCTGGGTGCGCCCTTGTGACCGGGATGTGTGGACATGATGCCTCCATAAAATGCGGAGCTTTCATGCTCCTGATATCTGAACCGCTTCGGTCAGTTCCGGCTGTTCGGAATACTGTCAGCGCCGTGTGCCTGCCAGTCCGTTATCTGACATTCCGTGACGTGAATATATAGTGAGCGTGACGACGATCAGTGCATTGAACGCCAGACCGATCAGCCCTGGATTGATGCCACCGGTGTCAACGCCGGAGAGAAACAACACCGAGGGGATCACGACACCGGTGATCAGACCAGCCGCCACCGCGCGCGCCGGCGCGGTGAGGTTGAGGCCGATAATCAGAATGCCGGGCAGAAACTGCGTCAGTCCGAAATAGGTCAGGTTATTCATGGTGGCTGCGATGGACGCGGCGAAGGTGGCGCCGAGCATGGAAGCGATAAGATAAACGACTGAGATGAACTGGGCGCCGCTTTTCTGCTGCTTTTCGGTCAGGCCTTTCAGCAGATTGTGGGTCAGGAGGGGACCGATCACCAGGCAGGTACTTGCCAGCACCACCAGACCCGACAGCGCGGCGCCACCGGCGACGACGCCGATGAGCCAGGGCGACAGAATCCGGCGCGCGGTGTCGATAAAAATGTGATTCGGTGAAAGGCCCGGCCCGAAGGCGCCACGGGCGTAGAAAGCCGTCAGAATGAGAAAAGCGAACATGACCATGTAAAGCGGCATGGCGATCATGGCCCGGCGGATTGTCTGCGGGCTGCGGGCGGTGAAAAATGACGCTATAGCCGCCGGAAACAGAAACAGCCCGGATGCCTGAAACAGGATGTTCGTTGTCATCATACGGATGTCGCGACCGGTGAATACCGGTTCGTCAATCCCCCGCAGCGCTGTCCGGTAGCCGTGCGGCAGGCGAAAAACCGCGATGCCCACGACGATAATGGCCGCGAGGAGCAGTGTGTCCTTGATGACGGACACATAAGCGGGCGCGCGGATGCCGGACATGGCGGTATAGGTATAGGCGAGCAGGGCGCCCGCCGTCATGAGAACCCAGGCGGGCAGCGTAAATCCCAGCCCCTGCAACACCATCGTCAGGCCCATGAACTGGATAATGCCCCAGGGAATCATGAACAGGATGGCGATGAGCGAAACAAGAATCTCAAGAACACGGCTGTTGAAATGGCGGCGGAACAGATCCGCCACGGTGACCGGATCGTAGCGCCGGGCAGCCTGCCAGATCAGCGGCGCGAGGAAGTATCCGACCGGGAAGGCCAGCACCACATACCCGATGAACCAGATGCAGAAAGGCGTTCCGTGAAGATAGATGCCGCCGGGAAACGCCGTCAGAACACCCAGGCTGTATGTTTCGCCAACGGCAAGGAAAAACAGCAGGATGCCGCCGAACTGGCGGGAGGCGACGAAATAATCGTGGATTTCGTCGTGCCGCTTTCCGCCACGCGACCACCAGGCTGTCACCAGGGATGCCGCCAGAATCACGACAAAAACAAGCTTGTCCATCGGGCGGGGGTACTCCTGTCCGGTTCGTGCCGCTTTGCCTCAGGCCGGTTGCTTAAGGCAGCAGGTTCAATACGGACAAGAAATGAGGGAGCTGTCGAGAGGTGCGGGGGAAAATTCTCCGGCGGCACCTCTCATATTCTCAGCTCACCAGCCGCAGGCTGCCCCGTCGTGGTCTTGCGGGTGATGTTCCCGCTTCAGTCGGATCGAATTCAAACGGCAGCAATGGCGATGAGGCGTTTCCGTCGTCTTCCTGCGGCGCATCCGGAAGGCGACGTCCGAGATACATATCGGAGAGCGCCCGGAACGCATAATCGAGCATGGACGTCGCATAGGAGGCGACCGGATCGCCTTCCACCGTGCCGGCGGGTCCGAAACAGGAATAGGCGAAGCGCTCGACAAAATCCTCCAGCGGCACGCCATATTGTAGTCCGACGCTCACCGCCTCGCTGAAACATTCCATCAGACCGCGCACCATGGCGTTTTCGCGTGCCGGGGTAAGGGAAATTTCCCCAAGTGTGCCGTCCTCGAATTCCGCTGTCCGCAGGAACAGGCGGTGGCCACCGATCGCGGTCTTCTGCATGATCCCGGTGTGACGCTCCGGCAGGGCGCGCGAGATCCCGCGCGGCGGAATGCGCGGTAGTGGTGAGGCTGACGGATCGGGGCGGGCCGGGACGCGATCCACAAACCCGGCGAGCGCTCTGTACATACGCATATGGGCACCGGCGGCGGGCAGAGCGAGCGGGATGTCGCCCGCGAGGCATGAGGCGAAGGCGGCTTCCAGAGACAGGCCGCGTGCCGCCAGGCGTGCGAGCGTGCTGGTAGCGAGACGGCCATCCGGACGCAGGGGCGAGAAAATCGGTGCCAGGCCACAGGCTTCGCATCCCAGCAGGGCATCGACCGGTCCCGGGGCTGAAAACCCGGTCTCGACGGGCAGCGCCGGGTAATCCGTTTCGACGGCGGCCCGCGCCCAGGCCTCCCTGGCGACCGGTGCGAGGCCGGGGATGACATGGCGATGGGGCGTCAGTGGCAGACGGTCGCATCCGGTGCCTTCACGCGCGACGAGGGTCGCCAGCGCCACCAGCGAACAGGCTGCGTCCCGTCCTTCCTCGCTGTCGTAATCGAACCCGAGGGTCGCGAGACAGGCATCGAGATTGGTCAGCAGAATCTCGCCGGCAACCGGAACAGGCTCTCCCAGCGGCAGGCCCGGATCGGTTTCCTCCGGTTTTTCCGTCCGGGATGCAGTGTTAGCCTGCCGAGGCAGGTCGAACAGCGTGGGCATCTCATCGAGAGCCAGTTCGCCATTCCGGCGATTCGCTTTTTCCTCTGCTTCCACGCGCAGGGTGGTGCAGAGCAGGCGCAGTCCGGCAACATAAGCCTCGCCGGCGAAGCCTTCTCCCGGCAGGACGAAGGCGGCCAGATTGATCACAAAGCCCGGCCGCCGGTCGAACTCGCCACTCCATAACGCGAGAGTTGGCGCGGCCTGCCGCAGCATCAGAAGCCAGGCGAGGGAACGACCCTGAACGGGAGAGGGCTGCCCGTCCTCATCGGTCTTTCTGTCGCCGTCCCGGGCAGCCAGCGCGTCGATCCACCGCGCGGACTCAGCGGCAATGGAGACAGCGCCTGTTCCGGGGGCGATATCGGCGAGCGCGGAAGCTGCGTCATCGTCCCAGTCGGCGGGCAGCGTGACCGGACGCGCTTCGGCGTCGGGATCGGGGGAGGCCATCACGGTGCGCATCCGCACACCGTTCCAGTATCGTTGGGCGTTCATGGGCACACTGTATGCCTCGCCTCCGTCGCTGCGGAAGCGGGAATAAGCTGTCTGACGGCCTGCTAATGGTCCGTAAAACGAGGATATAGGGGATAACTTTTCCACGTCCCCGGCTCTGGCCGGAAACAGCGGATTTTCAGCGGGCTGATGGCTCGGAAAATCGGCGTTTCCTCTGTTGCCTGGACTGAAACGCGCTGTTCGCGCGGCGGGACTCCGTCTGCCATACGGTACTGCCGGGTCCGTCCCTTATGATGTGGTTGTTCAGGACAGCAGATCGTGAACATGGGGACGCGCCAATTCTGTGGACGTTATCCGGCCGGCGCCGTATCGTCCGGGGTATGACAACGCTCGGTACTCTTCTTCATACCCGCCTGAACGGTCGTCTGGTGGGCCGGGACCAGGATGGTCGCGCTTATTACGAATCGCGCCGGCCCACCCGCAAGGGCGGTGGCGTGCAGCGATATGAGCGCTGGGTTCTTTATCGTAAAGGGGAGGACGGTTCGTCCGTGCCGCCCGAATGGTGGAACTGGATTCATCATGTTGAGGATCAGCCGATCCCGATGGAAGCCCGTAAGCCGTGGCAGTTACCGAATCAGCCGAATCTGACGGGCACGCCGGCTGCGTACAGACCGCCCGGCAGTGCTTATCGCGGTGGAAAGCGTCCGTCCGCCACGGGTGATTATGAGGCGTGGTCGCCGGAAGAGTAATCCCGGCGCCGGAGGCTGTCCGGTCGCAACATTATCCACAGCCTTTCGACGAATCTGGTCTCTTTGCCGCGATCTGCTATTGGTGCAGGGAAGTGTCCGGATACGATCGTCGGTGTGCTGCTCTCCCGCCGGAGATATGGCCGTGGAAATGAACGAGGGCTAATGAATTCCGTTTCGACCAGTTCTGCAACATCTCCGCCTGTTGTTGTGCGTGCTCGTTCAGCACGCTCCACGGCGGAGCTCGTCGCGGGTTTTGCCGTTGTCGCCCTTCTTCTGGCGATGCTGGCGCTCGCTGTTCTCGGAACAGGCCGGAAGAGCGATGCGGGTTATCCGCTGACGGCCGGATTTTCCCATATTGACGGTCTCGACACCGGCTCGGATGTGCGTCTGGCGGGCATCACGGTCGGGCATGTGACGTCCGAGACGGTTGATCCGAAGACCTTTAAGGCCAGCGTCACATTTACGGTGCGGCCAGATCTGCAGCTTCCCGTCGATACGGCGGCGATCATCACCAGCGACAGTCTGCTTGGCGGCAAATATATCGCTCTTTCGCCGGGGGGGGACACCCGTATGCTGAAAGCCGGGGGTGCCGTGGGGGAGACGCAGGGCTCCATCAGCCTGGAGCAGTTGCTGAGCAAGTTTATCTTCTCGGTGACCGATACACTGACTCAGGCAAATCACGCCAAAACAGGATCGCCCCCGGCAACGGGCACAGATCTGCCTTAATGTCAGGCGAAACACCGAAAATCTGGCCACAACCGGATGGCGAGCCCGTGTCCTGCACGGAGAAGCTCGTCGTGTTGCGCGAGAACTGGGAGGAACTGCGTGACATCATGCGGGATGCATTTGAGGACGCGGTGCTGATGGGCGTTGATGAGGGCGAGATGAAGCGGATGATCGCGGAGATGGTGGCGTCTCTGGCCAGGCCGGGCGCGACGAAATGAGAACTGCAACACCGTGGCTGCTGTGCGTGGCGGTTCTTGCGTCGGGGATAACGGACATCCGGATGAATTGCGCGCGCGGCGCTGAGCCGCTTGCGCCGCCGGCGATTTATCCGGCTGATACATGGCAGGGGAAAAGCGAGGTTGTCCTGCGCGTTCTTAACCGGCTCGATGCACATGTCGAGACGATTCATGTGCCCGCCGGAGGGTCTGTCCATTATCAGAATCTGAACATCGGTGTTGCCCGCTGCCTTGAAAATGCGCCGACCCTGCGGACCGATGCCGCCGCGTGGGTGGATGTGCAGGACACGCGCACCCAAGGCCCCGGTTTTCGTGGCTGGATGCTCGCGGCAGAGCCGTCGCTCGGTATTTTCGAGAATCCGCTTTATGACATTCGTGTCACGGGCTGTGCGGGTAATGACGTTCCGCCCGCGCTGCCGGAGCCTGTGCATCCGGTTGTGCCGCCGCTTCCCGGTAAGCCGAAGGACACTGATGGCGGGACAAATCCATCTGATAACGGCAACGATCAGACCGGGACTGTGGCACCAGGTCCCTTACAGTCAAAGCCGGCTGTTCCGCCTCAGCCTGAGCCGGAAGATGGGAATCCGATGTCTGCACCGCCGTAATCACGATCCGTTGAGTGAGAAAGGCGGTTGTTGTTCGTCTGATCGTTTCGTAAGGATGTGTGGCGTCTCCGGAAACCGACGCTCCGCGTTGCGTGAGGTAATAGTTGCGTGAGGTAATACAGGACTAATTATGGCCTGATTTCGCTGCATAGTCTGTTGTGCCGGCTGGCTGTCGCATTCGGCGCTTCTGCATTTCGGAGGAGACACTTGTCGCCCCGCAGGGCGCCGGGCATGCTGAATTTTCTTTTCGTGCAGCGGTGTCAGGGGCGCGATCAGCCGTTTTTTACGCTGATATGAGACCTTAATTTCCGGCGCACCGGAACATACTCAAGCAAAGAAGGCCCGCGCATAGTGATCGCCTCCACCAAAGATACTTCCGGTTCACTTCCGCCTCTGTCACGGGATCATCTGGCGTTGTCGCAGGTGGCGTTTCTTCTCGATTTCGACGGGACGCTTGTCGATATCGCGTCGAGTCCGGAATCAGTTGTCGTGCCATCCGGACTGAAGGAAAGCCTGCTTCGCCTGCGGCAGGCCTGCGGTGACGCTCTGGCTGTCATTAGCGGTCGCCCTGTCACGCAGATTGATGAGTTCCTGGGTGACATTCCCTTCGCCGTGGCCGGAGAGCATGGCATTGCGGTCAGGCATCGCCCGGGCGGTCCGATCGAGCGGGCCGCGCTTCCTCCTGTTCCGGGCGAATGGCTCCGGGAAGCGCAGGGGCTGGTGGCCTCCCTGCCGGGAACGCGCCTGGAACGTAAAATCGGGGGATTTGTTCTGCACTATCGTGCGGCTCCCGAGGCGGAAGCGGAACTGCGTCGCGTTGCGGAAGCGTGGGTGGCGCCGACGAATGGTCAGTTTCATGTGCAGGCCGCCAAGATGGCCTGGGAAATCCGGCCTGCCGGCATCGACAAGGGATATGCTGTGCACCTTCTGATGGAAAACGCGCCGTTCGCGGGTCGCAGGCCGGTTTTCGTGGGTGATGATGTGACGGACGAGGACGGTATGAAAGCCGCTGTCAGCCTTGGCGGTCTGGGGCTGCGCATTCCTGCTGACTTCGCGACACCCGCGTCTTTCCGGGCATGGCTTGCGTCTCTTGTGCCGGAGGCTCCGGAAAACGCCGCGTCTGGCGGGAGTAAATAACGATGGGACGTCTGGTCATCGTATCAAACCGCGTTCCCGATCCACGCGAGCGTGATCAGCCTGCGGGTGGTCTGGCTGTTGCGCTGGCTGATGTATTGCGTGATGAGGCAAGCAGCCTGTGGTTTGGCTGGTCAGGCACCCAGGAAGACTTCGAAGGCGATCCGAAGGTCGCCATCGACACACATAATAAGGTGACATATGCCACGATCCCGCTGACGCCGGCGCAGCATCGGGGCTATTATCAGCGTTTTTCAAACGGAATTCTGTGGCCGCTGTGTCATTACCGGCTTGGCCTGATGAACTATACCCAGCCGGACTGGGATTCCTATCAGGACGTGAACGGGATGTTTGCGCGCGCGCTCCTGCCGCTCCTCAAACCAGACGATACAATCTGGGTTCAGGATTATCATCTCTTCCCGCTGGCGCAGATGCTGCGCAACCTCGGTGTGACAGCTCCGGTCGGGTTCTTTCTGCATATCCCGTTCCCGCCCTGGAGTCTTTTCAGGGCGCTTCCACCTGCGGATGCTCTTCTTGCTGACATGGCGGCGTTCGATCTGGTCGGTGTGCAGACAGATGAAGATGCCGACAATCTGAAAGAATGTCTGCGGATCGAAGGTCTCGACGGTGCTTCCCGGGTGATGGCCTGTCCTATCGGGATCGATCCGGTCAAATTCGGCGAGGAGGCGCGTGCTGCCTGGGACGGCTCCGAGGTCAAGCGTCTCCGGGAGAGCATGCACGACGAGCCCCTGATTATCGGCGTTGACCGGCTGGATTATTCGAAAGGTCTGGAGGAACGTTTCCAGGGCTACGAACGACTTCTGACCCGTTATCCCGAGCACCGGGGCCATGTGACCTATCTGCAGGTCGCGCCTGTCTCTCGGGGCGAGGTGGAAGAATACAGACTTCTCCGGCGGCAGCTTGATGAGACGATCGGGCGGATCAATGGCGCCTTTGCTGAATTCGATTGGACGCCGATCCGCTATCTGACACGCCCTGTCCCGCGGCAGGTTCTGGCGGGGTTTTATCGTCTGGCCGATGTGGCGCTTGTCACGCCTTTGCGAGACGGCATGAATCTCGTGGCAAAGGAATATATCGCAGCACAGGACCCGGAAAATCCGGGCGCCCTTGTGCTGTCTCATCTGGCCGGGGCCGCGCCTGAGCTGACCGAGGCTCTTCTGGTCAACCCTCACGATGCTGACGCCATTGCGGATGCACTGCACCAGGCCCTGACAATGGACAAAGCCGCTCGCAAACGTCGCTGGACTTTGCTCGATACGGAAGTACGCAGCACGACGGCCGGAACATGGTCGCGGGATTTTCTGGCCGCCCTTTATAAAGCCGGAAAGGCACGGCAGGCGTGATCTTGGGCCGCGTTGCTTTTATGTCCGGCGCTTTACTGTATGAAGGCGTGTTCCGGGGAGAAGGTTGGTCACGATGAGGCTGCAGCCGCGCCGGCGTATCTTTCGCCGGACTGTGCCGGGGCCGGTCAGGCTGCCGAATCTGCTTCTTATTGTAGCTGCCGCCGCGGCATTTCTTATGGTGTGGTGGGTTCAGGACGTACGCGGTATCATGCCATGCGAACTCTGTCTCTGGGAGCGCTGGCCCTGGCGGGCTCTGCTTGTGATCGGTATCGCCGGACTGATCGTTCCAAGAAAACTGGCGCGTGGGGTCGCGTGGCTTGGTGTCCTGCCATTGCTGGCCGATATCGGTCTGTCTATCCTGCACGCGGGTGTCGAATGGAAATTCTGGCAAAGTCCGTTGCCAGAATGCAGAGCCCCTCAGCTTCACGGCTCGACACTTGCCGAACGGCTGGCTTCCATGCCGTTAAAGCCGGGGAAACCTTGCGATTCCCCGACTTATCTGGTCGACTGGCTGCCCGTTTCCATGACAGTCGTCGAAGGTCTGGCAGCGCTCGTAGTGCTCGCGCTGCTCATTGTTCTGTTGCGCGTCAGGGCGTCCGGCGGCCGAAAAACAGGCTGATGATGAACAGCACAATGAAGATGAAAAACAGAATTTTGCCGATATAAGCAAAGTTTGCCGCAATACCTGTGAAGCCGAACACGGCGGCAATCAGAGCAAATACAAGAAAAATAAGCGTCCAGCGTAGCAGATCCATGGGACTTTCTTTCGTGTTGACAGGGCTTCAACGCTCTGAGGTCGTTGCAGGTTGCGAGCGATAGTAAACTCACTTCACCTTGCCGGACGGAGAGAGCCGGAAGCGTCTGGCCGTGCGCGGTAATGTCGCCTGTCCCGGGGAAAATCCGGGAGAGGCTGACTGTTTTTCATGTGAGGATCTGTCCCCTGCGACTTTCCGATGACCGGGAATGAACACGTTTACGGGAGGTGTCAGCGGAACACGCCGTGCCGGGTATTATATAAGGCTGACAGGAGGAGCGGGGCAGAATGAATTATGTGTTTGAGCCACCGAAACAGGCTGTCATTCCGGTAGCCGGAGAAGGTGCGGCTTTTCCGGTCCGCCGTATCTGGTGTGTCGGACGTAATTATGCTGATCACACACGGGAGATGGGTGGCGACCCGGCAAATGATGCCCCGATCTTCTTCTCCAAACAGGCCGATGCCGTCACCACGGACCGGACACTGTCGTTTCCGGTTCATACGGATAATCTGAGTCACGAGGTGGAACTGGTGGTCGCGATCAGCGGGACCGGAGCCGGTATCGATCCAGACCGGGCGGAGGATCTGATTTATGGTTATGCCGTTGGTCTCGATATGACGCGACGGGATCTTCAGGCTGTGGCAAAAAAGGCTGGCCAACCGTGGGATCTGAGTAAAGGGTTTGATCAGTCCTGTCCGGTTTCAGCGATCGCTCCCTCGTCGAGGATCGGCCATCCGGCGGCCGGCGGCATAACCCTGCATGTAAATGGTAAACTCAGACAGGATGGAAAACTGGAATATATGATCTGGCCGGTCCGGCAGATCATCGCCATTCTTTCGACCTATGTAATGCTTTGTCCCGGAGACCTTATCATGACCGGTACGCCGTCAGGGATCGGGCCGGTCAGACCTGGTGATACGCTTCATGCTGAATGCACAGGCATCGGGAAACTGGAAGTAACCTATACAGCCCATTCATGACTGTGACGTCTGTCATAGCCTGTGGGGTAATGTATCGACGGGGAGTATAAGTATGCAATATCGTCAGCTTGGACGTTCGGGGCTTCGTATTTCTGCATTTACCCTGGGCACGATGACCTTCGGCGGAACCGGTGATTTCGCAAAGACCGGAAACACCGATCTTGCAGGCGCGAAACATCTGATTGATCTGTGTATTGATGCCGGTATCAATATGTTTGATACGGCGGATATTTATTCGACCGGAGCATCAGAGGAAATTCTCGGGCAGGCGATCAAAGGGCGGCCAGACGAAATTATGGTGACCACGAAGGCCCGTTTTCGGATGGGGTCTGGTCAGAACGATGCGGGATTATCCCGTTATCATCTGATTGCTGCCTGTGAAGCCAGTCTCCGGCGACTGGGGCGGGATCACATAGATCTTTATTATCTGCATGAATGGGATGGGCTGACACCGCTGGATGAGACGCTGGAGGCGCTCGATACGTTGTGTCGGGCCGGTAAGATCCGGTATGCGGGCGTATCGAATTTCACTGGCTGGCAACTGATGAAAACGCTGTCTGTCGCGGGGAGAGATCGCTATATAGCGCCGGTATCACAGCAGATTTATTATTCCCTTCAGGCGCGGGAAGCGGAATATGAACTGCTTCCCGCCGCTGTTGATCAGGGGCTGGGCGTTCAGGTCTGGAGTCCTCTGGCCGGAGGGCTGCTTTCCGGAAAATACCGGCGCGGTAAACCGTCACCGAACGGCCGGCAACTTGAAAACTGGGGTGAGCCGCCCGTCTACGATAAAGAGCATCTGTTCGATGTCGTGGACGTGCTCGTTTCGATCGCTGAACACCGGGGCGTTCCCGCAGCCGATGTGGCACTCGCGTGGACGGTAGCGCGCCCTGGCATTACGTCACTTGTCATCGGGGCGCGGAATGAAGAACAACTGAAGGCCAATCTGAAAGCAATTGATCTGATACTTACACCTGAAGAAACGAAGAAACTTGATGATGTCAGTCGTCCTCCGTTGATCTATCCTTACTGGCATCAGGCCAGAAATGCATCGGACCGTTTGTCTTCCGCAGACCGTGTTCTCATTCCGGAATAAAGAGAAAAAACGTTTGTGTAGCAGGCGGGAACTCTGCCTGATACAGGATGACAGCACGCAGAAAATATTGCGCTCTTCTGCATACGATCGCTGAGACTGAACCGGACAGCAGAAATCTGTCTCAGCGTATGGATGCCACCTCTGTGCGCTTCCGACGTGTTTCAAATGCCGATTTTGTCGGTCTTCCGGACAAAGGTCCGGGGATTCAGCAACAGTTCAGGGAGGGTGTTGTTGGTATTACGAAATAATATCCCCGATCACTTCCACCTGACTCAGGTGCAGATATTCTTCCCGGGGAAGTCGCAGGCGAAGAATATCGCACACAACAGGATGTTCGGGAGTAATGGCAAATGGTCTGAGAATGTCCTCTCCGACAGAAATGATCGAATTCCATGTTCCGAGTTGACCCCATTCACCACTGGGGAGTCTGACTTCGACGATGAGGCCTTCCGCGCGAGCCGGGACATCGGGGCGGTTATGCAGCACGACTGAACGGATAACGACCGGATCGGGGAAGGTTAATATCCACCACGGTTCCGGATCGATATTCGTGTGGAAGTGATAAGTTCCGTCAAGGATTCCGTTGACGCCGTTAGATGCGTCATCGCGTGTGGTTTTGCCGACTGACCAGGGAGAAACCGAACTCTGATCGGCAATACCAAAACGAGCGATATTTATATGGCGGGTCTGGCTGGAATCCGTAGTCGACTGTTTTCCTTTCAGAAGCAGCCGCATCCAGTAAGAGCGGAGATATGTGTCTTTCACGGCATTCAGAGGCGCAAAAAATCCCTGTAAATTGCCGCTTTCATAAAGATCTTTCCAGATCGTCTGCCCTCCGAAATCGCCATCCGTTCCCCGCTGCGCACGCGCCAGAAGGTCCTTCTCAGATTTGAAGGCATAATGAAAAATACAGGCTTTTTCCAGCATACGATGCATGCGGTTTTCATGAGCGAGGTACTGAGATTTCTCATCGTCAGAACCGTCTATAAAACTGGTATAATCCTCGCCGAGAACATTTCTGACGGTTAGCCCGGGGTGATCTTTCGGTGAAATTCTGTGATGAAAGATAACCTCAAGATTTTCCGGTCTGATTTTTTCGTCGAATACTGACGATTTAATCAGATGTTTGGTCAGAATAAAGACGCTTCCGGCTCTGTTTGTGTAATTAAGAAGAACAGATCCTTTAGGGCGCTCGACAAAACCGCTGTTTCCAAACCAGACCCAGTTAAACACGATGTCATCGCAATCATCCAGGCCATCTTTGACAAGAGCGTCGATGCTGTTTGTATGACGGATACACACAAATTCATCGACATCCAGACACATAAATCTTTCGGTTTCCTGGCGGAAATTTGCCAGAAAATGCATATACATCCCATTCTGGTCGCCCTTTTTCGGGTGATGCAGGAATGTTACGTAGGGTTCTGTGCCAATAATAAAAGGGAGAATTTTTTCATATAAATCATCGGGCCGATCATCATTGCAATAAATATAAACATGATCGAAGCCTATTGATCTGTGATAAACAAGCCATTCCTGAATGCAGTCTTTTTCCCATCGGGCACACGTCACCAAGCTGTAATTGTATTTACTCATTAAATTCACCAGAACCTTATTTCGTGAGCATTCATTTACATAATTACCGTGATTATAACATTCTCCCGCTGAACCGCAAACGGCCTGTCCATCGACTTTTTGCGGTTTGGCGGATGGAACCGGACGTAACCGTGCGTTTATCAGACCGGATTAAACAGAACCGGGAAACGCATTTATTTTAAATAACGGCTTATTATTTTATATATAGCAGAAATAAAATTTTCTGTTTTGAGCGAAGTCCGTGAAAGCTGATCGCCTCAGGCTAATCCGGCGCTGATTAGCCTGAGGCGATCAGCGGCTAAACCGACGCAGGCGGGACAGTGAGATTATTACCTTTAAGAGCTGCGGTGAACGCCGCCCAGTCCCGGTGCGTCTGTTTTGCATAGGCGGCGGAAAACGCGCTGATCGCATTCGCGAAAGCTGTTCCCTTACCAATATATCCGGCAATGGCCACGACATCCCCAGAACGGGCGTGAGCGCGGGCAAGGGTTCTGCCGCAGAGTTTTGCGTAGTCCGTCAGTCCCTGCTGTGCGAAATCCGCGCCAATGGCGGCAAGGCGACTGTCCTTGAGGCGGCGGACATAAAATTGCCGGCCCGCACCTGAAAGGTCTGGCGCGGTACCGGTTGCGTCTGACTGCGGACCATCACTATGCGTCCAGCCAAGAAAGGAATCCGAGACTGCCTGGGTGATGCGCTGGCCGGTCACAACGCGCTCCCCCTGGTTATGAAAATGATCCGGAGCCGTGAAAGGGGCGAGAACGGAAGTCCGGGCTTCCTTGATCTGCAGGAGGAGTGTTTCGCTGTCAGCGGTAGCGAACAGACCTATGGCACAGAAGGTGCCGACGCTGCCGATCCCGACAACTTTGAACACCACATCCTTCAGACGGTAGCGATCCAGCAGGGCCAGGCGTTCGGGGGGCTGCGTCGCGCAATAACGCGCGAAAGCATGCCGGATCGTATCTTCCTCGGCGGGCAGGCGCATGACGAGGGGCGGACATTCCCGAAGGGAGGGGGCCGGCCCGTTATCCGCGACCAGTCCGAAATGATTTCGGGCACTGTCGAGGCGGCGGGTGAGCTCAGCCTGAACGCGTGCCCGGACTTTGCGGTCTTCAAACTGTGCGACGGCGGATGTCAGATCGATCCGGTCGGTCCAGATTTCAATCGGGCTGAGTTCCGCCAGACGCGTCATCTGAACCGTGTATGTCAGGGCCATCTCTTCCGGAAGCGCCCGGGCGGCCTTGTCCGACATGCCTGATTCGAGGCCCGCGAGCACAAGCGATGTACCAAGACGCTTGATATCCCATTCGAACGGGGCGGTCAGTGTTTCATCGAAGTCGTTAATATCGAAGACCGGAACTCCTTCCGGAGACGCGTAACTGCCGAAATTGGCGAGATGACAGTCGCCGCAGGCCTGCACGGTGAGGCCGGTCGATGGCGTATGTGCCAGGTCGGCTGCCATGACGGCGGCGGCCCCGCGCAGGAACGCAAACGGAGAGGCTTTCATCCGTGCGTAGCGGATCGGCAGCAGTTCCTGAATGCGGGTTTTCCCCTGCGCGGCCAGAGTGACAGCCGGTTGCGTGCGGTCCGATCTGACGGCCCATTCCGCCTGGCTGGTACGGCATACGCTTTTGCGGAGCTGCGCGCCTGCGGCGTGACGTTCCGCTCGCGTCCTGAGACGGGACGATGCCTCGGGCTGAAGAGGTAGGCTGGTTTGAGTGCCGTGCTGTTTCATACCGGCCATTATGAACGGACAGGGATTTTGATGCCAGCGTGTGTCCGGCAGGAGCAAACGACCCGCCTGACCTCAGTAAAAAACGGAGCCGGGCATGCCTGGTTCAGGGCGCGTTGTAACGACGGAGTGTAGTGCGTGAAACACGGAACAGGGTCTCGCGGAACCAGCGATGGACCGGGTCCGTATCCCGTCTGGGATGCCAGGCCTGAAACGCTTCGATAAAGGGCAGCGACAGCGGAAATTCGAATGCTGCGAGACCGAGAGCCGCGACGGAGATATTGTCCAGAACCAGTCCAGGCAGCGGCAGAATGAGGTCTGTATCTTTCATGCTCTCGACCATTGCGTGATAGTTCGGGACGACCATGGCGATCCGGCGGGTAAGACCATACTGGTCGCGCAGAATCGTATCGATCGGACCGTGGGCGCGGCCTCGCCGGGAAACGCTGATATATTCATACCGAACCATGGTTTCCGGCGTGATCTCCCCGGCGAAGATCGGATGGTCTTTTCTGACCAGGGCCCGCATCGTATCGCGAAAGATGGTCTGGCGGCGGATCTCCGGCTTCATGATGTCGGTGGCGCCGATATAGAGATCTATGCTGTCATGACGCAGCGGATCGCTGGCGGGATCGTCCACTTCCGGGGCGAAAACCAGTTCGCATTGCGGACAGTCCCGCCGCAATGCGCTGAGCAGGGGCAGGCCGAGGGCGGCGATGATCAGATCGTTGGCGCGGACGGTGAAAGTCGGCGTCATATTGTGCAGATTCGCCAGCGCGCGGGTTTCGATAAGGCTGTCAGCCGCACGGACGACCTCCTGCACGCGATCCAGAATTCCGAGAGCGAAAGACGAGGCCGTCATCCGGCGACCGGACTGAACGAGGATCGGGTCTCTGAACACCTCGCGCAGCCTGGCCAGGTGCCGGCTCATGGCGGGTTCGCTGACTTTCAGACGCCGGGCGGACGCCGAGACGCTTTCCTCCTCGATCAGAACCTGGAGGTAACGCAACAGATCGAGATCATATCCACGCATCCTTCCACTTTTAGACTTCGCTGAACGAAGAAGCGAGCGGTGATCAATCCGGAAAGTGGAATCTATGGTTGCCGGAAACAGGGGTATTCCCGGTCCTCTTTCCGGGCATCATAGGTGCCATGCAATCGGCTTCACCCTCTCCGGAACGGGCGACCGGCCCGGTTCGCCCGGTAGACGCTCCGCAGTTTTCTGCCGCCGCGCCGGTGATTCATGCCTCACCTCCAGGGCCCTCCTATATCCCGCCTTTCGGGCTCCGCACGGTTATCGGTGCTCTCGGGATGCTGCTCGCCGTGCATGTCGCGGGGTTTAACGAACATGTCACCGAGATCGGTCTCTCCGACATTCGAGGCGCAATGCATATCGGGCACGATGAAGGTACGTGGCTGATTGCGATCTACGAGGCGTTCAACATTGCCGCCATGGCGTTCACGCCGTGGTTCTACATGACGTTCTCGATCTACCGTTTTTCCATTTTCATGACAGCCGCAATGGCGCTGCTGTCGATCCCGGCGCCGTTCATGCCGGATGTGACATCGCTCTGTATCCTGCGGGGGTTTCAGGGGCTGACCGCAGGCTGTCTGCCGCCGGTTCTGATGACTGTGATGCTTAAATATCTGCCGCCGGAAATCCGGGTTTTCGGCATTGGCGGATATGCGATGAGCGCGACCTTCGGTCCCAACCTGGGTCTGCCACTGGAGGCGTTCTGGTTCGAGGACGCCGGGTGGCACTGGCTCTACTGGGAAATCATTCCGCTGGCTGCGTTGTCGGTCGCGATGATGGCGTACGGGCTGCCACGTGATCCGGTGCATCTGGAGCGGTTTGAGAAATTCAACTGGTTTGGAATTCTGACCGGGCTTCCGGCAATCTGTTCCCTGGTGATCGTGCTGTATCAGGGCGACCGGCTGGACTGGTTCCGCTCGCCGGTAATCACCGGGCTGACCTTCTGGGGGGTCGCGGCGTTTATCGTTTTCGTCATCAACGAAGCTTTTCATCCCAGCCCGTATTTCCGGGTTCAGTACTGGAAAAGCCGGAATATTCAGGCCTCTCTGCTGTCCCTGGTCGGTATTCTCGCGATCTGCGCGCTGATGGGCGATATTCCGGCGACGTATCTGGAGGCGGTGCGGGGATATCGGCCGATTCAGGCCGCGCCGGTTTCGCTGGTGGTCGCTTTGCCGCAGCTGCTCATGCTGCCTCTGATCGCCGCGATCTGTAACAGCCGCAAAGTCGATTGCCGCTACGTGCTGGCAGGGGGCATGCTCTGCCTGGCCGGGGCCGCGTGGCTGGGAACCTGGCTGACTTCGGACTGGGTTCGGGATAATTTTTATCCCTTGCAGATCCTTCAGGTTTTCGGACAGCCCATGACGGTGATTCCGACTCTGATGCTGGCAACCCTGGCGATGGGGCCGGCTGACGGACCGTTTATCTCCGGCATGGTGAACATGCTTAAAGGTCTGGCCAATGCCGTCGCCTTCGCGCTGTTTTCCGCACTGACGCGTCGCCGCGAGCAGTATCACTCCACCATGCTGCTGGATCATCACGGCACACACGGCCTGGCTTTGCAGGGCATGGGGAATCCCATCAGCGGGCAACTCTCGGGAACATCGCCTGACGCCGCGCATGTCGCCCGAAATTCTCTCCAGGTTTTCCATACCTACGTCCACGAACAGGCGCTCGTTCTGGCCCTGAATGATATCTACTTCGTGCTGATCTGGGTCTGTCTCGGATACGCCGCTCTCAATCTTGTTCTGCCGCACCGGGTCTTTCCGCCCCGGCCCCCATCTTCCGCCGCGCCCGTCGGCTGACTTTCCGAAAAAGCCGTAATCATGATCTATAAAAAACCTCTTCTTTACGCCGGCTGCGCCGCAGTTGTTCTTTCTTTCGCAGCCTGGGCCGGAGATCGTCTGGTTATGGGTAATGGTGTCGATCAGTACACCAATGATGCCTATGTTACGGCGGATTTCACTACAGTCGCCCCGAAAGTCTCCGGACGTATCGACCGGGTGATTGCGCAGGACAATGAGCAGGTCCGGGCGGGTGAGGAACTGGCGCATATCGAGGATGATGATTACCGGGCCGCGCTCGATGTGGCGAAAGGTAATGTCCTTGCGGCGCAGGGCGATGTTGCCAATCTCGAGGCTGAACTGGCCCGGCAGGATTCGCTGATTGCCGGTGCCAGGGCGGCTGTCCTGTCCGATCAGGCGGCGCTCCGGTTCGCGCAGGAGAATGCCGTGCGTTACCGCAATCTGTCTTCAGGCGGGGCAGGCACGATCGAACAGAAACAGTCTTCGGAATCCCGCGAAAAAGAGGCAAATGCCGTTGTCGCCCGGGATCAGGCGGCCGTGGATGCTTCTGTCAGGCAGGTTGCTGTGCTGAAAGCGCAGTTGCAGCGCGCTCAGGGCGTGTTGCTGCGGGCGCAGGGCGATGAAAAACAGGCCGCGCTGAATCTCTCTTACTGCACCATCCCCGCGCCTGTTGATGGCGTGGTCGGTGAACGTGGCGTTCGCGTTGGCGCCTATGTCCATTCGGGCACCGGTATTCTGGCTGTCGTTCCGACACAGGCTGCCTATGTTCTCGGCAATTTCCAGGAAACGCAGTTGACCCGCGTCCAGACCGGACAGACCGCCACGATCCGGGTCGATACTTTCCCCGGTCACCCTCTGAAGGCGCATGTCGACTCACTGGCGCCGGCCACCGGGGTCGCTTTCGCGCCGATTCAGCCGGACAACGCGACAGGCAACTTCACCAAGGTCGTGCAGCGTGTTCCGGTCAAACTCACTTTCGATCCCGGGCAGGCGCTTGTCTCGAAGGTGCGTGTCGGGATGTCCGTTGAGGTCAGTATCGACACCGCTTCGCAACCGGGCGGACCTCATGCGAACGATGCCCGCTATGTCTGGCGGTAACGGTCGTATGAAGGCCGGACTGTTCCAGGCGGCCACTCTGTTGCCGAGCTTCATCGTCCTCGCGGGATGCACTGTGGGGCCGGATTTCCACAAACCGGACGTCCATGCGCCGGCGGTCTGGCATGAGAGCATGACTCCGGCGGAAAGCCGCCCTGCCGTGACAAAGATTGATCCCGACTGGTGGCGTCTGTTCAACGATCCGGTGCTGACCGCGCTCGAAAAGCAGGTCGCGACGGATAATCTCGATCTGAGAGCGGCGGCTTATCGTCTGGCCGAAAGCGTCGCGGAACGGCGTATCGCCAGCGCGGCGCGGTTCCCGCATGCGGAAGCCGCTGCGTCGTACGGACGGGAGCGGGCGAGCACGAATGGCGTTCTGGGCCTGCTGGGAACAATGGAGCGCGAAGGCGCCGGGACCATTGCCAGCGGCTCGCCGGGCTTCGGACCGACGGCGCTGCCCGGGAGCGTCGGCAATCCGTCCTTCAATCTGCCCCAGTACGGTATGAGCGCCTCCTGGGAAGTGGATTTCTGGGGCCATGTCCGTCGGCAGGTCGAAGCGGCGACAGCAGCGATGCGTGGCACGGAAGAAATGCGCCGTGATGTTATGGTGTCGCTCATGGCCGAGACGGCGCAGGATTACGTCGATCTTCGCGGCATCCAGGTTCAGATCGGTATTCTTCAGCACAACATTGAAATCACGCAGCACAGCGTGCGGCTGACGACGCTGCGCTATCAGCAGGGTGCGGCGACGCGGCTGGATGTGGCTGAATCAACCGGGCAGCTTCACACTTTCGAATCCCGCATGCCGGCGTTGAAGAGTCAGGAAATCCATCTGATTAACGCGCTGAGTTTCCTGGTCGCGCGGGAGCCGGGCGCCCTGACCGCGCAACTCGGTCATGCGGGGGCTATTCCTCCTGTCCCGGCTTCCGTGCCGACGGGGCTGCCCTCGGAACTGGCAGACCGGCGCCCCGATATCCGTATGGCGGAAGACCAGCTTCATGCCGCGACGGCCAGTATCGGTGTGGCCATCGCCGATTTCTTCCCGCGGGTCACGCTGTCCGGCAGCCTCGATATCCAGGCGCTTCAGTTCAGCGGTCTCGGATCATGGGCTTCGCGCCAGTACGGTTTCGGCCCGACGGCAACGCTTCCGCTTTTTGAAGGCGGTCGTCTGAGCGGTCAGCTTCATCTTCGTAAGGCTCAGCAGCGGGAGGCCGCCATTATGCTGCAACGGACCGTTCTGAAAGCCTGGCAGGAAATCGACGATGCAATGGCGGATTTTTCCGCCGCGCAGACGGAGCGGGACCGTCTGGCCGAGGCCGTGCATGAAAACCAGATCGCGGTCGATACGGCGCAGATGCAGTATGTGCAGGGCTCTTCCGACTTTCTGAATGTGCTGACCCTGCAGAATGCACTGCTGTCTTCGCAGAGTGCTCTGGCTGAGGCGAGCACACAGGTCTCCCGGTCGGTGACCAGCCTCTATCGCGCCCTGGGCGGAGGCTGGGAGACCACTTATCCTGCGGTATCCGTTCGCAATGTAAGGGCCGTGCGATGATCGTGGTACGCCGGCAGGCATCGCTCGGCGTGGTGCGGGACCAGGGGATCCCGCTGCGCTGTCATTTTTCGTTCCGGACGTATACCAATCCGGCCTGTGGCTGCTGCGGACGACTGAGAGCGCTGAATGCCGCCACTTCCGCGCCGGGTGAAATATATCGTATCGGTCCTGAAGCCAGCATCGATATTCTGACATGGTTGCTGGATGGAGCGTTGTCGACATCCGTCGAAGGCTTTCCCGCTGAATGCATCGGCGTCGGCGGGCTCCATGCGGTCAGCACGGGCGAAGGTGTGTCGCGTCTCGAATGGCGAGCGGGGGCCGATGGCGCGACATTTCTCCAGTTCTGGTTTCTGCCTGACGAGGAAGGTGGCGAGCCGTCACAGGAGACGCGCCTTGCGTTTCCCGCTCTGGAAGATGGTGGGTTCCGCATCCTGGCCTCCGGATTTCCGGAGGATGATCCGGAGGAAACACAGGACATCACGGATGGCTCCCCGGTCACGATCCGGTCGCGTTCCCGGCTGATGGATGCGTGCATCCCTGCCGGCGAAGGGGCATGTTATGACACGACGACCGGACGGGCCTTATACCTGATCGTGGTTTCTGGGCGCGTGACGATCGGTAATGATATGCTTGCTGCCGGAGATGCTGCTGCCGTCACCGGCGAAACCACCATGACTGTCATAGCGGATGAAAATGCGGTCGTGCTGCTTGCTGATACTGCGGCTTCGGAAACTGTTATCTGATGCCGCGGCCGGTTTTGCCGGGACAGGTCTGCTGATGCTGCGCTATGGCGCCCCGGCAGGAGTGAAGGGAGGCCCGGTTGCGTACTCTTGATTTCAGTTCATGGCACAGTGTTCTGGCAACCGCCATCGGGCTGGGTCTGTTCACGCTGACCGGTGTCGGCGTTCGTCTGGTGATGATGCTGACCATTCAGCAGCGAAGAGAACGTTTGAATCGTCAGATCAATGAACGACTCAGGACGCTGATTGCGGCTTATAAAACCCTGGGCGGCTCATTTACCGGCGATCTGAGCGTTGATCCGACCCATCGGCGGGATATGAAGCTGCGCAATGGCAGTTCCGACGAAGCGGCTCCGCTGGACCTTTCCGGCGGGTCTGATCGTGCGCGGCGTATCCGGGACGCCGTTGAGGCCGCGCTCTCCGATGTGATCCTGCTGGGAACCGGAGAGCATGTTCGCATGGCGGCCCGGGCGGCCACGGAGCTGGCGGAAGGGCGTGCGGTACACACGCATGAGCTGGTTGTGGCGTTACGGAATTTCATCCGTAAAGCGCTTGATCTCGATCCCGTGCCGTCTGATCTGCTGCTGCCGAAACAGGGGCCGACCCGTCCGTCCGGTTCAGGAGGACGCGACAAGGGAGAAGTCGGCAGAGATGGTGGTGGAAAGGGAGGCGGCGCTGATGGTGGCGGAATGGGCGGAGGTGGTGGCATGGACAATGATCCGGAGCCGCTGTCCGGCCATCATTCGTAACCTTACCGCGCGCTGCTCAGCCCGGTGCGGCGATACTGCCCGGCCCCTGTGAAGGTTTTCCGCTGATATCCGGTCCTTTGTAAGCGCCCTGGTCAGGGCGGTTGACGGGTGGAGAGATGAGTGAAGCCGGCCAAGCCGACTCATCTGGCGTTCCCGGCACGATGGCGGTGCGCCCTCTGGGCAGCGTTTCCGGCATCTCATGGCGCAGCCGCTCCAGTATGCGTTCACGAATATCGCAGCAGAGATTCCACATGCCGTTGGCATCTGCCGCCGCTGCGATCAGGCGCAGTGTAATCGAATTCGTGCTGCTGTCGCTGACCTGACAGCCCGTCTGTGAACGGTCCTTGTCCCAGTCGGGACATTTCGCCAGTTCTTCATAGAAGATTTCCCGCACACGGCTGACCGGCGTCTGGTAATCGAGCCAGAGAAACACCGTGCCGATCAGTGACGGAGAACTGTGTGTCCAGTTCTGAAACGGATTTTCGAGAAAATACGAAATCGGGACGATATAGCGCCGCCGGTCCCATGTGCGGAGAACGACATAGGTCGCGTTGATTTCCTCGACCCAGGCCCAGTCTCCGTTGAGAATAAGCATATCCTCCATACGGATAGGCTGGGTCATGGCAATCTGAATGCCGGCGATCAGGTTTGAAAAGACCGAGCGGGCAGAAAGACCTATCACAAGAGAGGCGGCGCCGGCGGATGCAAAGAGCGAGATGCCATATTGCCGCACGGCCGGAAAAACCATGAGGGCCGCGGCAACAACGACGACGCCGAAGGTAATTTCGATCAGCCGCCGGAGAACTCTGATCTGCGTCTGATGCGACCGGACGACGATATCATCGACGCTTTCCCGTCGTGTGATACGTTCCAGATATCTGTTGGTCCCAAGACGAAAAGCCCGGATAATTCCAAATCCGAGGGTCATGATGAAAAGACAGGCGAACGTCTTTCCAAGCACATAGTCTGTTGTGGGCGAAAATCCTTCGGTTGCCGGGAGCGCCGCGCTGGCGGCAATGATCATCAGCAGACCACGAACGTAATTTCGCAGATTATCTGCGATGTCGTGGATGACAGTAATCCGTCGCAATCCTGGCAGACGCGGTATGGCGCTGGTAATGACGCGACCGAACATCATGGCGATGAAGGCGACGAGGCAGAGCAGAAGAACGGACGCAATGGGCGGCGGAAGCCAGTCTACGGTCACTCTGAGCTCTGATACCAAGGTAGTGTACCAATGCTGCCCCATCGTGCTTCCTTCTGATATATTCATGCATAAACCGGCGTCGCGCGTTCGGGGTTATTCCGTGCGACAATCAAAAAGCAAAGAAATCTTTTCAGACACAGGAAACTATATCGTGTGAATCCACGAATGGTTCATAAATCTTCTGCTGGTTGAATAAATTTATCCCGTCAGGCCGGATTTTTTATTTATTTTTCAGAGGAAAATAAGATTTATATCTTCTCGTATCGATTCCGGAAGATTTTTTTTCATTTTTTGCTTTGTGGACAGAAGACGTTTTCGTATTTCAGGAAGAATATCCGGAATTTTCAAAACTCTTTTTCAGGTACAACAGAGCATTCTGCCGGGGCTGAAATCAGACAGGCCGCGTTTGTCCTGGTTCTTTTCGTGCTTCATCCGTTTCGTTGAGGACGGGAAAAATCCCCGCCATCATATTTTTCTCGGTTTAATACAGATTTCAGCGTGTCATACGATCTGAACTGGTGAAAACATTCTGCAGAATTGCGTTGAGACGAACTGTGTAAGCTTTTTCACTGTTTTCGCTCTCAAGAGCCCGGAGTGAACCGGCACGCACGGCGTTCCAGAGTTCTTCATCGGAATACAGGTCAGCCAGACGATCCGCAAAACGCTGAGGATCGTTCGTTCCGCCCGAGACGATCTCCTGGCC
The DNA here is from genome assembly GCF_011516825.1 of Acetobacter oeni. Lineage (GTDB taxonomy): Bacteria > Pseudomonadota > Alphaproteobacteria > Acetobacterales > Acetobacteraceae > Acetobacter > Acetobacter oeni. The sequence goes on along the minus strand of NZ_WOTA01000027.1, from coordinate 6,247 downwards.
GTCCCGCCAGCCGAGTTGCCTGCACAGCAGAGACGAAGCGACGACGGGAAGCCCGTAAGAAGCGGCCTCATGCACTTTGAACGGAATGCCTCCGGCGAATCGTGTCGGTGCGACAAAGACACGATGCGTCTGATAAAATTCGGACGGATCGGCAACGGGGCCGATGAGTTCAACACGCGGCGAGCGTCCGAGAACGCTGAGATCGACAGCCGCGCCGCGAAAACCCGCGATGGTGAAACGCACATCTTCCGGCAGACGTTCCGTAAGCAGCGGCAGAACCTCCCGAACGAACCAGATCAGGCTGTCATGATTCGGAGAATCCGGTTCATGAATGGCGCCCACAAACAGCAGATCCCGCCTGTCCGCCCATTTTGCAGGTGTTGGCCGGACGGGACACAGATGACCGAGTTCCGCGACATTGTCATAACCGGCCTCGCGCAACACCGTTTTATCGACGTCGTTAACCGCGATGATCGTCTCGCAAAGCCACGCGTCGGCCAGTTCTTTCGCGAGTAACTCACTGACAGTGGCGGTTTGCGGAAGGCCGAGCACCTCTTCGCGGAGCACGGTCCGCGGAGCTGCCAGCGCCTCCGTATCCAGCACAATGCCTCCGGTCGGCAGACAGGCGGCCTGCCCCATGAGGATCGGCATCAGGCGTCCGAGATTGTGGGTGCGCCCGATCCACACACAATCATAAACCCCGCTGCGTTCAGCAAGCATCCGATCGAATACATCGTAGCCACGGTCATGAAGCAGTTCGGCTTCAGGCGGGAAATCGGCTTGGATGACTGGCAGCGGATCAGTGGAAGGATAAACGGGCGCGACCGTCACCTCATGCCCGAGCGCGACCATCGTGCGTACAATGTCATTCGACCTGACAAAACCCGAGCCGAGGTGCCGCAAAGGGATACGATCCTCAATAAACAGGATGCGACGTGTCGCGTCCCGGGGTGATCTTGCCCGGGTCAGAAGAGCGGGAGAGGGTGGTTCAGCACTGTGCATCGCGGCACCATGACGCCGGAGCAGCGTGCCGTTATCCATGTCGTCATAATTTACATCATCATGATCGCGGATATCGAGTATTGCGAGCATGGCCGGTTCGTAAAGGGTGGCCGCGCCATTTTCCCCTGCCCGGAGTGAAAAATCAGCCAGAGCGCTGGCTTCGGATTCGAAAGCCGGATCGAATCCTCCGAGTGTTTCCGCCAGCATGCGGCTGAACAGAATAAAGGGCGCTGTGCCGCAGGCCGTACGACGGCGAAACGAGGCCTCAGGCGCTTCCGGCAGAGCACCTTCCATATAATGACCCGTTGAGCCATCGCGCCAGATGATCGCCCCGGCTTCCAGAATCCGATTATCGGCCCGCAGGATTTTGCCTGTTACGATGCCGGCTGTTTCCTGTCCGGATGAGTCCAGGGGGACTGCGTTCAGATGTGCGAGACCGGCTTCGATCGCGCCGTGTTCAGCGCGCATCCCCTGACCAAGCCAGAGAACGACGCTCGTCGTAATATGCGGCAGGGCGGTTCTCAGTGCATCTGACCGGGACGTCGTGCGCGGAAGACGCAGGATGCGAACGCCACGCGCAAACCTGTCGAGCCGCACCGTGTCATCCTGTGACCCGGCATCCACGACAATCACTTCGATCGCGCCGCGTAACGTGGTGCGTAAGGCGGATAATGTCGAGAGTGTCAGTGGCAGACGATTTCGCACATAAAGGACAACGCTGAGCGCGGGTGGTCCTTTCAGAGTAAAATCGAGCGGCTGTCTGATCAGCAGCGGAATCAGAGATTCTGCTTTTCTTGCTGCAAGCCCTTCAAATTTTCTCAGCTCAGACAGGACGGCTTCCGAATCCGGTGCCGGGCTGTGGCGGCGTGAAAGCCAGTGTACGAAAGCATCCCGGACGAGGCCGTTCTCGATGTCGGCCCGTACACTTCCGGTGAAGAAATAGGCCTGAAGATCGACCTCCGGATGAGGCTTGCGGCGCTCGGGCGCGCCATAATGCACAAAATGATTGTAGCCAGACCGGACATGGCCGCCCGCGATCGCACTGCCGATGTCGGGATAAAGTTCCAGGTAATATTCTTCACTGAACCATTCCAGCGCCCGGAATGCCTGTGCGTCCGGATTGGTCAGAAAATGATGCAGCACATTTTCAAAATGACCATCCTGCACTGCTGTAACGATTTCAGGATAGGTGGCCTGGTACCACTCCGGATCAAAATACCAGCTGACGCGGGTTGTGTTTCCGAGAGACGGCTGATCGAGGAAGGAGGCGAACGGTCCGGCTTGCGGGATGTCGGTTGCCGCATGGGCACCGGTGCTTCCGCTTTCCGCGGGCGCCAGGAGCGCCCTCGCGTAGAACAGCCGCGGATCGAAAAACAGATGTCCCGAGCGAAACTCCCTGTCACCATAAGTCAGGTAATGGTCATAACCGTTGACGAGACCGAGGCGATCGAGCGTCGAGCGTGTCAGGTCGGGATAGCGCGACAGATAACCGGTTTCGGAAAACAGCCAGTGGGGTGAGCGTTCGCTATAGCCACTTTGGTGGTAATGATCGAAGCCGGAGCCGAAACCGCCATGTCTGACGGCCGCCGCGACATCCGGATTGACGGACAAATACCATTTTTCGTCGAAAAACCGGTTTGGAGAGAAGCTTCGCGCTTTCCCTTCAGTCAGATAATGAGCTTCGAGCGCATCAGTCCCGGCCTGCCCCTGATCACCGAGATGAACTGCGTATTGTCTGCGGTACCATTCGGCATCAAATCGCGCCCATAACGGTTTTCTGACTGACTGCGACGACACCCTGCCTCACATAATAATCCGGCATGCACTCCCTTTTCGGAATGCCGCTATGGTTTTCAATAACACGGAGATCAGCGGCACCGGGACATGCGCAATCGTCTCGTTTTCTGATCGGCGGGCTATCATCTATGCCAGCGAAGAGAACGAAAGCAACCTTCCCGGGCAGCGCCGCCCGGCTTCATTCCGGGTTTTTCTTCTGTCGCCGGGAGTGCCAGAGAGCATCGAAATCAAACTGCTGCAGAATAACCGGGAGGAAGCCTGCTTCCCTGGTAAGATCAGCCAGATAATTTCTCGCGGCAGGGAAAATCATGCGGGGCGCTTCAACGAGCAACAGGGGTTCGAACGTCTCAGCCGTGACGTTCCGCAGCGAAAACAGACCGGAATAAATGATGTCGGCTTCAAATAATGTGGGAGGCTGACTGCCGTCCGCCGGCGTGTCAGCGACGCCATGACACTTCATGCCAAGATCGACTTCGAAATCCGGCTGGTTCTCGGTAATCTGCCGTGCATTGACGTCGAGTATGAGGGACGTGTTGGGACGTATGGGCGGCCGGGTGTGCAGCATGACTGAATCAACCACCCGGAATGTAACGGAACGGACATATTGCGCGCCCATGACAACAGTTGGCCTTGAGTTCCGCTGGCCCGCACCGGCGATTGAGTCTGCTCCTGCTTCGGGCGGCGACCTGGTGGCTCCTGCCACCGTTTCCATAGTTTTCACATCGACCATGCTCGAAAAGTCTTTCCGTTCAATACGTGTTCATCGCGATACCTAGCAAACTCGCGCCAGGACGACGAGTGTAACGATGAAACTCTTTCCATCACATGAAGCATCTCTGCAACAGATCCGGCGCTGGCATTGGTTTCCACTCTGCCGGGCAACTCAGAGTGGAACGTGTTCTGCGAACTGTGGCGAGAAAACGCTCCCAGACTTTGACCTGTTCGCATCTTCGCGTCGCCCAGACGCAGTCATTTAGAGCGGCAGCGCATATCGGATAAATATTCGCTATGCGTCGTCTGCGTCCGGTAATGGCAATCACGGCCCGGATTTGATTTTTCCGGCATCCGTGTTCTGGCTTCCGGAAAAATCAAATGGCGAATAGCTGCACTCAGATCATTATCTCTGTGTCTCTGCGGGATCAGCCAGCGTGACACGGCGTTCCATTTTACGGCTGCGAGGCTGAGAAAGGCGTGGAAGGATTTTCTCGTCTTGTCATAGCGGGTGGCGATACGGCGAAACTGCTTCAGCTTGCTGAACATCCGCTCGATACGGTTGCGATCTCTGTAACAACGGAAATCGCAGGCGATATTTTCTGTACGATTTGAACGTGGTGGGATTACAGGAAGAATGCTTCGAAAAAGCAGGTTCTCCCGTACCCTGTCGCTATCATATCCTTTGTCAGCGAGACGCCTGCGCGGTGTTCCCACGGAAAACCAACAGGGCATCGCGCCCCGGAATAATCGGAAATTTCGCCTCCCGTAGGTCGCCACGCATTCACCGATCTTCGCAAAGACCAGCTTTGAATCACATCCCAACAGCCTGAAAAAGTCTTTTGTCAACAGAACCTGGAGAATAATTTGCCTTTAGGCGTGACTGTTGCAGAACAGACAGATGATGGCGCTAAAAGAAAGAAGGGATCGAAGCTGCACATGGCAATTGATACCCGAGGCATCCCCTTGACGTTGCACGTAACTCCGGCAAACAGGGGTGACCGGGCACACCGAGGTCGGCGCTCTGGCTGAAGCCATCCAGTGGCCATACAGAGGAATGTTCAACTGGCGTGGGCTGACTCAAAGGAATGCCGGATCAAAAGTCGCGAAAGCCGCTGAAAAGCAAGACATCACCCTCGAAATCGTCAGACCGCTCCAGGCAAAGCCGGGTTTTGTGCTTTTGGCCCCGACGATGGACTGTGGAAAGATCTTTCGCATGAACAACACGATGCAGGAGGCTCTGAAGGATTATCAGCGTTGCATCTCAATCCTTGCTGTAATGCACATCGTCGTTTTCGCGGACTTCATGTTCAGAAATGCTGCTGCTCTGTTCAGTCAAAGTGCATACCCCCCCCCAAGGTATGGTGATCGCGGTGGCGTCCCGACCAACGGGCAGACTGATGGCAACGCGTCTAGTCGGAAGCTTTCCGGCTCTCGGCGGCGGCGGATGGATGCGCATCACGCAATACGGCTGATTCGAAAATGGCGGGGTGAACGCACCCCGCCAGCTTAAACGCGATCCTCCAGCAGAGACAGGCGGACGCCAAATTCCGACAGCTCAACAGAGCTTGTGTGGTAATCCGTTCCGGTCGCATCCCTGAAGCGCAGGCCGGAATAAATCAGCACTCCAGGTATCGCCGGCATCATGAGAGAATAAGACCCGCGCGGAACATCCGTCCCAAGATGAGTCGGCGGACTGCTCCCACCATGCGCGATCAGCGAAACCGGCCAGCCGGTCGCCACAGTCACGTCTTTAGACGCAACCGGACCCTCCGGCTGCCGGTAGCCGACTGTCTCGTTATCAGATGTCGGGTCAGATTCCAGAACATCAATCACCGCGTTAGTGCGCACTACCAGCGCGGGCCGTGAAAGATCGATTCTGGCTATGAAATATGTATCAGCCACCACACCCGGAATCACAGACGACGCCTGTGTCACCAGGTAGTCACCCACCCGCATCTGAGTGATGTCACCCATGGCATATGCGACCGGGTGCCCCCACACCGCCGGCGACACAGCCGGCATCGTAGCCGCGATGTCGAACAGCACAGACAGAGATGCGACCGGCGCTTGCTGTAGCGGGTCAGTCGCAGTCGTGGGACGGTAGAGCGTCACAGACTGCCCCGCCGCGCAGCCCGCCTTGGCCATGCCCTTTGCCACCAACGCGGCGGCACGGTCCTCCCGGCTCTCATTACAGCAGCACCTCACGGACATGCGCTCTTATCGTATTTAATCATGATTCCTCCGCACAATCTCCGGCGAATCGCCGTGCGGATTCTTTAATAGTCTCCGGTTTTAGATGCGCCGGTCAGTCATGGCGGCTGTAACGGCTCCGACTACCAGTCATCGCTAATCCTTTTGCCACTTTCGTGCCATCACAACGTAGGCTCAGGACCTGTTAATCTGTTGCATTCATTGGCAATCAGTGATTCACAGGGAGAGGTGGAGGAGCGAACCTGTGGGTGCTCTGTTTTTGCTGTCCGAGCGTCAGATGGAGTTGATCAGGCCGTATTTTCCGCTGGCGCACGGCGTTCCCCGCGTGGATGGCAGGCGTGTTCTGAGTGGGATCGTTTACGTCATCCGGAACGGGCTTCAGTGGAAAGATGCTCCGAAAGCGTATGGCCCCCACAAGACCTTATACAATCGTTTCATTCGCTGGAGCCGCCCGGTCGAAACGTCTGATGATCGACGCGACACACCTCAAAGCGCACAGAACGGCAGCCTCTCTGCTTAAAAA
>NZ_WOTA01000026.1 GCF_011516825.1 Acetobacter oeni | reverse complement strand
CAGAAGAAAACGCCGTCTTCCCGCTCATGCTAATCTGATCTCCGTTCGACACGGAAATGCAGAATCATCTTTCCCGCCCTACGTCATCTCAGAAATGAGGGGATGCCTGAGGGTCACGCTCTGTATCGAGCGATATCTGATAATCAGGTAGCAGGTTGATAACAGACAGTTCCTTTATCTGCCGTCGAAACTCTCTCAACGTCGCAGTACTGCCGCTTTTCGCGTACAGGACCGTCACAGACACGCGCCATTTTGGCTGAAGACCACAATGTTTGCGGGCAAGTTCATATATGCGCCGCTCAAGCGGCTTGCGGAGTTTGAAATAGTCCCGTGAAAGGGTCAGAACCCGCATGGTCGCAACAGAACGGAATAGCCAGTGAGGCAAATCCACCTCAATGGCGGTCACACGATCATCTGTTGGCGACTTTTCTACAATGCGCCATGAATCAATCAGTCCAAAGCCGCGTCGCTCACGCTGTCCGTTCGTCTCAATGTTAGTCTCGATGCCAGTCCCTCTCAGCCTTGCAAGCATACCGACTACACGGCGGTAGCCGACACCCCCTGTTGAGCGGTTCGTACTACGGAGAAAATCATAGGCCGTAAAACGCACTGTTGGTGTTATGGGGCGCCCACGGTTCTTGGCCTCCACCAACTGACTGATGCAATAAATCCATAGGTCCTTGTCATGTATGGTTGCACAGCCATCCGCCCCGGGCTTCACGGTCACCACGAGACCGTTGCGCTCATAGGTTCTTACACGCCTATCGCCCGCTTTTAACGCAAACAGTGGATGCTCCATGCTAACCGCGTCACCCTTTGGTGCAGCGGCCAGAATGTCTGCAACGAAAAAACCTTCCCGATGGCAGAGTTCTGCTGGGGAACATTTTGATGCCTTGCTGACGGCATGCTGTTCCCAGCGAATGGAAGACACAGGCGTTACAAACAAGCTCTGAGATCAGAAGCGCATACCAGGACGCTGCGCCTGAGCACCCTGTGCCTTGCGCGCCTCAATCCACTCTATGACCTCTTCGAGATCCCACGCCACGTTTCTGCTGGTCAGCGCGATACGGCGTGGAAACTCGCCACGCCGCTCCATATTGAAGATGGTTCTTTCGGCTAGCGGGATCATCGCGTGAAGCTTTTTGCGGTCAATAAGAACCCTAGCCGTGTTTCCCATTTCTCTTCCCTCTGCACCCTTATGACAATGTGCTTGAGGCTACCTGCTGCTGCCTGCTGCGGCTGGGAAAAAGATTGAATTTGGTTGACACTGCAGACATAAATTGACCATGGCCAAAGATTACGAAACCCACCTTGCTTTCGATCCGATCCTCGAGCGCGTAGTTACCAAACGGGAAGCCACCGGTCGCATTGAGGCCAAGCTTGCAGACAATCTGACATGGTGTTTTTGTGAGCTTTGTGGAAATCTCACTGAATATTCAGCAATACGCTTCAATCCAGTTGTAGTAAAAAAGCTGAAGAACGAAAACGCCAAGCTTGTTCCTCTAACAGAAAAAATGATTTCGTTAGGGCTGGAGAGAGCAAAGAAACTAGCTAAACATTATTCAGAGGCCTTGTCAGGAAAATATGGCCCTCATAAAGCGAGCCAAATGATCGCTCGTTATGGCGATCTAGTCGAGATGCGTGCAGATTGTTCCGTAGAGAGTTTCCACGAATACATCGAACCAAAAATGAAGTTACGGGAGCATGCACGTCCTAGTGACCTTGCGTGGACAACTCGCTTGGCAGGCTCTGCCTCTGATGGCCCTAAACCTAGTAAGTTATATTGTGAGAAACACCATCCCAGCAGAAGTGATTCTTCAAGAAGAGCCTATCACCGTGATCGAAGATTCATTTGGGAATACCGTGCCCTGATGGAACAGATTTGGACCCATGGTTTCAACAATTTGACCCTCTCCGGCTGGGACATTGAAGATCATGCGGACGTACGGAGAGAAGCTTATAGGCAAGTCAAAGCCTTACGATCTCCCACAAGCATGCTTGATGATTTTCTCTCAAAAGGCACAATGACGCAGGCTGAAATAGCTCGGCAACTCGGCATTTCCCGCCAAGCCGTTTCAGCAGCCATCAAACGACGCGCCCTAAAAAAACGTCAAGAAAGCGATCGTTAACGTGGCTTGATCGTCCATTCGTCAATCATATCAGCCCAGTCTTGTAGCATAGCGGTGCGCTGCTCGCGGTATTCCGCTTTGTTATAAACAGCTCTTACGCCTTTCTGCTCATGAGCAAGACACTTCTCGATCCAGTCAGTATTGTAACCTGCCTCATGCAACAAAGTACTTGCCGTCCTGCGCAAATCATGCGGCCCGAACTTCGCAAGCGACTTCCCCTCTTTCTGCGCAAGCCTGTAAGTCAACGTCAGGACTTGGTTCAGCGTCGCACTGCTCATCGGCTGATCGATGTCATACCGCGATGGCAAAATGTATTCGGAGCCGCCCGCGAAGGTTTTCAAGGCAATGAATATATCGAGCGCCTGTCGGGACAAAAACACCAAATGGGGATTGCGCCGCTTCATCCGCTCCTTGGGGATGGTCCATAGCGCCTGACTGAAATTAACCTCGCTCCAAGTGGCGTTGGTTAGCTCGCTCTTTCGGACCATCGTTAGCAGCAGCAATTTGGCGGCGGCCCTGATCGAAGGGGTTGTCCCGATGCGCTCCACGTACTGGTACATCAGCCCAATCTCTTCCGGCGTTAGCGCCCGGTCCCTTGGCTCGAATTTCGCAATGGAGGTAGGCCGGACCAATTCAGCCGGATTTTCGACCTTCTGCCCCCGTTCGATAGCCCACCGGTAGACTTGGAACATCACCTCTCTTGCGTGGACGGCTGTCGCTGGAGCGCCACGTTCGACGATGGCATCGGTCAGCGCCCGCAGGTCTTCGTGGGTGATTTCAACAAGCTTCTGACTGGCAAATTTAGGCTTCAGTTCACGCTCGTAGACAGATTTGCGCATATCACGGGTGGAGTCCGCCATCTGATATCCGCGCAGCCACTTCTCGGCCCACGCTCCGAACGTCTCCACGCCCTTGATCCGTGCCTTGTCGCGCGCCTTCTCCTTGGCTGGGGACTTTCCGGCGGCGACCAGCTTTTTAGCCTCTCCCAACTGCTCACGAGCTTCGGCGAGGGTGATCCCCCCAACGCCATACCGCCCGAAGGTCAGGGTCTCCTGCCTTCCATGGATCGCGTAGTTGTAGCGAAACGAAATGCTCCCCGCAGGCGTAACCGCAACGTACAACCCATCGCGGTCATTCACCTTGTAGAGCTTATCCATCGGCTTGAGGTTGCGCAGTTTGGTATCGGTCAGCATCGGTTCGTGGCACCCACATAACGATACCATGATCAAAAACCGCCAGAATAATCAGAAAAATATCTTTTTATTCAATCAGTTATGGTAAATTAATACCATGACACCCACAAAGTGTCCGACATGGTATCAACAAAAATCATGGCATCAGACTCAGTCAGTGCCACGCACTATGCCATAAAAAATAACTGCTTGGCGATACCGTTCGGTGCCAGACAATGCCGGACCAAAAAACAAAAAAGCCCGCATTTCTGCGGGCTTTAAGGCACTTTCATACCGGGTGATGCCACCCTATGCCAGACGCGGGATCATTCCCACTCAATCGTCCCCGGAGGCTTCGACGTAATGTCATACGTCACCCGGTTCACGCCCCGAACCTCGTTGACGATCCGACCAGCAACCCGTGTCAGAAAGCCCATGTCGAACGGATACACATCCGCCGTCATCCCGTCCGTGCTCGTCACAGCCCGGAGCGCACAGGCCTGGTCATACGTCCGCCCGTCGCCCATCACACCAACCGTGCGGACCGGCAACAGCACCGCGAACGCCTGCCAGATCGCATCGTAAAGCCCTGCATTGCGGATCTCTTCGAGATAAATCGCATCCACTTTGCGCAGCAGATCCAGCTTCTCCCGCGTGATCGACGCACTCGGAATGCGGATTGCCAGCCCTGGCCCCGGAAACGGATGCCGCCCGACAATGCTCTCCGGCAGACCCAGCTCACGCCCCAGGTCGCGGACCTCATCCTTGAACAGCTCACGAAGCGGCTCGACCAGCTTCATGTTCATCCGGTCCGGCAGTCCCCCCACATTATGGTGAGACTTGATCGTCACAGACGGCCCGCCCGTAAAACTCACACTCTCAATCACATCCGGATACAGCGTGCCCTGCGCCAGGAAAGCCGCTCCGCCAATCTTCGCGGCCTCTTCCTCGAAGACCTCAATGAACAGACGCCCGATGATCTTCCGTTTCTGCTCGGGATCGACAACGTCCTTCAGCTCCGACAGGAACAGTTCCGACGCATCCCGATGCACCAGCCGGATGTTGAAGCGCCCGCGGAACGTAGTGACGACCTCCTCCGCTTCCCCTGTCCGCAGCATCCCGTGATCCACGAAAATGCAGGTCAGCTGATCCCCGATCGCCTCATGAATCAGCACCGCCGCCACAGAAGAATCCACACCGCCCGAAAGCCCGCAGATCACCCTCTTCTTTCCGACCTGCGCACGGATTTTCTCAATCTCGACATCGCGGAAACCCGCCATCGTCCAGGTGCCTGTGCAGCCCGCCACATTATGCGTGAAATTCTTCAGCAGCGCCGCCCCGTGCGGCGTATGCACCACCTCCGGATGGAACTGCACGCCATACAGACGCCGTCCCTCATCCGCGATCACCGCATAAGGTGCCCCCTCGGACGTTGCAACGGCCCGGAATCCAGGCGGCAGCTTCGTTACCCGATCGCCATGGCTCATCCAGACCTGCTCACGACCGCCACGCGCCCATGCGCCCCGGAACAGCGCGCAATCTTCAGTGATATCGACAAAGGCCCGGCCAAACTCCCGATGGTCCGAACCCTCGACCTTTCCGCCAAGCTGGTTGCACATCGCCTGCTCGCCGTAGCAGATGCCCAGCACCGGGATATTCAGCGCAAACACCACATCCGGAATGCGTGGCGCTCCGTCGTCATGAACACTCGCCGGGCCACCCGAGAGAATGATCCCACGCGGCGCAAACGTCCGGATGCGGGCTTCATCGGCGGTAAACGGCCAGATTTCGCAATACACGCCACTTTCGCGCACGCGGCGGGCAATAAGCTGCGTCACCTGCGACCCGAAATCGAGAATCAGAATCCGGTCAGCGTGCAGAGTGGAATCAAGCGATTCAGCGGGGGCTGTTTCCTGGTCCTTACCGGACATGACGGGCTCCTTCAGACGGGGCGCGCCTGACCGTGGCGGCAGGGCATCCGGTCGGCGGGCAACATTGCGGCATTGATCTGCGGGTGTATAGGACGGCTGAAGCCTGTCGTCACCCGTCTCCCTGCACGGAAACCGGATCAGGGGACCCGGACACCTCTTTTTTCTGGAAGGTCAGACCGATGCGCCACAGCCCCCATCTTCCCCGGACCGGCCACGCCCGCCGCCTCGCCCTGACCACTTTCATCGCCCTGGGTGCGGCTCTGCATTTCGCGCCGTCAGCCCGCGCCGCCTCCGATGCACAGAGCGATCCTACCGGCCTGTGGACCGGCACGCTGGTGACGGACCAGGGCAACTGCCCAGATCAGATGGAATCCACTCTCCAGATCGAACCTTCCCGTATCGCCTTTACTCCCGGAACCGGCGCCCTCATCCTGCACGGCAAGCCCGACAAGGACCACAAACATTTTCATGCCCAGCTCATGCTGACCGATATGAAAAAGAAACCCCTTCCCATGGTCTTCGAAGGACATCCTGACGGCCAGACTATTACAGGAGAATTCGGCACTCCTACCTGCCGCGCGCATATCGTCATGAAAAGACCAGAGAGCCACACACTGGATAATTTTCTGGGACGTTGAGGCTGCTGTTTTTCCCCGGGGCCTTGCCCTGAAACCCACCAGAGGCCGGGGCCTTTTATTAACAAATCAGGGTACAGGGACCTGTGTCCCTTCCCGGTCCGGGCAGAGCCCTGAACCTCAGGAGCCGCCCCCCTGAGCACACAGAAACCCGCCGCTTCACCCGCCCCTGGCAGCCGGCAACAATCCGTGCTTCTGCATATAGACCGTCGAAAAAGAACAGTGCGACAGAAGCGTGCGATGCTCTTCCCGTGCAACCTTTATCGCATGCCGGACCAGCGCCGTTCCAATCCCCTGACCGCTCAGCACAGAGGGAACATCCGTATGCAAAATATCCAGCGTTCCCTTGCCTCGTTCATAATCAAGCCAGGCGACATGACGTTCCGTATGAAGCTCAAAACGCCTGGCCGCCCTGTTGTCGATAATCGGCTTATCTTTAATCTGCATAAGACACGACCTTCTGTCTGTCGCGATACCGGCAATCCGCCGGTCAGATACAACGCCGGATAACAACAAAGGTTGGCGACATTATGAGCGCAGCCCCGTCGTTTACGGACGACGGCCCCGATCAGCGGGCACCGGGCCTGACCTTCCCCAAACAGACGACAAAAACGGATAATCCGGAAAAATCAGAAAGCTTTCCGGACCAGACTTAACGGAACCCCGACAAGAAAACTGATCGCCACCCCGATCGGCACAAGCCAGGGAAACGCAATCGGCGCCCCGCCAGGATGGACAAATCCGATGATCAAAGCGACCCCGATAACCGTCGCCAGAAACGCCGTCATGGCCACAGCTTCATCCGCGCCGGAAACGATCATGCCAAGCAGAAAAGCTCCCAGCAGCGCACCATAGGAATACCCCGCGATCTGGAAACCAAACACAAGCGCCGACCGGGAAGATGTCGAAAAGGCACAGGCCGCGCCGATGAGCGCCAGCGCCCAGAGAACCGTTACAAAAACAGAGGCGATGCGACTGACCGGAACTCTGGACATTACACGCCCGAGCAGATCCGAAAACGTCGAGGCCGTCATGGCATTCAGAGCCGAGGACAGAGATCCCATGGTTGCGCTGATAATGCCCGCGACAAGCAGACCGGACAGCCCGGCAGGCAGTTCATCGACAATATAGCGGGGAAAGAGCCCGTCCGGACTATGGAAACCCAGCGCCTCCAGCGACTGCCCGTCATGACGCGCCCACAGAAAAACGCCGACCAGGGACAGAAGAGCAAAAAGCAGCGTCACGACAAAGGCGCTCCCGACCATGGCCCGCTGCGCATCCCGCAGGGAACGGGCGGCCAGAGCTCTCTGAACCATAAGCTGATCGGCGCCATGAGAAGCCATGGCAAGAACAGCTCCGCCGACCAGGGCGGTCAGCGGCGTATAGGGGCTGGTCAGATCAGAGACGTTGAAGGCGAAAGGCAGAAGACGCCCCGACAGATGAACAGACTCAACCTGTTGCGGGCTGAGCTGATGCCACACCAGAATGACGCAAAGCGCCGCGCCGGACGTGTAGAGCAGGAACTGAGCCGCATCCGACCACACAACGGCCCTCAGCCCACCAATGCCGGTATAAAGCGCCGTCAGTGCCGTCAGTCCGATCAGAACGGAGAGCGGCGAAAGCGGCATCCCGCGCGCCGCAAGCAACGCACAGATGGGAATAGTCGAGGCAAAGAGCCGCACACTCTCCGCAAGCAGCCGTGTCACCAGAAAGGTGACAGACGCCAGCCGTTGCATCCGGCGGCCAAAACGCAGCGCAAGATACTGATACGCGCTGGTAAGATCGCCCCGCATGTAAAGCGGGAGCAAAAAACGGGCCACGGCAATGCGCCCGAGCAGATAGCCCCCGCCAAGCCCGACAAACACCATGCCCTGCTGATACGCGATGCCTGGAACGCTGATGACCGTCAGGGTGGAGGTCTCGGTGGCAACAATGGACAGACAGATAGCCCAGGCTGGAAGATCGTGATGCGCGTCCAGCACGTCTTCAGCAGAACGCGATTTTCTCCGCGACCAGGGGGCAGCACCCGAAAGATACAGAGAGCCAAAAGTAAGAGCGGTAAGCCAGAGCAGAATAACGACGGGATCGATAAAACCGGTCATCGGGAGGCGGGACCGGCAATAATGTGTCTGAAACAGATCATCCTGGTCACAATGGCGTCCCGTATCCTGAAGAAAACGAAACACTGTGCCTGACTGGCCGGAAAAAGGAAGACCGTGCCGCAGGCGAAAGGATCAGGGGGTGTCGTACGGCGGCAGGCAGTCTATGCTGCACATCAGAAGCCGGCATCCGGTCCGTAAGATCCGCTTACGGTCTGCTCTTTAATATTTTGTTTTTTGCGAGTGTTCGCAGCCGCTCAGGTAATGGCGCCTGAATGGGAAATGCCCTGACGTGAGCTTTCATGAGACCATCCTACCGTTATGATCCGCCCCCAAACTTTCCCAAACCGCCCGGAACACGGACGACAAAGATCATCGTGCTTGTCGGGCTCCTCGTGGTCTATGTCGGCGGCTACCAGATCGTAAGCCACTGGCCGGCGCGAAAGCTGCCACCTCAGATCGTGACAATCCCGGTGGATGTGGTGAAATGGAAACAACGCGTTCCGGCGCCTCCCGCACTCCGGCCGCGGATGGAGACACCGGCACCCGTAGTGATCCCCCCGCCCAGACTGCTAATCCGGACACGGTGAACATCAGGCCCGACGCCGTAGCATCCGGCCGCCCGCGTTAAGACGCTTTCAGTCCCAGAACTGCCCGCAACGCAGGCGCGGTCGTCACAGCTTCAAAGCCGGGATTGCCAGGCTGAAAGAGCTTTGCCGTCGCGAGGTCTCCGGTCACAACCGGCTCAAACCCGGCTTCTCGTGCGAGCCCACAGATAACAGCCAGGGCATCCTGGTCGTTCCCGGCCAGCGGTACCGCGATCGGCGGCGTCTCCCGCGCCCCGGCGCGGAGAGCGGTCATGGCGATGGAATTAAAACCACGAACAATCCGCGCCTGAGGGAAATAGCGCGCGGTGACAGCGCCCGCTCCCTCACGACCCGCTTCCGTCGCAATCCCTCCGTCACGCCAGGCATAAGGGTTGGTCACGTCGAGCACGATCTTGCCGGAAACAGCAGCACCGAGATCCTTTGCAACGGCCGGCAGAGCCCCATAGGGAACAGCCAGAACAATGACATCCGCAAAGGCGGCAGCCTGCTGCGGTATGCCGGCCGTGGCGCCCCCGCCCAGCCTGGTGGCAACGCTCTGCGCTTCACTCAGGCTGCGGGCCGAAAGCATGACGGGATGATTGGCTTTCACCCAGAATGACGCGAGCGTGCTGCCAACCTGCCCCGAACCGATGAACCCGATCTTAAGGGGCTGTACAGTCCCGGAGACCAGCGCCTGCTTTCCGGCGGCATTCGCGCGACGAGGGAGGAAAGGCATCGCCGCGAGCAGAGGAATAGCAGCAAGAAACTTTCTTCGCGTCCGGTCCGGCTGCACCATTCAGCTATATCTCCAGAGAGCAGTCAGAGGTCCGTTCGCACCTGAAACGGGATCGCTGTGCGGAAACGCAAGACGGTCCATCTGCGCGATCGTGTCCGCGGATATTGCCTGACGCTGCAAATCGAAATCCTGATCAGGCGGGTAAGCGCCCACAACAAGAAAATCCTCGCTGGAACCTTCGTTCTTATGTCCTGTTCCGGCCGGAAGAACGATGAGGTCACCAGCCTCGACCTTCATTTCTTTTCCGCCCGGCCCTCCGATGGTGAGCGTCGCCGAGCCTCTGGCAACACCCAGCACCTCGTGAGCAGTACTGTGGAAATGATGAAAAGTATAAACACCCCAGCGCCAGAGGGGCGTCCAGCCGTTCCGGGTCAGCATCTCCTCGAACGCGACCGCCGGATCGGCAACGTCCGGATCAATAACCCCTCTGTAGTGCAAAACCGGTAAATTCGGATTGTTGGGCACCCAGTCATGCGGCTGAAGTCTGAATGCGTTCGGGGTGACGGCAGCAGACGTGGAGGAAGCCATGATTTTGCCTCCGCTGAAAAGCAGGCCTGGTGCGGTGAGGAAAGCGAAGGCGATCCGCCGACTGATATCGGTCCGTAACAGGGCCGACACCGGATTCTGATGTGTGGACATCCGGCTTCTCCTTCGCGCGACAGGATTTCATACTCGATGGAAACAGAAGTGACTTTAATGAACCTACACAATGCACGACATGCAGGTTCGCTGCTCACGGAATATTGTTCCCGGTTACGCGGAAACCAGTGTGTCCGAAGCTTCTGACGCTTCCATTTCCTGAAAAACTGATATTTGTAAAAACAATCTGAAAATAAGCGGTTTTGTTCCGAAGCTGTGGATGCAGGCTGCTCATTTTTGCAAATGACAGAGCAACATCAGACGTTCCGAAGCGTATTAAATCTGACAGTAATCATTAGTCCGCCTCCACTCCTCGCAGCATAAGACGGCGAGAAGAGGCTTTGAGAAGGAAGACCAGAACATATGACAATTCCGGACATTACACTCAGCGATGACACAACCATTCCGGCTGTTACGTTCGGCACCTATAAGCTGAACGGCCGGGCCGGCGCGGAAACCATACTAAGCGCGCTGGAAGTGGGCTACGATGCGCTCGACAGTGCTTTTAATTATGAGAACGAAGGAGCGGTCGGTCACGCGGTTCATAAAAGCGACCGCCCGCGAAGCGCATTAAGGCTCGCCTCCAAACTTCCCGGCCGGCATCACGCTTATGACGAGACGCTGGCCACGATTGAAGAGTCCTTATATCGCGCGCAGCTGGATTATTACGATCTGTATTACATACACTGGCCCAACCCGAAGGAAGGGCGTTACGCAGAAGCCTGGAAAGCGCTGATCGAAGCCCGGAGCCGCGGGTATGTCCGGTCGATCGCGGTGTGTAATTTTCTTCCTGAACATCTGGAACGCCTGAAGAAAGAAACCGGCATTTTGCCAACGATCAACCAGATCGAACTGCATCCGTATTTTCCTCAGGACGCAATGCGAAAATGGAACAGAGAACACAACATCATTACGCAGTCATGGAGCCCGCTGGGACGCGCGAATGACCTGCTGACAAACCCCGTTCTGGAGAAAATCGCGAAACGGACCGGCAGATCCGTCGGACAGGTCATCCTTCGCTGGCACCATCAGCTGGAATGTGTACCGATCCCGAAATCGTCGTCCCGGGACCGGCAGATCGAAAATATGTCGATTTTCGATTTCTCTCTGACCGATGAAGACATGGCCCGGATCGCAACACTGGCAAGACCGGATGGTCGCACGAAAAACCAGGACCCGGCGGTTTATGAAGAATTCTGATGACTGCCTCAGCAGCTTTTTAAAAAGCTGCTTTTTCAGGGTGTTCCCCTGAAACCCATCAAAGGCCGGCAGGCTCCGGAAACCTTTCAGACATCACCACTCGGGGTGCGGGGGCTGTGGTCCCCCGCCGGGTTCGGGTAAAGCCCGATATCCGCAATTAAACAATTCAGGATCACTTCAGCCAGCGATGCCCGTGACGGCTCTGACCGACAATAAACGCAATCGTCACACAGGCCGCACAGGCCACAGCGCCCACAGCCCAGCCGGCCCGCGTCACAACGGTAAACAAAATCCCGAGCACCAGGCCGCCAAGCGTAAAGCGTATCATTTCCCAGTGCGTAGCGCCAAAATGCTTCTCCGCGCCGCAATGCGGACAGATCTCCGCCGTCTGCCGCATCTTCCCATGACAGACCGGACACAGCTGAATCCCGGACATCTCAGGATCCTTCATGGGCAGCGAGACAGACTCACTCCTTTTATCGCCACCCGATCCGGACTGATCTGTTGTCATGGCTGCTCCTGCTCATGCTCGCCCTGAGCAATCCGCTGTTCCACGGCCTGCCGCCAGGGAGCATTTTTCGGAGCCGCCTCAAGAGCCCGCCGGTAAAGCTCCAGACTATCGGCACTGATGTGCTGTTCGGACCGGACCTGTTCCTCCGCCACCTGCAAGGCAAGGTCAGGCGCAAAGCCCAGATCGAGCGCCTTCCGCCAGGCGACCGCGGCATCGGCATCATGACCACGCGAAGCCTCGGCCTGACCCAGCAGCAGATACCCCTGACGCAGGCTCGGATCGCCAGCCGGAAGCACATCGAGCGTTTGCTTCAGCTGAGCAACGGCCTTCGCCGTCCGCTCATCATGCGCCTGCACGTCTTTCAGACGGGGCGCCAGCGGCTGAGCCGGAAAACCCGGATGCCCGCCGCCCGAAAGATAAAGTCCGACCGCAACCGCCGGCACCAGCGCCAGAGCGATAAAAATCCGGTTCCGGGCGGCCCGGTCAGCCATCTCCGCAGGCGCATGATCGGCGATAAGAATCCGGCGCTGAATTTCCAGTTGAGCCACGCCATGTTCCGCCGGAGCAATCATGCCCGAAGACAGATCCCTGTCGAGCTCGATGAGCTGCGCGTCGTGCAGTTCCAGCGCGGCGCTCCGCTCATCCCGCGCCACAGCACGCCGCCAGAGCGCAAAGGCTGAAGGCAGCAGGGCAAAAACACTCAGGCAGGCGATACTAAGCCAGATCATGAAACAGTCCGGAAAACAGGAAACAACAGAAGCCGAAGACGATCAGCTGCCACGCGTCAGCTCATCAAGGCGCACACGTTCCGCATCGCTGAGCGGTGCCACCTGGGGACGACGGCGAAAGACCAGGAACGCGGCAGCAAGACCGATGAGAAGGGCCAGAACCGGCATCCCCCACAGAAGCAAAGTCGCGGCCGTGACGGGTGGGCTGAGGCGGATGAAATTGCCGTAACGGGCCACCATCCAGTCGATCACCTGGCGGTTGCTCTCACCTGACGCAACATGCTCACGAACCACTTTACGCAGATCCCGCGCAAGCCCGGCGCTGCTGTCCTCAATCGACTCGTTCTGACACACGAGACACCGGAGCTGAGCGCCAATCGCTTCGGCCCGCGCCTCCTGCTTCGGATCAGGAAGCATTTCAGACGGATCATCGACCGCGAACGCGACAACCGGCCCGGCGGCACAAGCGGCAACGAACAGCGCCATCGCGATCCGACGACAGAGAGACCCGAGATTCATGCGCCGATTCTCTTCAGAACATTATCCAGACCGGCCATCACCTCGTCCCCGTCCAGACCGGCGGCGCTATGCCAGACAATCGTGCCTCCGGGCGCGATGAGGAAACTCTCCGGCACCCCGGACACCCCCCAGTCGATCGCAACCCGTCCTTCGCGGTCGCTGCCAATCCTCGCATAAGGATTGCCAGCATGCTTCAGAAGCCCGGCCGCGTTCTCCGGCTTGTCCTTATACGCCACACCCCATATCGGCAGACGTTTTTGCAGGGACAGCAGAGCCTGCATTTCCGCAATGCACGGGATGCACCATGACGCGAAGAAATTAATCAGCACAGGCTTCGACAAAGCCCGGAGATCCTCCGCCGAAAACCCCGTGCCGGGCGTCTGATCGGCCAGTGTGAAAACCGGCACCGGACGGCCCGTCACCGGCGCATTGATGTCGTGCGGGTTGAACGATCCGCTCTGCATGCCCGCAAGCATCTTCCAGAATGCAATACCGCAGACGCCGGCGCCCGCAAGCGGCAGCCCCATCATGAGCCGTCGCCGCGTCACCGCACGTCGTTCGTCAGCGGAGGGGCGGGAGGCCAGTTCGTCGCTCATTCCGCGGCCACCGCGTCAGGCAGAGGCGCCCGTCGGGGAGCGCCGACACGCATCCGGCGATCGGAGAGCGACAACGCCCCGCCCATCGCCATAATCAGAGCACCGAACCACATCCATGGTGCCAGCGGATTATAATGCAGGCGCAGTACATAGGTCGGATTTGCGGCGGGACCATGCCGGTCACCGATCACTCCATACAGATCGGACAGGCCATTGGTGTGAATCGACACCTCCGTCGTGGTCTGATTCTGCGAATTGAAACTGCGTTTGGACGGGTGCATCACCGTGACGATGTGCCCGTTGTGACGAATCTCAATCGTCGCCACCATCGCTGTATAATTCGGGCCGGGCTCGGTTTTCACGCCGGTCAGCGTCCAGTCATAGCCCGCCAGGCGCTCGGTCTGCCCGACATGCACCTCCACAATGCGATGCTGTGCCTGAGACATCGCCGCCAGACCAAGGACCGTCACACCAACACCGGCATGAGCAAGCGCGGCACCGAACGCCGAACGGGGCAGGGAGCGCGCCCGCTGAAGACTCTGTGACAGAGGAACACGAAACAGAGCGATACGGCTGGCGATATCCGTCGCGCTCGAAGCGATCACCCAGACAGCGAAGGTCGCGCACAGTACCGGCAGCACACCGGAAAGCCCCCACAGATTGATCCCGAACGCCACGAGCGTGATGAGCGCGGCAACCCAGAGTCGACGCAGCACCGGCCAGAGCTGCGCCCGCTTCCAGGGCAGCATCGGGCCGAAACCCATAAACGCAAAAAGCGGAATGGCCAGCGGGATCGTGGCGGCGTCGAAGAACGGCTTACCAACTGAGATCGTCTTGCCAAACAGCAGCGACATAAACGGCGGATACATCGTGCCGGTCAGCACCACGGCGCAGAGCGAACAGAGCAGAATATTGTTCAGCACCAGCGCGCCTTCACGCGAAACCGGCGCGAAAAGACCGCCCGCCGTCAGCGCGGGTGCCCGCCAGGCGAACAGCACCAGCGAACCACCGATCACGAGACCAAGCAGACCGAGAATGAAGATGCCCCGGGCCGGATCCTGCGCGAAGGCATGAACAGAATTGAGAATGCCCGAGCGGACCAGGAACGTGCCGGACAGCGAAAATGAGAACGTGCCGATCGCAAGCAGCACCGTCCAGATCTTCAGAGCCTCACGCTTCTCCACCACAACAGCCGAATGCATCAGCGCCGTTCCGGACAGCCACGGAATCAGCGATGCGTTTTCCACCGGGTCCCAGAACCAGTATCCACCCCAGCCCAACACATAATAAGACCACCACGACCCCAGCGCGATGCCGCAGGTCAGGAAAGCCCAGGCTGCCACGGCCCATGGACGCACCCAGCGCCCCCAGGCAGCATCGACCCGGCCTTCGATCAGAGCCGCGATCGCGAACGCAAAAGGAACTGCGAACCCGACATAGCCGGTGTAGAGAATAGGCGGATGGAAGGCGAGGCCCGGGTCCTGAAGCAGCGGGTTCATACCCTGCCCGTCCAGCGGCGCGGGCCAGACACGGTCGAACGGATCGGAGGTGGTGAGACAGAACAGTTCGAATCCGGCGGCCACACCGCCAAGAACGGCGAGAACGCGGGCTTTCAGGGCGGACGGAAGATTGCGCCCAAAAGCCGCGACCGCCGCGCCACAGATCCCGAGGATCATGGCCCAGAGCAGGATCGAGCCTTCGTGGTTGCCCCACACACCTGTAATTTTATATAGCAGCGGCTTCGCAACGGCGCTGTTCTCAAGAATATTCGAAACAGAAAAATCGTTCGTAATCGCCGCGTTGACGAGGCAAAGGAACGAGGCCGCGAGCGCAACCAGCTGCCCCAGGGCAAGCCCCGGCGCGAGAGTCATCAGACGCCGGTCCCGGCGCTGAGCACCAATCAGCGGCAATATGGTCTGGGCCAGCGCGAACACGCAGGCCAGAGACAGGGCGAACCGACCAAGTTCAGGACTCATACAGCCGAACTCCGCCTGACGGGTACAGGGTTAGCGAAAAACGCCCTCATCACACTCATTTACCCTGCACCGCAGCCGAAGCCTCTTTCTGTGTCATTGCATTCCAGCTCGCAGCATTCGGCGGCGGCCCGAATTTCGGATCCCATTTGCCCGACTTCTGCAGCGCCTCGGCCACTTCCTTCGGCATGTAAGTCTCATCATGTTTGGCCAGCACTTCGGACGCGACAAAACCACCGCCAGGAACCATGGAGCCAACCGCCACCACGCTCTGTCCTTCCCGGAACAGATCCGGCAAAATCCCTTCGAAACTGACAGTCACGGCGGACTGACCGTCCGTGACTTCAAAGCGATTGATCGGTGTATCGCCCTTACGCTCCTGCTTTACCGACCCGGCCACGACCATGCCGCCCAGACGCACGGTCCGGTCAGCCGGCGGGGGTTTCGCGTCAATCTGCGAGGGCGTCATGAAGAGCTGAATATTGGAGGAGAAAGCCGACAGGGTCAGCGCGGCGGCTCCCCCCAGCGCGCCCACGCACGCAATGACAAGCCAGAGACGACGGGTCTTGCGCTTCATGCCGTCTCTCCGCGACGCGTTACACGGTCTCGCCTGCCCCGCGCGCATTCAAGCGCCGCCAGACGCGCCCTGTCCCGCCGGAGCCGAAGTGCCGCGCCAACGGAAAGAAACAGCGCCAGCCCGAAAGCCAGACCGTAAGACGCAATAATATACGGCAGATGCGTCACGCGGCGTACTCCCCGACGGGCGTTCCGTCAGCCGGAGACGGCTCGCCCCGATGCTGACCGGAGAGCAGGCTGCGAATACGGCTCTCCATCACCCCGGCCCGCAAACGGGCCACAACAATGGCAGCGAACCCGAGCGTGAACCCGAGCGTGCAGACCAGCAGCGGCCAGAGCATGGCGTGCGACATGGTCGGCGCCCCGCGCAGGCCGATGCTGTCCGGCTGATGGAGCGTGTTCCACCACTGGACACTGAATTTGATAATCGGCAGATCGACAGCCCCGGCAAGCGCCAGGATCGCGGCGGCCCGATAGCCGCGCTGAGGGTCATCAAAAGCGCGGATCAGCGCGATATGACCGAGATAAAGAAAGAAAAGAACCAGCACAGAGGTCAGCCTGGCATCCCAGACCCACCATGTCCCCCACATCGGCTTGCCCCAGAGGGAACCGGTCGCCAGACATGTTGCGGTAATACAGGCACCGACCGGCCCGATCTCCACCGCCGCCAGATCAGCCAGCGGATGGCGCCAGACCAGAGACAGAACCGAACAGACGGCCAGGGCGAAATAGCCGGAGGACGCAAGCCAGGCGCAGGGAACATGAACATACATGATCCGCACGGAATCACCCTGCTGCCAGTCCGCCGGCGAGAAAAACAGCCCCCAGACGAGACCGGTCAGGCTGAGGATCAGGGCCGGCCAGGTCAGCCACGGCTGCAGCTTCACGCCCAGACGCAGAAAACGACCGGGATTGGCATAGCGGTGAAACAGGGCTCCGGCCCGCTCCGTCAGTGTCGGCGTCGCGCTCAAATTCTGTCCGTTCCTGCCAGGGCGAGAGAGGACGCCCGTTAGAAAATTGCTCCTGTATGACAAACCGCCGCCATGCGCGAAAGACGGAACGTTGAACAGGGCCGGGGTCGTGCGGAGGCTTCTACTACACTATCATGAAACGTTTGGCACGGGTCGTCCGGCGCATAGGCGGCCCTCCGTGATCTCAACCCCAGCACTTATGTTATGGAGTCCCGCATGCTGTTCGCGATCATCTGCACCGATAAACCCGGCCTGTTCGAAACCAGGTCGGCCACACGTGGGGAGCATCTGGCCTATCTCAGGACCTTTGCCACGCAGATTCAGTTCGCCGGCCCCATGATGGGACCGGACGGAAAACCCTCCGGCAGCATGATCCTTGTCGATGTGCCGGACCGCGCCACGGCGGATGGTTTCGCCGAAAGCGATCCTTACGCGAAGGTCGGCCTGTTCGAGAGCGTGATCGTCCGCCCGCTGCGTACAGTCTTCCGGGACGGAGCACTTGTCGAATGAGCCAGCCCGCCACACGCTCATACTGGCTGGTCAAATCGGAACCCGATGCGTTCTCATGGGACGAGCAGGTCGCCAGTGATATCGAACCCTGGACCGGGGTCCGGAACCATCAGGCGAAAAAAAACCTCGCGACAATGAAGATGGGCGACCTCGCCTTCTTCTACCATTCGAATAAAGGGCGCGAAATTGTCGGCGTGGTGGAAATCGTGCGCGAAGGCTATCCCGATCCGACCGCGGAAAGCGGCTCGTGGGTGTGCGTGGATGTAAAAGCCGTCGGGCCGATGCCCCGCCCGGTCACCCTGGCGGAAATCAAAGCCGATCCGGCTCTCGCCGATTTCGGACTTGTGCGCCAGTCACGTCTGTCGGTCGTGCCGGTGTCCGCCGGACACTGGGACCATCTCTGCCGGGCGGCCGGATGGAAAGGCTGAACAGCCGGACTATAGCATCATCTGTTACGAAGACATGGCGTGACAGGCTGCCTTAAACCGGGCATGCCTCCGCCGCCGGATTGTGTCCGAAGCGTAATGCCCGAACGGCCTCCCACAGGCCCGGGGTCCATAAACAGCCTGTCAGGGAGAAAGTCGTGACGGAGGGTTTTAATGGTGTTGCCGACATCCGCGAGATCGTCGGCGACAACATGATCCATTTCGGTACCTGCCCGCCCGTTACGGCGGAACCGCCTGCTGCCGAAGGCCTGATGCTGGCTGCAGGACTGCGCGCCTCGCGTCCCGATCCGGATTTTACCTATGGTTACTGCCCGTGGGATTCGCTGCAATATTTTCGCAGACAGGATGTCCTGCCGCAGGTCTGTGTCTACGGGCTGCGCGACGTCACCGTAATCGGACCCTGGTTTCAGTCCGGCGCCTTGCTCGTGCAGAACGGCATCCGGCTGAAATGCGACGATCTCGCCCTGAACCCTGAAGACGCGCCCTCCGTTGCACGGTTCACCGAGGATACCGCCGAACGAAAGGCCGGTGCCCGCGTGCTCCGGCAGATCGATGAGCCTGTCATCCTGCTGGCGACGAACGGCCATCAGATCTTCGGCCACTGGATGGTGGACTTCCTGCCGAAGCTCCACCTCCTGAGCCTCGCCGGAATCAGCCTTAAATCGGTGCGTATCCTCCTGCCAGCCAATATGGGACCGTTCGGCAGGGACCTGCTGCGGGCTCTGGACATTGGCGATGAGCAGATCCTGCTCCACGACCCCGAAAAAGAAACTCTCCGCTGCCGGACGCTGATCGTGCCCACGATGCTTCGGCGGGCGGGCCGATGCCACCCGATCTTCGCCGACGCAGTTGCAACGCTCAACGAGATGATCGACCGGACAGGCGCCGTGCCGGCCTCTCCCCTGCGACGTATTTATATCGCGCGCGACCCCCGCTTCGGCCGCAGGCTACTCGGTGGCGAGCAGGCTGAAACCATTGCCACGCAACACGACTTCACGGCCATTCGTCCCGAACAACTGCCGATCACCAGCCAGATCGCCCTGTTCAGAGGCGCGCGGGAAATCCTCGGATCATACGGATCGGCCCTTCACGCTTCGATCTTCTGTCGTCCGGGCGTAAAAATCGCCGCCATCCACGGACAGCTCCCGCACGCATTCGATGCCCTTCAGTCCGGTATCGGCGAACGCCTCGGTCAGCCTGCCGGGTATATCTTCGGCCAGTCCCTCCCTGATGATCCGGAGAGCATCGGTTTCGAGGAAACCGCCTTCCGCACATGCCTGGCCGAACAGTTCAGCCACCCCAATTTTCTGAAGCCCGTCCCTCCGAAACCGGACATGACGAAAAGCCCGGTCAATATCGCCCTCAACCGGCCGGCCACGCAGAGTTCCATATCGGTCTGGTCCGCCGAGACAACGCCTGAACGCGAGGCCGAACGGGGCGTCAACGGCATCGTGGACGCGAAAAACTGGTTTCAGACAAAGCTGGAAGACCAGCCCTGGTGGCAGGTCGATCTGGGCGCGCAGTTCACACTCTACAGCATCCGGATTTTCAACCGGACCGGCACCACGGACGTAATGGCACGCGTCGCGGCGCTGGGGATCGCTCTGTCAACGGACGGAATCACCTGGCGGAAGATCATGGGTCCTGCGGATCACGGGATTTTCGGCGGCGCGGACGGTGACCCGCTTATCTGGCAGGCAGCGGACTTCCGCGATCCTGAGACCGGCCGCCAGGGCGACGAAATAACGGCGAGCCTGGTAAAGGTTTTTCTGGAGAGCAAGGATCTTCTGAGCCTCGGCCAGGTCCAAGTCTATGGCACTCCGGCCGGCACTTCAACGTCATCGGAACCCCGGCAGACAGGCCCGCTCTCCGGGCTGCTGCCCGATGATGTTTTCTGACGATGCCCGCATGAGCCACCGTTACGAAATGCCGGCCCGCCGGAAACCCGCCCTTACCTGAGTTTCAGATGCGCCGGCAGGGGGAGCCGGGCGTCATTCAGCATGCGCCGCTTCCGCAGCGGCCGCATCCTTCGGAGCATGGGTCTCGATGTCGTGGAAACGGGAATAATCCACGGAGATCCCGCCATTCGGGTGACTGGCAACGATATCGACAAAGCGATGATTGTTCATCACCCGATCGAAAGCATAGGAGGTCCGCGCGAAAACGGTTTGCCCCATGGCCTCATCCGTTCCGGTCACGGTCACGATAATCTCGCCTTCTTCAGCATCGAGTTCTCTGACCGTGTGCTTATGCAGCGGACTCGCCTCGGTGATGACATGCGCGAGGACGAACGCAAAGCGCAGGACCGGCACATGCGCCTGAACCAGAAGCAGCGGCTCGAACTGCCGCACAAGGTGCCCGTCATGGGTGACCGTCAGACGGGAAAGAGCCACCTCCACATCAAGCGAAAGGATCACGCTGCGACGACAGTTGGCGATCCGGATGCACAGCGCCGGCACACCGTTTTCATCCGAAATCACAGCCTTGTTGCTGAAAATGATCCGGGCGCGGGGCCGGGCGATCCTTGCGAAAACAGCGCCTGTGGCAAGCGCATTGATCATCATGCCGATCAGCACTTCCAGCGAGACAATCGTATTCGCCACGGGACCGGACGGCGCCATAACGCCATATCCCACGGTGGACAGCGTCTGGACGCTGAAGAAAAACAGATCGAGCAGGGACGGTGGATGCGGCGCCGTCACCTGATCCGGAACCATTGCGAACAGCACGGCGAAAAACAGATTGATCGCGATATAGAATCCGACCGCCCACAGCGTAAACATAAACCAGTTGGCAGTCAGGGCATGATGATAAAGATCGGACCAGAGAGCATCCTTCAGCCCGACACGGACAACATCGCCGTGCTCTTTCTCATCGAGGGCATGCTTCCTGAAACGCCGCACCGCCTCCTTCGTGCTGATTGAGCGCGCTTTTTTATTCTTCCCCTCAGAAGAACCAAGCTTCTCGTCCTCCGCATCGGCAGGTTTTTCCACGTCCCGGTCCGGTTCATCGGACTGCCCCCATGTCCTGCCATGAGCAGGAGCCTGCTGGGTATTCAGGCGCCGCCAGATCCGTTTCACTGCCTCGTCTCCCGTCGCTGCAGAGCCTCGTCCGGCGGGCCTGCTTTAGTCATCACCCCCAATAAGCGGCAAGGAAAATGACGACCACAGGTCGTTTATGCATGGAACCCCCGCGTTTGTTCGGGTTAACAGGCAGGACTCAACGTATTGTGTCCCCGGGTACTCTGCCGGCACACCGTTTTTTCATGGAGCATACCTGTCGTGAACCCATCATCCCCTCCGGTTGCTCTCCGGGGCCGCGTGATTACATTTCGCGCCAGCCCCTTTGAAGTGGCGCCCTCTGAAAGCCTGCTGATCGAAGAGGACGGCCTAGTCCTGCTCAGGGACGGCAAAATCATCGCGGCCGGCCCGGCCGCGACACTGCGCGAAACCCTGCCCCCGGACACCGAAATCATCAGCTACGGCGACTCTCTGATTTCAGCCGGTTTTATCGACACCCACGTCCACTACCCGCAGCTTCCCGTCATCGCATCCTGGGGCGAACAGCTTCTCGAATGGCTGGAACGGTATGTCTTCCCGGCCGAGGCCGCCTTCGCGGACCCGGAGATCGCAAAAGATACGGCAAAGCGCTTCATGACCGAACTGCTCCGCGTCGGCACGACCACAGCCGCGGTTTACTGCACGGTCCACGCCCATTCCGTCGATGCGTTCCTCGCTGAGTCCGCGCGGATCGGCACGCGTATGATCGCGGGCAAGGTTCTGATGGACAGGAACGCGCCCGATGCCCTGCGCGACACCGTGAAACAGGGGTACGATGACTCGCAGACTCTGATCGAACGATGGCACGGAAACGGGCGCCAACTCTATGCCGTCACGCCCCGTTTCGCGATCACCAGCACGCCCGAACAGCTTGAGGCCGCCGGAGATCTGCTGCGCACCCGGCCGGATGTCTTCATGCAGACCCATCTCGCCGAAAACACGGATGAGATCGAAGCGGTACGCCGGCTTTATCCCGATCGCTCATCCTATCTTGATGTTTACGACCACGCCGGGCTCGTCAGGCCGCGCAGTATCTTCGGCCATGCGATCCATGTCGGCGAAACCGAATTCTGTCGCTGCCATGAGACCGGCGCGGCGCTGTCACATTGCCCCACCTCGAATCTCTTTCTCGGCAGCGGCGCGTTCCGCCTGTTCGATGCCCTGGACCCGCGTCGCCCGGTCAGGGTCGGTCTCGGCACCGATATCGGCGCCGGAACCTCACTCTCACAACTGCGCACAATGGGAGAAGCCTATAAGGTCGCGCTGATGACCGGCCATCGTCTGCATGCCGCGCAGGCCCTCTGGCTTGCCACGGCCGGTGCGGCCCGTTCGCTGCATCTTGGCGAGACCATCGGCACGGTTGCCCCAGGGTTCGAGGCCGATCTCTGCATCCTCGATCCGCGCGCCACGCCTTTGCTGACTTATCGTACGGAGCGCTGCGAAAGCATGGAAGAGCTTCTCTTCGTGCTGATGACCCTCGGCGATGAGCGCTGCGTGCGGGCCACATGGTCAGATGGCCGGTGCGTCTACGACCGTGACAGTAATACCTTCGCCTGAGGCTATACCTGACAGATTTCTGTCATCCTGCATTCTGTTCCCGGTAAATATTGCAGCCTTTCCCAGGGCTCTGCCCTGAAACCCGCCAAAGGCTGACGGCCTCCGGAAACCTGTCTGCCGATCAACGGAACAGGCCGCAGGAACCTGCGGTTCCCGCCGATGCATTCAGGACAACATTCTGAAAAAACCCACTTTAAATCTGTGTTGTTTGCACAACAGACAAACTCCCGGGTTTTCAGCTGAAACCCGGGAAAACAGAGCGTCATAAAACTGCAACGACACTGTCACCCAAGCTTCACCCCGTCCGGCATCACAACGGATTAACAGACCGTCATCCAAACCGCGCCGGACAGAGGTCGATGCCCGTAAAAACCCGCTTACAACTGCTTTCTGTCACCATCCTCACCAGCGCTTCCATCTTTTGCCCTTCCCTCGCACAGGCCGCCGCAAGCGATACCGAAGTGACCGAACTTCGTCGCGAAATGGCGGATATGCGGCGCGAGATGGCGGTGATGCGCACCGAACTCCACAAACAGCCACGGCAGAAATACGTTCCGGGACGCCATTCAGTCGCGTCCTCCACGCCAGTGGAGCCGAACTACAGTGGCAAACCGGATGCCGGAATTCAGTTCGGGCAACCCGTGGCACAGACAGCCTCGTATCACGCCTCCGGCGACGGACGCCCCGTCTCGGATCGCGGCATCGTCAGCTCCTGGCAGGACTTCCAGCATTCATCCACTGACAGCGAAGAAGTACATGTCGGCGGTATGCGGATCGGCTTCCCCAACGGTCGCCCGACGATCCAGTCCGAAGACGGCAAATACGCCTTCTCGATCGGCCTTGCCTTCCATGAGGATTTCGGCGGATTCATCGGCGTTACGCCGCGTGGCAGCGAACAGAAGGGTAAATTCAACAGCTTCACCTCCAATGCCCGCCGTCTGCGCGTGCCGCTGACCTGGCGCTACAAGGACTGGGTTGCAAACGTCACGCCTGATTACGGAGGCAGCAACAATGACGGTGTGGTCGGGCTTTATGAAGCCAACCTCAACTATGCCGGTCTGAAAAACACGATCCTGACAGTCGGCTATTTCCAGCCGCGCGTGACAGAAGAAGATTCAGAGAGTTCCAACGACTTCGAAATGATGGAACGTCCGGGTATCACCGATATCGTACGTGGCATCGCCGCAGGTGATGCGCGGTTCTCGGTGGGCGGGCTGCATTACGAGAAACGCTGGTGGGTCGCCGCTTACTTTACCGGGCAGCAGTTCGGCGGACGTAACGCCAGCGGTTATTATGGCGGCGACGGCAATGTCGGCGACAGCCAGACCGGCGGAATGATCCGCGCCGCAGGCCGTCCGGTGGCGACCAGAAACTGGGATCTGCATCTCGGCATCTCGGCCCTGTCGTCCATTAAGCCAGGTGACGGCACCAGTGGCCGCACCATCAAGCTGAGCCAGCGTCCGGAAGTTAATCTCGGAGAAGACAGTCTTCTCTCCACGGGAACCATCACAAACGTCGCGAATGTGTGGGCAGCGGGTCCCGAAGTCGGGCTGCGCTGGAGAAATCTGCTGCTCAAAGGTGAATATTACCACATCGGCGTTGATCGCGCCCGCCAGAACGGAGGCGCCTCCATGCCGACTCTGGGCTTCCAGGGCTGGTATGCGGCCGCGAACTATACCCTGTTCGGCAAGCCCCGCGCCTAGAACATCAAAGAGGGCGCCTTCGCCGCACCGGGCGTCCCCGAGGCGGAGGAATTCAACCCGGCGACAGGACACTGGGGAGCGCTTGAAATCTCCGGACGTTACAGCGTCTCGGATCTCAACAGCCATCCTGACAGCGTGAACGGTCTTCGCGGCGGTCAGCAAACCGTCTGGTCGGGCGGCGTGAACTGGTATCCCAACCGGCATTTCCGTGTGATGGTTGATTTCAACCACTTCATCGTCAGCCGTAACAGCAACGACGGTTCAGTGGATATCTTCGGGCGGAACGGCAACTCGCTCGCCGCGCGCGTGCAGGCCACATTCTGAGCCTGCGGCCCGCTCCCGATATCAGCATCGCGGATTTATCTCCTCCGCGATGCCTCTGATCTGCCGTCTCACGGGATAATCCGCCCCGTTCAGCAGATCAGCAATGTCGCCGCTGTCTTAATCAGTTCTCTCCGCCACGGATAAAAAGCAGGCCACGCCATTCTCAGGCCACAGCCCGCAGATGGCCTCCCCTGTCGGCCATCTCCACAGCATTGCTCAGAGCCACCAGCGCCTTCTGATCCCGGAGAGCCTGTCGCAGCATACACACAACACCCGGCACGCAGTTACCGCACCTGGCGCGGCATTTCTTCGCCGCATAGACTTCCTGCGGACGCGTCGCTCCCGCATCAACCGCTGCGTGAATATCTTTGTCAGTCAGACCATTACAGGAACAGATGAACATCCAAATGCCTCTTGCCGAACCGGTACACGGCAAACAACCACAAATGAGAACGCTTCGCAATCCTATTCTCAACACGACGCTGTGACGCTGGCTCTGTTTATGGCGGATACTGATTTTACAATCTGTCGGGGGCAATCGGCACACGGCAGCGGAGCCACCTTTCAGCCAGACGGGCGCCAGCCAGGCCGCCCGGACTTCCGGAAATCAGACCAGGGTTCGGCAGCAAAGCCTGACTCCGGCATGAGAGCCGAATCTCTTCCATGAAGCCGGACATACGTCCGCCTCTGATGAAACAGATCCGTACATCACATGAATTAAGATTATTTTTTCTCTGCGCGGGAGAATGCAGATCCCGCCTGAACAGTAGCGTCGCAGAGTATTAACGGCCCTGGAACAACGCGCTATTCAGCCCGAGCGGCGGAAAATCACGGCCGGGCTGACACGGGGGAAAATCCTGTAACCGCCTGGTGTCTGCTCCGGCGGAGCAGACACCAGGCCCGGAACCTCAGAAGGACTGATCGTCCCCGCCGCCACCCCAGTCATCGCCACCACCGCCGCCGCCCCAGTCGCCACCCGAGTCGCCGCCGGCATCGAAGTTCGGATCGGCTGTCGTGCCCTGCCCCGCGAACGGATCAGATGTCACGGAAGGATCAGTGCCATAGTTATTATTGATAACGGTCTCGCCCGGGGTGCCCGCACCCCAGCCACCCGCATCGGCCCCGCCATGATGACCGCTAAAAAGATCCGTCAGAGCGTTCGCCGCCATCATGCCTCCGGCAACACCCGCGGCCGTGGTAAGCGCCGAGCCCAGAAAACCGGTGCCGCGCTGCTGAAACATGCCGGGCTGAAACCCGGGCGGCATGGGCTGCATCTGAGGCGGCTGGGCGTAACCCTGCTGCTGCCCCTGCCCGCCCCATCCCGGAGGAGGAGCAGCCTGAGAACGCTGCTGTCCCCCGCCAAAGAGGCCTCCCAGAAAACCACCGCCGGAACCTTTCTGCTGCGACTGCTGCTGAAGCGCCTGCTGAGCCTGCTGCAACTGGAACTGAAGTTCGCGAATACGGTTCTGAGCCTCGACCAGAGCTGCTTCCTGCACAACAGCCATCTGGGTGATGCGATAACGAGCTTCCGGATATTTCTGGAAGTTCTCCGCGATAAACTGATCTGCCTGAGGATCAACCGGCGGCAGAGACGGATTGGTAGCTGGCACGCTGCCGAACCCGGCCTGAGGCGCGCCGCCAACCCGGGCGATGAATTTAGCGATCAGATCGCGTTCTTCGGTGTTCATCTGTTTACCCCTCAAGCCCGTGAAAAAACGGCTTATATCACAATGTGGCGCTGCACCCGGTAAACCGCAAGGCTGGTCTCATAAGGCCCCGCCAGCACAGCGTTATCGCGATGTTCCGTAAAGCGCCGTCAGCTGCGCTGAGGACAGTCGGTGATGATTGAGCATGAAGCCGATCAGAGCAGGGGACGCATCGGCAGGCACCTCAAGTTTCGGAACATCGAGCGCCGTCACTGTAAAGATATACCGATGAACACGCCCCGGCGGAGGAGCGGCGCCACCATACCCGGCCACCCCGAAATCGGTGCGTATCTGCAATGCGCCATCAGGAAGCCCGGCTTTCCCCGAGCCCGCGCCTTCCGGCAGAGACGCCACATCCGCCGGAATATTGATGACGACCCAGTGCCACCACCCCGACCCCGTCGGAGCATCCGGGTCATAGAGCGTCACCACAAAGCTCCTTGTTCCCGCAGGAGCGCCGTCCCACCGCAGCGGCGGCGACAGATTACCACCCGTCTGGCCCATACCGGAATAAACCTGTGCCGGCGGCAAAGTCGCGCCGTTGACAAAAGCTGTACTGGTCAGAGTAAACGCCATAACACCCAGTTCCTTTCCTGCACCGCGAGACCGGCTCCGCCGTGGAACGCGCTCTGTCTGTTACCAGTTCAGACTGATGAGCCAGAACTCTTCCGAAGTCAGAGTGACACCGTCGTTCTGAGGAGACTCCGAGGCGGCAACGGCCAGAGCGGCAATGCGTTCAACCATGATCATCTTGCGCTGATGGGCCTCAGATGACTCCTTAGCGGCTTTCAGCACGTCCAGAGACGTTTTCGCCGCTTTTGCAACCCGTGCAGCGTCAAGCAGGGCATAAGACATAGTTTTTCCTCTTCATGTCCGGATTATTCCGTCCATGTGCGAAAATGGCCCCGCGAAGGAAGAGGTTCAACCCCGTTTACCGGAATGCGGATCGACGCAGGGCGCACAGGTAAAGTTGCGATCCGACCATGACGACCCGCGCCGGACAGGATCGCCACACCGACTTCTGACCTTAATCTTTCACCGCACAGCACGGTGATAGAGTGACACAGCCCGCCGGTCTGCCGCTGTTACTGCGCCACCCCAAACCGGAACTCCGTCGTATAATCAAACGTCTGCCCCGGCTGGAGTGTGGTGGTCGGAAACTCCGGATGGTTCGGTGAATCCGGATAATGTTCCGCCTCAAACGCGATGGCGTCGGTCTGACGATAAGCCCGGCCCGAAGGTCCCGCGTAAGCGCCATCCAGCGAATTGGAAGTATAAACCTGCAAACCAGGCTGGGACGTGAACATCGTCAGCGTCCGGCCCGTGGCCAGATCGGTGAGATGCGCGGCCAGACGCGGCTCTTTTCCATACTCACCGTTGATTACCCAGTTATGGTCATAGCCCCGCGCATACATCATCTGGGGAACATTGCTGCGCAGCCGCTCACCAATCACATGAGGCGTCGTAAAATCGAACGGCGTATTCGCAACGGCCGCGATCTCGCCTGTCGGGATCGAGGTGCTGTCCGTCGGTGTATAGTGATCTCCGCTGATCGTCAGGATCTGGTGCTCGATGTTGCCGGAACCTTCGCCACCGAGATTGAAATAACTGTGACTGGTCAGATTCAGGACAGTCGGCTTATCCGTGGTTGCACGGTAATGCAGCGTCAGACGATTTGTGTCGTCCAGAATATAGTCGACACGGACTGTCAGTGTACCGGGGAACCCTTCATCGCCGTCAGGACTCACCAGAGTCAGTTCCGCGCCGGAGGCGTGCGAAAGCCCGTCCAGTCTGCGCACTTTCCACAATTTCTTGTCGAACCCGTGCAGACCACCATGGAGCGAGTTCGGCGGTGCTGTGACCGGAACGTGATATTCCACGCCGTTCAGCGTGTAGGTGCCTTTTGCGATCCGGTTCGCATAACGCCCGATCAGCGCTCCGAAAAACAGGCCCCCTTTCGCGCTGTCGACCGCATAGCCCTTCAGGTCGGGAAATCCAAGCACGATATCGGCCATCGTTCCGTTTTTATCCGGTGTGTCGATCGCGGTAATAATGCCGCCATAAGACGTAAACCTGACGGTAACACCATGCGCGTTGCGGAGTGTGAATATCCGGGCCTTCCCTCCGTCGGGCAGATTACCGAAGACCGCGCTTTCAAACCGGGACGCGGCTTCAGCCTGCACGGTGAGTGCGGCCCCCCCCAGGAGCATTGCTGTCAGAGCGCGAAAAGCGCGTCGGGGAGAGGAGAAACCGGGAAAACGCATGAACTGAAATCCTCTGATGCAGAGGGAAGACGCAGCATGCGAGGAAATGTTTCATCCGCTGACGCTGTCGTGTCCGGCAGATCGGAAGACAGATTTCCCTTCAGAAGGTCAGACCTGTTTCAAAATCGAGTATGTAAGCATTCGGATAACGGTTCGTTCCGCCCGGATGCCAGAGATATTGCATGCCCGGACGGATCGTGGCCCAGTGTGTCGGGCGCCAGCCATAGTTCAGTTCCAGCGAGTTTTCCTGAGACGGTTTATAGGCCTGTTCACCAAGAGACTGCAGATAACGCGCATAATCCGTCAGCTTTGGATTCACGACGAGAAACTTGCCGCCCAGGCTGACCGTATCGTCAGGACGCCCGGCAAACGTGCCTTTGCGAATAAGGCCCCATGTCGCAAAATAAGGCGCGAGCGCGGTGCGCGGATCACCCCAGATGAAACTGCCGAAGATGACGGTTCCCTGCGAACTGCCATCATGATCGCGCTGGATCATCTGATCGCCCTCGAACCATCCGCCATAACGCCCCCGGACGGATTCTTCAGGCAGATTGACCAGATCGACGGAAGACGGCTCGAACGTCGTGATGCGCGTCGTGACGATTTTGACTTCGGATGTGTCCCAGTAACCGCCGATCTTGATATTACCAGGCAGCGCGCCATGCTCGTCCGTATTGCCTGTTTTCCACCCGAGCTGAAAAGGCAGGTACGTGCCGGTGGAATCTCCTAGACCGAGTTTCCAGCCATTATGGGTATTCGAAATCGTATTATCGACGTTGTAGATACCGGCGGATACCAGAAGACGTTCAGTGCCCAGCGGGTAAAGCTTGAGATATGCGCCGGGATGAGCAGTCGGATACCAGCCGTAACCCGAGTTCATCGCCAGCGACTGCGGCATGCCGCAGACCGCGTTGGTCTGAAACTGACAGTAGATGGACATACCCCAGTGCGTTGTGGACTGGGCGAAATCGTTCTCGGTGTTGACCCAGCCTGCCTCCATATCGACGTATCTGCCGAAATGGTGCTCCAGGGACCACCGCGTCAGGCGCACGGTCTCACCCGAACCGAAAATCTGCTGCACGGAGTCCAGGGCAGGCAAAATGGAGGAACCAAGCCCCAGCCCCGCGCGTTCCGTGATCATAAGATGCATGGTGCCGATATCGTGACCGGTCAGTTTTTTGAAATCGATATCCGTTCCGAGCCCGAAT
The DNA here is from genome assembly GCF_011516825.1 of Acetobacter oeni. Taxonomy (GTDB): domain Bacteria; phylum Pseudomonadota; class Alphaproteobacteria; order Acetobacterales; family Acetobacteraceae; genus Acetobacter; species Acetobacter oeni. The sequence continues at coordinate 11,569 of NZ_WOTA01000026.1, read as the reverse complement.
TCATGAGCATACCGCACAGCCTGCGCTTTCCCGCCAATCGGATTTCCGGATGTGTCTTCCAGATAATGACCCAGAATAGTGACTCCGCGATCTTCAAGCCACTGACGAAGCCCGCCCCAGTCGCCCGTCATGGTGCTGCCATGAATCCACTCGTCGTAACTCTGCGGAAAAATTCCATGGTAGTCATTCGGAACCGGCACGGGGGACGTTTCCACCACGGCAGGAGCAGAGACCGCGGAAGATGGTCTTTCAGTGAGAGGCTGCCTGCGCGCAGGGGTATGATAAGCATATCCACCCTTACGAGGCAGAGATTTCACGGAACTGTCAGGATCAATCGAATCAGCTCTTGAATAAGTTGCGTAAATAAAACAGAATGGAATAGTATATACTGCTAAATTTACAAATTTTATTAACAATATACTACCTCCAGACGCCGCTATACATTATTTTGATTTTCAGACTGGAGAACTAACCAGGATGAGAACACGACACAAAGGCGAAGTTGTAATAATCTACGGGATATAAAATTAAACCCCGCACGATGTGCCAGGTTCCCGGAATATCACGTTTCACAATCGAAACAAACAAAAACGTGCAAAGTCAGTGGCCTGAAAAGTTCTCGTTGACAAACGATACACCGGTCATCTTTTTTCCAGCCAGCAACCACTATTCTGAATGGGTTCATTTTTCATGGCAACAAGAGCTGACAGGCCGGGGATTGTCCTGGCCGCAACAGCCATCGTAACAGGAGTGCTCGGGCTGATCCTGACAGGCGGCGGCGCCTGGCTGGCATCACTGAGCGGATCTTTTTATTATGTGTTGTGCGGTATCGCACTGCTCGTGACAGCAGGCCTTCTCTGGAAGCGGCGCGTGGAAGCATGGTGGCTTTATGCCGGCATAGTTTTCGTCACGCTGATCTGGGCTGTCGCAGAAGCCGGTTTCGACTTCTGGACGCTCGCGCCGCGCGGCGACATCATCCTGCCGCTCGGCCTGTGGCTGCTCCTCCCTTTCGTCACACGCGATCTGGGCGCGCGCGCCACCGCGGCCCGTCTGCCACTGGGAGCCGGAATTGTTGCCGGAATCGTGATCTTCGGTTTCGCTCTCACGCAGGATCCCCAGGATCTGGCAGGCAATCTGCCGCAGGCCAGCGGGCAGGTCACGCCAGGAGACGCCGGAGAGGTCGCGAACGCGGACTGGGGGGCTTATGGCCGCACGCAGTTCGGTGATCGCTATTCGCCGCTGAATCAGATCACGCCAGCAAACGTAAAGAACCTTAAAGTAGCATGGGTTTTCCGCACTCATGACCTCAAGGGGCCGCAGGACCCCGTCGAAATTACAAACGAAGTGACGCCGATTAAAATCCGCGACACCGTTTATCTCTGCTCCGCGCATCAGATGCTGTTCGCGCTCGATGCCGCGACCGGCACACAGCGCTGGAAGTTTGATCCTAAGATTTCGTTCAACCCGACTTTTCAGCATATGACGTGCCGTGGCGTGTCTTACGCATCGACACCCCTCGACACTGCGGCGGCAACGCCGGATGCGGCGCCCGATGGCACACCGGCCGCCCCCGCGACACAGGACAACTGTCCGGACCGGATTTTCCTGCCGACCAATGACGGACAGCTGTTCGCTCTGAACGCAGCCAGTGGCGAGCTCTGCCACGCTTTCGGGAAAGACGGCGTTGTCGATCTGAGTCAGGGCATGCCGATGAAGAAGCCGGGCTTTTATGAGCCGACTTCACCGCCAGTAGTAACCAGCAAAGTCGTCATCATCTCCGGTGCTGTAACGGATAATTATTCGACGCATGAGCCATCCGGTGTGACACGGGCTTTCGATCTGCGAACCGGTCAGCTTGTCTGGGCATTCGACCCGGGCAATCCGAACCCGAACGAGATGCCGTCCGCGACGCATCAGTTCACGGCAAATTCGCCCAATTCCTGGATTACCTCGTCTTATGACAGCAAGCTGAACCTGATCTACATCCCGACGGGTGTGACCACTCCGGACATCTGGGGTGGTGAGCGGACTCCGATTCAGGAACGCTATGCGTCCGGCATCCTCGCCCTGAACGCGGATACTGGCGAAAAAGTCTGGTTCTATCAGACCGTTCATCACGATCTGTGGGATATGGATATCCCGGCCCAGCCAAGCCTTGTGGATATTCACCGTCCGGACGGCTCGGTTGTCCCCGCGCTCTATGCGCCGGCTAAGACGGGCAATATCTTCGTGCTGGACCGCCGGACAGGTCAGCCGATCGTGCAGGCGCCGGAAACCTCTGTGCCGCAGGGTGCGGCTCCGGGAGACCATGTTTCACCCACGCAGCCTTTCTCAGAGCTGACATTCCGCCCGAAAAAGAACCTGACGGACGCCGACATGTGGGGCGCCACGATGTTCGACCAGATGATCTGCCGGATCATGTTTAAGTCAATGCGTTATGACGGACCGTTCACCCCGCCTTCTCTCCAGGGAACGCTGGTCTTCCCGGGCAATCTCGGCATGTTCGAGTGGGGTGGTCTCGCGGTTGATCCGGTGCGTCAGGTGGCGTTTGCCAACCCGATTGCCATCCCGTTTGTTTCACACCTGATCCCGCGCGGCCCGAACAACCCGGCCAGCCCGGATCAGACGGCAGGGCCATCCGGGTCGGAAAGCGGTGTCCAGCCGCAGTATGGCACGCCTTACGGTGTCGACCTCCACGCTTTCCTCTCGCCGTTCGGTGTACCATGTAAGCAGCCGGGCTGGGGTTACGTCGCGGGTATCGATCTGAAAACCAACAAAATCATGTGGATGCATCGGAACGGAACGACACGTGACAGTTCACCGCTGCCATTCGGCTTTAAAGTTGGCATCCCATCGCTTGGAGGCCCGATCACGACAGCCGGCGGTGTCGCGTTCCTGACATCCACGGCAGACTACTATATCCGTGCCTATGACCTGACTTCAGGCCAGCAGCTCTGGGAAGACCGTCTGCCAGCCGGCGGTCAGTCCACACCGATGACGTATGAGCAGAACGGCCGTCAGTATGTGCTGACGGTTGACGGTGGCCACGGATCATTCGGCACCAGACTAGGGGATTATGTTGTCGCCTATGCACTGCCGGATCAGAACACAACGCACTGAGGTATCTGACGATAATCTGTTCATATTCGCGGACAGATTAATATATCAAAAAGCCCCGATCCGGATGGGAATAACCGGATCGGGGCTTTTCTGTACAGAGCATGTAATGACCAACGGAAATAGTATGTGTCATTCTAAGATCGGCTAACAGGATAACTCCGCACGATCTGAAAATGCCTCATTTCAGAGTTTTTATTTACTCTTTCCTATGTCCGGGGAAGGATGGGCGGAATGAGACAACCTGCCTTCTTTGTCAGTAATGACCAGCACGCACATCTGAACAGCCGGAGGCTTCCCGAACGGTGGTTTTTTCATCTTCCGGCTCTGGATAGATCAAATTCCGGAGTATTCGGATAGCCGGTCAGTTCTGAGAGCGCTCATAGTGTCTGCACATCGACAAAAAAACATCATGATAATGAGGCTGTTTTCCAGGCAGACAATACATTCCCGAACGCTCGAAGAAAAATCTTCAGGGCAGCGACAATATGTATTGCGGACATGGGTGCCGTACACATTCCTCATAAACTTCAGGGATGTTGAATAGCCAGATACACCGTTATGCCCTGAGGCCGTAGAAAACGATATTCACAGAGTGATCCCTGATCATGAGTTCGATCTGGGATCACTCTGTGAATCATCCGGTCCGATTGTCAGTCAGATTCTGGTTTCTGACGTCTGTTCAGTTCAGGCAAAAAACAGTTAAGCAGACAATGAAGAAACGACTATCAGCTTACCACCTGAGCCTTAATCCGGGAGACCCCCAAAAGTACAAACGAAGAAAACATCATCTTACCGCAGACCTCTTTCAATCATACCGGCAATAAAGTTCTGTAAAGCGCAATAATTTTTTTCGGATCGATCTTTCCCGGATCATCCTTCTGCGGATCCTCTTTGTATTCCTGCGGGAAGAAACTCAGATGACCCACCATGAATTTTGAATACACAGCTATTTTTTTATTGAGATATTTTGGAATCTGTACAGAAATCATACCTTCGTCATCACCCTGCGGTATGTTCATATAACGCAGATTTTCACCTCGCCAGCCGACGAAATTGATAAATATTCGCGCATCCCATTCGACCACTTCTTTTTCCAGATTAAATATTCTGGCACGCTGCTCTACAAAATATTCATGCAGTTTGGACGCTTTATAACCACTTTCCCACAAACTTCCGTAAAGTCCGCCTGGAGGGCTTTCAAAAACTCCCACGCTTTCAGGAAGGCTCCCGCCCTTCTGCTGCAAGTAAGCACAAATCCCGTTATTCACTACATTTGCAGAAATCAAAAAGTATTGTGGATTATTCCTGATAGCGTCAACATATCCGGAAAAATGTTCAGTGTCGAGATAGACTATATCATCATCACACTTCAAAAATACATCATCTCTGTAAGTAGAATATCGATCTGCATAATAATTAAATGACTGAAAATAAGGTGCACTGAGGCCAATATCGCCTATAAACCGTTTAATTCCCGGCGGAGTGTTCAGCATTTCCAGAGAGTGACCGAATCCACCTCTGACATATATTTCAATTTCACCCGACTTTCGGAAATAATCGACGTCTGGGAAATTAAATCCATCCAGAGAAACGCTGACCTCTCCCTTATCTGTGAAATTTATTGTGGCGTTATTTTCAAGACAGGAATTCATGATACCAGGTGTATCCATCGCGAAAACCTCGCTTTCGGGTGAACGCTCCTGAGTCGTGAACTCACCATCATCCAGCCGACGGATAGCAGACCTGCCGTTTGCCCACCCACCAGCAACGTATTCGACAAACCCCGACTGACCTTTCGCTTTAATAGCAAGATGAAAATCTGATTTTATCATAAAGGGAAGTTTGAAGTATTTCCCCCGCGCAACTGTAGCAATTTTCTGATATCCGGCAGCAGGACGAATATAGGCTACAGGTCCGTAATTTTCCCGAATATAATCACGATCACTGGCAGCACGCGTGAAGTCCCAGATATGCCATTCATCCAGCAACCCCTTCTCAATGAGTTTCAGCGCATAAACTCTTAATAACTCCATGCGATCTTCCCGACCGGCAAAGGTTATTAATATTACTTTTCCCATGCTGACATCACCCCGAAGACAATAAGTTTATAATTTTATCTATAGTTTCGACTAAAACAAAAAGTCAATAGTTTATGCGATTAAAGCAACGCTAAAATAAAAATATGCCAGAAAACCTAAATCAATGAAATATTATTATTTTAATATTATGAAATATCCGATGTATTACAATACAAATTATTTCCTCAGGCCAATCGAAGTAGAATACTATTAATTTTTATATTCAAATCCGAACCCACAGTTTTGGCATCAGATGCAAACCTGTGCCTTTACATAAAATAAAGCATTCCCTCACGAATCTGAAAAATCCGAATAAAGCGGGAGGGCCCGGACAATACCCGTCGGGACAGACTATAAAACTGATAGCCTGTCCCGACATCCCTCACTGTGCAGCAGAAGAGGGGACAACAGCCGTGGGCACCTCACTGAAGCTGTTATTGCTGCGATCCACGTCCGGAATGACACGGTCAGGATCGAGAATGGCCGTCCGGATGGACTGGCTGCCTGCGATCTGCAAAGTAATTTCGTTGCGCAGCAACCATGTTTCAGTCGGGATGATGATGCGGGCCGAACTGCCGTCCATCCATGTCACCTGAAGGGTAACAGGCAACGGAAGCCAGCCTTTATTCACAACCCGGACAAGAGCACCCTTGTGCGGATCGTTATCAACATAAGTGACACTCCCGACCGCGTAATCGGGAGACCAGTTGTTGAAATACCAGCCGCGCCAGAACCAGGACAGGTCCTCACCGGCCTCACTGCTCATGAGCCGGAAGAAATCGGACGGCGTCGGGTGATGGAATGCCCAGGTCGCGATATAGCGACGAAAAGCGCGGTCGAAGCGTTCCGGTCCGAGGATCTGTTCACGCAGGAGCGTAAGACCATAAGCACCTTTGAAATAAGTAACCGCATGCCGGTATTTTTCAGAAACGGTCTCCACCGGAGCCATAAGAACCGGGGCCGCCGGGTCTTTCAGAGTTTTGATGATATCATCAGCAGGTTTCCCCGTATCGGGCGCATATTCGGCATCCCGCTTCGGTGCAAACTCCCCGTGATTGAAGTGATCCGAGGCTAAAGCATCAATGAAAGTATTGAAGCCTTCATCCATAAAGGCATTACGCCGTTCATTGGAGCCGACAATCATCGGGAACCACCCGTGGCCGAGCTCATGGGTGGTAATCCAGAACAATTCGGGATCGCGATCGTCCATCCCGTCAAAGACGATCCCAGGATATTCCATCCCGGCCCCATGACCTGCGGCGTTGATCGCGTTCGGCCACGGATATGGATACCATTTTTCCGAGAAATACTCGATGGCGTGCTTCACATAGGACGTCGAACGGTCCCAGCCGTGAGAGCCCACGCCTTCAACCGGATAAACAGACATGGCGAGACGCGGGGCCACAGGTTTGTCGGGGGCAGGCGAGACCGGAGGCAGGTCGAGCTTTGCCGCATCCCAGAGAAAGGCCGCGGATGCCATAAAAGCAACGTCGCGGGTGTTGTTCATCCGGAAATGCCAGGTTTTCACAACGGGCGCCGCCGGTGTGACAGCAGAGTTGTCCTTATGCGTGTTGTCCGCGGGTTTCGCTGTTTTCGTCTCCACCTCAGGAGCGGGAACAGGTGCAGGCTGCGGCGTCGTCGCGGCTTCAACATCAGCCTGAGTGCGGATCATAACGCGCTCGTCACTCTTGCCGGCCTGAGCCAGACGCTCCTGCTGCTCTTTTGTCAGCACTTCATCCGGATTGAGAAGAGCACCGGCTCCGGCAACGATGAAATTCGACGGCACCGTCACACTGTAATCGATATCGCCATAGTCGAGATAAAATTCCTGCCCGAGATAAGGCGCCGTGTCCCACCCGCGAATATCGTCATAAACGTCCATCCGGGGATAAAACTGGGCGATTTCGTAAATATCACCGTTTTTACTCGGCGTTACCGCCGTCCGGCCACCCCAGGGGCCAGGAATGGTGTAATGCCAGACCACCCGCAGTTTCAGTTTGCTGCCTTTCTGAAGAGGCTGAGGCAGCACGGCCTGCATCCGGGTATCGGAGAGGATCGGCACGACAGGAGAGGACTTCCCTTCCTCACCAACGGAGACACTTTCGATCACCATGCCGTCAGTGTGATGAACATGCCGCTCAGGCGAGGAGAAATCGGCGCGCGAGCCTTCGCGATAGATGTTCTGATCGAGCTGGAGCCAGAGAACGGCAAGCTCGTCCGGGCTGTTATTGGTATAGGTAATGACCTCATTACCGGTAACAGTTTTATTGGCCGGGTCGATGGTGACCCGGATGTCGTAATCAGCGCGGTTCTGCCAGGCGGCGGGGCCACGCAGCCCGCTCGCGGAACGATAGACGCCGGAAACGTCGGGATAGGCCAGCGGGGCGAAGATCCGCGCCGGATCGGGCGCCGGCACGCTGAAGCCCGGATCAGCTGCGCGGGCCGGCGTGTGCGCCAGCCATACAGCCCCGCCAAAAGCAGTCGCTGCCAGAAGCAGGGCAACGCGGCCGGGACATCGCGATGTGCGGGGCGCGACCGGAAGAAGGCAGATGCGGGAGGAAACAGGCAGGGACTTCAACAGATACACTCCTGACCAGGCGACACGGCTCTATTTACGCGTAAGGTGCTACCCGACTGACGGGTCCCGTCAAGACACGGGTTCCGTGGCAGGGCTGAAACAGACGGGGTTTGTTTTATCATGGTCTGGCACATCGGCACCGCAGGCTGGGGGATTGCCTCGCCACTGGCGGCGTCCTTTCCTGGTGAGGGCACGCATCTTGCGCGCTACGGGAAGCGCCTGTCCTGCGCGGAGATCAACAGTTCCTTTTATCGCCCGCACCGACGAACAACTTATGAACGCTGGGCGGAAAGTGTCCCGCCGGAATTTCGCTTTTCAGTAAAAATGCCGCGGGTCATCACGCATGAGAAGCGTCTGACCGGAACAGGCGATGATGTCGCGCGGTTCCTGGATGAGACCGGAGGGCTCGGAGAAAAGCTCGGCGTGGTTCTGATTCAGCTCCCCCCGCGATGTACATTCGATGCCAGAGTGGCTGAAGCCTTTTTCACGGATCTGCGGGAGCGGTTTGACGGGCAGATCGCCTGTGAGCCTCGCCATGCAGAGTGGTTCGGGCAGGAAGCTGAGGCGCTGTTTGCCGCCCGGCACATCGCACGGGTGGCGGCCGATCCGGCGCCCGCGCCAGGAGCCGGAGACCCTGGCGGGTGGCGCGGCCTGACCTACCGTCGCCTGCATGGCGCGCCGAAGATGTATTACTCGGATTATTCCACCGGCCAGTTGCGGGAGATTGCCACAATGTTGCGGGACGATCCCGCCGAAGAGGTCTGGTGCATTTTCGACAACACAGCGGAAGGCCACGCCCTGCCGGATGCGCTCAGCCTGACAGAGGATTGCCTTCAGGGTCGCTGAAAGGCCATTGTCTTCCGACATCAGAACGAACACCATAAAGCCATGATCCGACACGCCCTTACCGCGCTTTTCAGTCTCACCGTCGCGCACGGTGCTCTTGCCGCCACGGCTGCCACCCAGAGCGATTTTGACGCCACGACCCGTCATTTCGAAGCCATCCGCTCCGATCCCGAGCAGCTTCTGCCGTTCCTGCGCGCTTTCCCGAAAGGAAGCGACCTGCATAATCACCTGGTCGGGGCCATCTATGCCGAGCACATGCTCGCCTGGGCCACGCAGGATCAGTTCTGCGTCAACCCGGAAACGGGAGCAATCGGCCCGACCCGGTGCACGCCGGGAATCCGCAGCACGCGGGAAGGCGTGGCAGCCCGCACGGTCACCGATGATCCGGCGCTTTACGGCCATGAGATCGATCTGCTGTCGATGCGGAATTTTGTTCCGACCGCAACCGACCGGTCCGGACACGACCATTTCTTCGCGACATTCGATCGTTTCATGCCCGCGACCCTGACCCACGATGCCGACATGCTGGCGGACGCGCTGAATCAGGCGGGCTACGATCATGTGAAGTATGTCGAACTGATGATCTCGCCACAGATCATGCCGGTCGCCGGACTGGGTGCCGGAACACAGATCGCCGGAGAAGCCGATTTCGCCAGAGCGATCGATACTTTCTCCCCGCGCTTCGCGCCGATGATCCAGGTGGCCCGCAACGAGACCGACAACATGGAGAACGGCGCGCGGACCCTGATGAAATGCGGCACACCCGACGCAACGCCGGGGTGTGGCGTGTCAGTCCGCTATCTTTACCAGACGCTCCGCACGATGCCGCCGGGCATGGTAATGGCGCAGCTGAGCTTCGGCTACGCGCTGGTACGGGCAGATACACGCTTCGTGGGAATCAACATTGTCGCGCCCGAGGACAATCCGGTCGCGATGCGCGACTACACGCTACACATGCAGATGTTCCGGGCGCTCTCGGCACATTCGCCCGATGTAAAGCTGTCACTGCATGCCGGTGAACTGACTGGCGGCCTCGTTCCGCCGGAAGGCATGCGCGCGCATATCCGTCAGGCGGTTGAAATCGCCGGCGCAAAACGGATCGGACACGGCGTGGACATCATGCAGGAACGCGATCCTTACGGGCTGCTGGCAGAAATGACGAAGCGCGGAGTGATGGTCGAAATCAATCTGACCAGCAATGACGAGATCCTGGGTGTGCGGGGCAAAGCGCATCCGCTGATGGCCTATCGCGCGGCACATGTGCCCGTCGCGCTTTCGACAGACGACGAAGGCGTGTCAAGAAGCAATCTCACCAATGAATACGTGCGGGCTGCGCTGACATACCCGCTCTCTTACGATGATCTCCGCGATCTCTCCCGCACCGGCCTGGAACACGCCTTCCTGCCGGGTGACAGTCTGTGGAGTTCCGCGCAGCCTTATCATGTGACGGCAGTCTGCTCCGGCATCGCCCCGGGCAGCGCACCGCATGACGGAGCCTGTCATGACTTTCTGGCGCACAGCGAGAAAGCGCGGCTGCAATGGGCTCTGGAGGGAGATTTCGCCGGATTCGAACACGCAATCGCGGCCGGCGCAGCCCCGGCGGACTGACAAACACAGGAATATTTTTTCGTTTCGTAGATTAAGGAGTCCGCCAGTGCGCCGGATTGTCCCGCTGCTCGCAACCGTTGCCCTGAGCCTGTTCCGGCCTCCTTCGGCATGGGCGGATGACACAAAAATCTCGGTCCGTGTCGTGGTGGTAACGACATTCGAACTGGGCAGGGACACGGGCGACATTCCGGGCGAGTTTCAGAACTGGGTCGGAAAACTGCCGCTCAGCCAGGAAATTGCGGCGCCGGGCACGGATCATGGCGTGATGCGCTACAATCCTTCGCTTCAGGTTCTGGGACTGGTGACCGGAGAAGGACCGGAGCATATGGCCTCCGCCATGACGGGGCTGGTACTCGATCCGCGTTTTGACCTGCGGAAAGCCTATTTCGTGCTGGCCGGGATCGGCGGAATCGACCCGAATTTCGGGCCGGTCGGCGCGGCTGTGTGGGCGCCCCGCGTCATCAATGGCGGCTTGGCGCATATGGTGGACGCGCGTGAGATTCCAAAAAACTGGCCAGACGGTCTTCTGCCGGTTCAGGGCGCCTCGCCGGATCTGCATCCGGTCCCGGCGCTGCATTCGCAATGGGGCGACATGGGCTACACGCTCAACCCAGGTCTCGTGTCCTGGGCATACCAGCTCACACGCGACGTTCTCTTGCCGGACACAAAAGGATTGCAGGCCAGCCGGGCGCGTTATCGCGGATATCCGCAGGCACAGCTTCCGCCAAAAGTCATGCTCGGGGATACGGTATCCGGAGAGACATTCTGGGTTGGCGAACGCATGAACCGCTGGGCGGAACGCTGGGTGAAATACTGGACCGAAGGCAAAGGCGTGTTCGCGACCAGCGCGGAAGAGGATATCGGCTTCATGCAGGCGCTGTCGGCTCAGGCACGGGCAGGGCGCGTGGATATCAACCGGGTCCTGATCCTGCGCACGGCGAGCAATTATGACATGCCACACCCGGGGCAAAGCGCAGCCGGATTATTGCAGGAAGAATCTCAGGAATCCGGTTTCTCGGGATTTATGCCGTCGCTCGACGCGGCCTATCGCGTCGGGAGCGTGGTGGTCCGTGAACTGGCCACCCGATGGGACCGGTACGAGACGAACGTGCCGGTCAGCCCCTGAAGTTCAGAGAGTTCCTGTAACGGGAGTGCGTCGGGCACGGGAATCCGGCAGAGCGGGGCGCAGCCCCGAAGCCCCGGCAAAGGCTAGCCTTTGCAAACCTTCAGGCTCAGGACCTGTTAATTCATTGAAGTAACCGGCACTTTGTGATTCACAGGTTTCCCGACGGAGGGTAAGCCAGTGAGTGATTTGTTTTTGCTATCTGAGCATCAGATG
>NZ_WOTA01000025.1 GCF_011516825.1 Acetobacter oeni | reverse complement strand
AAGGATGTCGAGACAACAATCTCGTCATCCTGCGCATGGTTGATGATTGCCCATATCCGCAGAGTTCTGCGAAAAATCAATCAAACCGCTTTCTGATTCAGGCTCTCAGGCATAGTTTACTGCGCGGAGCAGCCCGGCAAAATGGCCCGCCGACTTTAATCCGTCAGCCGCAGAGCGACACGCCGGGAAAGTGACCTGCAAGCGCATCTTTAATAAAAAGCGGCGGATATCCGTGATGGCGCGTCAGATAATGACAGAACCACGGAAGGACAGCACTGAATGCCGCTGATCGCTACAAACCGTGTCGTGTTCAGCCGACCAGAAGCGCCCCGAACAGCCGAACATTCTGAAACGCAAACATGACCGGCACGCCTCCGCTTTCAGCGGTCAGCACTCTTCCCGCCCGTCGTCGCCAGCGCCCGTCGAAACTGCGCCACAGCCTGGCGCCGAAGCTCGTCCGCTTCAGCAAGAACCCGGTTATGAAGCGACCGGACACTGTCATGAGCCGCATAAAAACGATGCCCCTTCTGACCGCGATCAACGATCAGAGTACCAAGAAAAACACCGTCAATATCAAGAGTCTGAGATGCAAACATCGTATCTTGCCTTACCTGCTCCGCAATCACGGAGACTGGCCGGCAGAATAAATGCCGACCGGATTAGGAGTGAAAAACAGGCGTCGTACAGTCCGCGAAAGCGAACCTACATCGCGCAAAGCTCCACATTCGTTCTGCCCTGAAAATCATTGAACCCTGTTCAGAAAAAGGCGCCGCACCCGTGTCGGAACGACGCGGATAGAGCCACATCCCGTCGCCCCCGTCAATCATTCAACGGTTACAAATGTATGACAAAAATATGTACGAGACTTGACAGTTAGTTATTGCTGATCCGAACTGAAAACCAACCTGAAAATTTAAAAGAATACTGATTATATATGAAACCGAAACGACAACGGCTCATATAAAACACCATACGAAAAAACGGCTTTCACTTCCCGGACCGCCCCCGACTGTCGCTCAAAGAGAACATATAATCCCCCTAAGACGCAATTATTGCACAGACAGACATCGTGAATACTCCGGCACGGAGCCCGGCAGGCATAAGCAGCCCGCCCGCTCAGACCACGTCCGGAAATCCCGCCCACGTCATACCAGCCCATACTCGCGGGTTCGTGATGAGTATCCCCGCGCATCGTCCCTACATTTATAAAATAATCCGCGATCCCGTCCGAATGGACACCATATATTCCTGATCGCAGATGCACAGTGAATACATGAGCAGGACAATGTCAGAGCAGAAAAATACGCCGCAACCCGGGGTAAAGCAGGGACATGTTCATGTCCCGCACCTCCATCTCCCACATTTTCACCTTCCACACGTCAAGATCCCGCATATCCACTGGCCGCATTTCCACGTCCACTTTCACGACCGACCCCTCTCCGGCGAGCCGCACCCCGACCGCCCCCTGCACTGGCGCCTCTACTGGTGCGAGGCCCTCGCCACCGCCGTCCTGATGATCGCCGGCCTCACCTGCGTCATTCTCCTCACCGCCCCCGGAACATATTTCGCTGGTCTTCTGGCGCCGCACCCGGTCATCCAGACCGCCCTCTGCGGCCTCTGCTTCGGCCTCGCCGGAACAGTCGCGGCCATGACCCCGTTCGGAAAAGTCAGCGGCGCCCACCTCAATCCATCCGTCACCCTGGCCTTCATGCTGTCGAAAAAAATCGTCTGGATCGACGCACTCGGCTACATCATCGCCCAGATCATCGGTGCCACACTCGGAACCGCTGCCGTCTATGCCGTCGGAGCCATCTTCGCCCCCTGGCACCTGTTCTCAACAGAGGTGAACTACGGTGCCACCATTCCCTATACCCACATCTCCATCTGGTACGCGCTGGCTTCCGAAACCCTCGTGACCGGTCTCCTCATCGTCACACTCTACTGGCTCGCCGCTCACCCGCGCTATAAATGGATCACGCCCTGGATCGGCGGCGTCTTCTTCCTCATCATGAACCCCATCACCGCCTGGCTCTCCGGAAACAGCGCCAATTTTGCAAGAACATTCGGACCGGATCTCTTCGCCGGAAACTGGAGTGGCCTCTGGATCTACCTCATCGGCCCCTTCATTGGCTCATCCCTTGCGGTCTGGGCACTCCAGGCTGATGTCTTCGGCAAACTCCATCTGCTTGAAGCCCGCCTCGTCAATTTCGGCCACCACGGGCGCGTGCCCCATCTCGAAGACCCGGACTTCAAACACGCCGCCCCCGAACATTACGACGCCTACCGCACTCACCTGGAAGACCTGCACAAAAAACAGCGTACCGCGCCGGGCGATATTGCTGCGCCCGAGTCAGCCAGTTGATGCCTGCCCGCTAAAGCAATATCCCGAAAAGCGAGCAATACCGGAGACAGGGCCTTTCCCCGCAAAACGACCCGTCTCCGCTCCGCTGTCAGGCGCGTCCGGCTCCGCCGGCGTCCTGTGTGAGGTGCCGACCGGAGGAGCCCGAAGCCGGCTGTCCAAGATCCCGCAACCGGGCGCCCTCATTCAGCCGTTCCTCAATCTCCTCCAGTGAACAGCCCTTTGTTTCCGGAACAAAGAATAGCGCGATCAGGAAAAATATGGCGTTAAACACGGCCAGCATCCAGAAAATACCGTAATCGCCAAGAGCAGCCATCAGCGACAGAAAGATATTGCTGATCAGCCAGTTCGTCGACCAGTTGGCAAAGGTCGAACAGGCAATCGCCAGCCCGCGCCCCTTCAGCGGCTGAATCTCCGTGCACATCGTCCACGGAACCGGCCCCTCGCCAATGGCAAAGCCGAGAATAAACGTCACCAGCAGGGCGATCGTCGCAATACTTCCCGCCACGCCACCAATTTTCAGAAACAGAACCAGCCCGAAAAGACACAGACTGACCGTCGCAATCGACGTGCTGAGCAGCAGAAGCGGTCTGCGCCCCCAGCGGTCAATCAGCAAAATCGCCACACCGGTCGCCAGCATGTTGGCAAACCCGAGCAGCGTCGTGCACCACACCGCCGCCTCAGACGAAAAATGCAGATGCTCCAGCACATGCGGCGCGTAATACAGCAGGATATTGATCCCGGCGAGCTGCTGAAATGCCTGCAAACCGATACCAAGCAAGAAGGTTTTCCGAAAACCCGGACTCGTTTTCAGCAAGGTGAACCCGTTGCCGTCCTCGCGTTGCAGATTCTTCTCGATCCGCGCCAGCTCTTCCTGCGCCGCCGCCTGCGAGCCTCTGAGCAGCTGAAGCACATGCGAGGCCTCTTTGCGTCGCCCGCGTGACACCAGCCAGCGTGGCGAATACGGGACATTCATTGTCGCCAGAATGAAGATCAGGGTCGGAACAGCCAGAATACCAAGCATCCAGCGCCAGTGACCGCCATAAGCCAGCAGACTGTCGGAAAACATCGCCAGCAGCATCCCGCCCGTAATGACGAGCTGATACAGGGAAATCATCTTTCCCCGCTGCCGTTTTTCCGTAATCTCCGCAATATAGAGCGGGGCGGAGAACGAGGCGAACCCCACCGCCACGCCCAGAATGACACGCCCGGCGATCATCATCCCGACCGAATGCGCCACGGAACACAGCGCCGTTCCAATCAGAAACAGAAGGCCCGCATACAGCATCGCCCCACGCCGGCCGCTATGCCGCGCCACCGGAATCGCCAGAAGAGAACCGCCGGCCGCGCCCATCATGAGAGAGGACACAATCCATTCCTGCGTCCGGTCATCCGCTCCAAGATCCTGCGCAATAAATTTCAGCGCCCCGGAAATAACGCCCGTATCGAGACCAAACATCAGCCCCGCTAATCCCGCCGCCCCGGCGAACAGATAGGCCTTATGCCGGGCATGTTCGATTTTTTCCTGTTTAATACCCGCCTGTTGAGCAGACGAGTCTTCTCCGCGTGCCATTCTTCTGCTCCTGTTGCCCATATCTAACGGTTACAGGTTTTTCAGGTTTCCTCGCCGGACTTCCCCCACCCCACGACATCGCCACCCGGGCAGAAAACCTTTCCGCCCGTGCCACTCAGAATAATCACTCGTGCGCCATCAGCTTTTTCGAGAACAGCACAGGCCGCTGCCGGCACGCCGATGTAAAAGCAGCCGGCTCCTCTCACATACAACGCGAATATGACCTCGCGAAAATGTTGTCATGAGACGTTTTTTCACGGATATGGTGGCAGTATTGTTATATTTTATATATTTACCCATCCGGTTGGTTTTAATATTGGACAGACAGACCCACAACCGTCATCCCGCACGATTTATTCCTGTATTGCAGACTGCGAATTCAGAACACACACCGAAAATCTCCCGCAAAGTTCCTTCTCAGGAGCGCCTCAGATACGTAAGGCCACAATACCGAAAGTTTTTGTTCATCCCGGCGCACTATTATTATGGGAAATACCCGCTTCCCGCCCGATCCCGGAGACCGGACCGTGCCGAATTATCCCCGGACAATCCAGATCTATCTGCCGTCAGGCGATCCTCAGGGTATTCGTGTCGCGGCCATCACAACGCGTATCCTCCAGCTTATCGAAATCCCGCGCGCAAACCTCACCACTCTCGGATACCCGATATTCGAGCCGCTGATTAAAGACCGCCGGGGGGCTGAATGCGTCAATCCCGGAACGCAGCATCTTTCTGCAACTCCGGACCCGACCTCCGCTCTGTTTTTTTGTTGCGCGGACGGCGTGGATGCCCACGCCCGTTATACGGAGGAGAGGCTGGTCGTTCTCGCCGGCTCATATGGTCGATCGGAAGCCTCCGCTTCCTCCCCCGAGAACAGTCCCGGCTATTACGCCAAAAGACAGGCTCTCACCGAGCAGGGCGCCATCCGCATCGAAGATGGCCGGGCCATCTTCCCACAGGACACACTTTTCAAAAACCCGAGTCCGGCCGCCGTGTTTCTCATGGGCCGTTCTTCAAATGGCTGGACAGAGTGGAAAGATGCGCAAAACCGTACCCTCGCCGACGTCCCTGGCCGCAATCACAACAGCAGCGAAAACCCAACGTAACACGACACAGGCAGGGCCGTGCAGGGGAGGGGTCAGCCCGGCCCGCTGCCCGCAATCCCCGCCAGCGCGCCCACCAGCGCCGTGTCCCCGACACCGCGTCGCTCCAGTCCCCACAGCAGCGCCCGCGCCACCGGACGGGCCCCGGTATCGCCCGACCGTTCCCACACCCGTAAAAACACCCGAACCCGCGTCTCAAACCCCCCCGGCACCCGACCGGCCTGCACTTCCTGCCGAACCGTAATCACCAGCATCCCCAGCGTCATCGCCTCCAGATGCCGCTCCATCGCCGTCACCAGCGTCGCACGCGGTACCGCATGCGATGTCCGGACCGTGCGCACCATGCTGTCCGCATTGTCCGACAACCACCGATAGGCCGTCACCCGGCTCCGTAAATCCGCAATCGCCCGCAGCCGCTTTTCCGTCCAGGCCCGCGTCCGCCGCAAATGCGCATCCGCCCTAAACGGCAGCACCGTCCCGAAAGTGAGCCGCGTAAACAGCACCGCCGCCAGAAAAGCCGAAGCCCCGTTCAGAAACGACACCTCGTCAAACCGACCCATATTGGAAGGCCCGATCAGAACCGGCAGAAACATGTTGAACGAAAACGCATACCCCGTCGTCGCCGCATTCCGCGCCGCCAGACCGCCAATGGTCATCGGAACCAGCAGCGCCAGAACAAGACACTCCGGCGCCGTTACAGCCGGAATCACCAGAAATGCAAAAATCCCCGCAACGACCGCACACCACACCGCCCCGCGAAAAAACGCCCCCGACGCCATGATCGGCACCTCACGGGTCGCCAGCAACCCGTAAACCAGCGACACCATCGAAACAAACGTCACCCCCGCGGGCCACGCCGTCACCTCCCAGACCAGCCAGGCCCCGATAATACCCGCACAGGCCCGCAATCCGTTCTGAACCGACTCCACGGCATGACGCTGCGACCGCACCCGAAACCGGAACCGATCCCCCCGAACCGGCACAATACAGGCCCGCACATGCGCCCGTGCCGCCTGATAATCCCGCTCCGGATCAGACCCCGGAACCCGCCCGGACGCCGCCACGCCCCGCGCCCGCGCCAGCATCATCAGCAGATCCGCAATCGCCGCCCGCGCATGATCCGCAATCCGGGGCGTCTGCGGCGCCATCTCCAGCACATCAAATTCAATGCGTCCGTTCGCCGCCATCAGCTCCGCCAGTAAACGCTGGTCCGCCTCCGGATCGGCCCGCCCTTCAACCAGTCGCGTCACCCCCACCGAAACCGCCGCGCACACCGCCTCCAGGCGCCCCAGCAACCGCGCCCGCGCCTTCTCCTGCAACCCCGGCATAAACAGCATCGCCAGCGTCGCTTCGCACACAATACCCAGAATGATGTAGGTGCCCCGCGACATCGCCACGTCAAACACTTCATCCGGCTGAATGATCGCGCCCGTGGCCACAATCGTCGACGTGAAACTCGTCACCAGCAACCCGTAAGACCGGTAGCCGTCAAAGAACGTCGCAAATCCGCAGCACAGCCCGATCCACAACGCCAGCGAAACAAAAAACAGCCCGGACGCCTGCGGAAACGCCGCCACCAGCGCAATCGCCGCGCAACAGCCCGCAACCGTCCCGGCAACCCGCCACCGCGCCTTGGATAAAGACTCCCCGCGTGAGGACTGCGCCACAACCCACACCGTCAGCGGCGCCCATTGCGGACTGTCCAGTTCCATCCACATTGCAATCAGCAGGGACAGCGCCGCCGCCAGCGAAGACCGCACAGCAAAGGCCAGATCCCCGAAAGACGGCGTCAGCAACCACCGCAGGCGATCACCGCGCAGCCACGGACCCCGCGCCAGCCAGGACGCAGCCCCGGCAGAGAAAGCAGAACGCCCCGCCGAACCTTGTCCCGCGCCCATCATCCCTCCGGCTGAAAAGAAGGCGAACACTGAGCCAGACCATGAACCGCGTCCAGGCGTTTGTTGTCATGACATCATAAAAGGAAGTTATGATGGCCCCTCCGCCGGAAAAGGGGAGGGGAGCCGCCCGTCATTCAGCTCAGAGTAATGGCGGCATGCTGCAACTGCTCCAGCGAAATCCCGCTGAACATGACCGTCGTCTGACTGCCCAGATGAAGCTTCACGCCGGAGGCCGATGTCGTCGCCTGGTCGATCACAGTCCGCAGCCCCGCATCCGTCAGCCCAAATCCGGATAACTCCAGCCGGTTGCCGCTGCTCGCCATGAAATCGGTAATCACATCCTGCGCCGGAACAGCCGACACAATGTCGAACAGATTGCCTTTCCCGGCCCCGCCCGTCATCGTCATGCTGCTGACCGCACGAAACGTGTCGATGTCACCATTGCCAACCGCCGTGAAATGACCGCCCGTATTGCTGTCCGCGCTGATGAACGTCATCCCGGCCGCGCCATCATTCAGTGCCGTCTGAACACCGGAGCCACCCTGAATGACCGATCCCCGGCTGGCCGCACTCAGCGACACCGAGGCATCGGCGTCCGTATCGCCAAAGCTCAGATCAATGATTTTCGCCGCGACGATGTCGCCATACGGGCTGCCACCCGTCTGACCGGAGACAGACCCGTCCACCGTCACCAGCCCCGCGCCATAAACTGAGGAACTGTCCAGATGATCCACGACAAGATCATTCGCCGTCGTCACTTCCGACCCGTCGCCCAGCGTGCCGATCCGGCAATCCCGCTCAATCGTCAGAACCGAACTGTCGGTGACGGTCACAAAAGAACATTTAAACCGCGTCGTCACATCGCAGCCACTGACGGTATCAAAGTGGCTTTCCCCGCCCGCCGTGATCGTGTCACCGGAAAACGTGCCGGAAAACGTCGATTTGTCGCCCGCCGTGACAGTGCTGCTGCCTATGCCGGAAAGCTGCGCATACGCACCGCAAACAATACTGCTGGTGTAATCGGAAACATACGAACCGGAACTTTCCGTGACAGTATTGAATGAACCGGGCAGCGTAATATCCACAGACGCCGATGGATCCACCAGCACCGTATTGCCGCTCCCGCCAATCGCTACGGTAGCACCGACATTTCCGGTGTCCACGGTCTGGAAACCATAAGCGCCCGTCACGGTTCCACCATAACCGTCGAACACAACGGAAGACGCACCACGCCCCAATGTAATGTCGCCGGCCGAGGCCTGGCGCACCGACACCTGCCACGATCCGCCAGCTTCGGAGAGATCGAGCGAACAGACATCACGTGTATCCGGCACGCCTATATCAATGCTGCCCCCCAGGCCTCCGACAACATGCACGATCCCCAGAAAAGTCGCGGAAATCGTAGCCGCCTGCGTTGCATTCCGCAGATTGATGGTGGCATCCAGCGGAACAAACGGCCCGTCAGGATTGTCAGGATCGATTGGCGCAAACAGGTCAATATCCGGCACTGTCCCGTAAGGCAGCGTATAACTGCCGTCGATCTCAACAGGAGAGGAAACTGCATTATCTTGTTCAGTCATGTCATGCTCCGATCAGAGAGACAGGCTTCAGATCAGCGGTATCTGGCGAGCATCTGTAAAGTAGTATGTCGAAAAACAACATTAAATTGCATCCAGCAAAGCCGATTCCCGGCGGCAGTGCGGGAGGATGCCGTGACAGCACGACCACCGTCCCCGAATGTCAGGAATGCCTTCCCGTACAGGGAGACGTGGATAAACGGCCCCGGTTCCCCAGGCGGTCTCCGAAAGGAGCCGGAAAATCCGCTGGTTTTGAAAGTTCCTTCAGAATGGCGCAGACAGACCGTGCCGCCGCGTAGCGTCCGCTCCGACATCCCGCAACAGGAGACACCTCCCTGACCACCACCGAACTCCCGTGGCGCTCACCCGAAGCCGTGCTGCCTCTCATGGAAGCCCACCCCTGGGCCGCATATCTCGACAGCGGCGGCGAAATCGTCAGCACCCGCTCGCGCTGGTCTTTCCTCTGCCTGTCCCCGGCCGAAACACTCACTCTCAGCGGCCATACTCTCCTGCGTAACGATCATCCCGTCATCGGCGATCCCTGGCAGCACCTCCGGCAGATCGCGCAGACCGCCGTCGCCTCCGACAGCGAACCGGACCTGCCTTTCTCCGGCGGCGTGATCGGGCTCGCCTCTTATGAAAGCGGTCTGAAACAGAACGATCTTTCATCCCGGCATCCTTCCGGAACGCCATCCTTCCTGGCCGCCTCTTTCACAGATGTCCTTGCCTTCGACCGACGGGAAAAACGATGCCGCTGGATCAGCAAGGCCGGGAATCCCCCTCCGGATTTCACACCGCGATCCGGATTTCCAGTGAATCCACCGCTCTGTTTCATCCCGGACCAGGATCGGGAAGACTGGATGAAATCCGTTCGCAAAATCATTGAATTCATCGAAGCAGGCGATATCTTTCAGGCCAATCTGACCATGCGCTGGTTCGCGAAACGGCCAGCCGGATTTAATGAACGCGCCGCATACCATGCCCTGCGCGCCACCTCGCCCGCTCCATTCGGCGCCTGGCTGAAAACACCGGACGTGTCCCTGCTCAGCGCCTCGGTCGAACGCTTTATCTCGCTGTCGGCAGAAGGCCGCATCGAAACCCGCCCGATCAAGGGAACGGCTCCGGCCGGAAAAACAGAAGCGGATAAAAGGAGAAATACCGAAATTCTCTCCGTCGATGAAAAAGAACTGGCGGAAAACCTGATGATCACCGATTTGATGCGACATGACATAGGCCGCGTCTCCCGTCTCGGCTCCGTCGCCGTGCCGCAGCTTTCAAAAGTGGAACAGTTCACACATCTTCTTCACCTGGTCTCGGAAGTCGAAGGCCGCCTTCGCCCCGGACTGGATGCCATCGATCTGCTCAAAGCCACGCTGCCGCCCGGCTCCGTGACCGGCGCTCCCAAGAAACGCGCCATGGAAGTCATCGACCAGCTCGAAACCTCTGCCCGGGGCGCCTACTGCGGCAGCCTTTTTCGCATCAGTCATGACGGCGCCATGGACAGTTCCGTCATCATCCGCAGCCTCGTCAGGGAGAATCAGGACCGTCTCTCGATCGGCGCGGGCGGCGGCATCACCTGGCTCTCAGATCCCGCGCGGGAATACGATGAAATGGTGCTGAAAGCCACGCCACTCCTGAAGGCGTTCTCCTGAAATGCCTCTCTGCAGACCCGGAAAGATCAGCCCAGTGACAGATCCCGTCTGGCTCGACGGCACAATCCTCCCGCTCGAAAAAGCCCGTATCGCCCCCGATGATCGCGGTCTCCTGCTCGGTGACGGTTTGTTTGAAACCATGCGTGTGGCGTCAGGAAAAGTCTGCCATCCGGATCGTCATCTGGCACGACTGGCGGAAGGGTGCCGGACCCTCATGCTTCCGCCTCCCGACCTCTCCCTTCTGCAACAGGCAATGACCGATCTGCTTGAGGCCTCAGCCCTGACAAATGGCTCACTCCGCCTCACCATCACACGCGGCTGCGGCCCGCGCGGTGTCCTTCCCACATCGCCTGTCCGACCGACAATCCTCATCCGGACAGCGCCCGCCGCCCAAAAGCCGTCCACTCCCGTCAGGCTCGGCACAAGCCGCTATCGAAAGGACGAAAAATCCCCTCTGAGCAGCGTCAAATCCCTGGCCTGTCTCCCATTCATCATGGCCCGCATGGAAGCCGCCGCCTCCGGGCTGGACGACGCCCTTCTGCTCGCCACCACAGGCGCCGTCGCCGAGAGCACAACGGCCAATATCCTGTTTCTGATGCACGACACTTTCTTAACTCCGCCATTGCAGGACGGCCCGCTCCCCGGGATCGCGCGGTCGCGTCTCTGCGAAAGCGGCCTGCTTCGGGAAACCTCGGTCAGACCGGAAGATATCTCTTCAATGACAGCCGCCTGGCTGGTCAACGCTCTGTCCCTGACCCCGGTCATCAGCATCGACAGCCATTCACTGTCCTTTTCTCCACACGCAGACACCCGCCTGCGTCAGTTCCTTTTCCCGGTCTGATACCTGCCGGCATAAGGTTTTCTCGAATGATCATAACCAGGTATTACCAGCGATAACTCAGATTACCGTAAACACGCCGCCCCTGTCCGATATAACACTGTGTCGTTGCGCAGGACGTAATGTAATATTTGTTGGTCAGATTGGAAATCGTAACCTGACCGACCAGACCCTTCAGAAAGGCTGTGGCTTCTCCGAAGTCATAACGCATGCCTGTATCGAACAGGATGAAAGCCGGGACCTTGAAGGAGTTTGCCGTATTCGCATACGTCCAGCCCACGTAACGAACGCCAAAATTGAACTCAAGCCCCCTGACCATCCCTCTCGGCAACGCATAATTGACGAACAGCGACGTCATGTTCCGGGGAACGGCATTGACATATTTTCCCTGCAACGAAGTCGCGGTGCCTGCTCTCATGTGATAACCGACGGAATCTGATGTCGGATCGTAATAATACGGGATCGCCGTGTCGTTGCTGCTGCTGTAACGCGCATCGTCATATGTATAAGACGCGATAAAACGAAGATCCTTTGTCACGTTGGCCTGCGCCGAGACCTCAAACCCTTTCGAGGTCACTTTGCCGCTTTGTATAGAGAAATCCGGATTATCGGGGTCCTGGGTCAGAACATTCGTCTGGTCGATATGAAACGCCGAAGCCGTAAACAGCGCGTCAAAACCACGCGGTTTATATTTCAGACCCGCTTCGTACTGCGTGCCTTTTGTCGGCTTGAAAGTATTCCCGTGAGCATCGGTTCCGGTCTGGGGCTGAAATGATGTCGCATAGCTGAAATTCGCCTTCGATTCCTCATAACGGAATGTCTGCTGAAACGTCAGGTGAGAATTGAACCAGTGTGAAAACAGATACTCGAAAAGGCCGCCTGTCTCCTTATGATTGTTCCAGCCGGGTTCACCCACGAAAAGATGACGGGTCTGTGTTCACGCTTGTTTCTGTTCCGCGCCTGCTCTCCGGAAAATGACGCCGGCGGAAGAAGCTTTTCCACACCAGCAGGCAACCGGACACTCTTTTTTCCGCGTCAGCGTCTGTCCCTCACATGGGAAAGAATTTCCAGAGCGCGCTGAATATGACGATTCACAATCGTGGGCGACCGGCCATAACGTCGCGCAATCTCCGTCTGGGAAAGCCCGTAAAACCGGTTCAGACAGAATATCGTCCGCGTCGGTTCGGGAAGATCGGCAATCATGTCCTTAACCCGTTTCAGCTCTTCCCGATCGCTGAGCTGCTGATCGGGTGACAGCCCGGCATCCTCTGTCCACAAAATATCACGAATCCCGGCATGGAGCATTTCACGTCTCTTCGCCTGCCTTGCATGATCGATCGCAAGATTGGATGCCAGACGAAAAAGACAGGCGCGCGGATTGGCGATCTCCGACGCCTCATCAATCTTCTGAACTTTCTCGAACAGAAGCTGCGCAATATCCTCAGCTGTCTCCCGGGTGCCGACAATACGCTGAACCAGCCGCATGATCGACAGGCGTTCCTGCGTGATAAGCGTAGTCAGAGCGGTGATCGAACTGGTCACAGGTCAGAGCCATCCTTTCAGACACCGCTGCGCTGCCATTTTTGCGATCCGTTCGCAACTCCAGCCCCCGGCCCCCTAAAACCGAAACGCCTCGCCCAGCGACAGCCCGGACACAATCTCCCACGCCCGCACCATCAGCGCCGTCGCAACCGTCTGCTTCACCCGCACGAGCCCGACCCCCGGAGCAGGGGAGGGATCGAGCCGCCGCACCTGCAACGGTCCGCCCTCCGGCGCCCCCGCCGGTAACGCTGCCACCGGCAGAATGGTCGCCAGCCGACCCGACAGCACTTCCGAATGAAGCAGCTCCAGCGCATTCGTCTCCAGCATCACCGAAGGCGACACCCCGGCCTCCCGGAAACACGCATCCACCATCTGCCTGCTCCGCATCGGGCGACTCAGCAGACACAGCGGAACAGACGCCGCCGCCGCCCAGTCGCACGCCCCGCGCCCCGGCAGCACTATCCCGCCCGCCGCCGCGAGAACATGCTGCTCGGCATACATCTCCCGCGTCTCGAACGCCCCGTCTACCGGCACCTGATCGAGATACATCAGCCCAAGCTGAATCCGATGCTCCCGCAGCTCCCGCAGAATGTCACTGCTCGAAAAAACCGTGACCTCAACATGCAATGCCGGAACCGCAGCCCGTAAACTCTCCAGCAACAGCGGCACGACCTGAATCGCCGGCGGCATCACGCCAAGCGAAATCGACCCGCCCGCCACATCCTGCGCAAACGCCGCCTCCTGCCGCAGACTGTCCAGATCCGCCACCGTCTGCCGCGCCCAGGCCAGAACCCGCTCCCCCTCAGGCGTCAGCCCGAACATCCGCCGGTTCCGACGCACGATCGTCACCCCAAGCTCATGCTCAAGCTGCCGGATCGCCGCCGAAAGCGCCGGCTGCGACACGCCGCAATGCTCCGCCGCTCTGGAAAAATGCCGATACTGATCGAGCGCGATCAGATAAGTCAGTTGCCGTAAAAACACCGGTTTTCCTAAAAACGTCCGAATACGCCTGCATTGCCGCAACGCCCCGCCACATCAGGCCGCCCCGGACACAGACATGTACCCGCGAAGACAGGGGAGGGAACATCAGTGTAACACACCCGACACAGTTCAGAAGACAGACGAAACCGGAACAATCTCTCCCGCATGCCCGGTCCCGCCACACTACCCGCACGGCAGGTCTGGCCATTCTGCTCAAACGACGTAACACTGCGCGAAACGCTCCCCCGAAACATCACGAGGACAACCATGAAAAACCTTTTCCTCCTCAACGGCGGCAAAGCCTTCGCCCACTCCCACGGCCGCCTGAACGCAACCCTGCACGATGCCGCCGCCGACCAGCTTGCCGCCGCCGGCTACGCCATCCGCAAAACCACCATCGATGCCGGCTACACCCCGGAAACCGAAGTCGAAAACTATCTCTGGGCCGACGCCCTGATCTACCAGTTCCCCGCCTGGTGGATGGGCACGCCCTGGATCGTCAAGAGATACCTCGATGAAGTCCTCACCGCCGGCCACGGAAAACTTTACGCCAGCGACGGCCGCAGCCGCGCCCACCCGGAACGCAAATACGGCTCCGGCGGGCTGCTTGATGGCAAACGCTACATGATCTCCGCCACCTGGAACGCCCCCGGGGAAGCCTTCACCGACCCCGCCCAACTCTTCGAAGGCAAAGGCCAGGACGCCGTTTTCTTTCCCTTCCACAAAGCTCACGAATTTCTCGCCATGACCCGCCTGCCAACCTTTCAGGCCACAGACGTCGTCAAATCCCCCGATATCGATCATACCCTGGCGCAGTACGCAGCCCACCTGACACAGATTTTCGGAAAAGCTGAAACGAAAGAGCCCTGAGTCGTGTCCATGATCGCATGAGTCTGAAAGAAGTCCGCCGCAGGTTAACTCCGCATCGCTTTACCAGCCCTGTTCTTTTTAACTGTTGCTGTTTTTCTCAGGGCTTTGCCCTGAAACCCACCAAAGGCCACGGCCTTTGGAAACCGGTTTGTTTACCGGCAGACCGACAGCCCGGAAACCACGTTTTTCCCCGATTACATCAGCGAAGCAGGCCAGCGCCACCGGCTCAGATCAATGCGCCCCCGATCATCGAAGATCACACCTTCCTGCTCCAGCAGGGTCCGCTGAACAGCATCACTCCCGTTTCTCGATACCGCGTAAGACACCTCGCCCTTCGCATTGACCACGCGATGCCATGGAATTTTTACAGCGGGATCGAGGTGCCGGAGAACATGGCCGACAAGCCGCGACCGTCCGGGCAGCCCGGCCATGCCGGCAATCTGCACGTATGTGGCCACCCACCCGGCAGGAATACAGGCCACGGCGGCACAGATCGCCCCGGTAACGTCGGCACCCGGACGAGAAGATTTCGGCGGACGGATAGCAGCTTCCCCTGATGTCAGAGCTTCTTTTACAGTCAGGGAACATCCCCGACCTGCAATCAGACAAGGAAATGGCTCTGCCCTGAAACCCCGCAAAAATCAAAGACCTTTGCAAACCGTTTTACAGGAAACACACCAGGGTGCAGGAAGCCGCGCTCCCTGTCAGGTCCGGGCAGAGCCCGCTACTCTCATCCCGGCCTCACGCGCCGGCAGGCATGGACGCCATATCGATCACAAACCGATACTTTACATCTGACCGCAGCATCCGCTCATACGCCACCTCGATCTCTTCCATCCGGATCATCTCGATATCCGACGTGATCCCGTGCTCACCGCAGAAATCCAGCATCTCCTGCGTCTCCGGAATCCCCCCGATAAGCGACCCCGCGAAATTCCGCCGCTTCATCAGCAGACTGAACACCGAAACCGGCAACGGCGTCTCCGGTGCACCAACCTGCACCAGCGTCCCGTCCAGCTTCAGAAGATCCAGATACGCATTGATGTCATGATCAGCCGCGACCGCATCAAGGATAAAATCAAACCGCCCGCGCTCCTTCGCCATCGCCGCCGGATCTTTCGACAGCACAACCTCATGCGCCCCCAGCCTGATCCCGTCCGCAACCTTGCTCTGCGAGGTCGTGAACAGCACCACCTCCGCCCCGAGCGCCTTCGCAAACTTCACGCCCATATGACCAAGCCCGCCCAGACCGACAATGCCAACCCGCTGCCCCGGCCCGACCTTCCAGTGCCGCAGCGGCGACCACGTCGTAATCCCCGCGCACAGCAACGGCGCCGCAGCCGCCGGATCGAGCGTCTCCGGAATCTTCAGAACAAAGCCCTGATCGACAACAATCGCCCGCGAATACCCGCCAAACGTAATCCCTCGCCCCTGCCGGTCCTCGCCATTATACGTGCCGACAAATCCGACCTCGCAATACTGCTCAAGGCCTTTTTTGCAGCTCGCACACTCTCGACAGGAATCCACCAGACACCCGACCCCGACCAGCTCGCCCTTGCGAAACCGCGTCACCGAAGCCCCGACCTCCGCAACCCGACCAACAATTTCATGCCCCGGAATACAGGGATAAATCGTGTTCTGCCACTCGTTGCGCGCCTGATGCAGATCGGAATGACAGACACCACAATAAAGAATTTCGATCCGGACATCCTCCGGCCCCGTGTCCCGACGCTCAAACGCAAACGGCTTCAGAGACACATCCGCCGCCATCGCGGCATAACCAGTACATGAAAACATAATAATACCTCTAAATCTTTCTCAGACAGTCTTCTTCGGCTCATCCACAATGCCGCCCGCACGATAGTCCGATTGCCGCTCAATCATCCACCCCGGATATTCCGGTGACAACGCGCTGACCTTATCCAGCACAGCCAGTTCCTCATCGCTCAGAGTCACGGACGTCGCCGCGATATTATCAGAAAGCTGCTCCGGATTCCGCGCCCCGACGATCACACTGGTCACAACTTTCTGATGCAGCAGCCAGGCCAGCGCCACCTGCGCCACACTGCATCCATGCGCTTCCGCAACCGGTCGCATCGCATCGATCACATCAAACGCCCGGTCACGATTCACCGGAGGAAAGTCGAAACTGGCCCGCCGCCCGTCACCGGAAACCGATGTCCCGTCCCGACGATACTTTCCCGACAGCAACCCGCCCGCAAGCGGACTCCACACCATCAGACCGACCCGCTCTGACAGCAGCATCGGCACAATCTCCCGCTCCACATCCCGCCCCGCAATCGTATAATACGCCTGCAAGGATCGCAGCGGCGCCAGGTTCTTCCGCTCCGCAATCCCGAGCGCCTTCGCAATCTGCCACGCTGCCCAGTTCGACACGCCCACATATCGCACGTCACCACTGCGAACGAGCGTGTCCAGAGCCTCCATCGTCTCCTCAACCGGCGTCAGAGGATCAACCCCGTGAATCTGATACAGGTCGATGTGATCAAGCTGTAGCCGCTTCAGACTGGCCCGCGCCTGCGCCAGAATATGCGCCCGCGACGCCCCCCGCGCATTCGGCCCGTCCCCCATCGGCCCCAGAACCTTCGTCGCCACAACAACGTCGTCGCGCGCAACGCCCAGATTCCGTAAAGCCTGCCCGGTGATCTCCTCCGACAGCCCGCCGGAATACACATTCGCCGTGTCGATAAAATTGACGCCGGAATCAAGCGCTGTACGAACCAGATCGTCCGCCGCCTGCTGCTGCAACGCCCCCATTTTCGTCCAGATGCCAGCACCGCCGCCAAACGTCATCGTGCCCAGACACAGCTCCGAAACCAGCAGCCCCGTCTGACCCAGAAGATTATATTTCATGGTCGTTTCCTCCCTCGGAAATCGCCGTATCCCACGCAGGTTCCTGAACAATCCTGTCAGCACGCGGTACGGCGCATCAGTCCCGCCCGCCAATCCTGCCGTTATAGTCCCGAACCCGATAGCAGAATCCAATCCCGTTCTTGCCCGATTCAATCACACACCCGACAGAAGAGACACAGCCGCCTTTACAGGACCATGCCTCCGTGATTGTCCTGAGCCCCCGAACCCGTCCGTCAGACAGCCGTGACTTCCATCCGCCCCGACGGCCCCCGAACCCGTCACATCATACGCCACCGCAGCACAGAAAGTCCGACCGATGCGTCCCCACCTCGCCATGCTCCGCGACACCATTCTCCGCCACGCCACGGAGCCCCACACCCGAACCAGACTTCCCGGCCTGACCCTGTTCCGCTCCGAATGTCAGACCCTGCCTGCCGACTGCATCTGCAGGCCCCGCCTCTGCATCGTCGTCCAGGGAAGCAAACAGGTCATCATAGGCAGCCATACCTTCACCTACGATGCTGAAAAATACCTGATTGCCACGGTCGATCTTCCCGTCACCGGCTGCGTCACCCAGGCCACCGCCGACGCCCCCTACCTCTCCCTGAGCCTCGACCTCGATCCCGCCGAGATCGCCACATTCCTCCTCACCATCACACCATCCGATGCCCGCACAGGCGCCGGCGTCGCCGTCAGCACACTGACCGAAGATCTTCTCTGCCCCGCCACCCGCCTCACGGCCCTGCTCGATACCCCGGACGATATCCCCGTTCTCGCCCCGCTGATCAAAAAGGAAATCGCCTGGCGTCTTCTTCAGGGCGAACAGGGCGCTCTGCTGCGACAGATCGCCCTCGCCGACAGCTATCTTTCACAGATCAGCCGCGCCATCGCCTGGATACGCGACCACTACGCCGAAGCCTTCGACATCGATACCGTCGCGAAAACCGCAGGCATGAGCACGCCCTCGTTCTATCGTCACTTCCGCGCGGTCACCATGATGAGCCCGCTGCAATACCGCACCCGCATCCGCCTCCAGGAAGCCAGAAAACGCCTGCTCACAGACGGAGAAGACGCCGCCGAAGCCGGTTTCGCCGTCGGCTACGAAAGCCCCTCCCAGTTCAGCCGCGATTACCGACGCCTTTTCGGAACACCCCCGGCCCGTGACGTCGCAAGACTGCGCTCCGCCACAGGACAGGAGCACAGCCCGCTGTCGGAAACTGTATGACTGAAATCCTCTCCCGCCACTCCGGCATCATCCGTCCCGCCCTCCAACATTCCACTCCCGGCCCGGAACAGCCAGGACCTGTCACACTCAGGCATCAACCACCGGAGCCGCCGCAACATTCGCCTGCCTGATGAGCCCCGCATGCGGCAGAATATCCGACATGCCCCCATGCGAGAACAGACGGTAACCGTTACGCCCGGCCCGCTTTGCCGCATAAAGCGCAATATCCGCCTGACGCATGATCTCACCCGTCCCCCGAAGGGCGTCTTCCGGGCCGAACAGCGTCACGCCAATACTGGCAGTCACCCGATATTCCGTCTCCGCCAGCCGGTAAGGCTGCAAAAGCAGATCCCTGATGAACGCCCCGCACAGGTAATCAATAGTCCGGGGCGAAAATTTTCCCGGAATGATAACCGCGAATTCATCACCCCCAAATCGCGCGGGCGCCGTATCGTGCGCCTGAAGAAAATCAAGCATCCGCCGGCTGAATTCCTTCAGAAATTCATCCCCGACATGATGGCCGAGATTGTCATTGATCTGCTTGAAATAATCGACATCGATCAGAAATAACGCGCCGCAGGATCTTCTCTCCAGGGCAAGCGCCAGCCGGCTCTGAAAACAGCTCCGGTTAATCAGAGATGTCAGGGAATCATGCGTCGCAAGATATTCGAGATTGCGCTTCATAAGTGAAAGACGTCTCGTATAACGACGATTTTCTCCAATAGTGCTGTTCACCATAAGCACGGTCAGAACAAGCGAGAAAAGATACGATTGCAGCATCATCTCGCGTATCAGAGGATGCCCCGGCTCCAGACCGGCCACCGGGCCGATACCATGCGCCGTCAGCGCCGCCGCACAGAGTGAAACACAGAACATCGCGATACTCATCGAAGCGCCATGAGCATGAAACGCCAGAAAGACGAGAGCCGGATACATGCAGAGCAGAAAAGCCCATTGCGGAGACGAAAAGGCAAAAACCGTCAGAGCAATCGACGACGCCCCCACAGTCAGCGGCTCGGCCAGCACGCCGGAATTCGGGAGCCCCTTCTTCCAGCCGCGCACCAGCGTCAGAACCACGGGCGTCGCAATCAGAAGTCCAAGCGTGTCACAGAGAACCCACTGCAACCATTCCGCGAAGGCTCTGACCGGGATACCCAGCCAGATACTTTCAATCGCCGTGCCAATCCCGGCTTCGAGCGCCGAGACAAGCAGCGCAATCACCGTAAACGTCAGAAACCGCCTCAGCCGCGCCAGGTCCGTTATCCCGCCACAAAATCTCCGGGTGAAAAACGCGGCGACTGTGGCCTGAAACAGATTGAACGCACAGGCCAGCACAGCCTCAGACGGCGAAAGCGCGCTGAAACGATTGATGAAGAGATTGAACAGGAAACAGACGGCAAGCACGCCCGTCGCCAGCCGCGCGCGCAGGGTAAGCAGAGCGACCAGCAGAATGGCGTTGGGCGGCCAGATCGCACTGTAGCCCACGGAGTCCGTGCAAAGAAACCTCGTCGCAGCCGCCATCATCATGAAAACCAGAGTCAGCAATGCCGCGGTTCTGAGCCCGCGTGCCGGTTCGGCGCGTCTGCGAGGTTGCCAGCGCAAGTGATGTCCTCATTGCCCGAAGGATGCGATGCACGGGAAGAATTTCAGAGAACAGAACCCGGTCCGGCTTAATATTGCGTGAACGTATCGGCCGACGGGACCGGCCGCATCTCCGCAGAGCAGATAAATCACCGGACGATCTTGTTTTGTTCTCATTTCGCGAGCAGGATCGCTCCATGTCGGACCTTTCCCCGCCAGACCCCGTGCGCCGCATCCTGCATATCGACATGGATGCCTTCTACGCCTCCATCGAGCAGCGCGATGACCCGTCGCTGCGCGGAAAACCCGTCGCCGTGGGGCGAGGCGAGGCCCGGGGCGTGGTCGCCGCCGCCAGCTACGAGGCCCGACGCTACGGCGTGCGCTCCGCCATGCCCTCGACAATGGCAAAACGGCGCTGCCCCGAACTGATCTTTGTCAAACCGCGCTTCGAAATCTACCGTGCCGTGTCAGCTCAGATCCACGACGTCTTCGCCCGTTACACCCCCCTTATCCAGCCCCTGTCCCTCGATGAAGCCTATCTCGACGTCACCGACCACCTGGGCGCATACGGCTCCGCAACCGAAATCGCGCAGGCAATCCGGGCCGACATCCGCGCCGAAACCGGACTGACAGCTTCAGCCGGCGTCTCCTACAACCGCTTCCTGGCCAAACTCGCCTCCGAACAGAAAAAACCGGACGGCCTGTTCGTCATCACACCCCGGCAGGGACCAGCCTTTGCCGCCAGCCTTCCCGTCGAATGTTTCCACGGCATCGGCCCGGCAACAGCCAGAAAAATGCACGCCCTCGGAATCCGCACAGGCGCCGATCTCCGCGCCTGCGCGGACGGAATGCTGAAAGCCCGTTTCGGCAGCTCGGCCAGCTTCTACGCCGGCATCTCGCGCGGAATCGATCACCGCCCCGTCAATCCCGACCGCCAGCGGAAATCAATCGGAACGGAAACAACCTTCGATCGCGATATCGCCTCTCAGGACGAAATGTTCGCGGCGCTGGAACGTATCGCGCAAAAGCTCTGGGCGTCCTGCGACAAAAGACACCTCACAGGGCGCACCGTCACCGTCAAAGTGAAATATACCGATTTCCGCATCGTCACCCGCGCCCGCTCCCTGTCCGATCCGGTCAGTAGCGAAAAAGACCTGCTCACATCAGCCGGAACAGCCCTCGAAACACTCTTCCCGCTCTCCCGTCCGGTCCGGCTGCTGGGAGTCACACTGTCCGCCCTGCTCGCGCAGGATCAGGCCACCGAACGCACACAGCTTGCCCTGTTCGACACCTGCTGAAACC
The DNA here is from genome assembly GCF_011516825.1 of Acetobacter oeni. GTDB lineage: Bacteria > Pseudomonadota > Alphaproteobacteria > Acetobacterales > Acetobacteraceae > Acetobacter > Acetobacter oeni. The sequence goes on along the minus strand of NZ_WOTA01000025.1, from coordinate 30,234 downwards.
CTTCATCGAGCCCTTCCTTCACGCCAGCCCCCTGCCCATGCTACCCCCGCCCGATGACCAGCGACGACATCTTCATCAGCCCCGTAAAATGCGCCGACGCACCCGAGCTCATCCGCGCCAATCAGGCCAGCCGCGACTACCACGCCCCCTGGGCCGAACCGTTCACCGATGAAGCCGGTTTCGACACCTGGTACGGCCAGATCCTCACCGGCCCCGGCCTCGGCTTCGTCGCCAGACACGCGCAGACCCGCGAGATCGTCGGCCTGTTCACCCTGAGCCAGATCGTCTGGGGCGTCTTCAGAAGCGCGTATCTCGGGTATTACGGTATGAAATCCCATGCCGGTCGCGGCTTCATGACCGCCAGCCTGAAACAGGTCATCGCCCACACTTTCAGCGACATCGGCCTGCACCGGCTGGAAGCCAACATCCAGCCCGGCAATACAGCCTCCATCGCCCTGGCCCGCCGCGCCGGTTTCAGAAGGGAAGGCCTTTCCCCGTGCTACCTTAAAATAGCCGGGCAGTGGCGGGATCATGAACGCTGGGCTATCCTCGCCACCGACAGCCCGATCAGCACATGAACTCCGGGCACCACGCAAGAGGTCGCCGGAGCGCCCACGTTATGAGAAGCAGATCAGGTCATTCGCCGGGCGGACTGGCTGCCATCCTCGTCATTCTGTGCGCCGGCAGTCACGCGGCTCACGCCCGGCTCCCCGACACGAACGAATTTTACGCCATCCGAACCGGCTCCTGTGGCTGCTCGGATTATCAGGTCATGCGGGAAGTCATCACCACCCCTCCCGGACCGGCGCGTGACGAACTGACCGACACCCGCGTCTCACAGAATCTGTGCTTCCGCATCCCCCCCGACACTCACTGGCAAAAGATTTCCGGCGAAGGCCTGATCGTGCTTATGCGTCTGGTGCCGCCCCAGGAAGGCCTGGCGCCGCTCTACTTCAAAGCCGCCGATATCATCCCGCCCAAACCGGAAACAGCGCCCGCCGGCACACTACCCGCCATAGCCGAACCGGACGCATATCCTTCTCCTGAATCGTCCTCCCCGGCGCCGGCGCTTCCCGGGGAAACACCGCAATCCCCCGATACCTCGGAAACCGCAGCGCCATCCCTTCCGGAATGGACCGGCTACGCGCTCGCCGCCATCGTCGCCCTGGCACTCCTGCTGGCCGCCCCCCGCCTGCATCTCATCGCCGAACTCATCCGCGTACGGCCCGCCTTCGCCCTGATCGCTTTCACCCTGACCGCCGCCGCCGCCATCTGGCTGCACTGAGGCCCGGTCAGACCAGCCGTCGCGCCTTCGCCTCGCTCCTCGCCGCCTGAAGACAGTTTCCCGCGATCCGGATATTCTGCATAGCGTCCTCGCGGTTCTCCACAATCACCGCCTTCGCGATTTTGAATTCGGCCAGCTCCATTTCAAACGCAGACTGAATGGCCCGCTGTCGCCGCGTATAATCCTTCGCGATGGCTGAAATCTGATCCGGTGGCACATGGGAAACTTCAAAAACAAACCGTCTTTCGCAGGACTCGCGCCAGGTCAGAAGACGCTTCTGCGTCACCACTTCGAGCCCCGGATTCTGATTCAGCTTTTGAGACGTAATGTCCGCTGCGGTCCTGAAACCTGCTCCCGTTATCGGCGGCTTTTCATCCTGAGCTATTCCCGGAATCGTCGCGACCTCAAGCCGCTGGTTCGACAGAAAGCGCCGCAAACCTGTCTCCCGCGCCTGCTTCACACATTCCCGAAGCAACGCCTCCTCTTCCTCCGACACTTCAAGCCATTTCTGATGCAGATTCGTTAAATTCTCTGAATAATTATTAAACTCTCCGGCATCCGTTGCATTGAGGCCCGCAAGAAACTGCGCATAGTCCTTTTTGCATTTGCGCAGAACCGCCATCGCATCCCGATCAGCCCGGGAGCCGGTCCGGTAATACGCCAGGCAGGCCAGCAGAAAAATCGCGCCGTCCGTCAGCAGACCCGCATCGAACACCATATGCGTAACAGCCAGCGCCAGCCCGAATACGACAATCGTCGCATACCGGCTCAGTTGCCTGACCTTCCCCGCTTCCACACCACCAGGCGAAGGCGTCGGCAAAGGGGGCAGGGCAGGGGGGATCGGAGGCGCTCCCGCAGGCAGGATCGTCCTGAAATGCTCCCACAGAACCGTCATTTTCTGCTCGGCGGGACGCGGCTCCTCCCCGATCTGCAAACCGGCAGGCACCCGGCGCTTCCGCACCACTTCACGCCGGGGCGCCTCACCGAACAAAGGCTGTCGCAGAGACTTCTCAATCTCGCACCAGGGACAGCCTGGCGCCTGCATCCAGTACCGATGCAACGGACTCACACTACAGGACGTCAGATCGAGATTCATCTGCGCCAGCACCCGCGTCCATTCCAGAGCCGCAGGCCGGCGGCCGGTCCCTTCCCGCGAAAACGCACGCTCGAACAGAGTCAGCAAGGCGGGCGGAACCGCACCCGGAGGCAGCGTCAGAGGCGGCCGCTCATACGGCCAGTGACGCCCGTAAACATAGGCATAATCCCGGATCGCATCCCCCGTCTGCGGCGATGCGCCCCGCCCGGCAAAAGGATGTTTGCCAAGAAACAGCAACTCAAAAATCAGAACCGCCAGCCCGAAACGATCATGATCCGGCGTGCGGATAATGCGCGAAAAATCCGCCTGACCCTGCAATTCCGGTGGCTGAAACTCCGTCACGCCAACAGGACACGTCCAGGTGTGCCCGCCTTCCGTAAACTGAAAACTGTCACAGTCGATCAGAAACGCATCACCGTCGGCATTGAAAACGATGTTGTTCGGATTCACATCCCCGATCACATGCCCGGCACTGTGAACAGCATCGAAGGCGGAAGAAGCCGATCGGGCCGCGCCGATCAGAAATCCCCAGTCCCGATCAGGAAAAGTCCGCTTCCGTAATGCCGGTCCGGTCAGCGTGAACGCCGGATGCGCGTTCACAATGCGCCGCATCAGAAACCCGTCCACCCCCCGCCCGGGCCGCCGCAGCACCTCCAGCGGCCACGCCGTCCGCTCCGTCAGCCCGGCCGTCGCCGCCCCCGTCATCGCCTCCAGCTTGGCAATCTTCTCCGGTGCCGGCGCCGATGAATAAAGCTTGGCAACCACATCCGGCCGCCCTTCCACCGTAAAAACCGCGCCCTCGCCACCCTGCGCCAGTTTCTGAGGAAGAATAACCGGCTTCCCCGCCTGATCGACCCGTGCCTGCATTTCAGACGCCGTCAGGCATCAGGCGTGTCGCAATGATCAGACTTTTGTCATCGTCCGTACGCCCGTTGACCTGTTCCGACCCCAGCCACGCCTCAAGTACACCGGCAACAGCCTCGTCCGACCCCGCCTCACGCCCTCTCAGCCACTGAAAAATCGACCGGAACGCCGGCTCATGCACCCGCTCCTCCGTAAAATCGAGCACCAGCCGTTCAATCCCGTCCGAAAACAGCGCCAGCTCATCAACCCGCCCGCGACCGCAAACCTGCAAATTCTCCATCGCATCCGGTTCGGTCACAAAAAACGTCTGGTTCGCAAACTCCCCGTGCTGGGGCCAGAACACCGGCACCAGCCCGTCACCCTCCCGCACCACAATCGCCCCGTCACCAACCTGAGCAAACCCCGAACGCTCAGGCCCGATCACACAGCCGATAAACGTGCAGGCATAATCCGCCACGCTCAGTTCATTCAGCACGGCATGATCCTCGATGGCATCCCGAATGTTCGTCATCACCTCCGACCAGAACGCCTCATCCGCTACAAAGGCCGATGCCTGCCCGATCCGCTGTTTCGCATAATCGATAAAAACCCGCGTCGCCGTCGTCGCGCCGGCCTCCGCTTCCGCAGCCGTTCCCGCGCCGTCACTCACCGTCGCCACCAGATAAGCCCGGCCATCCCGGTCCTCGCAGCACAGACAGGCCGCGGAATCCTGGCAGGGCAGGGATTTACGCAGATGGCTCGTGCCGATCACACAGGCGGCGCCCTTCCGCCACGCCATCACGATCAGACTTCCGTCCAGCCCATCGGCGCCGACAGCGGAACCGCCGCCCCGACCTGCGAATGTGCCACCCCGCTCAGAGAACTCGACAGCCAGGAAAACATCTCCCGGAAACTCAGCCCCTTCAGCGGAACAGGAGGACGCGCCGGGCTGCAAATGGCCGAAAGCGTCTGCATGTCCGCGCCCTCAACCCCGACAGCAAAAAAACTGAAACTCTTGCTCGCCGTATTGTCTCCGGCATGAATCGCCCGGGCGGCAGCGTGCCAGCTATCCGTCGGCGAGCCGTCTGTCACAAGAAACACCCAGGGACGATAATACCCGATCCCCGCCTCGCGATAATCCACCTTGCGCTGCTCCAGGGTCTGCAAGGCCAGAAGAACAGCATCGCCCAGCGGCGTATTGCCGCCCGTCGTCAGATGAGGGGCAATATAACGCTGCGCAGACACGAAATTCTGCTCCAGCCGCGCCGGACCAAACGTCACCGTCGCAATCTCAACCCGCTGCGTGGCAAGCGGATCGGACTGCAACTCCTGCTGAAACAGCTTCAGCCCTTCGTTCAGAGCCTGAATACGCGACCCCGACATCGAGGTGGAGGTGTCGAGAACAAGAACACACGGACAGCGCGGCTCCGGATTCATAACAAGATCCGGATGAAATGGAAGAATATCGTTCGTCATGCAGCCTGCCCCTGTCTGTCCCCGCAGGAAAATCTAGGCACCTTTTCCTCCGGCATCAATACAGTGCCTGAAAACAGCCAGCAACAACCACATCAGACCAAAGTATTATCGTTAAAAAAACATTAATACAGCATTCGCTCAAATTGCCGCGCACGTCCCTGAAGACCTGCCCCGCATCAGTTCCCGCGCTCCTTTGCCGTCTCCGCCCGAACAGCGGCAAATTCAGATCCCGCCTTCCACTGCGGCCAGTCATGCGAAAACGCCACCCGGCGCCCCACCGCATAAACCAGCGCCGTATCCTCCGCCGCCCCGCGCAGATCCCACGATGCACTCCATGTATCGCATGCCTGGTGGTAACACTTCATGTAATTCTGTAACCACGTCTCGCCCGCCTGACTTCCGCCCGCCACAAGATCATACGGCCCCGCCATATCCATCATCGCTACAACCGGAACCCCCGCCCGCGCGAACGGCAGATGATCCGCCCGGTAAAACGCCCCGCGCTCCGGGCGCGCTTCAGGCTGCATGACCCGCCCCTGATCCCGCGCAGCAACCGCAAGATCGTCCTGCAATGTGTCCTGACCGGCCCCGACCACAAACGCATTGTGCGCCGGCCCCGCCATCTGCAACACATCGATCGTGAAATTCGCCGCCGTCTTCGCCAGCGGCGCCAGCGGATGCGCCGCATACCAGGACGACCCCAGCAACCCGCGCTCTTCCGCCGTCCAGGCCGCGAACATCACCGTCCGATCCGGCTTCACACCCGCCCGATATGCCCGCGCAATCTCCAGAACAGCAGCAATCCCCGACCCGTCATCAATCGCCCCGGGCCGCATCACCGTTTTCCCCGCCGCATCCGTGCTCATCCCGAACGCATCCCAGTGCGCGCCATACATCACGGTCTCATCAGGATATTTCGCGCCCGTGATCTTCCCGATCACATTCCGGCTCTGCAACCGCGCCACCGCAACCGGCGCATCCACGGTCAGCCCCATGCCCTTCAGCTCAACAGGCCGGAACCCCGGATCGCGCGCCCGGACCCGCAAAACCTTCAGATCAAGCCCCGCCCGCACAAACAGACGCGCCGCCGCTTCCCCCTCAAGCCAGCCCTGCAACGCAAGCGGTTTCTGCGCCTTGTCGTCACGAGCAATGTCAAACGTCTCGCCCCCCGGCGCAATCACCGTCGACCACGGATAAGACGCTCCGGCCGTATCGTGAATAATCAGCGCCCCGACAGCCCCGCGCCGCGCCGCTTCCTCATACTTGTAAGTCCAGCGACCATAATACGTCATCGTCCGCCCGCCGAACCGCCCCGCGACAGGCTCTCCCGGCGCCGCCTCGAAATCCGGATCGTTCACAAGGAAAACAGCAATTTTCCCCCGCAGATCATAACCTTTGAAGTCATTCCAGTTCCGCTCCGGCGCATGAACCCCATACCCCGCAAACACCAGAGGCACCGCACTGAGCTGAATCCGCTCATTCGGTAAAATCGTCGAGAGATAAATATCCTTTCCGGATACAAGCCTCACGGAAGACCCGTCCATTCCCACCTCAAGAAGCGACGGTGTTCCCACCCGCGTCCGCAACAGCGGAACCGTCTGCGTCCACCCGCCATTCTCTCCGCCCGGCTCAAGACCGATCGCCTGATACTGCTCGATCAGCCACGTCACCGTCCTGTCTTCCCCCGCCGTCGCCGGCGACCGTCCCTCAAACTCCGGCGACGCCAGAACCTTTATCACCTCCGACATCCGGCCCGGATCAACCGGCGCCCACGGCTCCGCCGCCAGAACATGCATCGGAAATACGGAGACCAAAGAAGGAAGAACAGCAAGCAGCCAGCGGCGAGACATCATAACTCCATTAATTATAAACTGAACGTAACGATTTCCCGCGCACGCCCGTCGATATCTTCATCAGGACAATACCGGGATCTTTACACCACGCGCTTTCATTTGTCAGTGCGCGGGTAATACCTGACACCATTTCTTCCCGCAGCCTGCTTTTTTTCAGAATGTTTACAGAGAGCAACGTCGTTCATAACGGGTAAATTGCAGGGGAGCAGGCAGCCCGGCGATGGCGCCCCTGTCTGTCAGAACCTCATCGGACCATTCAACACGCACGACCCTCTTCGATGCGTGTGTGAGCCCGGAAAGGTCTGCACACATCAGAGGATACAGGGGCGATAATGATACGGGGCGCCGCCACCGCCATCCCTCAATGACAGTTCCGAAATCCGGACAGATGATTACAGGGCGTTCCTCTGATTATCGACCAGAGTCTCCGCAATTTCCCGGATCAGCGCCCTGTGGCGATCTTCGATCGGCAGAGCTGAAAACAGAACGATAAGCGCTTCGTCGTATTTTTTTAAGTCAAACAGGGACGCAACCAGCATGATACGAACGTCGATATTTCCCGCATCGGTGCGGTGCATCGCGCGCGCCAGCGCCAGCGCGCCCTCACGCCAGCCGGATTTCCGGTAAAGCGCCCAGAACCGATGGGAATCGTACTGTGCATGCGGATTATCGAGCACACGGCGAAGCTTTAGCAGAGGCGCCTCACCAGGGTCTTCAAACTGCATCAGAAGCGCGTCCGCCAGAATATGGTCAGCCCCGTCGCTTCCGGACACCAGGCTGCGGAAAAGCGCCCGGAAATCTCCCCGCGTCTCAAACCTGTGCAGAAGATCATAATATAGTACGTAGTTGTAAATTTCCGCCTGACGCCGGGACGCACGAAGTGCCTGGCGTAAGCTCGCCGCTGTCACCTGAGAAAGATCCCTGAACAGCTCAGGAAGACGCGGCTCATTCACGCCTGCGAAATAGCGTTCCGGCGAGCCCCAGGTAAACCGGGCCGGAACAATCGTAATGCTGCCCCGCGCCGCGATCAGTTCGGCATGATACCTGTCATCCGGCTGGCGCGGGTCGGAGACAATCAGGCCACGTGCCGGAAGATCAGCGCTTTCGATCGGACCACCGGCATCACCCCGTCCTGCACCTTCCCTGCAAAAACGCGGCGCAAAAGCCACAGTCAGCTCCGCACCCAGAGCATACGCGTATCTGAAGGCGGCATAGCCACCGACATGATGCCCGGTGGTCACAACGCGTCGTCCGTCAGTCCGCTCCGCAATCGCAGAAACAGCGCGCTCCATCTCATCCGGAGGAAACCAGGAAGGAGACAGGATACCAATCACCGACAGCCCGCTCCGGTGACAGATCCGGCTCCCTTCGAACTCATCCGGCATTCGGCCCTCAGTGCCATCGAAGACGATGACCACCGTTTCCGAGTCCGTCATCTGTGAGACGACGCTTACCTGCGCGCCATCAAAGATAAGATCATCACCCAGCAGAGCGACAAGCAGTTCGCGGCTGTTTACTCTTCGCGCAAAATGGCCGATTTCCTCTCGCCACGGCGTGACATCCCGCTCCCGGCACAAAGCGATGAGATCTGCGATCCCCGCTTCAGGCCTGCCGAGCGCCTCCATTTCACCAGCAAAATTCAGCCGTCCCAGACCATTCTCCGGCTCGCGGTCGCGGAGCGCGCGGCGCAGAAGTATCTCGCCCTCCACGAAGCCACGAATCCGATAAATCCGCAGAACGCGCTCCAGCGACGAGACATGGATGTGATGCAGGCCGGACGGCGTTTCCCGTTGCACCAGTTCGAGACCCGCTTCAGGCTCTCCGTCCAGGAACAGCATGACGCCTTTCAGAAGCCGTGCCTCCTGCGTGGCCTCATCCGCGCAGAGGCCGGCAAGTTCATGGAAACGGGCAGTCCCGCCGCGCTCCAGCCGGGATGCTACACAGTGAAATTTCGTCTCATGATAGCTTCTGCTGGTCCGGCGCGAAACGCGGAACAGCTGCCGGAACCTTTCAGCCGTGCCGGTTCGCGGGTCAGTCGCCAGTTCCATCAGCTGGCGGCTTTCTTTACCGGAGCTGCTGATCAGCTGACCCAGCGTGGCATGCCAGGTAAATGGCGCGACAATGCGTGTCACACCGGGAAGTGCCGTCAGCCGATCGCCATGCTCCCGGTCCTCCCTCTCGTGCGGATCGAGAAAGATAAAGCATTTACCGTGAAGATCCCCGGCGGTAATCGCCACCCCTCCCTGCAATGCCGGGTCGTAAAGCGAAGTCCAGCGACAGTCGAATGTCCCGACATCCGCCGGGTTGTTCGACCACTGGGGCGAAAAAGCCAGCGCCAGACCGGCGCCAAGCAGATTCGAGAATTTCAGCGCGGCATAACCGCCCATGCTGCTGCCATAGGTGACGACACGCTTGCCGCGTAAACGTGGGCGGATGGCCTCCGCCACAGCACTCATCTCATCCGGCGGAAACCAGTTCGGTGCCCGGCTGACAATACCGATCGCCGAATAGCCGAGCTTCGCAAAGAAAGTGTCCGCCCAGAAACGATCTTCCGGTGCGTCCGCAGACGGCGTCTCAGCCCGGTTGTTAAAAGTGACAAAGACAGTGTCAGTCCCGAAATCCCGCATGGCAGCGAAAAGATGAATACCACTGAACAGTACGACTGCCTTACTGTTACCGCTGCCCGTGGTTCCGGTCCCGCTCACAGTTTAGCTTCCATATTCTTCTGAACGCCTCAATATTCAAAATACATATTTATAATTTATAAACAAAATTCTTACAGAGATATCGAATCAAGGGGCCTCTCCGTCACCGAACACTCAGAACAGAGATACCGCTCCTTCTCCGCTCACCATTCTTTTCCTTCAGAACGATATCTCCACCTGCCGGCATGACAGGCATATTCATTCGTATCATCCATCATCATCTGCCCGTTCGCGCACGGCGCCCCTTTCGCAGGCGTCCCATACGGAATAATCAGCGCCCTCGCATTCAGAACACCCTTCACGGAAACTGACCCTTTCAGTTCGGCATTCGCTTCCACAGTCAGAGGTTTTGTGAAATCGGCGGGTGTCGTAAAATAAAGAGATTTTTGCTCTTTATTATAAAGCAGACCGCCCGCCGCGTCCCCGCCCGTATTCGTAAATTCTATTTTTGCACCGGGTAATAAAACAGTGCCGTTTTCCGCAACAATAAGACCATAGTTCGGATCATAACCGTTATTCCCGGCCCCTATCCCGATACCATGATAATATCCCTTCGGATTAAATACCACCTGACCGCCCGATGCGCCCGATGCCGGGTCCCACGGAACATTCGCAGACGGAGAAATATTCTGCCCGCCATTAGAGTCGTGATACTGAATATGAATTGACTGCGAAGCATAGTTGGAACTCTCAGGACGCTCCGTCATCTTCTGGTCGCGAACCTGAGTAACCGAAACATACCCCGTATAATTGCCCTGCGGCCTCGTATCGAAACCAAAATTCGCAAGTTCACTGAACGAACCAGGCAAAGTTCCAAGATCGGATGGCTGAAATAACGCCGTAACAAGCCCGCCCGGCCCAAGCGCCGTATAAGCAGCCGCATTATTGTCGAGATTGGTCGAAAGAAACCCCTGAGGCAGTTTTCCCCCACCAGACAGAAGAATTCCGAACGAGTCCTTCGTCAATGCCGAACGGCTGTTAAAATCAAGCGCCAGCCCCTGAAGAGTTCCGGAATAATCATCCTGTTTCTCATTCCAGAAATCCCACTCATTGGCACACTGATTGACCTGATTGCCAAAGCTTCCGTTCGGATTGTTGATATCCCCATGTGATCCGCCCGGTGAGTCAAGCTGACAAAGCTGATATTCAGGGAACGCTTTCGTATAAAGACCAAAGAAAACAGCCGGACTGTTTACATGCGTAAAGAAATGATCAAGCGAAGGCGCCGAATTATCCAGTGTCTCCGATCCGGGCGTATGCGGCGCGGAACCCAGCCCGTAATAGACCTGCCCCAGCATTCCCCACCCATTATCAAGCGTTATACTGTCCACTGTCCCGTCAGTATTCGTGTGCCAGCCCGCAATCGTGCCAAAATAAGTATTGATCGGCCGGGTAAATTTCCCGTCACTCCCCGAACTGGTCAGATAAGGCATAAGCCAGCTGTTCTGCCAGAGCCGCTTTTTCTGCGCCGCAACCTCATTGCTTGATACATTCATGCCTTTGACAAGAAATTTTGCCCAGTAAGCAGGAAGAGCCGGTGTAAACGATGCGCCCGTCCGGCTGAATGTGACCGCATGAGTGTTGCCCTGCGGATCCCTGATCGTCGATGAAGCAATAAAGCGGGGAGGCGCCGAACCCGTGCGCTCCTCCCGGGCCACGGCATCCAGTTCCGGATAGTTTACAATGCCGGACCATCCCCCCGCCGTCACACCGGACCCCTGGCCCGCCGACATCCCGTTCATATAAACAGCATCCACAACAGCCTGAAGACCACCGGCGACAGGCTGACCGAACACCCAGTGAAACGCCTTGTCGTCAGCGCGATGACCGCCAAGCATTTCCACCTGCCCCCACGGAATCCCGGACCCGATCATGTCAGCCGGAACATCCCACGCGTGAACCGGCGGATTATTCTGCAATATCGTCTTGACCGGCGAAGCATACTGCATACCCGCATAAGACGGAGTCTCAGGGAAAATACCCACATTTACCGATTCAGAAAGCGGGTTATATTGCCCCAGAGACCTGTCGGCTTTCAGAAAACTCTGCAACGGAGCCTGCGCCGCGGCGACCGCCGGGAACAGAACAGTAAGGAACAAAATCTTCTTCATTTGCCGGATCTTCCAGGGGTCAAAGTAAGCCGCAGATCATGCCACACCGTACTCCGCAAACCATTTTCCCGCAAAAAACGGAGAATTGCGCCTCATCCCGGATCTGATCCGCCTGCCAGCCAAACCGTCCCCCGAGCTATAAACGAACCTTTTTCCAGCCTTATAACTCCGGAAAACACACAGACGCCCCGCCGCCCTCATCCCCCGGCCGCCACACCGCATACCGCCGCATCGCCCGCGCAAACAAAGCCGATGAAACAAACCCTTCCAGCCACCCCCGCACACGCGGCAAATCCAGCCCCCCGAACCACGCCGCATCCACCGCCGCAAACTGCCGCACAAACGGCAAAACCGCCGCATCCGTCAGCCTGAACCGCTCCCCACACAGAAACCCGCCCGAAAGCCGCGCCTCCAGCTCCTTCAGAAACCGAACCCCCTCCGTCCGATGCTCCAGCGGATCACACCCATACCGCGTAAAATACTTGTACCGATCAAGATGAAACTTAAACACCCCGTCACACGCCCCGACCAGACCGAAATCCGCCCCCGGCAGCCACCCCTCAGGATCGTCCCGCCCCAGAGCCCACCGCATCACATCGAGACTCTCATCAATCACCACACCATCCGGTAAAACCAGAACCGGAACCGTTCCCTTCGGAGACACCGCCAGCATTGCCGCAGGCTTCTCCCGCAACAAAACCTCCCGCACCTCAACCCGAACCCCGCTCACCAGCAAAGCCAGCCGCGCCCGCATCGCATAGGGACACCGCCGGAAACTCCAGAGCACAGGCCACGCCACAGCGCCCTGTGCCCGTCCCCTCAACCCCCCGCCTCCCACTCCCGGCAAGCCTCCCGCAACGCCGCCACAAACCGCGTCACCAGCGGAACATGTCGCCCCCGCAACACCGCAATCGCCAGCGAAGCCTTTGGCGCCGGCTCCTCAATCGGATGAAACGTCACACCCCCCGCATGAATCTGCGATAAAGACTGCGGCACCACCGAAACACCAAGCCCCGCCGCAACCAGCGGAACCGTCGCCGCAATCTGCGGCGCCTGCTGCCCCATCTTCGGCGTAAACCCCGCATTCTGACACGCCGATAAAATCGCGTCGTGAAATCCCGGCCCCAGCTCTCGCGGGAAAATAATCAGCGGCTCAGCCTCCAGCATCGAAAGCCGGATCGCACCGTCCGCCGCATGCTCATGCCCGCTCGGCAACGCCGCAACCGTCGGCTCATCCAGCAGCGGATAAATCGCCAGATCCCGATCATCCGTCACCGGAGGCCGCACAATCGCAACATCAACCCGACGCTCATGCAAAGCCGCCGAAAGGGCAGGGGTGTTGCTCTCCTCAAACGAAACCACAACCTCCGGCCACGCCTCACGAAACCGCCTGATCGTGGAAGGAATGATCGGTAACAGCGAAACCGCCCCCGCCAGCCCGACCCGCAAATGCCCCCGCTCACCCCGCGCCATCCCGCTCGCTGTCGCCACAAACTCCTCCGACAACGCCAGAATCGTCCGAGCCTGCTCCAGCAAAGCCGCGCCAATGTCCGTCAGAACAACCCCCCGCGTCTGCCGCTGAAACAACGACACACCCAGATCCCCCTCAAACTGCCGGATCTGCTGACTCAGCGGCGGCTGTTCCATCCCCAGCGCCGCCGCCGCCCGCGTGAAACTCCCGCACTCCGCCACCGCCACAAAATACCGTAACCGCCGCAGATCAGCCGCCCGCTGCCATTCCATCCCATACCCCATCCACCGTGCGAGCCTGCCATGCACCACACAACTCTCGGCACCCGCCAGCCCCCAGGCTATTCTCAAAACCATACAAACAGCCGTAAAGATACCGGCACATCACCCCTCCGGACGCCGGCCCGCCAAACGGTCACCGCGTCACCAGACACGGGAAACCCAACCCTGTGACCATCAAAATGCCCCCGGCGGACCCGGCCATCATCGCTCGCCGCAACCAGCTCGCCACAGGCCTCCGCGCCATCGTCGGTAAAGAATGGGTCATCTCCGAAGAGTCCGAACGCGCCCCGTACCAGTGCGACGGCATCACCGCCTACATGGCCATGCCTCTCCTCGTCGTCCTCCCCGCCTCAGCCGACGAAATCCGCAGCATCCTCCTGTTCTGTAAAAAGCACAGCGTCAAAATCGTCCCCAGAGGCTCCGGAACCTCCCTCTCCGGCGGCGCACTCCCCGTCGAGGACGGAATCCTCCTCGGCACCGCACGCCTCTGTAATATCCTGGAAGTCGATCCCCTCGAACGCATCGCCCGCGTCCAGCCCGGCGTGCGGAACATCACCGTCAGCGAAGCCGCCAGCCCCCACGGCCTCTGCTACATGCCAGACCCCTCCAGCCAGATCATCTCCACCATCGGCGGCAACGTCGCCGAAAACGCAGGCGGCGTGCACTGCCTGAAATACGGCGTCACCGCCAACCATATCCTCGGCCTCGAAGCCGTGCTGATGAACGGGGATGTCCTCCGCCTCGGCGGCAACTACCTCGGCGCCGCAGAAGGCGGCCTCGACCTCATCGGCGTCCTCACCGGCTCCGAAGGCCTCCTCGCCGTCATCACCGAAATCACCGTCCGCCTCTCGCCCAGACCCGAAACCGCCCGCGTCCTCTCCATGAGCTTCCCCTCCGTGGACGCCGCCTGCCACTGCGTCGGCGCCATCATCGGCAGCGGCATCATCCCCGCCGGACTGGAGTTCATGGACCGCAAAGTCCTCGACGCCGTCGCCCCCCTCATCCAGGAAACCTTCGACGCAAACACCGCCGCCCTCCTCATCTGCGAACTCGACGGCAGCAAAGCCGAAGTCGATGCCCTCGTGCAGACAGTCACCGCCATCGCCCGCAAGGAAAGCGCGCTCGAAGTCCGCGCCAGCACCTCCGACGCCGAACGCGAACGCATCTGGCGCAGCCGTAAACTCGCCTTCGCCGCCATCGGCAAAATCTGCCGCGATTACTACTGCACAGACGGCACCATCCCCAGAAACCGCCTGCCCGATGTCCTCGCAAAAATGGCCGTATTTTCAGAGAAATACGGCCTCGATTACGCCAACTGCTTCCACGCCGGCGACGGCAACCTCCACCCCATCATCATGTATGACTCCCGCAAACCCGGTGACCTCGAAAAAGCCGAGGCATTCGGCGCCGACGTCCTGCGGACCTGCGTCGATGTCGGCGGCGTCCTCAGCGGCGAACACGGCATCGGCGTCGAAAAGCGTGACCTCATGACCCACCAGTTCACCGCAACCGACCTCGAACAGCAGCAAACCCTCCGCTGCGCCTTCGACCCCACCGAACTCCTCAACCCCGGCAAAATGTTCCCAACCCCCTGCCGATGCGCCGAGTTCGGCCGCATGCACGTCCATAACGGACAACTCCGCTTCCCCGATGTGCCGCGTTTCTGAAAGGACCAGAACCATGTCAGAAACCGCAGAACAGGCCACCATATCCATGCGCCCGACCCGAGGCGAAGAGGTATCGGCAATCGTAAAAGATGCCGTCCTGAACGGCCATAAACTCGCAATCCAGGGCAACGGAACCCGCGCCGGATACGGTAACCCCGTCCACGCCGACGCCACCCTCGAACTCGGTGGCCTCGACCACATCGAATTCTACGAACCCGAAGAACTCGTCATCCGCCTCGGCCCCGGCGTGACCATGCAAACCCTCCAGGCCACCATCGCAGAGCGCGGCCAGTACCTGCCCTTCGAGCCCCCGTCCTGGACCGGCCTGTACGGCACCGATCCCGCCCGCGCCACCATCGGCGGCACCATGGCCTCAGCCCTCTCCGGCCCCCGCCGCCTCTTCACCGGCGCCGCCCGCGACTACATCCTCGGCATCCAGGGCATCAACGGCCAGGGCGAGCCCTTCACCGCCGGAGGCCGCACCGTCAAAAACGTCACAGGATACGACGTCAGCAAACTCATGGTCGGCTCCTTCGGCACCATCGCCGCACTCACCTCCCTGACCCTCAAACTCTGGCCCGCTCCGCCCCGCGAACAAACCCTCCTCTTCGAAGCCACAGACGTCGAAGCCGATCTCATCCAGACCGCCGCAATCCTCCGCACCCCCGTCGCCGTCAGCGGCGCCACCCGTCTGCAAACCCCGCAGGGCTGGCAACTCGCTTTCCGGATCGAAGGGATGGAGGAAGGCGTGGCCGAACACGTCGCCGCACTCACCCGCCACATGGCCCGCCCCCCCGCCGCCACGCTCGACGACAGGGACAGCGCCGCCCTCTGGGCCTCCATCCGCGAACTCGCCCCCCTGAACGCCGCCCCTGACGACCTCATCTGGCGCATCAACCTCCCGGTCTCGCAGGCAACAGCCTTCATCGACCAGGCCACACAGGGGGCAGGGCAGGGGAGCGGCCTCTCCCGCTTCTTCACCGACTGGGGTGGTGCGGAAATCTTCTGTGCCACACAGCCGGAAACCGCGACCGCTGAAAGCGTCACCCGCCTCCGCACCATCGCGAAAACCCACGGCGGCCACGCCACCCTCATCCGCGCCCCGGAGGCTCTCCGCCGCAGCCAGGGCGCCTTCCCACGCGCTTCCGATGCCGTCGCCGCCCTGTCCGCCCGCGTCCGCGCCGCTTTCGACCCGATGGGCCTGTTCAATCCCGGCCGGATGACAGTCCTGTGAAAACGTATCATCAGGGCGCCGCCCTGAAACTCGCCAAAGGTCACAGACCTTTGGAAACCATTTTGTTTATCAAGCCGGGATCAAAGGGATCGCGTCCCTTTGCGGGGTGCGGGGCAAAGCCCCTAAAAGCACCAGCCCGCCCCCCTGAACACCAGTAAACAAAGGCCGACACCATGCTCAGCCACATCCCGCAGAAGCTCCTCGAAAACCCTGACATCGCCCTCTCCGGCGATATCATCGGCAACTGCGTCCATTGCGGCATCTGCCTCTCCCACTGCCCGACCTACACAGTCATCCACAACGAAAACGACAGCCCCCGGGGCCGTATCTTCCTTATCAGGGATATGTACGAAAAAGGCGGCGCCCCCGACGCAAAAACCGTCGAACATCTCGACCGCTGCCTGACCTGCCTCGCCTGCGAAGCCATCTGTCCCTCCGGTGTCGAATATTCAAAACTCATCGGCCACGCCAGAGAATATGTCGAGGCCAATTATACCCGCTCCCACTGGCAGCGCGCCGTCCGCTCCACCCTGGAAATGCTGCTCCCCCGGCCGGAACTCTTCCGTCTCTCCCTCTATGCCGGCAAACTCGGACGCCCCTTCCGCAGCCTCTTCTCCGGCACAATCCGCGCCATGCTCGACATGGTCCCGAAAAACCCCCTGCCTGCCAAAGGCAACATCAATAAACCCGGCCTCTACGCCACGAAGGAAACCCGCAAAAAGCGCGTCGCCCTCCTCACCGGCTGCGTCCAGAATACCCTCGATCCCGCCATCAACGATGCCACAGTCCGCCTCCTCAACCGTCACGGCGTCGATGTCGTCGTCGCACGCGGCGCCGGCTGCTGCGGCGCCCCCGCCGAACACATGGGCGACGAAGACAAAGCCCTCCCCTACGTCAAAGCCAATATCGACGCCTGGCTCCGCGAAGCCGACAGCCCCGAAGGCCTCGACGCCATCGTCATCAACGCTTCAGGCTGCGGCACCTCCGTCAAAGCCTACGGCCACGCCCTCCGCAACGACCCCGCCTGGGCCACAAAAGCCGCCCGCGTCAGCGCCCTCGCCAAAGACATCACCGAATTCATGACCACCATCGGCCTCAACAAACCAGCCATAGAAACCGGCCAGCGCGTCGTCTACCACTCCGCCTGCTCCATGCAGCACGGCCAGCGCATCACCGTGCAACCCAAAGCCCTTCTGGAAGAAGCCGGCTTCGAAGTCCTCGATGTCCCCGAAGGCTACCTCTGCTGCGGCTCCGCCGGAACCTACAACCTCCTCCAGCCCGAAATCGCCAACGAACTCAAAGCCCGCAAACTGAAAAACCTGAAATCCGTCCACGCACAAATCGCCGCCAGCGGTAACATAGGCTGCATCACCCAGCTCGCCGACGAAGCTGGAATCCCCTTCGTCCACACCGCCGAACTCCTCGACTGGGCCACCGGCGGCCCCCTCCCTCCGGCGATGACGGAGAGGGCGCATTGACCGTGTGTCTGGAAGCAAAACCTGAACGTGACTTTCCGGGCTCTGCCCGGACCCGGCAAAGGTCTCAGACCTTTGCAAACCATTTTATTATAAAAAACGAGTTATAAAAAATTGAGGCAATAATTGTTTGGCAATCATACCGCTTGCAAATATGTCCGCTCCCGCCTACATGCCGGACATCAAAGCGGCTCTGACAATTGCCCAAAAGCCGACATTGCTATGCGAACCGCAATATAGAGAGTTGGGAATTTTCACGACCGTCCGATTCAAAACGTCAAGGCATCCATTTCGGACGCAAAATTAAGACCAAACGTGATGTTCGTTTCCGCTGATAGCGCAGTAGGGTGGTGGGAAGCGACAAAGTTATAGAATTTATGGAAAAGAAGCCCGTTCTTCGCGGCAATGAATTTGAAAGTATTTCGCAATCTCTTGATTCCTTATGCAAATGATATAAAGTACAGTATGGACCGAAATTAGGTTCTGAAAGATAATTATATTTGGATGTCTTACTTGATCTATTTTAGTATCGCTTGTTGGTTAACATGTAATCGAGTGTCTCGATACGGGAAACTTGGAAAGCCAATCGATAAGATACTTGCCTAATCGATTGACGACAGTATAGATGCAGGTGGCTCGCGGACAGATTTTTTGTCGCGCTTCGCGACACGTGAAAAGAATGTGCGGGAGAATTGCTCCTGCGGTCATTTCGGCAATCCCTTAGGGCCTTCAGCTTGCGAAGGAGTGTCCGCGAGCCAACGGACATGGTCGGAGGCAATGTGAAGAGGATCGATCAGCTCCGGCTGACAAATTGTTTGGCCGACGTGGCCGAGTTGCTCGGGTTTCAGCCAAAGTTGTTCGCATGGGTGATCTACAAACAACCGTATAAGTACGCGACTTTCGAAATTCCGAAATCTCGAGGCGGCGTCAGGTTGATCAAGGCCCCGGAGGATAGGCTCAAGAACGTGCAATCTCGCCTTGCCAAACTGCTTCAGGATTGCATTAGCGACATCAACGAGAAGCGGGAACAGACAGAGAAGTTATCGCACGGCTTTCGGCGTGGGTATTCCATCATTACGAACGCTTATCAACATCGCAGCCGACGGTTCGTTCTCAACGTTGATCTCACGGATTTCTTTGGCTCCATTAATTTTGGACGTGTCCGCGGCTTCCTGATGACGAACAAGCATTTCGCGCTGCAAGAGCGAACAGCAACCGTAATCGCCCATATCGTGTGCGATGATAACAGCTTACCGCAAGGCGCTCCGACTTCGCCTGTTGTGTCGAATCTGATCGCGCACATTCTAGACGTGAGACTGGCGAAACTGGCTCGCAAGTATGGCTTGCATTACACCCGTTATGCAGATGATCTGACTTTTTCGACGAATTCTCGCAGTTTCTCGACCGAAGTTGCAACGCCCGATGCCGCTGGTCATTGGGTAGCCGGTAAAGCCTTGGAAAAGGTTATCACGCGTGCGGGCTTCTCCCTCAATACGAGCAAGACGAGGATGCAACTGCAGCAGTCTCGGCAGGATGTTACCGGCATCATCGTCAATAAGAAAGTTAACATCCGATCAGAATACTACCGTGAGGCACGAGCCAAATGCCATCACCTTTTCTGCACTGGCACGTACCTGACAAAGAAAGTCGTGCGCAAAGAGGACGGAACAAGTGCAGTTGAAAGCGTGATAGGGACCCTCGATCAACTTGAGGGAATTTTGAGTTTTATCGATAGCGTAAAGCGCTTCAAAATGACATTTGATCGCGAGTATAAGCTCACAGGGCCAGAACGATTATATCGCAATTTCCTTTATTATCGTCATTTTTATGCGCCACCTTTGCCCATGATCTTGTGTGAAGGTAAGACGGACAACATCTATCTACGTTGCGCCATTCAGAAGTTTGCTTCGGATTATGGGCAGCTAGCTCAAGAAGAGGGCGATGCGATCAAGCTACGGGTGCGATTATTCAACTACTCGGATCATACCAAGCGCCTGATGAGCTTGGGCGGCGGCACCGGTCAGATCAAAGACCTGCTTTCGAATTACTGCAAAATCATGAAGCCCTTTTTATCGATGGGCGAGCGCAATCCCGTCATTGTGCTGATCGACAATGACTCAGGCGCAAAATCAATATTTAGCTGGATCAGTTCAACCACCGGGAGGCGATGCGATGGCAAGGAGTCATTCTACTATCTCGGTGAAAACCTCTATCTGGTTCCAACGCCTCGGACGGACGAAGATGGCGACACTATGATCGAAGACTTTCTTCCATTGAAATGGCGAGAAGAGAAACTGGGTGGGAAAACACTAAATTTGGGAAGCAATATCAATCGTGATAAAGAGTACGGGAAAGCACTGTTCGCTGAGTACGTCATCAAAAAGAACCGTAAGGACGTCGATTTCGTCCAGATGAAGCTCGTCCTAGATCGGATCGTCGCAGTTATTAATGACTATGCTGCAATGATGGCCACAAGTACATAGCGCAAGTCGGTCAGTAAATTATGCGCTAGCCATGCATATTTTGAAGTCTTTGATTCCGTCGCGCATCTTGTGTGTTCTCTTGTCGTAGCAGCTACGACGGATCGGGAAAAAGCGGAGGGTTTGCCACTGAGAGTGCAAAGTTGTCCTTTGAGCGTCCGTAATAGGGGCGATAGCTATCATGAACGTGAGCGCAGCGAATGGATGCTGTCGATTACTCCTTCCTAATAACCAACATTCCGCCCCCCCCCGCTAGACAGCCTATCGGCTCAGCAGAAACAAAGCAGACAGGCTGTAGTCACCCATATGGCTGACACCCATGTGGGTATGACGGTTGTCCGAAAGCCGACATTGCTATGCGAATCGCTATAGAACGAGTTTGGGACGTAGCGGTCGTTCGCAGAGTGATACTCTACGGTCGGCTTTCGGGAGAAATGGACGTTCGGAGGCTTCTGAATTTCGGCCCAGGGACGAGCAAGCGTGGCCGATTCTGCAGCATGTCGCGATCTTGCCCGTCGGTCACACCGGGATCGACGATAGTGTCTTCGATGTTCGGCACCAGCCCGGCGAATTGCTCCAAGCCGTAATTAATCCCGAAGTGACCGACGGGCAGGATGCGGATACTGGTCACGCCTCGGTGCCTCACACCGTGCTGCCGTGGCCTACCCTCTCTGCATCGCCGATGTTTGCTGGTTTGCCAGGCGATGCACGGCGCGGTGGTGAAGCCGAGGCCTACTTGTCGGGCATCTCGCTGATCTTGAAGTCGGTCTTGTTGTGAGCGATCCGCATTTCGAGCTCAATCGCATCACCATGCTCCATGGTCGTCTTACCGGTCGTGGTGACGAGCTTGCCGCTCCGAACCTCGTGACCTGCCTTGAGCAGGTCGCTCACTTCGTAGATCGTTTTCCACCCGATATTCTGGTATGTCCACGTTTTGTCCGGCTTCTGTTGACAGTGGTACACCGTGAACTGAGACTTCAAGTGATTCAGCTCCCCTTTCGGGCGAACTGCCGTGATGCGATACTTTTCCATTACCTACCCTGTCGTTTGGTTGTCCGATCACGGGCGACGTTGATTTAACATAGGAACTGTTCCGCATCGATGCCAGTATGTGTGTGTGCCACGCACACCCGAGAGCCGCGCGGGTGCCCGCTGGCGCCCACCCCTCGCCCGGTGAGCCCGGCGACGTCAGGGAAACATCAAGGGTGACTAGCAGCCGGCCCAATCAAGCGGGAAATAAACCGTTCTGCCGGAAATGCCAAGAATGTCTCAGCAGCAGCCATTCCTGGAGGTTCCATCCCACAGAAGAAAGAAGGGCGGCTTGCAGGATAAGCGCAACGAGCCTGGAACGGCTACAATTGGCGCCCCCCTGCCGAACCGCTAAATAAATTGGGAACGCCGGGTTTTGGCAGGAACGGTCATACACGCGCGCGCCGGGGAATGGCTTGAGTTGGTCGGTAACAGTCACTTCGACTTGATGCCGATAATATCTGCTATCAGCGTGGCGCATTCCCGAATGCAGACCGCAGGAAGTCCCGCTAAACAGCCTGTTTGCTCAACGAATGGCAGCAGACAGGCTGTAGTCGCCGTCATGTCGGGCATACGTGCCGATGAACAGCTTTCCGCACTGGGGACATAAGCAACATGCTGTCTCTTAGTCGAGCGGGCCCGTTAGCATTCAATGTGTATCGATGATGGGCTGAACAGACGCGGCCCTTTTACGATATGCGAAGACATGCGACCTTTCAGACCTTTACGAATTTCGGATACAAAAGCTTCCAACGTGGGGACATAGACGTAGTCTTTTTCAAAACGGGTAGGAGACACAACATAAGTCCCGTCTTCGTGTCGATGCGGCGTAACAATTTCGCCCTTCTGCCGCCCGCGTGAGACTTTCGCGAAAACCTTCATTTTCTATCTGTCCTAGAACAAAACTTTCGGCATGTAGATCACCGAGTGAAGGCAGTTACAAGTGTAACACGGCAGAAAAGATGTCTGGGCGCTTCAAACCGGACATTCAGCTTTCCCCCAAAGAGGACATAATTACAAACGAAATAATTCCTCTTACTTTCATGGTTAAAAATCGGCTGACACCAGCGAACAATACGGTTTCACTAAAGAAAAATCTTTTGCCAGAACACACAGTCATAGCAGAAGCCACAAAAACAACTTGCCCCGGACCCCAATAAACTCAAGAAACACACCATACAAATACAACACGAAATCAAATCACAATGAACCTGACCCGCTCCATAACCCTCGCCGGACTGGCCCTCTCCCTCATCGCCTGCTCCGGCACACCCCCGCTCTCCTACGCCGTCCTCCGTACCGGCAACATCCCCGAACCCACCTTCGAGCGCCTGGAAACCGTCACCAACCAGAGAAACACCCAACTCCACCGCGCCGAAACCAGCCCCGCCAGAACAGGCGGCACATTCCTCGAACCACGATATGTCTACATCATCACACCACCTTTCACGCCGCAAACAACCGACCTCCGCATCGCTCCCTTCACGGCCTACGCAGGCAACTCGAAAACCACCGAAGTCGCCGGCAATCTTCAGGCTACCCTCGTTTCCCGCCTGAAATCACAGGGGCTTTTCCATTCCGTCGAACTGTTCAACCCGAACACGCAGACCGCGCCGGAAACGGTCGTCATGACAGGCGCCGTCAATCAGGCCGACAGCAACGATGTCGCGCTCAGCGGCAACGCTCACACCCAGACCGAAATCGTATTGTACCAGAACAACGCGGTAAAAGGCGCCATCGTCCTGAACCTGTCCCAGCTCAGCGGCTACACCATGGTCCCGTCCGCCGCCGTCATGATCGGCATGGCCCTCGCCAGCGTCACACAGGGTAGCAGAGCCGCCTGGACAGCCGATAAAGTCGCCCATATCATGAAGAAAGTTCAGAAAGGCGAACTGGAAGGCATCGACACCAGCAGCGGAGAAGCGACCGCGCTCAAATTCACCGCCCCCGCGCCAGTCGTCCAGCCAGTCCCCGCAATCCCGGCCAGCTCAGCACCATAAAGCCGCTCCGACCACAAAACCCACTCGCATTAACATCGATTTTTCAATAAAGACCCTGCCGTGAACAGACTCTTCCTCGCAGTCGCCATCCTGTCCGAAGTCATCGCCACATCCTGCATGAAAGCCTCGGACGGTTACACAAAGCTCGTCCCGTCCGCCATCAGCATCCTCTGCTACGTCGTCTCGTTTTACTTCCTCTCCCAGGCCCTCAAAACCATCCCGACCGGCATCGCTTACGCCATCTGGTCCGGCGTCGGCATCGTCCTGATCTCCCTTATCGCCTGGCTCTTCCAGGGCCAGAAGCTGGACACCCCGGGCATCGCCGGCATGACCCTCATCATCGCTGGCTGTCTCATCATGAATCTCTTTTCAAAGACTTCAGCCCACTAAAGAGACACACGGCAGGGCAGGGGACCACACTCGACCCCCGAAAATCAATCCGGAATCAAAATAAAAAAGTCCGTAACTCTCTGGAATCCGACCCCCGCTCAGTCCGTTCCCACAACAAAAAACAGAAAAATTCCCAACCCCGCCAAGGCAGGGACGGTTTTACTCAGCGATCGCAGCCAGAACGGCCCGACCCGATAAACCCCGCAGCCATGAGCCAGACCGCATCAGTACACAGCCCGCAACCACCACCCGAACAAAGGCCCCGGAAACAATCCGTGATACCCCTCCCGTTTCACCCCGACCCGTCTGGAAAACAGAACGCCGGATTCCACCCGAATGACCGGGCAAAATCGCAGGCTCTGCCCGCGCCCGGCAGAAAGCGCGGCTTCCCGGTCCCGGATAAACCGACGCCCAGGGCTCCGCACCCTCCGACGGGCGCGACAGGGCAGAGCCCCGCAACAACAGATAAGCCGACCTTACTTCGTCGTGATCAGCATGATCTCAACCAGAACCCGCGGATCAGCCAGCGTCGCCTGCACACACGCGCGGGCCGGCGCCATGCCTTCCGGCAGCCACTTGCTCCACACGCGGTTCAGCGCTTCACGATCCGCAATGTCCTTCACCCAGATCTGAGCCTGAAGAATGCGCGTGTTATCCGTGCCATGCTCTTCAAGGATCGCGTCGATCTGAATCAGAATGTCCTTCGTCTGCCCTTCGGCATCCAGCGACAGATCTTTCGCCACCACGCCCTGGGTGAAGACAAAACCGTGATACTCAACAGCCTTCGACAGAATGGCGTTCGGTTCCGTCCGTAGAATTTTACTCATGGAATTCTCCTGATCCTGTATGCAGGCCCGTTCATACCGTAACTGCCGGAATGTCTGGCGCGCGGCAAAGAGAAGTAGAGCCCCCGGCGCCGGATTCAAAGTCCGGAAAACACATCCAGAGCCTCCGGCGTGTCGAAATCGACAAAAATCGACGCATCCGCCCTGACTGAAGCTCTCCTTATATCAGGCGACCGAAGCAGTTTTCGCGCTCCCTCATCGCCATTCAGAGCCATAAGAGCCTCGAACCACCGCGCATCCCACAACACCGGATTGCCGGATCGGCCATCGCATTCCGGCACCACAACATCAGCCCCCGTCGCCTTGTGGCACCCGATCAGAGCGTCAATCACCGGCCCGGCGACAAGCGGCATATCGCCCAGACAGATCACCGCCCCCCCGGCGCCCATGTCGCGGGCATAAGCTATCCCGGCCCGGAGCGACGCCGAAATCCCGTCACCCGCATCGGCCGCCTCCCGGATCGCAAACCGCACCCCGTCCGCCCGGCCCGCGATCGCACGCGAGGCAGCCAGCGCAACCAGCCCCTTCGCATCCGGAACCACAATGCAGATCCGTTCCACATCGCTCGAAGCAACCTGCATGATCGTCCGGCCAATCATGCTCCGCCCCGCCGCGTCCCGCGCAAGCAGCTTATGCCGGTCGCCGGTCCGCAAAGACCGCCCCGCCGCGAGAATGACAGCCACAATCCCGCGCCCTGAGTCGCCCCCGGTTATGAAAATTCTCCTTCAGACCCGGCCACGCACGATTCATCCGTCAACGCGGACGTTCTCGCCGGAGACCACCAGTCCTCCCGAACCGCCAGCGGAGCCCCGCGCCGGACCGCAATAATATCAGCCAGAATGGAGACAGCTATTTCCTGTGCGCCAACCGCGCCGACCGGCAGCCCCACCGGCCCCCGGATTTTTTTAAGGAGCTGTTCCTCCACGCCCTCACCCTGCAACCGTCTGAGCCGTGCTGCATGTGTCCGGCGAGACCCCAGAGCGCCGATATAAAACGCAGGACTCCGAACCGCGACACCAAGAGCCGGATCATCCAGTTTGGCATCGTGCGTCAGCGTCACAATCGCCGTCCGCGTGTCGATTTGCAGTTCAGCCAGCGCTTCGTCCGGCCACTCGACCATAAGCTCCGCGTCACGAAAACGCTCCGGCGTTGCCAGTCCTCCCCGCGGATCGATGACAATCGTCTCAAACCCCATGGCCGCGCCCATCGCTGTCAGCGTCTGGGCAATATGCACCGCGCCAATAACAATAAGCCGGACAGGAGGGCATATTCCCTGCCAGAACCAGATCTGCCCGGTTCCGTCCTCCAGCCTGAAGCACCTGTCACTCTCAGGACCACCCGCTCCGCTCACAATCTCCGGCGGTACACGATCGGATTCCGGCACCATCAGTCCGTCGGCAACAACCGCATGACCGGCACCATCCAGAGTTCTCAGAAGAGCCAGCGCCCTCCGCTCATCCATTCCCCGAACAACCCGGTCCAGAAGATCGGCACTAAAGGTCCCGGCAGGAGAGGACAAACTGTGAACTGCTTCCACAAAGATGGCCAGACTGCCCCCGCAGGCCAGCTGAACACCCCACCTGTTCGCCTCCGCTCCGCCATAGTTCAGCAGGGCAGGGGGAGCGCCATCAATAATATCCCGTCCGGCATGAATGACATCAGCCTCAACGCACCCGCCACTCACCGATCCTTCAACCCGCCCGTCCGATCCGATGACCATTGTACTGCCGGGCGGCCGCGGAGAACTGCCAGATGTGCCTACGACCGTGGCGATAGCTACACCCTGACCTTTAGCAATCCATTGCCGGGCATAGTGAAAGGACTCTGCAAGCAGCCTGGCGGTCGATTTCTCTGGCATGACGCTGACTGTATCAGATCGGACAGAGTGAACCAGCGCCCTTCTCGCATTGGGGGGTTGCCGAAGAGGGCCATAAGGCTCATTTCTTCCGGCTAAGAAGACTCGTGCCCGGATGAGTTTATCGGGGCATGTACCGAAGAAAGGACATACCTATGCCAAACAGCTTTGATGGCGAAACAGCCTACGTCGTCGCCGATGGCGGGAAAGCAAAGTTTTTCAAGCATAAGGATGGAAAGTTCGAGGAAATAGCGTCCTTCGATTCTGAGAAGCATGAAGGCACGCCCGGTATGACCCCGTCAGGCTCATCCCGTGATGAACAGAAAAAAGATGCGTTCGCACGTGTCGTTGCCGACCGTATGAACGAGATTACAGACAGAAGCTCAGATCTGGATGGTTTCGTGCTCGCAGCGCCCGGTGAGTTTCTTCATGATCTTCGGCAGCATCTTTCCAAACCTGCTCAGCAGAAGCTGATCAAGACACTGGTAAAGGATCTGACCAATATCCCGGCAAAGGAACTCCCGTCTCACTTTGATATCCCTGAAACGGGCTGGAAAACGGCCTGATCGGTAAAGATCACAGGCCTGTTTTCTTTTGCATGCAAAGAGTGACCTTATAAAATGAGTAGCGCTGGCCGCTTCGAGATAGAAAGGGTGCCTGTCACTCCTTTCCATCAGAACTGTTCGCTCGTCTGGTCGCCGGAAACCAGACACGCGTTCATTGTCGATCCCGGCGGTGACACAGATAAATTGCTGGCCCGGGTAGAAGCGGTCGGTCTGGTCATCGATGCAATTCTGCTGACACATGGCCATCTTGATCACGTGGGGGGTGCCGCGCATCTGTACGCGGCCCTCGAAGCCCGCCAGGGAAAAGGTTCAGTCAGACTGATCGGCCCGTCCAGAGAAGATGAATTTCTCCTGCATTCAGTGGAAGCTCAGGCTGCTCATTTCGGGATGACTGATCTGGGCAGCGTTCAGCCGGAACAGTATACGAGCGACGGTGAAACTTTGACTGTCCTCAATCGTACCTATCAGGTAAGGCATATTCCCGGTCATACTCCCGGACACGTCGTGTTTTTTGATGACCACGACAAAGTGCTCTTTGCAGGCGATACCCTTTTCAGAGGCGCCGTCGGAAGAACCGATTTCCCTTACGGAGACGGAAAGCAGCTGATCGATTCTATCCGCAGGAAAATCATTCCTATGGGAGACGACGTTATGGTGTTGCCCGGCCACGGAGCGCCGACCACAATCGGTGAAGAGCGCAAACATAACCCCTTTCTTCAGTGATTGCTCAAACTTTAAAAATCATGACGCAACGAGCACTTAACAATTAATGATAATGCCGTTCTGTCTCGTGATCGCAAGGAAATCAGCCGTCGTGCATGCGTTCTCTTATTACCGGGCAATTCTGATTTTGTGCCCGATATTGGTTTTATGCACCACATATTGTGGACACACAGCAGTGGCGGCTGACTACGCATCGCCGCCTGCGAAAGCACAATCGCAACTGGCGCGCGAGGCATTGAGCATCCACTCCCGGAACGGCATACACCGGTTTTCCGTCGAGATTGCTAAGACTCCACGTGAGCAGGAAGTGGGGGAGATGTTCCGGCCAGACATTCCACCCGATGGTGGTATGCTGTTTGTGTGGCCTGCTGCGCAGCAGAGCGATATGTGGATGGAAAATACGCTCTGTTCCCTGGATATCGTTTTCATTGGAGAAGATCACCGCATTCAGTCCGTTATAGAAAATACAGTTCCGGAAAGTCTCGCGCGTCTGAGTAGTCATGCTCCTGTTGTCGCAACACTTGAATTACAGGGAGGTATAACCGCGAAGCTTGGCATCTCTGTCGGAGATGTCGTAAATGCGCCCATATTTGATAAGAAAAAATTGTGATTATTCTCGGAAATCGCGAATGTGTATCTCGTGTGATGCGCGTAATGTAGTCACATTTGTTTTGGGAAATATGTAGAAAATTGCCCCGCTTGGTATCCCATAATGGTGGCAATGACGGGGAGTCGGAGTGAGTATTTTAGTAACAGGCGCTGCGGGTTTTATTGGAGCGAGAGTCTGTCAGGCGCTGCTGGAGCAAGGTGAGTGTGTTATTGGAATCGATAATCTAAATAATTATTATAATACTGAATTAAAAAAAGAACGTCTTTCTATTCTTTTATCAAATAAATTATTTTCTTTTAATGAAATTGATTTAACATCAGTTGACCTGAGTAGTTTCTTTGATAAGAAGCAATTGAATGATATTAATTTTGTAATTCATTTTGCTGCTCAGGCTGGTGTTCGGCACTCAATGAGTGTTCCGATGGATTTCGTTGACACTAATATAAAAGGTCATATCGCGATACTTGAATTTTCCAGGAAGTTGGCAAATATAAAGCACTTTATTTATGCTTCTTCGTCTTCTGTATACGGACGAAATACAGCATTGCCTTTTCGCGAGAGTGATAGAGTCGATCATCCTGGTTCGGTTTATGCTGCGTCAAAGCGTGCGGCTGAACTGATATCTGATTGCTACCAGCATTTATATGGTTTGCCGCAGACGGGTCTGAGATTTTTCACTGTGTATGGCCCATGGGGACGGCCAGACATGGCCTATTTTAAGTTCGCGCAGGCTATTATGCGCGGTGAGACTTTGACATTATATAATGGAAAACACCTGTCTCGTGATTTCACTTACATAGATGATGTGGTGGATGCTGTCTTGAAAGTTGTTTCTTTTTCTCCTCCCGTTGATTGCGCCAGAATTTTGAATGTTGGTAATAACTCTCCGGAATCAGTATTGTATTTGGTAAATCTCTTAGAAAAATTTCTTAAAAAACCGGCCTTTATTTCTGTGGTATCTCGCCCTGCGGCAGATGTTGAAACGACATGGGCATCTGTTGATGCAATTAAAGAAATTGTGGGGTGGGAGCCTAAAACGTCGTTTGATGATGGTATTGAAAAATTTTCAACTTGGTTTATCAGGAGTGATTATTTATAATTTATTATCATAAACATTAAATTTAAACTCAATAATGCGATTTTTTAAGTTTGTTTGAGATCAAATATAATTAATATTTGAAGAATTTCAAAATCTTAAGAGAGATATTTTGATGTGCTTAAAGGAGCATGTTTTGGGAATTTATTCCTAAAAATTCGATATAAAACGAACCTTGCCGAATAACTGGTTGAGTGATGCGAACTCCTGTCGTTCTCGGCTTGTCAGGCTGGCTTTGTGCTTGCTACCCACATTTGGTAATTTAAATTGATGT
Organism: Acetobacter oeni; assembly: GCF_011516825.1. GTDB lineage: Bacteria > Pseudomonadota > Alphaproteobacteria > Acetobacterales > Acetobacteraceae > Acetobacter > Acetobacter oeni. The sequence continues at coordinate 869 of NZ_WOTA01000025.1, read as the reverse complement.
GGGGCGGGAAATTATGTGGCTGGGTCAGTTCGGATTTAGGCGTTTAAGTGCGACTGTCCTTACAACTGTTTCTCTTGCCAGTTTCCTCCTTCCTTCTCACGGGTACGCTCATCGTGTTTCCCGTAATGCAGGTCATTATAGGCATTATGCATCAGCTTATGATCATGTGATTCAGTGTGTAGCGTTTGCGAAGTCTGAATCAGAAGTTGCTTTGTCGGGGAATGCGCGGGACTGGTGGTATAATGCTTCTGGCCGCTATGCGAGAGGTCAGGTGCCTGAACCCGGGAGTGTTTTAAACTTTCGGCCGATTCGTAAAATGCCTCTTGGGCATGTGGCTGTTGTCACAGGTACGGTGAATGATCGGGTTATTACTATTGATCAGTCTCACTGGGGGCAGAGTGGCATTAGTCGCAATATCCGTGTAGTCGATGTATCGCCGGGAAATGATTGGTCGGCGGTTCGTGTCGAACTAAACCGGCAATCCGGCACATTTGGGTCTATTTACCCAACATATGGATTTATTTATTCGCGGCCAGATAGTCGTTCCAATGTGATGGTTGCTGAAGCTTCGGAAAATTCGTCTGAAATTTCTGATCAGTATGCAGAAGCCCCGGTAACTGCGGGCGGGGTAGAGGATCATTATCTGTCCAGGGAATTTGTGCCTCACCGTCGACATTTGATTTCTCGTGTAAAACGTCATGTCAATTAAGGGTATTATTTAATTGTATCTATCTGGAGCAGCTTCGTTTAATTAAATACACTCAGAGTATCACGTTATTGTTGGTCTTGTGAGTGATCTGGACGAGCAGTCTGCGCGTTCTGAGGTTGAGGCGACTTCCTGAGGCGGAGCAGCAGGTAACGCTTCAGGT
>NZ_WOTA01000024.1 GCF_011516825.1 Acetobacter oeni | reverse complement strand
CGTCAAAACGGGCCACAACACGCCGTCCACAGGAGGCTGGAAACTCATACGCGCCTGCGCTACACTCTGTCTGCATCGGGTTCGTTTATTGCTTATGAAAAATTCTTTTGTACAAAACAGACTTTTTCATAATCTAACCCGATGTACAACCCTTCTGTGAGATTTCCGCGTCGATGTCTACGCCAGCTACTTCGTCAACAAACACCTGAACATCACCGCCGCCTACGTCTCGCTCGGCACCATCGCCACCTTCCGCAACCAGACCGGCGCCTACGTCTCACTCCAGACCGGCTTCTGACAAACCGGGACAAAGGGACCACGTCTCTTTGCCGGACCCGGGCGAGGCACGGCGCCCCGCTCAGACATCCGGGCGCCGCCCGGACCCGGCAGAGACCGCAGGCCCCCTGCACCCCGGTTTATTTATGAGGCTGCGTCCCGCGCGACAGGAGGCGCCACCTCCCCCGAATCCAGCTCCCGCAACTGCCGCGCCACAGACCGCGTCCGCCGCCGCGCATCCTCGATCGAAGTCGACATCGCCAGCGCATTGCGCGACAGCTTCTCCAGCACCTCGTCCATCTTCAGCATCTCCTGTCGCGTCGCCCCCAGCAGACGCGCAATCGTGTCCGTCCGCTCCTCCAGCGACAGCGTCACATACCCAAGATGAATCGTCCGCAGCAGCGCCGGCATCAGAGACGGCCCCATGATCAGAACCCGGCAGGTCCGCCCGATCTCGTCAATCAGACCCGGACTGCGCGCAATCTCCGCATAAAGCCCGTCCGTCGGCAGATACAGAACCGCAAACTCAACCGTCTCCGGCGGCACAATATATTTCGAGGCAATCTTGCGCGCCTCGAACCGCAACGCATTGTCCAGCGCCTTGCGCGCATTGCGCTCCCCGTCCCGGTCATTCCGCGCGCAGGCATCCAGCAACCGCTCATAAGCCTCGGTCGGAAACTTGCTGTCGATCGCCAGAACCGGCGGCACCGTGCTGCGAACCGGCATCTTCACCGCAAACTCGACAACCTCCCGCCCCGGCCCCAGCCGACGATTCGTCTCATACGTTCCCGGCGGCAGCACATCGTCCAGAATGGTGCGTAACTGCGCCTCCCCCCAGCCACCCCGCGTCTTCACATTGCCGAAAAGCCGCTTCAGATCCCCGATCTGCGCCGTCATCGCGGACACCTCGCCCATCGCCTTCTGCATCGCGGAAAACTGCTCCAGCACGCGCTGAAACGACGTCTGCATCTGCTTCTCAACCGCCGCGTGAAGCTGCTCCGTCACCGCCCCCCGGATCGCCGCAAGCTGCTGCGCGCTCGCCTCCGCCATCGTCCGCAACGCCTCGGACTGCGCCGCCCGCGCCTCCGCCTGCTCCTTCCCGATCCCGCCCGCCAGATGCCCCAGCCGCTCCGCCAGCTCCGCCCGCATCTGCTCAACCCGCGCCACAAGCGCCCGTTCGATCTCCGTCAGCCGCAGCCGCTGCTGCTCCGTCTCGGCATGACGCAGACTGACCTCCCGCTCAACCATCACATACAGGCGCGCCAGCAGATCGGAATCCGCCATTCCGCCCCCTGAAGCCCGCCGGCTGCGAAGAAAGGCAACACCCCCCAGAACAGCGAGCAGAACGGAAACGAGAAGAACCGGCAGACCGGAAAGATCGAATGTCATCACACCCGCATCTTCCGACATTTCCCGGCTTTATTACAGAGGGCGCGGACCCCGCCCGCAGCTGACCCGAGCAGACCAGGATCTAAAGGGGCCGCGCACCTTTGCGGGCTCCAGGACAGAGCCCCAAGCCGCCACCCCGCACAAAGCAACCCCAGCAACACACTGATTTATAATGAAAAACCTGAGTTAATTACGCTCATGAATTGGCATCCCCCCGGCAGGGTGCTATCGACGCAAAGGCGGACAAAACAGTCCCGTCGTATCAGGAACAATAAGACGCCGTCAGGCGCGTAACGGTAAAAAGAGTCATGCACGGCACCCTCACGGCCCCTCCGGCAAAACGGAAACTCTGGAAAAGCCTCTATTTCCAGGTCGTCGTCGCCGTCACGCTCGGAATCCTGATCGGCCATTTCGCCCCGAATCTCGGCACCGCCATGCGCCCCCTCGGTGACGGCTTCATCAAACTCGTCAAAATGGTCATCGCCCCCGTCATCTTCCTGACCGTCTCAACCGGCATCGCCGGAATGGGCAATCTCGGCAAAGCCGGCCGCATCGGCGCCAAGGCCATGGCCTACTTCCTGTTCTTCTCCACCCTCGCCCTCATCGTCGGCATGATCGTCGCCAACGTCGTGCGCCCCGGCGGCGGCATGAACGTCGATGTCCGCTCGCTCGATGCCGCCTCCGTCAGCGGCTATGTCGAGCGCGCCAGAGAACACACCTTCTCCGACTTCCTGCTCCAGATCATCCCGAACACAACCGCCAGCGCTTTCACCTCCGGCGAAATCCTCCAGGTCCTGTTCGTCGCCATCGTCTTCGGCATCAGCCTCTCCCAGATGGGCAAACGCGGCGAACCCATCCTCGCCTTCTTTCGCCAGCTCACCGAACTCGTCTTCGGCGTGGTCCGCCTCGTCATGCTCGCCGCCCCCGTCGGCGCGTTCGGCGCCATGGCCTTCACCATCGGACGCTTCGGCATCGGCTCCGTCACCAGCCTCATCTGGCTCGTCGGCACCTTCTACCTCACCTCCATCCTGTTTATCGTCGGCGTGCTCGGCCTCGTCACCCGCGTCATGGGATTCTCCATCTTCAGACTCCTGCGCTACCTGCGGGAAGAACTGCTGATCGTCCTCGGCACCAGCTCGTCGGAATCCGCCCTGCCAACCCTGATGTCCAAGCTGGAAAACGCCGGCTGCGACCGCCCCATCGTCGGCCTCGTCGTGCCGATGGGCTACTCCTTCAATCTCGACGGCACCAACATCTACATGACCATCGCCGCCCTGTTCGTCGCCCAGGCCACCAACGTGCACCTGAGCTTCGGCGAACAGACCGCCCTGCTGCTCGTCGCCATGGTCAGTTCCAAAGGCGCCGCCGGCGTCACAGGCGCGGGCTTCGTGACACTTGCCGCCACCCTCTCCGTCGTTCCCACCATCCCCGTCTCCGGCATGGCCCTCATCCTCGGTGTCGACAAATTCATGTCCGAATGTCGCTCCCTGACCAATATCATCGGCAACGCCGTCGCAACCATCGTCATCGCCCGATGGGAAGGACAGCTCGACAGGACACGCCTGGAAGACGCCCTGGCCGGACGCCTCCCGCCACCACAGGCCGGCGATCCCCTCGCGGAAGAAGACGTCACCCCCACCCCGGTCGCGCACAGCTTTCACTGATCGGCAAACCGGCTTCCGGAGGCGCTGCTCTCATTAAGTGTGACCGCGTTTCTCAGGGCTATGCCCTGACACCCGCCAAAAGCCGATGGCCTCTGGAAACCTGCTTATTCGGGTTACGGCGGCCGTCGTGCATGGCACGCCCTCGCGTGACGCTCCCTGCCGGATGCGGGCAGAGGCCCGGAGCGGGGCTAACCTGTGGGGAAATCACACATCAACACCTGACGACAACAGAGCCTCTCCGGAGGCCGCCGCCCTTTAGCCGGTTTCAGGGCAAAGCCCTGAGAAAACCAGCAACACTTAAAAAGAACCGAACAACGATCGCCCCGGCGCAAAAGCGTTGCAGATCCGTCACGCAGAGCATGGATTTCGTCGCTCACCCGACATCCCCACATGACGCATCATGACCTTTTTCGTTATCTGACATACACCGGCCGCAAAGGCCGGCACCGGGCAAAAAGACCCGGGATAAAAGAACAGGAAAGACAGCACCCGCTATATGAACGCCCCTTCTGTGACCCCGACCCCCGGGGTGCGTCATCCAAACCGGTTCACAACCTGCTTTATCTCACCAACAATTCTCGGAAGTATCGCGTTCGTCCTCTCCGTGCCGGCCCACGCCGAAACCGCGCCCGGAACCCAGGTCAACAGCCACGCGCAAATCCCCGACGCGCACCGCTACAAAGCCCATACCAACCTGTCGCCACGCGTCATGCAGCCGGCGGTCGCCCCGGTCGAAGTGATCCCGACCGCCTCCGTCGTCAGCCGCACGAACACAAGCCAGACGAACCAGACCGGAACAAACCTGACCAGCACAAAAGGTTTCTGGGATAATACGCTCCTGCCCCCGCTCGAATCCCGCCCGGAAGCCTACGCCCAGCCACAATCCCTGGAACTGCCGCACGAACCGGCCTCCTTGCTCCATCAGGGGCCCTGGGGCATCTTCAATTCCAACACCGGCGCCGCCTCCGGCTTCGGAACCGTCGGCTACTACGCCGCCTCGCGCTGGGCGGAAGACTGGTCGAGCCTGCGCGACAGGCGCAACCGCATCGACATCATGGACCCGCTCAAATACATCCCGCTGAACGAAAGCGGCTCAATCTACCTGACACTGAGCGGCAATTTCCGGCATCACGGCTTCTACGACGAAAAACCCGTGCTCGGAACCGTAAGCAAAAGCCCCGCTTACCGGTCCGGCCTCCGCTGGAACGCCGGAGCGGATCTGCATCTCGGCGAACATGTCCGGCTCTACGGCGAACTGATGAGCGGCCAGGCGGGCGGCATAAATTACTGGGGTTACGGCAACGGCCGCTGGCGTAACAAACTCGACGCCCAGCAGGCCTTCGTCGAAGTGCGCGGCCATCTGCTCAACGCCACCATGGGCGCCATGGCCGGCCGCATGACCTTCCTCGATGCCCCGCCCTACGTCACCGCCGGCAGCGTCTATCCGACAATCCCTTATTCCTGGAACGGGATTCGCGGATACTCCTTCTGGAAAAACTTCCGCGTCGACGTGTTCGACCTGACCCTGACAAACTGGGATACCCACAACGTCCCGTTCCACAACCAGGTCGGCTACCGCACCCGCTGGTTCGGCGCCTACACCTCCTGGGCCGTGCCCGCTTTCAGATTCATGGATGTCAAAAGCCGGATTTTCGTCGATACGTTCTATTATGGTTATCTGCTGGCCAGCGCCCCCATCGCAGGAAAAACCGGCACCATCGCCGGCTCAACCCACCGCGATACCCCCGGCATGCGCGTCTGGGGCAACGCCGGCCCCATCGAATTCTCGCTCGGCGCCATGTGGCAGGGCGGATCGTTCAACGCCGCCAAAGACGGCCCGTCACGCCCCGTCAGCGCCTACTCTTTCAACACACAGATCTCCTACCGTCTCGCAAAACTATGGGGACGCCCCGCCATCGGCCTCCAGGCCGACGACATCTCCGGCGGCGACACCAGAAAAAGCCAGACCAGCACATGGGGCGGATTCCTGTCGCCCTTCGTCCCCAGCGCCTATTATCTCGATATAAGCTGCTATTTCGGCAACCAGAACCTGATCGACGTCGGCCCGATCGCAACCCTCGCACCCACCGGCAACACCACCCTGCTCCTCAAAGCTCCCGTCATGTGGCGCAACAGCGTCAACGACGCCATCTATCAGAACCCGACAGCCGCCTACACTTTCCGCCCCCACGGCGGCTATGTGGGAACCATCCCCCAGGCCAGCTTCACCTGGCGTGCAACACGTCACATCACTTTGAGTATAGACGGCGAATACATCTTCGCGGGAAAAGCACTCATCCAGAACGGTGCCTCCTCCGGCGCCTACGTCCAGAGCAACCTCGAACTGACATTCTGAACCCTTTTTCAATACGGACCCCATGACACAGAGATCTCCGGCCGACCTGACAAACTTCGAGCGCATCCGCGGAATTTTTGCAGGATCGGCCGGAAACTTTCTCGAGTATTTCGACTGGTACGTCTACTCAGCCTTCGCCCTCTACTTCGCCCACAGCTTCTTCCCCCACGGCGATCCCACAGCGGAACTCCTCCAGTCCGCCGCCGTCTTCGCTGTCGGATTCCTCATGCGCCCTGTCGGCGGATGGCTCATGGGCCTCGTCGCCGACCGTTACGGTCGCAGAAAAGCCCTCACCCTCTCCGTCGGCGCCATGTGCGGCGGTTCCCTCGCCATCGCCGCCTGCCCCGGATACGAACAGATCGGCCTCGCAGCCCCCGTCATCCTCGTCCTCGCACGCCTCGTCCAGGGCCTCAGCCTCGGCGGCGAATACGGCGCCTCCGCAACCTACATCGCCGAAATCTCAAAACCCGAAAGCCGCGGCTTCTGGTCCGGCTTCCTCTACGTCACCCTCGTCATGGGACAACTCGCCGCCATGGCCGTGCTGCTCCTCATGCAGTTCGTCTTCCTCACTCCCGCACAAATCACCGCCTGGGGCTGGCGTATCCCCTTCCTCCTCGGTGCCATCGGCGCCGTCCTCATCTTCTGGCTCCGCCGGAACATGGAAGAAAGCAGCTCTTTCAAAAAAGCCGCCAGCGAAAACAAGGAAGGCGGACTCCGCGTCATGCTCCGCCACCGCCGCGCCGTGCTCACCGTCGTCGGACTCACCGTCGGCGGAACCGTCGCCTTCTACACATACACCATCTATATGCAGAAATTCCTTGCCAATTCCCTCGGTTTTGACAAGGAACAGGCTACCCTCATCTCCGCCGCATCCCTCGCCATCTTCGCCCTGGTCCAGCCCCTCTTCGGCGCCCTCTCCGACCGCATCGGCCGTAAACCCCTGCTCATCACCTTCGGAATCCTCGGCACACTCGGCACCGTCCCCCTCATGAGCGTCCTCTCCACAACCCGCTCCGCCTGGGGGGCCTTCAGCCTCATCACCCTCGCCCTCATGATGGCCTCCGGTTACACCTCCATCAACGCCATCGTAAAAGCCGAGCTTTTCCCAACAAGAATCAGAGCCCTTGGCGTCGCTTTCCCCTACGCCGTCACCGTCTCCCTCTTCGGCGGAACCGCCGAATACATCGCCCTCTGGTGCCGTCACGCCGGACACGAAAACTACTTCGCCTGGTATGTCTCCGCCTGTGCTCTCTGCACCCTCCTCACCGCCCTCACCCTCCCCAAAGGCGACGCCAAACTCCCCGACGAGGCCTGAGTCTCAGGGCTCCGCCCCGAGCCCCGGCAGGAACCAAAGCCCCCCTGCGTCCTGATCGGTTAGATAATTCCGTCCGCTGTCGCCCTCATCGCAGTCGTTGGGTAAGTCGCGAAGAGTCAGAAAGTATGGGCTCAGGAGCCGACAGTCATTCAGAATGTTTGCAGACGGGCGCTTAATAACCCACAGCCGCGCCATCCTTGCGATGGTCGGACGCACCACGATATACGCCAGACCGGGGATCAATCATGATCGCCTGATACCCGCCCATAATCAGTCCGTTGCCTTCGATCACCTTATGCCCCATCGCTTTCAAAGATGATCCAACAGCTTGATAAAGTTCGGATTCCAATACTACGTTATTGGTTTCCTCCGAATGTGAAAAACGCGCCGCATCGGAAGCTGCCTGTGGGTTGGCCCCGAGATCGAGCATGTTCTCCAGCACCTGTAACTGCCCCTGCGCCTGCTGATCGCCGTACATCACTCCCAGACTGAGAAACGGTTTGTTATCTTTCAGGACAAATCCGGGAATAATCGTATAGAATGGCCGTTTTCCAGGGGCTATGACGTTGGGACTTTTGTCATCAAGGCTGAACTGGGCACCACGGTTATTGAGCAGAAAGCCATAGCCAGGCACGGTTATTCCCGAGCCAAACTCGTCATAAACGCTGAATATAAGCGAGACAACATTGCCAGAGCGATCGGCTGTCGTGAGGTAGACCGTGCCTCCAACCGGATCTCGATCAGCATCAATGGCAGCCGCGTGACGCGGGTTGATCTTGGCGCATTGCGAAGCTGCGTAGGCTTTACTTGTCAGTTTTGCTGTTGGCACTGAAACAAAATCAGGATCGCCGACATAGTGCCGCAAGTCCGCATAAGCGACCTTCTTCGCTTCGATCAGAAGATGCCAGTAAAGCGGGGACCGTGGTCCCTCCCTGCGTGGATCGATACCAACCTTCGGTCCACATTGCTCGACAAGATTCAAGGCTTCCAGCACGGCAACTCCCTGTGTGCTGGGCGGCATCTCATAAATATCGTATCCGCGATAGGATGTGGTCAGTGGCGTGACCCACTGAGGTTTGATTTTTTCAAAGTCCGATGGCGTGAATGTGCCGCCCAGAGCACGGGATTTCTTCACTATAGCTTCCGATACCGGACCTTTGTAGAAGACATCCACACCGCCCTGTTCAAGCAACCGGAATGTTTTGGCAAGATCCGGATTACGGAAGATACCGTAGAGAGCCGGCGGCTTGCCCTGAGGAAGATAAACCGAAGCCGTATCCGGATCTTTTCCAAGCAAGCCGGCATATTCCTGCCACTCGCCTTCAACGCGCTCTGTCACGCCAAAGCCTTCTTCCGCCAGGCGGGCCGCCGGCTCCAGCGTCTCTTTAAATGTCATGGTTCCGTAGCGGTTCTGAATGGCATCCCAGCCAGCCACAGTGCCAGGAACAACGACCGACTGAATACCTGTATAGGGCACCTGATTTAACTTATGAGCCCGAAAATACTCAGGCGTGGCACCTGATGGCGCACGCCCGGCAGAATCCAGCGCGACCAGCCGATGCTCCTTCGCCACCCAGGCGATCATGAAGAGATCGCCTCCCATGCCAGCGGACTCCGGTTCGACAACGTTGATTGCAGCCGCAGTGGCAATCGCAGCATCGAAGGCATTGCCACCATGCCTGAGAATATCAAGCCCAATGCCGGCCGCGAGAGGTTGACTGGTTGCCACCAGCCCATGTGTGCCAATGACTTCAGAACGGGTCTGTCCCGTCCATCCATACCCCCGATCTCCCCGGAAGGGATTAAAGGGCATTGCGGATGCATTCATCTCCGAACGCGGTGCGGCCTGAAGCTGTCCCGGCAACAATATCGTAAAAGCGCTCAATATTAAAAAAGCGTTTGATGGAATTCTCATGCCCGCAGCCCTGCTGAATGCTGTGTGAAACCGACCAGGTTATTCTGTGGAAAACAGAAACCATGCCATGCAGATACTGGCATTCCTTCCTCCTCGCGCTCATATAATATTCAGATAATGTAACGATCGTCTGGAAGGCTGGTGGAATATGGCGAGACCAGACATTGCCCCGGACAACTTATTGCCACTAAAGAACGAAAAAACCTCGCTTTCGTTCGAATTGCACGAAACTTCACTTGTGCATAAACTCAAGTATATGCCTGTTTTCGCCTGAGTACCGGAGGCAGGGCAGGAGGCTGTAACCGACCAGGAAAATCGTTGCCTTTTGCGACAGTCCATTAGCCTCTTTTGAATATTCATCGTCTCTGTGACGGGCAAGAAAATTTTGTCGGTCTGGCTTTTCCCTGGCAATCAGGCCACTCTCGCGCCCCCTGATGCCAAAGGAGCCCCGAGCCCATGAAAAAGCACGAACGTATCGCTCTCGACAGCCTCCTCTCCCGTTCCTCAACAGATGACCTCACCACCCCCGCGCCAAAAGGTGAGGAACTGGAAACCATCCTCTCCGCCGTCATGCGCGCGCCCGACCATGGCAAACTCCGCCCCTGGCGCCTCGCCCTCGTCCACGGCGAAGCCCGCGCGAAACTCGCCGACCGCGTCGTCGCCAGCATGAAACGCATCGACCCGAACGCACCCGAAAAGAAAATCGAAAAGCGCCATCACCGCTTCTCAAACATGCCCCTGACCATCGTGCTCGGCATGCACCTCCGCCCTGACGACAAAATCCCCCTGCTCGAACAGCAGCTCGCCGTCGGCGCCGCCGGCATGAACCTGCTCAACGCCCTCCACGCCGCAGGCTACGGCGCCGTGTGGGTCTCCGGTGACATCGCCTACGACCCCGTCTTCGCCACCGAACTCGGCTTCCCCGCCCCGCACGCCCTCGCTGGCTTCTTCTTCGTCGGAACCCCGAAAGACAGCGACCACGATGCAAAGCGCCGCCCCGTCACCCCTTATGTCGCCGAATGGAAAGGCGAGCCGGTCAGCTTTGGCGCCGACAAGGACTAACAGGGAAAGACCTCAGGGCTCTGCCCTGAAACCCGGCAACGGTCACAGACCTCTGCAAACCAGTCCGGTCAGATAAACCGGGCTGCCGGGGGGCTGTGGTCACTGCCGTAGCCGGACAGAGACCGGCCTCCCACACCCGCCAGAGCATATGAACCCTGCAACCTTTCCCACATGCCAAAGCCAGCGACCTCTGCTATAAATCGTCCCTATGACGAACACGCCCGAATACGATGTCGCGATTATCGGCGGCGGCCCCGTCGGCCTCGCCGCCGCCCTCTGCCTCGATGACGCCGGGCTGTCCGTCACCGTGCTCGAACGCGCCGACGCAGCCTCCTGGGCCGAACCCGCCTTCGACGGCCGCGAAATCGCCCTCACCTGGCACGCCCGCGCCCTGCTCGAACGCCTCGGCGCCTGGCAGCATATCCCCGAAAGCATCATCTGCCCCCTTCGTGAAGCCCGTGTCGAAACCGGCCGCGCAAATCACCCCCTGATCTTCGATGCTGACGCCTCACACACCACCCCGGGCGAACCCCTCGGCTGGCTCGTCGCCAACAACATGATCCGCCGTGCCCTGCACGCCGAAGCCGCAACCCGCCCCGGCATCACCCTGGCCCCCGACATCGCCGTCAGCACCATGCGGCAGGACGGCGACACCACCGTCATCCACCACTCTGGCGGTAAAACCCGGGCACGCCTCACCATCGGCGCCGACGGCCGCTTCTCCGCCACCCGCCGCCGCGCCGGAATCGGCGCCGTCATCCATGATTTCGAAAAAGTCATGATGGTCTGCCGCATGGCCCACGAAGCCCCGCACCACAACGTCGCCCTGCAATGGTTCGATGAAGGCCAGACCATCGCTCTCCTGCCCGTCAACGGCGGCGCCTCCTCCCTCGTCCTCACCCTCCCGGCAAACGACATCGACCGTCTGATGCACGCCGGCCAGGACGACTTCAACGCCGAAATCATGCAGCGCGTCGGCAACCGCATGGGCACAATGCGCCTCGTCAACTCCCGCCACGCCTACCCGCTCAAAGCCGTCTACGCCCACCGCTTCACCGCCCGCCGCCTCGCCCTCATCGGAGATGCCGCCGTCGGCATGCACCCCATCACCGCGCACGGTTTCAACCTCGGCCTCCGCGGCGCCGAAACCCTCGCCACCGAAGTCGGAAAAGCCTTCACCCAGGGCCAGGATTTCGCAAGCCCCGTCACCCTCCGCCGCTACGAACACCAGCACCGCGCCGCAACCGCCCCCATGTTCGCCGCCACAAATGGCATCGCCACCCTCTACACCCGCGATACCGCCCCCTTCCGCGCCCTCCGCGCCCTCGGCCTCCGCGCCGCCAGCGCCCTGCCTCCCTTCAGATCCGCCGTCACCGCCATGCTCATGGACCGCAACGCGAAAAACCCCTCCCACTAAAAGAAATTTCCGTTTCATGAAGCACCATCCGGGCTCTGCCCGGACCCGGCATAAGGTGCAGCCTCCTGCACCTCGTCTTCTTTCAGAGCATATACTCAGCAGCCCATTACAAATAAAAATCCTGAGTAACTATTTCAATACAGCGATGATTACTCTGACTCGCCATTAAGATAAGCTTCTCATATGCCTGTAATGCCAGATAATTATGTTCAGTCGGGGCGCACATTCCGCGAACTCAAAAAAGATAAACCGGTAAGCGATCTCCCTTATTTTAATCTGCCTTTCTCCACCGGCGCCTCTTTAAGCCGGGACGACCTGCTGCAAGGCCACAGAACTGTCATTCTGTCCGAAGCCGGAGTTGCCAAGCCATCGGCCAACCCACCTCACCAAAGAAACAAATTTTCCGGAACGCCCGCCTTAATTCTCCACCCGGAACATATTGTCCTCACTGGCCAGATGCCGCAGACTCCGGCCAGAACACTGACCGGGACAGGACATAAACAATGACATCCGTGAAACGTCGGACACTGCTGAACGGCATGGCAGCCGGTGCAACACTGCTGACCCTGCCCGCCATCACGCTTGCAGACACGCTGCCCGGTCCTCTGCCAGGAAAAACAACGCCCATCACAACCTCCGAGCGGGAAGCGCGCATCGAACAGGCCAGACGCCTGATGCGCGCACGAGGTATCCGGGCGCTGATCGTGGAACCGGGATCTTCGCTGATTTACTTTACAGGCATACAATGGTGGCGCAGCGAACGTGTGACAGCGGCCGTTATTCCGCTCGAAGGCGATGTCGTCATCGTCACACCGTTTTTCGAAGCTCCGTCAATCCGTCAGACGCTGAACATTCCAGCGGAAATCCGGACATGGAACGAAGACGAAAACCCGCTGGCACTTATAGCCGGCGCGCTCCGGGAGCGTGGCGCGGCCTCCGGCCCTGTGGCCATCGAAGAAACAGTCCGTTATTTTATCGTGGACGGATTGAAAAAAGCCCTCCCTTCGGTGTCGATCCTGTCCGGCGCACCAGTTGTCCGGGGATGCCGGATGCATAAATCAGCCACCGAAATCGCCCTGATGAAACGGGCAACCGACATCACCATCGCCTCGTATCGTTACGTCATCCCCCATGTAAAACCAGGAATGACACCAAAACAGATTGGCGAGATGATGGACGCCGCCACAATCGCTCTGGGCGGCAGTCCTGAATTTACCCTGATCCTGACAGGAGAAGCCGCCGCCTACCCGCACGGCTCACGCGCCCCGCAGATAGTGCGGGAAAATGACATTGTTCTGATGGATTGCGGCTGCACCGTAGAAGGCTATCAGTCCGACGTTTCGCGAACATTCGTTCCTGGCAAAGCAACCGATCGTCAGAGACAGGTGTGGAATCAGGTCCGTCAGGGACAGCAGGTCGCCTTCACCGCGGCAAAAAACGGAGCACCGGCCGGAAGCGTGGATGACGCCGTCAGGCGATATTACGAAAGCCTCGGTTACGGACCCGGATACAGGCTGCCCGGCCTTTCCCACCGCACCGGCCACGGAATCGGTCTGGACGGCCACGAACCCGTCAATCTCGTCCACGGTGAGATGACAAAGCTTGAGCCAGGCATGTGTTTTTCAGATGAACCCGGTATTTATATCCCCGGCGAATTCGGCGTGCGCCTGGAAGACTGCTTCCACATGACAGATGCAGGCCCGGCATGGTTCAGCGAGCCACCGGACTCCATCGACCATCCCGCCTGATGTTTTCGGGCATTTTCCTCATGAAAGACGCGCAGGCGCCGCGCGAAAATACCATCCGTCCGGATTATCACCTGTTCCCGGCCTCCTTCCACACCATGCACCGCCGGTAAAATGCTTCGATCCGCGCTGCCCGCCCCGCCGGATCGAACGCCGACAGATCCCACTCCCGCAGCGAAGCCCCCCGCAACCGCCGCAGCCCCGCCGCCATCGCGTCCACATCATCCGGCGGCACCATGCAGTCCGGGTACGCCCCGAGAATATCCGGCACGCCCCCGGCCTCTGTCGCCAGCACCGGCAGCCCCGCCGCCATCGCCTCCAGCAGCACCAGCCCGAACGGCTCCCGGCGCGACGGCAGAACAAACGCATCCAGCCCCGCCAGATCCAGTGGCAGAGACGTCCGGAATCCCGGAAAGAACACCCGCGCCCCGGCCCGCGCCTGCAACGCCGCACGCTCCGGCCCGTCTCCGAACAGCACCAGCGCCGTATCCGGCAGACCAGCCCGCGCAAATGCCTCCAGCAACACATCGAAGCCCTTTTCGGGAATCATCCGCCCCGCCGCCCCGATCAGAAACGTCCCGGCCCCGAGTCCCAGTTCCGCCCGCAAACGCGCCCCGGCGCCTTCCGCCGGCCTCCCCGCCCCGGTCCAGTTGGCAATCACCTCGACCGGCCCGTGAAACCCCGCCGGAATCCCCGAGCGCTGCCAGTTCGCAATACAGATCAGTCCGTCATGCCCCCCATACGCCCGCTGTGAAAAACCCCGATGCAGCGTCGCCACCACAGGCGGCCCGCCACCGCCCGGCAGCATCCGGCGCAACCGGTTCAGAAGTCCCGCCCGAAAACTCGCCGCCCCGACATGCGTGTGAATGACATCCGGTCGCCAGCGCCACTCCAGCGCGGCCAGGGCCGGCAGATAACCGGCCCGCCCCACGCGACACACCCGCACCGACGAAGCAAGATGGGGCACCAGATCCCCTCCGGTCAGCGAGTCGCGGGTATGACGGGCAACAAGCACGGCAACCTCGTGAGACTCCGCCTGCATCTGCGCCAGTTCACTGAGATGCCGCTCCGTCCCGGCAAATTCGTGGGTCAGAATGCAGTGGAGAATACGCAACGAACCCAAACCTTTCCTGAGTTCTTTGCCCCGAACGGAACTAAAGCAACCCTTTATCAATCTTTGAACGGCAGTTTGCTTCCCGGAAGGGAGCGCTCGCCGAATGGACAATACGACCTATATCGCGCTGTCACGCATGGATACCCAGATGCGCGCCATGAGCGTTCTGGCCAATAACCTCTCTAACGCGGATACGGCCGGCTACAAGGCCAGTCATGTTCTGTTTTCCGACTATCTCGTCAAACAGAAAGACGGTCACGCCGCAGACGGCACAGCGACCGAAGCCTATACCCAGGACCGGTCAACCTACCGCGATTTCGGCCAGGGGACCCTACAGCAGACCGGCAATCCGCTCGACATCGCCATCACCGGCGAAGGCTTTTTCTCCGTGATGACCGCTCAGGGCGTACGCCTGACCCGGAACGGCCGCTTCCAGCGCCTTGCGGACGGACGTATCACGGACGGCGCGGGCAATGTCCTTCTCGACCGGACAGGGCAGCCGGTGCAGCTCCGGCCACAGGACCGCACAATCAGCCTCGCCGCCGACGGTACACTCTCTACGGAAAGCGGTGTGGCCGCGGAAGTCGGGCTCGTGACTGTCGATAACGCCTATACTCTGGTCGGAGAAGGCAATCAGATCTTTCGCGCAACCACGCAGACCCGGCAGCTGAATAATAAAGAACTGCGTCAGGGCATGCTCGAAGGCAGCAATGTCAACTCCATGACGGAGACAACGCAGCTCGTGCAGTTACAGCGAGACTTCGAAATTACCTCCAATCTTGTCGAGAGCGAGGAAACACGTGAGAAAAACGCTATCGACAAGATCATACAGACCCAGTCCTGAACTGATACAGACGGAAATTCACTCATATGATGCGTTCTCTCGATATCGCCGGCACCGGCATGCAGGCCCAGCAGACGAATGTTGAGGTTATTTCGAATAATATTGCAAATATGACCACAACAGGCTTCAAACGCCGCGTTCCCGAATTTCAGGACCTGATGTATCAGGATATGCGCCGCGTCGGCACCATGAGTTCCGATAGCGGCACACTTGTTCCCGCCGGCGCTCAGGTCGGCCTGGGTGTGCGAACAGCCGGCATCTACCGCATCAATGAGCAGGGTACACTGGAGCAGACAAGCAACAGTCTTGATCTTGCCATTGAAGGCGCGGGCTATTTTCAGGTGACGCTGCCTTCCGGCGAATACGCCTATACCCGCGATGGCACATTCTCCCTGTCGGATACAGGACAGATCGTCACGGCTGACGGATATCCGGTGAGCCCCGGCATTACCGTTCCGAACAATGCAGAAACCGTCACGATCGATCAGACGGGTCAGGTACAGGTCACCATCTCCGGCCAGACAACCTCCACTGTCGTCGGGCAGTTGCAAATGGCAACATTTCAGAATGAAAATGGTCTCGCTGCAATGGGGCAGAACCTGTTTACCGAAACTCAGTCCTCCGGCAATGCGATCACCGGCACAGGCCAGAGCGTCGGCTTCGGCAGCGTTCGTCAGGGCTATGTGGAAGAATCCAACGTCAACGTCGTGACCGAAATCACCAATCTCATCACGGCCCAGCGGGCCTACGAGATGAACAGTAAGGTGATTACCGCATCCGATGAGATGTTGCAGACTCTGACCGCCTTGAAATGATCCGCCAGGCGCACCGTCTCCTTCCGGCTATCGCCATCGGCCTTTGCCTTACGGCAACGGTTTCGGACGCGGCCACGCTACGCCGGGCAACTGTCCTGCATCGGGCTCAGGTGCGCCTTTCCGATCTTTTTGCCAGCCTTGATCCCGGCCAGGACTGCGATATAGGCGCGGCTCCGGAGGCCGGACAAAGCCAGATCATCGACGGTGCGCAGCTTGAGGCAATCGCCACTCAGTTCGGTGTTGACTGGCCGGACGCATCGGTAACATCCCGAACAACACTGACCAGAGCTGCACGAACGATTTCACGTGATGACATCACACCCCTCATTACCACTGAACTGAAAAAACGTGGTGTTCCCGACAACGCCGCCATTGATATTCCCGATTTTTCGGGTCCGACAGTAGCGGACGAACCATCGATAATCCCGCAACTGGCAAATGTGGTCTATGACACATCCCATGGGCGATTTTCGGCATATTTCACGATTCCGGCCGATAGCGGCACCTCCCGGTCCTTTCGTGCGGACGGGACAGTCAGTGCCCGCATCAATGCCGTAACAACAATCCATGAACTGGCCGCCGGTCAGACGATCAGCCGTGACGATATCGATGTGCTCAGCGGAGATTCCCGCACATTGCCCGTAAAGGTGATCGGTGATCCCAACGCCGTCGTCGGACAGACCGCACGTCACGATATCGCCGCCGGCACACCGCTGACATCCGATCAGATTATTCACATTGATCTTGTCGAAAAAGGCGCGCCAGTCATTCTCGATGTCTCATCAACAGGACTTCACCTGACAGCCTCCGGCATCGCCGTCGATTCAGGAGCACTGGGAGAGCGTATCCATGTTCTCAATCCTACATCACGCATGATCGTCATCGGTCAGGTTGTCGACCGCTCACACGTGGAAGTTCTCCCCGGCAGCACGCCGCTTCCGGCAGATCAGCGGGTCCTGCGCGGGGCAGGCGTCAGATCTCAGCAAAACATCTGAATTTATACTTTCGGACGTCATAGAAGTTAATGAAGAAATATTTTATTGTTTTCAGCACACTTTTTTTATCCGGATGCAATGGCTTCGGTAGCCTGACCGAGATCGGCAGTCCGCCGAGCCTCACCCGCACACAGGATCCAACGCGCGACACCAGCTATCGTCCGGTGACGATGCCGATGCCGCCCCTTCAACCACCACCATCTGAAGCCGCCAGCCTGTGGCGCCCCGGAAGCAGAGCATTCTTTAAAGATCAGAGAGCCTCTCAGGTCGGAGACCTTATAACCGTCATTGTCGATATCACTGACAATGCAACAATCGTTGATAATACAAGCGCAACCGGTTCCGGTACTGAAGCAATGGGAATGCCCAGC
Source organism: Acetobacter oeni (assembly GCF_011516825.1). GTDB lineage: Bacteria > Pseudomonadota > Alphaproteobacteria > Acetobacterales > Acetobacteraceae > Acetobacter > Acetobacter oeni. The sequence continues at coordinate 38,701 of NZ_WOTA01000024.1, read as the reverse complement.
CTTTTTGGTTTCCAGAGCAAAGCTATTTCACACCTGACCAGTTCAAGCGCATTATCAACGTCCAGCAGTAGCGGCAATACAGCCACAGGCCGGATAGGCCGGAGTGAAACCGTAACCATCCGCCTTGCGGGAACAATCACACAGGTCCTGCCAAATGGTAATTTTGTCGTCGTTGCAAGACAGGAAGTCCGGATTAACAGCGAACTGCGTGAACTTCTGGTAACGGGCGTCGCGCGTCCGCAGGACATCACGGCGGATAACACCGTAACGCACGATCGCCTTGCCGAAGCCAGAATTTCCTATGGCGGACGAGGACAACTCAGCATTCTTCAGACTCCACGTTATGGTCAGCAACTCCTGAATGCCGTTGCTCCGTTCTGAAGACCGGACCTCTCATCGTAAAGAAAACTGACTGCGGAATTTCAGCCAGGCCCAGCCATTGTGAATGACACAGGAGGAATCCTAAAGAGTATTATGTACTTTCCGGCATGATTTGTGCAGTAAAGATGATGATTACTGCAAGAAAACCCTATCCGTCTGATATCAGTGACGAAAAATGGTCTCTGATTATTCCCTGCCTTCTTCTGATGAAAGAGGATGCCGGACAACGTCATCATGATCTGCGGAAACTGTTTAACGGCCTTCGGTATGTGATCCGTTATGATATTGCGTGGTGTGCGATGCCGAACGACCTGCCGTCATGGTCTGCGGTTTATCAGCAGCCCCGGCGCTGGATGGAAGCGGGGTGTTTCGAGGCTCTCGTCCATGATCTGCAGACCGTGCTGCGTATTGCGGCCGGTTCGGGGACTGGAAGAATGTTCACAGACGACTGCGCCACTGGTGCGAAACCGGTGTGATCGAACGGATTTTCCGGCATCTGGCTGCCGATCGCGACAATGAATACATAATGATCGACAAATCGTCCGCGCGCACCGGCATAGCACGGTGCTCGTAAAGAGGCGCGGATCAGACCATTGACCAATCCCGTAGTGGACTGACCACGAAAATCCACGCCTGTGTCGATGCCGCAGGAAAGGCTGTGTCCCTTTCCCTGACACCCGGACAAAGGGCCGCTACCACAGAGGCTGTGGCATTGCCTGATGAAATCGATCCCGCTGCTTTTATCTCCCGCAAGTCATATGACACTGATCCGCTCATTAATGCGCCCGGAAAATGGCAGATTACTCCGGTCATTCCATCAAAAAAACCGTCGCACTTCACGGAAGATCAGCTTCTCTCTGTATAAAAACAGAACATCACCGAACGCTTCTTCGCCAGACTGAAGCCGTTCAGAGGCATCGCAACACGCTACGATAAGCTGAAATCAACCTTCCTCAGTGTCGTGCAATTTGTCTCCGCTCTCATCGGAATCAAATGACGACACGCCCTGAAAAAGCCCTCCCGGCCTTTCGAGCCTCAGGGCAAAATCCCTGAAAGCAATATCCTCCGCTCAGCACCTGTGTTTAAAAAAAACACGTATCTTCACCCTCCCCGCGGGTTTCCGAAGAACAGCCATGCCCCCGCACGCCCTTCCCGCCCGACAGCCTTTTTTGCATGGTGCTACCCGGCCGGAAAACCCGCGTGTCCCGGCCACGCCATCAAAAGGACCGTGACCCCTGCTTCACCACCTGGATAACCTCCTCCAGCATTACGGCTACGGCGTCATCACCCTGATCGTCATGGCCGAAAGCATGGGTCTCCCTGTCCCCGCCGAAGCGTGCATCATCACGGCGTCCCTCTACACGCTGAAAACGCATCACCTGGAAATCCAGTGGGTCGCCGTGGCGGCCATCGCCGGCGCCGTGATCGGCGATAATTTCGGCTACCTGATCGGACGCAAGGTCGGCCTGCCCCTGCTGGAGAAACACGGCGCAAAAATAGGCCTGACACCCAACCGCCTGATCCTCGGCCAGTATCTCTTCCACCACCACGGCAGCGCCATCGTCTTCTTCGGCCGCTTCGTTTCCGTCATGCGTGTCTTCGTGGCCCTGCTCGCCGGCGCGTGCCGGATGCACTGGCCCCGCTTCATGCTGTTCAACGCCCTGGGCGGCTCCTGCTGGGCCGGCGGCTACGCCTTCGGCGTCTACATGCTCGGTCGCAAAATCTCACAGGTCTCCGGCCCCGCCGGAATCGCCATCGGCATCGCCGCCGCCGCCTGCATGGTCGGCACCGGCCTGTTTCTGAAAAAGAACGAAAAACAACTGACCGAAAAAGCCCTCGCGGAAGCAAAAAGCGGCCAGCTCTCCGCCTCATGAAACACCCGGAACGGGCTGCCTGGCACAACATCCCCATGTGCCCTCGCCCGGCAGGCCCGGCAAAACGTCCGTCAGCCCGCACGGCTCTCCCGCCAGAAACTCATCGCGGCAATCCGCCACCAATCCGATAACCGACAGAGACCGCAACCCGGCCCGGGCAAGCGACAATCCCGATCCCGACACCACGGAAAGCACAGCCCTTTCCGGTAACAGCCGCGCCTGACCCGCCAGTTCGCCGGAGCACGGTACAGATCACAAAAAACGTAGTTTACCCGCGCCTCAAACCCGGCGGTTGCACTGGCACGCCCCGCCCTGTTCCCCCCACGAAACCCAGGCCACGCTCCGCATCATAACGCCCCGCCTCGCCGGTGCGCACACCCGTCCGACCCGCCAACAGGATAAGCCCCGCATGACCTCCACGCCGGCGCCCGCAACATCCGCCCCCGGGCGCCCCCGCTTCGGCATCTTCCGGCAGGTCTGCATCGCCACGGTCCTCGGCCTGATCCTCGGCCTCGCCGACCCCACCCTCGCCGCCGAAACCCGATGGGCCACGGATCTCTTCCTGCACCTCATCATCATGGCCGTCGGACCGCTGCTGTTCTGCATCATCGTCACCGGCATCACCGGCGCCGGCTCCCTCAGAACAGTCGGCCGCCTCGGCGTCCGCGCCCTGATCTGGTTCGAGACCATGACCACGCTGGTCCTGCTCCTCGCCGTCGGAGCCGCCCTGCTCATCCGCCCCGGCGCCGGCATGACCTTCACCGCAACAGCCGCCGACTCCCAGGCCGTCGCCTCCTATGCCGGCAACGCCCACCTCCTCCACAGCCAGGGCGCCACCGGCTTCCTGCTCGCCCTGATCCCACATTCACCCGCCTCCGCCTTCGCGGAAGGCAACGTGCTGCAAATCCTCTTCTTCGCCATCCTGTTCGGATGCTGTCTCAACCGGATCGGCCCGGCCGGCGCCCCGGTCACACGCCTCATCGAAAGCCTGTCCACCCTGTTTTCACAGATGATGAACTACATCATCGCCATCGCCCCCCTGGGCGTGTTCGGCGCCGTCGCCACCACCACCGCCCGATACGGCCTCGACGCCATCATCCGCCTCGGCGCGTTCACCCTGCTCTATTTCGCGGCGGTCGCCGTTTTCATCTTCGTCATCCTCGGAAGCTGCCTCATCGCCTGCGGCATCAGACCCCTGAAATTCCTGCGCTACTTCCGCGAAGACATTCTCATCGTCTCCGCCACCACCAGCTCGGACGCCGTCCTGCCCGCCATCATGACCAAACTCGAAACCCTCGGCGTCCCGCGAGACATCGTCGGCCTCGTCGTCCCTGCGGGATACTCCTTCAATCTCGACGCCCTTTCGATCTATCTCGGATTCGCCGTCGTCTTCCTGGCTCAGGTCACCGGAACCCACCTGACCTGGACACAGATGCTGACCATGCTGGCCACCGCCCTTATCACCTCCAAAGGCGCCCACGGCGTGCCCGGCATCGCCATCGTCGTGCTCGCCGCCACCCTGGCCGCCATCCCCTCGATTCCGGTCGCCAGCCTCGTCCTCCTGCTCGCCGTGGACTGGTTCGTCGGCATCGCCCGCTCCGTCGGCAACCTCGCGGGAAACTGCGTCGCCCCCGTCGTCGTTGCTGCGTGGGAAGGCCGGCTCGACCGCGACCGCGCGGCGGAAGTCCTCGGATACGCCCCACAACACAAGGATCAGACCGCATGAGCGAACCCGCCCGCTTCCCGGAAGCCCTCCTCCGCGAACGCTGCGAAACCCTGCTGACCCGGGCCGGCGCCAGCCCCGCCGACGCCAGCGCCATCACCCGCGCCCTCCTGCACGCCTCCCTCGTCGGCGTGGACAGCCACGGCGTCCGGCTCATCCCGCATTACACGGACATGCTGCGCTCCGGAGCCTTCAATCCCACCCCGAACCGCACGCTCCGGCAAACAGCCCCCGCCGCCGCCATGCTGGACGCCGATAACGGCCCCGGCCACCCCGCCTCTTACGAAGCCATGACCGAAGCCGTCAGACTGGCCACGAAAACCGGCATCGGTGCCGTCGGCGTCTTCCGCTCCTCGCATTTCGGAGCCGCGGGCGCCTACGCCCTCGCCGCCGCCGAACAGGGCCTGATCGGCATCGTCACCACCAATTCCGATTCCGCCGTCTGCCTGTTCGGGGGCGCCGTCCCCTTCCACGGCACCAACCCCATCGCCATGGCCGCCCCGGTCGCCGGCGCAAACCCCTGGGTGCTGGACATGGCCACCTCGTCCATCCCGTTCAACCGCGTGAAACTCTTCCGCTCACTGGGCAAACCCCTGCCCCCGGGCGTCGCCGTGGACACCGGCGGACACCCGACGCAGGACCCGGAGAAGGCCGCCTTCCTCCAGCCCCTCGGCGGCGAGGAATACGGATTCAAAGGCGCCGCCCTGGCCGGCGTGGTCGCCATCCTCTCCGCCGTGCTGACAGGCGCCGCCATCGACCCCGAAATGGCCCCGACCGACGCCGGAACAGCCCAGAACGTCGGACATTTCTTCATCGCCATCGACCCGGAGCATTTCGTCGGACGCGCCGGATACGACGCCGCCATGACCCGCTACCTCACCCGCCTGCGCGGCTCCACGCCCGTCGATCCGAACCATCCGGTCATGGCGCCGGGCGACCGCGAATGGAAAGAAGCCGCCGACCGCACGGAACACGGCATCCCGGTCGATCCCGATACCATGCGGGCACTCGGTCTCTCATCGCATTAAGTGTGGCTGCTTAACTCAGGGCTCTGCCCTGAAACCCGCCAGAGGTCGCAGACCTTTGGAAACCTTTTTATCAACAGATCGGGGTGCAGGGGCCTGCGGCCTCTGCCGGGTCCGGGCAGAGGCCGGCAATGAAGGCGCCCCCCCTCCCGCTCAGTCCCTGACCGGCTTTCGTCCGAACAGCTTCGACCGCACCAGCCCGATCTGCTCGGACGGACAGCACAGATAAGACCCCGGCTCATCCGTCAGCGGCCAGTTCACCAGCCCCATATCCGCGTAAATCGACAGAAACGTGTCGCCGGCACGCCAGAAAACCGGCTGAAGCCCTTCCTGAAACGCCAGATCCCGCAAACGCCAGATCACCGAAGCGCAGTCCCTGTCCTCACCCGCCGGATCGCCCAGCCCGACGACAAAACTGCCCCGCCTGCGAAAGGGAATCGCGGCATTGCCCCCCTCTCCCGTCAGCAGACCATCAGGCACCACACCCGGAATCACCGGCAGAGCATGATCGAGCCCATGATACCAGGCCGCCGCCTTCTCATCCCATGGCCGCACCGCAACACGCCCCGGCCGCGCCAGACGCGCAATCACGACCAGTGCCAGCACAACCGCAATCATCACAATCCACCGGGCATCATTGTCCTCGGGGACAAACAGCTCCCACCAGCCCTCGGCCCCCTCCTGATGCGTCGCGATCACCACCGCACACCCGATCAGCAGCAGCAGGGACAACAGCGTGGAAAAGGATAACGGCTCGCTCAGCAGTCGCGCATGACGATAATAACACCGCCGGAACGGCGCGATCAGAAAGGCCGACATCGCCAGCGCCAGAGGCACCAGCGGCATATTACCACGCAGAAACGTCGTGACAGCCGACAGAACCAGCAGACCAAGCGTCGCGCCCCAGGCCAGTGTCACACGCTGCGACAGACCAATCGCCAGCGCGATCAGACTGCCCCCCACGACCGTCAGCACATAATCGCCCACAACCGTCGACAGAAACGCAATGACCTTCGATGACCCGTGCGCATGAACCGGATTCACCAGCGGCAGAATCAGCAGCAGAACCCCGCAGAACGAAACCGTCCCCGTCGAAACCCCGACGGAAAAATCCGCCTCGCTCTCCCGCACAACCTGACTGGGCCGGATACGGCGCGGCTCTTCCGCCCCGGCCTGAGACGCCTTGCGCGAAAGCAGAAGCGCATCCCCGCGCAGAAACAGCTCATGCGCCGCGAACATGCCCCCCGCCAGAAACAGCGGAACGATGTAGTAAAACAGCCTGAAGACAAGAATCGTCCCCAGAATCTGCGGCGCCGGCAGATAAGGCCCCAGAGCCAGCAGCATCGCGCCGTCGAACACACCCAGACCACCCGGCACGCTCGCCACCAGCCCCGCCGTGTAAGACGCAATGTAAATGGCCAGAAACGAGCCGTAATCCAGCGTCCCCGGCGGCAGCAGCACATAGGCAATCGCCGCCGTCGCCGCCACATCCGCCGCCGCGACAACCGTCTGCGCCACAGCCATCGGCGCCGACGGCAGCTCGATCTGCCGCCCCCGGATCGTCAGCTCCCGCCATTTCAGCGTCGCGCCGATATAGGCCAGAACCCCGAGCCACAGCAGAACACCCGCCGCCCGCAGCACCGGAACCGGCACCCGGTCGCCAATCACCGGAACCACCGCCGGCTCGATCAGCAGCACACTGCCGATCAGAACCGCCGCGCCCAGCAGATAGGTCGCCGAACAGAACGCAATGATCTGCGCAATGGCAAACGGCGGCAAACCCCAGTTCCGGTAAAGCCGGAACCGTACCGCCGCGCCCGACACCGCCGAAAACCCGAGATTATGAGACAGCACATAGGAGCAGAACGCCGCAAAGGCCGTCCGGAAAAACGAAATCTGCTTATGCCCGACCTGAATCACGGCCAGACGATCGTAAAACGACAGAATGAAATAGGAGAGGAACGTACACCCCACCCCGGCCATCATCGCCCGCCCGGAAATCCCGCGCAGCGCCGTCCGGATATCCGCCATGCTGAGCGTATGAAGCTCACGCCGCACCACCAGGATCGCGGCAATCATCAGCACCAGACCCAGAACATGCGGCGCATGGCGCAGCCAGCGCTTCCAGCCGGTCCGATGACCATGATCCCGGACAGAGTCCTCCCCCGTCCCGTCACGGCCCGGCGGCGGCCCGGAAGCCCCCGTGTCAGACGCCCCGGTCACGCACGCATCCTCCGACGATCCGCGACCGGACAGATGAACATCATCGGCCATGGCCAGACCCTCAGGCCTCGGCGCTCCGGACCAGCGCCGCCTCGATCAGCGCAACCGTGCCCCGGATACCATATAATGCAACAAATCCGCCGAAACGCGGCCCCTCGCTCTGCCCCAGCAATACCTCGTAAAGGCAGGTAAACCACGACCGCAGCGGCTCGAACTGATGGCGTTTGCCTATCTCGAAAACCAGGTTCTGAAGCACCTCCGCCGAGACCTCCTCGCCCTCATACATCTTCAGCGACTCCGCCAGATCGGCCAGCGCCCGCTGCTCGCGCTCATCCGGCAGACGATAGCTCTTCGCCGGCCGCACGAAATCCGCATAAAATACGATCGCCCGGTCCACAAGCGTCGCCAGCATCGGATGCGTCTCCGGCGACACCGCCGCGTCATAGCGCCGCAGAAACCCCCACAGCACGTCCGGCGTCTCCGCGTTCGCCACACTGGCCAGATTCAGCAGCATGCTGAACGAAACCGGGCTCCCCGCATGATCCGGAATATGCCCCGCATGAATGAACCAGGCCGGATTCGCGGCCAGCGTCACCCGGTCCGCCTCAGCCTCGGCAGGCAGCACGTCCGCGCAACGCGCCTGAAGCGCCGAAGCCTTGTCCACATGCGCCAGATACTCATCCGTCGCCTTCGGAATCACATCGAAAAACAGCCGCTTGGCCCGCTCCGGATGATTGAACATGAACTGCCCGAGACTCTCCGGCGGCGCATAACGCAGCCATTCCTCCACCGAAAGACCATTGCCCTTCGACTTGGAAATCTTCTGCCCGGTCTCATCCAGAAACAGCTCATAGGTCAGACCCGCCGGCGGCGGCGCGCCCAGAATCCTGCAGATCTTCCCCGACAGACGCACGCTGTCGATCAGATCCTTGCCCGACATTTCATAATCGACGCCCAGCGCGTACCAGCGCATCGCCCAGTCGGCCTTCCACTGCATCTTCGCAGCGCCACCCGTCACCGGCGTCTCAAACCGCTCGCCATCCTCATCGGTCCAGAACACCGTGCCCGCAACCGGGTCCACCCGGTCCATGCGAACCTGCATCACCTGCCCGGTCCTCGGATGCAGCGGCAGAACCGGCGAATAGGTCTCCCGCCGCTCCGCCCCCAGCGTGGGCCGGATCACCGCGACAATCTCGTCATGAACCTCAAGAACCCGGCGCAGCGCCGCATCGAACCGCCCGGACGTGTAATACTCCGTCGAGGACGCAAAATCATATTCAAACCCGAACCCATCGAGAAACGACCGCAGCCGCGCATTGTTATGCGCCGCGAAGGAATCGAACGTCCCGAACGGATCGGGCACCTTCGTCAGCGGCATCCCGATGAACCGCGTCAGCATCTCCCGGTTCGGCACATTGTCCGGAACCTTCCGCAGCGCGTCCATGTCGTCGGAAAACGCCAGCAGCCGCGTCGGACGACCCGTGATCGCCGTATAGGCCTGACGCACCCAGCTCGTCCGCGCCACCTCGCCAAACGTGCCGATATGCGGCAGCCCGGACGGACCGTAGCCGGTCTCCAGCAACGCCGGCCCCTCATTGCCTTTCGAGGCAACATGCTCCGCAAGTTTTCGCGCCTCTTCAAACGGCCACGCCTTAGGCATGGCACCGGAGGAAAGAAGAGGGCGGCGATCCGCCGAAGATGCGCTGTGCTCGGACATGGGGGCGGAAGCTAGAAACTGACCGCCCTCCGGTCAATCCAAATCGTGCACCGCAAAATCTCACAGCCTGACCGCTCCGGACTGTGCGACAGGGATTCACTGGTCTAATGTCACCGATCTTCCGCTGGTTCAGATAATAAAGAGCACCGCCTTTCATGCGCCTCCCAGGCTTCCAGGCTCCCCGTTCCGTCCTCGCCCTCACCCTCGGCGTCACCAGCGCGCTCTGGATCACAGCACCGTTCCGGGTCGCACCCGGCCTGATACCGGAAGCCCGCGCGGCGCAGGACACGCCCCCCGCCATCGCCACCGGCGCACACGGCGTCCCCGACAGCTTCGCGGACCTCGCCGACCGCCTGCTCCCCGCCGTGGTCAACGTCTCAACCACCCAGACACTCAAAGCCAGCTCCGACGACGAGGACGGCGAGGAAGAACAGGGACCGCAGATCCCCGATTTCCCGCGTGGCTCCCCGTTCGAAAAATTCTTCCACGATTTCATGAACCGGCAGAACGCGCCCAACTCGCCACCCCGGAAAATGCAGGCGCTCGGCTCCGGCTTCATCGTCTCGGCGGACGGCTACATCGTCACCAACAACCACGTCATCCGTCACGCGGACAAAATCACCGTCACCCTCCAGGACAACACAACCCTGCCGGCAAAACTCATCGGTCACGATGACCGCACCGATCTCGCCCTCCTGAAAGTCGCCGCCCCGCAGCCCCTGCCCTTCGTCACTTTCGGCGACAGCGACACCGCCCGCGTCGGCAACTGGGTGCTCGCCATCGGCAACCCGTTCGGCCTGTCCGGCACCGTCACCGCCGGTATTGTCTCCTCCCGCAGCCGCAATATCGACCAGGGCCCGTACGACGATTTCATCCAGACCGACGCCTCCATCAACAAAGGCAACTCCGGCGGCCCGCTCTTCGACATGCACGGCGCCGTCATCGGCGTGAACACCGCCATCTATTCCCCCTCCGGCGGCTCCGTCGGCATCGGATTCTCAATCCCGTCCAACGAAGCAAAAGGCATCATCGAACAGCTCCGTAAAACCGGAAAAGTCTCCCGGGGCTGGATCGGCGTCCGCATCCAGGACGTCACCCAGGAAATCGCCGACGGCCTCAACCTGAAACCGGCCAGGGGCGCCCTCCTCGCCGGCGTGGAACCCAAAGGCCCGGCGGCAAAAGCACAGCTCGCCACCGGCGACGTCATCCAGCAACTCAACGGCAAAACCATCGAAGGCCGCGCCCTGCCCCGCCTGATCGCCGATCTGCCCGTCGGCTCCCAGGCGCATCTGACCGTCTGGCGCAAAGGCAAAACCATCGACGTGCCCGTCACCATCGGCACCCTCCCGGAAACGGACACCGATTCCGGGTCCGATGAAAAACCGAAAAAACCCGGCGCACCGAAACAGGACAAAACACTCGACCTCGGCGCGCTCGGCTTCAGCGCCGGCGCCATCACCGAAGACACCCGGAAGCAATACCAGCTCTCCGACAGCCAGAAAGGCGTCGTCGTCACCGGCGTCACCGATGGCGGCCCCGCTTCCGAACGCGGCCTCAAACCCGGAGACGTCGTCACCGAAGTGCAGCAGACAGCCGTGAACAGTCCGGCGGAACTGCGAAAAGGCATCGAAGCCGCGCAGAAGGAAAAACGCCGCTCCGTCCTGCTGCTCGTGCACGATTCCGACGGCCTCCGCTGGGTGCCCTTCCCGCTCGACGGCAACGCCCGCTAACCCCGCATGCCCGTCCCCGCAGACCACCGGCCAGCCCCCGGCGAAAGCCGGGACAAAACCTCCGCATGACAGCAACCTCCTGAATGCCCGTCAGCATCCCCGAACGGTCCACCAGCACCATCGTCCGCCAGGCCATCCGCGTGCTGGTCGCCATCGGTGCATCGGAACTGCTCAGCAACCTCATGCACCTGCAGGATCCCGCCTGGGCGCTCATCACCGCCGCCGTCGTCACACAGACCACCATCGGAGAAACCGTCTCCAATGGCCAGAGCCAGCTCCTCGGCGCCCTCATAGGCGGCGGCGCCAGCATGATCGCCATCAGCCTGCACGAACTCGGCCTGCCGCAGGAAGCCGCCCTCTGGTCAGCCCTCATCCCCCTTGCCGCCCTCGCCGCCTGGCGCCCGCAAACCCGGCTCGGCCTCGTCACCGTGCTGATCGCCATGCTGTTCCCGTCCGATAACTCCCCGTTCTTCGTGCCGATCCAGCGCGTCATCTGCGTGCTCGCCGGCGTCCTCGTCTCCATGGTCGTCTCCTTCGCCGTCCTGCACGACCAGACCCGCCGCGACGCCTTCCGCCTCGCCGCCGCCATGGTCAGAGGCATCGGCGCCATCCTCGACGGCGCCGCCCATCACGATATCGGCTGGCATGACATCCAGTCCCTCGACGACACCTGCGCCACCTGCCTGCGCCGCATCAGCGCCAATGTCGCCGAAGCCCGGAGAGAACGGTTCCGAAGCCTCGAAAAACGCGACCCCATGCTGGCCGCCCTCCCCCAGGCCCTCCAGCAGCTCCAGACCGACGCCATGGTGTTCGCCCGCGCCGCCCTCGCCAGCCCGGTGCACGACGCAAAAGACGCGCAGACCCTGGTGCGCGGCCTCGTCTCCTCGCTGGAACAGATCGCCAGAGGCTGCGACGAGCAGGCCCACGGCCGCTCCCCCGGAGACGAACATACCCGCAACGCCCTCGCCGCCATCCCGCACGATGACATCACCGAGGCGCCGGAATGGCGCTTCATCCTCCGCATCCTCCGCGCGGACATGACCTCCTTCATCGGGTTTCTGTCCAACCCGGAAAACAGCAGCCCGAAAACCGGGAACGACCGGAAAACCACCCCCGAAAAATCCGGCCGGTCATGAAAAAGAAGCGCCCGGAACGCAATTCTCTCTCGACAGCCGGCCACCCGCCGCATAGCACGACCCCCGCGACATGTGACGACAGAGGCTGATACCGGATGACGCCAGCGCTACGCCTGACCCTGCGGATCGACGTGAACGGTCACCCGACCCTCGGCCACGGCAAGATCAGACTCCTGGAACACGTCGCGGCCACCGGCTCCATCTCCGCCGCCGGCCGCGCCATGGGCATGTCCTACCGCCGCGCATGGCTGCTGATCGACGCCCTGAACAACCAGTTCATCCATCCCCTCGTGGAAACAAAACCCGGCGGCGGCGGCGGCGCGAAACTGTCCGAAACCGGCCACGCCGTCGTGGACGGCTACCGCGCCGCCGAAAAAGAAGCCATGGCGGGCGCGAAATCCTCGCTGACAGCCCTCGCCGGCCTCGTGAAGCGCCCTGAAAAAGCCGCAGCCTCGTAACACAGTCACATCAGAAATATGTCGATCGACAGATTCGGGAGAACAGGAAGCGTGTCATCATCAGTTCTGCGGCGGGATCTTCTGCGCACAGCCAGCGGCGCAGCCATGGCCGTCCTCGCGTCCGACCTGCTCATCCCGTCCGCAAAAGCCGCCGACGCGCCAGCCGATGCCCCGCCCACGCCGTTCGATAACGGCACCGTGGCGCAAATCGCCCGCAAACTCGCGGCCAGCCCTTACAAAGCCCCCGATCAGTCCCTCCCGAAAGCCATCGAAAAACTTACCTTCGACCAGTTCCGCTCCATCGAATTCCGACCCGACCAGGCCCTCTGGCATGGCCAGAACCTCGCTTTCGATGTCGAGTTCTTCCCGCGCGGCTTCCTCTACCCGCCCCGCATCGAAATCTTCGAGGTCACGAACGGCACATCCGCCCCCGTCCCCTATAACCCCGACCTGTTCACCTACGGCGACCCCATGCTCCGCGTCACCGACAATCTCGGTTTCGCCGGCCTGCGCCTCCGCTACGCCATCAACACCCCCGGCGTGATGGAAGAATGTGCCGTCTTCCTCGGCGCCTCCTACTTCCGCGCCGTCGCGAAAAACCAGAATTACGGCCTCTCCGCCCGCGGCTTCGCCGACGGCACCGGCGACCCGAAAGGCGAGGAATTCGCCCTGTTCCGCTCCTTCTGGCTGGAAAAACCCCAGCCCGGCGTGGACTCCGTTGTCATCCACGCCCTGCTCGACAGCCCCTCCGTCGCCGGCGCGTTCCGCTTCACCATCCGCCCGGGTGAAACCACCGTCTTCGATGTCCAGTCCACCTTCTTCCCCCGCGTAAAAATCGAGGAATCCGGCATCGCCCCGCTGACCGGCATGTTCTATTTCGATTCCAACGACCGCAATCACATCGACGACTGGCGCCCCGCCGCCCATGACAGCGAAGCCCTGCAGATCTGGACCGGCTCCGACCAGGAACTCTACCGCCCGCTCCGCAACCCGCTCGATCTCCAGCTCTCCGCTTTCACCGATGTCTCGCCACGCGGCTTCGGCCTGATGCAGCGCCGCCGCGCCTTCCACGATTTCGAGGATCTGGCCCTCAACTACGAAAAACGCCCCTCCCTCTGGATCGAGCCGATCGGCGACTGGGGCACCGGCGCCGTCGATCTCGTCGAAATCCCGACCCCCAACGAGGTCAACGACAACATCGTTTCCTTCTGGCGCCCGAAAGATCCGCTCGAAGCCGGCCACGAATACAGCTTCACCTACCGGATGTACTGGGGCTGGGACACGCCGTTCCCGACGAAACTCGCCCGCGTCGGCGCCACCCGCGTCGGCGCCGTGACCGACCATAAGGAAGACCGCTTCTTCGCCATCGACTTCGCCGGCGGCCCCGTCGCCAACGCCGGCCCAGGCGCGAAATTCCACCTGATCCCGCAGGCCTCCGCCGGCACGATCCGCAACGTCGTCGTCGAGCCGAATCCAAATATTAACGGATGGCGCACAACATTCGAATTCGCGCCCGGCGGCGCAAAACTGGCCGAGCTGAGCGCCGTTCTCTCCAGCGACCAGGGACCCGTTTCGGAACGGTGGGTATACAGGTGGACCCCGTAACAGCAGCCTCCGGCAACAGCCCGGCTTACACAGGAGCAGAGACCACGGGACCGGACACCACGCCCCCCGCCACCACGCTCGCCCGCTTCCCGGCCCTGCCACCGGAAGCGCCGCTGCGGATGGAGCCGCAGGATCTCAGCGCCCCGCCCGACCTCCACGGCCGCGACCGGCACGCGGAAACAGAGCCGCGCCTGATCGCGCTCCGACGCCTCGCCGTGATCGGGTCCGCCCTCGCCCTGACCGGCTGGGGCACATATCAGATGCACCTGGTGCTCGACGCCAGCGGCACCTCCGTCCTCGGCGTCATCATGCAGGTGCTGTTCGTCGCCCTGTTCCTCTGGATCGCCCTCGCCTTCACCTCGTCCATCGCGGGCTTCTTCTCGATGCTCACACGCGGCGGCCTCGGCCTCGGCATCACCGCCGACGGCCCCCTGCCGCCCCTGCGCACACGCATCGCCCTGCTGATGCCCACCTATAACGAAGACCCGCACCGCGTCATGGCCGGCCTCCGCGCCATCCACGCCAGCCTGAAGGAAACCGGACAGGCCGCCGCGTTCGACCTGTTCATCCTGTCCGACACCACAAACCCGGATGTCTGGATCGCCGAAGAAGCCGCCTTCCTCGATTTCCGCCAGGAAACCGGCGACGAACGCCACATCTTCTACCGCCGCCGCAGCAAAAACACCGAGCGCAAGGCCGGCAATATCGGCGAATGGGTCCGCCGCTTCGGCCGCGCCTATCCGCTGATGGTCACGCTGGACGCCGATTCCGTCATGGACGGTCGCACCCTCGTACGCATCGCCGCCGCCATGGAACGCAATCCGGAAGTCGGCCTGATCCAGACCCTCCCCGTCATCGCCGGCGGCACCACCCTCTTCGCCCGCATGCAGCAGTTCGCCGGCCGCGTGTACGGCCCGCTGATCGCCCACGGCATCGCCTGGTGGCACGGCGCCGCCAGCAATTACTGGGGCCACAACGCCGTCATCCGCACCGCCGCCTTCGCCGAACAGGCCGGCCTGCCACACCTGCCGGGCCGTAAGCCCTTCGGCGGCCACATCCTCAGCCACGATTTCGTCGAGGCCGCCCTCATGCGCCGTGGCGGCTGGGCCATCCACATGGTCCCCGCCCTCTTCGGCTCCTACGAGGAAAGCCCGCCCTCGCTCACCGATGTCGCCATCCGCGACCGCCGCTGGTGCCAGGGCAACCTCCAGCACTACAAAGTGGTGCCGACAAAAGGCCTGCACTGGCTCAGCCGCCTGCACATGCTCATGGGCATCGGCTCCTACGTCACCTCGCCGCTCTGGCTGATCTTCCTGCTGGTCGGCATCCTCATCTCGCTCCAGGCCCGCTTCGTGCGGCCGGAATATTTCGGCGACACCAAAACCCTCTACCCGCACTGGCCCCAGGTCGATCCCGTCCAGGCGAAGTTCATGTTCATCGCCACGATGGGCATCCTCCTCGCCCCCAAGCTGTTCGCATACATCGCCCTGCTCTTCGACAGAACAACCCTCAGAGCCTGCGGCGGCCCGTTCCGCACCGCCATCTCCATCCTGGCCGAAACCCTGGTCGGCGGCCTCATCGCCCCCATCGCCATGCTGATCCAGACCAGCGGCGTCATCTCCATCTTCAGCGGCCAGGATTCCGGCTGGAACACCCAGCGCCGCGACGACGGCCGCATCCCGCTCAGCATCATCGCCCGGGGCTACTGGCGCTTCACCGTGTTCGGCCTCATCCTCGGCGCCTGCGCCTGGACCGTCTCCCTGTCCCTGTTCCTCTGGATGACCCCCGTTCTCCTCGGCCTCGTCCTCGCCATCCCGCTGGCCGCCCTCACCGCCAGCCGCGACGCAGGCCTGGCTCTCCGCCGCGCCGGTCTCCTGCTCGTCCCGGAAGAAACATCGCCCCCCGACGTGCTCGTCAAAGCCGCGCACGCCCTCGCCCTGCCGGAACCGCCCCGCCCGCAGGACGCCCTGCTCGCCCTGCGCGCCGACCCCATCCTGCTGGCCAGCCACTGCGCCATGCTGCCGCCCCCGCGCAAACCCGGCGATCCCATCGACGCCGACTGCGTCGTGGGCCTGCTCAAACTCCAGGAAGCCCGCTCGCTGTCCGACGCCGAAATCCACCTGACACCAAAAGAAAAAGCCGCCGCTCTCACGGATGTCCGCGCCGTGGAACGCCTGCTCGCCCTGCCGGGCTGATACCGCCAGCCGGATCATAAAGCCGTCACCCGCCATTTTCATGCCAGCCGGGCAGCGGTTTTTATGGCGCTCTCCCTGTTAAGTATTGCTGGTTTTCTCACGGCTTTGCCCTGAAACCCACCAAAGGTCGCAGATCTCCGGAAACCTTTTTATCAACAAATCGGGGTGCAGGGGCCGTCGTGCATGGCACGCCTTCGCGTGACGCTCCCTGCGGGTCCGGGAAGAGCCCGGTCTGACACCCGTCTGTGGACTGCAGATTAAGCCGAACAGCGCCTCCCCCCGACCGCCGCCCCGGAACCCCGGAACCCCGGCCCGGGCCTGCCGTTGTGAAATCAGACCCGCAGCAGATCGCGAAACGTAAACTCCCATAATTTCGCAGGATCTCTCGAAAATTCGCCCGATATCAGGGAGTACCCACATCTTGAGACTGAACCGTGAAACCTTATCCCGCGTGCCCGGCGCCGTTTATAAGCCCCGCTTCGACCCGGCCCTGCTGAAACCCGGGATCGTCCATCTCGGATGCGGCAATTTTCACCGCGCCCACCAGGCCACCGCCACCCAGGCCGCCATCGGCGCCGAAGGCCAGGACGGTCTGAACTGGGGCATCGTCTCCGCCACAATGCGCCACCCCGAACTGGCCATCCGCCTCCGCGAACAGGATAACCTCTACACCCTGCTCACACGAGAGCCAGGCGGCACGGTCGCGTCCATCATCGGCGCCCTCACCGAAACCGTCTTCGCCGGCGACGAACACGCCGCCCTGACCGAACGGATCGCGGACCCGCAAACCCGGATCGTCACGCTGACCGTCACCGCCACCGGCTATTACCTGACCGCGGCCGACCGGCTCGACCCCGCCGCCCCGGCCATCCGGGACGATCTCGCCGCGGACATCCCCCGCACCGCCCCCGGCATCCTCGCCACCGCCCTCGCCCTGATCCGCAAACGACGCGGCACACCCCCCGTTATCCTCTGCTGCGATAACGTCAGCCATAACGGCCAGACCCTGCGACAGGCCGTCATGGATTTCGCCGCCCTGCGCGGTGCCGACGCCCTCGCCGGCTGGATCGGTTCCACCGTCCAGTTCCCGGATACGATGGTGGACAGAATCGTCCCCGTCAGCACCGCCGACGATCCCGACGACGCCCGCCTCCTGCTCGGCGGCCTCGAAGATCAGGCGCCGATCTCGGCCGAACCCTGGTTCCAGTGGATCATCGGCCCCTTCGACGGCCCCCGCCCGCGCTGGGAAGCCCATCCCGGCACCCGGTTCGTCAGCGATGTCGGCGTCTTCGAACGCGCCAAGCTGCAAATGCTCAACGGCACGCATATGCTGCTCGCCTATACCGGCGCCCTGGCCGGCCTCGGCACCATCTCCGAAGCCGTTTGCGATCTCGCCCTGGGCCACATCGCCGCCCGCTTCATGCGCGACGAACAAACGGCGGATGTCGATCTCCCCGCAAAAATACTCGACAGCTACACACAGGATCTCATCGTCCGCTTCCGCAATCCCGGCATCGTTCACGAAGCCGACCGCGTCGGCCGCAACGGCTCCGCCAAAATGGCCACCCGGATCATCCGTCCCATGCGCAGCAATATCGAAGCCGGACGCCCCGTCCCCGGCGCCACACTCCTCATCGCCAGCTGGATACGCTGGTTCGCCCTGCACGAGCAGGAAGCCCTGGAAATCTCCCTCTCCGACCCCCGCGCCGATACCCTGCGGCAGATCTGCGCCTCCGCCCGCAACGATCATCGCGCCCAGGCCGAAGCCTTTCTCGCCATGGAAGATATCTTCGGCCCGCCCCTCCCCGATCACGACCGGCAGGTCACCGGCATCGCCCGCCTGCTGCGCGCCCTGACCGAAAAACCCGTTCCGGCGGTCCTGCGGGAACTTTCGGATCTGTAAATCTGTTTTTCACAACAGGACAAGCGGATTTCGTCAAGTGTTGCTGCCGGACTCAGGGCTCTGCCCTGAAACCCGCCAAAGATCACAGACCTTTGGAAACCTTTTTATCAACAAATCGGGGGGGCAGAAGCCGGGCGTCTGACCTGTGGACCACAAATTTAAGGCGATCAGCGCCTTCCCAAACCAGTCCCGCCCGGCCTCACAGAGCCGCAGCGTGCTCGATATAAGTCCTCACAATCGTCAGATCCTCCACCACAGCCAGCGCCTTCCCGCGAATTTCGTCGGTCGCATCAAGAAGATCCGGAACCACAATCACCCGGATACCCGCCGCATGAGCCGCCCGCGCCCCGGAATGCGAATCTTCCAGCGCCAGACAATAATCCGGCGGTATCCCGATCCTGGCCGCCGCCGTCAGATAAGGTTCCGGATCGGGCTTCCCTGCCGTCACATCATCCCGGGTCACAATCGCGTCAAAACGGTCGAACAACCCGACAAGCTTCAGATGATGGTCCGTCCGCAACCGGCTCGACGAAGTCGCAATCGCCCGCGGCAGCTCCAGCCTGTCCAGCAGATCCAGCAACGGCTCCACCCCCTTCTTCAGAGCAAGCCGCCCCGTATCGACCAGATGCCGCAGATGCACCTCCTGCAACGCGAAAAAACGATCGATCGGAAAATCCCCGCCCCAGGCCTCACGCACCAGACGACGGCACCCGTCCGCCGGCACACCGATCATCATGCGGCAGAAACTCATCGACACGTCATGGCCAAGATCAGCGCCCGCCAGAACAAGCGCCTCCATCGCCAGCGTCTCACTGTCGAGCAACAGACCATCCATGTCGAAAATCACGCCGCGAACCGGCTCCTGTCCGCTCGGAAACAGAGCGTCAGGCGATAAACATTCCGTCATCGGGGCGTCCTTCTGTCATTAAGTCTCGCAGACTCATATGAACGGGACAGCCAGAAGTTGCATAAGCAGCCCCCGTTTTCGCTGACAGACAAACCGGTTTCCAGAGACCCCCGACCTTTGGCCGGGTTCAGGGCAACCCTCCGGGAACAGCAACAATACTCAGCAGAAACAGAACCATAACAGTATTACAGCGTCAGTTCTTACAGGCCATGCTGAAGACTGATCCGCTTCCATACTGTCACTTGCGAATGCAAGTCAGTTCCTCTATTACCTTGATAAATATGCATTTTTTTAATTGCGCCCGCCGACAAAGCCGGTGTAAACGCATGGCATTCCCCATCCATACTTCCGAGGACATGGCACCATGCCGATCAAAGACCCGAAAATTATCGAACATCTCAATACGCAGCTCACCAACGAGCTGACCGCCATCAATCAGTATTTCCTCCACGCCCGCACGCTGCGCCACTGGGGCGTGACCCTGCTCGGCAAGAAAGAATACGAAGAATCAATCGAGGAAATGCGTCACGCAGATCTCCTTATCGAACGCATCCTCTACCTGGGCGGCCTGCCGAATGTACAGCGGCTGAACACCATCCTGATAGGCCAGGACGTCAAGGAAATCCTCGAATGTGATCTCAAGCTCGAGGAAAAGGCGATCGGCGACCTGCGTGAAGGCATCGCATACTGCGAAAGCGTGCGTGACTACGTATCGCGCGATCTTTTCGTAAAGATCCTTGAAAATGAAGAAGAACATGAGGATTTCCTCGACCGTCAGTTCGACCTCATCAAACAGGTCGGAATCGAACGCTACATCCACCTGAACTCCGCTCCCGCCCCGGAACAGGGCTGAAACTTTCAGGCCGGAACACCCCCCGGCTGCGGCTCCCTGTGCGGCCAGAGAACCTGGGTCAGACCCATGTCCTGATTCCGCCACCGCGCAAGCGTGCCCAGGGACGCCGCGGCAACCGGCGCCTCCTCATGCGCGCCGGCCGGTGACGCAACAGCGGCGTCCCACTGCTCCCTGAACGCCTCGAAATGCGTCACGGCCATCGGTGGCCGCTCCGCCTCCACACTCTCCCCGCTCCGCCGCAGCCAGTAGCCGGACGCCGCGAGACAGGCCCCGAGCTGAGTGACCGCCGCCGCAAACGGCGCGAGAACATGATGATGCGAAAATACCGGACGCAAAGCTGAACGAACCGCGGACTCGTCGCCCTTCTGCGCCGCCGCCGTCGCCTCCAGAAGCTGATGCTCCGTGCTGCTCACCTCGCGGCACCCGCGCATCCGCACATCCAGCGGCGTCATCCCAAGCCCCGAAAGCCGGTCCAGAGCGTTCCGGAACGCCGAACCCAGCGAATCCAGATCTTTCCTGAAACACGAATCGGCCAGCGCCCCCGACCCCAGCCGGCACACAGGGCGCCCCGGCCCGACAAAATAGCGCAGCATCCACACGGCCATCCGCTCGTCGCCGGAAAGAGTCGTCAGAATATCCGAAATTGCGATCATGGCACCATCGGGCGTCCGCCCGTCCCCTGTCGTGATGCCTCACCTTAATTGCAAACAATTCTCATTTGCAAATTAAAACTGACCTCCGTCGACATTCTTTCCTCCCCGCCCCATCCGCCGCCTCGCGGCAGACGCAGACATCCGCTTCCCAACCTGACAGACCAGCCGGAACCAGCGCCCGCCCCCACAAAAGCACCTGAAAAGATATAACAAAACAAAGTATTACAAAATAAAACGAACTTTACCTGACACTTATTCCCGGAAAAATATACGAAATATAAATATTGTTACACGATCCTGAACGCTGCCATTACAGAACAGGATCGTCCCGGATTCATTTATGACCAGCTCCAGCGTGCAGTCAGGAAGTTCCTTTTCGGGAACAGTCGCGGCTGGTGATGAAATCGATATCTCCGGCGGCGCGATCATCAGCGCAGCGACCCTCGCCTCCGGCACAACCGGAAGCAGCGGCGGCATCGCCATCATCGAGGCGCTGGGCTCCGCCAGCACGATCACCGTCCAGTCCGCCGCAAGCCTCACCGTCTCCTCCGGCGGCATCGCCAGCGCCGTCACACTCTCGTCCGGCGGCTCGGAAACCGTCATCGACGGCACCTCGGACGAAACCGCCATCCACGGCGGAACTCTCTCCATCGAAGGATCGACAGCCTCCGTCACCCTGACCTCCGCCAACTCCGGCGGCCTCGTCAACGTCACGGACAGCGCCACGCTGGCTAACGCCACCTTCAGCAGCGCCTCACTCAGACTGTGGGACGGCGGCTCAGCCAGCAACATCACGCTCGAATACACCGGCACCGCCACCGTTTCCTCCGGCGGAACACTCGTCAGCGCAACCCTCCGGTTAAACGGCTCGGCCGTCATTTCGTCCGGCGGCGCCGCAACCGACACACAGATCAACTCAGGCACCAACGAAACCGTCTTCTCAGGCGGCGTCACAGATAACGTGACGGTCAGCGATCAGGGCACGCTCTACATCAGCAAAGGCGGCTCCGGGAGCGGAATCGTCCTGGACAACGGCTGGGGCGCCGTCTTTGCCGGTGGTCTCGTCTCCGGCACAATCGTCAATTCCGGCAACCCGACCGGAACCCTCGGATATGACGGCTACCCGATCAGCCATGTCGGCCTGTACGTGCAGGGCACCGCCATCAGCACAACCGTCAATTCCGGTGGAATCGCCGGCGCTTTCGGCGGACTGCTCAGCGCCACAACCGTCTCGTCCGGCGGTATGCTGGCCGAAATCTACGCCGGCCGCTCCATCAGCGCGACCATCCTGAGCGGTGGCACGGAACTCGTCTCGTCCGGCGGCTACAGCACAGCCACCATCCTCAGCAGCGGCACCACACAAACCGTCACCCAGGGCGGAACAGCCGTCTCGGCCATCGTCTCCGGCGGCGCGACAGAATCCGTCAGCGGCGCCAGCGCCAGCGCAAAAGCCACCACCGTTCTCAGCGGCGGACAGATCAATGCCGGCTCCGGCGGCAGGATCAGCAACGCCACCGTCAGTTCCGGCGGCCTGCTCACCGTCTCGTCCGGCGGCATCGCCTCCGCCACGCAGCTCCTCTCCGGTGGAACCGAAATCATCGCTTCCGGCGGCCTCGAATCCGGCGGAACCGCAACATCCGCAACCCTCACCGTGCAGGCCGGCGGCTCCGCCGTCGATGTTGCTCTCAACGCCAGCGGCACACCCCCCGCCAGCCCGGATGACCCGTTCAACCCCATGCAGATCGCCGTCGGCGGCGTACTCAGCGATGCCACCATCGGCTTCGCGTCCGTCACTATCTCATCCGGCGGCCTCGCCTCGGACATCACCCTGCTGTCAAGCAATACCGCCGACGACAGCAATCTGACCTACGCCGCCGTCACTGTGGAATCCGGCGGCAACGCAACCGGCATCACGGTCTTAAACGACGACAACCTCACACTCTCATCCGGCGGCCAGGCCAGCGACAACACGATCGGCGGCGACGGTACCCAGTTCCAGGCCGTCGCCACGGGAGGGTGGCAGCCCTGCGCCGTGGAAACCGTCCTCACCGGCGCCATCACCTCCAGCGACCAGGTGCTCTCCGGCGGCATCATTGAGCTTGCCGGCGGAACAGCCACTGACACCACCGTCGCGTCCGACGGTTTTATCTACGGCGACGGCATCGTCTCCGGCGCGACCATCGACAGTTCCGGCTATGCAATATTTGCGGGCGGTACCGTGGACGACATCTCCGTCCATGCCGCCCTGTTCGAAATGCGGAATGGTACCATTGTCACCTCCGCCCTCATCGATTCCGCCAGCGTCGCCCGCGTCAGCCGCGCACAACTGACCAGCGCCACCCTCAACGACGGAACCCTCTCCGCCAGCAGCGGCGCGATACTCACCGATACCACCATCGGCTCAGCCGGCTCCGCCTTTCTCTCCTCGGGCGCCAGCTTCAGCACCGGCACCGCCCTCTCCGGCGGCACACTCAGCATCCTCTCGGGCGCCACCGCCACCAGTCTCACCCTCTCCGCCGACGGCACCGCCGGGATCTCCTCCGGCGGAACCCTCACCAGCGCCATCCTCTCCTCCGGCGGATCGGCCACAGTCTCCGCCGGCGGCACCATAAACAACGTCACCATTTCATCCGGCGGCACCGAAACCGTCATCGACGGCACCTCCGACGACACCACCATCGCCGGCGGCCTCCTCTCCCTCCAGGGCGCCAACGCCACAGCCACCATCACAGACGTCGACTCAGACGGCGAAATCACCCTCTCCGACAGCGCCACACTCAGCAACATCACCCTCGATAACGGCACCCTCAGCGCCTGGAACGGCGGTACGGCCAGCAACTTCACTCTCGGCTCCGCCGCCTCAGCCACACTTTCATCAGGTGGCACCCTCACCACCGCGACCATCTCATCCGGCGGCACACTCACCGTCTCATCAGGCGGCTTCGCGGACAGCGCCACCATCTCCGCGGGCGGCACCGAAACCGTCACCGACGGCACCTCCGACGACACAACCATCACCGGCGGCCTCCTCTCCCTCCAGGGCGCCAGCACCACGGCCACCATCACAGACGTCGATTCAGACGGCGAAGCCGACATCTCCGACAGCGCCACCGTCACCAGCCTCACCCTCGATGACGGCACCCTCAGCGCCTGGAACGGCGGCACCGTCAGCAACGCCACCCTCGGCTCGTCCGCCACAGCTCTCATTTCCTCCGGCGGACAACTCGACAACGCCACCGTCTCATCGGGAGGCACCTTCACCGTCGAAACCGGTGGAACAATCAGCAACGGCACCATCGAAGGCGGCGCGACCGGCACCGTGGCCGGCACAGCAAACGCCATCACCATCGAGGCAGGAGGCACCCTCAGCGCCGTCACCGGCGCCGTTGTCTCGGGAACACGCCTCACAGGCTCCCAGGTCGGAAATATCCCTTACGCCACCTTCATCGTCGAAAGCGGCGCCCGCACCTCGGCAACACAGGTGAGTATCAATGCCCGGGAAACCGTCTATGGCACCGCCACAGGCGACACCGTCGGCGGCGACAACTTCTACATTTCCACCCCCTCCACCGACGGGATCAAAGCTTACGACGGCGAGGAAGTCGCAGACGGCGGCATTTCCAGCGACGCCACCATCCTCGCTGACGGCTACCTTTGGATCGATGCCGGCGGGAACGCGATCGGCGCCACCGCCTGCTCCAGCTCCTACATCGAAATCGCCGCCCAGGGTGTCGATTCCGGCGCCACCGTCAGCGACGGCAGCCGCGAAGTCGTCAATGGCCTCTCATACAACGCAACCATCGACGCCGGCGCTTTCCAGGACCTCGAGGACAGCGGCTCCGCAATCTCCGCCACCATCAACGCTACCGGCGTGCAGTATCTGCACAGCGGCACGACAGCCATCGGCACCACAGTCAATTCCGGTGGTCAGGTCTATCTCTCGGGCGGCCTCATCAGCAGCGCCATCATCAATTCAGACGGCCTCCTCATCGTCTCCTCCGGCGGCATCGCCTCCGACACGCAAATCCTCACCGGCGGAACCGAAATCGTCTCCGCCGGCGCCCTCGAATCCGGCGGAACCGCCACAGCCGCCACCCTCACCCTCAATGGCGGCAGCGCCACCGGCATCACACTCTCCGCCGGCGGCAATGCGCAGGTCTCCTCCGGCGGAACCCTCACAGACGCCACCCTCTCCCATGGCGGAACCGCCACCATCTCATCCGGCGGCCTTCTCAGTGGCGGCATCATCTCCTCCGGCGGCCTTGCGGACATCTCCTCCGGCGGCACCGCCTCCGCCATCACAGTCTCCTCCGGCGGAACCACCATCATCGAAGCCGGCGCAACCACCGGCGGCGACATCATCTCCGCCTCCGGCTCGGAAACCGTCCTGGGCACCGCCAGCACCACAACTCTCAGCGCCGGCACCCAGATCATCGGCAACGGTGGCTCCGCCATCTCCGCAACCGTCGATCAGAACGGCACACAATCCGTAAACAACGGCGGAACAGCGCTCGACACCACCGTCTCCTCCGGTGGCACACTCACCGTCTCCTCCGGCGGCATCGCAAACAGCACCATCATCTCCTCGGGCGGCTCGGAAACCATCCTCAACGGCACCTCCGACGACACCACCCTCCGCGGCGGTCTCCTCTCCCTTCAGGGCGCCGAAGCCACCGCCACACTCACGGAGATCGGCTCAGACAGCGAAATCGACCTCTCCGACAGCGCAACACTCAGCAGCATCACCCTGAGCAACGGCGCCCTCAGCGCCTGGAACGACGGCACGGCCAGCAACGTCACCCTCAGCTCCGCCGCCTCCGCCACACTCTCATCAGGCGGCTCCGTCAGCACCGCCACCGTCTCTTCCGGCGGCCTCCTGACCATCCTCAGCAGCGGCGCCGCCTCCGCCGTCATAATCAGTGCCAGCGGCACCGCGGACGTGTCCTCCGGCGGCCAGATTAGTGACGCAACAGTGTCCTCCGGCGGCACCCTCACCATCGAAGCGGGCGGAACAGCCAGAGGCGGAACCATTTCCGACAGCGGCTCGGAAACCATCCTCGGAACGGGCATCACCCTTACAGTCCAGGCCGGAGGCACCCTGACAGCCTCCGCCGGGGCACAGGTCTCCGGCGCCACAGTCAGCAACTCCGGGCTGGAAACAATCGACGGAGGCACTTCGGAAGACACCACCATTCATGGCGGCATCCTGGAAGCTTCCACAGGCGCCGTTGTCACCAGCGTCCTGATCGACTCCGCAGGCACCGCAACCGTCAGCAACGCCCTGCTGGCCAGCGGCACCGTCAATGACGGCACTCTCAACGCAGAGGCTGGCGGAACCGTCACCGACACCACGCTGGGTTCGGACGGAACCGCCACCATCTCATCCGGCGGCAGCTTCAATGACGGCAGCGCCATCTCCGGCGGCACGCTCAGTATCCTCTCCGGCGGAACCGCCAGCGACGTCACGCTCGCCAGCAACGGCAACGCCCGGATCTCCGCCGGCGGCACGCTCAGCAACGCCACATTCACCGCCGGTGGCCTCGCGACAATCTCCTCTGGCGGCCTCATCACGGACGCCATCCTCTCCTCCGGAGGATCAGCCGAAATCGTCTCTGGCGGTCAGCTCAATACCGCCACCGTGTCCTCTGGGGGCGACATCACCATCGAAGCGGGAGGCATCGCCAGCGACATCACCCTCTCCGCCGGCGGCACCGAAACCGTCATCGACGGCACCTCCGACGACACCACCATCACCGGTGGCCTCCTCTCCCTTCAGGGTGCCGACACCACAGCCACCATCACAGACGTCAACGCAGCCGGCGAAGTCGACATCTCCGACAGCGCCACCGTCACCAGCCTCACCCTCAATGACGGCACCCTCAGCGCCTGGAACGGCGGTACGGCCAGCAACGTCACCCTCAGCTCCGCCGCCTCCGCCGTCATCTCATCAGGCGGAACCCTTACCACCGCCACCCTCTCCTCCGGCGGCAGCATGACCGTCGAAACCAGCGCCTCCGCCACCGGCATCACCGTCTCAGACTCCGGAACCCTGACCGTCTCGTCCGGCGGAACCGCAAGCGGCATCACCATCTCCTCCGGCGGCATCGCCCAGGTGTCCGGAGAAGTCACGGCCCGGTACTCCCTGCTCCGGATCGCCACTCTCATGGCCGTGGCAACCACATCCTCCGCCGTGGACTCCGGCAGCACCATCAGCAACGTCACGATTTCCTCCGGCGGGGAACTCCTCGTCAGCAGCAGCGGAACCGCAACCGGCGTCACCATCGAAAGCGCCGGCTCGGAAATCGTCGATGGCGGCTCGTCCTTCGACATCACCCTCCACGGCGGTCAGCTCACCGTCGAACAGCCAGCCGCCTCCGCCAGCACCATCACCGTCGATTCCAGCGGTTCCGTCATCGTCACAGACAGCGCCACCGTCAACGGCATCTCCCTCAGCAACGGCACCGTCAGCGTCACCTCCAGCGCGGAACTCATCAGTGTCACACTGGGCTCGCTCGGAAGCGCCACCGCCCTCTCAGGCGGCAGCATCACCAGCGCCACAATCCTGTCCGGCGGCGAACTGGATCTCGGACCGGGCGGAACCGCAACCGACGTCACCATTTCTTCCGGTGGTATCACCGAACTTTCATCCGGCGGCACACTAGCCGGAACCACCATCCTCTCAGGCGGCACACTCAGCATCCTCGCAGGCGGAACCGCCTCCGGCACGGATCTGACAAATGGCGGCGCCATCGACGTCTCCGACGGGGGCACCTTCAGCAACGGCACCCTGCTCGCCGACAGCCTGCTCGACATCCTGGCCAGCGGTAACGCCAGCGGGCTGACACTCTTCTCCGGTGCCGTCGCCACGGTTGAAAACAGCGGCAGCCTCACCTCCGGCACAATCCTCTCCGGCGGCGTGCTCGATGTCCTCTCCGGCGGCACCGCAAGCGACATCGCGCTGTCATCCGGCGGCACTCTGGATGTTCAGTCCGGCGCAACCCTGACAGCTCTCGACTTCCTCAGCGGCGGCAGCCTCGTTCTCGACGACGAAGCCTGGAACAGCGACGCGACAGTTTCCTGGGATTCCGCAACCAGCACGCTGACAGCAGATGAAAACGGCAACAGCTACACTTTCGATCTGACCGGAGACTACGAGAACGAAACCTTCGCGATCCTGGAAAACGATCAGGATCTCGCTCAGATCGAGATCGGCACCCCCTGCTTCTGCCGGGGCACGCTGCTCCTCACCACCAGCGGCGAACGCCTGGTCGAATCCCTCGCCATCGGCAACCGCGTCATCACCGCGTCAGGCCACCCGCGCCCGATCGTCTGGATCGGACGCCGCACCTTCTCCGGAACATTCGCTGCGGATAATCTCTCCGTCCAGCCAGTCCTTTTCCGAAAACACTCTCTCGGAAACGGCCTCCCGAAACGCGATCTGTGGGTCTCCCCCCTCCACGCCATGTATCTGGAGGGCAAACTTGTTCCCGCAAACGCTCTCGTCAACGGCCGCACCATCATTCAGGCCCGCCACTTCGACCTTGTCGATTATTTCCATATCGAACTCGAAACACACAACATCATCCTGTCTGAAGGCGCCGCATCCGAAACATTCGTGAACGACGGCAGCCGTCTCATGTTCCGGAATGCAGCCGAATTTGCAGAACTTTATCCGGATCACATCGAAAAACCCGCCCTGTACTGCGCCCCCCGCATCGAAGACGGTTTCGAACTCGAACTCATCCGCCGCAATCTGTCAGGTCACGCCAGCCTGAATGATAAAACTCCCTCCGGAACCACAGGTTATCTCAGAGAAGCCACAGGTGGCCATCTCCTCGGCTGGGTCCGGGCGGCAGATAAAAACGACGAATCTGTCGCCATTACGATCCTCGACAACAATATTCCTCTGAAAATCATCAAAGCAGAAAAGAAGCTTCCCGTATCGGATGCCCGAGCCGACCGCATTTTCAGCTTCGATGCCCATATCGGCGCGCTGCTCGATCCAGACCGTCCCCATCTCATCGAACTCCGCCGCACGGCCGATAACGCACCGCTGGCCGGCTCATCCGTTTACGTCGCTCCGGCGGAGCAGGACGCAGCCGTTCAGGCGCACCAGGAAGAAGGCCCCGTGACCAGGGAACACCCGCCACAAAAACCCGTCCAGGGCTATCTCGATAATGCAACCCGCAGAACAGCAACCGGATGGGCCTGGAACGGACCGGAACAAACCGACCCCGTCATTCTCGACGTTTTTTGCAACGACATCCGCATCTGCTCGGTCGTCGCAAACAGATACAGAGGCGATCTCGTCTCACATGCCATCGGTGATGGCCGGCATGGTTTTCACGTCGTGTTCCCCTGTGAACTCTCCCCCGCAGAGCGTCGCATCATCCGGGTCCGCCGCGCGGCGGACGGCGCGGAGCTGTACGGATCTCCCTTTACCATAGAAGCGGAAAACAGCTTCAGCACCGATCTGCAGGACGTCATCACCCGCGCCACACGCGCCGCCGCCGGCAGCGACGAACGCGCCCGGATCATCCACTTCCTGCGCAACCAGGCCGACAGCCTGGCCACCACGGAAGCCACCGACCGCTCCGGCAGATTTGAAACCGAACAGGCAGCCAGCGAAGCGCGACGCACGGGCACAGTTCCACTCTCCGGCGAAAAACGCGCCCTCGTCATCACCGCTGACCTCAGCGTCTGCCGCCCCGGCTCCCCGTCCGGCGGCCTCCGCCAGCACATGATCCTGATCAGTCAGGCCGGCTATAAAGTCACCGTCATCCCCGCCGGCTCTCACGCCGTCGTCCCAACGGTGCAAACCGATCTGGAAGCACTGGGAATCACTGTCTGCGGCATCCCCTTCGTCAGCAGTGTTGAAGATATGCTACGTCAGTATCACGATGTCTTCGACAGCGTTATCGTCGACAGCCCGGACCTGACCAGGCGCTATCAGGCCCTGATCCGCGACGAAATGCCGCACGCCCGCCTCATCATGATCGAAGGAAAAAACATCGCCCCGCCGGGACAGAAGACAAAAAACAACGCGCTCCCGGCAACACTCTTCGCGGATGCGATCCTGTCCTGCCACCCACAGGAAACTCTCCGCCTGCATCACCAGATGTCCGGAGCCAATGTCTTTACCCTGCCCGTGCCCGGTAATCTGACACCACAAACCGCGCTGTCCTTTGAAGAGATGTCAGGGTTTTTTCTTATCAGCAGCACAAACAAAGAGCGGCGCTGCGCCTGCGAAGACTATTTCCACAGCGCACTTCTGCCACCACTCCGGACCCTGTGCCCCGACCCGAACATCACGCATGATCCCGATCGCTGCCTCTCGGCCCGCGTCGGCCTCGTGCTCCCGGGCTCAGACAGCGGCATCACCGCACAGATCATGGATATGGCAGAAGCCGGAATCCCCATCGTCTTTGCCGGATTCACAAAGGATGAAACCGCACGGCTGCCCCTGCCACTCCACGCCCTCATCGCCCGGACACCCCGCGCCACCGCCGAAATCCTAGCGACACTTTACACAAACCCGGCTTTCCACCGCCTCATGTCGCGCGCCATGCAGAACTGGGCAACAAGAATACGGGACAAAGCCCAAACCACCTGGTTCGCTGTTCTCACAGACCCCAAACCCGCCACTACCCGCCGACGTGCCTGACATCACAGTGTTTTTCTCAGGGCTTTGCCCTGAAACCCACCAAAAGCCGGAGACCTTTGCAAACCGGTTTGTTTATCAACGGATCGGGGTGCAGGCAGAGCCCGGACCAGCGCTAACCTGTGACAAAATCACACACCAACAGTGAAACCGTCCCAAAGCCCCCGCCCTCTGGTTGAAAAGAACAAATCTATGAAAAAACAACAACACTTACAAAAAACACCCTCACTCCGCCTCCGCCATCGGCAGATTGGGCACCCCATGCCCCCCCGGCCTCATCACCCATAACCGCTCACCGGACCACGCTCTGTCCGAAACCACCCGAATCCCCCCCGCCTTCAGCCAGACAGCCTGCGCTCCCTCGCGCCAGACCGTAAACCGGTCCACCGTCCGCACCCCGGTACAGGACCGCCGCGCCGGACTCACCGTTACAAACAGATCCATACCCAAACAGAGTTTTTCCGGAAGAAGATCTTCCCCGTCCGAACGATCCTCAGCCCGAACGAGCACGGACCGCCCCGCCCGCGCCAGCACACAGACACCCGCCGTCCCGTCCTCCCCGCACGACAGATCACCATCCGCCGTCTCGCCGCCAGCAACAGGAAGATCCGACACCGG
This sequence comes from Acetobacter oeni, assembly GCF_011516825.1. Lineage (GTDB taxonomy): Bacteria > Pseudomonadota > Alphaproteobacteria > Acetobacterales > Acetobacteraceae > Acetobacter > Acetobacter oeni. The sequence goes on along the minus strand of NZ_WOTA01000024.1, from coordinate 8,039 downwards.
ACGGGCAAACGCCTGCGCCAGCCCCTCCCTCTCAAACCACGCATCACGGGACCGCCCGGCCACCAGCAGCGCAGCCCCATCCCGGATCGCCACAACGCCGCCGTCCGGCGCCACCACCAGATCAGGCAGCGAAACCACAAAAGGCGAGATAAATCCGGCCAGCATCGGCACAATCCCCAGCAGCCGCCACCGGCGAGACCAGAGACAAAGCCAGCACAGACCCAGAAGAAATGTCGCCAGTCCCACACCCGGCGTCATCGGAACCGCAATCCGCGCCGCAGGCCAGGACGCCACCTCCCGCGCCGACCACACAATCGCATGAATGCCCCAGCCCATCGGAACAAACGCCAGCATATCAAGATGAAACGGAATCAGCATCACACCGGCCAGCCCCGCCGGCATCACCCACAACGCCGTCAGCGGCACGGCCACCAGATTGGCAACAACGAAAAACGGCTGAATCTCGCCAAAATGCGCCATCGAAACCGGTAACGTCGCCAGCCCGGCCAGCAAACTGGTCAGCGCCAGCGTCGCAACATGCACCATAAACCGCCGCGCCAGACCGCCATCCCCATGCAGCCGCATCAAAGGCCGGCGCAGCACTTCATAACCCGCGATCAGCGCCATCACCGCCGCAAACGACATCTGAAACGGCACATCCAGCAAAACCGAAGGCCCTGTCAGCAACAGTAACGCCGCCGCAACCGCCAGCCCCCGCATCGAAGCCGCCCGCCGCCCCGTCACCAGCGCCAGAACCACCAGAGCCGCCATCGCCAGACTGCGAAGCGCCGGAAGATGCAGCCCCGTCATCACCACATACACCGTGCCGCCCAGCAGCCCAGCCAGCGCCGCGATCTCCTTGCACGGCCACCGCAACGCAACCCACTCGACGGAAACCAGCCCGTACCGCGTCGCCGCCACAACAAGCCCGACAACAATGCCCAGATGCAGCCCCGCCACCGCCAGCAGATGAGAAAGCCCGGACGCCGCGAACGCATCCCGGTCGGAAGCCGGAATCGCGCTCGACTGCCCCACCAGCAACGTCGCGCCGATCGCCCCGTCCGTCCCCGGCAGCACCGCCATAATCCGCGCCGCAATCCGTTCGCGCAGCCATTCCAGAGACGTCCGGTGCGGTGCGGAACGCCCTGGACGCGCAGCCGCCTCATCACCCGCACCGTCCGGCTCCGCCGTGACCGGCCCGCCACCATCCGCCGCCGCAAACACAGCCGGCCCCAGCGCCCGCCCCGTGCCCGCCAGCCCGCCGAACCAGGCCTCCCGCTGCATATCCCGCGCCCCCGGCATCACCGGAAAAGCCGGCGCCGACAACAATGCCCGCACCTGCAACCTGTCACCCGGACCGAAAATAAGAGAGTCATCAGTCCGCAGACGAACTCTGAGAGACCGCCGCAAAGGCGCCATCCCCGCATCCAGCCACGTCTCAAACCGCACGCCCGCCAGCGTCACACGGCGACTGCCCGGCTCCCCCTCCACGCGGGACGGCAACTGATCGACAGACAGAACCCGGCCCGTCAGAATCACCGCATGCCGGGGCAGCTCCGGCATCGGCGCCGCACGATGCCCCTCGCTCCATGCCGCCAGAAACCCCAGCGAAACACACAGCAAAGCACAGCCGGCCAGCCGCGCGGATAAACGCCACCAGCCGGCAATCAGAACAGGACAGGAAAGAACAAGCCCCGCCAGGGCAAACCACGGCGACGGCTCATAGCGCGGCTGAAACCAGAGCAGAACGCCCGAAGCCAGCCCGACCGGCAGCCAGAGCGGCAGACGATGATGTTCCGAAAGCAGGAGACGCTGAAACCGGTCCGACAGCATCCCTCTCACCCGAACCCGCCCCCGTTCCCCGCATCAGAACGGACAGACACGCTGCCCGGAAACGAAGTTATCGTAAAAAGGTCGTTAAGCTGCCAGAGGACGACCTTCCGACGCGCCGAAAAACACATAATGAAGGAACAGATCGCCCTCATAGCCAAGAAGATCAGGGTTGGCCGCAATATAGGCCTTGCCGTCAAACAGCGCGTTAGGCTTGCGCCCCTCCTGATGGCCAACAGTCCGGTAATGGGTCGCCGCATCGATCCCGGCATCGGCCACATCGGGATAAGTCGTCAGATACCAGCCCGAATCGAAATACAGAGCATCCCGAACCGGCGGCACCCGGACGCGGACCGGCTCAACAACCTCGATAACCTCAACAATGTCTTCATCGACCGGCGCAATTTCTTTTCTCACCGCACGCTTTTTTGCTACGGCTGCCTTGGCAGCCCCCGCCGCGGCCCCGACCCGACGACCGGAAGTCTTTGCGGCCGGCTGCCGCGCACTGACATGGCTTGCTGCTGTTTTAGCCCTGGCTCGTGCCACGCGTTCTTCTCCCATAAGTCCCTGACGATCCATAAAAGATCAACGGGATGTAATGTTTATAGACACGACACGGAAAGACAATGTTTCGCTACGACAGATTCGCGTTAAAATAGTATTGTTTTCCACACATTGCCTCGCACACAGGAGAAACCGTCTTTTGGCAAAGCGCCCGATTCACCGATTTGTCTGTCAGTCCTGCGGCGCCGTCTATCCTAAGTGGAGCGGAAAATGCGAGGCCTGCGGCGAATGGAATACCATCGTCGAGGAAAGCATCGAACCCACCGCCTCCCGCACCAGCCGTTCAAAAACCCGCCTCGCCCTGACCGGCCTCGAAGGTCACGCCGCCCCGCCACCCAGAATCCACACCGATATCGCCGAACTCGACCGCGTCCTCGGCGGCGGCCTCGTCCCCGCCTCCGTCGTCCTCGTCGGCGGCGACCCCGGCATCGGCAAATCCACCCTGCTCCTGCAAACCGCCTGCCGCCTCGCCCGCACCGGACAGCACGTCATCTATATCTCCGGCGAGGAAGCCGTCGATCAGATCCGCATGCGCGCGCAAAGACTGGAACTCACCGCCCCCACCCTCCGGCTCGCCGCGACCATCAACGTCTCCGATATCGTCGCCACACTCGATACCGAAACAAACCCCGGCCTCGTCGTCATCGACTCCATCCAGACCATGTGGCTCGACAGCATCGACAGCGCCCCCGGCTCCGTCGCCCAGGTCCGCGCCTGCGCCTTCGAACTCATCCGCCTCGCCAAAAAACGCGGCTTCGCCCTTATCCTCGTCGGCCACGTCACCAAGGACGGCGCCCTCGCCGGTCCCCGCGTCATGGAACATATGGTCGATGCCGTAATGTATTTCGAAGGCGATCGCGGCCACCAGTTCCGCATCCTCCGCGCCGCCAAAAACCGCTTCGGTGCCACCGACGAAATCGGCGTCTTCGCCATGACCGATCACGGCCTCGTCGAAGTCCCCAACCCCTCCGCCCTCTTCCTCGCCGAACGCCGCGGCAATATCGCCGGCTCCGCCGTCTTCGCCGGCCTCGAAGGCACAAGACCCGTCCTGCTCGAAGTCCAGGCCCTCCTCTCCCCAAAAGCCGGAGACGGAAGCCCACGCCGCGCCGCCGTCGGATGGGATACCGGCCGCCTCAACATGCTGCTCGCCGTGCTCGAAACCCGATGCGGCCTCAAACTCTCCGGCATGGACGTCTGGCTCAACTTCGCCGGCGGCCTCCGCGTCAGCGAACCCGCCGCCGACCTCGCCGTCGCCGCCGCCCTCATCTCCGCCGCAACCGGCCAGCCCACCTCAGCCGGAACCGTCTATTTCGGAGAAATCGGCCTCTCCGGAGAACTCCGCCAGGTCTCCCAGGCCGACCTCCGCCTCCGCGAAGCCGCCAAACTCGGCTTCAGCACCGCCATCCTCCCCCGCCGCATCGCCCGCGCCACCAACGCCAGCCTCCGCCCCCCGCCCGGCTTAACCCTAAACGAACCCGGACACCTGTCCGACCTCGTCGCGGCAATGACAGAAAATACGGAAGAATGACTGCATCTGTTTGTTAAAAACGATGCTGACGGAACAAGAGATTTAAATCAGAAAATATATGCTTTCCGCATGATTTAACACACCCCTGCCACAGACTCATTCACGGCTGTCTGAACAACGGCCCGCATCTCCGTACGGATTTTCGTTCGACTATTTAAATACCATCGGTTTTCAGCGTCAGAAGGAATACATCCCCCCTCACACCGGCAGATCCCTCACCCGCCGCGCCGGCATCCCCACATACAGCCCGTCAGGCTCCGTGCTGCTCAGAACAACCGCGCCCACCGCAATCACACAGCCCCGCCGGATCGTCACCCCCGGCAGAATGGTCACCCGCGCCCCGATCCAGCAGCCATCCTCAATCACAACCTCCTTGTAAACAGCCTCCACCGTGCAGCGCTGCGAAGACGGACCAATCTCATGCGTCGCCGTAATCACAGACACAAACTGCCCTATCCGCACATTCTCACCCACGGTCAGACAGCGCGCCCCGTCAAAGAAAAAACCGACATTGATGAAGCTTTCCCGCCCCATCACAAGCAACGGCGAACGGATAACGCAGCCGGACCAGATGCACGCACTCGGATGCATCCGGGCGCCAAGCGCATTCAGCGCCCGTGTTCTTAAAAACGCCGGGACCGCTTCGCTTCCCAGCCATGAAAAGGCAATCCGGCGCAAATGTCGTATGATAAAATTTTCTCTGACATCCATATAAAACCGTTCCGTGCGAAGAGACCGTCTCCCCGATAAAATAAAAGACGATAAATGTGTGAAAAATAAGGGGTTAATGGAAAAATAATTATTCCTGCAGAGAAATCAATACCTTCCCCCGCAAAGCCCCGTCCTCGCCACCCTCCCGCAAACATGCTCAACTCCTCCACGTAACACACCACCACACGAGGACCGCATGACCACAGCGCCGTACGCCATCCATGCACGGCCCTCCCGGGGCAGGCTCTTTCCGGAAGCCGAATCCCCGACCCGCTCCCCCTGGCAGCGCGACCGCGACCGCGTCATCCACTCCTCCGGCTTCCGGCGCCTCCAGTACAAAACCCAGGTCTTCATCAATCACGAAGGCGATTTCTTCCGAACCCGCCTCACCCACTCGCTCGAAGTCGCCCAGATCGCCCGCTCCATGGCACGACACCTCAACGTCGACGAGGACATTACCGAAGCCATCGCTCTCGCCCATGATCTCGGTCACACCCCCTTCGGCCACGCCGGAGAAGACGCCCTCTCCCTCGCCATGGAAACCTGGGGCGGCTTCGATCACAATACGCAGGCCCTCCGCCAGGTCACCATCCTCGAACGCAGATACCTCCAGTTCGATGGCCTCAACCTCACCTGGGAAACCCTCGAAGGCCTCGCCAAACACAACGGCCCCGTCGATTACCCCTCCGGCTGGCTTCGCGATTACGACGCCGCCCACCCCCTCGACCTGCACACCTTCGCATCCGTCGAAGCCCAGCTCGCCGCCCTCGCCGACGACATCGCCTATCACGGCCACGACCTCGACGACGGCGTGAAATCCGGCCTCCTCGCCCTGGACGACCTCGCCAACGTCCCCATCGTCGGCCCCGCCCTGAAAGAAGCCCGCGAACTGGCCCGCAACCTCCCGCCCCGCGCGGACCCGCGCTACGGCGCCGGCGAAACCGGCGAGCCCCCCGCCGAAGGCTCCGTCGCCATTCCCGCCATGGAACAGCGCCTCCGCCACGAAACCGTCCGCCGCACCATCAATATCCTGGCCACCGATGTCCTCAACCGGACCAAACTCAACCTCGCGAAACTCGACCCGCGATCCGCCGACGACATCCGCCACGCCGATCACCAGGTCGTCGCCTTCAGCCCGGAAATCGCCGACGCCAACGCCGCTATCCGCGAATTCCTCTTCGCGAAACTCTACCGGCACTGGAAGGTCAACCGCATGACCCACAAAGCCAGACACGTCGTCGCCGAACTCTTCGCCACCCTCGGCGCCTCGCCCGGCCTCCTCCCCGACGGCTGGCGCGACCAAGCCCTCGCCGCCACGGACGAACCCGCCAGACGCCGCGTCGTCGCCGATTATCTCGCCTCCATGACAGACCGCTTTGCCATGGAAGAACACAGACGCCTGACCGATCTCTCCGTCCCCGGATAAAATGCGCCTTGAGTGTTGCTGCGTTTCTCAGGGCTTTGCCCTGAAACCCACCAAAGGCCGGAGGCCTTTGGAAACCTTTTTGTTTGTCAACAATCGGGGTGCAGGGGCCAGCGGCCCCTGCCGGGCGCGGGCAGAGCCCGGCAGGAACTAACCCGTGAGGAAACTCACACCTCAACAGGTAAGGCGAACAGACCCTTTTCAATCCATGCTATTTAATAAACAGGACCGGCAGGACAACGCGCTCTTTGCCGGAAGTCAGGATAATACCCTGAAAACACCTCGGGAAATCAACCACCGGAGCCTTCGGTTCATGCCTCTCGCCTTCCCCGTATCCGACCACTGCGACGGCGAGCACTTCGCCAACCCACCCCTTCCCTCCACCTGGCAACCCGCCTTGCGCCCGCCCGCCTGGCCCGACGAACCCGCCGCCGGCAGTACTCCCGCCCCCCGGCGCAAACGCGGAATCCGGCCCGTCATGATGCTGCGCTGGATGATCTCCATGGCGCGGGAACAGCGCAAACAGATCATCGACCCTACCCCCGCGGGCGACCCACACGCTCCCCTCGACCCCGGCACCGTCAGCGTCACCATGATCGGTCACTGCACCTTCCTGCTCCGCCTCCGCCAGACAGACGGAAGCGTGCTGACCATCCTCACCGACCCCATCTTCTCGGAACGCTGCTCCCCGTTCTCCTTCTTCGGCCCGAAACGCCTCCGCGCACCCGGTCGCCTCTGGAAAGACCTCCCGAAAGTCGACCTCCTCCTGATCTCACACTGCCATTACGACCACCTCGACCTCCCCTCCCTGCGCGCCATCGCCCGCCGCGATAACCCCGTCGTCGTCACCCCCCTGAACAACGCCGATATCCTCCGCAAAGCCGGCCTCACCCGCGTCGCCGAAGCCGACTGGTGGCAGCCCACCCGCATGGGCAACACCGAAATCATCTGCACCCCCGCCCGCCACTTCGCCCAGCGCACGCCATGGGATGCCTCAAAACGCCTCTGGGGCGGCTTCATGATCCGCGTCCCGCAGCCTGGTAACGCACCGCCTCTCTCCGTCTTCTTCGCCGGCGACAGCGCCCACGGCCCGCACTGGCAGACCATTCACGACCGCCTCGGACCGCCCGACCTCGCCATGCTCCCCATCGGCGCCTACGCCCCGCGCAGCTTTCTCAAAGCCGTCCACGCCGACCCCGTCGAAGCCGTCGCCGCCTTCCAGGCCCTCAACGCCCGCCGCGCCCTCCCCATGCATTACGGCGTCTTCCCACTGTCCGGCGAACCTCCCGGCGAACCCGAACGCTGCCTCGCCGAAACCGCCGCCTGGGCAGGTCTCGCCCCGGACGCCTTCGCACCCATGGCGTTCGGAGAAACACGAAATATCGTTTTCGGATAAGGCGGGATTTCCTCGGGGCTTTGCCCTGAAACCCACAAAGGGGCACAGCCTCTTTGATCCCTTTTTTATTGGTGTATTCTACTGATCTGTTACGCTTACCAGACCGGCGACCAGGACCGGGATAGTGGAAAGTCCGGTTCGAAGAAATGTAGCTTAATAAACCGCCATTATAGCTTCCATCTGCCTGCTTCTTATTTTTTGTGCTAATGTTGCGCCGATATCTATTAAGCTTTCATCTATCTTTAGTTTTCGTGGATACATATATCAAAGTGGCATTGAGTGTATTCGTCTCGCCGCCAAAAGCGGACAAGATAGTCTCCGGAAAACAATTTCTCTCAAACAGGATCAACTGAAACAATATCTCCCGGATAATATTTTTATTGGAGAACATGATGAAAATGGAAATATACCGTGGGAACAGAGCGCTATTCTCAGCTTAGACATTGAACGTCTTAGAGCCTGAATCAGAAAGCGGCTTGATTGATTTTTCGCAGAACTCTGCGGATATGGGCAATCATCAACCATGCGCAGGATGACGAGATTGTTGTCTCGACATCCTTCGTGAGGCGACGGCAACGTCCGAGCCA
>NZ_WOTA01000023.1 GCF_011516825.1 Acetobacter oeni | reverse complement strand
GAAGGATGTCGAGACAACAATCTCGTCATCCTGCGCATGGTTGATGATTGCCCATATCCGCAGAGTTCTGCGAAAAATCAATCAAACCGCTTTCTGATTCAGGCTCTCAGAGATCGCACCACTGCCGCATCAGATTATGATAAACATTCACCAGCCCCAGCACCGCCGGATCATCATCCTCCAGCCGTGACCGCAAATCCATGATGTTCCGGTCAAGCTCAAACAGAACCCGTCGCTGACTGTCCTCGCGCACCATCGACTGCGTCCAGAAAAACGACGCCCACCGGCTCCCCCGCGTCACCGGCTGAACAGAGTGCAGAACAGTGGTGTCATAAACGATCATGTCTCCAGCAGGCAGTTTCACCTCCCGCGTGCCGGATTCATCGTAAATCACCAGCTCCCCGCCGTCATATTCCTCCGGCTCCGTCAGAAACAGCGTCGAAGACACATCCGTCCGGACACGTATCCCCCCGGACTCAGGAACCGGACGCACCGCATTATCCACATGCGGCCGAAATTCCATGCCCACATCATACCGATTGAAAAGCGGCGGCACGACCCGCAGCGGAACCACAGCACTGTTGAACAGAATATTCCGCCCCAGCGCCCGCAACACCAGCTCCGCCAGTTCCCGATGCTCCGGATGATTCAGCGGCAGTTGCAGATTGTTCTTCGCCCGCGCCGACTGCTGCCCCGCCGTAACCTTCCCGTCCCCCCACGTCGCCGCCGCCAGCACCGAACGACACCTGGCAAGCTCATCTCCCGTCAGAACCTGCGGAACATGCAGCAGCATCCCATCCCCCCAATTTCACACCGAAACAAATCAGACCGCGATCAAAACAAATAAGTCCATAAAACTACGGACTTTCCGCTCCCGAACCGACACGTCCCCGCACCATTACAAATATAAAAACAACAGAACCTGAAATAAAAAATCCCCGCCTGCGCGCAGGGACACATTTATTCACCCGATTTAACCCGGACAGTCTTTCAGTCCCGCAACCCCGGAGTCACCATGCCCCTCATCACAGAAGCCCGCTCACAGACCGAACGTCACAACCTGACACTGAAACACAATAACCGTCACCCAAACGCCACAGACCAATAAAACATCCGCGGCTCCGGCATCCCCACCCTTATGGAAAAAAACTCAGTCGCCTTCACCCGGTTCCAGATGCTGCACCCGCGAAGCATGCCCCGCCGAATCATAATAAATCACGCTGTCGCCCCGACGCTGCGCGTACCCGTCGGGCTTGCCATCCTTCGTCCAGAACAGCAGCCGGTCCAGATCAGGCTGCACCTGAACCCGATCCCCGGCCGGCCGGTAACGGATATAACTGAAATCCTTATGCACCCGCGTCGCGTTGAACTTCGACGCCATCGCGTTCATGTCAGGACCGGATTTCTCATCCCCGTCCCCATCCCCGCCACCACCGCCATCATCTCCGCCACCGCCACCACCTCCTCCGCCACCAGGCTGAGCCAGAGCCGGCCCGGCCATCAGACAGACCAGAAGCGCCGCGCCATATCCACGCCACAACAATTTGCGTCTCACCACCCACTCCCTCCCAAACAGCCGCCAGGAACCACAGACCATTCTCACCCGGTTTTCGCGGGACAGGCAACCAGCCGCCATTCCCCGAGCCACAAACCAGAACCCAACTCTCACAACCGGCGCAGCCCCGCCAGAAAAAACACCACCACGCTCAGAACCGCAATCCAGAATGACACCGGCCAGTCCGTCCACCATGAGAGCGCCAGTCCGCCCCAGGCCTCGCCGAGCGCCAGAACCGCGGCGCAGACCATCCCCGCCAGCGGCGCCAGACCGAGCCGCTGCGCCGCCGCCCCGGGACCAACCATCAGTGTAAACACCAGCAACACCCCCGTAATCTGGGCGCACTCCGCCGTCGCCGCCCCCACCAGCATCAGAAACAGCGTCGAGACCAGCCGCAGCCGGACACCCCGCGCCTCCGCCAGTTCCGGTTGCAGACTCGCAAACAGCAACGGTCGCGACAGCGCCCCGAGCGCCGCCAGCCCCCCAACCGCCGCCCCGGCCAGCGAGGCCAGCATCCCCGCGCTCACCCCCAGCACATTGCCAAACAGCAAAGCCATCGCCGTCGACGTCGAACGCGTCATCAGATGCAGAAACAGCACCCCAAACCCCATGGCCAGCGACAGCACCAGCCCGATCGCCACATCCCGCTCTCCCGTCTCGCGCCCGGTCAGCCCCATCGCCCCGCCCGCCAGAACAGCCGCCCCCAGCAGCCCCGCCAGTGGCGACACACCCAGCAGCGCCGCCCCCGCCGCTCCGGCAAACGCGATATGAGACAGCGCATGCCCGGCGAAACTCTGCCCCCTCAACGCCAGAAACCATCCCACCGGGCCCGCCAGCAACGCCACGCAGGCCGAGGCCGCAAAAGCCATCCGCATGAAATCGTAAGCCAGCATCAGAGTCCGTCCGCGCTCACCAGCACCCGGCCCGAAGGCGCATGACACACCTCTACCTGCGCGCCATACAGCTCCGACAGCACCGGCCCCGTCACCACCTCATCCACCGGCCCGATCCGCGCCCGACCACGTACCAGACACAGCACCGTGTCCATCACCCCCATCAGCGGACTGATATCATGCGCCGAGCAGATCACCGTCATCCCCCGCTTCCGCGCCACCTCCCGCAACAGAAGCGCCACCTCCCGCATCCGCACCGGGTCCAGACTGGCCAGCGGCTCATCCAGCAACAACAGACGCGGCGATCCGAGCAAAGTCTGCGCGATCAGCAGCCGTTGCCGCTCCCCCCCGGACAGCGACCCAAGCCGGCGTCCGCCCAGCGATGCTGCATCCACCGCCTCCAGCGCCGCCTCAACCTCCGCAGACCCCTCCCGCGAAACCCGCGGAAGCCCCCATTTCTCGCCGGAAAGCCCGGACGCCAGCAGATCCCGACCGGTCAGCATACCCCCGTTCGGCGTCCGGCTCTGCGGCATATAGCCGACACCGCGGTTCCCCCGCGTCACCGACGCGCCGAACAGGGTCATCTCCCCGCTCAGAACCGGCACAAGTCCCAGCAAAGCCCGGAGAAACGTCGTTTTCCCCGCCCCGTTCGGCCCGAACAGCCCCACAAAGCTCCCGGCCTCAACAGACAGACAGACGTCCGACAGCACCGTACGCCCGCCGATAGCAAGCGTCACATCGTGACAGCTGACTGCAGCCTCACACTCCATCACCGCGCCCCCGCCACCCGATCCGGCTGCTCCAGCGCCTGCTCAATCAAATCAAGAATCCGCGTCATCCAGCCCTGCCAGTGCATCGCCGGAGGCAACGTCTCCGTCACCGCGACACAGGGGACCCCGACCTGATGCGCGATCCCCAGAAGCCGGGACGCGGACGGCGTCACCGTCTGCTCATTATAGATGAGAAGCCGCAGCCGGCCGCCACGCAGATCACCCTCAAACCGCGCCACCTCCGCCGGCCCCGGCTCGACATCGTTCATCACCGCAAGCTGGAAGGCGTCATTCTCCGTCACCAGTCCAAGCTCCGACGTCAGATGCCCCAGCAATGGTTCCGTCGCCGAAATCCGCGCCCCGCCAAACCGGCGACGCATTCCCGCAATCCGCTCTTTCAGCGCCGCCACATCCCGGTCCAGCCCGGCCAGACGCCCGTCAGCGTCGCTTCCAGCCCCCGCACCATGCAGCGCCGCCACGAAAGCCGTCGCCATTTTCGCCACCGCGTCAGGGTCGAACCAGAGATGCTGGTTCTCGCCGTCATGCCAGCCTGCCACATCCGACACGCGAAGAAACGCCACACCAACCCCTCGTGCCGCAACCAGCCTGTCCATCCACGGATCGAACCCGGCCCCGTTGGCAATGGCCACGGATGCCTCCGCGATGGCCCTGGCCGTCGCCGGCGTCGGCTCGAACAGATGCGGATCAGCCTCCGGCGCACTGATGATGCTGCTCACCGCCACATTCTTCCCGCCAAGCTGCACCGCCACATCGCCCCAGACATTCTCGGCAGCAACAACAGACACGACACCGCCCGCCCGCGCCGGGACCAGCAGAACAGCACAAAAAAACAGAGAAGAAAGCAGAAACAAGGTCAGCCGCATGGGCCTGAGCCTGTAGAGAGAATGTTATATTATATCAACTCAAAACACGCTTGCGTTCTGCGGGGATGGGCAGCGACCCCGACATGCCTTACCATCCGCTCCGCATGACAAAGACGCCCACTCTCGCCCCGGACCGTTTTTCCGACCGCACGGAGATGCTCCTCAATCGGGCAGACCGCCTCTGTGCCGCGAAAAATCTCAAGCTGACCGCCCTGCGCCGCCAGATTCTCGGCATTATGCTCTCTTCGGATCAGCCCCTCGGCGCTTACGATCTGCTCGAGCGCCTGCAAACCAGTCAGCCAGGCGCCGCCCCGCCAACCGTCTACCGGACACTCGATTTCCTCCTCGATACCGGTCTGATCCATAAGATTGAACGCCTTTCCTCCTTTGTGCCCTGCACCCACGCGCTCGACCATGATCACACCCGCGAAGGCGACGGCGTCCACGCCACCCAGTTCCTGATCTGCAATGCCTGCTCGCACGTCACGGAACTGGAAGAACCCACCATCCTCTCGGCGATTCTCGAAGCCTCCCGCAACGTCGGCTTCAAAGTCCGCCAGTCCACCATCGAAATCGAAGGCCTCTGCGCCACCTGCGCCGCCACACAGTCAAAAACGGACCACAACGAAGAAAGCAGGCGGACCTCCCGCTAATGGCCCGGCGCCCCAGCCCCGCACAGGGCCGGTTTGACCTGCCCGTGGCCGAACCGCACCCCGACGACAGACCTCATCCTTCCGGCCGATCACCACGCAGCAATACGTCCACTCAGCCGGCAGACCAGCCCGACCTGTTCTCCGTTTCGCCTCCGCGTCCCACGCCACCACCCGCCCCGCAGCGCGCTTCCGAATCTGTGCGTTTCACCCTTTCTCCGGTCCGCATCCGACAGTTCATCGCGGCAGCCGGCAGCAATACCATCGATCACTGGCTGTATTATTGCACCGACGACGATGCCATCGCCCGCACTGTCCTGGAGAACGGCCTGACCCCGGACCCGGATGACCCGCCGACCCTGCGTGAAGCCGGCGCCGTCACCTCCTGGCTCGCCCGATTCGACGAAGACAGCCAGGATGATCCGGACGGCGGCGAACCCGTCATTTTCCGTCTCCGGCGCAGCATTGTCAGAGAGGCCATCGAGCCAGACCCGGATGCCCCGCAACAGCCGGGCAAAAGACATTATCTGCTGGCAGGAGACCGACAGGATGACTGACACACTCTCATCAACCGAAGCCGATATCCCGCTCGCCGAAGTCCTGCGCGGCGGGCGCGTGGAATCGCTCCATTACGGCTCCGTCGCCATCGTCGACGACACCGGCCGCGTCGTGCTCTCCCTGGGCGATACCGAAACACCGGTCTACCCACGCTCCACCACCAAAGCCCTCCAGGCGCTTCCCCTCGTCGAATCCGGTGCCGCCGACCATTACGGTCTCAGCGATCAGGAACTCGCCCTCGCCTGCGCCTCCCATGGCGGCGAGCCGGAACACACCGCCGCCGCTCGCCGGATGCTTGAACACACCGGTCGCGACGAAACCTCACTGGAATGCGGCGTCCACTGGCCCACAAATGCCGCAGCGACCCGCGCCCTCGCCGCTTCAGGCATCGAACCCCGCGCGCTTCATAACAACTGCTCAGGCAAACATGCCGGCTTCATATGCACCGCCTGCGCCGAACACCTCGATCCGACGGGATACATCGCTCCGGATCACCCCGTCATGCGGCGTGTCACCCAAACCCTCGCCGAGATGACCGGCGTGCCTCACACGGACGCCAATCGCGGCACCGATGGCTGCTCCATCCCGACTTACGCCATCCCGCTTCGTGCCCTGGCTCTGGCTTTCGCCCGCTTCGGTACAGGCAAAACACTTTCCGCCGACCGCAGTGCCAGCGCCGATCGCCTGCGCAAAGCTGTTGCAGCCGCCCCGTTCATGGTCAGCGGTACCGGCGGCTTCGACACGCTCGTCATGCAGGAACTCGGCACGAAAGCCTTCACCAAAATCGGCGCAGAAGGCGTCCTGATCGCCAGCCTGCCGCAGTCCGGCCTCGGCATCGCCATCAAATGCCACGATGGCGCCCTGCGCGGCGCCGAGGCCGCCATGGCCAGTCTGCTGCAATGCTTCGGCGGAACCGAACTGGCCGCAAGCCCGATTTTGCAGTCACTCACCCGCAAAGAACTACGGAACTGGAACGGAATCCATGTCGGCGAAATCCGCGCCGCCAGCGGGCTGAACAAACCACGATAACACTCGATTTATATCTCACCATATATAGTAAAAAATTTTCTGTTTTGATATCGAAACCTGACGCCGGACGCGCTAGTTATTCAGACATGATTTTTCATCGGAATGAAGGCTGCCCCGTCTCTCTCCCGCCCGGGGGGGGATCGCAGTTACCAGCCTCCCGAAACAACACCCTGAGACCACAGAACATCCGCGAAGGCATGTCATGCTGACCGTGCGTGTCAACAACACGGACTACCAGGCCGATGTCACACCGGACACGCCCCTGCTCTGGGTCCTGCGCGATGTCCTCGGCCTGACCGGCACAAAATTCGGCTGTGGCATCGCCGAATGTGGCGCCTGCACCGTCCATCTCGATGGCAAAGCCGTCCGCGCCTGCTCCCTGCCCGTCGGACTGCTGAACGGCCGGCCGGTCACCACGATCGAAGGCATCGGAAACGATCCTCTGGCGCAGGCTGTGCAAAAGGCATGGATGGATATCGACGTCGTGCAGTGCGGCTACTGCCAGCCCGGCCAGATCATGAGCGCCATTGCCCTGCTGCGGGACAATCCGCATCCGACAGACACCGATATCGACGCCGCCATGTCCGGCAATATCTGCCGCTGCGGAACCTACCTACGTATCCGACAGGCCATCCATAACGCCGCCGGACTCAGCGCGTGAACACACCCGCCACGCCCTCCCGCCGGCATTTCCTGGCCGGTGCCACAGGCCTGATCGTCGCCGGACTTCTCCCGAAACGCCGCGCCTTCAGTCGCCCCTCCGAATTTTACCAGGGGCCGCTCGTCGAAAACACCGACCCCGCCTTCACGCCCAACGCCTATATCCGCATCGCGCCGTCCACCATCCCGGGAGACAGTGGCATCACCCTCATCCTGCCCAACGTCGAAATGGGCCAGGGAATCTACACCGGCGCCGTCACCCTGATCGCCGAAGAACTCAACGTCGACCCCGATCAGGTTGCCCTCGAAGCCGCCCCGCCGGACGACGCCTATGTCGCGGCCGATATGGGCACCCAGGCCACCGGAGGTTCCACCTCAACCATTTTCGAATGGACCACCCTGCGTCAGGCCGGTGCCGCCGCCCGCCTGCTCCTGACCCAGGCCGCCGCCAGCCGCTGGAACTGCCCGATCTCAGACTGCACCACCCGCCAGGGCCGTGTCCTTCACACACCTTCGGGAGACAGCTTCGCCTACGCCGAGCTCGCAACCGACGCCGCAACTCTGCCTGTGCCCAAAACCATCCCGCTGAAACCGGCAAAAGACTGGACCCTGATCGGCCGCTCCCGACATCGCGTCGACAGCCGCGCCAAAGTCGAGGGCCGCCCCCTCTTCGGCATCGACATCCGCGTTCCGGATATGAAACACGCCACCGTCGCCGCCTGTCCCGTCATGGGAGGCACCCCCGGAGACATGGACCGTGACGCCGCCCTCCGCACCCCCGGCGTCCATGCCGTCCTGACCATCAAAAATGCCGTCTGCGTCGTCGCCGACCATTACTGGGCCGCGAAAAAAGGACTGGAAGCCCTCGCCATCACCTGGAACGAAGGTCCGAACGCCTCCATCGACACACATCGGATCTATAGTGAGCTTCATGCCGCGCTGGCAGAGCCGAAACCCATCATCGCCAAAAGCAAAGGCGACGCCGCAGCTGCCATGACCCGCGCCGCCTCCCGCTACGAAGCCACCTATCAGCAGCCCCTGCTCGCGCACGCTCCAATGGAACCAATCAACTGCACTATCCATATCCGCCCCGACAGCGCGGATGTCTGGGTCGGCACCCAGGTGCCCATGTGGGCACGAGACAGCGTCGCCGACATAGCCGACCTGCCCAAAGACAAAGTCCGGCTCCATTGCCAGTATATCGGCGGCGGTTTCGGCCGCCGTCTGGAGTATGAATACGTCACCCAGGCCGCGCAGTTCGCGAAACAGGTGCCTTACCCACTGAAAATCGTCTGGAGCCGGGAAGAAGACCTCACACTCGACCGCTTCCGCCCCGCCTATGTCGACCGCCTCCGCGCCGGCCTCAACACGCAGGGCCGGATCGAAAGCATGGAATTCCGTGTCGTCGGCCCAGCCGTCGTCGCCCGGTGGGAGCCGGCGGGCCTCTCCCCCAACGGTTTCGACGAAGACCTCGCCGCTGCTATCAGCATCACGCCCTACACATTTCCGGCTTCCCGCCTCGACTACGTCCGCCGGGAAGCCCCCGGCGTCGTCACCGCCTGGTGGCGCGGCGTCGGAGGTACCCGCGGCCTCTTCGTCGTCGAAAGCTTCATCGACGAACTCGCTCTCAGAGCAGGCGCCGATCCGGTGGCCTATCGCCGGGAACTCATCCGAGACCAGCCCCGCGCCCGAACCGTGCTGGACCTCGCCGCCGAAAAATCCGGCTGGACCACACCTCTCCCGAAAGGTCATGGACGCGGCGTCGCCGTACAGTTCCTGTTCGGCTCCTATCTCGGAACGATCATCGAAGTGGACATGACCGAACCGAAGGAGGTCCGCATCACCCGCGTCACCGTCGCAGTGGATTGCGGCCAGCCCGTCAATCCGGACCAGATCCGGGCGCAGATCGAAGGCGGCATGATCTTCGGCCTCGGCACAACTCTCTTCAACGAAATCACCCTCAGTAAAGGCCGCGTCCAGGAAAACAACTTCAACCTGTGGCGCATCATGCGGATGAACGAAGCGCCTCCCATCGAAATCCACATCGTCCAGAGCACGGAAGAACCCGGCGGCATCGGTGAAACCGGAACCGCCGCCGCCGCGCCCGCGCTGGCCAACGCCATTGCCGCCGCCTCGGGCCATCGCCTGAGAACACTTCCTCTCCTTCCGGCGCTGAAGGGCGCATGATCGTGCTCCCTCTGGCAAAACGCCTCATCACCACTGCGATAACCGGCCTCGCCGTCACCTGCCTGACGCTCGCCGCCTGTCAGCCCGCCACAGCCGCATCGCCCGACCATCCAGACCCCGCCACTATTGCCCGCGGGCAATATCTCGCCCGCCTCGCGGACTGCGAGGCCTGTCACACAGCGCCTGGCGGCATGCCCTTCGCTGGCGGCCGTCCCTTCGAAATCCCCGGCATGGGCACGCTCTACGCATCCAACATCACCCCGGACCCCGCAAGCGGCATCGGTGCATGGTCCGACGATGAGTTCGTCCGCGCCGTCCGGGCAGGAATCTCCCCGGGCTGGAAACATCTTTACCCGGCAATGCCCTATCAGGATTACGCCCGGATGACTCCGGACGAGATCCGCGCCATCCGCGCTTATCTCACAACCATAAAGCCGGTCGCCCGAAAGCCACCCGCCAACGCAATCCGTTTCCCGTTCAGCATCCGCGCCATCATGATCGGCTGGAATCTCTTCAACGGCCCGTCCTCATCCTATCCCGACGACCCGAGCCACACCCCGCAATGGAACCGTGGCCGGACCCTCGTCGAAGGCCCCGGTCACTGCGCCGAATGTCACTCTCCCCGCAATCTCACCATGGGCACCTCGCACAGCCACGCCTATGCCGGCGCCATCACAGCAGGCTGGACCGCCTATAATCTTTCATCCGATCTGAAATCCGGCCTCGGCTCCTGGTCCGACGAAGCCCTGAACGCGTATCTCACAACCGGTCACGCCAACGGACACGGCACGGCAGCCGGCCCCATGGCCGAAGTCATCAGCTACAGTCTGCGCTTCATGACACAGTCAGACCGCGCCGCCATGATTACCTATCTGCGCAGCCTCGCGCCACAACCGTCTGCTGAATCACAGGATCATTCAGCAGGCCCGACACAGGCCGCCCTCGCCAGAGGCGCCAGCCTGTTCGCCGGTGCCTGCTCCGGATGCCATCTCACAACCGGAGCCGGACGACAGATCGATTTCGCAACCATCAGCGGCGCCAGTACCCTGAAAGACCCCGACGGTCATAATCTTATCCAGGTCATCCTCGAAGGATCTCAGCTTACGACCGATCAGGGCCAGATCAGCATGCCCCGGTTCGGCGCCGGCTACAGCGACGGCGACCTGTCCGACATCGCCGCCTACACCTTGCTTACCTTGGGTAAAACCCGGCCCGCCTTCGATACAAATGCTGTAAGCACCATAAAGAACAGCAAATAAGACCCCGCTCCCGCACAAAAGGGAAACCGCCTGAACCAGACGGTTTCGAAGGACTCTGTTCGCAGTAAGGGTTGCTGCTTTTCTCAGGGCTTTGCCCAGAAACCCGCAAAAGGCCGGAGGCCTTTGAAAACCTTATTCATCACCACAAATCGGGGTGAAGGTGCCTGCGGTTCGTGTCGGACCCAGGCAAAGCCTCGAAAGATGCTCCCGGCGCCTCTTCAGCCCGTCAGCCTCCCGACAAATTCCGCCATCGATCCCGGCGCCTCACGCAGCAAATGCCCCGCAAAAACAAGCGCCTCCCGCTGCCGGTCCGCTCTTTCCACCGTCCCCGTCAGCCAGTCAAAATCAGCCACCTGCGCATAACCGATGAGACGACGCACGATCTCAGCCGCCGCAAATTCCGTCATGTCATGAAAAATACCGTCGATATATCGCTCACGCTCCGCCTCAAGCAGAGACGGGTAAACAGAAAACGTCACTTCGGAAAACAGATCGCCGCCTGAAGCATGAGTCTGCCAGAGCGAAAGAAAATCCTTCCTGAACCCGGACCAGAATACATCCATGGCCTCAGCAAGATGCGCCCGCCGCCCGCCCGAACGCGCCGCCGCCCAGGCCAGCACAAGATTGGCAAGGTAAAGCCCGCAATCGAAACCGATCGGCCCGTAAAGAGAAAACTCGCCGTCAATAACACGAACATCCCCGTTCCGCACCATCACCGATCCGCTATGCAGATCTCCATGCAGAAGCGCCTGCGGACAGGTCAGAAAACGCTGCTGCAACCGGATCATGGCCCGCGCGATCGCCTCGTCGCTCTGAAGTACAGCAACCTCCTGATCCAGTTCTTTCAACCAGTGGTTCCGGTGATGAGAATAAAAAGGGTCCGACAGAACAAGATCGAACGTAATCCGCATCAACGTGGTATTATTCGCAAAAAACGAAACATTCGGCATGATCTCTTCCAGCGTCCTGCCCGGAAGAGATGAGAAGAACGCCGTCCGGGCGACAAATCCGCCGATCATTCGCGAGGGACCGACAGCATCCGCCCCCTCGCCCAGCGCCTGACGAAACGTCACAAAACCCTCAAGACATTCCATGACCAGAACAAACATGACCGGATCAAACAACAGAAACACCGGCACACATCCCGGCGCGGTCAGTTCCACCCGGCGGAGCCATTCCGCTTCAAAAGCCGTCCGGTCCAGTGGCATCCGCCATTGCGGATCGACCCGGACATGCGGCAACGACTGCTTCACGCATACCGAACCCTCCGGTCCCTGCACGAGAAAGACGAGATTCAGGTTGCCGTCGCTGACCTCCCGAACTGTCCACGTCTCCGACCGGCTGCCCAGACGATTTACCAGAGTATCATGCTGCTCCAGAAATACTCTGACGCTTTCAACCGTCAGCGTCTCATAATGCCGCACCATAATTGTTCTTTCATCGGAACAGGAGATATTCTGATCAGCCTTACGCGCTCTTACTGCTGATGCACACCCGATACAGGCGCCGCTTCAGACTCCCGGCGCCACCGCGTTTCAAGCCACTGCCACATAAAAAGCGAAGGCACACCCCAGGCAATTTCTCTGAGCCGCTTGATCAGAGACAGCGCGATGGAAACCGTCGGCGGCAATCCAAACAGACTCCCGACCAGAACATATCCCCCCTCTGAAACCCCCAGCCCTCCAGGCACGGCAAAAGCCGCCGATTTTGCAATCTGCCCGACACTTTCAATCACATACCCCGTCGCAACCGAACGATCATGCCCGAGAAAGTGCAGAATAATGCAGACTTCAAACGCACCGATCGACCAGCCCGCGAACTGCGCCACCCAGGCCACCATCGTCCGTGAGGATTTTTTATAAAGCGACATGATCTCCTCATGCAGCCCACGAATACCATCCACACCGGTCCAGCCCAGATGTCCGGCTATTTTCACCAGAAGCTTCTCAAAGAGAGAAATCGCTCCAAACCACTGGCTGCCAAAAATCGCTATGCCGATCATCAGAACACCAGCACCGCTTTCCACAAGATCATCCGTGGTCGCAGAACGCCGGACAAGACAGAGTAACAACACCAGCCCGACAATCGTAAAAGCAACCTGGCTCAGCAATTCAACCGTCAGATCACAGATCGTCGCCGCGGCGGCCCGCCGCATCCCAAGACCACGATGTCCAAGAAGACGCGCCGAGACCACCTCACCACCCACCTGAGCAACGGGAAGAAGGTTATTCACCCCCTCCCGCACGCAGCGAAGAATGACATAATCCCACAGATACAAAACGGCGCCATTGAGCCCGCACCTGCCCCCGATTATCCACCAGGAACAGGCCGACAGAAAAACCTGCAGACTATGAAACAGAACCGCGAACAGAATGCCCCAGCCACCGGCGGTAATCAGCGCAAGAATCGAGCCAAACCCGAACCGGGCCAGCATCCATATAGTCAGACCGATGCCGAAGCAGGCTGCAAGGACGGTCAGTCGTTTCATGCCGCATCACACTCCCTGCCCGGGATTATCGCATCCGAATAATCAACGGTCCATTGCGTTCAGCAAAACGGCAAAAAAGAGAAAATGGAAAGATCCCGGTCAGACGCAGCTCAGCCCTTAATCCGACGAAGCAGCGCGATCGATTCAACGCACGCAGCCGCCGCTTCCCGCCCCTTGTTGTGCGCATCGCTCCGTGAGCGCTCAACAGCCTGCGACTCCGTGTAGGTCGTCAGTATGCCAAACGCAACCGGAGTCTCCGTCTCCAGAGACGCCTGCATAATGCCAATGGTTGCGCCAAGGCTGATAAACTCGAAATGCGCCGTATCGCCTTTAATGACACACCCCAGACAGATCACGCCTTCATAGCGACCACTGCGCGCAAGCGTCTGTGCCAGCAAAGGAAGTTCAAATGCTCCAGGCGCAGGGAAAACATCGTCTTCAGCGATGCGGATACCATGCTCGGACAGCCATTCGACCGAACCCTGACGCAGGCCGCCTGTAATGTCCTCATTAAACCGGCTGACGACCAGCGCGAGACGAGGCGCAGGCGAGAGACGCAGATCAGGCACGGAAGCCGGAGAACGGGTACTCATAGTCATCCTTTCAAAAAAAAACCGATAGCATAAGCAGAACTATTACAAAAAAACGATCTCTCTACTCAGCCGCGCGCACGGAATCCGCCCGCAATGAATGACCCATCCGCCGCCGCTTGGCATCCAGATAAGCCCGATTGAACGGATTTGAGGGAATATCCAAACCAATGCGCTGACGCACAGTAAAGCCCCGCTCTCCGAGCGCGCGAACTTTCTCAGGATTGTTCGTCATGAGATCCAGCCTGCTGATCCCGAGATCCCGCAGAATCGATGCCGCGGATGACCAGTCCCGCGCATCCGTCGCGAAACCCAGCCTGTGATTGGCATCAATCGTATCAAGCCCCTGATCCTGAAGAGCATAGGCGCGTATCTTGTTGCCAAGACCAATCCCGCGCCCCTCATGTCCCCGCAGATAAATCAGCACGCCGGTCTCAGCCTGACCGATTTTCCGCAACGCCGTCTGAAGCTGTGAACCACAGTCACACCGCAACGACCCGAGCGCATCTCCCGTCAGACACTCCGAATGCAGCCGGACAAGAGGAACAGCCCCCTCCGCCGCCGGATTTCCCTTAACCAGCGCCACATGCTCGACACCATCGCCATCCCGGAAAGCGTGAATAACGAGGTCGTCACCTCCAAACCCGGTCGGCAACGCAGCCTCAGCGACTTCCGCCGTAACCGCCGCCTGCGCGCCGTTCACGGCATCCAGCAGAACCGGAGGCAACTCCGACGAAGAATCAATATCCGTCGGGACAACAGCGTGCGTGCCATGCCGGCTGATCCACCCGGACAACGCGGCAATCGAGATAACCGGCAAGCCATGCTCCTCGCCAAACGCTTCCAGTTCAGGACGCCGGGCCATCGTCCCGTCAGAACTCAGAATCTCGCAGATCACAGCCGCAGGCCGACACCCCGCAAGCAACGCAAGATCAATCGAACCTTCTGTATGACCATTCCGCTCAAGCACCCCACCTGGCGCCGCACGCAGCGGGAAAATATGTCCCGGCGAAACAAGATCGGACGGCGTCGCATCCGGCTTCACCGCGGCAAGTACTGTCTGAGCCCGGTCATACGCTGAAATGCCCGTCGTCACGCCCTCCTTCGCCTCGATCGAAACGGTAAAAGCCGTACTCCGGGGCGCCGTATTGACCTTCGTCATCATCGGCAGCCCCAGCTGACCGATCCGATCGGAAGTCAGTGGCAGACACACCAGACCACGACCATGAGTCACCATGAAATTCATGGCCTCAGGCGTCATGAATTCCGCAGCCATAACAAGATCGCCTTCATTTTCACGATCTTCGTCGTCGACCATAATCACCATCCGGCCAGCCCGGATTGCGTCAACCGCGCGCGCAAGCGCAGCAGGCACCGCGTCTTTCACCGATACTGACATACGCTCTCCACATATTTTGCTATGACGTCGACTTCGACATTCACCGGATCGCCCGGCACCAGTGTGCCAAGGGTCGTATGATCCCATGTGTGCGGGATAATCATCACCTCGATTTCAAAACGCTCTGCCCCTGTCGGGTCCATGACCGGAGACCCGACCTCATTGAGCGTCAGGCTGATCCCGTCCAGCGTGACGGACCCTTTCTCAACCATGTAGCGCCGCAGCGCGGCCGGCACGGAAAAGACAACTTTTCTAGCATCGCCAACGTCCTCGACAGACACAAGCCGCGCAATGCCATCTACATGCCCCTGCACCATATGACCCGACAGCCGCGTCTGCGGCGTCACCGCGCGCTCAAGATTGATCCGCCCCGCGCGCCCCAGACGCCCCAGAGCCGTCCTATCCAGCGTTTCCGAACTGACAAAAAAGCGAATACGCCCGTTTTCACCAATATCGGTCGCGGTGAGACAGACCCCGTTCACAGCAATGCTCTCGCCAGGCACCACATCCGTCATGCCCGTATCCACTTCAAGAACACACGACGCGTTCCCGGCCTCAACGGAAGCCACCTCACCAAGACTTTCAATAATTCCCGAAAACATATCTCTTCTCACACCCGCTCAACGAGATGACTGCTCAGCGCAGGTCGCGCCGGTTCATGACCGATCCCCGGAATCAGCGATAACGGACTCACCGCATGCCGCTCCCGCACACTCACGCGCTCGCCTCCTTCGGGCAGCACCTCAATACGAAGCCAGTCATCCCATAATTCCCGCTCATCCATCGCCCGCACAAGAGACGGCCCCGCCTCGACCAGAGCCCACAACGCCCCCTTCTCCGCCAGCAGACGAGGCGCTTCCTCAACGGACGCGCACCACATCACGTCAAAACGAAGCGCCGCTTTCTCAAGCCAGCTTTCCGGAAGATCGCCGCTCCGCCCGCAGATCATCAGCAACCGCCGCCGTGCCGGATGATCCTCCACATGCCGCACATCGAACCCTGGCAAATCAGCCCGGATTGTGCCCGTGCCGGTGATAATCGCGTCCGTCCCGCGCCGAAGCCGATGCGCCAGCTCAAGCGAGGCCACCGACGTAAATGTCTTCTGCCCGACAGGAGGAATCATGGAACCACGCCCATCCACCGCCTGCTTGACGGTGATCCACGCTTTTCCTTCACGACACCGCATCCGAAACGGAGCGATCAGCGCCCGACAGTCTTTCGCGATCCTCTGCGCGTCCGGTACCACATCTGCGAATTCACTTATCCGGAAAACGTCGCGTCCCGCCGCTTTCAGACGCTCCGCGCCCCCGCCGGCCACATTCGGGTCAGGGTCCGCACACCCGATCCAGACCGATTTAACCGGCGTCGCAAGTAAAGCTTCAGTACAGGGCGGTGTCCGGCCGGTGTGATTACAGGGCTC
The DNA here is from genome assembly GCF_011516825.1 of Acetobacter oeni. Taxonomy (GTDB): domain Bacteria; phylum Pseudomonadota; class Alphaproteobacteria; order Acetobacterales; family Acetobacteraceae; genus Acetobacter; species Acetobacter oeni. The sequence continues at coordinate 42,123 of NZ_WOTA01000023.1, read as the reverse complement.
AAGCGTCACAACCGCCGAATGAATACGATGGGTCAGCCCCCGTCCGGAGCATTGCCGCAACGCAAGAGCCTCGGCATGCAGCTGACCCGCGCGATGATGCGCCGCCACAGCCAGAATATGTCCGCTTTCATCAAGCAAAGCACAGCCGACCGACGGATTAGGCGCCGTCGCACCGACAAAACGGCACGCCTCGTCTATCGCGGCACGAAATGCCTTGCCAACCGGACTGTCATGAGAGCTTTCAGCCATGAAGTTGCCCATCACCTCGACACAAAAACACGTCGATTCAGGGCAAGCCACAGGATACAGTTACAGATTCTCCGCTACGCAGAATCCGGGCCATACCAGTGTTCTCTTCCATCCGGACTATACCGTCGGCTCCGGAATTACACCGGATCAGCTAAGCCTTCCCGTTCAGGAAGGCCGCTCGCGGGCTTTCGGACATGACGACCGATCTACCGCCGGTGGGGAATTGCACCCCGCCCTGAGAACGTTCCTGAGACTATGAGAGATAAAATGCCTGCATTGCAAGTTCTCTCATCCGAATGTGATGCGCGGACAGTCTTTCACCACGTCCGTTTCCGCCACCTGCAAACTTTCGGACCTGAAATCAGTCCCCCATCCGGATACTGCACAGGCCACCAGCGAAACAGCCCCGGAGTAACCGTTTCATTGACCAATCACATGATCGTAAACAGTTTCAAGCCGATTTGTACACAGACGTATGTCATGAGCGCGTTCAACATACTTTCGCGCGGCGGTACCAAACCGGTCCGCCAGAGCATCATCCTCTAAAATCGCAATAAGGCTGCGGGCAAGCGCATCCACATCCTTCTCCGCAAAGGCAAATCCGGTCTCTCCGTCAATTATCCCTTCCGTCGTACCTCCACTCGCGGAGGTCACCACAGGCACGCCGCTTGCCTGCGCTTCCAGAAGGACTATGGGCAGCCCCTCCATATCGCCGCTTCTGGCAACAATGCTGGGCAGACAGAAAACACGTGTCTCGCTCATGAGCGCCTGAATTGTATCGCGGCTGGCCGCGCCAATATATGTAACGTCATCAGCCTGACCGGAACGGCGCTCAAGCTCCGCCCGCTCAGGCCCGTCTCCCGCGATCACCAGCCTGGCACCGGGAACCGCTTTCCTGACACGCTCGAAAGCCTCGAGAAGGAACACCGCTCCCTTCTTCTCGACCAGACGACCGACAAAGAGAATCATGGGCGCACGCTGCCCGGGCGACGGCTCCGATGGCTGAAACCGGCTGACATCGATCCCGATATGACAGATCGAAATCCGGCTCGCAGGAAGACCGATACGAATGGCGGCATCCCTGATCGGCCCGGAAACAGCCACAAAACTCACATTTTTCTGCCGGGCCAGTTTCAGCAGTTTCGTCGGATAGCGCTTCCAGCGTCGTCCGGCCTGCCCGGCCGCGAACCAGTCCATGCGTGTGGTGACATCCGATCCGTGAAGCGTCACCAGCAGCGGCACGCCAAGCCTTCGGGCAATCGGCCACGCGTCAACACCATCGAAACCAAAATGAGCATGGATCAGACGGGGAGCAACGGAACAGGCAATCCGCATAATGCCCGGCGACGGCAGATCGAGTCTCCTGTTAATGGCCCCACGAACTTTCTGAAAAAAAGAAACCGGCCCCTTGCTGCACGCATGCACTTCAAGCCCGTACAGCGGCAGCTTTCCGATCTCCCGCTCTCCGATGAGCACAGGATGCCAGCGACGTAGCGCCAGTGCCTGATCACGGACAAAAGTCTCGGAAAGCGGCAGAATTTCCGTGCGATATACCGCGACAGTGTTGCCCTCCGTCCTGGGCGCGAGACGAAACTCCGGAAAACGCTCCGGTGTCAGGAGCCTGTCCACAATCTCGCTCCATTCCGGCAGATCGATCGAAATTGCTTCCCGACAGTCAAGCGCCGCCCTGATCGCCGCCTCGACAGATTTCCCGTCGCCAGGCCGATAACCAAACCGCCCGACCGTGCCGTCCAGAGCAAACTCCGGGCAAACTGCCGGCTTACCGAAAAACGCAAACTGTTTGAGTTTCAGCGATGTATCGAGAAGATAACGCGGAGTGTTCGCATCCCGATAGGGCGCGACCCCGAATGCGGCATTCTGCACATAGGCCAGGGTATCCGCAAAAGGCATCTCGTCATGCACGATAATATTCGGGCGCGTATCGAGTGCTTCCGCCGCCCGCCCGGCGCCAATGACGTGAAATTCAAGGTCGGGAAACCGTGGCGCCGCCAGATTGAAGAACGACGCATCGAACAGCATCGAACCAACGGATACACAGGCCTGCCGGTCACCAAACGGCGACGCACGCGGCCTGTCCATCAGAGACCGGTCAACCCCGTGCGGCGCAAAAATAGCGTTGCGCCCGTGCGGCATCCCCTCAAGCAGCAATCGTGAAGGCAGACGGACAAGGTCGATTTTATCGAAGTTACGGGCAAAATCCCGTATGATCGTCCCGGCCGCACCCACAACGGACAGATCGTCGGATGCAAGATAGACAATACGGGCGCGCGGATTAAGCCGGCGGACATCAGCAATATAAATAGCCGCCATGCCCGATTCGATAAACACGACATCCGCTTCACGGATCCACCGGCGCAGGACGGACGGCATCCTCTTGCGATAGAACCGGAACATCGCTTCTTCCAGCGGGCGAAGCGCCGGCTTCCTCAGTATGAAAGGATGCCACAAGCCGCGCTGGAGATAACATTCGACGCCATCCGCCACCTCAACACGGTTGGCATGCGCGCCAAGATCAGCGCGTGTATCTCCCCGGTGCTCCGACAAGCGGCTGAGACCGGTCGAAAAAAACCGCACGGCCCCTCTTTTTGCCAGTTCCGCCGCGATAAAATGCACGCTTGCCTTCCGGCGGGAACGGAAATCATGCACCGACAAAACAAGAAAATTAGGCATATGCTGAGAGCTTTTCCCTTATGGCCGCCTCACACGGATAGCAGCCTGTCGCCTGCTAAGGCAAAGTACGACGATCATCGCGGTTCCTGCCTGTGCGATCAATGGGGGAGAGCAGAAACAATCCGGCATATCCCGCGTTATATCCGCATCCCTGCAGGAATGTGCATGCGGATATTCCAGGAACAGCACATCACCGGTTGACTCCAAACCCGCTCCCGACAGACGATCGGTTCCGTCAGGAACAACGATGAGATAATCCTTTTCCCGCACTCCATGTCAGCGAAGATACTCATGCCTGGTAACATTAATCCTCTTGCTGCAATCGCAACCCTGGTCCTGGCGCTGCCCGTCATGGCGTCACCGGCCGGAGCTGCCGTTTTACCCGGAGTCAACCTGGCCGGACCGGGTTTTGCATCAGGTAAACTTCCCGGCCGGTTCGGCTGGGACTATGTGTTCCCCAGACAGCAGGAACTCGATTATTATAAAGCTAAGGGCATGAAGCTCTACCGGCTTCCTCTGTCATGGGAACGCCTGCAACCCGAACTGTCCGGCGAACTCGATCAGGCCTATCTCGGACACGTAAAGGATTTTGTCGCGGCCGCGAAAGCAGCCGGCGGCATGACCATCATCGATATCCATAATTACGGAAAATATCGCGGCCAGCTTATCGGGTCCGACGCTGTCCCCCCCGCGGCCTTTATCGATCTGTGGAGCAGGCTGGCACATCAGTTCGGCTCCTCGCCATCTGTAATCTTCGGCCTGATGAATGAACCACAGCAGAAATCCGCCGATGAATGGGCGCAACTGCAGCAACAGGCCATCGACGTCATCCGCAAAACAGGCGCCAGAAACCGGATCTCAGTCTCCGGTATCGGCTGGGACGGCGCGCATAATTTCCCACAGGTCAATGGTGACGCGCTGGCACGCCTGCACGATCCGCGAAATGCTCTGATTTTCGAGGCCCACCAGTATTTCGATCGTGATTCATCCGGCACCTCCCCCGACTGTGTGCCGGAAGATCAGGTCGAAGGACGCCTCGCGCCGTTCACCGACTGGCTGGAAGCTCATCATGCAAAAGGCCTGCTCGGCGAATTCGGCGCCGGACGCAGCCCGCAATGTCTTGCTGATCTGCGACGCGCCATGACCTATCTCTATTCCCGCCCTGCTAACTGGTTCGGGTGGACCTACTGGTCCGGCGGTCCGATCTGGGGAGAATATATGTACACGCTCGAGCCGAAAAAAGATGGCACCGAACGACCACAAATGGGTGTCCTGACCGACACCATGCATGCAAAACCGTAAGACTCACACCGGCCCGGTCAGAACTTTCCAAGCTGCTTCAGGCTGACCCACTCACCACCCTGAAGCGCTATCATGTCGTGCACGGCGATCGACAGCAGAGCACCGGCGCGAACAAGCTCCAGGGCGAGCGCCTCATCGGAAGCGGCCGACTTTCGGAGTGCATGACCACCGCCACAGATCCGTATCCCGATCAGCGCCGTCGCATGCAGCGCCAGAGCGCGACGCAGAATGCCCGCCGCTTCACCGCCGGGGCCACCCCCCTTCGCCGTCACTCCGTTCTCAGGTGACACAGCCTCGTCACCAATAAGCCGGTTACGATTATCAAGAAAAAGAATCCGCAACTGACCCGGAACCGCGCCATGCAGCGCAGTATCAAAATAAGTCAGAAGAGCATCCCAGTTGCTCAGCAGTGGCCGCGTCCGCGCATCTGCTTCCGCCAGTCGCTGCGCCACCAGAACCGGTAATTTCAGTGCCGTTATCGTCTCATCATTAAGACGCTCGGACCGAAGAACCTCAGCCGGCGCATTAAGAACCCCGGCGAAAGAGCCAAACCGATTGATCAGTGACTTTGCAAGCGGCTTTGTGTCGCATCTCGTAATGCCCAGAAACAGCAGCATCTCAATGAGTTCATAATCAGCCAGGGCTGGCGCGCCCAGAGACAGAACCCGCTCCCTCATCCTTCCGCGGTGCCCGGATGGTCCCGTGCTCGCAAACCGGGGCCGCTCCGCATTCGGCAACGAGGGAAAAGGAGAGGAAGGAGCGTGCATACTCAGACCTTATCAGTGGGCGACCGCAACCTTCCCGTCACCCTTGATCGGCGAAAGAAGAAAACAGAAAGGCACGACACAAAGAGCCGCAATCCCGAAAATCATGAACGCTTCATTGCAAGCCAGCATAGCCACCTGCTGGCTAAAATCAACGAGCAGATGGCGCTGCGCCAGCGCATCAGCCGCCTGCGCCTGATTATGATCAAGCGCAAACTGCCGCCCCCGGGCAAGATAGTCATCATTATACGGCTGATGAAACGGCGTCATCCAGTGAACCATATCCGACTGATGAGCCTGCCGCCTCTCCGGAAATACTCAGCGACCCGAGAAAATTCCGGACCATCGAAAAGAGAGCCGGGGCATCGGCATTCATATCTCTTGAAAGCGTCGAACAGGCAGCCGTCGAAAGCGGAACGAACAGGAAAGCCACGCAGGCCGTCTGACTCATGCAGAAAAACACAAGAGTCGAGATAAGGCACCAGGTGCGCCGACCAGAATAATGCCAGCCCCATGAGAGTAAAACCTGTCGCAATGACCATCCGTACGGAGATGACAGTCATCAGCCGGCCAACAATCGGTATCAGAAATATGACCATGCAGTTCATGGGCCGGATAAGCATAGACCTCAATATCGACGAGCGGCCCCGGTCGCATACTGGTAATCTGCGTCTCTTTATAATTCGCTATCACCCACACCTCGGGCTCAACGATCGAAAACAGACTCTGCCCGGTAGAAACATAATGCCCGGCCTCAACATTACTCTGAGAAATCCACCCATCATGCGGAGTGCGAATTTCTGTCCACTGCAGATTGAGATCCGCCAGAGCCAGAGCCGCCTTAGTGCTGGCAAGCTGCGCCTTCTGACCGGAAACCATGGCCTTCGCGTTAGAAACATTCGGAACAACCGGCGCGGCAATCTCCACCTGCGCCTGAGCTTCCGTCACCTGAGCACGCGCCGCATCAAGCGAGGCCCGGGAATAATCAATATCCTGCTGCGAAGTCGCTGCGCGCATAACGGAATGTTGTCGCTTATAATCCGCCTCCGCGCGAAACTCCTGCGCTTTCGCGGCGGCAAGCTGCCCCTGAGCGGCAAGGAGACGACCAGGGAAGTTCTTCTCAGCGACCTGAAGCATCATCTGATTGGCAGCAACGGAAGCTTCCGCCTGATTCTCCGCGGCTGCCGCCTTATCACGATTCGCCTGCCAGTCCCGGGGATCAATCCGCGCCAGCAACTGACCGGCCTTTATGAACTGGTTATCGTCCACCAGCAGTTCGGTCACATATCCGGAAACATGAGGCACAATGGTAATCGCACGTCCCCGCGTAAACGCATCGCCTGTCTCGACTTCAAACCGATGCAGAAACCAGTAAACCACGCCCCCGATGATCACGAGGACCAGAACAAGGATCAGAATCAGCCGGACAAGCGGATGACTCTTTTTTCGGGGCGAAACACTCTTACCGCTCTTCGTCGAGGGAGAGTTTCCCGTATCCGCCGGCTCGGTCAGTTTTTTTGCACGCCCGGCGCTCGCCATCAGGTCGCAGACAATACGATGGCTGAATTTGAGATCGGCAACACCGGGAAGATTGATCTTGACCAGCCTCCTGAGGGCAGGCAAAACACGGGCGGATCATTAGCAGGTCCGTATATGCTTTTTCAGGCATATCCGCCGGGTTAGCACAGTGGTAGTGCAGCGGTTTTGTAAACCGAAGGTCGGGGGTTCAAATCCCTCACCCGGCACCACAATCCGCAAAAATCCGCCATTTCTCATGCCGCACAATGCGAACAAAATGTTCGTAACGTTGGATACGCACCGCATTTTATCCGGACACGTTCAGCAATAACGTCTTCAGGAATATCACCGCCATTGATGACGGGAAGGATATTTCCACTGGTCTCCGTCACAGCGCGAAGTGTGAGTTGATGGCACTGGCAGGATTTATCCGGCAACCGACGTTACGCCACCGGCGACAAACACAACATCTGTGTCGAACGCAGGAAGTTTGTCATTTGCCTGGTATATCGGAAGCCCGAATGCGACGGCGGATCAGGACCGCATCCACGCCGCGTCGATCCTCCGGAAAGCGATGGATTGCTTTTTCATGCAAAGAAACCGGAACTCCGGAGACTCAGCGAAATGTCCTCCTCGCTCATCTCCTGAGATCAACTGGCTCAAAGAATTTTTGTTTCAGCGTACGATCTGTCTGCACACGCCAGATAATAAGTTGGGTTTCCTGCTCTGATATATCCGGAGTTACCAGGATGATCTCACGCCTGGCTTTCCGAAGACACCTTGCGAAAAGAGTGTTGAAGTAAATCTCACCGATAAGCAGCGAAGCGACTTTTTCAGAGAATGTGTTTCTTTGCTTTTACAAGCTGTTTAATTTTTTCTGCCAGCCCTTTAGGCAAAATATGTCTGAAAACAGAGCGCCCGATCAGTTTTGGAATATTGTTCGTGCCAGTCAGTGTCACGGCGTCTTTATAGCGGCCCGCTCCGACGAGCCGGACAGCACAGGACAGAACAGCCTCGCGAATGACACCGTAGCTCTTGCGGGATTTCAGGTCCGGATCAGATGCAATCGCATGCCGAATAAACGCAATATCCTGCGTGTCCGGCTCATAAGGACGATAGTAAGAGAGTTCGAGCAGCTTTGCGGACACAGCGCAACCGAACCATGCTGTTTCCGATTGAGATAAGCCGCGAGATGCAACGGCAACTGCTTGCGCCAGTCCCCGCCGGGTTTTGACGTCGTTCGCGAAGTCCTTTGTAAACCGGAGGTCATTTTCTTTTTTGCGGCGGCGTTGCTCCGAGAGCGCCGCGAGCTGCGACCAGATGGCCTGCTGACGACCATTGACGACAGAGGAAGACGAAACGGAATCCGTGTGAATGCGATAATCACCAACGACTTCCGGCAGCACATAGAGACTTCCGATATCCGAGAGGCGCCAGTACAGATCGGAATCCTCAGACTGGTAAACATCCCTGTACCCACCGACCTGAATCAACGCTTCACGGCGGGCCATAAGCATGGGGTGAAGCAGATAAGGCTCAACGGCCGGGATTGCGCAGGGATCGGCATTCCGGGATTCTTTGCGGGTTGATATTGTCCCGAGCGGAGAACTGTTCTGGTCGATGTGCCGCGCCCGACCGCTCACCGCCACACAGTCCGGGTTCGCTTCCAGATAAGCCAGCTCTTTCGCGAACCGATCCGGACAGGAAATATCGTCGCCATCCATCCGTGCAATGAACGGCGCATCACACAACGCAAGCCCGTTATTCAGAGCCACGACAATTCCGGCATTATCCTGCCGGTGATAAACAATACGCGCATCGCTCTGCGACTCAGCAAGAACAAGAGGCCCGGTATTATCAGCCGATCCATCATCAACAACAATAATTCTGATGTCACGGATTGTCTGATCCTGAATGCTCTTCAGTGCTGAAGTAATGTATTTTTCGCAATTATACACCGGTAACAAAACATCGATTTTCGTCATCCCAGCAACCCCAAGTTGTAGTATGACGATACGTTGCAAACATATTGCGACGCAATACCGAAACGGGCATATATGTCTCAATAATGATGCAATTAATTATTTTTTCTATGACGCTGGAAAACTGGTGGATCTACTCATCCGGCGAAATCCAACACAAAGTAACCGGGATTTTTTAGAATCTGCTACTAAATAAATAACGTGTGTGCTCAGACGTACGCCTGAACGAAGGGCTTCAGTCCGGCCGATGCAATATCTCATTATGTAGACACTCCGGCCTCACTCCTGACCGCATCATGTGCTCAGGCGATGCCTGAAGACCGCATATATCCTGGCATTACTCAGGTCGCGGGGACTCTTCCCTCCTGCACACGCATCCGGATCGCTTAAAGCGAGTAACAGAAATTTTACCCGCTTCTCCCAATGACCATCTCGAATGCTCTGCTTTCATCGACTGTCAGAACCATCCCCCGTCCGCAGAACCATTGCCATCAACGGGAAATAAACAGTCTCCCTCAAAACAAAAAAGCCGGCCCTTGCGGGGCCGGCTTTTTCTGAACACGGACGTGGAAATCAGGCAGATTTCGCCATGATCTCTTCCGCGACATTGCGCGGCACCGGATCGTAATGATGGAACTGCATCGTGAACGACGCACGACCTTTTGTCATCGAACGGAGATGCGAAATATATCCGAACATTTCCTTCAGCGGCACCTGAGCGCGGACCATAACCGTCGAACCCGCTGTCTCCTGACTCTGAATCATACCACGACGACGGTTCAGATCACCAACCACATCACCGACATGATCATTCGGCGTTGTGACCTCAACGTCCATGATCGGCTCAAGAATGACCGGACCAGCCAGCTTCATGCCTTCACGAAAGCAGGCCTTGGCGGCGATTTCGAATGCCAGAGCCGACGAGTCAACGTCATGATACTTGCCGTCAAGCAGAGTGAACTTGAAATCGACGGTGGGGAAACCCGCAAGCACGCCACTGGTGGACTGAACCCGGATACCTTTTTCAACGGCCGGGATGTATTCCTTGGGAACGGAACCACCCACAACCTTGTTTTCAAAGGCAATACCTTCGTTCCGCTCCTGTGGCGCGAACTCGATTTTCACTTCGGCGAACTGCCCGGAACCACCCGACTGCTTTTTGTGCGTATAGGTCTCGGTATGAGGCTTGCTGATCGTCTCACGATAAGCCACCTGCGGCGCGCCGACATTGGCATCCACACCATATTCACGGCGCAGACGGTCAATGATGATATCAAGATGAAGCTCGCCCATTCCGGAAAGAATGGTCTGTCCCGTCTCCTGATCAGTCTTCAGGCGCAGCGAAGGATCTTCACCGGCCAGCTTCTGCAGAGCCAGCGTCATCTTCTCGACGCCGTCCTTGGTCTTAGGCTCAACCGAGAGATCGATAACCGGAATCGGGAAGCTCATACGCTCCAGAACGACAGGATCAGCCGGATCAGCCAGCGTGTCACCCGTCTGGCTGTCCTTCAGACCAACAAAGGCCGCGATATCACCGGCGTGAACCTCAGAAAGCTCCTCGCGCTTATCAGCATGCATCTGATAGATGCGCCCGATACGCTCTTTGTGGCCTTTCGTCGTGTTCAGAACAGTGTCGCCCGTCTTCAGAACACCGCGATAAACACGCACGAACGTCAGCGTTCCGTACTTGTCGTTGATGATCTTGAACGCGAGGCCGGCAAACTTGCCATTCGGGTCAACCGGAATAATCGGCAGTTTTTTCTCGTCGAGATCATCGTCGGCGTCTTCCGGCGGCGCACAACGGATACCCTCAACATCGTCCGGAGCCGGCAGATAGTCGATCACCGCGTCCAGCAGCGGCTGCACACCCTTGTTCTTGAAGGCCGTACCACAAAGAACCGGACGGAACTCACCGGTCAGCGCACCCTTCTTGATGCACTTCTTCAGAGTTTCAACCGAAACGTCACCCTTCTCGAAATACTCTTCCATCGCGTCATTATCGACAGCAAGAGCCGTATCGAGCAGATCCTGACGAGCCTCGGCCGCTTTCTCTTTCAGATCAGCCGGAATTTCCTCGTCATGAAATTTAGCGCCGAGCTCGCCGCCTTCCCAGATAATTGCCTTCATCTCAACCAGATCGACAACACCCAGGAAATTCTCCTCGGCACCGATCGGAAGCTGAAGCGGAATTGCGACAATATCCAGCTTCTCTTTCAGCGTATCGAAGGCACGGTAAAAATCCGCGCCCGTGCGATCCAGCTTGTTGATAAAGATGATGCGCGGAACATTGTAGCGATCAGCCAGGCGCCAGTTGGTCTCTGACTGAGGCTGCACGCCGGCAACGCCTTCAATAATGAAGATCGCACCGTCAAGCACGCGCAGCGAACGGTTCACTTCAATGTTGAAGTCAATGTGGCCTGGCGTATCAATGATGTTGATACGATGATCTTTCCACTCGCAGGTCACAGCCGCGGAGGTGATCGTAATGCCACGCTCGCGCTCCTGCGCCATGTAATCGGTCGTCGTGTTTCCCTCGTGGACCTCGCCGATCTTATGCGACACACCCGTATAATACAGAATGCGCTCAGTGGTTGTGGTCTTGCCCGCGTCGATATGCGCGGTGATCCCGATATTGCGGATTTTCGAGAGTTCGGACTGGGCGGACACGGGAATTCTCCGGGAAACGGCTGGGCCAGAAAACAGACAGAGCAAAAAGCATACGGGGCGCGACAGGAGAGAACTCTCCCCGCGCCCCTGTCTCGGGATATATCCGCCCCGATCCGGGGTCGGACTATCGCAAAACTGCCTTTACACAGCCCTGCAAATGGGGGCGGTAAAAAAGCGAAGAGAATGCCCGCTCTGAGACATTATCTTCACAAAAAGATCAGGCGGCGACGGCAGCCTGCTTCTTTGCCTGCGCACGCTTAATACGACGCTTGATAACCAGAGCCTCGACCGTCAGGTTACGATTCGGCGTATCGAGCAGAAAAGAATCAAGACCACCGTTGTGCTCAATCGTACGCAGCCCGCGGGTGCTTACCCGCATCGGCACGGACGCGCCCAGAATCTCGGAAAGGACAGAGACTTCCTGCAGATTCGGCAGAAAACGACGGCGGCTCTTGTTATTGGCGTGGCTGACGTTGTTGCCCGTCAGGACACCTTTGCCAGTGATCTCGCAACGGCGGGACATGGTTATTTCCTCGGTCAGAAAAGAACAGGGGCCGAGGCAATGCCCGGCGTTCATCCTTCATAATCAGGCGCGGCTTATGACGGAGGCCGCTCCCGCAGTCAAGCAAACTATGGCGGCTCCCCGGCATGAATGTGCCGGCGCCCCCTTCCTCATACCGTCATTCGCCCCGCAGCACCTGTCCGGACGGGTGTCAGGCACTGCCGCCACGACGCGCCGTCTCGGCCTGCTGCAATTCACCGGACCGGACGCTCTGAACAGCACTGTCCAGAATCTTCAGAATCGTATCGCGATCCATCGTGCGCGCCAGAAGACCAAGCGACCCGCCCAGCAGCGCGGACGCCACGGCAAGAGGTGCGTGATTCTCTTCCAGAAGATGCTCGATGGCGTGCTCCACCACCATCGCGCATTTGGTCAACTCTTCCGAAACCTGCTCGGTCCCGGCCCCGGAAACCGGAGCCTGTCCTTCGCCTGCCTTGTTCTCAGTCATAACCGTCTATCTCCTGACAGCGCCGGCTCCATACCGCACGCCCTGTTTGCAACTCCGCAGCTCAGACGAGAAACGTCTCCTCTTCCCTGCCCGCTTCCTGCTGCGGATCGGTTCCCGTGTCCTGCGCCGCCCACATGGCGGCATAGAGACCGCCCTGCGCGATAAGCTCAGCATGCCGGCCTCGCTCCCGCACAAGACCATCGGCCAGTACCAGTATTTCGTCCGCATCGACCACCGTGGAAAGACGGTGCGCGATCACGACCGTGGTACGTTCAGCGGAAACAGCCCTCAAAGCCGACTGAATCTCGCGCTCCGTGTGCGTATCGAGCGCACTCGTCGCCTCATCCAGAATCAGCAGCCTCGGATCCTTCAGGATCGTCCGGGCAATCGCAACACGCTGTTTCTCACCCCCCGAAAGCTTCAGCCCCCGCTCACCTACACGCGTGTTATACCCCTCCGGCAGCGATATGATAAAATCATGTATCCGGGCCAGCCGGGCCGCACGCTCAATATCGTCCGGTGTCGCATCCAGATGCCCGTAAGCAATATTGTAACCGATTGTATCATTGAACAGAACGGTATCCTGCGGCACCACGCCAATAGCCGCCCGCAAATCGTCCTGACGATAATCCCGGACATCATGCCCGTCGATCATCACATGACCCGACCAGACATCATAAAACCGGAACAACAGCCGGCTGATGGTCGATTTCCCCGCCCCGGTCGATCCGACAATGGCCACCAGATGACCGGGCCGGGTCTGAAAACTCACCCCGTGCAGGATCTCGCGATCGCGCCGGTAACCGAAATGAACATCCCGGAACTCAATACTCACCGGCGGCGCATCATGCAGCCGCGCGGCAATCGGCAGCGGAGCAGCAGGATCGGCAACCTCGACCGTTTCCTCCAGCAACCCGAACATATGCTCCAGATCGACCAGCGCATTGCGAATGGATGAGTAAATAGAACCCAGAAAATTCAGCGGCGCATAAAGCTGAAGCAGATACGTGTTCACCAGCACGAACTGCCCCACGCTCAGCCGCCCGCCCGCAACATCAGAACCTGCCATCAGCATGATGACCATCAGAGCAGTCCCGATGATCGCCGCCTGCCCGAAATTCAGCAGTCCGAGCGTATACTGGGTCTGCGTGGCCGCATCCGCATAGCGTGTCTGGGCATCGCCATAGCGCGTGGCTTCATGGCTCTCATTGCCAAAGTATTTGACCGTCTCATAGTTCAGCAGACTGTCGAGCGCTTTCCCCGTCGCCTCACTGTTAATGTCATTCATCCGGCGACGAATACCAATCCGCCAGGATGTAAATGCAAAAGTAAATCCGACATAAGCGATGACGGCCAGCAGAATCAGCCCGGCATAACGCCAGTCGAACATCACCCATATCAGGCCGATCACCATGAAAGCTTCAAGCAGAGTCGGAAAGATGATCAGACTCATCCGGAGCAGCGTTTCCACAGCCTCCGTGCCTCGCTCAATAGCGCGCGTCACACCACCCGTCCGGCGATCCATGTGAAAGCGCAGCGACAGCTGATGCATATGCATAAAACTGCGCATCGCCGCATCGCGCGCTACCCGAAATCGCACCGGAGCAAACACGGCATCCCGAAGCTCGTTGAACGCGGAAGACAGAATCCGGACAAGACCGTAGCCGACAATCAGCAGCACCGGCACCGTCGCCACGGAAGCCGGATGCGAGAGATGATCGATAATCCGACTGTACAGCCACGGAACGCTGATCGTCACAACCTTGGCCAGCACCATAAGCGCCAGCACAAGAACGACACGAAAGCGCAGCCCCGGATCGTTACGGGGCCACAGATAAGGCAGCAGACGCGAAAGAGTGAGTCCGGCGGGCTTAGCCGGGCGGGGCGACGTATTCGATGGAGGACTCATCCGCCCGATGTGGCAGCTTCCCCCCTTTTTGCAACCCCTCACAAAACCGGAGACTTACCCGCCCGGCATTGTCAGCGTCCGGGTCTCCCCGTAGGAAAAATGCAGCAGCATCAGGCCTCCGGTCACCCGTGCCCGCTGCTTCAGAAGATCGTCGCGGCACTTTTTGCGACAAAACCCCGCTCTCTCACGCGGCCTGGGACAGTAGTAATGAGCAGAAAAGACAGCGGTTTCATGCGCCACATTATCGCATGCAACACAGCCCGCCCTCTCGAAACACGCGCCCCCTTCAGACTTGCCGGACAACTCGCGGGCTTTATCGACCCCCGCATCGCCCCCGTTCTCGAAAAAGCGGGCCTGGCCGACGGCAAGGGCTTCTCACTGGCCGACCCCGCACAACTGGAAGCTCTGGGGCAGCGTCTTGCCGAAGACGGTCTGTATCGCTCTCATCATGAACTGTTCGACGTCATCCCCGCCGAAGGCGCCGCTCCGGTCGCGCGCATCGATCGCGGTGCCCTGCCCCTCTTCGGGCTTCTCGCCGTCGGCGTCCATCTCAACGGACTCGTCCGCAAAGAGGACGGCCTGCATCTCTGGGTCGGACGCCGCGCAAAAAACAAACGCCTCGATCCGGGCAAACTCGATCATCTCGTCGCGGGCGGCGTGTCCGCCGGACTAACCCCGGATGCCGCCATACGCAAGGAAGCCGCCGAAGAAGCCAGCCTGCCGGCCGATATGATGCAACAGGCCCGCCAGACAGGCACGATCCGCTACACGCTCGATCGTCCGGAAGGTCTCCGACGTGACCTCCTGATCTGCTACGATCTCGTCCTGCCCGACAGCTTCACCCCGGAACCGGCAGATGGTGAAGTCGAGGAATTTCTCATCCTCCCCATCGCCGAAGTCTTCCGACTGGTGCGCGACACGAATGAGTTCAAATTCAACGTCAATCTCGTGCTGATCGACCTGTTCCTCAGAGAAGGACTGATCCCGGCTGATTCGCCCGACGCCGAAGCACTCAGACAGGGCCTTCAGGGCCACCTGCCCCCGGCGCACGCAAAGTGAGAAGAATGCAAAGATACACCGTCGCGCTGCTCGCGCTGCTCCCGGTCGCCTGCCAGGCACCGGCCGCGGATAACAGGCCGGCCACACCGGCTCCCGTGCTCTCCGATGCCGCAGCCCCGCCGGACATCTGCGACAAACTGCATGCCACCGCCAGTATTCAGCTGACCCTGATGTTCGGCATGACCCGCCCGAACGGCGGAGTCATCACAGAGTCCGAATGGCGCTCTTTTCTGCGCGACGTGATTACCCCGCGCTTCCCCGCCGGCCTGACCGTGCAGAACAGTCTGGGCCAGTGGCAGGACCGAACCACCGGACGGATCGGAACAGAGCCATCGCGACTGGTGTGGATCGTGACGGAAGGGACACCCGACCTTGCGGAGAAAATCACCTCGATCCGGACCGGATATATGCAAAAATTCGCCCAGCAGGCCGTCGGACTCAATGTTGTCCGGGGCTGCTCATCATTCTGACAGACACCGGACTCTTCCCGACCGGCCGGACAGATCAGCTTTCCCGGAACAGACGGGAAAGCCACCGGTCACCCCTCGAAACCGGATAAAAATACCACGGCCCGAATACTACGGAACCAGAACCGTAGCCGTCGCGGCACAGGCTATGCCTTCTTCACGACCGGTAAAGCCAAGACGTTCGGACGTCGTGGCCTTCACCGAGATCCGGCCGATATCGACCTGGAGCAGAGAAGCCAGTCTTTCACGCATGGCCGTCGCATGAGGGCCGATTTTCGGGCGCTCACAGATCAGCGTGATATCGGCATTCACCAGCATCCCGCCCTTGCTCCGAACAAGCTCACCCGCATGAACAAGAAAGCGGGCACTGTCCGCATCTTTCCATTCGTTCTGGTTCGGCGGAAAATGACGCCCGATATCCCCTTCCGCCAGCGCACCGTAAATGGCGTCACACAGCGCATGGATGCCAACATCGGCATCGGAATGACCCGCCAGTCCCCGCGTGTGAGGGATCGTAATGCCACAGATAATCAACGGGCGATTTTCAGCAAAAGCATGAACATCATAGCCGAAGCCGGTGCGGGGCAGCAGGGTCGGGCCAATCAGGCGTTCCAGGCGCACCAGATCCTCCTCATAAGTCAGCTTGATATTGTCTTCGGAACCAGGAACAAGCGCCACGCTGAAGCCCGAGCTCTCAAGCAGAAGCGCATCATCAGTCGCTGTGGAACCGCTCTGCGCCGCTGCGGACCGATGCAGATCACGCAGCAGGGCAAAACGGAAGCCCTGAGGCGTCTGCGCGCGAAACAGCCTGTCCCGTGACACCGTTCCCGTAATAACACCATTCTCGCCACGCTTGAGCGTATCGGCCACCGGCACCGCCGGAATGGCGCCCGGATGCAACGCCAGAGCCGCAACCACATCCTCGATCAGCCGCCCCGGAACATACGGACGCGCCCCGTCGTGAACCAGCACAAGGTCAGGTTTCTGATCTTCAGGAAGAGCATCCAGCGCTTCAAGACCAGCACGCACACTATCCTGCCGCTCCGCTCCGCCTTCAACCGGCGGCAGCGTGGCCAGTCCGTCCAGCGCTTCCCGCAGGAGACCCGGATCGCCAACCGGCTGCAACAGCGCAATATGAGGCAGCAAGGCCTCCGCTGCATGGCGAATGACAGGACGTCCGGCAAGCGTCACAAACTGCTTGGCGATCGTATGGCCGGTGGAAGCCGCATAACGGCTGCCCTGTCCGGCGGCGAGAAGAATGGCGGCAACACGCATAATGCAGGCAGCAATGCGGGTGGAAATCGCTGTCGTCAAGCATACGCCCGTTGCGGACCGCCGAAACCGGAGGCCGAAACCGGAGAAAGCGCCTTATGCCAGAACAGGTTTATCCGGCGTCTGGCTGGTCCCGTCCTCCGCCCTGAAAACCACAGTCGTCTCAGGCGAAAAGAGTGTAAATCTGCCCTTGCCGCTCATTTTCGAACGATACATCGCAGCGTCGGCACAGGCGAGACTCAGCTCCACAGTGCGGCCCATGGCCAGCTTAACACCCCCCGCGCTCGCGGAGACCAGTTGTCCCTCCCACGAACAGGCTGCAACAGCCTCAAGAACGGCATTCGCCCGGCAACCGATGACATCCCGCCCGACTTCCAGCACCGCACCAAACTCTTCCCCGCCAAGACGCCCCAGCGCAACAACACCCGGCACCGCGAGAATCGCAGCGGCAACCGCCGTCAGCACCCTGTCCCCGGCCTGATGCCCGTGACGGTCATTCACCTGCTTGAAATTATCGAGATCAAGTAACAGAAGATAGCGTAAAGGCGCATCCACCTCCCGCCGGAACATTTCCACACGCTCCGGAAACGCACGGCGATTCATGATGCCGGTCAGTTCGTCCGTTGAAGACAGAACCTGAAGATAACGGATTTTATCGTAAAGCGCCCCGGTTTTTTTCTGTAATGCGCTCCGCAGCACAAAAGCAGCGACAGACAGCATCCCCGTCAGCAACAGCGCGACCCGCATTCCGCCTTCAGGATGCAGCCATTCCGGTCCGATCGCTGTCAGTAGCAGCAAAAAAAACGAAAAACGAAAACTGAGCGATGTCCGGCAAAGCAAAGCCAGCACCATCATCCAGCCTGAAATATAACAGAGTTCAGCCTCCGCACCGACATGAGCCTGCGCGAACGTGCAGCGCTGCAGAAAGGCCATGCCGCACACAACAGCAATCAGATAACCATCCCTGCGCCGGATTTTCGTGGAACGGACACATATCGTCGCCAGAACAACACAGAAAACGGCAGTCCCCCACCACCAGAACGGAGCGACCAGACTGCCCGAAAGAATTTGCCGGGACAGAAAAACACCGGTCAGACCGAGCGCGAAGACTGCTTTCAGGGCATAAGAGGAAACAATCGCGGTGGAATAATCATCGCAATCGGAGCCTTCACGGGAATAATCCGGCACTTCCGGCTGAATGTTGCCAGATGGAGATTGCACCATCTGACCATATGCAACCCTGCTACCGACTGGCACAAGTAACAGATAACCGCTTCCGGTCCCGAATTTTCAGACTGGATACCCACATGGAACATCCCCTTTTCTGATCAGCGGCCCGACACCGGGAACCGGCAATTTCCTTCACAAACACAGATCAGAAACCAGAATAACGGTTTTTTTATGATACGAGGGGAAATTTTATTTAACCGGATCAAACAGCACTTTACGAAAG
The DNA here is from genome assembly GCF_011516825.1 of Acetobacter oeni. Taxonomy (GTDB): domain Bacteria; phylum Pseudomonadota; class Alphaproteobacteria; order Acetobacterales; family Acetobacteraceae; genus Acetobacter; species Acetobacter oeni. Next base: position 23,780 of record NZ_WOTA01000023.1, on the reverse strand, counting down.
GACAAAAGTGTAACGGTCGAATCCGTCTTCCCCTCCGTCCTCCCGCTGTAACATCTCATTCCGGCCGGCCAGCACCGCCGCCGCTGGCGGCAGTTCAACAAAGACCGTGACAGGTTCAGACGGGCAGGCAAAGCGCCATACCGTTTCGAGCGAAGGACTGATGCTTCCCTGATGCGTCACATAACGGATAACCGCATCCCGGTTTCCATCAGGCCCGGTGAGCACGACATGGTCACTGCCCGTGCCGGCAAAATGCCCGCCCCCGCCTGCCCGGTAATTATTCGTAACCATCGCAAACGACTGATCCGGATCAACAGGCACGCCGTCGAAACGGAGATCCCTGATCCTGTGCGCGTCGGGACAAACCAGCATACCCGCGGCTGTATAACGGGCCGGCTGCGTGACATCGATCGCATAGGTCACACCGGCGATGACATCAAAATTATAAGCCGGCACATCGGATGCAAGCAGCCTCTGCGGCACTGTCACACCAGGCACGATCCGATTGAAAACCACCGCCGATTTTTCAAGCCATTCCTTCACCTCGGCGCCGCTACAGCGCAGAACACAGATGGTATTCGTGAAAGTATATATGTTCGCCAGATCCCTCATCGTCAGGGGTCCGGCGGGAATATCGACGAACGCATCCGAAGACAGCCCGCCCGCCTTAAACGGCGTGGCCGCCGACAGCAGCGGCAGGGACCCGGCATCCGTCCCCGCCAGAAGCGGTCGTACATACCAGAGCTGCGCGGCATTGATCAGAGCCAGGCACGGGTCCGGCTGCAGGAAAGTAAAGTATGTATTCAGTGGCAGCTCTGTTTCACCAGCCTGCCGCGCCATCCAGGCAATCGTCGCCTCATGCTCGGACAAGGCCGTCTCGACAATCAACGCATCATCCCGCGCAAGCGGAACGACCGCACCCGACTCACGCTTATAAACGGGCCGGACCTCACACTGAGAGTCCGCCACATACCAGCCGGAAACTCCGATCCGTAATTCGAGGTCAATCACGCCGAGATGGCTGCCCCAGAACCCCGGCATGACCGCAGGCTTGCCCGCCAGCCTGCCGGCCTGCGCATCGACACCGGCCAGCCCGTCATAATCCGGCCCCGGAAAGACACGATGGGCATGACCCGCAAACACCACATCAATGCCTGGCTCCTCCGCCAGATATAACGCCGCGTTCTCATCTCCGCCCTGACGCGGCGCCGACGAGATCCCGGAATGACAGAGAGCGACCAGCACATCACAGCGCGCGCGTAACGCCGGCACATACCGCCGCGCGGCTTCAACAATGTCAGTCGTCGTCACCCGCCCCGCCAGATGCATTGCATCCCAGATGACAATCTGCGGCGGCAAAAAGCCAATAACGCCAATTCTGAGTTGATGAACCTGCCCGGCTTTATCCGTTACCTCCCGCTCAAGAACGATCTCCCGCGGCACCAGAGGCGTTCCGTCGACATATTCAGCATTCGCGCAGACGAACGGAAAATCAGCGCTCCGCAACGCCTCTTCAAGAAAGGACAGGCCGTAATTAAACTCATGGTTGCCCAGCGTGGCGGCGTCATAGCCCAGCCGGTTCATGGCCCGGAACATCCGGTGGCCATCCTCTGCTTTCAGATGCCCCGGAAGCGCAATATAGTCGCCCAGAGGATTCCCCTGAACAATATCGCCATTGTCAAAAAGCAGACTGTTCTCCGATTCCGCGCGAGCCGCGCGGATCAGACTGGCAACGCGGGCAAGCCCTACCGTGTTATCTTCACACGCCCGGTAATAATCCCACGCATAAACAAACATATGGAGATCGGATGTCTCCATCAGCCGCAACCGGACGGGAGGAGCCTCGCGCCCGTCGCCCTCTTCCGGGAAAGCCGGATTTACAGACATTCTGCGAAAACATCCGGCCGGACCGCATAAACAATGCCGGCACGACCGTCATCGCGGTCAGAAGCCGGCGATGGCGGAAGTCTCACGCCGCTCAGACTTCCGCTTCAGACAGAATCCGCGATGTATCCCCGGCCCACGGCCCCTCATATCGGGCAAGCCAGTGTTCAGCCTGGGTCGCCCCCCCGGCGGCAATGGCAAAAAGAGGCGCGAGACAGACCGTCTCATCGCGCCCGTCAGCATCACGCAGATCCCTGCCACGCAAACCATCGGCAGCGATCGCTACCATACGCGCTGCCACGTCCCGTACCGTCCCCGCGCCAAACGGCGTTTCAAGCCCCCGTGCGGGAACATCGCCCCGCAACGTCCGGTAACTTTCATAATCATGCTCACGCACCAGAGCCTCAGCGGCGGACAGGGCGGCATCATCGTACAAAAGCCCGGTCCACAGCGCCGACTGCGCCAGCATCATCTCCGGTGAACCCGCATCCGCCCCACGCATTTCGAGGAACGTCTTAAGCCTCACATCCGGAAACACGGTCGTCAGATGGTCCTCGAAATCTCCGATCGTCGGCGTAAACCCGTCAAGACCGTCCTGCCGCTCGCCAGCCAGCCAGGCCCGGAACGAACGCCCGGCCACATCAATCAACTTTCCATCGCGCACGATAAAATACATCGGAACATCAAGCGCCCATTCGACATAGGACGCGAAACCGAAATCATCCCGGAAGCAGATCTCAGGCATCCCTGACCGGGCGTTGTCCGTATCGGTCCATATCCGCGCGCGATTGGACAGCCAGCCATTCGGCCTGCCCTCATAAAAAGGAGAATTGGCAAACAACGCCGTCGCGACCGGCTGCAACGCCAGCGAAACCTTCATCTTCCGCGCCATGTCCGTTTCAGACGCAAAATCGAGATTGACCTGCACCGTGCAGGTCCGCTGCATCATATCAAGCCCGAGCGAACCGACTTTCGGCATGTAGTTCCGCATAATCGCATAGCGACTTTTCGGCATCCACGGCAGCTCCGCGCGCGTGGCCAGCGGATGAAATCCAAGCGGCGCAAAGCCCAGCCCAAGCTTCCTGGCCGGCCCGCGCAACGCCCTGAAATGCCGCGAAAATTCATCGGCCGTCTCATGAAGCGTCGCCAGAGGCGCGCCCGACAACTCGAACTGACCCGCGGGCTCCAGGGAGATCGCCCCACCCTGGTTGTCGCCCTGCCCTTTCAGGCCAATAATCGGTTTGCCGTCGAAAATAGCCGTCCAGTCGCCCTGCGCCTCCATCGCCAGAAGCAGCGCTTCAATGCCGTCAGGCGCATAGGCCGGCGCGGAAAAAGCCGGACGCCCGGGCCGGGCCGACTCAGGACGAACGAACCCAAACTTTTCATGCTCCGTGCCGATCCGCCAGGCGTCCCGGGGTTTGCAGCCCGCCGCCAGTACGTCCACGAGCTCCTTTGTGGACACAACGGGGCGAACATCCTCGTCAGCGGGATTTGACATCGGCGCAACAGCTTCCAGTCAGGGCAAACAATGGCCGGTCGGGGTGGAAATGCCCACTCCGACCGGCCACCGCGCCTCAGGCGTTTCGGATCCGGGAATCGAACAGAGCGAGCGCAGCGGCAACAGCCGTTCCGGCACGCAGAATCCTGTTGCCCAGTGTTATGGGCGTAACAAAGGGGCGGGCAAGCATGGCGTCAAGTTCCGCGGCACCGAACCCGCCTTCAGGACCGATGAGAATCCCGTCCCCGATGCAGGCTTCAGAAAACACATCTTTGCTTTTCTGTGTGATTTTATCGGCAGATTCCCGCTCACAAAGTCTTTCAACAGCGGCAAACAGACGATTGTTCTCCGGCCACGCCCCCAGGAACTCCATAAACCGGACAGGCTCCGCAATGTCCGGCACGCTCAGTCGCTCGCACTGCTCCGCCGCCTCGGTCGCAATCGATTCGAGACGACTGCCATTCACACGCTGCCCGACAGTCCGTTCCGTAATGAGCGGAATAAACCGCCGGACACCCAGCTCCGTTCCCATACGGATGACCAGATCCGTCGCATCCCGTTTGAGCAGCGCAAAGGCCAGCACCGGCCCCTCTTCCGTCTCGGGAGAACGCAGCCTCCGCTCAGGCGAGAACGCACCCTGATCGCGGCGCAGACCGGCAATCCGGGCCAGCCACTCTCCATCGCGCTCATTGAAAAGACGAACCTCGTCGCCCTCTTTGCGCCGCATGACCGTCCCCAGATACCGCGCCTGCTCCGGAGACATCGGACAGACTGCCCCGGCCTCCAGAACGCATGACCGGTCTTCCACCCCCCCGGGAGAGACAAACAGACGCGGCAGCGTGTGCAGTGTCGACATCAGCTTTATCCCCCCGCCCACAGCTTTCATTGCGCCCGAAATCCGTCGCCCATTGACCACGACAGATCCAGTCCCCATCAATCGGTCGCATTTCGGCGGGATCAGCCCGCCGGTCAAGCCTGCCGATACGAATCGTCAACCGATCCGCATCTTCTATACTACAAGCCGGAGAGAGCGCGGTGCCGAGCCCTGTCACCCCCCATACCGACATTCGCACCACGGGATGGATCGCCCGTCTCCCGCCATCAATACGCCCGTACGCTCTTCTTGCCCGCCTGGACCGGCCCGTCGGCACCTGGCTCCTCTTCCTTCCCGGCGCCTGGGGAATCCTCCTGCCAGACGCAGGCGGCGCCATCCCGCCCGGCGAACGTCTGCGCCTTCTGGCCCTCTTCGGGATCGGCAGCATCGTGATGCGATCCGCCGGATGCGTCGTCAACGATATGTGGGACCGCGACATAGACCGGCAGGTCGCCCGCACAGCCGGCAGACCCCTCGCATCGGGCGCCCTGCGTATGCGCCACGCCGCCTTTTTTCTCGTCGCCCTTCTCTTCGCCGGCCTCCTGATCCTGCTTCAGCTGAACCCGCTCACACAACTGCTTGGCGCCTCCTCCCTGATCCTTGTCGGCCTCTACCCGCTCGCCAAACGGTACACCTGGTGGCCGCAACTGGTCATGGGATTCACCTTCGGCTTCGGAGCCCCGATGGGTTACGCGGCAGTCACGGACCGCTGCGACCTGGCCCAGGCCGCCCTCTATCTCGCGACGATCCTCTGGCAGCTCGGCTTCGATACGATCTACGGGTTCCAGGATATGGACGACGATGCCCGCATCGGCGTGAAATCCACCTCACGCCTCATGGCCGGGCAGGCCCGGGCCTTCACAGGATTATGCTACGGCGCGGCCGGCTGCGCTCTGCTCGGCGCCGGGGCGCTCGCTCATACCGGGCCGTGGTTTTATCCCGTCGCATTGCTTTGCGTCGGAATCCTCCTGAAACAGGCGGCCTCGGTCAATCCCGGAGACCCCGCCCTTTGCCTCGCGCAGTTCCGGGCGAACCGGAATATCGGACTCGGCATCATGCTGGCCTGCGTCGCGGGACAGGCGGGCTGAGGCATCTCAGCCGTTCGCAGGCCGCCGCATAAAAAACACAGAGTTCCGGATTCTCCCGTGCGCCCCGCATTGAAACGACCGCGGAACCCGAACTCCATACCCAGACACGCATCAGGTAAAACCTCACATAATGAAGTAATACCCGCACTGAAGCCTTTATAATACAACGTTTTTCAATTCATGTCGGAACCTTCTCCAGGTAACCGCCCGAGCATCGGGACATCTCGGCCAAACCCAAAATTAAGTCTGATTTTTCAAGGTAATAGCACAATACATAGAATTTAAACGTGTTACGAAAGACTCTGCGTCCGTCTTTTTTTTAATTATATAGCGTCATTTTATATACATAATATCATAAAATAAATCTTCTTATTCCATAATAAATTTTCAATTATCGAAATGTCGAATGCCATTCCTGTTCTTTAATAACAAATACAAAAAATTTTTTTCCACTCAAAATTATTGCAACACATGAGGTCACGTTAATGAATCGTTAATTCTCAGCTTCGCTTTTCAGCAGGTATCGGAATAATGAGGCCGTTCACCCATTCACGGCAAACAAGAGAGAGTATTTATGCCTCGCGCCCTGACTTGGTCACCTGACCTGGACGAAAAACTTGTCTTTCTTCTTGATAAAAAGAAGATGACTCTCCGAAATGCTGCAAAAATTCTGGGAGTAAGTCGGAGCTTTATTCATCGCAGATCGCAAAAAATGCAGCACAATATTCATTTCAGAACATGCAGTACTGCCCGCGAGCAGGCAGGACTTGAGCCGCTGGCCGTCGGACATCCGATCAGCTGGAGAGCAATCGAGACACGGAGACAATCAATGCTGCGGGCAGAACCACTACATTATCAGGCCAAAGTCGCCTGACGCATGTCTCAGGCTGAGAAAATCAGGAGCTTTGACTTTTACCGGTAAAAACATTGTTTAACCGGAAGCAGATGTAAGACACAGCCTGATCTGGCATCTCCGCCCCTCATCGGAGGAGTCAAACCAGACAGACCGGAATGGTGAACACCAGGCGTCTGTGAAAACATCGGGGTTCACAGACAGAGCGGACGTCACAAAACGTGGCGTCCGCGCCCGTGTTTTGGCATATGCGTCGGCAGTGTTCATCCAGATGACCGACTTTTGCTCAAAGTCACATCAGTTTTCCACCGCTCTGTTCAGGAATTGCCGCATGTCCCCCGGATCTGTTTCTTCACCTCCCGACCGGTCCGGCAACCAGAAACCCTCCCCGTTCGTCGATCTGGGACTAAGCGCTAAACTCGCCGATCGCGCGGCAAAAGCCGGCCTTGTGACCCCGACCCCCATTCAGAACGTCGCCATAACAGCCCTCCTGTCAGGCCAGGATGCCCGGGTCATCGCTCCCACCGGAACAGGAAAAACAGCGTGCTACCTGCTGCCCGTTCTGGAAATGGTAAGCCGGAAAAAAAATACGACAGCCCTCATTATCGTGCCAACACGGGAACTGGCCCGGCAGGTCGCGGAAATGGGCCGCCATCTCGCGCCCACTCCCTCCCTGAATCCCTTTGCCGTCTACGGGGGCGCCCATGAAGTGCAGGCAGACACCCGGTCACGACGCAAACCACAAAAACCGGAAACAGACCCCGAGGACGGCATGCCCCCCGCCGACACCCGGATCATCGTTGCCACACCCGGTCGCCTGCTCGACCTCCTGCGCGCCGAGCGCATCGACCTCGCCTCATGCCGTCATCTCGTCCTGGATGAGGGAGACCGGCTGATGACCGCCGAATTCCGGGACGAAATGCAGGCCATTCACGCCCTGCTGCCTCAGCAACGTCAGACCATCCTGGCATCAGCGACGCTGTCAGACGGAAGCGCCTCAGCCGCGCAGGATTTCTTACACAAGCCACAGCATATCGAACCTGCCGGAGGCACCAGGCCCTCCGTCCGGCAGGCCATCCTCTTTGTCGAACAGGGAGAAAAACAGGCGGCCGCCGAGGCCCTGCTCAGACGACACCCCGACCGCAGCGCGATCATCTTCGTCGCCACTCGCGAAGAAGCCGACACGCTCACACATCACCTGCGGAAACGCAGACTCAGCGCCGTCGTCCTGCACGGGCGCCTCACGCAGCCAACCCGAAACGCCGCCATCCACGATTTCGAAACCGGGACAGCCGCCATCCTGGTCGCAACCGATATTGCCGCCCGAGGCCTCGATATCGGCCAGGTCGGTCAGGTGATCAACATGGCGCCCCCCACACAGCCAGACACCTATCTGCACAGAATCGGCCGCACAGGTCGGGCTGGCCGGCCCGGCTGGGCCGCCACGCTGTGCGCGGCCACGGAACGCAAAACGATGCGCAAAATCGAAGCAGAACTCGGCCTCAAACTGGCAGTCCTGCCCGTCCCCCCGTTATCCCGACAAAGCCCCGCACCACATTCCCCGAAGCCCCGTCGTCAGGGCAGCCGATAACCATCCGGCTGAATGTCCCGTTCGCGGATCATCACCCTGAACCCGTTTCCTCATCTGTCCCGGCAGCAGACAGAAGGACGACGCGCACCGCAAAAACCAGACCACGCCGGTTTCAGTCTCTCCTCCCGGCAAAACAACGCGAAAGCCGCTCCACCGCTTCCGGTGTCACCTTTTCCACAAACGGCAACTCAGCCAGCACGCGCACTTTTCCATGCGCCTCGATCGCCGCCCGGTTGTCCGGGTTGAGTGGTCCGTTCAGCACAACCCCCAGGACGGCGATCCCCCGGGTTCTTAATGCGCCAAGACTGAGCAATGTATGATTGAGCGTGCCCAGCCCGCTGCGCGCCACAAGCACAACAGGCAGCCCGAAACGGGCCATGAGATCAATCATCATCACACCCGGCGTTCCGCACGCCGCGTCAGCCTCCGTCACAGGCACCATAAGACCCCCGGCCCCCTCCACCACAAGCGGCCTGAACCGGTCATCCTCCGGCAGCGCCAGACGTGCAAGATCGACCCGCCTGCCTTCCTTCCTCGCCGCGTCCTCCGGAGATAACGGCGCCAGAAACGTATCCCCGGGTGGCAGGATGCGCCCCGGACCGGCGCCGGTCAGACGCATGATTTCCGGCGTATCCCCGTCTTCTTCACACAGCCCCGTCTGAAGCGGTTTCCAGTACAAAGCCTCCCACGCCCTGACCAGACAGGCCGAAACAAAAGTCTTGCCCACGCCGGTATCCGTCCCCGTCACAAAGACCCCGGCCCTGGGCGGCATCCGAAACAGACCGTAAGCAATTTCCCACGTCATCGCCGCCCCGTCGGTATCGAACCGACACAGAACGCGACGCAGCCCCCCCGGCGCCAGCGGCCTGCTGCCCGCGCGAGGCGCCGTCGCGCCAATCCGCTGCAACCCTCTTAAAAAATTCAGCCCGCCACCCGTCTGCTCCAGAACCGTTTCAGCCACCCAGCGCCCGGACGCACAACGCGCAAGGCCCCCTTCATCCGCGCCCTCCGGCCACCCGGCCTCAAGCACGCGAAAAGCCGGATACCGGCGGATACCAGCCTCCGCTCCGACAGCTTCATGCGCCTGCCGCCACTCGGCAAAACTTCCTTCCGTCAGCGTCGAAACAGCCAGAAAACCATCCGCCGCCAGAAAACCGGCGAGCCCGTCAAGAACCTTTTCCCTGTCCGCCGCCCATTGCAGAACGAGATTGCCGCAAACCAGATCGAACATACCCCGCACAGCGTCAGCAGCGTCCGGTTCGGCCATATCCATGAGAGCAAAAGTAACGCCAGCCCCGCACCGACCCTCGGCGCGACCCAGCATCGCAGGCGCAATATCAGTCGCAATAATCTCCGCTTCCGGCCATCTCTCGCGCAGAAGCAGCGTCAGAGCCCCCGTCCCGCAGCCGAACTCCAGAATGCGCCCCGGCTTCTTCCCGCCGAATGCCAGCTCGATATGCCGCATCAGCCGACCAGCCGTCAGCCGCTGAACTGAAGCCGCCCCATCATAGTCAGCCGCCGCATCAAACCGCTCACCGATCCGCCACCGCTCACTCCGTCCGCCATCAGACCGCATGACGATGTCTCTCCATGGCGTCGCAGATAAACCGCACACACAGATCAGGCTCCGTCAGCGGCAAAAGATGCCCCCCCGACCGCGACCAGCTTATCCGATCAGCGGAAAAGCACGCCTCCGTCAGCGCAGGCGGTACGATCGCATCGTCCCGGCTGGCCAGCACCCCGGCCACCCTGTCCCGAAGCGCCCGCGCATCGCCATGCCGCAGCAAATGCAGCCCGCGTCGCAAACTCTCCGGCACCGGCAACCCCGCCGTTTCATCCGGCCCGCCGCTCAGACCGCAATTAACATGAAACTGCCGGACCACCGCGCCCGCATCCCGCCCCAGACCAGCCTCCATGCGCTCCAGAATACGAGGCGCCACGCCATCCGGGAAATCAGCCGCACGGGCAAAACGGGTAAAACCGTTTATCCCCAGGATCAGCGCCGACGCAGGCAGCACCCCGTGCGCCAGCAACCACAGCAGCCCCAGAGAATGACCCACCGCCACCACAAACTCGTCCGGCAACACACCCCGGGCGGCCCCATCGGAAAACCCAACATCAGGAACGCAGGTCTCATACCGGAGCCGTGCCGCCACCGGTTCCCAGAACCGCCGGTCAAATCCCCAGCCATGAATAAGAAGAACGCGCATCAGCCCGGCCCGCACTGCCGGATGATCGCATCGACAAGATGTTCAACCATTTCCTCATCATGTGCCGCCGAAAGCGTCACCCGCAGGCGACTCTCCCCCCTGGGCACCGTCGGCGGACGGATCGCCGCCGTGAGAAACCCTTCGGCTTCCAGTTTCCTCGCCGCCTCCATGGCTTCTTCCGCGCCGCCGATCATGACCGGAACAATCTGGGTCGATGACGCGCCGGTGCTGAACCCCGCTTCGGCCAGCAGGGTCCGCAACCTTTCCCCATGCCGCGCCACTCGCTCCCGTTCGGCCCCGAGCTCCGGCAACAGATCAAGCGCCGCATCCGCCGCCCCCAGCACCGAAGGCGGCAGGGACGTCGAAAAGACGAACCCGGACGCCGTATTGAGCAGCCAGTCACAAAGCGCCCGGGACCCCGCAATGCAGGCTCCCATGCCCCCCAGCGCCTTGCTGAACGTCCCCATCACCAGATGAACACCCCAGGGCGCCCCACCCGCCAGCCCGGCCCCGCCAGCCCCAAGCACACCTGTCGCATGCGCTTCATCCAGACAAAGAAAGGCCTCATATCGTTCCGCAAGAGCCGCGAGCGCGGGAATATCGGCCCGGTCACCATCCATGCTGAACACGCTTTCGGTCAGAATTACCCGTAACCCGGGCTCATCGGCCCGACTCTCAAGAAGCGCCTCAAGATGCCCCAGGTCATTGTGCCGAAACCGGATCTGACGGACACCGGCCGCCGCGCAGCCCTGATGCAGACTGGCATGGTTCAGCCGGTCCGTGAAAACCAGCGGCATCGCCCCTGCCTGCTCCATGGACAACCGCGCCAGCGCCGGCACCAGCGACGCATTCGCCTGCCAGCCACTGGCAAACAAAAGCGCCGCCTCGCAGCCTTTCAGAGCGGCGAATTTCGCTTCCACCCGCTCATGCAGCGGACGCGTGCCGGTCACCAGACGGGACGCGCCGGACCCCGCGCCAAAACGACCCGCCCATTCGGCAGCCCGTTCAATCAGCGCGGGATGACAGGAAAGACCCAGATAGTCATTTGAAGAAAAGTCGATCAGACGCTGTCTGTCAGCCCGCTCCAGCAGAGCCGGACCAGCAGGGACAAAGGCACGCAGGCGCCGACGCCTGCTTTCAGCATCGAGATCCGCGAGCGCCTGCCGGAAAAGAGGATCAAACCGTGTCATCGCATCCTCGTGGTGCCGTAGCCAGACACGCGGGTCAATCACCGCCGCATCCCGGTCAGTCGATAAACAGACCGGTTCCCAAAAGCCCCCGGCCTCTGATGGGTTTCAGGGCAACACCCTGAGAAAAAATACCCCCGCCAAAACCACCATAACCGCCAAAAAAACTCAGCCCGCCTTCAGGAACACAGCCACACATTGTATAATAAACGAAGACCCACCTGATTATTCAGAACCACCCCGTCAGACCATCCGGACCCTGTCAGTGCGGACTCAGAGACCTGTTTCTTCTGTAACGGAATCACACCTTGCCCGATCCTGACTGGTACACATCCGGCCTCCCGCATATCTGGCTCCCCTACAGCCAGATGAAAATAGCCCCTCCCCCGCTGGCAGCCTGTTCAACGCAGGGCAGCCAGATCGAACTGGAAGACGGACGCACGCTGACCGACGGCGTCGCCGCCTGGTGGACCGCCTGCCACGGCTACAACCACCCGCACATCCGCGCCTGCGCGGAACAGCAGCTGGCCCGCATGCCGCATGTCATGTTCGGCGGCATGGTCCACGAACCCGCCCTGCGTCTCGCCTCCCGCCTGACAGCCCTCCTGCCCGGCGATCTCGATCACGTCTTCTATACGGATTCCGGTTCCGTCGCCGTCGAGGTCGCACTCAAAATGGCGATTCAATATCGGATCAACCGGGGCGAAACCGGACGCACCAGACTGCTCTCTTTCAAAGGCGGTTATCACGGCGACACCCTCGCCACGATGGCAATCTGCGACCCGGAAGAAGGCATGCACCATCTTTTCGCCGGCGTCATGCCATCGCAATATGTGGTCGATCTGCCCCGGGATGCGTCTTCCATAGCGGCATTCGAAGCCTTCCTCGCCACCCACGCGGACACAATCACCGCCATCGTCGTCGAACCGCTCATACAGGGCGCGGGCGGCATGCTCTTCCACTCGCCGGATGTCCTGCGCACCCTGCGACGCGCCGCCGACAAATACGGCCTCCTCCTGATCCTGGACGAAATCTTCACCGGCTTCGGACGAACCGGCTCCATGTTCGCCTGCGATCAGGCGGACATCGTGCCTGATATCATCACCCTCTCAAAAGCCCTGACCGGTGGCACCGTCGCCCTCGCCGCAACCGTCGCGCGGCGCCACATCTATGAAACGTTTCTGTCCGACAACCCCGAACACGCGCTCATGCACGGTCCGACCTTCATGGCCAACCCGTTCGCCTGCGCCTGCGCGAACGCATCACTGGATCTTTTCGAAAACGAGCCTCGCCTCGAACAGGTCGCAGCCCTGGAAACCGCCCTGCGCGAACAGCTCGAACCCTGTCGCAAACTTCCCGGCGTGCGGGACGTGCGGGTGATGGGCGCAACAGGCGTGGTCGAAATGGAGAAGATCGACGATCCCGCCACCCTGCGCACACGCTTCATCGCGGAAGGCGCATGGATCAGACCATTCCGGAATATCGTCTACCTGACACCGGCTTTCACCATTACAAACGATGAACTCAGACGCCTCACAGACGCCATTCACCGCGTGCTTTCAGCCTGATCCCGCAGCCTGATCCCGCAGATCCGGCCGCAACCCGGCCGCCTATTCCGACCTGAGAATCCCCGACGAAATTTCCACAAGGAAATCGAGGACAGTCCGCGTCCGCAAAGGCAGCGTCCTGGGGCCGGTGTGAACCGCATAAAGCGGCATCGGCGAAACACGCCAGTTCGGGAAAATATGGATCAGCTCACCCGAGGCAACCAGGTCCCGCACCTGAAACTCCGGCAACAGACCGATCCCGACCCCCGCCTGCACCGCATAAAGCGCCGCTTCGCTGCTGTTGGCCCGGAAAACAGTCGCCGGCGCAACAACGCTTTCCTCGCCATTACCGTAAAAATGCCAGTCCTGCCGACCACCACCATACGTATAAACAACACAGGGCTGATCAGCGAGATCCCGCGGATGCTCCAGAGGCCCCCCGGGGGTGAAGCACTTCGCGGACATCACCAGCGAGCGATGCACGGCCCCCAGCTTGCGGGCAATCAGCGAACCCTCCGCGATTTCCCCGACCCGGATCGCCAGATCGAGCCCTTCCTCAACCAGATCGCCAAACCCATCCCGCATGATCAGCTCGACAGACAGATCGGGATGCCGCTTCAGCAGATCGTTGATGCGTGACGTCAGATACAGCCCGAAAGCCGTTGTGACCCCAAGACGAACAAGACCCGAAACAGACGCCCGACGACGCCCGAGAACAGTCTCCGCCGTCTCAAGGATCTCCAGAACCTCATAGGCATGAGGAAGAAGACTGCGCCCGTCCTCCGTCATCATCAGGCTGCGTGTGGTCCGCGCGAACAGCGTCGTCCCGTAATGCGCCTCAAGCAGCGCAATATGCCGCGAAATCGTCGGCTGGCTCGCCCCCGTTTCACGCGATACCGCGGAAAACGAGCCCGTCGCCGCCACGCGAACGAAACTATGCAGGGCAGAAAGGAGATCCATCAGGTGCCGCCATGAGAGGAGTATGGAGCAATGATGACGAACAGTTTATTTATGCACAATATGACGGAAATGGAGTCCGCCATACCAAAAACGCATTGGCCTCCCACACCCTGAACCAGGTTCAGCTCAGTGACGCCCCCCGCGACGCTCACTCACCGCCAGCCGTCTCTCAGCCAGCTTCGCAAGCCTGACAAAAGGCAGTCCCAGCAGCAGATAAGCCGCCCCGACCATCAGACCCGGCCCGAAATAATCGAAATATGTGGATGACAGCCGCACATAAGTCTGGCTCAGCTCCGTCAGCGTGATGATACTGACAAGCGAAGAATCCTTGAGCAGCGATATAAAATCATTGGTCATGACAGGAACAACCACGCGAAACGCCTGCGGCACAACAACATACCGCAGCGCCTGCAAATGGGTCATGTTCAGCGCGGTGGCCGCTTCCATCTGCCCCCGGGCCACGGATTGCAGCCCGGCCCGATAATTCTCCGCCTCATAAGCCGCATAATTCATGCCAAGCCCGATAACCCCCGCCACAAAAGGCGAAAGCCGGATGCCGATACTCGGAAGACCGTAGAAAATAAACAGAATCTGAATCAGCAACGGTGTCCCGCGCACGATCTCAACATACAGCGTGGCCAGCGCCGCGAGCCAGGACGGCCCGTATCGACGCGTCAGAGCCAGAGCCAGCCCCATGCCCACGGCCAGAACCATGGCACAGCCCGATACCATGAGCGTCAGCAGCGCACCACGCCCGATCAGCGGCAAAAAACTCACATACCGGTAAAATCTCGCGGTCCACCCACGCGCCGGCGCCGTAGACGCAAGATAGTGCTCCCACTCGGTCGGCACGATGTTCGGAACGGAACGATCGCCGGTCCAGTCCGCCATCTCCGGCGTCCAGAGATTCCAGCGCGCCAGAATCCGGTGCAGAGCGCCATCCGCGATCATCGCCTGAAGCGCCTCGTCAACCCGGTGACGCAGCTCCTGATTCGCCCCCTTCCGGAAGGCAATGCCATACGCCAGATGACCGATCGGCGGCCCGACAATCCGGAAATCAGGGTCGGCCTCGCCATAATAAAGCGCAATCGGACCATCCAGCAGCACAGCATCCAGCCGGCTGTTCCGAAGGTCCGAAAACGCGTTGGACTCCTCGTCATAGGACCGCAGCGTCACGTCCGGCCGCGTCCGCAGCATCCGCTCGGCAAGCGTGTCTTTGATCGTGCCGACCGTATGACCGCCAAGCCGCTCGAACGAATCGAGTCCGGCCTGATCCCGCCGGACGACAATCCGCTCCGTCGTCATGTAATAAGGCCGGCTGAAATCCAGCGCCTCGACATGCTCCGGGGTCATCTCGATCCCGTCGGCAACCATGTCGTAAAAACCACGCTGAAGACCCGGTATCAGACCATCCCAGTCATTCTGGGTGAACTGCACCTCGCGCCCCAGCCGCCGCCCGATCTCCTGCATGATGTCATATTCAAATCCGACCATGTGGCTCTCTTCGGCCGGATCATGAAACGTAAACGGGACATTCGCCGTGCCGTCAGCCGCCCACCGCAGCGGCTCGTCCGCCCGCGCCGCCGCACCGAAAATAAAAAGCGCAAACGCGGCCAGCAGCACGGCCCGCCAGACCGGCTTTCTCACAGCGACGCTCCCAGAAATTCCCGTGTCCGGGAATCCTTCGGATTCAGATACATCTCATCGGGATCGGCGATTTCGATGATCTCGCCGCTTTCCATAAAGACAATCCGGTCGGAAGCCGCCCGCGCAAACCGCATGTCGTGCGTCACGACAATCTGCGTCATCCCCTCCCGGTCGAGCGCCCGCATGACCTCAAGCACCTCTTCCGCCACTCGCGGATCGAGCGCCGAAGTCGGCTCGTCGTACAACATCACATCCGGCCGCATGGCCAGAGCCCGCGCAATCGCCGCGCGCTGCTGCTGCCCGCCCGAAAGCGTCGCCGGATAGCGCAGGGCCGCCGCCTCCAGCCCGACCTTGGCCAGCAGTTCTCTCGCCTCGGATTCAATCACGGACGGCGCGACATGCTTCACCACACGCGGCGCCAGCATCACATTGTCCAGCACCGTGCGATGCGGAAACAGATTGAAAGACTGAAAAACCATCCCGACATGAGCGCGAAGCTGATGCGCCTGCGCCTCGTCGGAGGAACGCCACGGACCCTCGTTGCGGCGAATGCTGTCATCCGCAATCGTTACCGTCCCGCTGTCCGGAATTTCCAGGAAATTAAGACAGCGCAGAAAAGTCGATTTTCCGCATCCCGAAGGACCGATAATCGACACAAGCTCTCCCCGCTCAACCGTCAGCGAGACATTGCGAAGAACCTTATGTGAATCGAAGGATTTACAGATCGATTCCGCACGCAGAACCGTCTCAACGCAAAAAGCCGGCCCGGTTTCCACCGGGCCGGCAATTTCACGATCGTCGTATGACGGATGTGTCTCAGGCAGCCTTAAGCATCCCACGAAGGACATAATGAAGAATACCACCATGCCGGTAATATTCGACCTCGTCCAGAGTATCGATGCGGCAGAGCAGAGGCACTTCCTCGGTCTTTCCATCAGGACGGTGAATGACCATCGTCACGTCCATACGCGGGGTGATCTTCTCAAGCCCCTTGATGTCGATGACTTCATCACCCTTCAGGCCGAGTGTCTTGCGTGTCGTGCCTTCCTTGAAGAGCAGCGGCAGAACGCCCATGCCCACCAGGTTGGACCGATGAATACGCTCGAAACTCTCCGCGATCACGGCTTTCACGCCGAGCAGCAGAGTGCCCTTAGCCGCCCAGTCACGGGACGAACCCATGCCGTATTCCTTGCCGCCAAAGACGGCCAGAGGCACGTGCTCTTTCTTATATTCCATGGCCACATCGTAGATGAAGCCTTCCTTGCCATCGGGGAAATGCTTTGAAAGCCCGCCCTCTGTGCCCGGAAGCATCTCGTTCTTGATGCGGATGTTGGCAAACGTGCCACGCACCATGATCCGGTCGTTACCACGACGTGACCCGTAGGAGTTGAAGTCCTTCGGCTGAACCCCATGCTCCATCAGATACTTGCCGGCAGGCGAGTCCTTCTTGATCGCACCGGCCGGAGAGATGTGATCGGTCGTGATGTTGTCGCCAAGCACAGCGAGAATGCGCGCGCCGGAGATATTGCCGCCGCCCTTACCGGGATCAACCGGCATGTGCTTGAAGTACGGAGGGTCCTGCACGTAGGTCGATTTCGGATCCCACTTGTAGGTCTCGGAACCTGTCGCAACCTTAAGCTCCTGCCACTCCTTCGTGCCCTTCGACACGTCCTTGTAGCGCTTGATGAACTCTTCGCGGTTGATCGACGAGCCCATGAGCGCGGCAATCTCTTTGTTCGTCGGCCAGATATCCTTCAGGTAAACCGGCTTGCCGTCCCTGGACGTGCCGAGCGGCTCCTTCGTGATGTCCTTGCGCATCGTGCCAAGCAGCGAATACGCGACGACAAGCGGCGGGCTGGCGAGATAGTTGGCACGCACGTTCGGGGAAATACGTCCCTCGAAGTTACGGTTGCCCGAAAGCACCGAAACCGCCACCAGCTTGTTGTTCTCGATCGCGTCAACAATGTCGTCAGCCAGCGGACCGGAGTTACCAATGCAGGTCGTGCAGCCATACCCAACGGTGTTGAAGCCCAGCGCATCCAGATCCTGAGTGAGATCCGCGCGGTTCAGATAGTCCGTGACAACCTGCGATCCAGGCGCCAGCGACGTCTTCACCCATGGCTTCGGCTTCAGACCAAGCGCCCGCGCCTTACGCGCCACCAGACCGGCAGCGATCAGAACAGCCGGGTTGGAAGTGTTGGTGCAGGACGTAATCGCCGCGATCACCACGTCACCATGGCCGATCTCGTAGTTCGTGCCAGCGACCTTCGCTTTTTTATCGATGTCGTTCGCTGCAACACCCAGACCGGAAACCAGCTCTTTTTCGAAAGCTGTCGTCGCATCCGTCAGAACCACACGATCCTGAGGCCGCTTCGGACCGGAAATCGAAGGAACAACCGTCCCCAGGTCGAGTTCCAGAACAGAGGTAAACACAGGCTCGGCCGTCTCGGAGGTGCGGAACATCCCCTGAGCCTTGTAGTATTCCTCAACCAGCTTCAGGCGATGCGCGTCACGACCGGTCTCATGCAGATAATCAAGCGTCAGCTTATCGACCGGGAAGAAGCCGCAGGTCGCGCCATATTCCGGCGCCATGTTGGCAATCGTCGCGCGATCGGCAACCGGAAGATGGTCGAGAGCCGGGCCGAAGAACTCAACGAACTTCCCGACAACACCCTTCTTGCGAAGCATCTGCGTCACCGTCAGAACCAGATCGGTCGCGGTCGCACCCTCAGGCAGCTTGCCCGTCAGACGGAAGCCGATCACGTCCGGGATCAGCATGGCAATCGGCTGACCCAGCATGGCCGCCTCAGCCTCAATGCCGCCAACACCCCAGCCCAGCACGCCCAGCCCGTTGACCATCGTGGTGTGGGAATCGGTGCCGAACAGCGTGTCCGGATAAACATATTCCTTGCCGGCGACTTCCGCCGTCCAGGCCACCTGAGCGATGTGCTCGAGATTCACCTGATGGCAGATGCCGGTGTCAGGCGGAACAACCGAGAAGTTCTTGAAGGCTTCCTGACCCCAGCGAAGAAACGCATAGCGCTCGCCGTTACGGTCGAATTCAATGGTGATGTTTTCCTGCAGCGCGTCCTTGGTGCCATACACATCGACCATGACCGAGTGATCGATCACCAGGTTGACCGGCACCAGCGGGTTCACCTTGTCCGGGTTCCCCTTCAGCTCGACGATTCCATCGCGCATCGCGGCGAGATCGACGACCCCGGGAACACCGGTGAAATCCTGCATCAGAATGCGGGAAGGCTTGAACGGCACTTCTTTCGTGCTGCTGCCCTTGGGCAGCCACGCCGCGATCTTCCGCGCATCGTCCTGAGTGTAAGAACGCCCGTCCTCGAACCGCAGAATATTTTCAAGCAGCACTTTAAGGCTGACCGGCAGGCGGCTCACGTCGCCAATGGTCTTCTCAGCCTCAGGAATCGAGAAATAATGGTAGGTCTTGCCGTCAACCTTGAGCTCGCGCCCGGTTTTTAACGAATCGTGCCCAACCGCTTTCATGTAAACTTCCTCCGCGACAACAGCATCCCGCTGGCATGTCGATACCGGCAACGTCACATCGCGGTCTGCGATGCGCGCCTTTGCCCGGGACAGGCCCCGGTCGCCGGCTTGATCTCTGATCGGCGCTAGAACATACCGGCGAAGGGTCCGGGCACAAGCGCACCGGCGACCACGAGAACGCGAGCACACGCCTGAGCCGGGTTGTTTGCGGTCACAATTAAGGGATCACTCCGGTTTTGGCCGCGTCACACAACACTCCGGTCCTGAACGCAGAAAGCCTCTCCGTGTTCCGGGGCGAACGACTCGTTCTGGACAATATCTCCGTCAGCCTCGCCGCCGGAGACGCCGTCCTGCTCACCGGCCCGAACGGCGCCGGCAAATCCACACTGCTCCGCGTCCTGGCCGGATTACGCCGCCCGGATGCCGGACACCTGCTCTGGAACGGCACCGACATCCTCGCCGACCGGACCATGCACGCCGCGCATATTGCCTATCTCGGCCATCAGGACGCACTCAAACCCGGCCTGACCCTGTCCGAGAATCTCGCCCTCTTCTCCCGTGGCGAATCGCCGGAAGACGCCCTCGCGGATTTCGATCTGACCCATCTCGCGGATGTCCCCGTCCGGCTCCTGTCAGCCGGACAGAAACGCCGTGCCGCCCTGACCCGGATCATCATGGCCCGGGCACCGCTCTGGCTGCTGGATGAACCAAGCCTCGGCCTGGACATACACTCGGTCGGCAGACTCGGAACCGCGCTGACACGCCACCGCCAGGCGGGCGGCATAGTCATCGCCACCACCCATGTGCCGCTGCCACTGGATAACCCGCGTCAGCTCGCCCTGCCAGGCGCCCCGACCGGAAACCAGGCCTTATGGGAGGACCAGCCATGAACACCGGCAGCCTGTTCGCGGCGATCGTGGCGCGGGACCTGCGCCTGGCCCTGCGTCACGGCGCCGACACGCTCGGATCGGTGCTGTTCTTCATCCTCGCCGCCGCACTGTTTCCACTGGCCCTCGGCCCGTCGCCCGAACTGCTGCGCCGCATGGCCCCCGGCGTCATCTGGGTCTGCGCCCTGCTCGCCGCCCTGCTCCCGCTCGACCGCCTGTTCGGCTCCGAACTGGAGGACGGCTCGCTCGACCAGCTCCTGCTGCTCGGCCTGCCCCCCTCCCTGGTCGCCCTCGCCAAGATGGTGGCACACTGGCTCACAACCGGCCTCCCGCTCCTCGTCGCCGCCATCCCCATGGCCATGATGCTGGGCCTGCCAGGCGCCGCGCTGCCGATCCTGATGGCCGGCCTCATCCCCGGAACGCTCGTTCTCTCCCTCGTCGGCGGCATGGCCGCGTCCATCGTACTCGGCGCCAGACGCGGCGGCGTCCTGTTGCCGCTCCTCGTTCTGCCCCTCGTCACGCCCGCCCTGATCTTCGGCGCCGCCGCCGTCGATTCAGCGCGAACCGGCCTCGCATTCGCCCCCGACCTCGAACTGCTCCTCGCCTTCCTGCTCGGCGCCCTGCCACTCTGCCCCCTCGCCGGAGGAGCGGGCTTGCGGGCAGCGGCGGAATAACCAGCCCCGGTTCCGGTCCCCATTCCTCTGGCCGCAGAGGATATGATTTTTTTTTGCAGGCAAGCATCAGCCAGGCTCTGCCCGGAACCCGGCAGGGACCGCAGACCCCTGCACCCCGATTCAGGCCCACGGCCTCTCGTGAGCTTCAGGGCAAAGCCCAGAGAAAAAACAGACCCTCAGTTCTCAGCCAGGGCCTGCCGGCTTGCCCGAACCCGCGTGACACGCCGGCCATCCATTTCCAGCACCTCGAACAGCCAGCCGGAAAAGACCACCTTGTCCCCAACCGCCGGCACACGCCGCAACAGAGCGAGAATCAACCCGCCAAGCGTGTGATAATCCCCTTCGCCCGGCAATTCGCCGAGACTCAGACGATCCTTCACTTCGTCAGCCGGCTCCGCGCCTTCCAGAATGACAACATCACCCGCCTTCGCCGCAAGAACAGTATGCTGGCCATGCTCGTTCACCTCACCGACAATCGCCTCGAAGAGATCGGACGCCGTGACGATCCCCTCGAATGAACCGTATTCGTCAACCACCAGAGCAATACCAAGTGGTATAGACCGCATCCGCTCAAGCATATCGAGCGCGGAAATGGTGTCCGGCACAACAACAGGCTGACGAAGACCCGCCTCTATCGAAACCGGCATCCCGTCGAGAAGCCGGTCCAGCATATCGCGCGCCAGAATCACCCCGACAGGGTTGTCGACACCCCCCTCACAAACGACAAGCCGCGAATAGGTCGTCGAGCGCAAAGTGGAGACCAGCATATCCCGCCCGGCATGCCGCTCGATCCAGCTGATCTCATTACGCGGCGTCATGATGGCGCGCACCGGACGATCAGCCAGACGCAGAAGACGCTCGATCATGGTGCGTTCCTCATGCTCCAGAACGCCCGTCTGCGCGCCTTCCATCAGAACGGCCCGCAACTCCTCCTCTGTCAGCATCTGCTTGTCAGCCGGCGCCACACCCATCAGACGCAGCATCAGATTGGAAGACTGCCGGAGCAGCCACACAACCGGCCGCACAATGGTCGCCAGCAGATCCAGCGGCAGCGCCAGCCGCGCCGCAATCCGCTCCGGATACTGCAAAGCAAGCTGCTTCGGCACCAGCTCCCCGAGAACAAGCATCACACTGGTGATCGCCACCACCACGACAATCATCGAAATATCGGCAGCAAACGGCTTCAGAGCAGGAAACTGCTCCAGCCACGGCGTCAGCGCGGCTTCGATTTTTATGCCGCCAAAAGTGCCCTCAAGAATCGAGACAAGCGTCATCCCCACCTGAACAGTCGGCAGAAAACTCTGCGGATCATCCGCCAGCTTCAGGGCACGATCCGCTCCCCGCACACCCTGCCCATGCAGAATCACGAGTCGGGGGCGCTTTACCGAAATAAGTGCCAGTTCGCCCATTGCGAAGATGCCGTTGAGAACAACGAGAAGAAGAATAATGAAAATCGAAAGAGTCATGACACCCGAAAATGTACAAAAAAAGGGGCCGAACCGGCAGGTTCCGCCCCTTCTCTATCGCAGTATCGCCGGATTACCGAAGCCGGCGCAAATCAGTCAGCCGCATCCGCCGGAACCGCCGCATTCTGGTCAGCCGATGAACTGACGACCTTCGTGACACGCGGCATTCTCGCCGGCTTCTTCCGCGTCGAGATCTCCTTCATCTGCTCCTCAACCTGCTCGGCATAGATGTACTGAGCCGGCCGCTGATTCGCGAGGGAGATTTCGGGTGCCATCGGCTTCTCGGTCTCAGGACCGAACATCGCCACTTTCGCGATGTGCCAGGGACGACGGACAGCATCCATAACCGCCGTCGACTCGTAACCCGAGTGAACCATGCAGTCAGCGCATTTTTCGTAGTTACCCGTGCCGTAATCGTCCCACTTCGTGTCGCTCATCAGCTCATCGAAGGACTTCGCATAGCCTTCGCCAAGCAGATAGCACGGACGCTGCCAGCCAAAGACATTGCGCAGCGGCTTGCCCCATGGCGTGCAGTGATAGGTCTCGTTGCCGGCCAGGAAGTTCAGGAACAGCGGCGACTGCGTAAAGCGCCACTTGTGCCCTTTCCCGAGACGGAAAATATCACGGAAAAGCTGTTTGGTTTTCTGGCGGTTCAGGAAGTGCTCCTGATCCGGAGCGCGCTCGTAGGCATAGCCCGGCGCGGTCATGATGCCATCAACGCCCATCGCCATGACTTCGTCGAAGAACGAAGCGACACGCTTCGGATCGGCGCCGTCAAACAGGGTGCAGTTGATCGAAATCCGGAATCCCCGCGCTTTCGCCTTTTTGATCGCGGCAACAGCACGCTCATAAACGCCGTCCTGACAGACGGACGCGTCGTGCATGTCCTTGTCGCCGTCGAGATGCACATCCCAGGAAAAGAAAGGACTCGGCTCGTAATCGTCCATCTTCTTTTCGAGAAGAAGAGCGTTCGTGCATAGATAAACGTATTTCCTGCGGGCAATCAGCTCACGGGCGATCTGGGGCATCTCCTTGTGAAGAAGAGGCTCACCGCCGGCAATGGCGATCACCGGCGCGCCGGCTTCCGCATCCGCGTCCAGACATTCCTGCAAACTCAGACGCTGATTGAGGATCGCCGCAGGATAATCAATCTTGCCACAGCCCGCACAGGCAAGATTACACCGAAACAATGGCTCGAGCATGAGCACAAGTGGATAACGTTTCCGTCCGGTAATATGCTGCTTGACGACATATGCGCCGACCCGGACGGCCTGCATCAAAGGTACCGCCATTACGCTCTGCTCCTAAACCGGCATAACCGCCGACTGCCTGTCATGTTGCGGACATATATATGGCCATGTCCGTGATAAAGAATAGAAACCGTCTCGTGGCTCAGGCCTGCGGGCAACACATGGCCAGCGTGCGAATATACGGCACCACGATCGCTGAATGCGTCGGCTATAGGATAACCCCCTTCAGACACTCAAGACCTGATTCAGGATATGTTGCATTAATAACACACAAACAGGCCAATCGAAAAACTGCGCTTGTCAGAACAGAGAAAAGACGACCAACAGGACAGCCGGTTTCTGACCTGTTTTTTTATTCGCCTATTAAGGAATAAGCAGAAGGCCTTCTTTCGCTGCCTGGTTCTGCACAAATTCCGACGCCGCATAACCTGAATTCCCGGTTCTGCACGTCTTTCGGGCGAAACCAGACGGATGTGAACATCAATGGCTCATGGCAAGGCGGTTTCATCAACACCTGGTGGAACGATGCAGCAGGGTATTCCCTCTCGGGGACGTTTTCCGTTACTGGACCGGGTAGACTACCCGTCTGATTTACGGAATCTGTCGACCGACCAGCTGAAGCAGGTCGCGGACGAGCTTCGCTCCGAGACC
>NZ_WOTA01000022.1 GCF_011516825.1 Acetobacter oeni | reverse complement strand
CTCAGTGGTGGACGGTGTAACGTTAGACCTGTAACGCACAGTCACGGCACCTGTAACGTTAACATGCTATAAGTCGCTGATTTCATTGGATTTCCAGCGGTCTGGCGGAGAAGGTGGGATTCGAACCCACGGTACCCATAAGGCACAACGGTTTTCGAGACCGCCCCAATCGACCACTCTGGCACCTCTCCGGCTACACCAGCCGGTGTCAGCAGCGGCTTTTAGGGAATGTCGGGTCCCAGCACAAGAGAGTTTTTCGCTTCAACGCCGATTCTGGTTGACTGGTGCATTGTGTGGCGCGTAAAAGCCGCACTCCGTCGGCAACAGGCGGAGCAGGCCGTATGCGCGGTCAACGAGAAAAAGCGACTGGATCTTTCGCCTGTGCAGATGCGCCGCGAGGGATCAATAGATCGGAAAGACAGAATGTTCGCAGTTATCCGCACCGGCGGCAAACAGTATCGCGTTACGCCTAATTCAGTGCTTAAGGTCGAGAAGCTCGAAGGTGAGGCCGGCTCGACGGTTACCTTTGCGGAAGTGCTCGCTGTTGGCGGCGAGGCCGGGACGACTATCGGTAATCCGCTTGTTTCAGGCGCAACTGTAACGGCTACGGTCGTCGCGCAGGATCGGCTTCCGAAGATCATCATCTTCAAGAAGCGTCGTCGTCAGAATAGCCGCCGTAAGAATGGACACCGCCAGCCGGTTACCGTTTTGCGCATCAGCGAGATCAAGGCTGCCTGATCTCTCCTGACAGGGAGATTGATCACAGTCAGTTAATCCAGGAGCAAATCTCATGGCACAAAAAAAAGCAGGCGGTTCTTCCCGCAATGGACGCGATAGCGCCGGCCGCCGTCTCGGTGTGAAAAAGTTTGGCGGCGAAGCCGTTATCGCAGGTAACATTATTGTTCGTCAGCGCGGTACGAAGATGCTGGCCGGTGCAAACGTAGGTGTTGGTCGTGATCACACCCTGTTCGCTCTGTCCGATGGCAGCGTCCGCTTCCAGCGCCGTGGCGACAATCGCGTCCACGTCTCGGTTGACGCATTGCCAGTTGCCGCCGAGTAAGCGGCCCAGCGCGGAATCATTCCGCGTTCAGAGTATAAGATCAGGGGCCGGTCCATCAGGATCGGCCCCTTTTTGTATCCCCGGCTTAACCTTGTCTGTGCGGATACCGGAAAGCGACGATGAAATTTCTCGACCAGGCTAAGATTTATGTGCGCTCGGGTGATGGCGGTGATGGCGTTACGGCCTTTCGCCGTGAGAAATATATCGAGTTCGGCGGACCAGACGGCGGCAACGGCGGCAGGGGTGGGGATATTATCTTCGAGGCGGTCCCCAACCTGAATACGCTGATCGACTTTCGCTACACGCAGCATTTCAGAGCCCGCAAAGGAGGCAACGGAGCCGGGTCTGACCGGACCGGAGCCGCTGCGGATGCTGTGGTAATTCAGGTGCCGATCGGTACGCAGATCATGGATGATGATCGGGAGACGCTGCTTGCTGATCTCGATAAGGCTGGAATGCGCATCACGCTCTGCCGGGGTGGCGATGGCGGTCATGGGAATGCGCATTTCAAGACCAGCACGAACAGAGCGCCCCGCCGCTCCGACAAGGGGTGGCCAGGAGAGGAACACTGGATCTGGCTGCGGCTGAAGCTGATTGCCGATGTCGGGCTTGTTGGTCTGCCGAATGCGGGGAAATCAACATTTCTGTCTGTCGTCTCCGCAGCCCGTCCCAAAATCGCGGATTATCCGTTTACGACGCTACACCCCCAGCTTGGCGTGGTCCGGCTCTCGATGACGGAGGATTTCGTTATCGCGGATATCCCCGGACTGATTGAGGGAGCGCATGAGGGCACGGGACTCGGAACGCGGTTTCTGGGGCATGTCGAACGATGTGCGGTGTTGCTGCATCTGATCGATGGATCGGCCGGAGATGTGGTGGAAGCATGGCGGATGATTCGGCATGAGCTGGCGGAGTATGGTGGCGGCCTTGGGGATAAGCCGGAAATCATTGTGCTCAATAAGGCGGATGCGATGTCGCCACAGCAGATTTCCGGGCGGAAGCGAGCGCTGGAGAAGGCATCCGGAACTCCGGTGATGGTTATTTCCGCGGTTGCCCGGCAAGGGGTGACAGAAGTGTTACGGGCTCTTTTCAGGTATGTGAGTGAGGCGCGGGCAGAGCGCGCGGCGGAAACGCAGCAGGCTGACGACGAGGCATGACGAACCAGCCTCCGCGTCTTGCCACAGCCCGGCGGGTGGTGGTGAAGATCGGCAGCGCGCTGCTGGTTGATCCGGAGCGGGCGGCGCCGCGTGAGGTCTGGCTGGGCGGGGTGGCCGACGATATTGCCGCGTTGCGGGCGGCCGGGACTGAGGTTGTGCTGGTCTCCTCCGGGGCGATTGCGCTGGCGCGGCATTCCCTGGGGTTGCCCCAAAGGGCGTTACGGCTGGAGGAAAAACAGGCGGCGGCGGCGGTGGGGCAGATCCGGCTGGCACAGGCATGGAGCGCGGTGTTGTCGGAACGCGGGCTGACGGCGGCACAACTGCTGCTGACACCGGACGATACCGAGGATCGCCGGCGGTATCTCAATGCTCGTGCGACACTGGATACGTTGCTGGGACTGGGGTGTGTTCCCGTCATCAACGAAAACGATACCGTGGCGACGACGGAGATCCGGTTTGGCGATAACGATCGTCTTGCCGCGCGTGTCGCGCAGATGATCGATGCGGATCAGTTGATTCTGCTTTCGGATATTGACGGGCTTTATACCGCCGATCCGCGCACGGACCCGGATGCGGCGCATATTCCCGTAGTGGAGACGCTGACAGCCGAGATCGACGCTATGGGCGGAGCGCCGCCGCCAGGATATTCTTCGGGTGGGATGCGGACGAAGCTTGTGGCGGCGCATATCGCGACCGGATCGGGTTGCGCGATGGCGATTGCGCTCGGGAAACGGGAGCATCCGCTGGCGGCTCTGCGTGACGGAGCGCGCTGCACATGGTTCCTGCCCGGAGCGGACAGCCGGTCGGCTCGCAAGCGCTGGATTGCCGGAGGGCTGACAGCTGCCGGTGAGATCACTGTCGATGCGGGGGCGGAGCGGGCGCTGGCGCAGGGGGGCTCGTTGCTGGCTGTCGGCGTCGTAGGGGTCACAGGTGAGTTCGAGCGCGGGGATCTTGTGCTGGTTGTCAGCCGGGATGGCCAGGAACTGGGACGAGGTCTGTGCGGCTACGCGGCGGATGAGGCGCGACGCATTGCCGGGCGGCGCTCGGAAGAGTTCGAGGTGATTCTTGGCTGGCATGGCCGGGATGAGCTGATCCATAGGGATGATCTGGTGCTCCTCTGAAAGGGCATTTCCAACGGTTATTTTCCAGACCGGGATGGGGGAAGACGCCTCTGGTCACGAATGGTTCTGACCCGCGTGGATGCGTAAATCGTCCCTGTCCGTTCTATAGAAAGCAGCTCAAAATCCTGCATGTCGCGACGAGGCGCAGGCAGGCCGTATTTTGATCAGAGGGCTGCGCCGGACCTCATACAGAGGGTGGGTCTGCTGATTTCCGGCCTGTGTCGCGCAGAGACGTTTTTATCGTCTTTGCGCTTTATCAGCCGTGGATTTTCTTTTTCAGGATTTCGTTGACCATGGCAGGATTGGCTTTGCCCTGAGTGGCTTTCATGACTTGGCCGACGAAGAAGCCGAAGAGTTTGTCCTTGCCGCCGCGATACTGTTCGAGTTTGTCGGCGTTGTTTGCAATGACGTCATCGGCGGCTTTTTCGATGGCACCGGTATCGGTGACCTGGCGGAGGCCTTTGCGCTCGACGATTTCCAGCGGGGTTTCGCCGGTTTCGAACATCGTCTCCAGCACGTCCTTGGCGATTTTGCCGTTGATGGTGCTGTCGGCAATAAGGTCGAGCATGGCACCGAGTTTATCGGCTCCGACAGGGCTTTCGTCGATTGACCTGCCGGTGCGGTTGAGGGCGGCGAAGAAATCTCCGGTCATCCAGGCGGCGGCGGATTTGCCGTCGCGGCTTTTCGCCACGCTCTCGTAGAAGTCGGCAGTGGCCTGTTCGGCGACGAGGACACCTGCGTCGTAGGCAGTGATTCCGTATTCCTTCTGAAAGCGGGCGCGCTTTTCGTCGGGGAGTTCCGGGAGGCCGGCTTTGAGCTGATCGACCCAGTTCTGTTCGATGACCAGCGGAAGCAGGTCGGGGTCGGGGAAATAGCGGTAATCGTGCGCGTCTTCCTTGGAGCGGAGCGAGCGGGTTTCACCGCGACCCGGATCGAAGAGGCGGGTTTCCTGATCGACGCTCCCGCCGGATTCCCAGATTTCGACCTGCCGGGCAGCTTCGATTTCAATGGCCTGCGTGACGAAGCGGATGGAGTTGACGTTCTTGATTTCGCAGCGGGTGCGAAACGGTTCGCCGGCATTGCGGCGGACGGAGACGTTGACATCGGCGCGCATGGAGCCTTCGTCCATGTTGCCGTCGCAGGTGCCGAGATAGCGCAGGATCTGGCGCAGTTTACGCAGATAGGCGCCGGCCTCCTCGGGAGTGCGGATATCGGGTTCGCTGACGATTTCCATCAGGGCCACGCCGGCGCGGTTGAGGTCGATGAAGGACAGTTTCGGGTCCTGGTCGTGCAGGAGTTTGCCGGCATCCTGTTCCAGATGCAGGCGGGTGATGCCGATTTCGCGGGTACTGCCATCGGAGAGTTCGATCTCGATTTTGCCCTCGCCGATGATGGGGTGGGCGAACTGGCTGATCTGATAGCCCTGCGGCAGATCGGCATAGAAGTAATTTTTCCGGTCGAAGCGGCTTTCCAGATTGATCCGGGCTTTCAGGCCGAGACCTGTGCGGACGGCCTGGGCGACGCATTCCCCGTTGATGACCGGCAGCATACCGGGGAAGCCGGCGTCGATGAGGCTGACCTGGGTATTGGGTTCGCCGCCGAACGCGGTTGAGGCGCCGGAGAACAGTTTGGATTTGCTGATGACCTGAGCGTGGACTTCGAGTCCGACGACGATTTCCCAGGTTCCGGTGCTGCCTTCGATTGTGTAGCTCATGCGGCTGCTCCTGCGCGCAGATCGGGCCGGGCGGAGAAAGCGGCGGATTTTTCCAGCGCGGCGCCGGCGGCGATGAGGGTTTCTTCGTCGAAATGGCGACCGATCAGCTGAAGGCCGAGTGGCAGGCCCCGGCTGTCGAGCGCGACGGGGACGGACATGGCGGGCTGACCGGCCATGCTGGCCGGGACTGTGAAGATGTCGTTGAGATACATCTGCACGGGGTCATCGGGTTTTTCGTTATGTCCGAAGGCGGCGGTGGGTGCTGTCGGGGTGAGCAGCACATCCACCTTTTCGAAAGCCGTGGCGAAGTCGCGCTGAATGAGGGTGCGGACTTTCTGCGCTTTCAGATAGTAGGCGTCGTAATAGCCCGCGGACAGCACGTAGGTGCCGACGAGGATACGGCGGCGGACTTCCTCGCCGAAGCCGTTGTGGCGGCTTTTTTCGTAGAGGTCATCGAGGCTGGTGGCGCCTTCGGCACGGACGCCGAAGCGGATGCCGTCGTAGCGGGCGAGGTTGGAGGAGCACTCGGCCGGGGCGATGATGTAGTACGTTGCGAGGCCGTATTTTGTGTGTGGCAGGGAGACGTCGACGATTTCGCATCCGGCTTCGCGGAGCATGTCGATGCCTTTCTGCCAGACGGCGAGCAGCTCTTCAGACATGCCGTCCGGCCGGTATTCGGCGGGGATACCGACGCGCAAACCTTTGAGGCTGCGGGTTGTGGCGGCGCGGTAATCCGGCACGGCGATACTGGCGCTGGTGCTGTCTTTCGGGTCGTGTCCGGCCATGGCCTGGAGCATGATGGCGGCGTCTTCGACGGTGCGGGTCATGGGACCGGCCTGGTCGAGGGAACTTGCGAAAGCGATGGTGCCCCAGCGGCTGCACCGGCCGTAGGTTGGTTTCAGGCCGACGATACCGCAATAGGCGGCGGGCTGGCGAATGGAGCCGCCGGTATCGGTACCTGTGGCGCCCATGGCGATATGGGCAGCGACGGCGGCAGCGGAGCCACCGGACGACCCGCCGGGGACCAGAGCGGTGCTGTCGCTGCTGCGGTGCCAGGGGTTTTCAACTTCACCGAAGGCCGATGTGAGGTTGGCCGAGCCCATGGCGAATTCGTCGAGATTGGTTTTACCGAGGAAGACGGCACCATTTTTCAGCAGGTTTGCCGTGACGGTGCTTTCATAAGGCGGGACGAAGTTGCTGAGGATGCGGCTGCCGGCGGTGGTTCGGACGCCATTTGTGCAGAACAGGTCCTTGATGCCGAGGGGGATGCCGGTCAGCGTCGGAGCGTCGCCTGCGGCGAGGGTTTTATCGGCCCGGGTGGCGGCGGTTTCGGCCTGATCGGCGGTGACGGTGATGTAGGCGTTCAGACGCCCGTTGAGCTGGCCGATGGCGCTGATGTGCGCTTTCGTCAGCTCCGTGGCGGAGAAGTCACGCTTGCGGAGCCCCGCGGCGGCCTGGGCGATTGTCAGATCTGTGAGCATCACTCGACCACCTTCGGGACGGTAAAGAAAGGACCGGCGCGGTCGGGGGCGTTGGAGAGCACTTTTTCCTGACAGTTACCGTCGGTCACGGCGTCAGGGCGCCGGGTCAGGGCAGTGTTCATGCTGGTGCCGACCATGGGAGGCACGCCTTCGACATCAACCTCGTTAAGGATTTCGATCCAGCCGAGGATTCCGCCGAGCTGTGTGCGGACGGTTTCGGTTTCCTGGTCATCGAGCCCGATCCGGGCCAGTCTGGCGATGCGTCTCGTGGTCGCGGGATCGAGCGACATGAAGCAGAATCTCTCTGGTCAGAGGAAAAAAAGCGCTGGCGTTGCCACCGGCGGCGCAACATACCCTCAGGGCATGGCACTGTTCAACATAGCGGAGCTGATGGCTGACCTGGGTCCGGGTCAGCGATTGCTCGGAATCGATCCCGGCGCGAAGAGCGTCGGACTGGCTCTTTCTGATGTCATGCGGATGGTGGCATCTCCTTACGGGACTCTGAAGCGGGAGAAGCTTTCGGTGATGGCGGGGAAAATATCCGCGATTATCCGGGAGCATGGCGTTGCGGGTCTGGTGGTGGGGCTGCCCCTGTCTCTCGACGGACAGTTCGGCCCGGCAGCGCAGGCGGCGCGGGACTGGGCGCTGGCGCTCTCCGGTCTGGTGGGGGTTCCGGTGGCGATGTGGGATGAACGGTTGTCCTCGTCCGCCGTTAACCGGGCGCTGATCGACGAGGCCGATCTGTCCCGGAAGAAGCGGGCGGATGTGGTGGACAAGATGGCGGCAGCCTACATGCTGCAGGGTGCGCTGGACCGCTTCGCGTTGTCTTCCTCGCCGTCCTGGTTCAGCGAGGAAGAGTAATCCGAAGAGTCAGGCAGCGACGGCGGCGCATTTGTCGCGCAGAAAGTCCAGTTGCCAGTTCATTTCGCGCGGTGTGAGGGCGTAATCGCCATCCTCCCGCGGAAGGATGGCGCGGGCTGGCGGGATAAGAGCGAGATGGATCTGGACGGCGGAGGTCAGCGACGCCGGCAGGCCGAGCTTCCAGCCCAGTGAAGTGATGGCGCGTGCGTTTCGTCCGTTGATGGCTTCGCGGGTCAGTTCGGGTGTGCAGCCGGGCAGTCGGCTCAGGGCCTCGACTGCGGCATCGACGTCATTGTCGCTGAGCGCGTGTTTCATGGCTTCGATATTGTCGTCGGAGGCTTTAGGTAATGTTACCGGGTCCGCCGGGGGCGTGAAGGTCACTTCGGAGGTCGCGGAGAGCTCGAACGAGAGTTCTTTTTCGATTTTCATGCGCACGGGGGGAACCAGGCTTGCGCAGCGTTCCCGCACGAGCGCTTTTACAGTTGCGGTGCAGTCGTAGCCGAGCGGGGTCGGTTGGTGTCGGGGCTGGCGCTCTATTTCATCCAGAGCAGGTTCGATCCGTGTGATTTTCTGACTGGACAGTGTTGCCAGCATGGTCCGTGAGGATGTTGCGGCCGGAGCCTGGAAGATCTCGGCGCCTTCCTCCCGGCGACGGAGTTCATCGCTGAGTGTGGCGTCGTCGATTTCCGTCATGAGATGTCTAACGACGGTGGGAGACTCGGACAGGGAGCCGATGATGGCGATAGCCAGTGCGTCCCCTGCGGCATCCGCGATGACGTGCTGGGCACGTTGCCAGTTTTCGGCAAGCATCTGTTCCATGGTTCCCTGAAGGGAAGCGGACAGTGCATCGATCCGGGAGTTGCTGGCATCCTGGCGCAGGGCGCGGATGCGCTCCTTCAGAACCTCCCAGGCAGAAGAGGCGACCTTGCCGGGAATCGATGTTTTCAGGCTCCGGCTTTTCGCGCGGGTCGGTTCTGCTTTCTGTGCGGGGCCAGAAGAAAGCGCGCGGGTCGGGAGAATCTGAAAAAATTTCGGATCGATGGATGATGTCATGGTGAGGATTCTTCCAGGGAGGTGTGCCAGCGTGCACCTCCGGCGAGTTTTACACTGCGCATAGCGAGGCTGGCGCGATCGATGAGGGATTCGGCCCCCTCTCCGGCTTCCCAGTTGCGTGCGGCAAGACCGACCGAGAATGTCAGCGCGACGGGTTCGGAGAGGAAAATGGCCGCACCCTGCTGGCAAAAGGTTTCGGCGCGTTCGGCGGCGACGAAATGATCAGCGCCATCAAGCCAGAGTCCGAAAATGTCTCCGCCGAGACGCCCAGCGAGATCGGTCGGGCGGATGGCGTCACGCAGATAGGTTGCGATCTGCTGAAGCGCGCTGTCGCCCGCCTCGAAGCCGAATCTGGTGTTGATCTCCGAAAATCTGTCGAGACCGATGACAAGGAGCGTTCCTGAGAGGCGCTCGCGATCAAGGCGGGGCAGGCGCCGTGCGACTTCGGCGATCATGCCGTTCCGGTTCAGCATTCCGGTCAGCGGATCGAAACGGGCATTGCGTGCCAGGGCGCGGTTCAGGGCACCCATTTCGAGCGCGGTTGCGAAGGTAGAGAGAGCGGCGTCAGCAAGATTGGCGTCGTCCTGGCTCCAGACGCCCAGTCCGTCCCGCCAGAGCGCCATTACCGCCGGGGTATTGTAGCGCACCCGGCTGTGGCAGATGATGACGTCATGCCCGTCAAGCTGCAGGAACTGCGGTTCAAAAACTGTGTCGTCCCCGGGTTCGCGGAGCAGAGCCTCGATTTCCGCATCGAAGGACGCGGCCGTGCCCTCAATGCGGTGGACAAAATCGCTCTCGTCATCTTCGCAGAAATCGGTATCGCTTTTGGGGGGCTCGGAGATCAGGATGCCGCCGGCGGCTCCCAGGAGAGCAGCGAGTTCTTCGAAGGCGGGCGGGATGCCGAGGCGGGACAGGGCGCGGGACCGCATTGTCGTGGTGATGCGCCGGATGATTTGACTGTGCAGATGCGCGACAGAAAGATCGGCGTTGGCATGAGCCTCTCCGGAGACATCGATCCCCAGCCCTCTTACGCCGGCGTGGTGACCGGATGGGGATTGCAGGGGGGTCGCATAGATGAGCAGGCAGCTGAATGTGCCGTCAGCCCGTTTGATCCAGCAGCGGCGACCACGCATGACGGTGTGGGTCAGAAACGGGCTCGGGCCGGGCGCGGCGTCCACGAAGGGGAGCAGTCTTTTGCTGTTTTCGCCGATCAGTTCGTGATCGGCCCAGCCGAGTGCGGAACCGGCTTCAAAGAAGGTGAAGAGTCCCTCCTCGTCGGTTTCGAAGATGAGATCCGCGACGAGCTGCGTCAGGCTTTTCCACCGTTTGCGGCTGGCCAGGAGGGCGTCCATGAGTTCACCACCATTCTCGGGTGGATACGAATCCGGGACAGAAGAAGGAGGCATTGTGTTCATGTCCGGGGCATTTCACCTTTGAATAGTTTCTGTTCCGTTAAAAACCTCTGCGTTGACAGGAGCGGACACGATCAGCATGGTCCGGCTGCGACGAGATAGTCCGCTGAGAGCGGTCGGGTGGCGTGACGCAGCCGGTTTTGAGTGTGGAAAACGATGAGCGAACAAAAACTTCAGTCCCGGATCGAAGCACTCTGGGAGGCGCGTGCGTCTGTTTCGCCCGCGACATCCGGCGAAGACCGCGCTGCCATTGAGACCGCGCTGGAGGCGCTCGATTCAGGCCATCTGCGTGTTGCAGAGCCGTCCGAGGCCGGGTGGCGGGTGCATGAATGGCTGAAAAAGGCGGTGTTGCTGTCATTCAGGCTGTTCGATAACGCCGTGATGGAGGCCGGCGCGGCGGGTGCGCCGGCTTTCGACAAGGTTCCGCTGAAATTTGCCGGATGGGATGCTGCGCAGTTCGCCTCGGCCGGTTTCCGGACGGTTCCGGGCGCGGTCGTGCGTCGTTCGGCGTTTATTGCGCCGGGTGTGGTGCTGATGCCGAGCTTTGTGAATGTCGGTGCCCGTGTGGACAGCGGCACAATGATCGACACCTGGTCAACGGTCGGAAGCTGTGCGCAGATCGGAAAGAACTGCCATATCAGTGGCGGTGTGGGAATTGGCGGCGTGCTGGAGCCATTGCAGGCAGCGCCGGTAATTATTGAGGACAACTGCTTTATCGGCGCGCGGTCCGAAGTCGCTGAGGGTGTGGTTGTTGAGACGGGGGCTGTTCTGTCGATGGGCGTGTTCCTCGGGGCGTCCACGAAAATCGTGGACCGGGCGACGGGCGAGATTCATGTGGGTCGGGTGCCGGCTTATTCAGTGGTTGTGCCGGGATCGCTGCCGCCGAAGACGCCGGTGAATGAGCAGGGGCAGCCCAATCCTTCTCTGGCATGTGCCGTGATTGTGAAGCGGGTTGACGAGCGAACCCGTTCGAAGACATCAATCAACGATCTGCTTCGAGACTGATACTCAGCTGATGTCCGTTCCGCTCAATGTCATTGATCTCGCCGCTGATCTGATTCGGCATCCTTCGGTGTCCCCTGATCCGGGCGGGTCCCAGATTGCTCTGGGTGAGACGCTGAGTGCGATGGGGTTTACGGTGACGCATCTGCCCTTTGGTGAGGGAGATGAGCGGACGCCGAATCTGTTTGCGCGCTTAGGTGCCGGGGGACCGCATCTTTGCTTTGCTGGGCACACGGATGTTGTGCCGCCGGGTAGTGACGACTGGACGCATGGTCCTTATGCGGGAGATGTCGCCGGCGGACGACTCTACGGGCGGGGCGCGTGTGACATGAAGGGTGGGATCGCGGCCTTTGTGGCGGCGGTTTCCGCATTTCTGGCGCGCAGGCCGGAGCCTCGCGGGTCGATCAGTCTGCTGATTACCGGGGATGAAGAAGGACCGGCGCATTTTGGCACGCAGAAAGTGCTGGAGTGGATGCGACGCAATCACGAAATTCCGGATTTTTGCGTGGTGGGCGAACCGACAAACCCGGCGGTGATGGGAGAAGTCATCAAGATCGGACGACGGGGCAGTATCAATGTGCATCTGACGGTACATGGCAGGCAGGGGCATGTTGCGTATCCGCACCGGGCGGATAATCCGGTTCATCGGTTGTTGCGGATTCTCTCGGCGCTGACGGCGGAGCCGCTGGATGAAGGTTCGGAGTGGTTTGAACCGTCGAGTCTTCAGGTTACCGGTATTGATGTGGGTAATCCGGCGACCAATGTGATTCCGGCCCGGGCGACGGCGGCGCTGAATATCCGGTTTAACAACCTTCATACGGGTGGGGCGCTGCGTGGATGGATCGAGACGATCTGTCAGCGTTATGCGCCCGGAACTGTGGTCGAGGCGCATATCAGCGGCGAGTCCTTTCTGACGAAGCCGGGGCCAGAAGTGGCGGCTCTGGCGGATGCGGTTCGGACTGCGACCGGGCGGGAGCCACGGCTGGATACCGGAGGCGGGACGTCCGATGCCCGTTTTATTGCATTATATTGCCCGGTGGCGGAGTTTGGTCTGGTCGGTACGAGCATGCATCAGATCGATGAGCATGTGGCTGTTGACGATCTTGAGTGTCTGACCCGGGTTTATGAAGACCTGCTAGAAAGAATGGTGGCGTGAGCGGCAGCAGATCAGACGACAGACCGGACCCTAAATCCGTCATTCAGGGCATGGCTCTGCTGGCATCCGGGCGATCTGAGGGGATTAACCGGTTTCGGGGGACGGTGAACGCGTTTCTTGCGGCGCTGGCGCCGGGGCTGGCGTTCAATCTCGTCAGTTTCTTCGTGGCGCTGCTCGGGAAGGACACGATTGCCGGGCTGATCAGGGTTGAGCTGTCTCTCTGTGCTTTTCTCGCGCTGCCGGTCATTTCCTATGCTTTTACCAGACGATGGGACAGGGAAGACCGCTGGCTGCGTTATGCGACGGCGGCGGCCTGGAGCCAGTGGACTTCCGTTTTTGTCTTTGTTGCTGTGATGGCAATTTCGACCCTGGCATTGCCGTCCCTGGCGGAGCGTCCGGGGTTCGGTCATGCGGTCATGTTTTCTTCGCAGCTTTATGATCTGTGGCTTGGGATGTTTATTGCCCGCTGCGGTCTTGAGATCAGTCGCTGGCGGGCGGTTCTGCTCTACGGGGTGACAGCGCTGTTTATTCTGGCCTGTTACGGTGTGGCATCGCTGCTACCACCGCATCATCCGTTTCTCTCGGAGATTCTGCTGGGGGATTTCGGGGGCCATGCCGCCTCTTCGACGTAAGACAGGGGCAAGTGTTGCAGGGTTGGGGAAAGGGTGCCGGGAGGCACCCTTTTTTTATGCGGTGGCTTCTGGTTTTTGGCGGGTAGTATTTATCGGCGTGTGTCGGGGCGGAAAGAAAGACCCGAGAGAAGAGATCCGGTTGGAAAAATAATGTTGGTAATTTTTTGTGACGTTATTTTATTTATTTTTAATAAACCCGCGATAAGCAGTGTATTTTCCGTATGAAATTATATGAATCATATAGAGTTTTATATAATCAGGAATGGAATATGAGTTTTACAGAGAAAAATTTTTATTTTTACCGGTATAATGGAGAGCTTATTGAAGGAAATGTAAGACTTCATAAAGGTGGGAAAATTTCTGGTATAAATAGTTTTAACGAACGATCCTGGGAACTGAGGAACGGGAATCTGTGTTTCCTTAACAGAGACGGCATGATCACGACGGAGTTTGCTGGTTGTCTGCAACCGACCGGCTGTATGATTTTCCTCGGTTGTTTTCAGGAAATGCCGGAACGTGAGGCGTGGCATATTCTTGTTGAGAAACCTCCCGTCGAAATGGTTTACCTTCAGGATATCATCAGGACTCTGAAAGGAATGGAAGGGACGCTGAATGTGGTTTCCAGCCGGAGTTCACGATCGCGTCGCCCGGCTAAGGTCATGTTTCTGGTTCATAACATGGCGACCTGGGACAGTATCGCGGACGTTCACAATGAAATGGCCGGTCATCCGGATTTTGAGGTCATTGTTGCGAGTATTCCCCGTCGTTTTCCAGGTGAACGACATTTCAGCCACGAAGATGAGACACATGCGGCGCTTGACGCGGCTGGGATTGCCCACATCCGCTTCCATGCCGGTAGTAATGACATCCTGAAAGCCATTGGCCCCGACGCGATCTTTCGTCAGTCGCCATGGGATTACGATATTCCTGATGAGTTTTCTACACAAGCACTCTCATTTTCGAATCTGATTTATATACCTTATTACGGGTTTAATCTGCTTGAACACTTTACTTCTGACAGGAACGCGCCGGATTCATATTCCGATCTGGAATTCCATCGTGCCTGTACGCGTATTTACTGTGAATCTGATCTTACGCGTGAGATGATGAGCCGGCGGTCCCGTCGGGGGAGCGACAATATGGTCGCTACCGGTCATCCTAAGCTTGAGCGCCTCCGGGACTGCGTAAATACACCGTCCTGGCCTGTCCGGTGCGCAGCCGCCTCGCGCCGCCCGGCCAGACTGATATGGGCACCCCATCATAGTATTAACGGAGATGGCTGGCTGGGTTTTGGTACGTTCCGGCAGACATACCGGGCCATGCTTGAATGGGCACGGGAGGATTCTGACATAGAGATGGTTTTGCGTCCCCATCCGGCATTGTTTACTAACCTTATCGGTAGTGGAATGATGACGGAGAGTGAGCTCGATGCTTTTCGAAGCGACTGGGCTGCGTTGCCGAATACAGCTGAAAGCGATAACGGCGATTATGGAGAATTATTTTCTGCCTCTGATCTGATGATAACGGAAGGAATAAGTTTTCTGGCCGAATATCTCATGTTTCCGGAAAAGCCGATTATCTTTCTCGATAGCGGACATCATGCACCATTCAATCAGATCGGAAAGATGGTAGCTGACGCGGCCTATGTGGTAAGCAACGTGCCGGATGCTCTTAAAGTGACAATTGATTACCTGGTGCGGGGGGATGATCCGAAGAAAGGTGCGCGTGAGGCTGCATTCGGGCAGCTCATACCGGCTTCTCCGGGTGCATCGCGCAGGATTGTTCAAAATCTTCATGAGCTTCTTCTGGATGGTTTTTCCTGATACAAAAAATTCATATATGAACAGGTAAAGTGCTTTCCCATTCAGAAATATTTGACTGAAAACAAGGGGGAGTGACTGGTGGCGGATAAAAATGTTACAGTTATCACCTATGGAACATTTGATTTGTTTCATCCTGGCCATGTTCGCCTTCTCAGAAGAGCGCGTGAATTGGGAACAAGGCTTGTCGTGGGGTGCTCCTCGGATAAGTTTAATCTCCTTAAAGACAAAAAATCTATTAACTCTTATGAGCAGAGGCGGGAAATTCTCCTTGCCTGCCGATATGTAGATGATGTGTTTCCTGAAGACAGCTGGGAACAGAAACGCGAAGATATATTACGGACAAAAGCAGATATATTTGTTATGGGTGATGACTGGACTCATAAATTTGATTTTCTTTCGGATATTGTGAAGGTCGTATATTTAAAGCGCACGTCAGGTATATCGAGTACCGACTTGCGTAACTGCATATATAATTTTTCTAAAAACATTCCGTCAGACAAAATGGAAAATTGTTTAAATAACGGTTCGATAGCTATTTAGGCTCAGGACTCATTTTTTGAGATAGAAGATGAAGCTTGCGGCGATATGGATTGCGGCCATGAAGGTGTGAGCGCATCTGTCATATCAGGTTGCGATCCGTCGCCAGTCTTTCAGCTTTGCGAACATGTTTTCGATCAGGTGGCGCTTTTTATACAGATGCCAGTCGTAAGGCGGTTTTGATTTTCTGTTCTTCTTCGGTGGAATGCAGGCGGTGATGTTTCGTTCTGCAAGCGACTGTCTGATCTTATGACTGTCGTATCTCCGGTCTCCGATGACTTCTTCTGTTTCATCCGGGAGATCCGCCAGCAGAACATCGGCTCCTTTGAAATCACTGACCTGTCCTGCGGTCAGGTGGAGCCGGACAGGACGACCCTGACCATCGCATACAGCATGCAGTTTTGAATTCAGGCCACCTTTTGTCCGTCCGATATGGCGGGGAAAAGCCCCTTTTTAAGCAGCGAGGCCGCTGTCCGGTGTGCCTTGAGATGTGTCGCGTCGATCATCAGGCGCTTTGAACGGCCAGCCTGTTCTGTCAGCGCGACAAAAATCCGGTCGAAGACGCCCAGGCGGCTCCGGCGAATGAACCGGTTGTAGAGTGTCTTGTGCGGACCATACGTTTTCGGGGCATCTTTCCACTGCAGACCGTTCCGGATCACATAAACGATCCCTCTCAGAACACGCCGGTCATCCACCCGTGGTACACCATGCGCCAGAGGGAAAAACGGCTTAACCCTCTCCATCTGGCGCTCGGACAGCAAAAATAACTCACTCACCAGCCCACCCTCCATCGGTAAGCCTGTGAATCACAAAGCGCTGCTCAATTCAATGAATTAACAGGTCCTGAGCCTAGTTTTGGCCATCCGCTTGCAGGTGCGGGTGATCGTCGTTGCTGCGGCGGTCCGGATTATACTCCGGCAGTGAAATGATCTTGTTGCAAAATTGCAACATACGCGATGCGTTCACTTCCCGATGTTCTGGTGGCCGGGCCGCTTTGTTAAACTGCAGGGTATTGATTTTATTGGTGAATATTCCTAGTTCCGGATCTGTTTTTTGCCCGGGACAGGCTGAGTATGTTGTTCGCGTGAAATTTAGATGTGTTTCATTATTTACTTCTCTGAGAGGGTCGGGATACGTGTTCGATAACGTAATGACTCATCCCGGAGAGACCCGTCCTTATGCAGCCACGCTCCGTTCATCGTTTTTTCCTGCTGCTGACCTGCTCGACGGGGCTTGTGTCGCTGCTGCCTTTTGAAGAAGCGAACGCAGCGGATGCGGTATTACAGAAGCCTTCCGTGCATCGGACCGGGCATCACGCGGGAGTTCCTGCGAAACAGAACCCGGCGAAGGCTGCCGCCGCGCCGGTGAAGCACACGCCGAAAAGTGTCGCAGGTGGTTCTGAGGACGTTAAGGTAACCCAGGTCCGCCGGACGGTTTCTCACAACAGTGAAAACACCATCGGTCTGCGGGAGATGTCGCAGCAGGTACCTGGGCAGAACATTCTAAAAGCAGTCGGGCAGCTTCCGGGTGTCAGTTACAGTTCGACGGACCCGCTGGGGATCGATACCTGGGGCGCGAGCATTTACATGCGCGGCTATTTCCAGAATCAGCTTGCAATGACCCTGGATGGTGTGCCGCTGAATGATCAGAGTTATGCGACGACGAATGGCCTGAATATCGCCAATGCCTGGATTCCGGATGATATTGCCCGGGTCAGTGTTTCTCAGGGCGGCGGTGCATTAAGCCTGCCATCGAACACCAATCTTGGCGGGTCCATGCAGTTCTTCACATCCGATCCGAAAGAGAAAGCCGGGGCGACGGTTTCTCAGGGGTTTGGCAGTTATGCGATGAAGCGTACCTATGTGCGGGTGGACAGCGGGGAGCTGAACAGCACCGGCACGCGCTTTTATGCGGCTTATTCGCGTTCTTATGAGAAAAAATATGATGGTGGCTCACCTGATTTCATGCAGCAGGTCAGTGCCAAGTTTCTTCAGCCAGTTGGTAATGACAGCAAGATCACAGGGTTTTTCACCTGGAATAATGCAGAGGTGTTCGGGTATCTTGACAAGTCACTGGGATCGCTTTCGGCGAATGGCTGGCGTCAAGAGCTGCTTTATCCGAATTATCCGCTCGCTTTTCAGTATGCGGCGGGGAATTATCCTGCGAGCTGGAATAATCTTGTCAGCGGCAACTATACGCAGCTTTATGATGCCGGGCAGTCAACACAGGATTACATCGGCGGCCTGAATTTTGACATGGCGCTGACCAGCAGGCTGCGCTGGAATACGGTGCTGTATGCTCACCGGGATATTTCAGATACGACATACAGTGCGCCGGGCACATGTTCGCCCGGAACCAGCGCACCCGGGACCTGTGCGGCGGACGGGTCGGATAACGGGAACTATGTTTCCGGACAGGTGCCGATTTCCGAGCAGGTC
Source organism: Acetobacter oeni (assembly GCF_011516825.1). Classification (GTDB taxonomy): domain Bacteria; phylum Pseudomonadota; class Alphaproteobacteria; order Acetobacterales; family Acetobacteraceae; genus Acetobacter; species Acetobacter oeni. The sequence continues at coordinate 48,443 of NZ_WOTA01000022.1, read as the reverse complement.
TGGATGAGCCGCGAGATGCGGGAGGGCCTGACCTCCTCGCTGGAATATAAAATCGCACGACATACAATCTCGACCGGGCTCTGGTTCGAACACAACGATTACAGTTCCGGAACCTATTATTTTAATGAGCCTCAGTTGGGAGAGGGGAAACCACTGGAAACGACGGGGCCGTATAATGTCTATGGCGGACCGTTTGCGACGGGCTGGGCTTATACCTTCCACACCAACACGTTTCAGTATCATCTGCAGGACCACTGGCAGATTCTTGATAATCTGATCGCGACTTACGGGTTCAAATCCATTCTGCAGCAGACCGGAGGAGGCGATACACAATGGGACCCGACCGGCAACTATTCCGGTCTGAATTCGCGTGGCGCTTACGGGTCTGTGACATCCGGAGCGGGCTTCCTGCCCGCAGTCAATCTGGACTGGCGCTTTAAACGCGGACATGAGCTGTATTTTGATTTTTCGGAGAATATGCGGCCTTTTACCGGAAACAGCTATGCGAGTTCGACCAATCCCTCACTGTGGTCGGTGCAGGATAAAGCACTGTTTCGGCAGTGGAAAAAAAATGCCACGCCGGAGCGGACGTTCAATTACGTTCTGGGTTACAGATATTCGTCCCGTCTCTTAACGGCGGGTATCGACGGCTATCATGTCGATGATCACAATCGCTTGCTGGCTGCCAGCTCTTCGGCCATTGGCGGCAGCGATGTCGGCGCCACGCTGATCAATGCGAAGCGGGCCAGCCAGTGGGGCATGGATGCCGTGATGACGGTGAATCCGGTCCGGGGACTCTCGATCACCAATTCTGTCAGCTACAATCACTTTGTTTACGGATCGAGTGTGCCGATCTGCTGGGACGCGAATGCCAGCGTTGCCGCAGGCTGTGGTAATCTGAAGGGCAAGAAACTGGATGGGTATCCGTCCGTCATGTATAAGGCAAATCTGACTTATTCCTGGCATGGCGCTTCAGCGTGGCTGGATGTGAATTACTATTCCAAACGCCCGTATTCGCTGATGAACGACACGCATGTTCCGGCCTACTGGCTGGCCAATCTTGGTTCCAGCTATGATTTTGGCAATGTGGGTCCGCTGAAAGGGGTGAAGGCCAGTTTCATGGTGTATAACCTGTTCAATGCGAAATACATCTCGATGATGGGCGAGAACGGGTTTCCGACAGCGGGTGATATGCAGTCCATTGAACGCGGGGCTGTTCGGGAGTTTTTCGGGACAATCAAGGCCACTTACTGACCGGCAGTCATGGTTTCGCGGTAGCGTATGTCCGGCTCTTGCTCCGGACCGGCGTTCCATGCATGGTATTTCAGATTCGTAATGATGCAGTATATTCCGGTGAATATGCTGGTTTTTTGAAGTCGGGTCAGTGACGGGGTGAGGGTCTGTATGCCTTTCGGGTCTCAGTTTCCAGTGTCGGAAATGGTGCTTCCCACCTTTTCGTCTCTGGCCATGGGCTGTATGGGCACGCTGCTGCTGATAAGCGGCGGGTCAAAACTGCTCAGTCATAATGATCTGCTCGGCACGATTGCCGCCTACCGTATTCTGCCGCGCTCGACTTCTTTTGCGGGTTACGACGTCGTGGCCTGGACTCTGACGATTGCCGAGATGCTTCTCGGAGCAGGGCTGCTGCTGGGGCTGTCTTTTGCGGCATGGGCCAGTGTAGGTCTCTTTCTGATTTTTGCTCTGGCCATCGGGATCAATGTTTTGCGGGGTCGTACGCAATTTGACTGCGGGTGCTCGGTGGGTGGGGGCGTAACGCGCGTTTCGGGCGCTGTTCTCGCACGTGCGCTTTATCTGGCCGTGCTGGCGGCAGTTGTCGGAGGAGTTGCCGTTCCCGGGGGAGGTCTGCCAGTGGTTCGGGCGGGCGGTGTTGTGGGCTGGCTGCTGTTTGTTGCCGTAAGGCACCTGCGTCATTCGGGCTTCGTCGGGGAGACGGTCTGATGCTGACGGTTCTGCTGATCTCTCAGTGTATTCTGGTTGTGGTCCTGATTGTTTTTGCCGTGGCGCTGCTCGGCATGGCTCGGCAGATCGGGGTACTGCATGAGAGGCTTCAGCCGCTGGACCCTGCGGATCAGGAAAGTGGGCTGGAGGTTGGCCGGGCCATGCCGCGCATGGCGCTGGAAGGCGTGGACGGGCCGTCGGTTGCGGTAGGCGAGGCGCTGCTTCCGGGGCACAGGCAGTTGCTGCTCTTCGTGGCGCCGGACTGTCCGGTCTGCAAGCGGGTGATTCCGTCCGCGTTGCAGATCAGCGAGAGCGGAGCGGCCGATCTTGTGTTTGTGGGTGATGGATCGCGACCTGAACTGACGGAGCTTGGGAAAACAGTGATCCGGGGGCGCGCACCCCTGACGGTGGCGGCGGAACTCGGGCTGGTTCTTCAGGTCAGCAGGCTGCCGTTTGCGGCGGTTGTTGACGAGCATGGTGTTCTGGCGGCGCGGGGGCTTGTCAGCAACAGTGCGCATCTTGAGGCGCTTCTGCGGGAAGCCGCATGAGAAAAATCATGGTCCAATTCCGGGAAAGGACAGAGTCTATGAGGGTTCCTGCAAGAAAAACAGTCGGTCTGCTGGCTGTTTGCGCGGCTTTGTCCAGCGGCGCGGTATCGTATGCCGCGCGGGCGGAAGAGGTCACGGCGGAGACGGAATATACCGAAAAGCTCCCGGTCATGGGTGCGCACTGGACGCTGGTGGCCACGGATAATAATGCCTACACGCTGTATGATGGCGACAAAGGCAAAATTCTCGGGACGGTGCCTGCGGATTTCGAGGCGAACCTGGCAGTGTCGTCAGACCGGCACACCTATTACGTTGCGACGACCATGTGGACGCGCGGCGATCATGGGGACCGGGAGGATTTCCTTCAGGCTTATGATGCGCGGACGCTCGATCTGACGAAGGAGATTGCGATTCCGGCCCGTGCACTCTCTGTGTTTAAGCAGCAGAGCCTCGGTCTGAGCAATGACGGACACTGGGCATATGTTTTCGATATGACGCCGACGACGCGGGTATCGGTTGTAGATCTGCACAGCGGAAAGGTCGCAACCGATATTGATATTCCGGGTTGCGCCCTGGAATTTCCGTGGGCGAAGGGAGGATTCTCCTCACTCTGCGGCGATGGCAGTCTGACGAATGTGGCGTATGATGGCGGCACGCCAAAGATTACCCATTCGCATCCTTTCTTCGATGCCAACGAAGCGCCGGTTTTTGAGCAGAGTCCTTCCGATACGAAGAACGGCATTGCCTATTTCATCACTTATGACGGGAAAGTTTTTGAAACGAAGCTGGGGCCTGATGCACAACCGGCTGCCTCCTGGGGGCTGACGGAAGCGGCAGGGATGAAGCCGGCCGGTCGTGGTGTGCAGGAGATGACGTGGCGCCCCGGCGGGTCCGAGCCTTTTGCGTTTAATGCGGCGCAGCATCGGCTGTATGTTCTGATGCATGTCGGAAATTACTGGACACATAAAGATCCGGCGAAGCAGGTCTGGGTTTTTGACACGCAGGCTCATAAGCTGGTGAACCGGATCGATCTGCCCGAGGTCGCACGGGCCATTTCCGTGAGCCAGGATGCATCACCGCAGATTTATGCAGTGTCCGGTAGCAATCATGATGCAGGGAAGCTGATTGTGGTTGATACGGTCACCGGGAAGGTTCTGCATTCACTTGAGGCAGGTGCTCGCCCGATGAGTGTTGTGGCGGGCATGTGATGATGGAGATGCCACCTTATGCCGCGCTTGTCAGCGAGGCGGTGCTGTATCTGTGTGTGATCGGGATGGGCTATGTGCTTTTTCTGATCCGGCAGCGGCTGCGTGGATTTGCGGCGCGGGTGGCACCGGCGGGGGCGCTGACGACGGCGGGCGGTCCGCCGCGTGGTGCGTCGCTGGGGACGCTGACGGTGCGGACGCTCGACGGGCAGATGCGCGCACTGAGTGATTTTGGCGACCCTTTACTGCTGATGTTCGTTGCCGATGCCTGTCCGATCAGTCGGAAACTTATTCCTGTGGCTCGTGATGTCGCGCGCGTCGAAGGACTGAAACTGGTCTTTGCCGGTGAGGAGGAGGCAGGGCGGCAGACGAGGTTTGCGGCGCGGATCGGGCAGGCGCCATCGGCGTTTATCAATGACCCGGACGCGGGGCGGGTTCTTGGTGTGGACAAGCTGCCTTATGCGTTTTTTCTTGATGCTGACAGCAGGCTTGTTGCCAGCGGACTCGTCAATAGCCGGGAGCATCTTGAAAGTCTCGTGATCTCCGGCGAACTCGATATTGCTTCGGTTCAGTCTTATCTCGCAACACATTCGCACCGGTCAGTGGCGTAGAGCCGCCGTTTTCCGGATTTCCTGAAAGGTGAATCGTCGATGACATCTCGTTCAGTGTTTGACCAGTTCAGTGAGCGCGTGACACGGGGGCTGGCCCGATTCTCATCGCGGCGGAGCGTGCTCGGGGCAATGGGGACGGCTGCGGTGGCGCAGGCTTTTCCCCTGTTGCCGGTGGCGCGTGCGGCTGAGACGTCTCTGACAGAGTTTGAGCTGAAGGCGCAGACGAAAGATCCGCTGCGCTGCGATTACTGGCGGCACTGTGCGATTGACGGCGTGCTGTGCGGTTGCTGTGGCGGCGGGATTCATTCCTGTCCGCCGGGGTCTCAGCCTTCACCTGTATCCTGGATCGGCACCTGCCGGAATCCGGATGATGGCAAGTCCTATGTGATTGCCTATCGTGACTGCTGCGGGCGTACTACGTGTCAGGCACCGGAATCATGTGACTGCAACACGGCAGATCGCGAATTGCCGATATACAGGCCACAAAACAGCAACGATATCATCTGGTGTTTCGGCACGGCATCGCAGCGTTATCATTGTTCGACAGCGGCTCTGATCGGTTCGGCTGACTGATGCGGTGTACGGCGCGGCTTCTCCTGCGTCTGATCCCGGTTGTCGGGCTTGTGGCTGGTATGGGGCGGATGGCTGTGGCACAAGAGCGGCCATCCGGGATGACGCGGCTGCCGGAAGCGAAGGTGGCGTATCTGCTGAATTGCGGCGGGTGCCATGGGGAGGCGGGACGTAGTAGTCCGGCTCTGGTGCCTGATTTGAAATCACAGGTCGGTTATTTTCTCTGCACGCCGGAGGGGCGCAATTATCTGGTGCGGCTTCCGAATGTTGCCTTTTCCCATCTGTCGTCATCGTCGCTGACAGTGCTGATGAATTTCATGGTGTTTGATATGGGCGAGGGCAGCGCGCCGGCGGGGGCGAAACCCTATACTGTGGCTGAGGTGGACCGGCTGCGTCGTGAGCCGTTGCAGATGGGGAATTTCATGGCGTACCGCCAGAAGACTGTTGCTGGCGTTGTCAGGGCGTGTCCGGCGGCGGCGAAGGTATCATCCTTTGCCGCGGACGATCCCTACGTACTGGCGAACAGACGCTGAAGGGGCTGTCGGGTGATGCTCTGCATCACCCGTTCAGCAATGTTCACGCATTTCCCCGGATGAGATCGGCAGCCCGTTCCGCGATCATGATGGTGGGTGCGTTCGTGTTTGATCCGATGAGCGAGGGCATGACGGAACTGTCGCAGATCCGTATTCCGTCCAGGCCGTGAATGCGAAGCTGCGGGTCGACGACAGACATTTTGTCACGTCCCATCTTACAGGTGCAGGTCGGGTGATAGGACGTCCGGCCATGCTGCCGGGCGTAGTCTTCAAAGCTGGCCGGTGTCAGCGGGTTATCATCAAAAAAACTGATTTTCCTGATATATTTCGCCAGTGAGTGACGCCTGAATATATCGAGGCTGATCCGAACGCCTTCGGCGGAAATTCTGAGATCTTCCGGGTCTGCCAGGAAATTCGGGTCTACCAGCGGAGCCTGGCGGGGATCGGAGGATTGCAGGGTGACAGACCCCCGTGATTTGGGGCGCAGGGTATAGCTGTTCAGCGTTACCCCCGACACGCCACGGGGAACCGAGGCGACGCCGGCTTCCGCGCCTGCACCGGCCAGGAAATGGAACTGGAGATCGGGGCACGGTGCTTTTTTATCCGAGTACCAGAAGGCGCCGCCCTCGACGACGTTTGATGCCACGGGACCAGATCTGAACATGGCGTATTGAAGGCCGGCCCAGAGCATCCAGTGAAGTTTATTGTATTTGTCGAAGCTGTCGTGGGTTTTCAGTTCAGCGACGATATCGACACCGAAGTGATCCTGCAGATTCTGTCCGACGCCGGGCAGATCCCGGATGACGGGGATATTGTGTTCCCGCAGGTGCGCGGCCGGGCCGATGCCGGACAGCATCAGCAGTTTTGGCGTGCCGATGGCGCCGGAGGTGATGATGATTTCCTGATCCGCGCTGACAGTTTTCACGGCGCCGTGAACGGCATATTCCACGCCGGTGGCACGGGAGCCGCTGAAGATGATCCGGAGGACCTGCGCACCTGTGATGACGTGCAGATTGGTGCGTTTCAGGACGGGGCGCAGATAGCCGACGGCGGTCGAGCAACGGCGGTTGTTCCGGACCGTGAGCTGATACATGCCGGCGCCTTCCCGAACGGGGCCGTTGAAATCAGCGTTGTAAGGGATTCCGGATTCCTGACAGCTCTGCACGAAGGCCTGCGTGACGGGGCTGGGGGAGGAAAGATTCGAGACACCCAGCGGACCATCGGTGCCGTGCCATGCACCGGACAGAAGGGTGTTTCCTTCTGATTGCAGCATGTATTTCTGGATATCCCTGAAGGCCCAGCCCTCAGCGCCTTCCTCGGCCCAGCGGTCATAGTCGGAAGGGTGGCCGCGAGTGAAGACCTCTGCGTTGATCGACGATCCGCCACCGAGAACTTTCGCCTGGACGTAAGGAATCTGCCGGTTGTTGGCGTGTTTCTGCGGTACGGTGGTCAGACCCCATGTCAACGGGCCGGTCGTCATCTTTGCGAAGCCGATCGGCATGTGAATGAGGGGGTTGGTGTCGCGCCCGCCGGCTTCGATCAGACACACGCGGGCCGACGGATTTTCGGACAGATGGGCGGCCAGAACGCAGCCGGCGGAACCGCCGCCGACGATGATGTAATCGAAGCCCGTCGTCATGACGTGATCCAGTGCGAGCGCTTGCCGGTTTCGATGTGGACCGATTTCACCTGAGTGTATTCCTCAACGCCCAGCAATCCTGTTTCGCGGCCCCAGCCGGATTGTTTGAAGCCGCCTGTCGGGGTTTCCGGACCGCCCGCCATGATGGTGTTGACCCAGAACCGGCCGGCCTGCACGCGGCGTGTGACTGTCAGCGCCTGATCGATGTTTTTTGACCAGACTGAAGCTGAAAGTCCGTAAACGGTATCGTTGGCCAGCGCGATGGCTTCTTCCAGTGTGTCGAAGTGGAAAGATGACAGAACCGGGCCGAATATTTCGTCACGGGCAATGGACATTGAAGGCGTGACACCCGAGAACAGTGTTGGCTGAATAAAGCGTCCGTGTCCGGTTTTCAGAGCCGCGCCACCGGTCACGATTTTCGCGCCTTCGGCTTTGCCTTTTTCAATATATCCGAGAATGGTTTTGTTCTGGGTTTCCGTCGTGATGGCGCCAATCTGTGTTTCCGGATCAAACGGGTCTCCAACACGGATTTTTTCCATTTTTCGGGCGAGGATTCGCTCGAATTCCTCAGCAACCGGGCGTTCGACGATCAGGCGGCTCGATGAAACACAGCATTGTCCCGTGTTGAAGCTGATACCAAAGGCCGCGCCATCGGCTGCGTCTTCAAGATCCGCGTCCGCAAACACGATGATCGGATTTTTCCCGCCGAGTTCAAGGCCTAGCTTTTTGAGATTGCTGTTCGCCGACGCATGCACGCAGGAGCGTCCGACGGCGGTCGATCCGGTGAATGAGAGCATGTCGATACCCACGTGTTCCGTCAGCGCCTGCCCGATCTCGCGCCCTGTTCCCGTCACGACGTTGTAAACGCCTGCCGGTATGCCGGCTTCCGAGAGAATGTCAGCAAGAATCAGAGTTGTTGCGCTTGTCACTTCGGCTGGTTTGACCACCAGGGTACAGCCGGACGCCAGGATGAAAGGCGCGCGTTCACAGAGAATGAGAAAGGGGAAATTCCAAGGTGTGATCAGGCCGACAACGCCGATCGGTTCGCGCAGCGTCATGCCGAACAGGCCGTCGCCGAGGTTGTTGAAGCTGTCACCGTGCAGCAGCCTTGCGGCGCCGGCTGCCGTTTCGAAACAGGCGATACAGTGATCGATCTCTCCGCTGGCCTGCGCGACGGGCTTGCCGTTTTCGAGGACTTCCCACCGGGCTATTTCATCCCGGCGCCTGCGGAGGCCTTCGGCGGCACGCAGCAGGACAGCCGCGCGCGCCCCGCCTGACAGTCCGGACCAGCGCCTGTCATCGAAGGCGCGTCGTGCCGCTCTGACGGCCAGGTCGAGGTCGTCAGTTGTGCAGCGGGGGATTCGCGTGACCGGCACATCGTGAGCGGGAGAATGTCGATCAAACATCTCCTGTCCTTTGTGCCATTTGCCATCAACAAAAAAACCGAATTCGCGTGGGGTCTCAGGTAATGCCGTGCCGGGTGTCATCTCGGGCATTGACAGCTCTCCTTGATTTCGACGCGCATAGCGGGATGCACGTTGCGGATACATGGACAGATGACGGAAACGGCCCGAACAGACTAAGTTTCGCGGGCATCTGTATTTAGGAATGAATTAAAACAGATGTCTCTTCAGAGATCAGGACATGAAGAACCTGATTGCAGGCGCATCTGTTCAGGCATGACCCCAAAAGCACGACTGAGAGCCTGTCATATGAGCGATCTGCCGGACGGCAGAAAGAAGGCCGTATTGTCCAGCCGGCACCATCTGCCGCGGACTCCTAAAACTGATCATAGTCGATGCCTTGTATTTTTATTCCGTGCTTTTTTTGTCTTTGTCTGACAGCACCTGGTTTTTTAAGCGACATCTCCAGACGCACCATCTGGTTACGTCTGTCATAGGGAGTTGTTGCGAGCGTAGTAACTCACATTTTCGTGATCGTGCGCGGTTGCCTCGGCTGCCGGGATGCCCGGCAGTCAGGCTCTATTTCGTAATAAGTCATAATATCAAAGAGATAATTTAGTCAGATGGCATATCAGGGCGGCCACAGCGAGGCGGGTCTGTCCCGTGGGGAAGAGATCGAACCCCCGGAGGAGGGCGTTGTTCTGGTCGGGTGACCGCACACTGTTCTGTGATCACATCTCCGGAAAAAATAACGAATGTTTAGAAATTCCTTTTTCTTTCTGCTTGATCACCACTAAAAAGAATCGTATGTAACCAGTTAGTGCATAAGAAAAAGCAGGAATTGCCGGAATGTATCTGAACGAGACACAGGAGCAGGTTCGCGACACGGCTCGCGATTTCGCTGATGAGGTTATCCGGCCGGTGGCCGAGGCGCTGGATCGTGAAGAGCGATTTCCGGCTGAGATTTACGAAGAGATGGCAAAGGTCGGTCTGTTTGGGATTGGTGTTCCTGAAGAATTCGGGGGCCCCGGCTTCGATACGCTGACCTACGCTGTCGTCATGGAGGAACTGTCACGTGGCTATGCCAGTATCGCGGATCAATGTGGACTGGTCGAGCTGATCAGTACGCTTCTCGTTCGTCATGGCACCGACGTACAGAAGAAGATGCTGCCCGAAATCATCAGCATGCGGCGCAAGGTGGCTTATTGTATCACCGAGCCGGAAGCCGGGACCGATGTTTCGGGAATCCGTACCACCGCCGAAAAAGACGGGGACGGCTGGATTCTGAATGGTGGAAAGCTGTGGATTCACAACGCGCCTGTTGCTGACACAGGATTTGTCCTTGCTCGGACAGACAAGGAGGCCGGCAACCGGGGTATGTCGATCTTTATTGTCGATCTGCACGCGAATGGCGTTGAGCGTGGCCCGAAAGAGCACAAGATGGGGCAGCGGGCCAGTCAGGTCGGCGGACTCAATTTTTCGGATGTGCGACTGGGACGGGATGCCCTGCTTGGTGAGGCTGGGCGTGGCTTCCATATGATGATGAGTGTGCTGGACAAGGGGCGCGTCGGGATTGCGGCACTGGCCGTGGGGATCGCTCAGGCGGGGCTTGAGGCTGCCGTGGACTATGCCGGCACGCGCAAACAGTTCGGTAAGCACATTTCCGAATTCCAGGGGGTTCAGTGGCTCCTGGCGGATATGGCGAAGGACATCGAGGCTGCGAGGCTTCTGGTTCACTCTGCCGCCGTGAAGATCGATCGCGGGCATGACGCGACGCGGTCCTGCTCCATGGCCAAATGCTTTGCCGGAGACATGGCTGTCGCGCGGACGGCGGATGCGGTGCAGGTGTTCGGCGGATCTGGCTACATTCGCGGTTTCGAGGTGGAGCGCCTCTACCGGGATGCCAAAATCACGCAGATTTATGAAGGCACGAATCAGATTCAGCGTATGATCATTGCGCGCGAACTGATGAAAAAAGGCGCCCGCGCATGAGGCAGGTCGCGCTCGTTACCGGGTCTTCGCGCGGTATCGGGTTCGCCGCTGCGGAAGCTCTGGCGCGGGCAGGATTTGCGGTGGCGATCAACGGTCCCGCTGACGATGAAGAGTTGCGTGGCGCGGTCAGGCGTATCGAGGCTCTGCATGTTCCCGTTATGGCCGCACCGTTCGATGTGAGCGATACGGGCGTTCATGCGGACTGGCTGGGCCGGATCTCGGAGACGCTCGGGCCTCTGACGACGCTGGTGAATAATGCCGGTGTCGGTGTGCTTCAGAGAGGAGATCTTCTCGATGTCACCGAGGCAAGCTGGGATCGTTGTCAGGCGATCAATGCCAGGGCGGTGTTCTTTCTTTCTCAGGTTTTTGCCCGTCATCTTCTGGCAAAGGAGCGTCCGGCGGGACTGTTTCATTCCATTGTGAATGTCACGTCGTCAAACGCTGTTGCTGTTGCTGTCGCGCGTTCGGAATACTGTGCGTCGAAAGCGGCGGCGGCGATGGTTTCAAAAGCCCTCGCCGTCCGGCTTGGCCCGGAAAACATCGCTGTTTACGACGTGCAGCCCGGGCTGATCGCCACCGACATGACGGCGCCGGTCATCGAAATGTATCGTCAGCGTGCCGTGGATGGTCTGACGCTGCTGCCCCGCGTCGGAGAGCCTGCTGACATGGGCGCGATCATCGCGACGCTTGCCTGCGGAAAACTCCCTTATACCACGGGACAGGTTATTTCGGCCGATGCCGGATTGCTCGTCCCCCGTTTTTGAGAACAGCCATGAAAATCGCACTGCCTGATGAGGCCGGACGGAAGGTGGATTACGTTCTGACGGGCGTATCTCTGCCACGGACAGTCCTGCCTCCCCATCCCGCCCGTATTATCTATTCCGCCGCGCATGTGGTCGCTGACCCGTTCGCCGACACGGACCCGTCCGGTCATGCGGCGATAGACTGGGACAGGACTCTTGAGTTCCGCCGGCATCTTGCCGGTCTGGGGCTGGGAATTGCCGAAGCCATGGATACAGCGCAACGTGGCATGGGGCTCGACTGGTCCCGCTCCCTTGAACTGATCCGGCGGACCAGAGTGGAACTGCCCGACGCGCTGATCGGGAATGGCTGCGGCACGGATCAGCTCAATCCGCGCGATGCCCGGTCTGTGGATCAGGTCATCAGTGCTTATCTTGAGCAGGCTGGCGCCATTCAGGCCGTCGGTGGCAGCCTTATTCTCATGGCGAGCCGCGCGCTTGTGCAGGTTGCGAAAACGCCCGATGATTACAGGCGGGTCTATCGTGCAGTGTTGTCTGAGTGTGACAGGCCCGTCATTCTTCACTGGCTCGGGGAAATGTTCGATCCGGCGCTTGCGGGGTACTGGGGTACACGGGATTTCGATTCCGCCCTGGAGACGGTTCTTGCGATCATTGATGAAAACCGACCTAAAATCGACGGCATCAAGATTTCGCTTCTGGATAAAGACAAGGAAATTATTCTGCGCCGGCGTTTGCCGGAGGGTGTGCGGATGTACACCGGAGACGACTTCAACTATCCGGAACTCATTCAGGGCGACGAAAAGGGATTCAGCCACGCGCTGCTCGGGATTTTCGATCCGCTCGCGGCGGCGGCGGTCTTTGCCGTCAACAGGCTGGGGGAGGGAGATGTCGCTGGTTTCCGGGCCGTGCTTGATCCGACGGTTCCTCTGGCGCGTCTGATCTTCAGAGCGCCGACGCAATACTACAAGACCGGCGTTGTGTTTCTGGCGTGGCTAAACGGGTTTCAGGATCATTTTGTCATGCTGAACGGAGCGCAGGCGATGCGTCCGTTGCCTGATTTTACAGGTATATTCCGGCTTGCCGATGGCTGCGGGTTGCTTCGTGATCCTGACCTTGCCGTAAGCCGGATGAAAACACTTCTTGCGTTTTACGGTGCGTGAGATGCGTGATTTCAGTCATGACCATTCGGTTCTGGCCCTGAACACGGCTACTCTTGGGCATAATGTTCCCGGAGCGGGGGTCGGGTGGTCACCGGAGCGAACCATTGATGCCTGTGCGGAGCGGGGAATCAACGGACTGGTGTTCTGGCGAAGGGAAATCGAGGGAAAGGCTGCCGCGATTGGCGCGCGTGCGCGGGAGGCGGGAGTCCGTGTCGTGGGGTTGTGCCGGGCTCCGTTTCTTGTCGGCCCGCTGGCGGCCCGGCACAGGGAAGACGTTGCCGACGATTTCCGCAAAGCCATTGACGAAACCGCTGAACTTGGGGCCGATGTTCTGACGATTGTGACCGGTGGCGTGCAGGTGGGCACAAAAGGGGTGCAGGAAAGCCTGAAGGCTGTTGCCGGTTGCATTGCGGGTGTTCTGCCCTATGCGGCTTCCTCCGGTGTCAGGCTGGCGCTGGAACCTTTGCATCCGATGTATGGCGGCGACCGGTCCTGTCTTATGACGACGCGCGATGCCCTTGATATCTGTGATTTCATTAACGCCGACAACCTTGGTGTTGCCATCGATGTTTATCATGTCTGGTGGGATACCGATCTGCCCCGCCAGCTTGCCCGTGCCGGCCGACGGATTTTCGGATTTCATCTGTGCGACTGGCTCGCGCACACGTCCGACTTTCTGCTGGATCGCGGCATGATGGGAGATGGTGTTGCTGATCTCAGAGGAATTCGCTCGGCGGTCGAAGCCGCCGGGTATCAGGGATTCTGCGAGGTTGAAATTTTCTCTGCCGCCAACTGGTGGAAACGGGAGCCTGAAGAGGTTCTCGATATCATGATCGACCGCTTCCGGTCTGTGTGCTGATTTTCGGGGGGACTCATGAAAGTAATTGTTCCTGTAAAAAGAGTTGTTGATTATAACGTAAAGGTTCGGGTCAGGGCAGATGGGTCCGGAGTTGAACTGACGAACGTGAAAATGTCGATGAATCCCTTTGATGAGATCGCCGTTGAAGAAGCGGTACGACTGAAGGAAAAGGGCATTGTCTCGGAGATCGTGGCTGTTTCCATCGGAGTGAAACAGGCACAGGATGTTCTTCGCACGGCGCTGGCGATGGGTGCCGATCGCGCGATTCTTGTCGATGCGACATCCGACGTCAATCAGGACATTGAACCTCTTGCCGTCGCAAAAATTCTTGCCAGGCTCGTCGAACAGGAACAGCCGGATCTTGTGATTGCAGGAAAACAGGCGATCGATAATGATCTGAATGCGACAGGGCAGATGCTTGCGGGTCTTCTGGGCTGGGGGCAGGCAACCTTTGCATCGGAAATCAAAATCGCTGATGGTAGCGCGATTGTAACCCGGGAGGTCGATGGCGGACTACAGACCGTCAGGGTCAGTCTCCCGGCGGTGATTACTGCTGATCTCAGACTGAATGAACCACGCTACGTGTCTTTGCCGAATATCATGAAGGCGAAGAAAAAACCTCTGGAAGAACGGACCGTTGCGGAACTGGACATTGATACCACGCCGCGTCTGAAAGTTGTGCGAACGATTGAACCGCCGCAGCGTTCTGCCGGCGTAAGAGTCTCTTCGGTCGATGAACTCATAGAAAAACTTAAAAACGAAGCAGGAGTTATCTGATGTCCGTTCTTCTGCTTGCCGAAGTGAATCAGGGGCGTCTGGCCACGGATGCTGTTGCGAAAACCCTCTCCGCGCTGTCCCCTCTGGGTGAAGTGCATGTCCTGGTTGCATCCGGTGACAGCGAGGCCGCGGCACAGGAAGCGTCCAGACTTCAGGGCGTATCCAGGGTTCTGATGGCACAGGATGTTTCGCTGGCTCACGGCCTGGCCGAACCACTTGCCGCGCTGATTGTTTCTCTTGCTCCGGCATACAGTCACATCGCCGCTCCTGCGACGGCGTTCTCGAAAAACATTCTGCCTCGCGTGGCTTCGCTGCTGGATGTGATGGTGCTGTCCGACGTCACTCATGTGCATGATGCGGAAACATTTGACCGGCCCGTTTATGCCGGAAATGCGATTCAGACGGTCGTTTCGGCTGATCCGATCAAAATTTTTACCGTCAGAACATCGTCTTTCAGTGCTGTTGGTGAAGGTGGCTCCGCACCCATCGAAAGAACAGACGCTGTTGCTGATCCGGAACTGTCCTTCTGGGTGGAAGATGTTTCCGTGGTCTCTGAGCGGCCGGATCTGACTTCGGCCAGGGTGGTTGTTTCGGGGGGGCGTGGTGTCGGATCGAAAGAAAAATTCGACATGATCATTGATCTGGCAGACAGGATGGGGGCTGCTGTCGGGGCCAGTCGCGCGGCGGTCGATCTGGGTTATGCGCCGAATGACTGGCAGGTCGGGCAGACCGGCAAAGTGGTTGCTCCGGAACTTTATCTCGCTGTCGGAATTTCCGGTGCCATCCAGCATCTTGCAGGGATGAAGGACTCGAAAGTTATTGTAGCGATAAACAAGGATGAAGATGCGCCTGTCTTCAGAGTCGCCGACTATGCGCTTGTCGGGGATCTTTTTTCCATTGTTCCTGAACTGACGAAGAAACTGGAGAAGCAGTTCTCCTGAAGATGATCTGTAACCGAAAGAAAACGATTTTCAGGTCGTTGACCCGGAAAGAACGCTAAAGAAAACTGTTGGGAACAGCCGTCCGTAAAAATAAAGCCGTCATGACATATGAACAGGCAAAAAACAGGATGACCGGCTATGAGACCAGACGAAAAACGTAAATTCGGTCGTAGTGGTGTTGATGTAACCGCTTTTGCATTTGGTACCGCGCCTCTTGGCAACTTCCTTCGGGAAGTCGATGAGGGTATTGCGAATGACATGATACAATGCGCGTGGGATGCCGGGGTCCGTTTTTACGATACGTCCCCCATGTATGGTCACGGCCTCGCGGAACTCCGGCTGGGTCACTCTCTTCGCTGGAAAAAACGTGACGATTTTGTGGTGTCCTCGAAAGTCGGCAGGAGATTGCGGGCCGCGAAGCGCTCGGAGATCGATTTCTCGCCATGGAATAATGCCGCTCCCAACATAATGGATTTCGATTACAGTTTTGATGGAACCATGCGTTCTTTCGAGGATTCGTTGCAGCGGCTCGCGCTTGAAAGAATAGATTTTCTCTTCATCCACGACATTGACCGGTTTACCCAGGGAGATAATCAACCGGAGGTTTTCCGGCAGGCCATGGACGGATGCTGGCGCGCACTCGAAAGACTTCGGTCGGAAGGTGTCGTCAAAGCGATCGGGGTCGGCGTTAACGAATGGGAGGTTTGCTACGAAGCGCTTCTTCAGCGTGATTTTGACTGCTTTCTTCTGGCCGGGCGTTACACGCTGCTTGAGCAGGAGGCTCTGGATAAATTCCTGCCTTTATGTGAGGCGCGTGGTGCCGCCGTTGTGATTGGCGGTGGTTTCAATTCCGGTATCCTTGCGACAGGTGCTGTTCCTGGCGCGAAATATAACTATTCTCCCGCACCGGAAGTGATCATGGAGCGGGTGGTGAGAATCGAAGCTGTGTGCCGGGATTACGGTGTTCCGCTTCCGGCGGCGGCATTGCAGTTTGTCGTTGCTCATCCGGCGATCCCGTCATTCTGCGCGGGGACACGAAATACCGGGCAGCTTGAGCAGAATCTCAAATGGTTCAGCTATCCCATCCCTTCAGAGTTCTGGGCCGATCTGAAAAAACGTGGGTTGCTCCGGGAAAATGCGCCTGTTCCGATCTGATCCGGTACGCCACGCGATAGCTTATTGCTGGGAGACAGGAGATGTTCCAGTTACGTCTGCCATGAGTACAGCAGGAAATCACCGAAATCGTTTGTTCTGATCACATTGATTCCGCTTCATCTCACATGACTGTGCGTTCTTTGCTGTTGACTTCCGAACAGTCTTTGGTAACTATCTGGTTCAATAATAAAGAACGCCGGATATACCGCAGAGTGCACAGACTCTGGCAGTAGATTCCAGAAACAGGCGTCCCGGAGGCAGACATGTCTTTCATTAAAAATTACATTGAGCACCAGACGCTCAATCGTCGCAATCTTCTCCTGCTCTCGGCCTGGGGCCTTTGCGGAGCAGCGGCTTCTTCCTCGCTGATCGGGCGGCAGGCTGCGGCTGCAACATCACCTGATCCGAAAATATGCTGGAGCTATCGGGATCGGACGAATCCGTTCTGGAATTCCATCGTTGCCGGAGGAGAGGCATTTGTCCGGAGTCTGGGCAGGCAGTCGGGTGACCTGATCAATCTGATCAATGGTGGGTCCAGCGAAAAATCCCTCTCCGACATCCAGTCCCTTCTCTCGCGTTATGGCAGCGGTGTGGCGCTGGCGGTCGATCCGAATGATATGCCGAACTGCCGGCCGGTCGTTGAAGCCGTCAGCCATGCCGGTGCGTATGTTTCCACGATTTGGAACAAGACTGATGATCTCCATCCATGGGATTTCGGCGACAATTACGTCTCTCACATGACATGGTCCGACGTCGGACCATCCGAACAGACGGCCCGTGTTCTGTTCGATGCCATGGGAGGGAAGGGTGGTGTAGTGCATCTTGGCGGTATCGCCTCTAACAATCCGGCTATCGAACGTCAGCAGGGTTTCAAAAATGCATTGAAAGCCTATCCGAATATCCAGCTTCTGGCGATTCAGGCGGCCGACTGGGACACGCAGAAAGCCAATCAGGTCATGTCGGGTTTTCTGACGCGCTACGGCGATGCGATCAAGGGGGTTCATTGCGCCAGTGACACGATGGCTTATGGCGTGATCGAGGCACTGCGGGCTGAGGGTATCGAAAATATGCCTGTCGTATCCTATGACGGCAATCCGCAGGCAATAGAAATGATTGCAAAAGGAAAATTGCTTGCAACGGTCTTTACAAATGCATACTGGGCGGGCGGGATCACGGCTTCGCTGGCCTATTACGCGGCGACAGGTGCGTTCAAACCCTCGGCGGAGCCTAGGGAACATCGTGAGTTTTATGGTCCGACGGCGGTGATAACGACAAAAGACGCTCAGGAATTCAAGACAAAATATATAGATACGAACCCGGAGTATAACTGGAAAGATTTCTGGTCTCTGGCCAAAGGACCCATCCGATATAAATCATGATTTTTTGTCAGGATCTCATGGCAAAGAATCACGAATTATCGGCGTTTTTACTGTTGATGGCGAGACCTGCTCATGACTCAGCGCCTGACCATGGAAAATCTCAGAAAATGGGTCCCTCTTTTCGTGCTGATCGGGCTTGTCCTGTTCTTCACGGCAGTCAATCCGAATTTTCTGTCACTTCGTAACTTTGCGCGTATTGCGATTTCATCTTCGCCGGCTCTGATGGTTGCGACAGGCGTGACGTTTGTCATCCTGATGGGATCGATCGACCTGTCGATGGAGGGAACCATTGCGGTTTGTGCCGTGCTGTTCGCGTTGATGCTGAACGCCCTTGGCGGCTCGCTTTCAGGAGCCGGGTGGCTGGCTATTCCCGGTGCTCTTCTCATTGGTGCGGTCCTGGGGGCCGTTAACGGACTGATTCACGTCAAACTCAAAATTCCTTCATTTATGGCGAGTCTTTCTCTGGGATTTGTCGGAATCGGGTTGTCGCTGCTGATTACGGGCGGAGATCGTATCCTGATCGAGGACCCGATTTTCCGCTCTCTTCTGACGGTGCGGGTAGGGGGCTTTCCGCTGATGGCCTGGGCGGCGCTGGCGTGCCTTTTGATCGCGTGGTTCATCCAGGACGATACGACGGTCGGTCGTAATTTTTATGCAGTTGGAGGCGGCGAGGATCTGGCGCGTGCTTCCGGGCTGAATACCGGAAGGCTGCGGGTAACCGGCTTTATCGTTGCGGGTATTTTTTATGCGCTGGGAGCGATATTCGCTGTTGCCCGGCTGGGTATTGCCGAGACCGAGACGGGACAGAATTTCATGTTCGTTTCGATTACGTCTGTCGTTGTTGGCGGGACCTCGCTGAGCGGCGGATCAGGTGGTGTCTGGAATACGCTTGTAGGGGTTCTGATCGTCAATGTCATAGGTAACGGAATGGTGGTTGTCGGACTCCCGGATTACTTTCAGGATGGTGTTCTCGGTCTGCTTGTCATTGCGGCCGTTTATCTGTCCACCGACCGGCGTTCTCTCTTTTTTGTAAAGTAGGGGCCATGTTCGAACTGCAGAATGTCGAAAAACGTTACCCTGGCGTGCATGTTCTCAAGGGTGTGGATTTCAGGATTGGAGACGGGGAGATTGTCGGGCTTGTTGGCGAGAACGGTGCAGGCAAGTCGACCCTGATGAAAATCATTTACGGGGCTGTTAGGCATGATGCCGGCAATGTCCTGGTGGATGGCGTTCCTGTTTCCTTCAGCAATCCACGCGATGCCATGAAAATGGGTGTCGGAATGGTGTATCAGGAGCAATCCCTGATTCCCAATCTGACCGTGATGGAAAACATCTTTCTTGGATTTGAGAAGCCGTTTGTCCGGTTTGGCGCCATCAAATGGAAGAAGATGGCGGAAGCGGCTGGAAAGCAGCTCAGGAAAGTGAAGCTCGACATCGATCCGGCGATGATTACATCGAAGCTGACATTCTCCCAGCGTCAGCTCGTCGAACTGGCGAAGGTCCTTACCCTTGAAGAAAGGGTGGAGGGGAAACTTGTCATTCTTCTGGATGAGCCGACATCCGTTCTCTCAAAAGAAGAAATCGATCTGCTCTTCGGTCTGGTAAGGGAACTTCGAGGGCGAGCCTCGTTCATTTTTGTTTCTCACCGCCTTGATGAAATCGTCACGTTGTCGGATCGTATTTACGTTCTCAAGGATGGTGCCGTCGTTGATGTGATGAACAGCGCGGAAGCGGACATCGAGACGATCCAGAAGAAAATGGTCGGCCGGGATGTCAATCATGAATATTACCGGGAAGACAAACAGAGGCCGTACGACGACGGTCATGTCCTGCTGGAACTTGATCATGTGACGATAGCGGGGCGGGGAAATGACGTTTCCCTGAATCTGCATGCGGGCGAGGTTCTGGCTCTTGTCGGCGTGGAAGGATCGGGGCGGGAGCCCGTTCTTCGAACGATTTTCGGGATGAAGAAGCCTGAGAAAGGGACCATCAGTATCCGGGGTATTCCGGTGCGGTCGTTCAGCGCGTCGGAAAGTGTTTCGCATGGTGTGGGATATGTTCCGCGTGAGCGCAAGATCGAAGGCATTGCCAGTGGCATGAATGTCTTTGAAAACATGACGCTCTCCCAGATGCGGAATTATTCGAAAAGCGGCGTGCTCAGGATTCCGGCGGAACGCGAACTCGCGCGTGACTGGATCAGGCGTCTGTCGATCAGGGTTGCTTCGGAAAATTCCGATTGTGGAAATCTTTCCGGTGGTAATCAGCAGAAAGTCGTTCTGGCCAAATGGCGAAGCAGCGGGTCGGAGATCATCCTGCTCGATCACCCTACCCGCGGCCTCGATATCGGCGCGAAAGAAGATGTTTATGAGATGATCCGGGACATGTCGGCGGACGGCGTGGGGATCATTCTTGTTGCGGATACTCTGGAAGAGGCAATCGGCCTCAGTCACACCATCGCTGTCATCAAGGACGGAGAGATCAGGAAATGGTTCAACTGTCAGCCAGGCTCAAAACCTTCACCTTACGACCTGATCCGGTACATGGTGTAAGCGGCAGTCTGACCTATGCTGAAAAACTGAGGCGCCATCTTCCGTGGATCACGCTTGTCTGCGCGCTCCTCGTGGTAGGGGTAACGGACATAAAATTTCTCAGTCCGGAAAATTTGCTGAACCTGGCGACCGATGTCGTACCGCTTCTGATCATGGCGGTCGGCATGACGCTGGTCATCTATATCGGCAGCATTGATCTCTCTTCTCAGTCGGTCGCGAACATGGCGACGGTTCTGGCGACGGTAACGCTCCCTGTGGCGGGGGCCGCTTCGGCGCTGGTCGTCATGGCCGCCGGTCTGCTGTTCGGCGCGGTTTCGGGCATTGTCACGACACGGCTGAAGGTTCCGTCTTTCATTGCCACGCTGGCCGTGGGTGGCATTGCCCTGTCCGTCGCGCAGTATGTTTCCGGGCAGCAGGCGCTGCATATGGATGCCGGGCAGAGAAACCATGCTTTCGGATGGATGCAGGGCAGCACGGCCGGTATTCCTCATGAACTGGTGCTGGCCCTTGTGATTGTCGGCGTGGCCTGGTTTATCCAGAACCGCATGACGGCCGGCCGGGTTCTGAAGGCCATTGGTACGGGGGAGCCGGTTGCTGTTGCTTCGGGTATCCGTGTGGAGCGGTATAAAATTCTTGCCTTTGCATTGTCCGGAATGTTCGCGGCGATTGCCGGGCTGATGTTCTCGGTCAAACTGTCCGGCGGCTCGCCCACGCTGGCGGAAGGGTTTCTGTTGCCGGCGATCGTTGCCGTTCTGGTCGGGGGAACGCCCCTGACGGGTGGTGTTGGCGGTGTGATGAACACGCTGATCGGCACGATGATTGTGGCGGTCGTGCGGGCCAGCATGCTTTATCTGAATATCCCGGCGACAGGACAGCAGATTTTCTTTGGTCTTGTTCTGATTGTCGCCATCGCGACAACGATTGACCGCTCAAAAATGCGGATTGTTAAATAAACAGTCAGGAGAACGAAGATGCAGACGATGCAGGCTGCCGTGCTCGTTGCGCCGGAACGTTTTGAAGTCAGGGAAGTCCCGCTGCCGCCGGTCGGGCCGGACGATGTGCTGGTCAGGGTGGATCGCTGCGGGATTTGCGGGACGGATGTTCACATCTTTCACGGTCATTATGCGGCGGATAAGATTCCCTTCATTCCCGGTCATGAGTTTACCGGAATACTGGAGCGGGTAGGGGAAGGGGTAAATGGTCTGAAGCCCGGATTGCGGGTTGTGGCCGATATCAATATCGGGTGCGGGCACTGCTATTTTTGTCGCAGGAATGAAATCCTGAACTGCGCGGAGATGCGCCAGATCGGTATCCATCGTGATGGCGCGTTTGCGGAGTATGTTTCCGTGCCGGCCCGTCAGATCATTCCAGCGCCGGACAGTGTCGTCCCGGAGGTTCTGGCGCTGACCGAGCCTGTTGCCTGTGTTGTGCGGGCAGCCCGCAAGGCGGGGGCCGGTTTCGCGCAGTCTGTCGTCGTTCTTGGCGCCGGTCCGATCGGCAATCTGCACATCCAGATGGTGCGTCTTGTGGGCGCCGCGCCGGTGATCGCGGTTGAACTCTCGCCCGAGCGGGCAGAGCTTGCCCGCCGCTCCGGCGCGGATGTTGTCATCACTGATCCCGCCGATGTGCGGAACGTCGTTCATGCGCATACCGGCGGCCGGGGAGCAGATATTGTCATTGAAAGCATCGGCTCACCGGCGCTGTATGCCAGTGCGTTCAATCTGATACGGCCCGGGGGGCATGTTGCGGCCTTCGGTATCACCGGGCCTGATGACACGATCCCGCTCAGAATTCTTGATATGGTTCTCAGGGAAAATTCGATCAAAGGCTCTGTGGCGGGCATGGGCGAGGATATGCACGACGCGCTGGCTCTGCTGACGCATGGCCGGTTTCTGGTCGAGCCCTTTACCCGGCGTGTTGTTCCGCTGAGCGACATTCAGACGGCTTTTGAGTCTCTCGGAGATAATCCGGAAATTCTTAAAGTTCAGATCCGTCCGGGGACGTAACACCGGACCTCCGGTTTCCGGCGGAGCAGCACCCGGAGGTACCGCCCCGCCCGGTATTATGCCACGGCGCGTGTGGTGCCGCTGATGGCTTTTCCGTCGGGCCGGAAAAGGGCGTCATCCATGATGCTCAGTGAAGGCGAGACCAGAAGCAGGATTCCGGCCTGATCGAGAACCTGGGTTCTGAGATCGATGCCGGGGGCAATCTCGGTGACCATCAGTCCGTCCGAAGTGAGTTTCATGACGCAGCGTTCCGTCACGTAAAGCACCTCCTGGTTCTGGGCAATCGCTCGCGGGCCGGAGAATGAAACCTGCTCAAGCGTCTCGACGATTTTCGCGATCTTACCTTCACGTTCGATCACCAGTTTGCCGTTTGTGATGTCAAACTTCGCGCCGGCATTGAAGTATCCGGAGAAAATGATCCGGCGGGCGCGGGAAGTGATATCGACAAATCCGCCTGAACCGGCTGTCACATGGGGGCGGGCGGAGAGTTTCGAGACATTGACCGAGCCCTGACGATCGATCTGAAGGAAAGAGAGCAGGGAGACGTCAAATCCGCCGGCCTGGAAATAGGTGAACTGATGAGGGGAGGCGACAAAGGCTTCGGCATTGGCGGAGCAGCCGAACTTGAAATCCAGGAGCGGAACGCCACCGACGGCGCCCTGTTCGATAACCCATGTCACATCGCCATGGCGTCCTTCTTCCAGGAAAATACGTGGCACGTTAGCGGAGATTCCAAACCCGATATTCACGGCCCAGCCGGTTTGCAGTTCCTGTGCGACCCGGCGTGCCATGACTTTGGCGGCATTGAATTCCGGCATGGTGAAACTGCTGAGCGGGCTGAAGATTTCGCCAGAAATGGCGGGGTCATAAGGTGTTGCCGTGGTCTGCAACTGTTCAGGCGCTTCAACAATGCAATCAACCAGGATGCCGGGTACGCGCACGTTATGCGGCTTCAGGGTGCCGGCTTCGGCAATGCGCTTGACCTGCGCAATAACGACGCCGCCGCTGTTATGTCCGGCGAGCGCGAGTTCCATGGCGCCGAGATAGGCGCCTTCGTCTTCGAAGGTCAGATTACCGCGCTCGTCGGCTGTGGTGGCGCGGATGATCGCGACATCGGGCTGGATGGATGGGAAGAACAGCCACTCTTCGCCCATGAATTCGATCTTTTTTACGACGGGCTTTTCCCTGGCTGCATCGTTCATCGCGCAGCCTTCCTGAGCCGGGTCGACAAAGGTTTCGAGCCCGACCTTCGTCATGACGCCGGGACGGTGTGCTGCGCCTTCGCGAAGGATGTCGAAAATGATGCCGCTCGGAATGTTGTAGGCGGCGATTTCGTTGCGCGCCACCATCTGGCGGATGACCGGTGGTTCGGCCGACGACGGGCCGGACGGGTAGGAACCGCCGATGATGGTTGAGATCAGTCCTGGCCGGGCCAGATGGTCCACGCCTTTTGTGCCGAACATATCACCCGCGGCGATCGGATGGATTGTTGTGATGTTCCGGGGAGTTCCATGGGAGCTGAATCGTTCGCCGATCGCGCCCAGCACGGCATCCGGGCAGCACAGGCCGCTGGATGAATTTACGGCAACGATGGCGCCGTCTTTAACGAGGGCTGCAGCTTCTTCGGCTGTTTTGATTTTTGACATGCCAGACTCTCCGGATCACAAGGTAACCATCTGGATAGTTATGTATTAAACTGACGGAATCGCAAGCCCTGTTTGGGGAAGTTTGATATCACACTGACGTTTTCTCAGACTGGGCCAACTGAGCGGGGGACAGGCCCCCGGCTCTTCTGTTCCCTGCGGAGACGCAAGGCGGACGGTTAATGGCAGACAAGCCGCTTCACGGTTTCAACATTGAACTCGATCCGCTGTTTAAGCAGTTTCGCGGACATGAAATTGCATTCGAATATGATGGAGCCAGTAAACCGGTTGGTGAGATAGTAATATCCGATGGCCGCGATTGTGATGTTCAGCTGCATGGGGTCGATCCCGCTGCGGAATGTGCCTGCTTTTTCTCCTCTCTCCAGAAGAGTCCGTGTCATCCGCAAACGGTTTCTGCTGATGGTCGGGACAATGCCTGAATCTGTAAGATGAACGGCTTTATGTAAATTGGCGCTGTTCACAAGTGTCAGGAATTCCGGGTTTTCGAGGTAGTAATTCCATGTGAAACGGACAAGTTTTTCAAGGGCGGCGACCGGCTCCAGATGGTCCAGTTGCAGCGACTGTTCAGCCACAGTGAGATCCGTGTAAGCGTCTTCCAGCGTGCGTGTGAACAGGGCTTCCTTGCTGCCAAAATAATGGTAAATCATGCGTTTGTTGGCATCGGCTTTTTCGGCGATGATATCGACGCGTGCGCCGGCCAGCCCGTTCATGGCAAATTCCTGCTTGGCAGCGCCCAGAATGCGTTTCTGTGTCGCCTCCGCATCCCGTACGCGGACCGAACCGCGACCGTCGGGCGTCAGGGTGTCCATGTTCCGACTTTCAGGCTGTTCGGCCACATTTGAGTGTTTTTTCATGAAATCTCCCGGTGGCGGAAAGCCGGCATCAACTTTTGTTCTGTCTTCTGCAGTCATGCTGTTTTCAGTTTACCCCGCCTGTCATGGGGTAACAAGACGTTTACTTTCCTGCTTCTCAAATCCATCACTGTCATACTGTTTTGTCCGCCGGAAGAGAGTGTGTTCTTTGAGTAGAGGCTGTTGCCCGAAAATCTGTTCGTCCGGAGCCGAAGGCGAGTATGATCTAAGGTTTTTCTTTATGAAATAAAGGAAAGTGCTAGCGACAGTTGCCGCCAGCACGTGTCGATCAGCTGAAATATGATCGTCAAAGCGTAATGCCGGCTTCAGCATCGACAATGATCGGGTTTTTGTACCGGTTCGTTCCGCCGGTGCTCCAGATATACTGGGCGCCCGGACGGATCAGCAGCCAGGGGGTCGGACGCCAGCCGTAGTTGAGTTCGATCGCGTGTTCTCCGGTTGGTTTGTACACGCCGGTCACACCGCTGGCCTGCAATTCACGGACCCAGTTTGTCAGTTTGGGGTTCACCCAGAGGAATTTCATGCCGAGGCTGATTGTGTCATCCGGCCGGCTTGCGAAAGTTCCTTTGCGTGTCAGGCCCCAGTCGACAAAGTAGGGAGCGACGGAGGTTCGCGGATCGCCCCAGGTGAAGGAGCCGAAGAAAGACGTTCCCCGCTTTGAATCGTTCTGGTCACGTTGCAGCATCCGGTCGAACTGAAACCATCCGCCGAAACGGCCCCTCACATTGGAGACGGGCGCAGTAACCAGATACTGCATTGGGATGTCAAATGTAGAGAGATGAGAGTAGACATTGCTCACCTCCGACGTATCCCAGTAGCCGCCGACCTTCACATTTGTCTGAAGAGGGCCGCTGTAATCGTCTTTGCCGCCCTGGTGCCAGACAAGCTGGAACGGTAAAAACGTTCCTGTCGCGCCGTGCAGATTCATTTTCCATCCATTATGGGTGTTCGCGATCGTCGGATCGACGGAGTAGGCGCCGAACTGAACAGAATAATGATCGTTTCCGGCCGGGTAGAATTTGACCCATGCGCCCGGATGCGCGGTTGGGTAATAACTGTAACCGGAATTGAAGGCGATAGACTGGGGCATGCCGCAGATCGCATTACTCTGGAACTGACAGTAATTATTCATTCCCCAGTAGTAAGACCAGGTTTCGAAGTCGGTTTCGGCATTTATTTCACCGACACTGGTTCTCACGTAGTGGTTCCAGGGCATTTCCCATGAGAGAAGGGACAGCCGCACCGTCGGAGATCCGTAAATTTCCTGCGGACTGTCGAGCGCCGGAAGCTTCGCTCCCAGACCCAGCCCCGCGCGGGAGGTGACGATGAAGTGGAACAGTCCGATCTGATATCCCGTGAGTTTTTTCAGATCAAAATCCACGTTGATGCCGACTTCGTGAGCATAGCGCACATTCTGGGATTTGCCGCCCATCGGGTTGCCTGCGCTGTCTTCAAAGTAGTGGCCGCTGATGTTGACGCCTTTGTTCATCAGCCAGGTTCGCCAGCCGTGCCAGTTTCCCGTCATCGTGCTCTGCGTCAGCCAGGAGTGAAAATCAGCCGGGAAAAAGCTGTCTTCAGTCGTGTCCGAAGGGACGGTGACACCGGCTGGCCCGCTCGCCGCCGGAGGGTAGAGCTGAATGGACTGCATGACCGGGTGTGTCGGTCTGATCCGTCCCCAGCTTGTTTTCTGTGGAAATGAGCCGCCCGCAGATGCCATCTGCTGCGAGGTAGTGGTGCTCGTAATGGCGACTTTCCCGCCGTCTTCCGGCATTTCGGCCGGCGTTTCGACTGGCGCTCCCCGCGCCGGCCGGCAGTAATCCGGGGCAACCACGCAAAAAAGTCCGACGACTCCTGTGGCCTTGATAACAGATATGCGCATGTTTTTATTGACCTTATTGATCGCGCGTCCGGGTTTATCAGGACATGGGCCAAAGGCATATCAATCGTGAATAGTTCCCGGCCTGTAACCGACTTAAGATCACAAAAGCGTTATATGTCGGGAGGGCAGGAAACTCTTGCCCGGTTGTGTGGACCCCATGCACCAGGAGCGCCCGAAGGTCCGTTCATCGCGAAATGTCCTGACCTGCGTGAACCATCCGGTTCAGATGCCCCTTTGACGACCACCCCGCCGGAGTGAGAAACTCTCTGTCACATGTCCGACCCAACGCCTCCTTCATCTCCCAAATCCACTCCGCCCCGACGCCGGAAATCAGTGGCTCTCAAAGCCGCGACCGCTAAGCCGGCCCCAAAGAAACCGGCGCCGAAGCGGAAACCCGGGGGAGCCACGCACGCGCCGAACGGCACCGCCAATGCACCGCGCAACATGACGAAGACGGAAATTGCCGGTTTCCTCGCCGATCTCGCCCGCACCTGGCCTGATGCCGAAACCGAGCTGAAATTCAAAACGCCGTTTCAGCTTCTGATCGCCACCGCCCTGGCCGCTCAGGCGACCGATGCCTCGGTCAACCGCGTGACGCCTGCCCTGTTCGCCGTTGCTCCGGGGCCGGCGGAGATGGCAAAGCTGACTGCCGATGAAGTAGGGAATTATATCCGCACCATTGGGCTCTGGCGGAACAAGGCGAAGAATGTCGTCGCGCTTTCGCAGGCGCTTGTCGATCGTTTCGACAGCGAGGTTCCCGCCGATCGGGACGCGCTGGAATCTCTGCCGGGCGTCGGGCGCAAAACTGCCGCCGTCGTTCTCAATGTCGCGTTCGGGCAGGCCGCCGTTCCGGTTGACACGCATTGCTTTCGTCTGGCCAACCGCACCGGCCTTGCGCGTGGCAAAACCGTGCTCGACGTGGAACACGGCCTCGAATCGCGAATCCCCGCCGATCTCCTGCGGGAGTCTCATCACTGGCTGATTTTGCAGGGTCGCTATGTCTGCAAGGCCCGCCGTCCGGAATGCTGGCGCTGCGCCGCCACCGCCTGCTGCCTTTACCCTGAAAAAGAACTGATTCCGCCTCGCCGGGCGAAATCCTGACATTGCGAATCATTCATCGCGCTCCAATCTCGGAGGAATAAACCCGCTGCCCGGAAACCGTCCGGGCAGCGGAGCTGAATGGGTTTGTGTTTGTCACGCCCTGCGCTAGACCAGAACCAGGCGGGCGAGACCCGTGTGGCATGGTCCGGTGCCGGGCGGGGCGCAAAGAAGCAGGATTTGCAGACGATGGATTATATAATCGGCCAGAACCCACCCGCCCCGGCGCCAGGCGCGGCGACACAGGCTTCGGCGGGACAGGGCGGTGCTGATCTCATCACGGATGGGAATGAAGCCAGCTTCATGCAGACCGTGCTCGACGCCAGCAACAGTGTTCCGGTCCTCGTCGATTTCTGGGCCGACTGGTGCGGTCCTTGTAAACAGCTCACACCGGTCATCGAAAAAGTCGTCCGCGCGGCCAAAGGCCGTGTCAGACTCGTCAAAATCGACATCGAGGCCAATCGTCAGCTGACCGCGCAGCTGACCCGTCTCGGGCTGCCGTTGCAGTCGATCCCGATGGTCGCCGCTTTCTGGAAAGGCCAGATCCTGGATCTTTTCCAGGGCGCTCTGCCGGAAAGCCAGGTTAAG
The DNA here is from genome assembly GCF_011516825.1 of Acetobacter oeni. Lineage (GTDB taxonomy): Bacteria > Pseudomonadota > Alphaproteobacteria > Acetobacterales > Acetobacteraceae > Acetobacter > Acetobacter oeni. The sequence goes on along the minus strand of NZ_WOTA01000022.1, from coordinate 20,295 downwards.
AAATTCGTCGAAACCGTGTTGCAGGCCGCTGGTGGCGGCACGCTCCCGAGCGCCGACCTGCTTTCCGAAGCCCATACCGCCATGGAAACGGGGCAGTTCGAGCGCGCCGCCGAGCTGTTTTCCGCCGTGCTTGGCGACGAGCATGAAAATCCGACCGCCTGGGCAGGGCTCATTCGCGCCATGCTGGCTCTTGATGATGAGGACGCCGCGAACGCCGCGCTTGAAGACGTTCCGCCGGCCATTACGACGAACCCGGAAATTGAAGGTGCCCGCGCGGCTCTTGAACTGAAGAAGGAAGGCCGGCGCGTCGCGGGTGAGGCGGACGAACTCCGGGCCAGAATCAAGGCTGATCCGGAAGATTTCGATGCCCGCATGAAGCTGGCCAGCGCATTGAATGTTGCCGGTCACCGGGAGGAAGCGGCCGCTGAACTCCTGACGATTTTGCGTGCCGACCGCGACTGGAACGAAGGGGCCGCCAAACAGCTTCTCTTCAAATTCTTCGAGGCCTGGGGCCACGACGATCCCGCGACCCTTATCGCGCGTCGCCGTCTGTCTTCGCTGCTGTTTTCCTGAGGGGACATGAGGCTGGAAGCATCTTTTTTTGATGACGACATCCCGAGACTCGTTCCCCGGCTGCCGGATCTCACGCTGGCAGATATTCCGGTCGAAATCGGGCTGTTTCCACTCTTCGGCTCGCTGTTGCTGCCGAAGGGCAGGCTTCCGCTCAACGTCTTCGAGCCGCGTTATATCGCGCTGATCGAAGACGCCCTGGCGGATCAGCGTCTGATCGGGATCATCCAGCCTTTCAACGAACTCGATGACGAGGCTGATGAAGCCGAGGGCCTCCCACCGCTCTTCGATGTCGGGTGCCTGGGCCGGATCAGCTCGTTTTCCGAGCGTGTGGATGGCACGTTCGCCGTCACACTCACCGGGATTGCCCGTTTCCGTTACCTTCGGGAAAGCGAAGGCCGGCGCGGTTACCGCGTGGCCCGCATCGATGTGTCCGCTTATGCCGGCGACCTGAGCGAAGTCCCTTCCGCTCCGTTCGATCGCGGCCAGCTTCTGACATCTCTTAAAGACTATTTCACCGTGCGGGGGCTGGGGGTGCGATGGGAAGTGATCGACCAGATGGGGGATGACGCGCTTCTTGTCGCGCTCCCTATGATCTGCCCCTTCCCGTCATCAGAAAAGCAGGCTCTTCTCGAAGCCGTCTCTCTGACGGAGCGGGCGCGCGTGTTACAGTCGCTGCTTGATTTGCCCGGCCCTTTTCCTGACGCCGCAGGTCCGTCATAGAGATGGTATTAACTGACCATAACCCGAGCACCCCGGAGACCTGCCCCATGTCCTCAGCCCACACCTCCGCTCCTCTCGATCAGCGACTGCTGTCGGTGCTCGTCTGCCCTGTCACGAAAGGCCCGCTTCTTTATGATCGGGAAGCGGGAGAACTGATCAGCAAACAGGCTGGTCTGGCCTATCCTGTTCGTGACGGCATTCCGGTGATGCTGCCAGAGGAAGCCCGCCAGATCAGCTGACGGACGGAACCGGTTATGGCTCTCCGGACGATTCCAGCCGCGCTCTCGCCGGAGGCGCTGTGACAAAACGACGGCTTCTGCTCCTGCCGGTCATGGCATTCCTCCTGTCATGCCGCATGAGTGGTCAGGACCCGCGCGCCGGGGATAATATTGACGTGCCTTCCGAGCGGCCCGGACGGGATTTCCCGGAAGCGGCCGAAGCGGAGCAGCGCCGGGAGCGCAATGCTGATTACAGCGATGCGTCCGCGCCGAAAGGCAGTGGCTATGAGCCAGCTCCCTATGCGGGCACATCGCTGCCGAAACCCGGAACGTCGAATGTCACGCCGGATACGGAGGTGACATACGGGCGACCGCAAGGAACAGTTCGCCCGAATTCCGGTAACTGATATGTCTGAGGTAAATGGAATTCCCTATGTCATGCAGTAATCGCAGACGTGGTGGCCGCGGAAAAATGTAGTGAGTAAGTCACATTTAGCATCCGATAGTGATATGTCTCTGCCCGGCACAAGGCCTGCCCTCCTTTTTTACCTGTGTGCCGTTGACGGAGGCGGTTATGAAACTTCTCGCTGTTCACCCAAGTGCGCTCATGTATACGCGGGTGTTTCTGAGGCTTGAGCCTCTTGGTCTTGAACTCATTGCCGGCGCCGCCAGAGATGCAGGCCATGATGTCCAGCTCATAGATCTTCAGGCAGAGACGCATCACGATTACTGGAAGATGGTCAGCGAATTCAAACCTGAAGCGGTTTGTTTCTCCGGTAATTATCTGGCGAATGTTCCGGAAATTGTCGATCTGTGCAAAGAAACGCGCGAGCGCTTGCCGGGTGCTCTGATCTTCGTTGGCGGCCACTCGGTTTCTTTCATCGCGAAAGATATTCTCGAGCTTGGCGGGGATGCGATCGACTGCATTCTGCGCGGCGAAGGCGAACCCGGCGTTGGCCCTCTGCTCGACGGCTGGAAGAAGGGTGACATCTCTAAGGTGCCCGGTGTCGTCGGTAAGAATTTTGAAGGGCCGCCGCCAGGGTTCGTCAAAAGTCTGGACGATGTGCGGCCGGCCCGCGATCTTTTGCGCCACCGCAACAGGTACTTCATCGGCACGCTCGATCCGGCCGCCTCAATCGAATTCGCGCGCGGCTGTCCTTGGGACTGCACATTTTGCAGCGCCTGGACGTTCTATGGCCGGTCTTACCGGACGGCGAGCCCGACCGTTATCGCGGATGAACTTGAATCCCTGAAGGAGCCTGGCGTCTTCATAGTGGATGATGTCGCCTTCGTTCATGCGGAGCACGGCCTGGCGATCGCGAAGGAAATCCGCGATCGCGGCATCAAAAAAGAATATTATCTTGAGACCCGTGCGGATGTGCTGCTCCGCAATAAGGAAGTCTTCAAAGAGTGGAGCGAGATCGGGCTGAGCTATATCTTCATCGGGCTTGAGGCCGTTGATGAAGAAGGGCTGAAACGATTCCGCAAGCGTGTTTCTCTCGATCGTAATTTTGAAGCTCTGGAATACGCCCGCTCACTGGGTCTGATCGTGGCGATCAATCTGATCGCCGATCCGTCCTGGTCGAAAGAGAGATTCGAAACCATCAGGCAGTGGTGTCTGGAAATCCCCGATATCGTCAACATCTCTGTCACAACGCCTTATCCCGGCACCGAGATCTGGCACAAGGAAGCGCGGCGCCTGACAACGCGCGATTACAGGCTGTTCGACATTCAGCATGCTGTTCTGCCGACAACGCTGTCTCTTCCCGAGTTTTACGAAGAATTGGTGAAAACGCAGCAGGTTCTGAACACCAAGCATATGGGCTGGGCGGCCCTGCGCGACACGGCGGGTATCGCGGCGCGGCTTCTCGCCAAAGGGCAAACAAACTTTGTTAAGATGCTCTGGAAATTTAACTCGGTCTTTAATCCAAAACTGCAACTGGCCGACCATATGCGCCGCCCGCGCTACGAAATGCCGGTCCAGCCGGATGTCGTGGAGACAATCGACGCCAAAACGCTGTATGTCCACAATCCGAAGGGACGCAGATCCCGCTCGCTGGACGATGCGACGGAGAAATTTGTCGATGAAACCCGGATGGGTGAAGACGCCTGACGGGGCGCACCCCGCCCGTTTCAGCGTTTGGGAGCGGAGCAGTGTCTTTTCAGAACTTTGCCCCGAACCCCGCCAGAGGCCCGGGGCCTCAGGAAAGGCTCTGTTGTCGTTAGTAGGTGTTGATGTTAGCTGTTTAGTCCCGCTCAGGGCTCTGTCCGTACCCGGCAGGGACCACAGATCCTTGCACCCCGGATAAGCAGGTTTCCAAAGACCAGCGGCCTCTGTCGGGTTTCAGGGCAAAGCCCCGAGAAACGCAGCAACACTTAATGCGAACAATGCCTCTGGAAACCGGTTCGTTGATTAGCAGATCCGGGTTTGCTGCCTGAAATCCTGCAAACGCTCCAGAGCAGGCGAAATCCGGATCGTCTGACGTCAGTGTCCGATCACCGTCGTTCGCATTCCCAGCCGGTCCAGCAACATCCGGTCGCGCATCGCGGCGGGGTTGGGTGTCGTTAGCAACCGCTCGCCATAGAAGATCGAGTTCGCGCCGGCGAGGAAGCACAGGGTCTGCGTTTCGTCGTTCATGTTTTCGCGTCCGGCCGCCAGACGGACATGGCTCAGCGGCATCGTGATCCGGGCTGCCGCAATCACACGGACAAAATCGATCGGATCGACCTCATCGGCCTCGCTGAGCGGCGTTCCGGCAACGCGCACCAGCAGGTTGATCGGCACGCTCTCGGGGTGTTTCGGCATCGATGCCAGAGTGGCGATCATGCCGGCACGGTCCCCTTCGCCTTCTCCCATGCCGACAATGCCGCCGCAACACACGTTGATGCCGGCATCGCGAACATTCTCCAGCGTGTCCAGGCGGTCCTGATACGTGCGGCTGGTGATGATCTCGCCATAATACTCGGGAGAGGTGTCTATGTTGTGGTTGTAGTAATCCAGCCCCGCCTCGCGCAGGCGGTGCGCCTGCTTCGTGTCGAGCATGCCCAGTGTGACACAGGTTTCCAGTCCGAGTCCCTTGACCCCCTCGACCATCTGACAGACCGTTTCCAGGTCATGGTCCTTCGGCGAGCGCCAGGCCGCGCCCATACAGAAGCGGGCGGCACCCGCCTCTTTGGCCCGTTTTGCCTCGATGAGGACGCGATCGACCGCCATCAGGCGTTCGGCTTTCACGCTTTCTTCATGGCGGGAGCTTTGCGGGCAGTAAGCGCAGTCTTCCGGACAGCCGCCGGTCTTGATCGAGAGCAGCGTGGAAATCTGAACCTCGGTCGGGTCGAAATGCGTGCGGTGGACAGTCTGCGCCCGATACAGAAGCTCGGGGAAAGGCAGATCCAGGAGCATCTGCACGTCTTCGCGCGTCCAGTCATGGCGGATCATACCGCTCCGGTTCGCGGGAGAAGGAGCGGGGGCGCTGAAAGGGCTGCCGTCGGGCATGCAAGCATTCCTGTTGTCTGCGGTTGGCCTGTGTCTGGCACGGAATCGACCCGATTTACAGAGTGGATGTAGCGGTTATCCGGTAAATTAAGCAGTCATTATTCTCTTTTCGGCAAAGTCGCGACGAAACGATTTTTGTGCGGAGATTATGGCGGCCGACGGTGACAGCAATTCCGGAACAGCCACGGACCGTAAGCTGGAACAGCTTGCCGCGCTGGCGTTTGCCGCCGCGGATGTTCTGTTCGAAGTCGATCGCGCCTTCCGCATCCGTCATGTCGGCGGCGCCATCCGGAAGCTGACCGGCCATCAGCCGAAAGCTGTGCGCGGTCTGTCGCTGTTCGATCTTCTGGTTCCCGCCGACCGGGTATATTTCCGGCGTTCTGTCGAGGAATTCGACAATACGGGCATGATGAACCGTCTCACTGTCCGTTTTCTTCAGGGAGAACATGACACGAGCACCGCCATTCTCGGGATGTCCGACACGCCCGGGGTGCCCGGAGAGCGGCTTGTTACCGCCACAATCATGGACCGCGCCTTCATCGCCTGCCCGGAAGGCGATGGTTTGCTTGACCGCGCCGCGTTTATCGAATTCGCCAGGCGCCTGACGCCGGGGCCTGGAGAGCCGTCCAGATTCAATATTGTCATGCTGTCTCTCCCGCAGCTTATGCGGATTGCCGCTTCGCGCGAAAGTGCCCTGGCGCGGGCGTTTCTGGCGGAAGTGGAAGGCATCCTGCGAACGTACAGCGAAGGCGGGGCGGTCACGCGTCTTAATAACGGCGCTTTTGCCTATATCTGGCCCAGAGAAAAAAGCCCGGGCCTTGTCGAGAAGGAAATCGCGACGGCGGCTGATTCCCTGCTGGCCGCGACCTACAGCCGGTCATTACCACTGGATTCCTCCCTGCTGGAACAGAGGGAGATTGAATCCGCGCTTAATTTTGCCCTGAGCACGTTTGCCGCGGATGCCAGCGAAGCGTTTTCGTTTGAAAATTTGCCGGAATGTCTGGCGGCGTCCGAACACCGGGATCGCGGCCTGGCCGTTGCCTGTCGCGACATCATCGAAGATGACACTTTTTTTCAGGTGTTGCAGCCAATTATCGCGCTTAAAACCGGCGCCATCCAGCATTATGAGGTTCTGACCCGTTTCGCCGAAGGTGTTACGCGCGGCATCTCAAATACGGGCGAATTTATCAAAATCGCCGAGCAGATCGGCATGATTAACACGTTCGATCTCCTCAACTGCATCAAAACAATTCGTATGTTGCAGAAAATGCCGCCCGGTGTGCGTGTGGCGCTCAATATTTCCGGCCGCTCTGTTCAGTCGGCCGAATTCGCCGACCGTCTGCTGAATCTGCTCGATTCGCCCGAGGCAAAGGTCGCACCGTCCCGGCTTCTGATAGAAATCACCGAAACGCGCGGCATTACGGATTTTGAACGTCCGGCCGCCCTGCTGCAAAAGCTGTTTCACCGGGGGCACCGCATCTGTCTCGACGATTTCGGGGCCGGAGCCATGAGTTTCGAATATCTCCGACGCTTTCCGGTCAATTATATCAAGATAGACGGGCATTTTTTTCGCAATGCCATGACAAGCGGGCGTGACAGAATTCTCATTCGCGCCATTGCCCGATGCAGCTTTGAACTGGGCTGCCGCACCGTAGCGGAGATGGTTGAAACCGATGTCGAGGCGGCTTTGGCCAGAGAGTTGGGAATCGAATGCGGGCAGGGTTGGCTTTTCGGAAAGCCGGTCACGACTGACGCGCTGTTTGCCGCCCTCAACCGGGGGAAAAGCGCTCCTGTTACGTCTCCGGAGGCGCCTTCCCGGGTGCAACCGAAGGCTAAGCCGCGCACAACCCGCGTGCCTCCTCCCGAGTCCGCCCGCAAGGCCTCGCCTGTGCCTGCGGCTCAGTCCTCGCGGGCCAGAGTGATGACCGGCAGCAACACCTGACCGGGTCATGCGTTAAAGCCGGAATGCAGGCAGCCCGACCCGATTATGATGTTGTTTTCTTGACGCCACGCGCATTTGGAGGCAGGCGAAGGATCGGAATCACGTCAGGCGTCTGCCTGTTGTCCCCCCGGAACAGCTCCGTTCCGGACCGGGACCGTCACGCTGAGCGATCTTCCGGCGTGCGTGAGCGTGAGAAACGCAGGGAAGAGGCGGAATGAAGCACTGGCACATCGATCAGCTGAACTGGGATAGCTTCGATTCTTCACATGTGGACCTTGATGTCATCGCGATCGTGAAGGCGGCGGCTGTCGTGGAGCGCAACGGTGTGGACTATGCAGTCTATCTCAATCGCGTTTTCAGCGACGACACGGATTTTCAGCAGGCCGCCGATAACTGGGCGATTGAGGAAGTGCAGCATGGTGATGCGCTCGGGCGCTGGGCGATGCTGGCCGATCCGGCATGGGATTATCCCGCCGCCTTCGAGCGCTACCGCTCCAGCTACCATATTGATCTGAACGTGACGGCCTCCGTGCGCGGCTCCCGCACGGGCGAGCTGATCGCCCGATGTATGGTCGAAACCGGAACCTCCTCGTTTTATTCCGCGCTTGCCGACGCGACCGAAGAACCGCTGCTGAAAGCCATCTGCAAGCAGATCGCCGCCGACGAATACCGGCATTTCAAGCTGTTCTATGACCACATGCACCGTTATCTGAAGCGCGAACGGCTTGGGCCGTGGACTCGCGCGCGTATCGCGATCGGTCGCGTCACGGAAAGCGAGGACGATGAGTTGGCCTCAGCTTTCTACACGACAAACGAACCGCCTTCGGTGCCCTATGACCGGCGTCGCTGCATTGCAGGTTATATGTCGCGTGCGCTGATGGCCTATCGTCAGAAGCATATTGATCGTGTGACCGGCATGGTCCTGAAAACAATCGGATTTCGGCCACATGGCCGTGTCCATGCCATTGCTTCAAAACTGGTTTATGCGCTGATTCGTCAGCGTCAGAGAAGCTTCGCGAAAGTCGCCGCGGCCGCCGGCATCTGAATTCCTGAAGAAATGGTGCCTGCCCTCTTTGCGGGGGCAGCCGCGTGACCTAAGCAGGTACGTAACGAATAATGATGACGGCGGCGATCCTGCGCCGGACGCCGCCGTGCCGTGAGGATCTCGCTGCATGCTGTTTCACAAACCCGGTCACGCTACACTTCGTCGCGCCGGCAGGCGTGGTTTTATGCTGGCGACCTGCCTTGCCATGTCAGCCATGGCGGTGCCCGCCGCTCCGGCGCAGACAACCGGCGCGGCTGCGATCAGACCGTGGGGTTTTGATCTGAACGGCCGCAACACGAGCGTTCGCCCGGGCGATAATTTCTTCGATTATGCTGATGGCAAAGCAGTGCGGGCCCTGGTCATTCCGGCTGACCGCACGTCTTTCGGCGCTTTTGACAGGCTGCGCGAACTGTCTCAGCAGCGTGTCCGCGATATTCTGACCAGCCTGGCGAAAACCCCGTCCGCCAGCCCGCTCAGCAGCGACGAAAAGCTGGCCGCTTTTTACACTACCTTCATGGATGAAACGGCGATTGAAAAGCTGGGCGCGGCCCCGCTATCCGCCGATCTCGCCGCGATCCGGGCTGTAAAGACGCCGGCTGATTTTGCTCGTCTGCTCGGCACCGGACAGACAACCTTTCAGACCAGCGGCTTTTCGCTCGGCATCATGCCGGACGCCAAAGACCCGACGAGGTTTGCCGTTTATGTCGATCAGGACGGTCTGGGCATGCCGGACCGGGATTATTATCTGAAGCCGGAATTCGCCGCCAAAAAACAGGCTTATCAGGCTTATATCGTGAAAATGCTCGGCCTGGCCGGCTGGCCGGACGCCGTGGCGCGGGCTGGCGATATCGTAGCACTGGAAACGTCCATCGCCGGTGTTCACTGGGCACGGGCGGATATGCGTGATCCGGACAAAACCTATAACGCCCGCTCTCTGACAGAGCTGACCGCGCTGGCACAGGGCTTCGACTGGACCTCCTGGCTGTCCGGCGCGGGGATCAGCCCGCAGCAGGCCGATGCGGCGAAGCTGATTGTGGGCGAGCCTTCAGCCATCGCCGGACAGGCGAAGATCCTCGGCGCGGCGAAGCTCCCTGTGCTTCAGGCCTGGCTTGCCTTCCACCTCGCCGGCAATGCCGCGACTTATCTCTCCTCGCCTTTCGTGAACGCGTCCTATGAGTTCAACCGCAAGACGCTTGCGGGTCAGCCGCAGCTTGCCGTCCGGTGGAAGCGCGGCGCGGACGTGACGGAGAGCGCCATGGGCTGGGCAATCGGCAAAATCTATGTCGATCGTTATTTCCCGCCAGAGAGCAAGGCTAAAATGGAAGCGCTGACAAAGCAGCTGAAAGCGGCCTTCCGTATCCGTCTGCAGAACAACAGCTGGATGGCGCCCGCCACGAAGCAGCATGCGCTGACGAAGCTCGATAATTTCGAAATCCAGATCGGCTATCCGAAGAAGTGGCGGGACTATGACGGGCTGACCATCCGTCCCGGCGATGCTTATGGCAACGCCGCGCGGGCCGGAGCTTTCGAATGGGCTTACTGGCTCAGTCATCTCGGCAAGCCGGTCGATCGTGACGAATGGGACATGACGCCGCAGACCGTCAACGCCTACAACAACCCGGTCTTTAACGAGGTCGTTTTCCCGGCTTCGATCCTGCAGCCGCCCTTCTTCGATCCCAATGCGGATACAGCCATCAATTTCGGCGCGATCGGCGGCGTAATCGGTCATGAGATGACGCATGGCTTTGATGACGAGGGACGCAAATTCGACGAGCATGGCCGTCTGAGCGACTGGTGGACAAAAGAAGATGCCGCTCGCTTTGAAAAACTCGGTGAGCGGTTTGCGGCGCAATACGATGCGTTCCAGGTGCTGCCGGGCGTGCATCTGAACGGAAAGCTGACGATGGGCGAGAATATCGCCGATCTTGGCGGCCTTACTCTGGCGCTGGATGCCTATCGCCTGTCGCCGGACGGCAAATCTTCTGCGGCCCGGGATGGTCTGACAGGCGACCAGCGCGTGTTTCTCGGCTGGGCGCAGGTGTGGCGGATGAAAGTGCGGGATGACCGCGCTCGTCAGCTTGCGACCATTGATCCGCATTCGGCGCCGATGGCCCGCGTCAATCTGCCGATGCATAATATCGATGCCTGGTACAAGGCGTGGAATGTGCAGCCCGGGCAGGCTCTCTATCTTGCACCGGACGCACGTGTAAAAATCTGGTAACGATCTATCTTAGATAAGACGCTGGTCCCGCTTCTGCTGGTGACGACGTAGCGTGACATGAGGATGGTTTTCGATGACGACGCTGACACTGGGCTACAGGAATACCTCGCTTCATGCGGCCGTTGCAGCCGCTGTGGCGCGCGTTCTGGAAGCGTATGAAATCGAGCCGGATTACGTTGTCGGGCCGGCGGAAGCGCTTGGCGAGATGCTGGCCGGTGGCGAAATCGACCTTTTCGCCACGGTCTGGCATCCGGATGAAGATTCTGTTTTCCTGTCTCCGGCGGTCGAGCCGATGGGCTGCCTGTATCGGCCGGCTTTTGGCTTCTTTGTCGCCGATCGTCCGGGCGCTCCGCTGGCCGGTCTAGACTCCATGGCCGGTCTCGTGGCGTCGGACGCGGCCCGTCATCTGCTGACACCGGAATCTCTGGTGCCACGTGTGCGCCAGATGGTGGCCGGGTACCGGCTGACCGAAGCCGGTTTTACTATCGAATCGCACCCGGATGACGAGGCTTATGCAGCAATTGCGGAAGCAATCGAAGCGAGGGAGCCGGTGATCGCGCCGCTGTTCACGCCTAATTATCTGATTCACCGGATGCCTCTGCGTCCGCTGGCCGACCCGCAGGGCGCGGCCGGGAAAGAGCTGACGGCGCGGCTGCTGCTGAGCAAAGCGATGCGGGAGCGGGCCGACACTGACATGCTGGATGAGCTGGATGAACTGACCCTTGGCAACAAGGTGGTCAGCGCGCTTGACGATGCGGTCCGTAACGAAGGCATGACGGCGGATGACGCGGCTGAAGCCTGGCAGCGCGGCAAACTGTTGCCGCGCTAGGGCGTGTCGTCATTTAATACCGCTGATTGCGGAGACGAGTTGCACGGCAGCGAGGCATGTTGACTTTAGTTTTTCGTAGCGTGTTGCAATACCTCTGAACTGCTTCAGTCTGGCAAAGAAGCGTTCGATGATGTTTCTGCTTTTATAAAGCAGGAAGCTGGTCTTCGGGGGATTTCTGCGGTTTATTTTTGATGGAATGACCGGTGTGATCTCCCGCTCTTCGAGCTTATCGATCAGGGGATCGGCATCATAAGCCTTGTCAGCGATGAAGGCTTTGGGATCGACTTCATGCAGTAAAGGTCCTGCTTCAGTGATGTCCGCTCTTTGTCCGGGTGTCAGGGAAAGGGCCACAGCCTTCCCGGCAGCATCGACAACGGCGTGGATTTTGGTGGTCCCCCCCCCTCGTGATCGTCCGATGGCCTGATCAGCGCCCCCTTTTTACGGGCGCCCGCGCTGTGCTCTGGTGCGCCCGCACAATGGTGGCGTCGATCATCATGTATTCGTTGTCGTGATCAGCGGCCAGATGATGAAAGATCCGCTCAATAACACCGCTTTCACACCCGCGACGTAGCCGGCGGTGAACGTTCTTCCAGTCTCCGAAACGGACAGGAAGATCCCGCCACGGAATACCGGTCCGGTAACGATAAAGCACGGCCTCGACGAACAGACGGTTGTCTGCGGCGGTTCCGCCTACATGCCCCTCACGACCCGGAAGAAGCTCTCTGAGCCACTCCCACTGGTCGTCTCGCAAGCCGTAACGTCGCATCACCCGTTTCCCTGAAAATCAGGGACTTCACGAAGCACATACGCCCTGAAAGTACAAGCTCCCGACCAGGCTCAGCGCTAACTGACGACACGCCCTAGGCTCAGGACCTGTTAATCTGTTGCAATGAGCGGCAATCAGTGATTCACAGGGCGACGTGGAGGAGCGAGCCTGTGAGTGATCTGTTTTTGCTGTCCGAGCGTCAGATGGAGTTGATCAGACCGTATTTTCCACTTGCGCACGGTGTTCCGCGGGTAGATGACCGACGTGTTCTGAGCGGGATCGTTTACGTCATCCGGAACGGGCTTCAGTGGAAAGATGCTCCGAAAGCGTATGGCCCGCACAAGACCTTATACAATCGTTTCATTCGCTGGAGCCGCCCGGGCGTCTTCGACCGGATTTTCAGTGCTCTGAGTGAGCAGGCTGGCGGATCTTGCTGATGAAACGCAGGAAGTCATCGGAGACAGAGGCCATGACAGCAACCGGATCAGGCAGTCTCTCACACAGCGGAATATCACCGCGTGTATTCCACCGAAGAAAAACCGGAAATCAAAGCCGCCTTACGACTGGCATCTCTACAAAAAGCGCCACCTTATTGAAAACATGTTCGCAAAGCTGAAAGACTGGCGACGGGTCGCAACCCGATATGACAGATGCGCTCACACCTTCATGGCCGCAATCCATATCGCCGCAAGCTTCATCTTCTATCTCAAAAAATGAGTCCTGAGCCTAGTTTTCCTTATGGAAAACTTTACGAAAGTACATCGAAGGTTGTGCTGTGGTAGCCAGTGTCAGGCTGATATGGAAACCGCATTGCAGAAAAGGAACTACATAGGTCTTCTGAAACATTCAGCCGACGGATCGGGGCCAGAGGCCCACAGGGAGTTTTTTCCCTTTCAGGTCTTGGGAAGCAGTCACTCCGATAATCGGCCGATTTCTGAACGGAGCCCGACATACATGGAGAATTTTATAATACGATAAGGAAACTTTTTCTTTTCAAGAGCGTATTCGTGCAAAACAAATCTACTCTCATGCCGTGCAAAAACAACAATAATAAAATCAGGACGGTTTAAGAATGAGTCTGCACAATAAACGTGTAAAGTGCGCCCGTTACAGAAGTATCCGGGTGTCATTTCCCCTGCCCGCAATCTATTCGGTGAGTATGAATATCTGCTTGTTCTGGTCGCCCTTAGGCTGGCTGCGAGCAACCGCTCCTCTTTCATTATGCTTGCGGCATTTTTTTTAGAGGGTTGCGATATGCATATTTCCTTGCAGCCCGGTCATTGCAGATCCGGTCTGGCCGGTCTCTTCAGGCTCAGACAATATTTTCGTCCGGCATATTCGCTTCGGGCAGCAGTTCTCACTGGCTCGCTTTTATTTCATGCCGCGCCCGCTTTTGCCCAGGATGTCGCGCCCGGTCAGGAAACGAAAATCCTGGACCCGGCTGCCGCGGCAGCAAGTTCGCCTCCACAGAATGAAAGCAAAGAAAAATCTGAACTACCGAAATGGCTTCAGAGCGTTATCGGCAACACTAATAAAACTCCGGAACCCCCTGTCGTATCGAACCCGACTCCTTTTGGCGAAACACAGCCGACGATACCGCTTTATGAAGAAATTCCCGGATTTCTTCGGTCTTCTTATGGTCCGCCATCTTTCGGTCCGCCTTACGGCACGACTCACCTGCTTGGAGACTGGGGTGGCGTTCAGCCCTGGCTTCAGAAAAGGGGGCTCTATTTCGCCCTGGACGATTATGAGGATATAGCGGGCAACGTCTCGGGGGGTAAAAGACGTGCTTACAGCGATGCGGGACAGCTCGGCGCCACTCTGGATGTTGACTGGCAGAAATTTCTGAATGCTGGTTCGTGGTCGAATGATTTCTGGACACACATGCTCGTGATCAATGGACACGGTACCAACCTGAGCCGTTTATACGGAGATAATTCGAACCAGGTTCAGCAGATTTACGGCAGTCGCGGAAATGTCGTCGCTCACCTTGTATGGGCCTATTTCGAAAAAGCCTGGTTGCACAGAAAGATTGATCTTGCTGCCGGCTGGTTTCCCTCCGGGACGTTTTTTCAGAATTCACCGTGGGTCTGCAATTTCATGAACGTCTGGCTATGCGGTGGCGAATCTCCCACGAAATTCCTTGCCGGGAGTCGCGGGTGGCCCTCCGGCAATATCGGTGGGGTTCTTCGCATCATGCCGATAAGGCAGTTCTATCTCATGGGCGGTCTCTTCGCCGTTTCTCCCCATGCCTATAACGGCGGCATCTCCGGCTGGGCATGGGCGCAGGACGACCTCGGGAAGCTTTCTACTCAGGTTGAGGCCGGCTGGATTCCGTCGTTCGGCTCCGATCATCTGATTGGTCATTATAAAGTCGGCGTAATGTACGACAATTCGCGCTACAGCGATCTCTATCAGGATATTAATGGGAATTCCTGGGTCCAGACCGGATTGCCGCCCCGTAAACAAAGCGGCCAGACCTCCGTGTGGGTGCTGGCGGACCAGATGCTTATCCGGCATGGTCCCGGTGAACTGAACGGTCTCATCCTGGGAGGGTATTTCGGGTGGGGATCGGGCCAGACATCGCAGATCAGCCAAAGTTTTACCAGCGTGCTCATGGATACGGGGGCATGGTGGAAACGCCCTTTGGATAGCGTCGGGATTGCTTTCCTGTGGTCAAAATTCAGCCGCTCCGCCGTGCTGTCTCAGGAAGCGGCCGCCGTCAGCGGTCTTGCCCTTCCCGGCGGGAACTACGGCACTCCCTACGGAATTCAGGGACACGAGGCCATTTACGAAGCTTATTATGGCTTTCACATCCTGGAGGGTTTTACGATCAAACCTGACTTCCAGTATGTAAGCCATGTGGGTGGGACAACTGTTTTCAAAGATGCGGTCGTTCTCAGCACGGCTGTGAATGTGGCCTTCTGAAAGAGAATCACGTATTGTGGAAATCGAATAACGATAGAGTGTTAACTTTCGTTGAAAAATCGTCCTGCTGGAGAGTGACGTGCTCCTTGGGGATGTGACCATTTTGAAATAGAGTCCGGTCGAGAAAAATACGGACGAATGAAACGCAGTCGATTCACGGAAGAACAGATCATTGGCGTCCTGAAGGGGCAGAAATCTGAACTGAAGATCGCGGATTTCTGCCGCAAGTATGGGATCAGTGACGCGACATTCCCTGATCGATAAGCTCGAAGAGCGGGAGATCACACCGGTCATTCCATCAAAAAGAAACTGTAGAAATCCCCGGAAGACCAGCTTCCTGCTTTATAAAAACAGAAACATCCTCGAACGCTTCTTTGCCAGACTGAAGCAGTTCAGAGGTATTACAACACGCTAAGACAAACTGAAGTCAACATTCTTGGCTGCCGCGCAACTCGTCTCCGCAATCAGCGGTATTAAATGACGACAAGCCCTAGGCGCAAACAGCCTGTTCTGGGGACGTGCTGACTGATGCACCATTGTGAAAGAAGGTGAGAAAGCAGTAGCGGCTTCCTTTTGTAACCGGGGTGGCCTCATGCAGCAGAGAAGCTGAGAAAATGATTCCCGCTCCGACGGGTGGTCTGTAGCGGTGATCGTTGTATTCAGGAAACTGTAGGAAACCGCCGTCGTAAGTGTGGGTATTAAGATTAACCGACAGAGCAAACTGTCGAAAAGCCGTTGCCGGAGCGAGATTGTCGCGGTGACGACGAAAATACCCGCCAGTCTCATCGTAGCGAGCGATCAGCAGTCTGTCGGTGTTGCAGGCTTCAAACTGGAACGCTTTTTTCATCTCAGGCAGACAACGGGTTTCGAGGATTCCCAGAATCTGCGCCGCGAGATCGCTTTCAGGCGGAATGACAAAATCCTCACGCTTTTTCTTGTTGTTGTCGACGCGATGAACGGGCTTACCATCCGGCCCGGTACTGGCCATGCCACCGGCGGCGTGAGGCGAGTTTTCGAAAAAAGTGATGAGAGCCTGACAGAAATTCGGATCGAAGAGTCCGGGAATAAGCAGAACCGGAGCCGGAAGAAGGATTTCCCGAGCGGACTCCTGCGCCAGAGAGGCGACGCAACTTTTCGCGCGAGCAACACATGACGAGACTTCGTCTGTATCAAGTACGGCGGCAATACGCTGCTGACGGTCCATGATGAAGGCTTCCGGCACATCGCCAGTGAATCCAGATTGAACAAAAAATGTTTCCACGCAGAAAACGATCGTAATTCCTTGGCAATACAGAGGCAGATATTCCGGCACGCATAGGCTCTGGCTGGCGACCAGAAGAATAATATCTGTATTATACAAAGTAAATGTTGCGACGGCGGCCTCAAATGCTTTGCAGAGCGGCAGTATGGCCTGAACGTGCAGAGTGCCGGCGCTCAGAATGACGGCTGGCCGGCCAGACTGAGTATCAAAAGAATAAAATTGTTTGTTCTGCTTCATTCCATAACAAAACGGGGCACGTGTGCCAGCCAGCATTGAAAGTCTCCAAACCGTGGCGGGCAGCTCGAGTCCCGCCCGGGAGCGCACCGCCTGTGCCTTACAGACAAATGTATCGCATCAGAATTTACAGGGAATTAATCAGATATAAATTCGCCTATGAGATAAAATTAATAAGAAATACACGTCTCAATTAAAAATAAATCCTTCTGTTTTCTGATAATCTTTTTGTGGATAAAATTCATTTTAATTTACGATAATTTTTTATAAAAATTTTTATCCTATTTATTTAAAACTGATCTGTTGCCAGAAATAGAGCCGAGAAAAATGATACCGTTGGTTCTGATTTAAACTGCAACATACATGACAAATGGTTTTTTAAATGTGGCAGACGAAACAGCAGAAGCACATCACAGAGCCGGAAATTTTCATGCGGCAGAGAGAGCTTATCTGGAGAGAATCAGGAAAGATCCCGATGATGCAGACACCCTCTGTAATTACGGCGGACTACTATGCGATCTTCAGAGATTTGAAAAATCGCATAAAACTCTGACTCACGCCCTTTCTCTTGACCCTGAGAATGCTGATGCATGGTGCAATCTGGGCAATGCATTGCTCCAGATGGAATATTACACAGATGCGGCCGTTGCTTATAAAAAATGCCTGCAGATCAGAATCGTTCATCCACTGGCCATGAGCAATCTGGGTGTAGCACTGGACAGGCGCGGCGACCACGCTCTTGCGCAGAAGTTTCATCGGAATGCGGTATGGCTTGCACCTGACAATGCCTACAACAGAACAAATTATGCACTTTCACTACTGACTTCAGGCAATTATGCGGATGGTTTCAGAGAGTTCGAATGGCGCTGGAACAGAGGAGCAGCAAACGGCAACCGGGGGTTTGTCCCGCAATGGCAGGGCGAAATCTGCCCGGACTGTACCCTCCTTATTACCCCTGAAGGTGGCTTTGGTGACATTATCCAGTTTGCCAGGTTTCTTCCGGCTGTAGCACTGCGGATGGGGCGCCTGATCACAGTCGTGCCAAAGAACCTTCTTTCCCTAATGCGCCTTTCGTTTCCAGGTCTGGAATTTTTGGCGCGGGGAGAGGCGGTCCCTGTGCATGATTTTCAGTGCCCAATCCTCAGCCTTCCTCTGGCTCTTGGCACAACACTGGATTCAATTCCTGGAGCCGAAGGTTACCTGTGCGCTGATACGGCGAAGGTTTCGTTTTGGGCTGAAAAAATCAGAGCACATGCGGGCACATCTCCAAGAGAAGCGGCCGTATCGCCGAAAGTGGGTCTGGTCTGGGCGGGAGCGCCTCGCCATGAAACCAGGGAAATTGCTTACGTGAATCGTCGGCGTTCAGTCGATCTTGCTACATTCGCGCCACTGGCCAGGATGAATCCTGGCGTTGTTTTCTACAGCCTGCAAATCGGTGACAGAGCTTCGCAGGCTGGCGACCCGCCATTTCCAATACGTCTGATCGATTACACGGCAGAGATTGTCGATTTCAGTGACACAGCCGCTCTGATGAGCAATCTTGATCTGATTATTACCGTGGATACATCTGCCGCGCACCTGGCGGCTGCTCTTGGCCACCCGGTCTGGATGCTGTCACGCCACGCTCAGTGCTGGCGCTGGCTGACCGGACGGACGGATTCCCCGTGGTACAGCTCTTTACGGATTTACCGCCAGAAGGTGCCATCCGACTGGTCCGACCCGGTGCAGCAGATCGCAACTGATCTCGCCCCATTTGTGGGGTGCAAACGAAACAGAGACAACGCGCACTCTTCTGACCAGGTAACAATCTGACAGAGCAGGAAGGGCCTCGCATTTCGACACACATTCGTGCATGGTCGTTCCGGATAAATACGGGAATTAATCTGGAAATGAAGCGAGCTTTACTTCTTATTCTGACCTGCTCTGTTCTTGCTGCGTGCTCCTGGTTCGGTGACAGCAAACCGGACAAACATCTGACGAAAGAACAGCAGTTAGAGGCGCTCGGTTATCAGGACGACCTGAAATCTGTGAAACAGGGACCGTGAGATAGAAACTGTCTGAATCCAACCGCACGTCTCCTTCCCGGCCAAAAATCCGTCTATCAGTCTGTTGGGTTTGGGTTACTCTTTGAAATGGCGAGGCTGTAGTCTGTCGGGATGAAGCGTTTCATCCCGTTTGACCATGATCAGCCATATCTCTTGCCGCCTGATGCTGGCGCTTCTGACCTTCAGTTACACGAACGGGTTGTTTTCCTCACGCCGGATCGAACGGGCGACATATCGCGACATCGGGGTGCACTTCGTGGCGACGAACCTGCATCCGGATCACGACACGATTGCCGCGTTCCGGCGGGGAAACACTGAAAGCAAAGCTGAATGAAGCCTGCGCCCAGCTGGAGGCCGATGCCAGAGAGAGCAGGCTGAGGCGGTGCGGCCGGCATACGAGAAGAAGAAAGCCGAATATGACGCGAAAACAGGGCATCGCGGCAGGGTAACGAAACCGTCCGAGGATGAACCACCACCCGAGAGGCAGATCAGCCTGACCGATCCCGACAGCCGCCTCATGCGGCGTTCGGACGGCCATGAATTCCGACAGGCTTACAATGCGCAAGCTGTGGTCTGCGCCGAAGACAGCCAGCTGATCGTGACAACCGGCGTTGTCGCCACATCAGCTGATGTCCCGTCCTTTGCCGATATGGTGCTGTCGATGGAAGACACAAGCGGAAATTGGATATTGGTACGAAAACAATTCCTCTCAGACACTCGACCCGATCACAGCCACCTTGCCGGGCGGCGGAGATGCCAATCCCAATAATCTGAATTATGCCCTGTATAATCCCGATGGAAGTCGCGCGTATGATGGCCCCGTAGAAGATGCCGGTTACGGACTGCACGCCATATTCATGCAGGATTCCGCGAAATATCTTCACGACAAACTGAAGATCATCGGTGGTTTTAAATATGCCATAATAAATTATTGGCAATTAGGTAGTGACGGAAGCCGGACCAGGGAAAACAACAAGGCTCCCCTTCCGCATCTCGCGATTAGCTACGACACAAATGATCATAATCAGATCTATGTGAAGGCCGAGGGTAATTATCGACAACCCAACCCGTCCAACATCACGGTAAATCCTGGCAGTTCGTTACCCAGGAACCAGTATTCCGTTACAGAACAGCTTGGCTACAAATATCACGATAATCATATCATGCTTGATCTGTCCCTGTTCAATTATGATATAAAGAATCGCCCTCTGACGACCTATCTCGGCAATGGCGAGACCGGGGTGATCAATGCGGGGAATCAGACCGCACGGGGATTCGACCTGATGGTGGCTGGGCGCCCCATTCGCCATTTCAGTCCTTACGCGTCATTTGAATATCTGCATGCCACACTGACGATACATCCTATATGCCGACCAAGGGTCTGGAAGTCGTGATGTCGCCGAGGATCATGGCAAATTTCGGCCTGAGCTACGACAGCGATCAGTTTTGTGACAATTTTTCCTTGCATTATGCTGGCCCCCAATCCGTCACGCTTGTCAATGATGAGAGAAGGCTGGGCGATGTCAGTGACACCCTGACCATTGGCTATCGTTTCAAGCCTTTCCTTTATGCGAAAATCCCGACCTTTCGCATGAATTTCACGAATCTGACCGGTTCAATTGTGCGGACCGGGCCGACAGGCGTGACAACCAACACTCAGACTATGCCCTGCTCAACGGCACTACCGTCGCCGGTTCCGGTGGCGCTACCTACATCGTCGAACCGCGCTTTTCGATGACGGGTACGGTTTCTACCGGATTTTGAATCACACCAGGTTGTTCAGTTTATGTTGAATCGACTTTATCTTTTCGTGAGCTGTTTCTTGCTGTCATTACCGTCCGGCATATTCGCACGGGGCGCAGATGCTAAAGAGATACGCCACATGCCGACGATCGGCTTTACGATCGCCCTACGGCGTGTCGTCAGTTAAGCAGGATGATGATTGAGACGAACTGAACGGCTGCGAGGAAGTTGATTTCAGTTTGTCGTATCGGGTTGCGATAGCGCGGAACTGTTTGAG
>NZ_WOTA01000021.1 GCF_011516825.1 Acetobacter oeni | reverse complement strand
TCACGAAGGATGTCGAGGCAACAATCTCGTCATCCCACGCGTGGTTGATGATTGCCCATATCCGCAGAGTTCTGCGAAAAATCAATCAAACCGCTTTCTGATTCAGGCTCTGAGACACCTCACAGGCACGGCGTAAAACAGCACCATAACGAAAAAAACCACCCGTCTGTTAAGACGAATTCTGCTGCTGCTACGAATGCACCGGTCGCTGCCCCGGTTCCTGCTACAAAAGGGGCTGTTACGGCGGCCCGACCGGTCAACACTGACACGAAGTTCATTAGTCCGAATTCAAATACCGAGAGCCTGGTTGTTCATGGACAGGGTATGAATATCCTCCATGAAGATCTTGGGTTCAGCCGTATGCCGCAGGATGTCATGCATACGGCTCAGACCGTCAACGTCGTGCCGAAATTGCTGATGGAACAGCAGAATGTGAAATCTCTTGATGAAGCGCTGCGCAATGTGCCCGGTATCACCGCTTCGGTTGGCGAAGGTGAAGGCGGTATGTCGGGAGATCAGTTCCTGATTCGTGGATTTCAGGCGCAGAACGATATTTACGAAGACGGACTGCGCGACTTCGGTGTCTATAACCGGGATAGCTTTGATTACGATCACGTCACGGTTATCAAGGGGCCATCCTCTGAAGTGTTCGGAAACGGCACGACAGGTGGTGCTATTAACAATGTTACCAAAACACCTCATCTTGGGAATAGCTATGGCGGTCAGTTCTCTGGTGGGTCAGGACAGTATTATCGTGGTACTCTGGATGTAAATCAGCAGATTGGTGAATCTACTGCGGTTCGTATCGTCGGAATGGGTAATGAAAATAACGAAGTCGGTCGTGACTACGTCTATTCACACCGCTGGGGTATTGCGCCGTCCATTGCCTTTGGTCTTGGTAAGCCGACAACACTGACACTCGAATATTTTCACCAGACCGATAATCGTATTCCCGATTATGGTGTCCCGTTGCTGACAAAGCCGGGTACATCAATTGCCCGCCCTGCCACGGAATTCGGGGTCAGTCGCAAGAACTGGTATGGCACGAGTTATGATCAGGATGACTCGAATGTGGATATGCTGACCGCGCATCTGAAGCATGAGCTCAATAGCCACATCTCATTTTATGATGATCTGAGAGGTGGCATGTATGAACGTTACTTCTCCGCTTCTCAGGAAGCCTGTGATTCTACATGTAATGCGGAATTTTTCTCAAGCAATCCGGAGGCGGCTGTTGTTGACCGGCGTGGGTCGAAGGGAGGTCCCGAACCCTATCAGCAGGATGACTGGTCAGTTCAAAATGTTTTTTCGACAATTGCAAAATTCAATACAGGTTCAGTGAAGCATCAGATTATTGCCGGCTGGGATGTTGAACATATTTATGATCGTCGTACGAACTACGCCTATAATTACAATGGTCTGAACGGTACAAAGACCGATACGACCAGTCTGCTCCATCCCTCTGCTAATGCGCCGGGATTGCTGCTTGGTGGCGTCGGACAGTACGCCAGTAACCTTGTGGACATCAGTGGCGTCGGAAGTGCCCTTTATAAGACCGGGTCAGCGACTGATGTCGGTGCTTTCTTTTCTGATCAGGTCTGGTTTACACCATGGTTTTCTGCGACCGCAGGTTTTCGCTGGGATAACTGGAACAGTCATTATGCGGCCAATGGTGGAGCCGTTGCGCAGGGTGTTTCCTATGGTCAGAATCAGGGTACGTTCAATCCTACTGTTCATCTGATGTATACACCCAATGAAAATGTCATGGTTTATTTTAACTGGTCACAATCCACGACACCTCTGGGCCTTTATGTCACGAATAGTTCTGAGCCGCTAAAATCCAGCACGCAGGGGTTTAAACCTGAACGCAGCAGCCTCTATGAAATTGGCGCGAAGTACAATGCTTTTCGTGGACGTATGGGATTTACAGTTTCTGCGTTTCGTCTGGAGAAGGGCAATGCTATGTTGACTGATCCCAGCACCGGCGACGTGACATCATCAAGCGACCGGCAGCGTAACCAGGGATTTGAGCTGAGTGCGTCGGGTGAAATTCTGAAAAACTGGAATGTTATCGCAACCTACGCTTATTACGATGCAACAACTGTTGCTTCGCTGACTGCCGCAGATGTTGGTAAGCGGATTCAATATGCGCCAAAGAATTCTGCAACATTCTGGACCACATATACGATAGCGCCTGCCTCTCCGTGGAATGTGACCTTCGGGGGCGGCCTTACCTGGCGAAATGGTGTATGGCTGGATGCTGCTAATACAGAGCGGGTTCCGTCCACGGTAGAGTGGGACGCAATGATTTCTCATAGCTTCCTTAAGCACTGGAAGGTGGCCATGAATGGTTATAATCTTTCTAATCGCCTTAATTACAGCAGCCTGTTCAGTGATCGTGTGACGCCGGCAATAGGTCGCTCGTTCCTCTTCAATATCTCGGCGAGTTACTGAATTTCAGGCTTTAATATCCCCAGGAGATCAGGCGAGGCATCGGTTCGGTTTTATTCCATCCGGACTGATGTCTCTTTAATTGCCTGCCAGCAGGTCTTACCTCGGGCAGACCGCCTGAAGCTTGATTCGAACGCCGTGTAAATAATGTTCCGGCCTGAGAAACTGCTGCTCAACCTTTCGGACTGTTGTGACCGGTCAGGAGCGAGCCAGAGTTTGTGTCTGAGATTGCAGATGAGAGCACCGGTCCATGACGTTGAAGTTCGTGCAGTCTGGAAACGACCTGTCCGGGATTTCCTCATCTGAGTGATGGTGGTCTTTTCTGAATACCGTTCTGCGTGCTAACCGCGCGGCATGCCTGCCCGATTATTACCTTTTCCCGTTTGTTCTGAGTTCTTCCTGTGAGCGTGTTTGACTTTATGCGTAAGCAGGGGCGACTGCTAATATGTAGTGCGCTTCGTGGATGGCTGGAATTTTCACTACAGACCACACGATGGCAGTTCGAGGCTTCTCCTGAAGCCCGGGCGTTACTGCTTAACGAGCGAAGCGGCGCGGGGCAAACAGGTCTGCTGGTCGCCTTCTGGCACGAGGAACTCGCACTGTCCCCGGTTCTCTGGTGGTGGACAGAGCCGCAGAATCCCTCAATGCGTTTACATGTGCTGATCAGTCGCAATCGTGATGCGCAGCTGATGACGGATGTCATTGCACCCTGGCGGATTTCTGCAATCCATGGCTCGTCAGATCGTAAAGGCAAAAACAAGGGGGGTGCGGCCGCGTTGCGGCGTATTCGGGCTCTGCTTCGGGAGGGGCACGTAGTTACGGTAATGCCGGACGGACCGAAAGGCCCGCGGAGACAGGTACAGCAGGGCGTCCTGGCGCTGGCCGGACAGCTTGGTGCTCCGATCATCCCTCTTGGCATTATGTGTCGCTGTTTTCGTGTAAAATCATGGGATAGGATGGTTGTTCCTCTCCCGTTTGGACGCGGACGAATTGTCTGTGGAACGCCCGTGAACGTCGAACGCGGAGAGCGCGAAGAAGCCCGGAAAACTCTCACAAACGCGCTCAATGCTGCTTCAGAATCAGCCTCGAGGCCTGTCACAGAAAACATCGGGCATCTGCGCCTCAGGCCTATGCCGGGGAGAAGCGTAGCGGAGGGTGACCTCAGAACGCCGACCACGCGTGGGCGTGTCGGCAACGCAGGCAGTAGCCGGTTATGGGCATGGCTTGCGACAATTATCGCGCCCGGGCTTACGGTCATGCTGCGGGTACGACAGCGACGCGGCAAGGAAGTCCGGGAACGGCTGAGGGAACGTATGGGGCTTGCGGCTGCCGTCCCGGGAGCGGCGGGTAAACTGGTGTGGCTGCACGCCGCCAGTGTGGGGGAGACTGTCTCTGTCATCCCGGTCATTCGTGCTCTTCTGGAAAATGAGCCTCCGTTGCGTGTTCTGGTGACGACGGGAACCGTGACAGCCTCCCGGCTTCTGGCAAGAGAATTCCTGGCGGATGAGTCTGTCGGGCGTGTTGTCCATCAGTTCGTTCCGCTAGATGTGCCTCGCTGGGTTAAGCGGTTTCTCGCAAAGTGGCAGCCGGACTGTCTGGTGCTGACAGAAAGCGAACTCTGGCCAAACATGATTGCGGCCTGCGGTGTGGCCGGAATTCCGGTTGCTGTGATCAACGGTCGTATGTCGTCACGGACGCTTGCCGGATGGCGCCGGGTGCCTTCCGTTGTTCAGCGGGTCATGAATGGTCTTGCCTGGGTTGCCGCGCGTTCTCAGGAAGATGCTGCCCGGTTCCGGGAGCTTGGGGCTGCACCGGTGTTCTTTGATGGTGACCTGAAGATGGCTGCGGCTCCGCTGACCTGTGACCCTGTTTTGATGGAGCAGGTGCAGAAGCTGTTGGGCGGCCGACCTGTCTGGGTTGCCGCTTCTACCCATGCAGGTGAAGAAGAAAGTATCCTGGAGGCGGCTGCTCTGCTTCGGGTGTCTTTTCCGGATCTTTTGACGATCATCGCGCCCCGTCACCCGGTTCGGGGCGCTGAGCTAGCCCGTCTGGTAATAAAGCAAGGACTGATGAAGAGCATTGTGCCGCGTCGGTCCGAAAACTCGTGGCCGACTGCGGGTGATTCTGTCTGGGTTTTCGACACGCTTGGCGAACTGGGGATACTGTTCCGGCTCACGCGGATCGTATTTATGGGCAATAGCCTGTTTCCGGCAAAGGGTGGCGGTCATAATCCTTTTGAGCCGGCACGGTTTGGCTGCGCCATCGCGACAGGCCCGCAGATCGGAAATTTTGAGGAAGCTTTCGCAGACCTGGGTCATGCCGTGACCGTTGTGCGGACGCCTGGAGAGCTTGCCGCCTGGGGAGGAACAATGCTGACAGATCCGGCGCTCGCCCGTTCGACTGGTGAAGCCGGGCGCAGTGTAGCCACGCGGGATGCGGGCCTGCCGGGCCGACTGGCCGGACTGATCTCTGAAATGGCAAGCGATGACTGACGGGATCGGCTCATGAGGGCGCCGGAATTCTGGAGTGAAAAACCCGGTATCGTATCGACATTGCTCCGGCCGGCAGCATGGTTAACTGGCCAGATTGCAGTGCGCCGGCGTCTGAAAACGGGCTGGCGGGCATCGGTTCCCGTAATTTGCTGCGGAAACATGACAGTAGGGGGAACAGGAAAAACGACAATGGTTCTCGACCTTGCGCAGCGCCTCAGGGCGCGGGGCAGGGTCGTGCATATTCTGACGCGTGGTTACGGCGGCCGTGCCGGTCGGGACGGCATACCGGTTCTCGTGAATGATGCTTTGCACACGAGCCGGGATGTCGGGGATGAGGCTCTGCTGCTTGCCCGGGTCGCGCCGTGCTGGGTGGGTCGGGATCGTGTGGCCGCAGCCCGGAACGCCATTGCCGATGGCGCGGATTGTCTGCTGATGGATGATGGCTTTCAGAATGCCGGGTTGCACAAGGATATATCTCTGCTGCTCATTGACGGCATGACGGGTTTTGGAAACGGTTGTGTGCTGCCGGCGGGGCCGTTACGTGAGAAGCCTGAATCAGGACTGGCCGCAGCGGATATGGTCGTGGTGACAGGTGCGGTACGGGTTAATGTTGCCGGGTTGCTGGCTGGTCGTCTTCGGCCCGGCGTCCCCGTTTTGCATGCGGATCTGGTCATGGATTCCGGTGTGGACACTCTGCGGGGGAAGCGGGTTTTCGCATTTGCCGGTCTGGCCCGCCCGCAAAAATTTTTTCAGGCACTTAGTGTCAGTGGTGTTACACCTGTTCATTGTGAGCCATTTCCGGATCATCATATGTTTCGCCGCGCCGAACTGGAACGTCTGGAGCAGATGGCGGCGGGGATGACGGCGGAACTTGTGACGACCCCAAAGGATGCTGCCAGGTTGCCGGCAGACTTTCGCAGGAAAGTGCGTGTTGCGGGCGTGCATGTGAACTGGAGTGATCCGGAAATGCCGGATCGTATTCTGGATGTTATGTGCAACCTGAAAGCAGGCGGGCAGGAGTGAGCGTCAGAAAGGCCAGTTCCGAAACAGGGAAAGTGCGGGTGACCTTGGCAATGCGGGTCGAGGCAGCCCTAGCCGGTTTCGCTTTGACGCTGCTGCGGCGACTAAGGCCAGAGAAGGCTTCGGACCTTGGTGGCGCAATATGCAGGATGGCAGGACCATTCCTGCCGGCGTCAAAAGTGGCAGACAGAAATCTTCGGCTGGCAATGCCGGAACTGGATGCGGCGGCACGTAAAAAAGTGATCCGGGGCGTATGGGAAAATCTGGGACGGACAGTGGGAGAGTTTCCACATATCCCGACTCTCGTGGAGAACGCACCGTTCGGTCCGGGGTACGAAGTGAGCGGTGCTGAGCATCTTATCGCCCAGGCGGAACATGGTGGCCCGGTGTTATTTGTCTCGGGACACATTGGTAACTGGGAAATGCTCCCGCCGGGAGTGGCGAAGTACGGCGTGGGCTTCGCTTCTTTCTACCGTGCTGCCGGAAACCCTCTGGTCGATCGCATGATTCGTGATTTGCGTAACGCGGCAATGGAGACGCCGCTGCCCCTGTTCGCCAAGGGCGCAAGGGGCGCACGCGAAGCGCTTGCCTGGGTCGCGAAGGGCAACAGGCTGGGCATGCTCGTCGATCAGAAGATGAATGACGGGATCGAGGCACGTTTCTTCGGACACCCGGCCATGACCGCTCCCGCTCTGGCGGCAATGGCCCTGAAGTTTCGTTGCCCGGTTATTCCCGGCCATGTTCAGCGGCTTGGGCCGGCGCGGTTACGGATCGTGGTCGAGGCTCCGATGCTTCTGCCTGATAGCGGCAACAGGCAAACAGATGTGGCGCTCCTCACGCAGATGATCAACGACCGGCTGGAAAACTGGATCAGGATTTGTCCGGAAAGCTGGTTATGGTTGCATCGACGCTGGCCGAAAGAAGTTACCCGGGAAGTGTAACAACCGCGTAGTGCTCACGAAGCAAGAATCGGGAAAACTGCTCATTTCGATGGCGATTTGAGAGGGAGGAAGTAGATTTCAATAAGGCATGATTAAATATCAGGCACATATTTTATGCAGTTAGTCTGAGATGTGATTAAATTTTTACCACGAGTGTGATCTCTTGTTGTTTTTCTGTCACAGTTCTCCGGACGCGCTCTGTTTGCTGCTCCCCAGATGCTGAATTCCTTTGGTGTGTAAAACGCGATGGCAATACCGTTGGATTAGCCGATGCAACTGGAGAACGGGGACGATGCTGACTGATAACTCAGGTTACACTACAAACGTCGTTCCGTTCCGTCAGGGTGTGTTGCCCCGTCATCGTGAATATCTTGCGCGTTGGCTGAATGCAGGGCTCTGTATGGGGCTGTGTGACGCCGATATCTTTATCGACGATGACGCAGGATACTGCGGTGCTGAGCAGATTCTTGTGTGGGTACGTGAAAGTGCCGATCCTGCTTATATTATTCGTCCGGCGGGTTCGCGCTGGATGGTTGTGGATGCGATTCGTGGCCACCTGCTGAGTAAGCAGGATTCCTTTGAACTGGCGTTGAATTTCATTCGTCCGGTTCTGCCGCTGCGGGGAAATGTTGCGGCAGCCTGAGTTGTAATTGCGCAGTAAGGCAACTCGATCCGGTAAAAATACTTAAAATTTATACTGTAGCTCCAACATCTGGCTTGCTGGAATCGGTGTGCAAGTCAGGTAGAAATGCCAGAGATACCGGTGCGACAAGGTATTGAGAGACGTTGCTGCACAATATTGGAGTCATGCGGTTAATCGCCAGTTTTAGCTATATATCCAGATGGTTCATTATCAACTCGGGTTGTGTGTGGTTCGTTCTGTGGGCTGAAGAAACTGGTAAAAGAAATATGTGCCTCCATTGTCTGAGATCAGGCGTTTAATGCCAGGATCAGGTCATGGAGTTTTTTCGTCATATGTACGTCACAACACTTCCCGGAGAAAGCTGGCAGCAACTCGGGGATCTTACGCTCGCATTCGTTCTGTCAGGGCTGGTTGGACTTGAGCGTGAATTTCGTCAGAAAAGTGCGGGTCTCCGAACCTACACTCTGGTTGGTATGTCTGCCGCACTATTCATGCTGATTTCAAAATTTGGGTTTGACGACGTTCTGGTCGGCGGGCGAGTGATCCTCGATCCCTCGCGTGTGGCGGCTCAGATTGTCTCCGGGATCGGTTTCATCGGAGGAGGCGTTATCTTCATGCGGCGTGATGCGGTGCGTGGTTTGACCACCGCTGCATCCGTCTGGTTCACGGCAGCGCTTGGCATGGCTTGCGGCGCCGGTTTGCTTGAACTCGCTCTGGCGACAACAGCCGCACATTTTATAATTATGTTTGTTTTCCCCCGACTGACGCGCAATATTCCGCAGCAGCGACGGACGAGCGCACAACTCGATGTTTCATATATCGACGGAAAAGGCGTGCTCAGACATATCCTCGTTGAGTGCACACGCCTGCGGTTTGCGATTGACCATGTTACAATCAATCATAACGGTTTTTATGAAGAACGCCTTAAAGCAGCTCAGGACCGAGCAGATATCGAGGGCACTGCCGGTCCTCTCGACAGAAATGAAGGTGAGTCAGCTCCGTCCGTCACACTGTCGATGGAGGTTAAAGGAAAACGGCCTGTATCACACCTTATCGCCGCACTGGCGACGGTTGAGGGCGTTCAGGATGTGAGCTCAGCGGGAAATGATGATGACTGAGAATAAAATTTTCAGGCAAAGGTATCAGGATATTCTCTGAATTTGCATTTTCAGTGTAATTTCGAAAACATAAAGAAATACAATTATTTTTCAATATTGACGCGGGTCATATGTTGCCGGGGAAGAAAATAATGGAATGGAAACGGACACCTTATATTCCCGGAGCAATTGCAGCCTGTATCATAGTCGGAAGTGTTGCGTGGTGGAATATTGTTGAGAGGCCGGAATATGCCTCTCTGCAGATTGCTGAAGGAACAGGACCTCATCCTGAACTGCCGTCACCCAATGAGACGCTGGTACCTACGATCAATATCGCTACGCCGACAGGCTGGAAAGACGAGCAGTCTCCACGTCCGGCTGCTGGCCTGGCGGTCAGACCCTATGCTACCGGCCTTGATCATCCCCGCTGGCTTTACCGTTTGCCGAACGGTGACATTCTTGTCGCAGAGTCAAACTCCCCAGGGACGGACGTTTCATCTTTTAAGAATAAAATTGCAGGTTTTATCATAGGTAAGGCTGGTGCCGGAGTGAAAAGCCCCGACCGCATTGTGCTGCTTCGCGACACAAACGGACAGGGAACGGCAGATGTCAGAACGATATTTCTTGATAATTTACATTCCCCCATCGGCATGGCTCTGATTGGAAATTATTTGTATGTCGCGAATGCTGATGCACTTATACGTTTTCCCTATCAGGATGGCGATACGGTCATCAGAGAGCCGGGTGTTAAAGTCATCGATCTGCCGTCGGGCTTTAACCACCACTGGACAAAGAATATAATTGCCGGTCCGGATGAACGATATCTCTACATAACTGTTGGTTCTAACAGTAATATTGCCGAAAATGGGATGAAAGCCGAAGAGGGGCGAGCAAGGATCAATCGCCTTGACCTGATAACAGGAAAAACAGAGCCCTATGCCACTGGACTGAGGAATCCGAATGGTCTGGCGTGGGAGCCTGAAACAGGCGCGCTATGGGTCGCTGTGAATGAACGCGATGAAATTGGCAGCGATCTCGTGCCTGATTATATCACTGCTGTTCGTGAGGGCGCATTTTATGGCTGGCCCTACAGCTATTACGGCCAGCATGTTGATCAGCGGGTCCGGCCGCAGAACCCGGCGCTGGTGACCAGAGCTGTCGTGCCGGATTACGCTCTGGGGCCACATACGGCATCTCTGGGAATAACTTTTGGAGCAGACTGCAAACTTCTCCCGGAGAAATGGCAAAATGGCATGTTTATTGCTCAGCATGGTTCATGGAACCGGCGCCCCAAAAGCGGCTACAAAGTCATCTATGTGCCTTTCGCTGATGGAGAACCGGCCGGTCCGCCGGAAGATGTCCTGACAGGTTTTCTGACAGCAAACGAAACGCATGCATACGGGCGCCCGGTTGATCTTATCGCAGACCGAACAGGAGCGCTCCTTGTTACCGATGATGTGGGGAACACCGTCTGGCGCATTACCGGCATATCACAGACACAATGATTTCAGATTTTACAGAAATGAGAGCCTGCAATGATGTAATTTATTCCCCGACAGCACTTCCACCGGAATGGCGCCGGTCAAATCCACCATAAAAATGTCCGTCTGACTTGCTGCCAAGACGAGGCCCCCCGTACAGGACGCCTTCTGCTGACCCCCAGGGCTGATGTACGCTGAACTGATAGCCTTCCAGTTGCAGTGCTTCCATCACGTCTGTTTTCAACGCGCCGGGTTCTGTCTCCACAATATCAGGCTGCCACTGCTCATGAATCCGGGGCAGATCGATCGCCTCCTGAATGGTCATGCCATAATCGACGACACCAAGAATCGCTGCCAGCGTAATAGTCGGAATACGCGAACCACCGGGGCTGCCGATTGCCATGATGGCTTTGCCACCACGGGAGAGGATAGTCGGCGACATGGAAGACAGCGGTGTCTTTCCTGGCTCAATTGCATTTGCCCGGCTACCTAAAATCCCGAACATATTCGGCACACCTGGAGCAGATGAGAAATCATCCATCTCATCATTGAGGAAAAAACCGGTTGAACCACCAATTACCTTAGCACCGAACCAGCCGTTTAACGTATAGGTTACCGCAACTGCGTAACCGGATTTATCCATAATGGAGAAATGTGTCGTCTCATATTTTTCAGGTTCGGCGCTTCCCGGGAGCAGGGAAGCAGAAGGCACGGCCCGGTCAGCCGGAATATTATTCCTGATCTGTGCGGCGTAGGCCGGATCGATGAGGTGTGCAACAGGATTTTTTACAAAATCAGGATCACCAAGGTCGCGCCGGTCCGAATATGTATGCCGCATGGCTTCGATTTCCTGATGAGCGGCGACGGTGCTGTAAAGACCTTCGGTTTTCAGATCATAGCCGGACAGAATGTCCAGAATTTCACAAAGCGCGACTCCTCCTCCGCTTGGCGGCGGCGCCGTATCGACCTGATAGCCTCGGTAATGACACGTAACGGTTGGTAATATGCGGGGCTTATAGGCTTCAAAGTCAGCGCGTTGTAGAATGCCGCCCTCTTCGCGGCTGGTCCGAACGACTTCTTCGGCGATGGGGCCGCGGTAGAACGCGTCCGGTCCCCTGTCAGCAATGAGTTGCAATGTGTTCGCCAGATTGCTCTGAACCAGTCGGTCTCCTACTCTGAACGGCGTTCCATCCGGACGCAGGAAGATCTTTGCTGCATATGGATTGGCCGCGAATTTTTCGGTGGACGTGTTCAGCAACCAGATATCATTTTCTGCCAGAACATAGCCGTTGCGTGCCAGAGCAATGGCCGGTGCCATCACTCTGGCACGCGGAAATGTTCCCCATTTTTTCAGCGCAAGCTCAAGCCCCGCAACTGTACCAGGGATAGCGACAGCTTTCCATCCTGTGATCGATAACCCCGGAATTACATGTCCCTGGGTATCCCGATACATATCTTCGGTCGCTGCTTTCGGTGCATGTTCGCGGAAGTCGAGAAAGATCGCCTGACCGTCCGGAGTGCGCAATGTCATGAAACCGCCGCCGCCAATATTCCCGGCAGCGGGATAAACAACCGCCAGCGCGTAGCCGACGGCGACAGCCGCATCCACCGCATTGCCACCTTCGCGAAGGATTTCAGCCCCGACCCTGGAGGCAAGTTGCTGGGCTGAAACAACCATGCCATGTTCGCCGACAGCGGGTGGAATCGGCGGCAAACCAAGGTTGGTCGCTCCGAAATCCAGAGCATCTCCGCCTGGTGCCGCGAAAGCGGTCCTGACAGGCCCGCAGAATAGGATTCCCGCAGCAAGTAATGCTGAGCATGAACGTAAACACCGTCCATGCGAGATGACAGTTCTCAGAAACCCGTAAGACATAGGGAGGTCGACCTTTCCGCGGCATGGCTCTGTGCTGGTCGGAAAGTGTCTATCAAATATTGTGGGTCTGCAACCAGGCAGATAAACCAGTTTTCCTGGGCGGACGCCGCTGTGCGACTGATCCGTACTCAAGAAAAAAGCCACATTCGGTATTTTGCGGAAGATCGCTAAAAATCGCGGTCAGGTTTTCAAAAGGGGCGGGAAATAAAGCAGTCCCGCCCCGAAATATTATATCCCGATCAGAAAGGTGCGTCGATATCGACGATATCGATCAGCTTGGCGTTAACAAATTCCTTAATGCCAAGGCCAATCAGTTCGCGCCCATAACCGGAACGCAGAACGCCACCAAAAGGCAGATCTGCCTTCACCATTGTCGGATGGTTGATGTAGACCATTCCGGTTTCGATCTTCTTTGCAACGCGTTCGCCACGAGCCTCATCCTTCGTGAAGACCGAGCCACCAAGACCATAAGGTGAATCGTTAGCAATGCTGATTGCGTCCGCTTCATCTTTCGCCCGGAACAGCAACGTCACCGGTCCAAAAAATTCTTCCCGACGAGCCGGATTGTCGTGTTTTGCATCTGTCAGAATGACCGGACGGAAGAACGCGCCTGTATTCGGCATTGCCAGCGGGATTTCTTCAGCCTTTGCGCCAGCTTTAACTGCATCTTCAACCTGTTTTTTCAGATCATCAGCGGCCTTCTGCGAAGACAGCGGAGCGAGCGTCGTGGACGGATCCATCGGATCGCCCATTTTCAACTGTGCCACGCCTTCGCGGTAACGTTTGACAAATTCGTCATACACGGAATCAACCACAATCATCCGCTTGGCTGAAACGCAGACCTGACCGGCATTCCAGTGACGTCCGAATACCGCCCACTTCGCGGTTTTCTCAAGATCGGCGTCTTCAAGAACGATAAATGCGTCAGATCCGCCCAGTTCCATGGTGGATTTCTTCAGGGCCGCTCCGGCACCGGACGCAATCTTCGCGCCAGCCCCCTCAGAACCCGTCAGAGCCACGCCACGCACACGATGATCGGCAACGATGCGGGCTACCTGATCATGAGTCGGATACAGATTGCGGAAGCCGCCTTTTGGCAGGCCGGCCTCAATCATCAGATCGTCCATCGCCTGAGCCGACTGAGGGACGTTGGAAGCATGCTTCAGGATAACGGTGTTACCTGCGGACAATTGCGGCGCGATAATGCGTGCAACCTGATAATGCGGGAAATTCCACGGTTCAACGGCCAGAAGAATACCCAGTGGCTGGAAAACAAGTTTCGCCCGACCTTCATCTTTGCTGGCAACAGGCAGATCCTGCGGCTGGAGAAGGCGTTCCGCATTCTTCGCATAATATTCGAAAATAGCCGCTGTAAGTTCTACTTCAGCCCGCGATTCAGAGATCAGTTTCCCCATTTCTAGGGTCATGATCTTAGCATATTTGTCTGCATCACGACGCAGAATATCAGCGGCGTTCTGCATGACCTTTGCGCGCTCAGCGAATGATGTTTCCCGCCATGACAGGAAAGTCGTATGCGCCGCATCGAGCGTCGCATCTATTTCAGCATCTGTCGTATTCGGAAAAACTTTAATCTGTTCATTGGTAAAGGGATTAATCGTTGCGTAGGCCATAGCCTGGCTCCTTCTGCTGCTCTGTGGGCGGCCTGGGAAATGCGCCCGAAGCGGGCGCTGTCAGATCAGGTCCTGAAATCCAGAACGACACGGCCTTCGACACGCCCGTTCTGCAGATCATCAAAGATCTGATTGATGTTCTCCAGCTTGTCCGGTTTCACAACCGACCGCACCTTCCCTTCCGAGAAAAAAGACAACGCCTCGATCATGTCGAGCCGCGTGCCCACGATTGACCCGCGGACTGTCGTTCCCGCCATGACCATATCGAAAATCGATACCGGGAATTCCCCGGGAGGCAGTCCGTTGAGAACAATTGTTCCACCTCTTCGTGCATATCCCATCGCCTGGGAAAAGGCGATACGGGAAACCGCGGTGACCAGCGCACCGTGCGCGCCGCCCACTTCTTTCTGTACGAAGGCCGCAGGATCGGCTTCCTTTGCGTTAACGGTCAGGGCCGCGCCAAGTTTTTTTGCTTCCGCAAGCTTGCCGTCGTCAATATCGACCGCAATCATATTGAAACCCATGGCTACTCCGTACTGAATTGCCATTTGTCCCAGACCGCCAACGCCTGAGACAGCGACCCAGTTCCCGGCACGCGCCTCGGTCATTTTCAGGCCCTTATAGACCGTCAGACCGGCGCACAGCACCGGAGCCGTGTGAAGAAGATCAACTCCTTTGGGGATGTGAGCGACATAGTTCGGATCAGCGACGACATATTCAGCAAAACAGCCATTGACGGTATACCCGGTGTCCTCCTGCTTTTCGCAAAGTGTTTCCCAGCCACCCAGGCAATGCTCGCAATGACCGCAGGCTGAATACAGATAAGGCACGCCGACAATATCGCCTTCCCTGATCCAGTTCACATTACTGCCAACCTCAACAACATGTCCCACGCCTTCATGCCCGGGGATGAAGGGCGGTTTGGGTTTAACGGGCCAGTCACCGCGTGCCGCATGAAGATCGGTGTGACATACGCCGCAGGTATCAACCTTAACCAGGATCTGGTTTTCGTTGATGGACGGAATATCCAGTTCTTCGATCGACAGGGGCTTGCCGAACTCGCGCACCACCGCTGCTTTCATTTTGCCAGCCATAATTCTCTCCATTTTAAGTCTGTTTCACTTCAGCCAGCGGAGTGGAACCCACTCCGCTGCGGATCAGTTTGTTCCAAGACCCTTCAGAGTTTCGACCATTTTACTCAGCACCGCCTGTGCATCGCCGAAGACCATCGAGGTGTTCTTCGCGAAGAAAAGCGGGTTCTGTACGCCGGAATATCCGGTGCCCTTACCGCGCTTGATCACGAAAACCTGCTTCGCCTGATCCGCATTCAGGATCGGCATTCCATAGATCGGTGAACTCTTATCTGTTCGCGCTGACGGATTGACCACGTCATTCGCGCCAATCACCAGCGCGACATCAGTTGTAGCAAAACTGTCGTTGATATCGTCCATGTCGTAGATCATGTCGTAAGGCACACCTGCTTCCGCCAGCAGCACATTCATGTGACCAGGCATTCGGCCTGCGACCGGATGGATCGCAAATTTCACATCTACACCTGCGGCCTGAAGCATTTTTACGAATTCGTAGAGCTTCTGCTGAGCCTGAGCGACCGCGAGGCCGTAGCCAGGAATGATAATAACGCTGGACGCATAACGCATTGTCGTCGCAGCATCCGCCGGATCGACGGATTTCATTTCGCCTTGCGGTCCGCCTGCGGCCTGTGCGGACGTTGCGCCGAAATTGCTGAAGAGCACATTTGCCAGCGACCGGTTCATCGCCTTTGCCATCAGAAGCGTCAGCAGCGTGCCTGCCGAACCCACGACCATACCGGCAATCATCAGTGCCGGATTGGACATGACGTAGCCTTCAAGTCCCACGGCAAGGCCGGTGAAAGTGTTGTAGAGCGATATCACAACCGGCATATCCGCGCCGCCGATCGGCACTGTCATGCACAGCCCGAAAAACAGAGCGCCCGCGAAGAACAGGATTGCAAACAACCCGCTTTCCGGCTCCCCCTGAAGCTGCGTTATGACGGTCATAACGCCAAGTGCCAGCGTGCCAATGAAAACCACGCCGTTGAAAACTCGCTGCCCGCTGAAACGGATCGGTTGCTTCATCCGGCCATCCAGCTTGGCCCAGGCAATGATCGAACCTGTCAGCGATATGCAGCCGATCAGCGCACCTGTTACAGTCACGCCAAGATGCAGCGGTGTGCCGCCTTCGTGCTTTAGCAGAGCGATTGCCGCCACAGCGGCGGCGGCGCCACCGCCCATACCATTATATAATGCCACCATCTGCGGCATTGCTGTCATCGGTACAGTCCGGCCTTTCCAGCCTGTCCACGCAGCGCCCAGCACCAGCGCCAGCACGGCAAGCCCCAGATTGACCGGCAGGTGCGGCAGAACGTCTTCCGGAACCTCAAAAGCCTGCAGAAAGCTGACCGCCACGACGAAAGCCATGCCCCAGCCAGCCGTGACAATTCCTTTTACGGCAGTCACAGGAGAGGACATCCCCTTGAGGCCATAAATGAAAAGTGCCGAAGCGAGCAGTCCGCTCAGGCCGACAATATATTCGATTGCAATCATGATGCTGTCTTCTTGTCAGTGGCGACCTGTCCGGGCTTCTTTGCGCTCGGACGAAAC
Source organism: Acetobacter oeni (assembly GCF_011516825.1). Taxonomy (GTDB): domain Bacteria; phylum Pseudomonadota; class Alphaproteobacteria; order Acetobacterales; family Acetobacteraceae; genus Acetobacter; species Acetobacter oeni. Next base: position 59,733 of record NZ_WOTA01000021.1, on the reverse strand, counting down.
ATTGCCAGCATCCGGTCAGTGACAACGTAACCACCCATTACATTGCCTGCTCCAAGCAGAACTCCGAAAAAACCGATAATCTGTTCGATTATGTTTGTTGCGGAGAAAAGAGCCGTCAGCGCCCCCACCACGACGATGCCGTGAATGAAATTCGATCCTGACATCAGCGGTGTATGCAGGATCGATGGCACGCGACTGATAACCACGTAGCCCGTGAAAGCCGCCAGCATGAAAATATAAAGCGCGATAATGAGAGTCATGGACGTAAGCATTCTGGCTATCCTTTCGCTGTCGGGGCCGAAGGGGGCGGGGCAGCCGATACGGCAGGACCTTCAACCACCTGACGGATTGCATCGCTGGTGATCTTGCCATCATATGTGACAAGCGTCTTCGCAATGACTTCATCCGTCATATCGAGTGTCAGCTTTCCGTCCTTGATAATCTGCTGAAGCAGGTTGAAAATATTCTTCGCGTAAAGCTCGCTGGCCTGCTCCGCGAGGCAGGATGGCAGATTGATCGGACCAACAATCGTCACAGGACCGACCTGCACGATCTCACCGGCCTTGGTGCCTTCACAGTTGCCACCACCTTCGGCTCCGAGATCAATAATGACGGAGCCCTGTTTCATCTTTGCGATCTGGTCCGCGTCGATCAGGCGCGGAGCCCTGCGTCCCGGCACAGCCGCTGTGGTCACAATGAGATCAGCTCGCGCAATGTGGTCGCTCAGAACCGAGCGGACTTTCGCCTTCTCATCCGCCGTCAGTTCACGCGCGTAGCCACCCTGTCCGGTTGCATTCACCCCTGTTTCGACGAATTTTGATCCCAGCGAATGGGCCTCGTCACGGGTTTCCGGTCTGACGTCATAGCCTTCGGTCACAGCGCCCAGACGATGCGCCGTCGCCAGCGCCTGCAGGCCCGCGACCCCCAGCCCCATGACCAGAACCTGAGCTGCCCGCAGCGAACCGACGGCAGTGGTCATCATCGGCAGAATTTTGGGCATGTGTACAGCGCCGAGCAGCACGGAATAATACCCGGCCAAAGTCGCCTGGCTGGACAACGCGTCCATGGCCTGTGCGCGGCTGATGCGCGGGATTTGCTCCATGGCGAATCCCGTGATCTTTCCATCACGCAGAGCTTTCACGAGATCCGGATTGTTTCTGCCGTAAACAAATGAAATCAGGATCGCGCCCGGCTTCATTGCCTTAACCAGTTCAGGTGGCGGAGGTTCTACAGCCAGAACAATATCGGCTGAACCCAGCAATGCAGCCCTGTCAGCTTCGATCGATACGTCCTTATAAGAGGCATCCGGATAAGACGACGCAACACCGGCGCCTGCCTCAAGTGCGACATCACACCCCAGTCGTTTGATACGGGCGGCAACATCCGGCACTAGCGCGACACGTCGTTCCGACGCATCGTGCTCCCTGATCGCCGCAATCTTGAGACTCATGATCAGTTCCCATATTATTTTGAATGTTTCTGTCGGGCGCGATCCAGCACCCGATAGCCCCGATGAGACTACGGACGAACCGCCGGGAAACAATAAGGGTATGCTAGCGACAAAGTCCGCAAATTTCTTTGACGTGGGTCAATGGTGTGAAAAAATAATCAACTGAGAAATATCGTTTTACGGTCAGGGGTTTTTTGTCTGTAAATGAATATATATTCATTAATTATGTCGGAGACCGATTTTATCTGATGGTTTTGAAGTAAAAATTAAATTTGTATGAAGAAAAACTAAATTATTTATCTAATAAAGATCTGTTCTAAAATTTATATTTAGTTATTCTGATTATATTGTATTCCTGCGTAGCAATTAGCTACTTTCCCGAAGACAGAGGAACGAATGTTTCTCCCAGACAGTCTTAATGATGGTAACAAATGACGTGAACTCATGCTGATGTTGCAGTCGATCAGTGTGTATTTTTTTAGAAATTCTGAATTATATACTTTAAAAAATTCATTTATCTCCCTGCCGCGCTGCTCCCGGTCAGGTATGGGGTGTTAGAGCCCTCAGAGCTCTTGTGAAAATTGGATATGACGGGTTTTCAAGGAATATGGTGCGTGATTCAGGCTTTGGTATGGACGCCAGAGTAAAGAGGCCAAGTGGTCTGAATTACGCTCTAGACGAAACGCTACCCGCCTGCTCTGATTTCTGACTGATGAGGAACCGGAAGTGTATGGTGCCCCTGATGTCGCCAGTGCACCAGCGCGACCGGAAGCGGATAACCGACTTCTATGAGATCATCAATGCTCTGCGGTATCTTGTCTGGTCAGGCTGTGGTCCGGGAAGATGCAGTCGGTTTGGTCCACGGCAGACAGCCGGGCTGTGGTTTAACAGGCTGATGGGCTGCTTTCTGCTCCAAACCATTCATGATGTCTGATCGTGAGGCAGCGGGACGCGAGGCCGGTCTATTGGAGGTATGATCGATAGTCAGAGCATCAAAGTTCCTCATGCAGGAATACGCGGTTATGATGCAGGCAAGAAGATAACTACTACATCGCGGTTGATGCGGATGGCCGACAGATTCTGCTCAGGCTCACTCCTGCCTGCGGTTCGGTAGTGTCGGAAAGCGAATGGTCCTTGATGCTATCTCCGTAAACGCCGTCATGAGTGAAGCATCTGTTCGCGGACGGAGGTTACGACCACACCCGCATAGATGGAAAAAGTTCTTTTCCCGATTTCTCGATCAAGGGTATCCGGCGCTCAGATGCAGTAAAGGGATTCGGGGCCTGCCGCGTAGAGGAGAGACGGAGCGCACATTCGGCGGACGATCCGCCAGCGGCGACTCGTGAAGGGCGGTGAACAGCGTAACAACGTCGCAAAGGTCATGATTTACACCGCAACAGGAAGCCTCATGTTAAACCGAAATGCTCATCCCTGAATTTCCAAAAGGGCTCTTATATCTGACACGACCGGTGCATATGTGAGGTCTTTCCGGAGATAGTCACAATACAGTAAAATAGAATAGTATAAACTGCCTGGTTTTTCTCTGCCGATGTGGGGAGATCACTGAAAAGACAGAAGAGTACGTCAGTTTCATGCCTGAAACCGACGTAACAGGCTATATTCGAGAAAAAACTTCCGGCACATTTTCAATGCCGGTGAGGAAAATATTACTTGTTGCGGAACGATGCCACTTTTTCGGCTGTTACATGCGGATCGCCGCTCCCAAAGGTTCCCATGACATAATTGACCAGACTGGCGATTTCGCTGTCGCTCAGTCGCTGAACCTGCGAATCTGCGCCAAACCCCGGCATGCCAGCATGATCTTTTCCTGCTGTCCGGTTCACCCCGTTCAGCACCACCATAATCAGATTATCCGGACGCGTTGTCCCGATGACTGAGTTGGCGAAAAGAGAGGGCGCGTAATGATCATCGGTTCCAGACCCGTTTCGTCCATGGCAGGCAGCGCAGTTGGCATCAAAGATATGCGGACCAGTCATTTCAGACAGATCGTCAATCCGTGAAGGGACCTTCGTCCTGATGTCCGGTGCGTTTACGGCCTGACCAAAGCTGTCCCTCGGCTTGTGTTCAAGGTCGTCATCCATCGCCGGAACCTGCTTTATCCAGGCGGCGAGAGCTTCCAGATCCGGGTCAGTCAGTCTGCTGGTGCTGTGCTCAACGGCTTCACCCATCGGACCGGCTGCCTGCGCGTGGTTCTGTGCGCGACCAGTCTTCAGATAGACGATGATGTCGGCTTCGCTCCAGTTTCCGATCCCGCTGCTTACACTGGATGTAATGTTTGGCGCGTACCAGCCGCTCAATGGCCCGCCGGCAAGATAGCGATCATGCTTTTCATCAAGCATGAAGTTGCGGGGTGTATGGCAGGTCCCGCAATGTTCCAGCGCATTCGCCAGATATTCACCGCGTTTCAGCTTGTTATAGGTGGCAGAATCACCTTGTCCGGGCGTTTCTTTCGTCGCGAACATATTCCAGACAGCCATGGATGACCGCATGCTGGCCGGAAAGCTGAGAGATGTGGCCGGCGGGCTTTCCGCAACCGGCTTTACGCGATGTCTGAACCAAGCATACAGAGCCGTTACGTCCTGATCAGTCATGCCGGCATAAGAGACATAAGGCATGACCGGATACAGATATGAGCCGTCATCCCGCACGCCATGCCGGACAGCCTGATCAAACTGCTGCTCGGTATATTTCCCGATTCCATGCTCCGGATCAGGCGTGATGTTGGTTGAAATTACATCGCCCATTGGCGTGCCGACCTTCAGACCACCGGCAAAAGGTTTGCCACCTTTGCTTGTGTGGCAGGCGATGCAGTCTGCTGCTGTCGCAATATATTCGCCGCGAGCCAGTGTGGCTTCGTCATCCGGCCCGCTGCCTTCAATAGCCGCGCCGCGACCGGCCGGAGCCAGGTCCGTATCAGCCGCAAGAACAACCCCGGTGCCTGGTCCTGCAAAGACCGTTCCTGCAACAAGAAGCGTATAGAAGGAATTTTTTAAATCAGGCATGAATGAGTTCTTTTTTCAGCGTGTCAGCAACGCGGAGCGCCAGAGCCGCCACGGTGAGAGTAATGTTGCCCGTTCCGACGGACGAAAAGACGGAGGAACTGGCAATGAACAGATTGTCGTGATCGTGCGTGCGGCAGTGCCCGTCCACGACGGAATCCTTCGGGTCCACACCCATAATTGTGCTGCCGGCAGGATGATCCTGAGGGAAATAGCCAGGCGTCCACTGTTCGTCCGTGCCATGCATCAGACCAATCATCTGGCGGAACACTTCACGCGTGTTTTCGCAGCTTCTGACCGTATATTCAGGAAGTTTGTAGTAAACGTCCGGATGCGGAATACCGAGCATGTCTTTTTTGGTTTTGTTCAGTGTCAGTCGATTGTCCGGGTCGGCCAGACCTTCGTTATGGCTGAAAAGACGCACCGTATGAGAAGCAAGATAGCGGATCTGCTCTTCCAGTTCTCTGCCGACATAGCCTTTTGAGATGGCCAGCTGAGTAGCCAGATCAACCTGATTGTCATCGACCATGTGAACCAGATAAGCGCCGCGCTCATTACGCCACGGGCCATCCCGGAAATTATCGATCACATTGGTTTCAAGAGGACCGCGACCCGGCCACCAGGCTTCGCCGCCGCTGATGAAGGTCACCTGAACGCCTGTATGGTCCATCATATTCCGGCCGACATGCCCGGAACTGTTAGCCACGCCCTCCGGGCTCTGCTCATCCGCTGAGACCAGAAGAAGTTTTGCTGTTTCGATACAATGTGCTGCGATGACAAAGTATTTGCCTGTAACGCGATGTGATCCTTTGTCCGGATCGAAGTAATGTAATGCCGTCACACGTTTGTTGGCACTGTCACGCTCAATTTTATACACGACAGCATTCGGAATGAATTTTGCCCCGGCGGCTTCGGCGTCATAAACGGAATAGCTGCCATTATACATTGCCCCGATCGGACAGATCGGCATGCAGTTGTTATGGCCCTCACAGGTCGGACGTCTGTCGTAAGGCCGTGTGTTTCTGGCCTGCGGTTCATGTACAACCCGCCAGGGTGTTTTCTCCGAAATCAACTTGCGAAACTGCTGTGCCGCATAGGAAATCGGCAGCGCGTCCATCGGGTAGACCTGTTTCCGAGGCGAACCGAGATCCTCGACCGCCGGGTCGGGGCCACACACCCCCATCATGACTTCAGCCTGATAATAGAACGGCTCAAGGTCGTCATACTTCAGAGCCCAGTCACGCCCCTGACCATAACGTGTTTTCAGCTCAAAGTCAGATGGCAGATAACGCCACGCACAGCCCGCCCAATGCCAGGTCGTGCCGCCCATCATCCGCAGATAAACCTGCTGATAGGCTTCAGCATCCGGGCCTGATGTATGCAGATACTCGTTCGGAGTCTGCTGATCCGGCGGATGCTGCGCCCAGGGAACAGCCGGGAAAGGGCCCTGATAAGAAGGCTTGTTTTCCAGATTGCGGAAATTTTCGACAAAATGCTGGCGATCTACGCGGGGACCGGCTTCCAGCACAATGACGGAAATCCCCGCGCGAGCCAGTTCGTTGGCAATGGAGCTGCCGGCGACGCCAGACCCGACGATCACAACGTCTGCGGAAAGATTCTGTTCGGAAGACATGAAACTGACTGATCTCGCTCTCAGGTGGGCTCTACGACAAATTTCGAAGGAGACATCGCCGGCTGACCGGTTGGCACCGCTACTTCAGGAGGTTTCGCAGTCCAGTAAAACGGACCGCCAGAGGCATAAGTCTTGGGGTATACAGCATCTTTTGTGATATCGAACATCAGTGCGGAGCGGTAAACCACGACCTTTCCATCAGCTACGCCGCGATACCAGCCAGTCATGATCTCGTGAACGACATCTTTGTAAGCCTTGTCCTGTGTCTCGGCCGCATGGGCGAACTCAGATGCGCTGGCAAAATTTCCTTTTGTCAGCAGGTCATGCAGCGCATGGATTTGCTCAGCGCGCGCCGCATTGCCATGCACGATACCCGCGCATAAGGCATCACCTATCCGCTGGTCGAGTTCAGCCCGGTCTGTCAGCCGGCGGGACAGCGCCATGAACTCTTCCACTGGCAGGTCTTCTGTATTGCTGCTCCGCTGATCGGAAGGTTGCTGATCCTGAGCGACAGCCACTCCGATGCTTCCCGCAAGTGCTGCGCTCATGCCGGCAAGAAGAGTATCGCGTCTTGACATGCGCAGCAGCCGGCTCAGGCGCATGGCATTAGGAGAGACATGCCACAGGCAGAGAGGCTGGCTACCCCGTTCCTTTCGCATAATATACCCTTTCATCGAGCAGGCCTCGCGAAGGAATGCGACGCGGAGCTGTAAGTTGATAATGGGGTAAAGCGAGACAGGACGGTCTGCAACCTGTGGTAATGGAAAATATGATTAATGATCTGATGACCTGATATTTAAAAACTCTTTGAAAACCGGCATAAATCAATTTCAAATCTGAATATGAGCGGTAAATTTTTGTTCTCAGCGGCAGAATCGTCATGTGTCTGTCAGAAAGCGGACTGCGGCTTTGGCAAAAACACACAGGAAGACCGACATCATACGAGCCTTGATCAGCGTGCAGGCATGAGTTCTGATCAAAACAGAAAAAACGCCGGATGAGTGGCCTTTGAAAACAGCCTCTTCAGTCAGAAGGCAAGTCGGTAAAAAAGAGAGCCTGTCAGGCTGGCAGAAACCGGCGCAATCCGAAGCCCGTCGGCTTTTCATTCATTACTGATGGCTGCATGGCCACCCGAAACTGATGAAGCGCCCGTTCCCATGCAGACAAATCTGTCTCTTCGGCCACTTCAACCGTTGTGACGCCACAGCGTATGAGAAACTCATACTGATCCGGCAGAATATGTCCGGATGCGCGGATCTCCCCCGTGAAATGAAGATGCTCCCGAAGTGCCCGTGCCTGACTGAATGGTCGCCCGTCTCTGAAAATCGGAAATCCGATGACGACCAGAGAAATTTTCGGCAGCGAATCTCGCAGGGCGGAGACATTCTGGTCGACCGGAAGCACAACGCCCAGTGCACCTGTTATGCGTCCGAGTCCCTCGCTCAGACGCGATAGCGGAACAATAACCGGTCCCGCTCCCAGCGCCTCGCCATCGACCGCATAATGCCATGTATCAGTGATCAGATGACCATTCTCAAGCAGGGGCATAGACAACATCCTTGAACGCAGCAGTGCCAAGACGGCGATAGGCATCGAGGAAGCGTTCTTCGTCGTTTCGGCGGACAAGATAGAAATCAACCAGTCGTGCGACCGCATCGACCGCATCATCTTCACTCATTGCCGGTCCCAGAATCTGGCCAATCGATGCATCCTCCTCACCGGAGCCGCCCAGTGTAAGCTGGAACGCTTCCTCGCCGCGCTTATCAACACCAAGAATACCGATATGTGCGGCATGATGATGCCCGCAGGCGTTGATGCAACCGGAAATATTGATACGCAGACTGCCAATTTCGCGCTGCAGCTCAAGATCGGCGAACCGCGAGCTCAGCTTCTGGGCAATCGGGATCGCCCGGGCATTAGCCAGCGCGCAATAATCCAGACCTGGGCAGGCCACGATATCAGTAATGAAGCCGATATTAGCGGTCCCCATGCCCGCTTCGGACAGCGCCTGCCAGACTTCGTAGAGCCGATCCTGACGCACATGGCCCAGAACGACATTTTGCAGATGTGTGACACGCAGTTCGCTGAAACTGAATCGCTCAGCCAGGTTCGCCAGCATATCCAGCTGATCGGATGTCGCATCGCCCGGAATGCCGCCTGCAGGCTTCAGGGAAACAACCACTGAGATATAGCCGGGAGCACGGTGTGCATGTGTGTTTGTTCTGACCCAGGCATCGAAAGCACGATCTTTTTGTCGCATCTCCATCAGAAGAGCGGAAGCATTTCCCTCCGGCTCAAAAGCGGGAACGCCAAACCGGTTGCGGATGGCCTGAACAAGAGCCGGCTCCAGCCGATAACGTGCCCGATCCATTGCCACGAATTCAGTATCGACACGCTGGCGGAATTCATCAGCCCCAAGCGCCTGAACCAGAATTTTGATTCTGGCTTTATAGATATTATCGCGCCGTCCAAACTCATTATAAACCCGCAGAATCGCTTCCAGATACGCAACCAGATCTTCTTCTGGCAGATCATCGCGGAGTTTCGTTCCGACAATGGGTGTGCGTCCGAGGCCTCCGCCCACAAAAACCTCAAAGAGCGGACGTCCGTTCACGTCAGGACGCGCGATCAGGCCTATGTCATGAAAACGTGCCGCAACCCGGTCCTGAGGACTGCCCGAAATTGCAATCTTGAACTTACGCGGCAGGAACGTGAACTCCGGATGCAGAGTTGACCATTGCCGCAGAATTTCCGCATGCACACGCGGGTCCAGCAACTCGTCCGCTGAAGCACCCGCGAATTCATCGGACGTCACGTTGCGAATGCAGTTTCCGCTGGTCTGGATCGCATGCATGTCCGCTTCAGCCAGAACTTCCAGCGCCGCAGGCGTATCTTCCAGCCTGATCCAGTTGAACTGGATGTTCTGACGTGTGGTGAAATGCCCATAACCACGGTCAAATTCACGGGCAATCCTTGCCAGCGCCCGCACCTGTCGCGCTGTAAGTGTGCCATAAGGCACTGCAACACGTAGCATATAGGCATGGAGCTGAAGGTACAGGCCGTTCATCAGCCGCAAAGGCTTGAACTCATCTTCGGTCAGTTCACCGGATATGCGGCGGGCAACCTGATCCTTAAACTGTTCAATCCGCTCACGCAGAAAGACTCGATCTATCTGATCGTATGTATACGTCCCGACTGAGCGCACAGCCGGCAAGACATCATCCCGGATCAGTATATCAGCCGACATGCCGGGTCTCCTCGATATTGTGCCCTGCCGGACTGCCCTGTGGCGAAAAATCCGGATGAACAGACGGACCAAAGGCCCTGATACGTTCGCGCACGGTCACCGGCACGGTCTGTCCGGCCTCGTCTTCGCGCACCTGCACACCATAGATGCCCACAACACCCTGCGACTGGGCATCGGGTTTGACTATTGCCAGAAGCGTTTCAACCTGATCATTAGGCACAGGTGACGCATCACTGATCAGTTCACGCCAGGCGCCATCAAATGCGCGCCACACAACGATTCCGTCCAGCAGGCGGTTGGCTGTGATGACGCTCTGACCTTCAGCATCGCGTCTGTTGCTTCTGATATCCACCACGCCGAAAAAACTCTCCTGAGATTATGCTTCATCGTTCAATTACGATCGTGGCTCTGTAATTACAACAAAAAACCTGAAATTCACGCAGATGTATCGTTAATTTGCGGAGAGAACATGGGCAGGAATTTCAGAGGCTCTGATGTTTTCTGCTGTAACCGCACTGACGACCGGATCTTTTCCGTGCAATAAATGACCGTCACGGAACAGGCGCGCTGAACTGATCGCAAGGTTGACCTTTGTGCCATCCACAGCTGGCATTTCTGCCTCCGGTCTTAAAATTTCTACTGAACGCGCTCCCAGATCGACTAGCAGCCGGGCCATACCATAACGTCCGCCAGTGCGTTTCAGGGAACTGCCTTCCGCTTCGGGCACCAGTGTCACTTCATACGGCCGGATCATCGCCACGGCAGGACCGGCCTCCTGATCTGCTACCTGGAATGGCTCAATATGTGCCTCGTCCGCCAGAAACCATCCTCTGGAAATCTGGCCGGCGAAGCAGAGGGATTCTCCCAGAAACTCCATCACAAATGGTGTTGCCGGACGAATTTCAAGAGTGTCGGCGTTTCCATCCTGCATGATCCGCCCGTCCTGCATCACCACAACCCGGTCCGCGACATCCAGGGCTTCTTCCTGATCGTGTGTCACCAGAATGGTTGTCAGTCCCAGTTGTTCATGAAGCGAACGAATCCAGGTTCTCACGGCGCGCCTCACGACCGGGTCCAGGGCGCCAAAAGGTTCATCAAGCAATAATAAACCGGGCCGCCGCGCGAGTGCCCGCGCGAGCGCCACTCGCTGCCGCTGTCCGCCTGAAAGACGATAGGGATAAGCACTTCCAAGATCCGGCAACCGGATTAGTTGCAGCAGATCGGAAACCTTCTGTGCAATTTCTGTCCGCGAGGGGCGCTGCGCGCGCGGCAGGACGTCCAGACCGAAGGAAATGTTTTTTGCGACCGTAAGATGCTGGAACAACGCGTAATTCTGGAACACGAAGCCGACATTTCGCTCTCGCGGCGCCAGGCCCTGCATCGCCCGTCCGTCAATCATTATTTGCCCGGACGTTGCCGGATCGAGCCCGGCGATAGCGCGTAATAATGTGGTCTTGCCCGCTCCTGAAGGACCGACCAGAGCTACAAACTCGCCATTCGGAACGTCCAGTGAGACATCCTGAAGCAGGGTTTTCTCCCCCTTCGACCCGGTAACGCTGCGCGTCAGGTCTTCAACACGTACACTCATGCTCTCCCTCCTTCCTGTACGTCCGGTTCAGGTAACCTTAGCGCACGCGCTTCAAACACCGAGCGTAACCAGACTGTCGCCATCGCCATGATTGCGAGCAGAGCCGCCATGGTGAATGCCGCGACTGACTGGTATCCATTATACAATGTTTCGATATGCAGTGGCATGGTCTCGGTAAGTCCCGGAATATGTCCGGAGACGACAGACACCGCACCAAATTCGCCCATTGCGCGGGCAGTCGTGAGCAAAATTCCTGAAAGAAGTGCCCAGCGGGCATTGGGCAACGTCACATAAAACAAAATCTGCCAGAACGAAGCGCCGAGCAACATCGCCGCTTCTTCGACGTCGCGTCCCTGCTGTTCCATCAGTGGCAGAAGCGTCCGGGCTACATACGGAAAAGTTACGAATATGGTGGCGAGCAGAATTCCGGGCGGGGCGAAAGCCACGGCAATATGCATCCGTTCCAGTGCGGTTCCCCACCAGCCCTGCGTGCCAAACAGTAACAACCAGACGAGGCCGGCAACCACGGGTGAAATACTGATTGGTATTTCAATCAGCGCAACCAGAAGACCGCGCAATGGAAAACGATATTTTGAAATCAGCCATGCTGCCAGCACGCCGAATATAGTGTTGAAGATCACCGAGGCGATTGTCATTTCCAGCGTCAGTCTGAATGCCGAGACAGCATCCGGGTCCGCCAGTGTGGCCACAGCGGGTCCGATCCCCTCCCGCAGGGCCTCGGAAAGGACCACAACCGGTGGCAGCACCAGCATCAGTCCGACAATCAGATAGGTCGCAATAACCAGTCCCCATCGAATCATACTGTTATCACCGGCAGCGTTCACGAATCTGCTCCGGCAATCAGACCGCGTGCCACTCGCCGGCGTAACCAGGCCACACCAGCAAGACAAACTGACGATGCAACCAGTAATACGAATGCAATCGATGTTGCTCCGGCGTAATCAAATTCCTGCAAACGAACCACAATGAGTAACGGAGCAATCTCACTGCGGAAAGGCTGGTTGCCGGCGATAAAGATCACAGAGCCATATTCGCCAATGCCGCGGGCGAAAGCCAGACCGAAGCCACTCACAATGGCCGGCATAAGAGTCGGGAGGGCAACCCGGGTCAAAATCTGCCACGGGCGGGCGCCCAGTAACCCGGCTGCTTCTTCAAGCTCTGGCGGAAATTCCCGCAGAACCGGTTCCACACTGCGTACGATAAAAGGCAGGCCAACAAACATCAGTGCCACGACAATGCCTGTGGCTGTATAGGCAACACTGATGCCAAGGTATTTAAGGGGTGCGCCCAGCCATCCCTGTGGTCCGTAAAGCGTTGCAAGAGTGATGCCCGTAACAGCCGTCGGGATAGCGAATGGTAAATCGATCAGCGCATCCACCACTCGTCGCCCCGGCAGGTGTGCTCGCACAAGAGACCAGGCCAGAATGATCCCCAGCGGCACATCCAGCAGAGCAGCCAGAAACGCGGTGGTGAAGCTGATACGCAGTGCGGCAAACATCCGCGAATCCTGCATGGCCGCCACCATTGCCCCCGTTCCTTCCTGCCAGGGGCGTATGATCAGGGCAGTAAGCGGCAGCGCTACAATCAGTCCGATCCAGAAGACGGTGGTGATAAGAGCAAAGCGAAAGCCGGGCAGGGGATCTCCTGGCCGGGGCCACGCCACGCGCAGCGCATGAACAGGCTTAAGCATCAGAACTATAAATCTGATCGAACACGCCACCTGTGGAAAAATGTTTTTTCTGCACGGATACCCAGCCACCAAGGTCTGCAATATCGAATGTTGACACAGTCGGGAACCGCCAGGCGCTTTCAGTGATTATGATCGGATCGACAGGTCGGAAATAGTGGGAGGCGCCGATTTTCTGTGCTTCGCGGGAGTACAGGAAATCCAGATAAGCCCGTGCTTCTGTCCCGGTGCCGTGATTATGAACATTGCGGTCAATCAGAGCCACCGGAGGCTCCGCTAAAATTGTCAGTTCTGGCACGACAATGTCGAATTTATCAGGCCCGAGATCTTTAGCTGCGAGAAGCGCTTCATTTTCCCAGGCGATCAGGACATCTCCCAGACCTCGTTGCACGAAACTGTTTGTTGCGCCACGTGCGCCTGCATCCAGCACAGGGACGTGTGAAAACAACGTTTTAAGGTAGTTTCGTGCGGTTGCCTCATCCCCTCCTGGCTGGCGCAGTGCCCACCCCCATGCCGCAAGGTAATTCCATCGCGCTCCACCGGAAGTCTTTGGGTTTGGCGTCACGACCTGAATGCCGGGACGTACAAGGTCTGGCCAGTCCGTGATTGCCTTTGGATTTCCCTTTCGAACCAGAAAAACAATTGCGCTTGTAAAAGGTGTTGAATTGTGTGGCAGCCGCTTTTGCCAGTCACGGGCAAGAAAACCGTTTTGTGCAAGAATATCTATGTCACGCGCCAGGCCGAGAGTAACTACGTCTGCGGGAGATCCCTCAAGCACCGATCGCGCCTGCGCGCCGGACCCGCCATTCGAAGTCCGTACGACAATGGCACCATCATTGCGCCGGATGTCACGGTCTTCGTGAAAAGCCGTATTAATGTCGTGATAGAGTTCGCGTGTCGGATCATAGGAGACGTTAAGCAGGGTCTTTGCCGCGCGAGCCTGGTGCTGGCGACTAAGCGCAGCAATCCCGGCGCATGCAAGGCCGCCACCAAGCAAAGCCCGGCGTGAGATAGTTGGCGGCAGATGCAGAGGCATAGACCCGAAACCCTAGAGAGGAAATATCACTATTATTTTTAGTGATAAAATTTATTGCACAATATGGTGTCGGGGCAAATCCGGCAAGCCCGGGTGGGTTTCAGCTTATACAACTATTTTTTATCGTTATATGAAGGGGTTTTGAACCATGGAAAAATATTCAGAAATAGATATGCAGAACGGTCCGATCTAAATATTTGTTATTATAATATATATTGTGATAATAAAATATTTTACAAATAGAAAAATTTTTCATTTTACTGTAATTCTATATATAATTTTTTTGTCAACATCATTCGGGGTTTCGCTGTTCTGTTTTCCAATTACCATCTGGTCTGTTCCACGGTATCCTGCGTCGGGTTGATACTGGATGCCTGATCCCTTCACATATTGTGCATTACATTTAGCGAGCAGGCCTGTGTAGCCTGGATGTGACATAACTTTTGCAACAACGGTAGCGGTGCCGTGCTGAGGTTTTTCAAGGATATGCAGAGCGGGGAGATATCGTGCTGTGCAGTCGGTTCTGATTGCGGAATAAAATATACCTGCCGTTTTCCCGGACGGAATGATCAGCGACTCAGGCACTGTGGCCTGTGCGCCCGGTCCGCTCCATACGACCCGGTCGTTATAGGCATAGAGCTGGCAATTTGTTGTTGCTGCGCGGCAACTGCTTAAGGCTTGTCCGATCGGGTCAATGGTTACCGTGCCGATGACTGCGACATTGTCTCCTGTGACGAAAGCGCGTGGTGCCTGTTTTGACAAAAAAGTTCGATATGCCTGACGCATAAGATCATTCTGCTGCGGGAGGATAGTGAAATCATCTATTGAGCCCAGACCTGATGCCAAAGGTGGCAGAACCGGCAGATATGCTGGTGTCAGAACATCTCCAGGTAATCCGGATTTTTTAAGAAATGCATCCGCTTGCTTTATCCACGGTGACAGGCCATCCGGATCGTCCAGCAGGTCATGAGAATCCCTCCCGAATATGCCGATATTTATCAGAGTCGTAATCGGATTTCCTGTCTCATATAATGAATAAATGGCTTTCCACAATGTTGCGGAAGCGCTTGAGTCATTATCGCCCTGAACCCATAATGTTGGAAGATTAGTGGCTTTTCCAAACTTTCCGGCGCCGTCGGTCAGAGGTTTACTGTCATCGGGGCAATCGGATTCATGCATGATCGGATAGAATAAAATCTGCGCCTTTGTGCCTGGAAGTGGGCGGGTTCCCATAGCCATCTGTAACCAGCCGCCGAAACTGATTCCGGCGGTAACGATATTCTGACTGTTGATCACAGAAAGAGTTGTAATCGTCTTTGTTATGACACGGATATCATCGGAATTTTTTTGGGCTACTGATGCGAGATCACATCCTCCGGTAATAATCTGACCAGATGAGTTGCCAAACCCGCGGGGCATGGGCCGAAGAACAGCATAACCCCGCGATAGAAAATATCCGCTCAGATAATCGTAACCATCAGTCTGTCCGTGAGCCTCCGTGGATACAGATTTCGCAGGACTGCTGACTACGGCGAGCGAAAACGATCCGCCGCATCCTTTGGTTCCTTTCGTTGCGGTCTTATATAAATGCTAGCGATGCGTTTGAAAGCCCGACAAGACACGGCTGAAGCGGGTGCGGGTCGAAAGGAGGATATTTATTTTATCACGAATCCGGTCAGATCATATTGGTAGCCAGTGCCGTGCTTGCGCTGTCCATTATAAAAGATTCTTTGCGCGTCAGCATTTCTACGAGGCAGGAGGCATTCTGCTGCTTCATGGGGCGACCAAAAAGGTAGCCTTGAGTTTCCGTGCAGCCTTTGTCGCGTAACCGTTCAAAATATTCTGTTGTTTCGACGCCTTCCGCTGTGACAGCAACGCCCAGGTCCACCGCCAGGGCAATAACAGAGCTGACTATGGCGGCGCTGCGCGGATCGGAAAGCATGTCGCGTACAAAACTTGCATCAAGCTTTATTTTCGAAAATGGAAAAAATCTCAGATAGCCGAGTGAAGAATAACCTTTGCCAAAATCGTCAAGTACAACGTCAACGCCCAGCGCCTGTAACGACTGGAGAACGCCGTATGTCGTGGCATCGGCTTCCATGAAAATTGTTTCTGTTACTTCGAGTTGCAGGCGAGATGGTGGTAACATGGTCTGTTCAAGGTTGTTTTTCAGAGTAGCAATAAAATTTCGGTGATAAAGCTGTTCAACCGAGATATTGACAGAAACCCAAAGCGGCTCCGGCCAGCGAACAGCCGTCAGACATGCCTGACGAAGCAGTGATGATCCCAGTTCGTGCATAAGACCGGCTTCTTCAGCAAGGCGTATAAAACGATCGGGGCTGATCGGTCCGAGAACAGGATGTGTCCAGCGGGCAAGCGCCTCGAAACCAACGAGCTGTCGCGTCTGCGCATTGACGACCGGTTGATATTGAAGTGTGAAATACTGGTCACGTACAGCTTCCCGCAAATCACGGATCAGATCCCGGCGTGAATCCGCAACAGTCCGATAAGAGGGTTCAAAAACCCGAAATCTGTTTCCACCAAGGCGCTTGGCTTCATAAAGTGCAAGATCTGCTGCCTCCTGCAGGCCGCTTTCGCTGGATCCTGCCAGCGGAGCCAGCGCAATGCCGATGCTTGTCGACGGCCTGATAACTGTTTCTGCGATTGTAAGGGGCTCGGAAACCAGACTGAGCATCGTACCGGCAAGCAGGATGGCTGAATCCACCGTTGCCCGCCGATGAATGAGTATCATCTCATCGCCGCCGATTCTGAAGAGTGCATCTTCGCCGGTGAGACAGGTTGTTAACCGTCGCGAAATCTCCGTTAATGCAAAGTCTCCACCTACATGTCCCATGGAATCGTTGATAGCTTTGAAACCGTCGAGATCGATTGCAATCAGTGCAAAAGCTTCGCGTTCCATGGATAAAGCCATGAGGGCTGCGCGGAGAGCATCTTCATAGGCGTAACGGTTTGGCAGGCCGGTCAGGCCATCATGCGTCGCCCGGAAGGAGGCGCGCCGGTCCTCTTCATAGCCTGTCGTTATATTGGCTCCGATACCTCTGTAACCGATAAATTCCTCATTTTCGAAAAGAGGGTGTCCCGTGAGGGAGAGCACGCATTCTTTACCGTTTCGGGTAAGTGGAATCGCCAGGTCCCGAAAAAACAATCGTGATTTCATGCACTGGGCGAGATGAAGCCATTGAGAGGAAACCGGTGCATTTCCAGCCAGTTCCTGCAGAAACTGACGTCCTTCCAGTGTGCCGGACAGTTGGAGAATATCTTCAAGTCCGGCAACGGGGCCATTCAGTCGTCCGTCAGAGGTGGTTTCCCAGACCCATTCTCCCACACTCTGGTCTGATCGTCGTAACATCAGGCGTACAATGTTTGTCTGCTCCGCCAGATCAAGACTTGCGAGCATGTAGCGGGTCAGAAGTACATAGACAGCCCATCCCAATCCCAGAATAAACCCTGCATAAATCGCCAGTTCAGTCAGAAGAACCGGATAGAGCAGATGTGGGTGAACGTGCCACGCTTTAAGAAGCGCGATAGTACAGCCTGCTATAATAGCACTCGCAAGAGCAACTGTGCCAAGAATAACGGGTGAGACTGAAAGCGATGTAGCGATCAGAGCGACAATAACGCCGGCAACAAGGGTTTGCTCGTGACCGGACCCATGCGGAAAAACAACGACAGGCAGTGTGGCCCAGCAGACACCCAGTGTCAGATTGAACGCAACGAACACTGGCGAAGCAAGGGCAGAAGCTGGCCGAATCGCTATATAAGTACTGTAACCGAGAACAATGGCCTCAATGAGGGTTAAAAGGCTCATTACATAAAACGGGTGAGCTGTCCGGAAAAACAACAATGTCAGAGGAGCACTTACAACATTGGCGGCAAGATAGAATGGCAGCAATCGCAAAAGCGTCCTTCGACGCTGGAGAATGACAGTTTGCCTCAGACGCAACGGTATAACCGGCCCTCTGACCAGACCGATGAGACGCCTGATAAACTGCTCTGCTCCTGACTGACGTCTGTCACCGTCGTGTTGGTGAGCCGAGGGGTGTGGTGAATGGATGACTTTGCGCTGTATTGTTGTAACCCCGGTTTGTAGAGGGTCGCCCGTGTGGCCGGTCAGATCTGACCGGCCACACGACTGCAAACCTCTTGAAAAACAGTTAATAATATAATAACATATCCATCTTTATAAATTCAAATTTTATAAGGTGTGTTACGCCATCTCTCGTTGTGGTGTCGTCTCCGTGAAAATCTCGCTGGCCGCGATATCAAAAAGCTGTATGCAGCGACCGATATTGGCAGCCAGTGTCGCGGCAACGACCGCTGGATCATGCGAAGGATGATAGGCGCGCGCCAGGTCTTCATCAATCTCAAGATGTGATGGTCCGTCATGCTCATGAGCATTGTGCGCCTCTCCCCAGATCCAGCGGCGGGATGGAAACGCGTTGGTGAACGCAGGGGCATGGCAAAGATAGGCGGACAATTCTTCTGCGAGATATTCCACGCCGGCAAGCCAGGAAAAAAATTCGACAGGATCCGTGCTTGTTGACGCCTTGATCAGTTCCTCAACGGACCCGATTATGGGGTAGTCGCCGGAACTGAGGTTGATGCCGAGTTCTTCCGCACCGGAAATCCATAAGAGCGCATGTGACCCTTCTTCGTCTTTCATTTCACGAACAGCTTCGCGGGCCTCTCCGAAAAACTCTTTCACGCGGGACTGTCCGAAGCGCTCTACCAGCGGACGGAGCGGCAAATGGCCTACCCGTTGATCAATAGCCCGTTCAAAGGCTTGCACGAAAGGCCAGAAGCCGGTCAGGAGACCACGGATTGCCTGCTGATCTCCGCGTGCGCAGGCACGGATCAGTGGCGATGAAAAAATACCTTCGCGGGTTCCGACACGGATTACGTCGCGATCAAGAACCGGCTCGGAAAATAGTAATGCGTACATGATGGTCCTCGCAATAATAGAGGCCTGAATCGACCTGCAAGACCATGATAATATTTCATTAATACAATTCTATTCTTATTATATTAAATATGTTTATGTATAAATTTTTTTTTACATCAGTAAAATAGGAGTTTATCGTTTCGATATAGCAATAAAATGCTGAAAAGTTTTGCTGTGCACAATGTTGAAAGTAATATAAAATTATTCGAAATTACTGAAAATTATTAAATCAAAGATTTTCCATTAATGGAAAATGGCATGCAACCAGGCGTCCATCCGACAGTAAATGCAGGTCTGGTGCTTTAGCAGAACAAAGGGTTTCTGCGTGTGGGCAGCGTGTATGAAACCGACAGCCTGAGGGGGGCGATATCGGACTGGGTACATCCCCATGCAGGAGCGTGCGGGATGCGGCGTGGCGAATAACCGGTTCGGGCACAGCCGAAATCAAAGCCACAGTATAAGGATGAGCAGGAGTATGTAATACGGTGTCAGTATCGCCGAGTTCGACGACTGCCCCAAGATACATCACAGCAACGCGTGTTGAGATCTGTCTTACCACAGCCAGATCATGCGCTATGAAAACATAAGTCAGGCCAAGCTGCTCTCGCAAATCAGTAAACAGGTTAACGATCTGAGCCTGAACCGAAACATCCAGTGCGGAGACCGGCTCGTCCGCAATCACAAGTTGAGGGGCCAGGGCCAGAGCCCGGGCAATATTGATTCGTTGTCGCTGACCGCCGGAAAACTCGTGCGGATATCGGGTAAGAGCGGAAACAGGAAGCCCAACCAGATTCATCAGTTCTGCGAGCCGCGCCTGAATGGCTGGCCCACTTCTTTTGCAGCCATTTTTATCACGATGGACGCATAAAGGCTCTGCGATCAGATCTGCAATTCTTCGACGTGGATTCAATGAAGCGTAAGAATCCTGAAATACCATCTGTATCTGTCGCCGTAACGGTCGCAATGCGCGTTCACTCAGGAATGAAATGTCCTGTCCGTCAAATGTAATCCTGCCGGATGAAAGCTCAGTCAGTCGCAACAAACATCGTCCGAGTGTCGATTTTCCACATCCGGACTCGCCAACCAGCCCCAGAACTTCGCCAGGCATGACGTCGAAAGAAACATTGTCCAGCGCACGGAGTTTTTGCCCACGGGAGAGCTTGTAGTCCTTACGCAGGTTCTCTGCGCGCAGCAAAGGTCCGGTCACGCTAAATCTTTCGTAACAGCACGAGATGGTAAAGCGCGGCCTTCAACGGGCAGAACGCAGGCAACACTTTGCTGTCCATACGTGACGAGAGGTGGGACGGTCTCGCAACTCTTATGAGAGTAGTTACAGCGTGGGGCGAAAGCACACCCCGCAGGACGTTCGGAAGGGGAGGGGGGAGATCCCGCGATCGACGGCAACCGCGTGGGGCGGGGACCCGTCAACGGCGGAATAGAGTCCAGAAGCGCCGCCGTGTATGGATGCGCAGGCTGCGCAAAAATCGCATCGCCCGGGCCGAACTCTGCCACCCGGCCGGAATACATGACCATAACCTGATCGCATGTTTCGGCTACGACCCCCATGTCATGCGTGATTAATAATACAGAAGAACCATAATCATGTCTGAGATTGCGAATAAGATCGAGGATCTGAGCCTGTACAGTCACATCCAGTGCAGTTGTCGGCTCATCAGCGATCAGGAGTGCGGGGTTACAGGACAGGGCCATTGCAATCATTGCCCGTTGCCGTAATCCACCGGAAAGCTGATGAGGATAGCGATTTGCTGTTCGCTCAGGATCTGGCACACCCATATTGCCCAGCATCTGCACTGTCCGGGCTCGTGCTTCAGACTTTGAAACCCGTTCATGAGCCCGGATCTGTTCGTCGATCTGCCACCCGATCGTATAAACCGGGGTGAAAGCTGTCATCGGGTCCTGGAAAACCATTGCAATATGGCGCCCTCGTAACTGTCGAAAAGCTTTCTGTGGTAAACCGATTAACTCCTGTCCGCGAAATTTCGCCGATCCTGTGATTTTTACATCCCGTGTATCAATCAGCCCCATTATCGCTGTGGCCGTCACGCTTTTGCCCGATCCTGATTCTCCGACAATAGCAAGAATTTCCTGCATATTAACGGAGAATGAGACATTCTCGACGATCGGCACGTTGCGTCCGTGTGATCTGAAACTGATGCAGAGATTCTGCACCTCAAGAAGCGGAACGTCAGCGTGCATCACGAACTCTGGGATCAAGCAGAACATAGACCACATCGACGACGGCATTCGCCATCACGACAAAGACTGCTGAATACATCACGCTTGCCATGATCAGCGGCAGATCAAGGTTGGACAGGGCCTGATAGGTGAGACGGCCAACGCCCTGTAATCCGAACACCACTTCCGTCAGCAAGGCACCGCCGCCAATAAGCTGAGCAAAGTCGAGGCCAAACAGGGAAACGAAGGTAATCATGGAGGTCCGCAATCCATGTACCAGCAGCACGCGGGTTGGAGAGAGCCCTTTGGCGCGTGCAGTGCGCATAAAGTCCTCGCCTGACACTGTAATAAGATCAGCTCGCAATACACGCCCGTAGATTCCAATGAACAGGACCGCCAGGACAACCCATGGAATAATCAGGGCTCTGAACCATCCGACGGGACTTTCTAAAAACGGAATATATCCCAGCCCCGGAACCCAGGAAAACAACCATGTGTCGTGATAACGGGCCTGTGTGATCAGGTTTGCAACCTGACCAAGCCAGAAAACAGGGATTGAAATTCCTATTAATCCAAGCATCATCAGACTGCGGTCAATCCAGGTATGCCGAAAAGCTGCTGCAACCGTGCCCATGGCGACGGACGCAACGACCCAGATCACTGCGGCTCCCGTAGCCAGAGACAGTGTCACCGGCGCCGCTCTCACGATTTCCGGCACAACCAGTTCACCACGATCTACGTAGGATGCCAGATCACGGGTGATGAAGAGCTTCTTCATCATCGTCGCATATTGCACCGGGAGCGGACGGTCGAAACCATATTCGTGTCTTACCCTGGTCATCGTTTCCGGCGAGGCATTCTTGCCGGCGATGCGGGAGGTCGGGTCCGCTCCGGGTGTGGCAAAGAATACAAGAAAGACCAGAACGGAAATGCCGAAAAGCACGAAGAGTGTCTGTCCGAGCCGTTTGAGAAGGGCTGAGATCATTACGCGTTCTTTCGACTGGTTTCACGTACATCCAGCGCGTCACGAAGGCCATCGCCAAAAATATTGAGGGCCAGCACCACCATCACAATAGCAAGACCGGGAGCAAGGGCGACCATTGGCCGGGTGTAGATCAGGCCCTCACCATCCTGAATGATTGTTCCCCACGATGCGGCCGGAGCCTGCACGCCGATGGACAGAAACGACAGGGCTGATTCAGCCAGGAGCGCCAGGGCTGTCAGCAGGGGGGTCAGCACAACCAGCGTGTTTGAAACATTGGGCAGAATATCAAGCACGAGTATCCTCCAGCGCGGAACGCCAAGGCTTTTCGCTGCGGTTACAAATTCAGCATTCCGCAGAGCCATGACCCGCCCGCGGATCGGTCGTGCCGCATAAGGCACGTACACCAGTGCAATGATCACCACCGGGATCAGAAGATTGTCGCTTTCAATCGTAAATGGTCCGATCTTCAGGCCCTGACTGATCGTCACGATCGAGAGTGAAATTGCAAACAGATAGACCGGCACTGCCCACATGATATCCATCAGGCGCGAAAGGATCAGGTCGACAAAGCCACCGAAAAAACCAGCAAGAATACCAACCGTTGCTGCCATCGTGATGCACAGCAGTGCTGCCGAAAAAGAAATCATCAGTGAATTTCGGCCACCATATAACAGCCGCGCCGCCACATCACGGCCCTGACTGTCTGCTCCGAGCAGATAAGCAGAAGCGTGCCAGGTCGGTCCTGCCGGACTGAGCCCGAGATGAAGTGGGTTATCATTAGGCTGCATAATATCAATTTCCTGACCGTGCAGCATAAATGAACCGGCAACATTGGAGGTAAACGGGTCTGTATGTGCAATGTCATGAGCGTAAAACGGCGCCATAAGACAGGCAATTGTGATAAACAGCAGCGTTGCGAATGCGGCCATGGCCGAACGATTTACGCTGAGTGCCCGGATAGCGGTTCGCCATGGTCCGGGTGGTGCGGAGGCGGCGCAGGGCACAGGATCGGTCTGTGTCATCATAAAAGCAAACCCCCTTCACACCCGGAATATTAGATTTTGAGCAGAATGATCATCGTAACAGGTCTCTCAACCCGGAACAGAGCCAACAGGCGCGAAGTCTGACATCGACACTATGTGCAACACGAAGCAGGCCAATGACAGAGCAGAGAACAGAGGCTGTATAATGCGTCTTGTGAGGGGGTCAACCACAAGCAGATGTCACCGGGGACGTTCCGGTTCCGACATGGTTTTCTCAGAATGGCAATGAGACAGAATGATATGAAAGAGCTTTATCTGTTATTATTCCAGAAGAAAATACGACAAATGGCATACTATCTGAGCTGAAACTGGGAAAAAACCACCTGGTAAATCGGGGCCACGAAAGCGCCCTGAACGCGCGAAGAGGTCAGCGTAACCCAGCGTACCTGATCGATCGGAACTGCGGGGGCCTGCGCCATCAGCAGACGGGATGCCTCAGCCCACAACGCATTTCCTGCTTTCTGGTCTGTAACAGAAACGAGGCCCGCTTGGTCCATAAGGGCATCAAGGTCATGGTCACAAAAACCGGAGATGTTGATCGAATTGTCGGAATGTGGCGTAAATGTTCCGCAGGAGAACAGAGCCTGCAGGTAAGTTGACGCGGACGGATAATCCGCATTCCAGCCGGTCAGACCAACCTGCACACGATTGTCGCTGTTCTGGATATAATTGAACTGCACGGATTGAGTGATCGAACGGACAGAGGCCACATAGCCCATGCTGGCCAGCGTGCTCCGTAATTCGTTGGCGCGGGCAACGTAGCCCGGTTCCGATGGCGAAATGACAGTGACATGCTGCCCCCTGGTCCCACTTTCTTCGACAAGCTGCCGCGCCAGGGCCATGTCCGGTTCCTTCCACTCCGGCGCAGGGTTTTCAGGGGACGCTCCCTTCGTATAGATGCACCCTGGTTCAAAACCAGGAGCCCCCACAGGCAGCATCTGGCACGATGGCACCGCCACCGACGAACCACCGCTATGGATCACCATCGCCTTCCGGTTCAGCGCGTAATTAAATGCACGTCTGGCCCGAAGGTCATTAAAAGGAGGAATATTAACATTGAGAGCAGCATAATAAAGATTCAGGAAATCAATGATATGGATGCGATCTGTAAATTTACTGCCAATCTCCGCAAGCCGGTCGAGTGAAGCGTTCTCGTACATCCAGTCATACTGACCGTTCTCAATGGCTGTTATGGCAGCCTCGGGATCAAGACCAAACGCATAGTGAATTGCGTCCGGATAGGCTGCCGGCTGTGCATCGTGATTCCATTCGCGGAAATACGGGTTTCGTTTAAGCTCCATTCCTGAATTCGGATCATAAGAGGCAATATAGTAAGGCCCCGTTCCAGGCGGCGCTGTATTTCCTGTGTCACGCGCAGGTGTTTCAGCCGGTACGATAGCGCCGTGCAGAAATGCCAGCCTGTCAAAAAACTCGGAATCCGGATGTGTCAGATGAAAAGTGACTGTTCCTGTGACGTCATCAGCCTCGACTCCTCCTGACAGCACGCAATGCTCCGGAGCGTGCAGACATGCGGTGCCTCCGACGATATGACTGTAATATGGTCCGGCTGTCGGACTGTTCACTTTAAAAAGTCGTCGCATGGATGAGACAACATCATCAGGCGTCAGCAATTTTCCATTCGAGAAACGGATTCCCGGTCGCAGGTGAAATCTGTATGTCAGTCCGCCATCTTCCGGAACCGGAAGTGAATCGACGAGATCCGGTATGGCCTGGCGATTGAGACTTCCGGGTGCTTTTGCGAATGTGGTCAGCCCGTCATAAACGACGGCTTCGATCTGGTAGTTCAGATGTAGATAGCTGACCTGAGGATCCAGAGTCCCACCGGAGTTCTGAGCTGTCAGGCGCAGAATCCCGCCTGTATGAGGCCCCGGGGGAACGGCCGGGCGGGACGCTACGCTATCGTCAGATGCGAAAGCTGCTGTAACGGGCATCAAAGCAATAACGCCCGTCAAAAAAACACTCCGGAGCAGCATGCTAATGTTGTGTCAGAAGCGGTTGCAGTCTGGCCTGCATCTCCTGTGCACTGGCCGAGGATGACATCATTCCTGCATAGCCACCCGCAGGGTTCATGATAACGATCTGTGGAGAAGTCATATATGCATAACCCCATTCCGGATCAGGACGTTTTTCGATCGAAGCATGAAACTCCTTTGTCACGGCCTCCAGCGTCGCCGGCGCTCCGGTACCGGATATGATTTTCGCCGGGAATTGCAGGGCATATTGTCGTAACTGCTCAGAAAGATCCCGCTGCGGATCAAGGCTGACAAAAACCGGTGCGATCCGGCGTCCGTCAGGATCGACAACATGGAGAGCCTGACTCAGTTGAGTCAGCATTTTCGCGCTGCTGTCATCCACAGAATGAATCGCGCCGAACATGACCAGCATCCAGCGGCCGCGAAATGTTACATCGGTCATCGTGCCGTCAGATGCGTCCATCAGACGAAAGCGTCCGCCGACTTCATTCCCCTCGGAACTTACCATGGGACCCATGGCATCCGATATGCGATAGCCCGCATAAGTCATGATACCCGCGACAAGCAAAGTGGCCCCGACGATGACCATCAGCTTTGGATTCCGGCGCTTTTGCACAGGATGTATCTTATTCTGTGACATCAGTGTGCCTCCGCCCAGTTGGCGCCGATACCGGTTTCCACCACCAGTGGCACTGGCAGAGATGCCGCTTCTTCCATAACGCGTTTTACCACTGAGGCTGTCTCCTCCGCCGCCTGCTTCTCAACTTCGAACAGCAGTTCATCGTGAACCTGCAGCAGCATCACCGCAGGCAGGCCGGCTTCTGCCAGCATACGCGGTAGCCGGACCATCGCTCGCTTGATGATATCTGCTGCGCCACCCTGCAGAGGCGCGTTAATCGCCTGCCGCTCGGCATAATTCCGCTGTGCCGCATTTTTTGCCGTAATCCCTGGTACATAACACCGTCGTCCCAGCGGTGTCATGACATAGCCGTGTGCCTTTGCTTCAGCCCGTCGGGCATCCATATAAGCCCGGATTCCCGGATAACGAGCAAAATAGGCATCAATATAAGCTCGTGCCTCACCCGGTGGAATCGCGAGTTGTCTGCCCAGACCGAAGGCGGAAATCCCGTAAATAATTCCGAAATTGATCGCCTTTGCCCGACGGCGCGTCAGTGCATCCATCCCTTCCAGTGGCACACCGAAAACCTCTGATGCCGTTCGCGCATGAATGTCCTGCCCCAGCGCGAAGGCTTCACGCAGGGTCGGCACATCCGCGACGCTTGCCAGCAGACGCAACTCAATCTGCGAATAATCCGCCGACAGCAGAACCTTTCCTTCCGGTGCGACAAAACTGCGCCGGATCTGTACACCTTCTTCCGTGCGTACCGGAATATTCTGCAGATTCGGATCGTTAGAAGACAAACGGCCGGTGGTCGTGATCGCCATCTGGAACGAGGTGTGAACCCGTCCCGTTGCCGGATCCATCTGTGCAATCAGAGCATCCGTGTAAGTACTCTTCAGCTTTGCCAGTTGCCGCCAGGCAAGAATCTTTTCCGCCAGTCCGATCCCCTGATCCGCCAGTTCCTGTAATACTGAGGAATCCGTGCTCCACGCCCCGGTCTTACCGCGCTTGCTGCCCTTCAGCCCCATCTCATCAAAGAGAATCTCTCCAAGCTGCTTCGGGGAGCCGACATTAAAATTCCGACCGGCCAGGGCATGGATCTCAGCTTCAATAACGGACATGCGCCCGGAAAAATTCTCCGACAGTCGCCGCAATTCAGTCGCGTCCACCCGGATGCCAGCCTGCTCCATATCAGCCAGAACCGCGATCAGCGGACGATCAATCTCTTCATAAAGAGCCAGCGCCTGATTGATCCGAAGTTGCGGTCGTAACACCTGCCACAAACGCAGTGTCACATCCGCGTCCTCAGCCGCGTAGGCCGTCGCCCGGTCCGGCGTTACCTGCTGGAACGGAATCCGGTTCCGCCCTTTGCCCGTTACCTCATCATATGTGATCGGTACATGACCCAGATGCAGCTTCGACAGTTCATCCATGCCCTGCCCATGCAGACCTTCCGACTGCGCATACGAAATCAGCATCGTGTCGTCGGTCGGAGTCAGAACCTCTAGCCCCGCCCGCCGGAATACAAGCAGATCGAATTTTGCATTCTGAAACACCTTCAGCACCGACGGATCGGCAAACAGTGGCGTCAGCGCGGCGACAACGTCCCTGACCTCGATCTGCATACCGACAGGCGCTTCCAGCGTACCTTCATGCAAAAGCGGAACGTAACAGGCCTTCCCCGGGGCGACCGCCAGTGACAGGCCCACCATACGTGCCCGTAAAGGATCAAGTCCGTCCGTTTCGGTATCAACCGCGCAGACGCCGATCTGCTCCGCTGCTTCGATCCATGTCGCCAGCGTTGCCAGATCGGTCACTGTTTCATATGGCCCGTAAGGCACCTTCGCGGGTTCAGCGGCAGGAGCCGGAGGACCGGCCGCAACGTGAGCGGCGCGCATCGAAGAACGGGCTGTCGCCTGTGTCAGCGGCGACCCGTCTCCCAGCCCGAACCGATGTCGGATCGACCGGAAGCCCATCCTGTCCAGCCATTCGCCCAGTAAAATGACATCCGGATCATCCACTGCCAGATCTGTCACAGGAACGGGCAGAGGAATGTCCGTCTTCAGTGTGACCAGTTTCAGAGAAATCCGTGCATCATCCGCATGCTCGATCAGTGCATCCCGACGTTTGGATTTTTTCATCTCCGGAGCCGCCGCCAGCACGGCTTCGAGAGATCCGAATTCATTGACCAGAGCGGACGCCGTTTTAGGTCCAACTCCCGGAATCCCCGGCACATTGTCCGTCGGGTCACCCATCAGTGCCTGAACATCAATGACCTTATCCGGCCCGACGCCAAATTTTGCTTCCACCTCGGGCACACCGATCGGCTTCTGCCTGATCGGGTCCATCATATCGACGTGAGAACTGATCAGTTGCATCAGATCCTTGTCGGACGAGACAATGGTGCACTGGCCGCCTGCTTCGGCCACGGACCGCGCATAACTGGCAATCAGATCGTCAGCCTCAAATCCGTCCAACTCGATTCCCGGCACGCCGAACGCCGCCGTCGCCTCCCTGATCAGACCGAACTGAGGAATCAGATCTTCAGGAACATCGGGCCGATGTGCCTTATATTGCGGGTAAATCTCATTGCGGAATGTGACCCGGCCAGCGTCGAAAATAACCGCAAGATGCGTTCCCACATGCTCTCGCATCAGGCGTGTCAGCATATTGCAGAATCCGAATACCGCATTGACCGGAACGCCATCCGGGTTGCTCATCGGCGGCAGGGCATGAAACGCCCGGAAAATAAACCCGCTGCCATCCACCAGAATAAGGTGAGGCATCCCCGTATCGGTCATGAGATAAGTCGTCCCGCAACTGAGAACCCGGCCAGACGCTCTCATCTGCTCCGGTGTGAAAACACCGGATAAAACGAAACGCGCACAGCAAAAAGCCCGAACCTTAAGTCCGGAGCAGACGAGCGGAATACATCCGGCCCGTCACGAGATCGTCAGGTAACACATGCCGGGGAAAATTGCGCGAAGGTTACGGCTTTCCGGCCGCAACCGGAATGGCCGGCAGTCATGCCTGGAAGAGCAGCCCTGTTGCGCGCTTTCAGTGCGACGTATCGGGGCCTGCATTCGGGTCCACCACGAACAGGCGCGAGCAGTAAGGACAGAATGTCTGATGTCCGCCAATCTTCAGCCATACCCGGGGATGTCCGAGTGCACCCAGTCCGCCATCGCAGGAAATCCTGTGCGTTTGCACAATCACTGTTTCAACATGGCCCAGACGCGGCTTCGGTGTCGGGTTCGTCGGCTGAATGAGCATGAAACTATCCTGTCCTGCGGGCCGGGGCTGGCTGGCCATGGTGCCCGGCGATAAAGTGTTGGAATGATACGCCGGAACACCGTGAGTTCAAACCATCCCCACGCTTTTGTGTCTGCTCTCTTCAGAGTTCGGCGTAACGGAACATCCCGTCTTCGGATTGAAGCAGGTCGTCTGTGTGCTTCCTTTATAACTCTGCTGCTTCTGAGCGGCTGTGCCAGCGAACCCGTTATCCATGTCCCTTCGCGCTATGCTTCCGATGCCCGCCTGATTCCACCTTCCCGGATGCTGACGCTTTCAGATGGGGCGCAAATTCCGGTTCGCATCTGGCCGGCCATTAAGCCTGAACGCGGCATCATTCTCGCCCTGCACGGCTTTAACGACAGCCGCGATGCCTGGGAAATGACAGCTCCGTCCCTTGCTGCCGCCGGTTTCACACTGTGGGCGCCCGATCTGCGAGGCTTCGGTGCGGCGCCGGACAGGGGAGGGTGGTCGGGAACGAAACGTATGGTGCAGGATACCGCTGAGGAACTGACGCTGATTGCAAAGGAGAGACCCGACATGCGTCTCTGGCTTATGGGGGAAAGCATGGGGGGCGCCGTAGCCATGCTCACCATGTCCGGGTATCGCGGGTTATACGTGGAACGTCCACGTATCGCCGGAACGATCCTGCTCGCGCCGGCTGTGTGGAATCTTGGTTCCGGCGCCGATATTCCTCTCCGGCTCCTCGCCGCGCTGGCTCCGAATGGTCGCGTGACGGGACGCGAACTCCCCGTGCGTGTTACTGCCAGTGATAATATATCGGCCCTCCGCCGCCTGTATTTTGATCCTCTCACGCTCCATTCAACAAAACTGATCGCTTTGCGTGGTCTGGTCGATCTGATGTCTGAAGCCGCCGGCAGATCCTCCGACCAGAGCGGGCCGACGCTTATCGTGTATGGTGACCACGATCAGCTGATTCCCGCAGACGCCATGGCCCGTGCCTGGCGTAGACTTCCCGCAACCGTGCGGCGTGACATTATCCCTGGCGGCCATCACTTGCTTCTCCGCGACAAAGCACGTCAGCGCATCGCATCTGATATTCTTTCCTGGCTCCTTACCCCGGACGTGCCGCTTCCATCCGGCGGGGATGTCTCCGCAGCGGCCTGGGCCAGCCTGCATGCTGCCACTCCGCATGCCTCCGGTCCCACCAGCGCCGCACTTCCCGTTCTTTTGCCTGAGCGGATGGACAGTCTGCTGGTAAAATAAAGAGCTGATGCAGTTTTTGGGGCTGCTTGAGGAAACGCTCTTGGCAACTATGCCCTGAGTGCAGTAGAAACAGCTTAACTGGACCCGTAGCTCAGCTGGATAGAGCGTCGCCCTCCGAAGGCGAAGGTCACGCGTTCGAATCGCGTCGGGTCCGCCAGAACAGTAAACAATCTGCACATAAACGCCGATCTGTTGCATTGTAGTGTCTAACCTTTGGTCCGGTTAGACATTTCCTCCAGTTTCAGCGCAAGATGTATGGGGATGATGAGCTCGGCACCTGTCTTTAATTCTACTGCAAAGAGGTAACGCCCTGAGACACATGCAGGGATCGAAGAACCATTGATTTATAGCCTGGTGGGGTGAATTTCAGCCCATGGTGCGATGATTGATGGTTTGACCTGGTGTTTTTTCGCTCTGCTTTTGGAACAGAGCGTTGGGTATTACGCCTTAAGCCGCTATGTGGCTGCATTGATCCTATCGAGAAAGAGAAAACGGCGCATATTGTAGGCAATGTTGGCCAACCCGATCCTCGTGGTGGCCCGCTTGACCCCTACACTACGGATAAACGGTCCCATCTGTGATTTCTGATCGGCAAGACATGCTCGACACTCGCAGCTGTATTGC
Source organism: Acetobacter oeni (assembly GCF_011516825.1). Lineage (GTDB taxonomy): Bacteria > Pseudomonadota > Alphaproteobacteria > Acetobacterales > Acetobacteraceae > Acetobacter > Acetobacter oeni. The sequence goes on along the minus strand of NZ_WOTA01000021.1, from coordinate 29,106 downwards.
TTTTATCCGGCAATCCCTCACGTAGTCTGGTGCCATTACTGGCTGCGGCATCCGTGTCCTCCACTTGCGGATCAGTCTGAACTTCCGGTCGATGGAAACGTGAGATTTGTAGCCGAAAAACGGGATGGCCAGGTCTGTGGAAGGCGTGGTCCCATCCTCTTGCCGTTTCGCCCTGGTAAACTTCAGCGTCCAGCGGGCATGGCGGTCCTTGTGCGACAGCTTTGCCGGCTTGTCTTTCCAGTCGTCCGGGATCCGGCCAGTCCGGAGATCAGCCTTCTCACCATTGGTATTGCGCGGCTTTGGGGCCGCGACCAGTGTGGCGTCAAGGATCTGACCCGATATCGAAAAATAGCCTGCATCGTGCAGGGGGATGTCAAAACGATTGAATAAAGCCTCAATCGCACCAGCCTGTGTCAGGCGTTCGCGAAACAGCTAGACAGTTTTCGCATCGGGCACACGATCCGACAGGCCCAGATCAAGAAAGCGCATGAACGGAAGGCGATCGTTGATCAGATACTTCGTTCGTTCATCGGAAAGATTGTTCAGGGGGCTGGATCACCAGGATTTTGAACATCAGCACCGGATCAAACGGCGGGCGTCCGCCTTTGCTCCCGTCCGAATACGCCAGGGCCTTCTCCAGATCAGGCCGGAACACGTCAAAATCCATAGTCCGCGAAAACGCTTCGAGTTGATCGCCAGGCCTGCTCAGACGTGCAAGCCGCTCATCAACATCAAAGAAACCGGGCTGCTTCATGCCGTTCCTCCCATCCAAGACAGGAGGAATGGCATCACACAGAAACACTCAAACCAAGGGGTTTTTCGAACCTTCCAGGTTCGGAAGGCTCAGGGGGACTGGCGGCGTGTCGCAATACGCTACGATAGATGCCCGAACGCTTTCTTCTCAGCCATCTGCCTCGCAGCAACCATCATGTTCTGGCTATGAGTCCTGTGCCTGGTAAATCCTGAATACCAAAATCCCCTGCGGGCCTGGCTGATAAGACAGTTTGCGCTGATCATAAAAGCAGATTTTTCTGTTTTGATGACTCTATGCTCTGCATTATTATGCGCATCAAATAATTTTTATTGGTTTGTTATGAAGTGTAATTAAATAAACATTATTAATTTATTTTTTCATGGTTATTTTATTTATATGTTAATTATTTGTAGATTAATATAAATAAAAAACGGTATTTTATTATGATATTTTTTTGTTATTTACATCTAAAATAAAAATTAGTACAGGTGTAACGTGGAGTGCCATAATATATTCTGTTTTCTGTATACGCATTAGAGACAGATATCGTGATGAAACTTAAAAGGACGGCACAAAAACTCCTGATCCAAAAGACTGGTTTGCCGGCAGATATCCACCGGTCACATGAAAAGGATTTCTTTTTTCTTTTATAATTAATTATTAAATAGATAAAAATAAATAAAATAACAATCTATAAAAACAAAAATATAATGTAATTTATCATCACATGACGCATAATAAATCATACATTCTGAATTTATCTATAATAAATTTTGTTTTTTTATAATAAATCATATATCCTTATGATTAGTTATTGACGATCAATGCGGCATGTCATAGCGGTTTCATGAGCTTTCCTGAGATTTTTACTTCTTAGAATCTATGCCGGGGATTTTGGCGTGCTGAATCGCAAAACTTCTGTCGTAATGTCGATCCAGTATATGAGGGCGATTGCGGCGCTAAGTGTTGTCGTTTTTCACCAATTTCAAACAATTATTCCGCTGACGCAATGTGGAAAATATGGAGTCGATCTGTTTTTCATTATTAGTGGTTTTATAATGATCGCTCTTACAGACCGAAAGGAGACTTCTCCTTCTGATTTTGTTTTAGAAAGATTTGTAAGAATTGTTCCTCTTTATTATATAGCTACATTGGCGACTTTAGTTCTGGTAAAATTTCATATTTATGTGCCCCATCTTGTAACGAGCAACATAGAGCACGTTCTAAAGTCTGTTTGTTTTATGCCTGATTTTGACAAAGAGCATAAACTGTTTCCGGTTTTGTATCTTGGATGGACTCTTAATTATGAAATGTTTTTTTATTTTATTTTCGCGGGATGCTTGCTTCTCAACACGACAAAAAGAATTGTTGTCCTGATATTTTTTCTGATATTTTTTTGTACGCTTGGCGCAGCAAATGATTTCAGTTCTGCAATCGCGAAAGCTTACACTGACCCACGCCTTCTCGAATTTGGCGCGGGAGCCGTTCTGGGAAGAGTTTTTGGAATAAATCTTGATAATTTCAGTAAAGAAATACAGTTTTTGTATTCATTGTCGGTGACTCTATTTCTCGCCGTAATGAGTCTGGCTTTCAGTTCGCTGCTGGCAGCCGTTATCATCTCCATAATTTTTACAGCGGCTCTTATGGTGGAGCGTGGGGGAACTCTTCCGCAAAGTCGTGTTCTCCTTTATCTGGGTAGCGCATCTTACTCAATCTATCTTTTCCAGAGTATAGCTTCTGACGCCGTAAAACGTGTTGTTCTTTATCTGAACTATTTTATTTCCGTCAGTGCGACTGTGCAATCTCTGCTGTCGGTTGCCGGGGGCGTTATTCTTGGCTGTTGCGTTTTTCAGTTTATTGAGCAGCCCGTAACGCGGTTTCTGCGTAAGAAACTGAAGGAGCGTGCGTCGGCTAAGGATTCAAGGCGGGCAGCCGCATATTCAGGTCAGTACACCATACCTGCAGACGGAAATCTCGAATCTGCACGTTAAGCAGTCAGGGATAAATTTTTATCCGTCATGCTTAGTGGAGAGAACCTAAAATCCTGGTGAGAATGGGATGTCCTGTTTGTATGTCCACTGCCGGCGCCGAAAACCGCAGGTTGTGCGAATCCCGGCAGGAGTGGATACCGCAGTCTGAATGATGTAATAGCAGCGTTCTTATTAAAGACATAAAAAGCGGGATCTCCCCATGCCTTTCGGAAGCCTGATAACCCCTGCCGCCACGAAACATCGCCATTCCGGCTTTGTGATATTATTCACTCTTTGCTGTGCGGGCGTCATGCACACCGGCAAAATTTCTGCTCAGACGGTGATTACCGGAAACCAGACAACGGTAGCTACAGTGGAAACGATTGACGCGGGAGAGGGGGATCTTCTCCTGCGGGATAGCGATGGGGGGCTGATCACCATTGAAATTCCTCATGGCACCAGAAATCTCCCGCATCTGCAGCCAGGGGACCGGATCGGGGTCCGGTTTTTCCAGACACTGGACGCAACGCTGGCAAGTCCCGAGACTCCGGCCCCCGTTTCAACAGTCTCTGCGGCTCATGGCTACCGGAACCGTCACCCTCATGGAACTCTGATTTCATTCCGGCGTCGTCGTGTGCATGTCGTAGCCGTCGATGCAATCCGGAAAATTGTCACGATTGCCGGACCGTCCGGCGCAAGCCAGACTGTTTCCGTGCAGCAGAAGGCGTTTCAGCCTCTGCTGGCAACATTGAAAACTGGCGATCTTGTCGATGTCACAACGATGGATGCCGTTTCTTTCACTGTGATGAATCGTGTTGTTTCGCCATCGGTCAGCATACAGGAAGGGACGGCGGCACCTGTAGCAGCCCCTGCTCAGAACCCGTCTCCGATGAGTGGTAACTGAGAATTCATTGTGCTCCCGGTGATCATCTGAAACATGGAGAAAATCGGGAGTGCCGGTGAACCGGAACACAGTAACGAGTTCACCATCTGAAAGACTTCGCTCTGCTGTGCTGGTCATGGTCCCGTCGTGTGACCTGTCAGATTTGGGGGCATGCGAGGAAAACAACATCTCCCCCTCCTTCTGAGTCCGACCTTTCCGTCGCCGGCTGATCTATGTCAAATGACTTCCCCGGTGAGTGCGTTCAGCGTCACCTTTTCTGCCCAGGGAAGTCATGCTCTTCAAATCACTGTCCGGTCCGGCAATCGCAGGCCTTTGTGCCTTGTTCGCCTCGACATTTATCGCCGTTACGACAGAAGTCGCGCCTGTTGGGCTTCTGATTGATGTTTCCCAGGCATTTCACATTGAGGAAGGGCATGCGGGGCTGGCCGTCAGTGCTTATGCTCTTCTGGTGGCTTTCGGCGCTGTCCCGTTGACTATTTTTACGGCGAGGATGGATCGGAAGATGCTGATGCTGCTTTGCCTGGGTGGATATGTGATTTCCAACCTGATCTCAGCAACTGCTCCGACTTTCTTCGTGTTGTGCCTGGGGCGGGCGCTCGGCGGTGTAGCGCATGCCGTGCTGATGTCTATTGCATCTGCATATGCTGCCTATCTCGTCCCGGAGCGTATGACCGGGCGCGCTATTTCTTTTGTATATGGCGGAACCTCTCTTGGTTCTGTGCTCGGTGTTCCCGGAGCGGCTGCCCTCGGGCATTTTGCCGGCTGGCGTGTTGCTCTGTACATAATGGCAGGCCTTGCAGTCCTGCTGACAATTTTCATTGCTGTTTTTCTACCCCGCGTCCGTGCTCCTGCCGGAGGCACGCCCCGCCTGCCAACGTTACGTTCCCGGCACGCAGCACGGATTTTTGCCATCGTTGTTGCGGTTAATGCTGTTTTCTTTTTTGCGCATAACCTTCTTTATACGTATGTGTCGCCGCTTCTTCTGGCTCACGGCCTTCCGGAACGCGATCTGAGTATTGCATTGCTCATTACCGGAGCTGTCAGTGTGCTGGGTCTCTGGGCTGCCGGGCAGCTTGTGGACAGTCTGCCTGCGGCCGGGCTGTTTGGCGGCGGCATCGCCATGCTGACGGGCATGTGCCTGGTATATGATCATCTGCTTTCCGGCTGGATGTCAGTTGCTGCGGTAGGGCTGTGGTGCGCCGGCTACGCAGCCGTCATTCCTTTTGTCATGTCCGGAGCTATTCGGGCGCGCGCTACCAGCGCTGATGTTGCTGGGGCGGCCATTAATTCAAGCAGTAATTTTGGCATCCTTCTTGGTTCCGCTGTTGGCGGCCACCTGCTGAACAATCTGGGTTTTGCTATTCTTGTGCCTGCGTCAGTTTCTGTAGCGTTAATCGGAATTCTGCTGACCGTGTTCAGTCCAATGGCGTTTCCGCGCAAGCTGGCGGAGACCGGACCTCATGCACACACATAGCAAAAGTAGATAAAGCTCTGATACTGTGCCAGTGTCTTCTGACGGGGACGCGGCCACGCAGCCGGCAGGAACTGTCTGGCTCCGAATAACGATATCATCATCGAATCATCTTCCTTCTGGCAGGAGCAACTGCCGTGGCTTCCTCGTTTTTCCCCCAGCCTTCCCCCAGTGAAATTACCCTGAAAGAACACTATCTGAGACGTCGGACAATTCTCGCGTCCACCGGGCTTCTTGCTGTGACACACGCGGCAAAAGCCGCTGGTCTGCAGACCAGTCCGGGGCCGTTTGGAACAACAGAGCGTCCGACCCCGCGAGAGGACATCACGCACTACAATAATTTTTATGAATTCGGACTTGATAAATCGGACCCGGCCCGGCTTTCCGGTAGTTTTCATGCGCGACCCTGGACGCTCCGTATCGACGGTGCCGTTGCGAAACCCATCACCATCGATGTTGATCAGCAGATTACCGCGCATAAGATTGAAAACAGAATTTACCGAATGCGCTGTGTCGAAGCATGGTCCATGGTCATACCCTGGGACGGTATTCCACTAGCCGAAATTCTGCGGAAGGCAGAACCCCTGGGGTCAGCAAAATTCGTCGCCTTCCGCTCCGTCATGCGTCCCGATGAAATGCCCGGACAGAAAGACAGCTTTGGAAATATCGCCTGGCCTTACGTGGAAGGTCTGCGACTTGATGAAGCGATGAATCCTCTGACATTGCTTGCGGCAGGGCTTTATGGAGAGATACTCCCGAACCAGAACGGAGCTCCGCTACGGCTCGTTGTGCCATGGAAATACGGGTTTAAAGGGATCAAGTCTCTCACGACGATTTCTCTGCTTGAAACAATGCCTCCCACTTCCTGGAACAGGCTCGCTCCCGATGAATACGGCTTTTATGCCAACGTGAACCCGGATGTTGATCATCCACGCTGGAGTCAGGCCAGTGAAAGAGTCATTGGGAGTGGTGGATTTTTTGGAGAAAAGAGACAACCGACCCGGATGTTTAACGGGTATGGTGAACAGGTCGCCGGCCTCTATGCGGGGATGGATCTGCGGAAATATTATTAAATATACAGATACAGTTGTTTAAAATTGTATTTTGCGTGCAGGCTCCGGAGGACTTATGCAATGGTCATATCCGTCTGGTGGACACGGCGATCATTCCTGAATTTATTGCTTTATACATCAGGTTTTGTCCCGGCATGCTGGTCTTTCTGGCTGGGAGTACATGACAAACTTGGCCCGGATCCGGTTCGTAGCTTTGAGCATATACTGGGTCTCTGGGCATTCCGTTTCCTGCTCGCGTCTCTGGCCATAACCCCGTTACGCATTGTCTCCGGTGTTAATCTTACTGGTTATCGTCGTGCCGTCGGGCTGCTCGCTTTCGCTTACGTAGTGATGCATGTTGCAGCCTATATCGCGCTTGATCTACGATTCGATTTTGTTACGCTGTATCGTGATATCACACGGCGCCCTTTTCTTATTTTCGGAATGGCAGCTTTTTTGTGTCTGGTGCCTCTGGCCGTCACGTCTAACAGGCTTTCAATTCGTAAGCTGGGACGCAACTGGCGATATCTTCATCGCCTTGTCTATGTGGCGCTGATTGCAGCTTCAATCCATTTTCTGATGGCATTCAAGACATGGCATGTGAATGCCATATTCTATGTCCTGTTCGGAATTGGGCTTCTAAGTGTTCGAGGTATTAATTTCCTGTGGGGAAAAAGAGTGCATAGACGCATTTATGCTGAATAATTCCAGGAATTTATGTCATCTCGAATCATATCGTGCAGAATACGACAGTTATTGATACACGAAAGCCTGTGATTACGTCTCGCAGTTCAGTTCAATATAAAGAACAGTCCCCGAATTTATCCTCCTCCGGATTTCTGTTCGTCTTCAATATGGTCGAGGCGACAGGCATTCGGCAGTATTTCAGCCAGAGCAGCAACCGTGGCAGGCCGCGATAACCCTGTCTGTGCTGAAAAACGGTCTATTTCTTCAGGTGTCAGAAGAGCCGGAACCATCTCCTCGGTACCGCCATGGGGCAGACTTTCGTGCTCCCACCGACGCAGTGTATCTCCGAGGCCGGCACGTTCTGCCCGTTCACGTATTTGCCTCCGTCCGACACTATCTTCACCGCCCATGTAGTCGATAACAGCACTCGAGAGGCCCGATTTATCATCTGCCGCAGCAGTCAGAGTATCCCCAACCCTAGTGATAGCTTCTGTTACAGAGGCATCCTTCGGCGCGTTTGTTTTATCTGGCATGAGACGTTCTCCGGCATAGCGGTGGCCTGTTCAGATCTGAACGGCCTCGTGACGGACAGGTTTCATCGGAGGTTTATAAACAGCGTTTCTGGGGGCGCCATATATTCTGTTTTTTATAAAGATGCTTTGTAATAAATAAGTTTCCTTATGTATGGATACCCGTCCGGTAATTCTTCATCGAGCGGCTGGTAAAAAGTGGACAGACGCCGGTCTTATGGCAAGGATAGCATTTATCGATCTGACCTCTCTCCGCACAGAATCTCCGGAGTTCTCATTCCTATGAAAAAATTATTGCTTCTCTGTGTAAGCGCTCTGATTCCGGGCCTGAGTGCGTCCGCATATGCCGCTGAAACATCAACCCTGTTCGAGCATGTGCGTGTCATTGACGGCACGGGTGCTCCTGCTCGCACGGACATGGCTGTGCTGGTTCGCCACGGCAAAATCACAGCCGTTACACCCATGGCGCAGGCGCCGTCCGTTCCGGATGCGAAAATCATCAACCTTGCCGGACAGACGATGATTCCGGGACTGGTTTCTGACCACAGCCATGTCGGTCTCGTTTCCGGGACGTCCTCAGGCAGCGCAAATTTCACGCGAGACAATATCCTTGCGCAGCTTCGTCAGTTCGAACTGTATGGTGTCACCACGGTGGTCGCACTTGGCGTTACGAAATCGCCTCTGTTTGACGATCTCCGCCGCGAACAGCATGCCGGCCTCAATGCGGGGGCAGATCTGTTCGGCGTCGATCAGGGGATCGGTGTGCCCGACGGGGCGCCTCCCGTCGGCATGATGCATGTTGGTGATGCCCAGGTTCTCCGTCCGGCAACCCCCGACGAAGCACGGGCGGATGTTGATAAAATGGCATCCGAAGGAACGGATCTTGTAAAAATCTGGGTCGATAATTTTAAAAACGGTGTGCCTGGTAAATCGGGACTTCCCGTTATGAAATCTGAAATTACTCAGGCCGTCATTACGCATTCGCATGAGAAAAACCTGCGCGTTGCCGCCCATATTCATGATCTCCATTATGCAAAAGAGCTTGTGGGACAGCACGTGGATATTCTGGCCCATGGGGTTCGGGATCAGCCGGCTGACAGCGCATTGATTTCTGCCATGAAGGCTGGTGGTGTCTGGTATATTCCGACGATCAGCCTTGATGAGTCAGTTTATCTTTTTGCTGAAAAACCAGAACTGCTGGATGATCCCGAACTTGCTCAGGGTCTTAATCCGGCTCTGCGGGCTCAGTTTGCTGATCCTGCATGGCGTGAGAAAACGCTTGCTAATCCGCTGGCCGATGCATCCCGTAAGGCCGTTGCCATGAACCAGAAGAACCTCGTTATCCTCACTCATGCCGGAGTTAATGTGGGCTTCGGCACCGATTCAGGGGCTACTCCGTTACGGATTCCTGGTTTCGCCGAACATCGCGAGCTTCGTCTGATCGTCGCGGCAGGACTAACACCGCTGGAAGCCCTGCATCTCGCCACGGCACAGGCCGCTGCGCTCATGCATCTGACTGATCGCGGCATTATCGCTCCCGGCAAACGCGCTGATCTTGTCATCCTGAAGTCTGATCCGACTGATGACATCACTGCCGTCGACCAGATCGCGTCCGTGTGGCGTGGTGGCGAACCGGCACAACCTGCGCTGTAAGTCAGCGGCATCCCGAGAAAGTCAGGCGTGGTGAAGAAACGCGGCCGACAATCCCGGTCTGATTATTCAGTTTTCACTCTGGTAGCCTGATCTGTCCGGGTATAAAAATATTTTCGGAATCGTAAGGATGCTAAAGTGGTTCACTGTCTCCCGCATACGGGCATCCACATGGCCGATTCTACGGAATCCGGGGTAACCCGGACCCAAAAGCCTGCGGGAGTTGCCATGTATTGTCGTGTGAAACGCCCCGGATGGATGCTGTCACTCTGTCTGAACAGTTTGTTTGCTTTCACCGTATCGGCGCAGGCCGGGGATGATCTTCCCACGTCACTCCCTGAGGCCCGGGCGATGGAAGCACAGGACGCGCTTCCCGTTACGGCATTTTACACGGCGCCGGCAGCCGGAGACATCACGCCGGGTAAACTGATCCGTCAGGAGCCCGGCACAGATTACGTTCTGCCATCAGGCATAAAAGCCTGGCGTATTCTCTATCATTCTCTGGATGCCGCACGGCACGATGTCACAACGTCTGCTTTCGTGCTTATTCCCGAGGGCACACCACCGAAAGGCGGCTGGCCTGTCGTCGCCTGGGCTCATGGCACCAGCGGTGTGGCGCAACCCTGTGCTCCGTCGCGTATGAAGGATCTCTACTACGGAGACGAGGGGCTGTTCGAATTTCCCAAAGCCGGGCTGGCTGTCGTGGCCACAGATTATCATGGTCTCGCGACGCCTGGACCGCACCAGTATATGAATAAACTCGCGCAGGCCTATGACGTCATTTATTCTGTTCGTGCCGTTCGTGAGGCTTTTCCCGGTCTGAGCCATGACTGGGTCGTCGACGGACATTCACAGGGCGGTATGGCCAGCTGGAGCGTGGCCGAAATGGAGCAGCAGATCGATGACCCGCATTATCGTGGAGCTGTCTCTGTTTCCGGCACAGTCGATATGCTGGACTTCATCAGGCCGGCACCGGCGGAAGGAGGCGCCCCTTTCTATCTTCCGATGGTCGCTTTTGGTCTGAGAGCCCGTTATCCGGAGTATAAACCTCAGAGCATGCTTAATCACGCCGGTATGGCGCATTATAATGAGATCGCCACCTCGGGTTGCTGGTTCACCGGGTATGCAGCGCTCTACGGTAAGACCGAAAATCAGATCACAAAATCAAACTGGACACGTAACCTGGCAGTGCAGGCGATGTTGTGGGAAAATGCTATTGGCAATCAGTCAGTCAGAGGACCGTTGCTGGTCATAACCGGCGGGGGAGACACCTCTGTTCCACCAGGCGGTGTCCGTTCAACTGCCCGTAAAGCCTGCAACAACGGTATCCGGCTTGCTTTTCGCTTTTACCCTGGTCTCGACCATGATCCGACAATGACGAATTCCGTTAAAGATCAGATATCATGGATTAAAGCCCGGCTTGCTGATGAACCATTTCAGTCAGACTGCGGCCACTTCTGACACACTGACCGAAAAATCTCAGTCCATATGATTGTTCAGGACCCGGGTCTGAATTTCATAATCCCGTTTATACAGCGCCCGGATACGCTCGACCTGTTCCGGTGTTGCCGAAAGGGATGGCGTAATGGCAGCGTTCAGCTGCGGAATAGCCAGTGTTCCCTCCGGATCCAGATACTCTGACAACTCGTGAAGTCTGGTAATATGAAACAGCCGGTCAACGAGAATCTGGCCTTTTCCATCGGTGACATACCAGCTCTGAGGACGGAAAATATGATCCACCTGGTACCAGTTTGCCGCCCGCTCAACATGAGCAATCGCATCATCAATCGATCTGAAAGCTGCGTACTCCGCCGCGAAGGTTTCGGCGAGATCTCTGTGGCGGCCACCACCGCCTTTTGCATGTCGGTAAGCAGAGATAAAACGTTCCACCGGATCACGGATAATTGCGACGCTGGGCAGAGCGGATAATGCCGGCACACTTTTCCGGAAATACCGGATGCTGCGATGTTCGAGTTCACGACCATATAAAGTGCGGCAGATGGCAGTCCCCGCATTTTTGGGGACATGAATAAAAAGAACACCGGCTTTTCTGATCATTTCATGCCGGTTACGGCGCTTTCGTCCCTGTGGTATCGGCAGCCCCAGTTCCGAGCAGCGTTCATGCATATCTCCGAGCAATCTTACCCCGATTGTCCGGAGCAGCCGGTCAGAAAAATCGGACGATTGTCCGGATAATACAGTGTCCTGAAAGCTGGAAACTGAAAGCTGCATGAATTCCTCTGGCGCTTAGTGGATAGCGCCCTGACCACAAAGCGCGCGAGGATAACGGCACTCAAAAAAGATTCAGAACAAGGTCAAATATGTTACACAACACGAAATATGTATCTTCATGTAACGCATGTGAGGTTATGTACCTGAAACGGCATTTTTGTGTGATTACAGACATAAAACACAAGTTTTGACATAAACAACAGCGGATTCAGTTCTGGCCTGCCACTGAATACCGCAACTGAAGTGATTTACTGCCCGATGAGGATCACTCACAGGAAAAATTACCTGCCCGGCCACAGGATTCTGGTCAGGTGCGTCAACAGACAAACCAGAATCACGGCTGATGAGATTGTCGGATTCCGGGTCCTGGACCCATTTCATGGAATTCACTGCCCGCTGTGTCCGATCCAGGCGACAGATCCGAGTGGAAAAAAAAGCACAAATCAGGAACAGCTCTGGCTTCCATACAATGTGGCAGCTAAGACACTGACATGACGTCATGCACACGCCTCATTGGTATCGACCCTGGTCTGCGCTTTACCGGCTGGGGTATCATCGACGTGGCAGGCAATCGTCTGAGCCACGTGGCGGACGGGGTTATTGCGACTGACGGCAATGAGCCTGTTCCAACTCGTCTTTGTGCGCTCTACGACGCACTGACAGCCCTTATTCAGACCCACAAACCTCAGGAAGCCGCAGTGGAGGAGACTTACGTCAACCGCAATGGCGCTTCCACTCTGAAACTCGGTTACGCCCGCGGTGTCGCCCTGCTGGCCCCGGCTCTGGAAGGACTGGCCGTGGCGGAATATGGAGCAATGGCCGTCAAACGTGCCGTTGTCGGCACCGGAGCCGCAACGAAGGATCAGGTCGAAATGATGGTTCGTCGCCTGCTGCCAACCGCTACGATCAGCCGCGCGGATGCCTCCGATGCGCTCGCTGTGGTAATCTGTCATGCCCATCTGCGGGCCAGTGCGCTTCGTGTTGCCGCCGGTCGCGCCTCAGCCGAGAGGCGGGCAGCCGGGCCTGACGCACCGGCTGCCCGCCGCGTCAGATCATCATCGATCAAAGTCACACCGGACATCACCGGATGATTGCTTCACTTGCAGGCCTTCTCACGCAGGTCGAATCGGATCGCTGCGTTCTCGATGTCAACGGCGTCGGCTATCTCGTCTTTGCCTCGACCCGAACACTTTCTGCTCTGCCTGCGCCCCCTGAACTGGCCCGTGTGCTGGTTGAGACTGTGGTGCGGGAAGACGCGATTCTGCTTTATGGTTTTTCCGATAGTGCAGAGCGTGACTGGTTTCGGCTGCTCACTGGGATTCAGGGCGTCGGAGCCCGGGTTGCTCTCGGTCTGCTCTCCACAATGTCGCCATCTGAACTGATTGCGGCGATCAGCAGCGCTGATAAGGCTAGCCTCACACGGGCTCCGGGCGTCGGCGGCCGACTGGCCGAACGTCTGCTAACGGAACTCCGCGACAAAGCGCCGAAAATGCCCGGCGGCGGCCCAGGAGCAGGGAACTCCTCTGTCATCGCTCAGGCAGGTCAGCCAGCCTCCATTGAGAGGGATGCGCTGCTGGCTCTCGCAGGTCTTGGATTCCGGCGCGCCGAGGCCTGGCCTGTCGTTACGAAAATCATTGCCAGAGACGGAGAGGGAGCCACGCTCGATGCCGTCATCCGTGGTGCTCTGAAAGAACTGGCCAGATGAGCGGGCATTCTGACACGGATCGCACGGTGGATCCGGCTCGCGGGGAGGACGATCTTGGGGAAGGTGTTCTGCGCCCGCAAACGCTTGCTGACTTCACCGGACAGAAAGCCAGTCGCGAGAATCTGGCTATTTTCATAGAAGCTGCGAGTGCTCGCGGAGAAGCCCTTGATCACGTTCTTCTTCATGGTCCCCCCGGGCTTGGAAAAACGACCCTGGCCCAGATCGTGGCCCGTGAACTCGGCGTAGGTTTCCGCGCCACTTCCGGTCCCGTTATCCAGCGCTCCGGTGATCTGGCTGCCATCCTGACCAATCTGCAGCCGCGCGATGTTCTGTTCATTGACGAGATTCATCGTCTGCAACCTGCGATCGAAGAAATCCTCTATCCGGCAATGGAGGATTTTCAGCTCGATCTTATTATCGGTGAAGGCCCCGCCGCGCGTTCCGTGCGAATCGATCTGGCTCCCTTCACGCTCGTCGCGGCCACGACACGTGCCGGACTGCTTGCAACGCCACTCCGTGATCGTTTTGGTATCCCTTTGCGTCTTGTTTTTTACACACCGGAGGAGCTCCGGCTGATCGTGACGCGTGGCGCACGCAAGCTCGGCTTTGATCTCACCGACGCGGGCGCTTATGAAATCGCACGGCGATCACGGGGAACGCCCCGCATCGCAGGTCGTCTTCTGCGTCGCGTAAGAGATTTTGCGTCAGTAGGAAATGTGAGTGGCGAGCCTGTTGGCGCGGAACTCACGGATGCTGCGCTGACACGGCTGGAAGTCGATAGTCTGGGGCTTGATTTAATGGACCGCCGTTATCTCAGGCGCATTGCCGAATACCATAACGGGGGACCGGTGGGAGTCGAAACGCTGGCCGCAGCTCTTGCCGAAGCACGTGACACGATAGAAGACGTGATTGAACCTTACCTGATTCAGGAGGGTCTTGTGCTCCGCACGAGCCGGGGGCGTGTTCTCGGTGAGCGGGGCTGGCGTCATCTTGGTCTCATTCCGCCGGCCTCGTCCCAGGCCGCTCAGTCTGATCTCCTCGCAGATGATGACATTCAGGGAGACTAAGCCGTTGACCACGCACAGCATTGATTTCCGCGTATACTATGAAGATACAGACGCTGGCGGGGTTGTGTATCACGCCCGGTATCTCGCCTTCGGTGAGCGGGCCCGTACGGAGGCTATCCGCAGTCTCGGCATGGCAGCCTCGGATCTCAATCGTGAATACGGACTCGCTTTCGTGGTCCGCAACGCAACGCTCGATTTTCGGGCGCCGTTCCGTCTCGACGATGTGCTGACCGTAAAAACCCGTCTTATGGAGCAGGGTGCGGCAAGCTGCCGCCTTGATCAGGGCATGTATCACAGAGACGAACTTTTCGTGCATCTTGATGTCCGTCTTGCCTGCATTCGTATCGCCGACGGCAGGGCTGCCCGATTTCCGCCACCCTGGCGTGCTCTTCTTGCCAGGCTCGCCGATGAAACGCCGGGCGCCCGATAATGCTGGTCTCCGGAAGCGCAGGTCGATGATCGCAAGGTCTCTTCTGCTTTCCGTAGGAAGCCAGTAAGGAACGCGACATTAATCTGGCATCTCTTCGAGTCGGGACGACAGGACTGGCAGGAAGATGGCAGGGCCGTAAGGACAGGAGGCGTTTTTGGATCATGCGGTAGACGCAGCAAATCTTGGCGTGGCTGCGGCCGGGGATTTGTCACTATGGGGCCTGTTCATGCAGGCGTCGATCGTCGTCAAATTCGTGATGATCGGTCTGATCGGGAGTAGTATCGGAGTCTGGGCGATCGTCTTTAATAAGATCGTGACCATGCGCCGTATAGAGAAACAGGCTGCGGCGTTTGAGGACAAATTCTGGTCCGGTGGCAATCTTGACGATCTCTATGAAACCGAAGGCGCGAAACCCACGCATCCGCTGGCCGCTGTTTTTGGCGCGGCTATGGGGGAATGGCGGCGTTCAGCCCGGATCCCGGGGATCGATCTGATCCATGGCGGCGTTCAGGAGCGTGTCGATCGCGCCATGAATATCACGATCACGCGTGAGATGGATCGCCTGGAACGCTGGATGATTTTTCTCGCCACAATTGGCCCGGTCGCACCGTTTATCGGTCTGTTCGGCACGGTCTGGGGTATCATGCATTCGTTCAGTTCGATCGCGGCGATGCACAACACCAATCTCAGTGTCGTGGCGCCGGGTATCTCCGAGGCTCTGTTCGCCACGGCAATCGGTCTTGTGACGGCCATTCCCGCCGTGATCGCCTATAACGTCATAAATAACTCCCTGGCCCGCTTCCAGGACCGCCTCGATGGTTTCGGAACGGAGTTCGCTGCAATCCTTTCCCGTCAGTCCGAAGAAAGGTCCTGATCCATGGGCATGTCTGTCGGAGGAGGGGGAGGCCGGGGTTCGCGTCGTCGCAGAAAACCGATGTCGGATATCAATGTCACGCCGCTGGTCGACGTGATGCTGGTTCTGCTCATCATTTTCATGGTGACTTCCCCGATGATGACCAGCGGCGTGAACGTTGATCTGCCGAAGACAGATGCGAAACCTGTCAACACGGACACAAAACCGATCACCGTGTCTATTAAAGCCGATGGATCGATCTATCTCGGCGACAATCCTGTGTCGGCGGATCAGCTCGTCGACCAGCTGAAAGCGGCATCGGATAACGACCCGGCACATCGCATCTTCGTCCGCGGCGATTCACATATCGATTACGGCAAGGTCATGCAGGTGATGGGGCAGATCACGGCAGGCGGTTTCACGCATGTCGCGCTTCTCGCACAGCAACCCGCAGCCGCCGGACAGTGAAGCACATCTCATGCTCCTGATTTTATCCCTGCCATCCACACACCGATCCGCCTGCCGCAATGAGACGGCTGGCGGATCGGTCTGATCGTCGGAGCGAGACACTTCATGGTTCGGCCTCGCCGTTCCGATTCTGTCCTGATGCGAAAGTCGCTTGCTGCGTCCGGCGCCTTGCATTTCTTTGTGCTGGCGGCATTTCTGCTTGTGATTCCGCCCCTGCCGAAACCTCCTGAACCTCCTGAGCCGCCGCCGGTTCAGATGGAGTTCGAGGGCGCCTCAAGCGGTAATGGTCCCCCGGCGAAGTCCTCTACGCCTTCGTCAAAGCCTGCGCCGTCCCCGGCACCTCAGAAGACAGAAGCCCCGGCAACTCCGACGCCCCCGAAACCGGCGCCAACGGAGGAAACTCCGCCGCCTCCGCCGCCACCTCCGCCTGTGCCGCCTCCGCCTCAGACGGAAGCGCCGCCCCTGCCGGATACCCCGATCCCGCCAAAGGTCGAGGCGCCGTCGCCAGACGCTGTCAAAGCGCCGCCGACCCCGCCGGCACAGCTGCAGAAATCACACGCTGTTGCTCCGCCTTCGCCTCAGACGCAGCCAACTGATGCATTGCCGGACACGGCGCTTCCGTCGCATATCACGCAGCCTAATAAGGCGAAGAAGACCGCACCGGATACGCATTCTCTGCTGGAGACGCTTGATTCGTTCCGGGAGGATTCAAAGCAGACACACGCACCAAAAGCCGCCGCTAATCCGCGGCAGGGCGGTGCACCGAATGGCGGCGGTACACCGGATGGCGATATCACAACCAGCATGGGCACGGGAGATCAGCGCGCCATCGGTGGTGAAGTCCGTCGTTGTTATACTGAGGATACGGCGGCAAAGGACTATGCGAGCTTCTCCGCACATCTGATCGTTACCGTGGATGCGACAGGAGAAGCGCGCATCGTTTCGTTCGCTCCTGACACGCAGGCAAGAATGAACGCAGATACATCTTATCGTGCTCTGGCCGAGCGGGCGCGGGCTGCCGTGCTCAGCCCCACCTGCTCAAAGCTGCCCATTCCGAAGAATCTGCTGGGTCAGACCCGTCAGCTAAAATTCGTCTTCCGGCCATAAAAGGCCCGGCTAACAAGAAGAGAGGAAAAAACCATGGGTTCGACTCGCGATACTTACCTTTCCGGTCGCCAGCTCAACGCATTGAATGAAATCTTCGGGGCGCCGGGACTTGGCCGACGTTCTTTACTCGGAGGCGGGGCTGTGCTGGGCGCCGGTCTCGCCGGTGGCATGATCGTTACGCCATCCGGTGCACAGGCAGCCGATGCGCCTGCCGCGGAAATCACAGTTGATCAGGCGCGTACGGCACCAATTCCGATTGTTATTCCCTCGTTCGGTCCGGGGGTTGGCGAGCAGATTACCGGCGTGCTGACTGATGATCTGTCAAACACTGGCCTCTTCAAGGTCATTCCGTCTTCTGCCAATTCAGGAACCCCCGATTTCGCGCCTTATAAAGCCATGGGTGCCCGCGCTGCGGTAACCGGCACGGCTTCAGGTTCGGGGACGGTACGCGTGGAGTTCCGTCTGTGGGATGTTCTCACCGGCCAGCAGATCCAGGGAACGGCCTACACGACAAGCGCGGCAAACTGGCGCAGGATTGCGCACATAATTGGTGATGTCATCTATCAGCGCATGCTGGGAGAAAAAGGATACTTCGATACCCGGATCGGCCTTATTTCCCGTTCAGGATCGATTCACGCGCCACGTATGCGTCTTGCTGTCATGGATCAGGACGGTGCGAATTATCGTGTCCTGAGCAGCAGCCAGACCAAGTTGCCATCTTTCAATCCCGTGCGGGATCAGATTGCGTTTCTGTCTTATGCCACGGCAGTACCGCGCATCTATATTTTTGACCTTGCGACCGGGCGCCAGCACATTCTGGGCGACTTCAATGGTGTGCCGCTCGGGCCACATTACAGCCCGGACGGCGGTACGATTATCGTTCCGGTTGCGCGTGGAAGCGGGTCGGAACTCTATTCGGTCAATATTGCGTCCGGTGCAAAGCGACAACTCACGTCCTCCGGCGGCGCCATTAATGTCAGTCCCAGCTTCAGCCCCGACGGATCGCAGATTGTGTTCAATTCCGACAGGGGAGGATCACCGGCACTTTATATTATGAGTGCATCTGGTGGCGCGGCGCGGCGTCTGTCTTACGGCAGCGGCAATTACGGAGACTCCGTCTGGTCACCGCGTGGGGATCTCATCGGTTTCACACGCATTGCCGGTGGTCAGTTCTCGCTCGGCGTCATGAACCCGGACGGAACGGGTGAGCGCATTATGACACAGGGCTACACAGTGGAATCACCGACATTCTGTCCGAATGGCCGTGTTCTGGCTTTCTGCAGACGTACCGGAGGTGAAAACGGAAGCGCGCGCATTCATACCATTGATATTACAGGGTTCCATGAGCATGCGATCGCTACGCCGGAAGGTGCTTCCAGCCCGACATGGTCGCCCCTGAACGTTTAAAAAAATTCCGGGACTGATAGAGATGTTCTCTTCCTGCAATAGTGGGCTGATAAAAGCGCGCAGCAGAGAGAGAACATGCTTGACCGCGCTTGCGGGGTATGGCTTAGGCAGATGTAGTCTCCGGCAGTGGATACTGCATGTGGAAAGTATTTCCGTGTGTGATGTCCGCAAATTGAGACTGTTGGAGAAATCCGGCTTTTTCCCGCGTCTTAATCCCCATTATGTTCCGGCTATGGAACTGATCCCAGGATCAAAGCAATGAGACTGAAACTTATCGGTACACTCGCTGTAGCAGCTCTGCTGGCTGGTTGCGCGAATGATCACGCCAACACAGGTGCTGCCACGGGTACAGGCGCGGCTGTTCAGCCAAGCGGTCCGGTTCCGGGAAGCGAAGCCGATCTGGTTGCCAATGTTGGTGATCGTGTTTTCTTCGACCTCAACCAGAGCGGCCTGACGAGCGATGCGAAAGCGACACTCGACAAGCAGGCTGACTGGCTCGCAAAATATCCGCAGGTCACCGTGCAGATCGCTGGTAACTGCGATGATCGTGGCACAGAGGAATATAACCTGGCCCTTGGTCAGCGTCGCGCGAATGCGGCTCATGATTATCTTACTGCCAAGGGCGCCGCAGGTTCACGGATGACGACAATCTCCTATGGCAAGGATCGCCCGACAGCGACCGGCGACGGGGAAGATGTCTGGAGCCAGAACCGCAACGCAGTGACGTCGGTTCAGTAATTTTTTCCAGACAGAGCAGGTCCGGTTATCAGAATGCCGGACAGGTGCCTCGTGCGTCTGTCCGGCATTTCTTTGTCTGGTCCTATTCATACGCATATTATAAATGCAGGTCAGTCTGCTTCTCATAAGGCTGATTTAGCTGGCCGAATGAATGCGCTAAACGATTTGAACAGATTTCGATCCTGCGGTTCGCATTAATGCAACACGTCGGGATCATACCGGAATAACGGCAGGGAGCCGGGACCATGAGCCGCGCGATGTCCGCAATGACTGGGCAGTTCCAGAAAAATTATATCAGAAGGCATGTCGCTGGCCTGCTGGGCACGGCTGCGATTCTCCTGGTTTGTCCGCTGGTCGCCCATGCGCAGGTGAGCAGTCGCGAAGGTATCGCGTTGCAGGACCAGATCATGGAGCTGAAACAGCAGCTCAGCCAGGTTCAGTCTGCGGGTGGATCAACTGGCAACGGTTCCCTCCCGGCTCCCGTTGCCGCAGGCTCGGGCTCCGGTTCAGGCAATGATCTCACCGCACAGCTTCTGGATCGGGTAAATAATCTCGAAGAACAGAATCGCGAGATGCATGGGCAGATCGACGAACTGACTAATCAGCTTAAAGAACAGAGCGCGTCACTGTCCAAGCAGATGGGTGACATGCAGTTTGCCATGCAGAGTGGGAAAGGCGGTGCTTCAGCTCCGGTCTCATCCGCTGCGAAAGAAACGATTGCACCGCCTCGCGCGGAAACGGCTTCGTCTGCCTCAGCCGAGACACCCGAAGGCTATCTGAAGGCAGGCAATACCGCGCTTTTGCGAAAAGATTACGTCGGTGCTCAGCAGAATGCCAGTTCCGCTCTCGAGCATGGAAAAGGGACAATAAAGGTGGACGCCCAGTTCCTGCTCGGACAGTCACTGGCCGGACAGAAACAATACGGGCAGGCTGCAACAGCGTATTACGATGCCTATAAACAGTCGCCGAAAAGTCCGCGCGCTCCGGAGGCCCTGCTGGGCGTCAGCGCTTCACTTCTCGCAATGGATAAGAAAAAAGCTGCCTGTCAGGCTCTGGACAAGCTGGATGCGGAATTCCCTTCGCCGCCGGCCCGCGTGTCAAAAGCGGCTGCGGTTTATAGCAAACGGGGAGGGTGCTCATAAGCAGGTTCGAGGCTGAGAGCTCGGGGGCGGCTCAGTCTGAAAATTGTGGCCTGTGAATTCCGCCCGGTCTGATTCTGGTAAAGAAGCTGTCGTCACCCAGGATTATTTCCGGGCAATGATGGCACGGCTGGGGCCATGGAGCCCCGATACCCAGGAAGGCGGCCCCGTGGCCCTCGCCGTGTCAGGTGGCGGTGATTCACTGGCGCTCGCCTGGCTGGCTGCTGCCTGGCGGCATAATCTCGTGGCATTTGTAGTAGATCACGGCCTCCGGGCAGAATCTGCCAGCGAAGCTCTGACTGCTTTGAAGACACTTCAGGAAATGAACATCGAGGCGCATCTGCTGACGCTGAGTACATTGCAGCCCGGTCCCGGACTTGCGGATCGTGCCCGTAAAGCCCGCTACGCAGTCCTGACAAAGGCCTGCAGAAAATTTGGCAGCCTTAATCTTTTGCTTGGGCATCAGGCTGATGACCAGGCTGAAACGATCGCCATGCGGGAACTCAGAGGAAAAGGCGACGGACTCGCGGGGATGGCGTGGGCTACCGAAACGCCGGATATTCGTCTTGTCCGGCCACTTCTGGGTATGTCCCGATTTTCTCTCCGGAACACGCTTCGCCACGCAGGTATTTCATGGAGTGATGATCCGTCTAACGAAAATGAATGTGCTGAACGGGTTCGTATAAGGAAGCGGCTCTCAGCCTCGGAACGGTCTCGGCTTCTTGATGAGGCCGTAAAATCAGGTGAACGACGCCAGGGTCATGAAACGAGCACGGCAGCGGGACTGGCAGCAGGCACAATTTTTTCGCATTCCGGATGGGTGCGTCTCGGAAACGAGTTGCCATCTCCGGACATACTTGCTGCCCTTATTCGTTCTGTCGGCGGGAACGCTTATCCGCCATCCAGGCGGGTCGTGGCGGCATTCCGAAGCCGTAACAGCGCAGGTACTCTCTTCGGAACACGTCTTCTGAGAGTGTTTCCGGCAGCGGGATTGCCCGAAGAATGGGTCCTGATGCGGGAATATATGGCAATGGCACCCGCCATGCCTGCCGCAGATGAGGCGATATGGGACGGACGTTTTGCACTTCGGTATGACGGCGATCTGGAGGGAATCAGCATTGCCGCGACGGGGAGTGGATTAAAACGTGACAGGCGCGAAGGGATTCCCGCTGTTCTCTGCGCGACACTTCCGGCTCTCTGGCGAGGTGGCCGGCGGATATGCGTCCCTCATCTTGGGCTATGCGAAGAACCGGCATTGAAGCGGGCAGGTTTTCGGTTCACTCCGGCAGTCGCTGCCACGACCTGTGCGTTATGGTCGTCGGCTGACCGGGCTCAGGCTGCTGCGGAGTGACGTGCCATCAGGGCGGCATGAACATATATTTAGATAAGTCGTGCCTTTCATCGCTGAATGATGACACCATCTGTAAAGTCAGGATTGCAATCAATGCCC
Source organism: Acetobacter oeni (assembly GCF_011516825.1). Taxonomy (GTDB): domain Bacteria; phylum Pseudomonadota; class Alphaproteobacteria; order Acetobacterales; family Acetobacteraceae; genus Acetobacter; species Acetobacter oeni. The sequence continues at coordinate 7,492 of NZ_WOTA01000021.1, read as the reverse complement.
GAAACCGGTCTCATGGTGTGTCACCGTTTGAGCGAACAGAAGGCAGGCATAGCGTGGAACAGAGACTGTGATTAACAATTTTGGACGTAATCTGGCCCTGTGGGTCTGCGTTATCGTACTGCTTCTCCTTCTGTTCAATATGTTTCAGCCCGGCAGCGTTCAGCATGCGGCTGAACAGTTGCCTTACTCAGACTTTGTCGCAGATGTTGATCAGGGGCGGGTGCGTTCCGTCACCATCCAGGAACATAATGTCTCCGGTAAGCTGACTGACGGCACTGCTTTTGAGACTTATGCACCCGATGACCAGCGGCTTGTATCGCGTCTGACGGATAAAGGCGTGGAAGTTATTGCCAAGCCACTTGAGACCGAAGGGAATCCTTTCCTTCGTTATCTTCTGAACTGGTCGCCGTTCCTCGTGCTGATCGGCCTGTGGTTTTTCATGATGAGGCAAATGCCCTCAGGTGGCGGTCGGGCCATGGGCTTTGGTAAATCCCGCGCTAAGATGCTGACGGAAAAGCAGGGTCGGGTCACCTTTGCTGACGTGGCGGGTATTGACGAAGCCAAGTCTGAGCTTGAGGAAATCGTTGAATTCCTTAAAGATCCACAGAAATTCACCCGGTTGGGCGGCAAAATCCCCAAAGGCGTTCTGCTCGTCGGGCCTCCGGGCACGGGTAAGACCCTCCTGGCCCGGGCCATCGCCGGTGAGGCCAATGTCCCTTTCTTCACCATTTCCGGTTCTGATTTCGTCGAGATGTTCGTTGGTGTCGGTGCATCCCGTGTTCGTGACATGTTCGAACAGGGCAAGAAGGCCGCTCCCTGCATTATCTTCATTGATGAAATCGATGCCGTGGGTCGCCACAGAGGGGCCGGGCTTGGTGGTGGCAACGATGAACGCGAGCAGACTCTTAATCAGATGCTGGTTGAGATGGATGGCTTTGAAAGCAACGAAGGCGTCATCCTGATAGCAGCGACGAATCGTCCTGATGTTCTCGATCCCGCGCTTTTACGTCCAGGCCGCTTCGACCGTCAGGTGGTGGTGCCCAATCCGGATGTTAACGGGCGTGAACAGATTCTTCGCGTTCATATGCGTAAGGTACCGCTGGCTTCAGATGTTGATCCCAAAGTTATTGCGCGTGGCACGCCGGGGTTCTCCGGGGCTGATCTTGCGAATCTGGTTAACGAAGCTGCTTTGCTCGCTGCCCGTCAGGGTAAGCGCACCGTCGCGATGAGTGAGTTTGAGAACGCGAAAGATAAGGTGCTGATGGGCACCGAGCGTCGTTCGCTGGTTATGAGCGAAGACGAAAAGAAGATGACGGCCTTTCATGAAGGCGGGCATGCTCTTGTCTCGATCCTGACTCCAGGCACCGATCCGGTCCATAAGGCCACGATTATTCCACGTGGACGAGCGCTCGGTATGGTTATGAGCCTGCCAGAAGGAGATCGTTACTCAAAGAGCAAGTTTAAATGTCTGGCAGAGCTTGACCTTGCGATGGGAGGTCGTGCCGCTGAAGAGATTATTTTCGGACCCGAAAATGTCTGTACCGGTGCTTCAGGCGATATCAAGATGGCGACTGATCAGGCCCGGCGTATGGTCACCGAATGGGGCATGAGCGAAAAGCTGGGGATGATTGCTTACGGCGATAACGGGCAGGAGGTGTTCCTCGGGCATTCTGTTACGCAGAGCAAAAACGTGTCGGAAGAAACGGCTCGCGAGATCGACGCGGAAGTGAAGAAGCTTATCGATGCGGCCTATACGAGGGCACGCACGTTACTGATCGATCATATTGATGAACTGCATCGTCTTGCTGAAGCTCTTCTTGAGTATGAAACACTGAGTGGTGAAGAGATTCGGCAGATTCTTCGTGGTGAGCCAATCGAGCGCGTGGAAGTTGATGACCTCATGCCGGAAAATCGCCGCTCATCGGTACCTCCGGTGATCGGTAAATCCGGCGGGCGTCCGGTGCCCCCTCTGGAGGGCGCGGCTCCTCAGCCGGGTTAAGAACCGGATCATCCGGACAGGGCGGGAGCATCATGCTCCCGCCCTTTTTTGTTTTGTGTAAGACAATGGAGTGTGGCGTGGATGCACGGAGGCTGATTGAACCTGCAGGACTTATGTGGGGAAGCGAAGCACGCGCTGCGATCGGCAGCGGCATTGCCCTTCCGCTGGCTGGCGGGTCCACTGCCTTCACAGTCGTGACTCTGATCGAGGGAAACGTGAGAACGGGTCCCCTGCCAGTTGAGCGCATTCCGGGTGCCTGGAACGATGAACTCGCTGTGCTGACCGGATCAGCGCCGATGACCGATCTTCCTCCCGGAGCCCTGGTCATGGGTATTCTGAATGTTACGCCGGACAGTTTCAGCGACGGGGGGCAATATAAAACCGCCAGGCAGGCAATCAGTCGGGCAGACGATATGATCGCCGGCGGCGTGAGCGTGATCGACATCGGCGCGGAAAGCACGCGTCCGTTTGCGGATATTGTGACGTCTGAGGAGGAGTGGGGGCGCCTGTCGCCCGTGCTTAAGGAAATTGTCGGAACCGGCGTCGCCATTTCGGTCGATACACGGAATGCCCGCACAATGGAGGCAGCACTGAATGCCGGTGCCAGCCTTATTAATGATGTTTCTGCTCTGACATACGATCCTGATGCGCTTCCTCTGCTCGCAGAGCGCTCTTGTCCGGTTATCCTGATGCATATGAGAGGCACTCCGGAAACGATGAACAGCTTTACGTCTTATGAAGACGTGGCCGTCGATGTCGTGAGAGAACTGGCTGCCCGGATTGAGAAGGCTGAGCGGGCAGGGGTTTCCAGATCCAGGATCATAGTTGATCCGGGAATTGGTTTTGCAAAGAATACGGAACAAAATTGTGAGTTGCTGCGCCGTCTTCCGATATTCGCAAATCTCGATTGCAGACTTGTTCTCGGCACATCCCGCAAGCGATTTATCGGGAGTCTGACCGGCGTTACGCAGGCTTCACAGCGCGATCCGGGCACTCTGGCGGCATCAGCGCCGGGGATGAATCTGCCCGGAACGCTCTTCCGGGTCCATGATTATGTGGCAATGAAACAGGCTGTTCAGGTGTGGGAAGGTTGCTTCGCTTCCTGAAATTTCAGCGATCCTTGCGACGTGCCGCGAAAGACGGAAGCTGCCGGGAACATTCTTTCAGATCATATAGTCAATTGGCGGAAGAGTCTGATCCATGGAAAGGGAAGGTAAATGCGTATGCCGCGTGCCAACCTTTTTCGCCGGATTCCCGACCACGGTCGTATAGGGAGGGACAGCTTCCAGCACGATTGACCCGGCGCCGATTTTCGCTCCTTCGCCAACTTCAATATTACCAAGGATTTTGGCCCCGGCCCCGATCAGGACGCCCCGTCTGATCTTTGGATGACGATCTCCGGCATGCTTGCCTGTTCCTCCGAGGGTGACCCCCTGGAGCAGGGAAACATCGTCCTCAATAATGGACGTCTCGCCTACGACGATGCCGGTCCCATGATCGAACAGAATTCGACGTCCTAATATTGCAGCCGGGTGGATATCGACGGCAAAAAGTTCAGATGAACGGCTCTGGAGATGCAAAGCCAGATGGCGCCTGCCTTCATGCCATAGCCAGTTGGCAACGCGGTAACACTGCACCGCGTGAAATCCTTTAAAAAACAGGAATGGCGTAACAAAATCGGGGCAGGCCGGATCGCGCTCTCTGATAGCCAGGAGATCAGCCGCTCCGGCACAGACAATATCAGGCGCTGAGGCATAACACTCCATAACGAGAACAGTCAGATCGTCGGAGCCAACGAAATGGTTGCCCAGCTTTCGCCCTGCCATCGCCGCCAGTGCCGTTGCGAAGTTCTCATGAGCACTGATGCCGGTTGTCAGCAGTCCCATAACCAGTGGATCACAGCAGACGCGTGACTCCTCGACCATGCGGGTCCAGAGTGAGGTCAGATTAACCGGAAGGGGCAGAGTATCGGGGTGCGGCATAAGAAGAATAAAACCGTGTTCTGGTTACTGCGGGAACATCACCCCGAAACAGTCGTAATTCGGTGCGTATTCAAAACGAATTGGCGGCCTGACAAAATGAAATGACCTCGCGTACAGAAGGAAAACAGGCGTTATACTCAAGACCTGTTACTCCATATACCGGGGGTGTTTGTACCACTTTTCAGGCTGCTATTCCAGATGCACGGGATCTGACCTGAATCCACACGAAATTCAAAAATCGTTCACAGGAAAGCACCGGAGGAAACCCGTTTCGTCCGTCCAAACATATCTACAATTTTCCGGCTTATTCAGAATTAATTGCAAAAAAAACTGCCCCACAAAGAGGCAGATAACCAGAACCGTCGCTCAGATCCGGGATAATATCATCTGTTCCGAGGCTGATGTTCGCGCTGAGCATTCCTATAAACGATGCCAGGCAACACCTGCGCCAGTCCGGTTACAGTCGCCGGAACCGAGACGCCCGTTTCTTTGCTGATTTTCTGAATAATATCTTCCGGGATCAGTTTTTTAATGACCGTTTCATCGGCGGGTTGTTTTGAAATTTCCTGACGCCATCCCAGCAGGACACCATCCAGCCCCGCTTCATGTGCGCGACGACGTATTTCGGGAATCCCCGGCGCATTTTCCTTTCCTGCATACTCACTTACAGCCGAGGCGATGCCGGAATGATCGGTCGGTGCTCCGGTCAGAAAATCGGCTACAGTGTTAAGTCCCGTCGGGAGGTTGTCCTCTCTTGACGCTGTCATTCACGAAGCTCCTTCAGAAATTAAGGCGGCCACGGCTTTTGAGCATCGCTCATATCCGTTTTACCGAAAGCAACCTCTGTATCGGGTGGTCATTCGGTGCCTGACAGCTTATAAACGCAGCATATCGGGAACAGTTCGGTCGGACTTTGCCGGATAGGCTCATAAACATATCAGCGGAACTTGCTGCGATATGCCCAATTTCAGCTTCAGAGATGTCTACGGGCAGCAGGAGGCGCCGTTTCATTGCTATCCGCGTCTGACAAAGCGCAAAAACCGTTCGGCGGCAAAAGTGGGATCTGTTATGCGGAGCCCGTCTTTTTCACTCTGGTCTTTCAGCCGCCCGGCCAGCGTCGCGATGGCTACTTCATGAGTATTTTCCCAGAATGCCTGGGCAAGCAGCGGGAAATGTCCGGCTTCGGAAACGACGATTCTGTAGAGCATCAGGGCATCAGGTGAGGTCATGAAAGTAATGATAGCCCGGGCGACACACCAAGCAGAGTTTCCCTGGGGGCAGATCTTTCCTGATTGAGCTAAACGTGTGCGGGAGTTCCTGACAGGCTTTCTGTTTGACAAAGGCAGCAAAGAGCGCCGCTTTGCTGTCAAAGTAATTATAAAGTGTCCCTTTGGACACGCTGGAGCGACGCGCAATATGGGACATACTCGCACCCTCGTAACGCAGCTCCGCGAAAATCGCTCCCGCACCTGTAAGGATTTGCTGACGCTTGGCGTTCAGATCCTCTCCATGAGAGGCTGTTTCAGCATTTTTCCCGTCCGAAGCTTTTAGCAGATTCGCTTCTGTATCTTCAGTCTCTGCGTCTCCGGAGTCTTTCCGTTTCATAATATCCTCTGTTTCTGGAACCTGCCCGAGATTGATGACCGGAGGAAAGCCGATAGGTTTGCATGATGACCGAACCGATCGGTCATAATTAAGATGTATCGCAGAACCCTGCTGAGCCGGGCTGCGCCTGGCTCAGCAGGGAATGTGAATAGTCCCCGCGGGGCGCCATTTTTGTGGTCTTTGGGTGAGATGAATGGCGCGAGAACATTAAGAGACAGGACGTCGATTGTGAGAGACGGATGGTGAGAAAAGTAAAGTCAAAGTGGCTTCTGACTGGGCTTGCTGCGCTCCTGCCCGGTTGCGCTGTCGGGCCGAATTACCAGAAGCCCCAGACGTGGACACCGCCGAAATGGCGTTCCACACAGGTCGCCAATGGTAAAAATGACAGCACTACGGTGCCCGATGCACCGGACGTTGCGTGGTGGAATGTGTTTCACGATGCCGAACTGACTTCACTGGAAGATCGGGTCGCTTCTCAGAATCTGGACATTCAGCGTGCGACGGAGGAACTGGCTCAGAGTCGCACGTAACTCGTTCTGGCTTGTGCTGAACGGTTTACCGGGGCTGAGCCCCACCGGGCCTTATTCGCGCACGCAGGAAAGCACAAAAACGCTTTAGCGTATCATTTCGCGCATTGGCCAGAGTTCCGGGGGATCGGTTTCCTCCCTCCTGGAAGACTCGTCATCCAGTGCCACAGATTCCTCTGTTTGATCAGTGGCGCGATGGCATTGATGCAACGTGGGAGGTTGATCTGTGGGGACGGGTCCGCCGTCAGTATGAAGCCGCTCAGGCCTGCCTTCAGGAGAGCGGCGAGCAGAGGCGTTTGATACTGATCGCTCGCGAGGCATATCTGCCGCGTGATTATGTGACGCTCCGGGGTTCCCAGGAGCGGCTCAGAATTCCGGGGGCTAACCGTGACGAGGCCGAGCGGATGTGGGCACTCAGAGTATCACGTTATTGTTGGTCTTGTGAGTGATCTGGACGAGCAGTCTGCGCGTTCTGAGGTTGAGGCGACTTCCTGAGGCGGAGCAGCAGGTAACGCTTCAGGTCAATGCGATCAGTCTTCTGATGGGTTCTCCGCCGGGGTTCTGACGTCTGAGTTATCTGTTCCGTCGGCTATTCCGCCTCGTGTTCCTGCTGGTGTTCCGTCTGATCTGGCACGCCGTCATCCTGACATTCGCGCGTCGGAGGCGCAGTTTCATGCCGCGACGGCGGAGGCGGGGCAGGTGGAAGCTGATTTTTATCTGAAAGTCACGATCGACGCGGGTTTTGGTTTTCAGTCTTTTTCGTTCCGGGATTTTGGTTTCTGGAATGCACGGGCCTGGAATGTTGGTCCGTCGATTACGCTTCCGATTTTTCAGGACGGCCGGCTGACGGGCCAGCTTGAACTGAAGAAGTCGGCTCAGCGGGATGCTGCGATTGGTTATCGCAAGACGTTTCTTTCGGCATGGAAGGACGTTGACGATGCGCTGACTGCTTATTCCACGGATCAGGCACGGCGTGATGAGCTTTCGGCTCAGGTTGAAACCAATCGCCGGGCTTATGTGCTTGCGGGCGAGCAGTATCGGCATGGCATGACGAATTTTCTTGATGTGCTGGATGCTGAGCGTCGTGTCCTGCGCTCTGAGACTGATTTTACGGACATGACGTCCACTGTGTCCGGGGATCTGGTGCGGCTTTACCTGTCGCTGGGCGGCGGCTGGGAATCGGTTTTTCCTGCGGGTCGCCGTGGCTGATCTGATTTCTGGCGGATATCCGGGCTTTTTCGGGTTTGTATGAATTTTCTGATTTTTAGGTGTTGACGGTAGGTGTGTGGGGGACTTATACCCCGCTTCACCGCAGCGGCGGGGCTCTTGAAAAGCTCTTCCGGTTCGGGTAAAGTCTTCAGCCCTTTGGGGTTTAAGGT
>NZ_WOTA01000020.1 GCF_011516825.1 Acetobacter oeni | reverse complement strand
TGAAGCATTTCAGAGGCATCGCAACACGCTACGACAAGCTGAAGTCAACCTTTCTCGCTGCCGTGCAACTCGCCTCCGCCATCATCGGAATTAACTGACGACACGCCCTAAGCACGACTGACTGGTCGCACCAAAGGGGGCATGAATACGAAGCTGTATAGCGTCGTTGATAAAATACTCGGTCCGCTCATCCGACAGGCTGTTGAGTGTCTGGGTCACCAGAATCCTGAACATCAGCACAGGATTAAACGGTGGACGACCACCTTTGCTGCCTTCCGGACAGGCCGGGGCTTTGCCCATATCACGCCGGAAAACCTCAAGATTCACAGTTCGGGAGAAAGATTGCAGCTGATCGCCAAGTCCGCTCAGTGGGCACAGACGATCATCAACATCCAAGAAACAGGGTTATTTCATGCCGCTCCTCATCTCGGGACAGGAACGATGAAATCACGATATCTCTCGAGAAACCAACAGGATTTTCGAACTGTCCATTTTACAGATGCAGCATCAAACCGCCGAACATACTGAAGCCATCGCCCGGATAGAAGGCGGCAGTATCGATCCCCTTAAGGTTGTATTCAGTATAGGTCGCGGTTACGTAATGCTTGTTGGCTAAATTACGAACATCCACGAAGGCGCTCCAGCGTTTGCTCGGCGCTTCGTACCCGACTTTCAGGCCCCAGATACCGTAACTCGGTGCCTTGAGCGTGTTCGCATAATCCGCGTAGTAGCTGGATGTCGCGCGATAATTGACGTTCGCATAAAAGCCCGTCCGATGTTCCCATTGCAGCGCTGCCTGATACACCCAGCGGGGCAGACCCGGTAACTGGTTGCGGCCGAATGTCGGATCGCTTACATAATGAAAATCGTTGACGGACGCTGCCTGCCGGAAAGTCACTTTACCGAAATTATTTGAATGTAACAACGTGGTATCCAGGCCGAGTTCCAGTCCCTGATGAATAGTCGGACTTGCATTGTTCACGGAATCGACTTCGGCGGTCGTCGTCGTGGCCCGCTGCACGACGACGGACAGAAGCTCATCGTGAACCCAACTGCGATACGCTGTGAAGCTGCCCTGAAAAGGCCCGACATGGCCCCGTAGCCCGACTTCGACCGTGTAGGCACGTTGCGCCTCGACACGGCCGACAGCAGCGGTGCTTTTATAACCGCTGCCGCCATTGGGATTCTGGTATTCCCAGGTCACCGGCGGGTCGATTGAGCGGCTCAGGTTCGTGTACAAGTCGATGTTTTTGTTGATCTCGTACCGCATCCCGATTCGTGGGGCCAGGAAGATAGCATTGTAATTCTCGCTGCTCTGAACAGATGAGTTCGGGATCGCGCGATCACTTATCGCCACTTTGCGCTGGATCCAGATGGCCGACAGGCCCGTGGTCAGCCACAGATGATTGAGAATTTCCGTGTTATTGCCAACGGACAGTACGGAATCATGAGAGCCCTGGAACTTAGTGTGTTCGTTCATTGTCCAGTCTGCGCGGTTGCTTTGGTACGCTGGCACACTGGTGTTGAAATACCGCGAATCACCACTCACCATTTGCACGTTGCTCAGAATCATTGTGGTCTTGCTCGGTTTTCCGAACAGTTTGTCATTGCGGGTATAACGTATCGAGTTGTTCACATCAGTGGAACGCCAGAGCTGTGGCTGCGTCGTTCCCTCGTTGTTGGCAAGTTCGTAGCGATTCAGCGTGATGCCATATTCCAGTTCTGACTTGTCGTCGATCTGGTACAAGCTCTTGATACCCAGCATGCCGCTGTCTGTCGGTCGTTTGCCCCAGTCGTTCGGGTTTTGCGACGGATTCTGTCGAATCTGTGCCAGCGTCAACACGCCGCCGTAATAGGAAGAGCCCTCGTCCCAGCGACCGATTATACGCGCGGAGAATTTGTCGGTGAACCGATACCCGAGGTTGAAATCGACATCCGTGCGATCGGTTCGAGTATAGTTTTGAAAACCCTGCCGATCGGCACGTGCGACTGTAATGTAGTAATCACCCTTATGGTGATCGAAGGTGCCCCCCTGGCTCAGCTGCTCATTCGCCGTGCCATAACTGCCGCCTTCCCATCGTGCGGTGAACCCCGGGTTACTAACGCCGCTCGCGCTGATGAAGTTGATCGCACCGCCGAGTGACGTGGAGGCATAATCGAAAGCATTTGCGCCGTACAGCACTTCTGTCATCTGATAGCCGATGGTGCTGAGACGATCTTCCTGCAGGCCACCGACGCCGCTAATTGCCATGCCGTCGATCAGGTATTTCATCCCGAGTGCATAGCCGCCGTAGAACACGCCCGCTCCCGATCCACGGATCGAGATCTTGTTTCCCGTGCTTCCGCTGGTTGCCTGCGCGTAGATGCCGGGCTGAAATGCCAGCGTATCCTCGAGATTGGCTGCCCTGCCACGTTCGACATCTTTCGCGCTGATAACGGCGGTGTTGCCAGGAACAGAGCGCAATCGTGCGCGCGCAGCGTGCAGCCGGCTGGCACCCACGACACTGATCGACTCGGCCTGAGTGCGAGTGGCTGCCTTCGGCTTGTCAGATTGCGCATGTCGACTGGCAGCAGCGGTATGAGCCGCTACATGGGACCGATTGACGCGTGAATTCTCCTGTGCGTCAGCGTGAGATGCAGTGCAGATCAGAAACACGCCGGCGCAGAATATTGAAGTGACGAACAAGATGCAGGCGTTGTCTTGAGACGAGGAGATAATGCCGGGCGGATACCCGCTACGCGAGGCAGAAACTTCTATAGTTCTCTTATAGTACATGATCATTTTCTGCGGCTTCGTTTCGGCAGGGTAGCGGGTTTAAGGGGATTGATCATATTGAACGAAACTTTATGGTTATTTTCTGTATATATCACCAAATGTGAGATATGGATATTATCCACGTTATTCTATGAGTAAAATATTTTAATATCATGTATTTAAGTTATTTATCCCGGCGGCAGTGGAGGGCTACCCCAACGCTGGGTGGAAGCCTCCCGCTTCGATAGGCTGCCCTACGGCCTGCATGCCGTCCTGCACAAGAGCTCAGGCCGCAAAGCGGAACTTGCGGCGACTGTCCGCGACGTCAGCAAGCGGATCTCGCGCAGGACATGCCGGGCCCAAACGCAAACAGAGTTCAAAATTGCATATGGCTGTGGATAAGGCCGGCCCATCTGCCATCCCTGCATGCTACATCGGCCCGTCGAGATGATCGCACCGAGGCGGGACGTCTCGTCGCTGCCATGCAAAGTGCGACAGACGAGAGCGTCGAATTGGCCTGTGTCGATCAGGGATACACGGGCGAGAGGCCGGGTGAGGCAGCGCGCACTTGGGGTACCGCCCGGGAGGCTGTTAAATTGCTCCAGGCAAGGCACGGTTTCGTTCTGTCGCTGGGTCTCCTGGAACGATCTTTTGCATGGGTCATACGATGCCGCCGGCCCGTTAAAGATTACGAGCGTTGTGCCTCAAGACCCTCAAGCCTCCATTGCAACGGTCACGATCTACGACGGACTCAACTCATGGTTTCATGACCACCCGTAATTTCGGTTATTGCCGCAAAAATCTGAATTGCATCATACCCGGCGAATACATCTGAAAAATCCAGATTTCAGAACCAGATAAATTCATCATCAGTGCAACTGGCCATGCGTTTTCAGGGGATAATGGTGCAGGGGCCGGTCTGTGCGTTCCGTGGTTATTCCGAAAGATTACGCCAGAGATCGATATGTCCCTCCCGTGCATGCCGGTCGATGAGACTCAGTTCTTCCTGATTAAAGTTCGTGTTTTTCAAGGCATCCAGAGAATCATCAAGCTGACTGACGTTCCGCGCTCCGATGAGTGCGGACGTGACGCGCTGGTCTCTTAATACCCAGGCGATGGCCATCTGGGCCAGCGTTTGCCCACGTTTTTCGGCGATTGAGTTGAGGGCGCGAACATGTGTAATATTTTCATCTGACAGCATGGATCGACTGAAAGAGTTTTCTTCAGCACCACGTGAATTGGCAGGAATGCCGTTCAGATATTTATCTGTAAGAAGGCCCTGCGCCAGCGGCGAGAAGGCAATACAGCCGATACCGAGCGAGCCCAGCGTATCGAGTAACTCTTTTTCTACCCAGCGGTTCAGCATCGAATAGGAAGGCTGGTGAATAAGAAGAGGTATGCCTTCATCTTCGAGAATTTTTACAGCCTGCCTTGTTCGTTTCGGTCCGTAGGATGAAATTCCGACATACAGAGCTTTGCCTTGCCGGTGCATCTGAACGAGAGCTTTCATCGTTTCTTCCAGTGGCACATCAGGTGTTGGACGATGAGAGTAGAAGATATCTACATACTCAAGCCCCAGCCGCTTCAGACTCTGATCGATCGAAGCGAGAAGATATTTTCGTGACCCGCCATTACCGTAAGGACCCGGCCACATATCCCATCCGGCTTTGGACGAGATGATGAGTTCGTCACGGTGAGATGAAAAATCCTTTTGCAGAATTTTGCTAAAATTTTCTTCTGCCGATCCATCGGGTGGCCCGTAATTGTTAGCAAGATCGAAATGTGTGACACCTCTGTCGAACGCTCGCCGGATGACGGCGCGACCGGTTTCGAGCACATCCTCACCGCCAAAATTATGCCACAGCCCGAGTGATACAGGCGGCAGATCGAGACCCGAGCGACCGCATCGGCGAAAAGTCGCGTCTGCATAGCGGGTTTCGGATGGGTTCCAGGTCATCAGGCTGTTTCCTCAATCTTATTTAACGGGAGCAGGTTCTGTGCTGGCACGGATCTGATTTTCTTTTTCAGAAACAGCAGCGACATTTTCAGAAATCAGTGCCGCATTGACTGTTACTTCTGGCAGACCCATCAACTCTCCAAAGGCGGCGCGTGAGAGGGGGCCGGCAACAAACAGCGTAGGCAGTATTTTGTTTTTTACGATAACATGTCCGTCCTGATCCGTATGCAGGCCCAGACCGGTCGCATCGGTTTCGAGCAGGCCGTGACGTGAGAGCCGTTCCAGAAAAGGCTGAGATATCAGAACACTTTCGTGGGCCGGTCCGGTGGTGGCTATCACAATATCAGTTTCAATGATTTCCAGTCTTCCTCCACGATGAGCCATGACGATTTCTATAGCGTTGCCTGTGTCACGCGCCTCAATGATTCTGGCGGCCTGAATTTTCAGGCGGCCTTCCGAAATCAGACGATCGAGGATGTCATTTGTTTGTGGAGCGATGCGAAAACGGCGTGTATCCCAGAAAGGACGAAGATGGCGGACTAGTCGCCGACGTTCAGAGACTGGCAGAGCACCCCATACCTGCCCTGCCTGTTTTCTCAGAGCATTAAAGACGGTTTGCCAGGGCCATTCCGGATGTGCGGTCAGAACAGCCCTTATATTTGCCAGCAGCGTCCGTGCCGTTTTTGCCGGACATGTAGAAAAATCACCATTCGCTGAAACGTCAGAAGAAAGATCGCCATGTGAGCGTTGTCCCCGACGGGAAATAGCGAGAATCGGTCCCGTATGTGCGGCGTGATCGAGTGAAGTGACGACATCCGCCATTGTCAGGCCTGTGCCGACAATCAGTATACGAGCATCAGAGGCTACAGATGCAAAGACATCCGGCGTCCACGGATTGGCAATCAGCGATGGCAGAATCCCTCCTGCCGAAGCGAGTAATCGGGCAAGTGGTGCGGGAAGGCCCGGAGGAGGATGCGATGTGGCAATGACAACGACCGAGGCCTCCACACAAGTTCCATCGGCCGCTTCAACCCGCCATCTGTTTTCAGGCAGCGGCTCGATCGAAACGACTTGTACGGGCCGATGTTCCACCCGTCCGGTTTCAAGTGCAGGTCGGATTCTGTCCGCAGCATAGTGGCCGAAAACGGCACGGGCCGGATATACAGCCCCGTCGGCAAGAGTAGCCTGCGAATCAGTAATCACTGCCCCGTTCCGATCAATCCACTCCTGAAAATCACTTGTTTTATCAGGAAAAAGACTCATTCGTGATGCAGGAACATTGGTCCTGTGTAACGGTACGGGCGTGCTGTATGCGAGACCGGCTCCCAATGCCGGTCTCGGCTCAAACACAATAACCGGCTGTGCGACTTCCCGTCGCGAAGCAAGATGAAAGGCAACCGCCGTTCCGGTAAAGCCGCCACCGACAATAACTATACCGGCTTTTTGCACTATGCCTCCATTCACCCCGTCCATACCGCATCCTTTATCTGTAACGGAGACGGCAGCAGACCGGCAGCATTGAGTGTATCGGCAATTTTTTGTTGCTCAGTAATGATATCCGGCGTGATGGCGAACATTCCGAGCGGCAGACGCTGCACGGCCGTTCGTATAATATCGGGAGCCAGTCCGGTATCCGTCGCCAGCGCGGCTATCAGTTCATCTTTGTGCTGTGCTGCCCAGTCCTCCACCTGTTTCTGCGCTGCAAGAAGAATGCGTAAGGCATCACCGGAGGCCAGCGTAGCTTCAGGTGATGCAAGCAGGAACTGGCGGTTGGCTGTCAGCCCTGTTGCATCGGTCAGAATACGAGTGTCGCCGGTTGCCTGAGCCGCCGCCAGATAAGGGTCCCAGATAGCCCAGGCGTCCAGTCGTCCGGTATCAAACGCGGCTCGCGCGGCGGCGGGGGCAAGATTGACAACATGGATATCCGGAATTCGGAGACCCGTCCGTGCCAGCGCCGCCAGCGCCAGATAATGCACGTTTGATCCGTGGTTGAAAGCAAGCCGCTGTGATTTCAGATCCGCCACGCTTCTGATGGAGGACGCCTTGCGAACCAGGATGGCTTCCCCATGGGGAGCGGGAGCGCCATGACCGATATAAAGCAGCCGCTTCCCCCACATGCTTTGCGCAAAAACAGGCGGCGCATCTCCCGTTTCGCCCGCGTCGATAACGCCTGCCGCGACCGCCTGGAGAAGCTGTGGGCCCGCCACGAATTCCGACCAGGCGACTGTGTAGCCTGCTGGCGCAAGCGCCCGTTCAAGCAGGCCGGAATGCTTCAGAATAATCAATGTGCCGTAGCGCTGATAGCCAAGATGCAGCACGCGTTCCGCTGCACGCGCACGACGGGCGACAAGACCCGCGAAACCTGCGGCAGCACCATGAAGAATAGCACGCCGCCGGACCGGTCGATTTCTGTTTTCAGCTATATCCGACATCAAAGTCCGCTCGCCGCCAGGCTTACGCGGCCACCGGGATGGTCCGCACCCAGTCTGTCCCCCCGGGCAAAGAGCTTGTCACGAAGTGTGCCGGGTCTGTATTCAAGTTTGTAAATTCCTCGTCGCTGCAACACGGGTACAATCAGTTCGACCACATCGGTGAAGGTTTCCGGTGCGACGGCATAGGCCAGATTGAAACCATCGACCCCGGTCTGCACGACCCACTCTTCAAGCAGATCCGCTATCCGTTCAGGGCCACCGATGATCGTGTTACCCATTCCGCCGATTGCCGCATGTTCCGCCAGTTCACCCACTGTCCATACACGCCCGGGATCCTGGACCGTCAGCGCATCAACTGCCGAATGGATGGCGTCATTCCGGATGTGGCGGACCGGGTCATCCGGTGAATACCGGGAGAAATCAATGCCAGTCCAGCCGGAGAGAAGGGTCAGCGCGCCTTCGAGACTGACATAGCGTCTGTAATCCCTCCATTTTGCCTGAGCCGCCTCATCGTCCGGCCCCGTGATGATGGTTAGCAAAGAGAAAATCAGAGGCTGCTCCGGCAGACGCCCGGCCGCCCGCGACCGCGCCCGAATATTCGCCACGCTTTCAGCCACGACGGTTGCGGACGGACCGGCCACAAAAACGCATTCCGCATGACGGGCGGCAAAGTCGCACCCTCGCGCTGACGATCCTGCCTGATAGAGCACGGGAGTGCGCTGAAGTGAGGGTTCGCTAAGATGAATGGCATTCAGCTTAAAATATTCGCCTTCATGTCGAATGCGCCGGACATGGTCCGGATCTGTGAAGACACCGCGCTCCCTGTCCCGGAGAACGGCGGCATCGCTCCAGCTTTCTTCCCACAGTCTGTAGACGAGATGCAGATATTCATCCGCGACGTCGTAACGGATGTCATGGGAGGCCTGCTTTTGCCGGCCCGTTCCTCTCGCGGCGCTGTCGAGATATCCGGTAACGATATTCCAGCCAATGCGGCCCTCGGTCAGGTGATCGAGCGTCGACATGCGCCGGGCAAAGGGATACGGCGGCTCGTAGGACAGGGTGCTGGTCAGACCGAAGCAGAGATCGGAGGTGACGCTTGCCATGGCAGAAATCAGCATGGCGGGATCGTTGACAGGAACCTGAGCGGCGTTGCGCAGCGCCGCGTCAGGATTGCTGCCATAGACATCGTAGACGCCGAGAACATCCGCGAGAAAGAGGCCATCGAACAGACCTTTTTCCAAAAGCCGTGCGAGGCTGGTCCAGTACCCCAGTTTACGATAATCGGCTGAACGGTCACGCGGATGGCGCCACAGGCCGCTTGCCTGATGAGAGACACAATTCATATCGAATGCGTTCAGGCGCAGTTCCGCCATATTCGGGATCCTGTTTATATGACATAGCATTTCTGATCCGGATGTTGTCCTGCCTGTTTCAGGCACTGTCGGAACAGAAGCTCAGATTTGGACGGATTTTTCAGACACTGCGTGGCAGAGTCGCATACTGCCTGGAGAACCAGACAAGACTGTCGGGCGCGTTCGCCGAAAGCGCGATATCGACAACGCTTGCGAGGACGACGGTGTGCGTGCCGGCGTCGATTGTCCGGTCCACGATACAGTCAAAACTGGCCAGTGCGTGCGCAAGCAGCGGCGCACCGGCGAGGCCGCGTGTCCAGGTGGCGGAAGCAAAGCGGTCTTCCATGGTTTTCGAGCGATCGCTGAAAACCGATGATAATTCTTTCTGTTCTCCCGTGAGTACATTCACCGCGAGTGTTCCGTGCTCCAGGATATGCGGGTGGGTGCTGGCACTGCGATTGATACAAACCAGCAGGGTCGGAGGATCGTCGGACACACTGCAAACAGCGGAGGCGGTAAAGCCGTGACGGCCTTTCCCGCCATCCGTCGTGATGATGCTAACGGCCGCCGCCAGCAGCGCCATGCCGTCCCGGAACTGCGCTGGATCGGCGGACGGTGTGACGGTTCTCAGGCGGGGCTGCCGGGTCTGAACCGGTGGCGTAATAATCCCGCTCTGCTGACGGAGTGCCTGTGACATGCTTTATTCTCCCTGCGCCTGCGGTCGATGATCACCGGCGATTGTTTCTCCGAACGGACCCATATTGCTGATGGAAGCCGCCGGGCGGATCGGATGGGCGAGAGGGAGAAGAGGCAGGATCTGTTCGCCGACCTGATAGGCTTCTTCCAGATGCGGATAACCCGAGAAGATGAAAGTATCGATTCCAAGACGCCGGTATTCGTCGATGCGCTCGGCAACGGTGGCGGGATCTCCCACGAGGGCAGTTCCGGCACCGCCGCGGACGAGGCCGACGCCAGCCCAGAGATTCGGGCTGACTTCCAGCTTGTCACGCCGGCCGCCATGGAGTGCACGCATACGATCCTGTCCGACGGAATCCATACGCGCAAACACCTTCTGCGCTTTGGCGATGGTCGTGTCGTTGAGATACGAGATCAGACGATCCGCCTCAGCCCAGGCGGCTTCGGTAGTATTTCGTACAATGACATGCAACCGGATTCCGAAAGAGACCGTGCGTCCTTTTGCCTCGGCTCTGCGGCGAACGGTCTCGATTTTTTCGGCGACAAGGGCAGGCGGCTCGCCCCAGGTCAGATATTTGTCGACATGTTTCGCAGCGACATCAATACCGGCTTCGGAAGAGCCACCGAAATAGATCGGCGGTCCATCCTTTTGGAAGGGCGGAAACAGGATACGTCCTTCCTCAATGCGAAAATGCCTGCTGGTGTAATTGACCGTTTCTCCACGCAGCAGAGCGCGGTAGATATCGAGGAATTCGTCAGTCACTTCATAACGTTCGGCGTGACTGGCAAAGAAGCCGTCTCCGGCGTTTTCTTTCGGATCTCCTCCCGTGACGACATTGATCAGCAGGCGGCCATCCGAAATCCGGTCCAGCGTGGCGGTCATACGGGCAGAGAGAGTGGGTGACTGAAGCCCCGGACGGACAGCGATGAGAAAGCGTAGTCGCTCGGTGGCTGGCGCAAGCGCGGACGCCACGACCCAGCTGTCTTCACAACTACGCCCGGTGGGGATCAGAACACCATAAAATCCTAGAGAATCAGCGGCACGGGAAACCTGCTGTAAATAAGGCAGATCGACCGGGCGTCCGCCTTTCTGCGTGCCAAGATAACGGGAATCACCGTGTGTCGGAAGAAACCAGAGGGCATTGATCTTGTCTGGAACGGAGAAACTCATTGTCATGGCGTCCTGATTGAAGACTGTCCGGCGAACAGCGGAGCAGCGGGAGTGTTCAGAGCGGCCGGGTCGCGATAACGGGCACCTGGATGCCTGTCCGGCAGCCGTGCCCGGCCAGCGCCAAAAAGACGCTCGCGTAAGGTTTCGCCCGGTGTGTAAGCTGTCCGATAACGCCCCCGCGCCTGAAGTTCAGGGATAACAAGATCGATGAAATCCCTTGCTGTATCAAAGGAATGATACTGGCGCAGATTGATGCCGTCGATGTCGTCATCGTCGAGCCAGGATTCGATGGCATCCGCAACACGATCTGGCGAACCCGCAATGAAATACCGGCCTTCGTCGAAGCGGGCAATTTGCTGAAGCGCGTCACCGACTGTCTGTTCGGGACGGAAGCGGCGGCCCATATTGCCGAATGCCGCGCCTTTGCGTGTGATAACGGATGCTATTGTCTCGGATGGATCGAACTGACGCAGATCGACCTCGGCCTGGGCATGGATCAGCGCGCCTTCTGTACTGTAAAATTCCCGGTAATACCGTAGCTTTTCCTGTGCTTCCTTTTCTGTCGGCGCTGTGATGATTCCGGCCTGAACGAGGAAGCGGATGTCGTCGGGACGCCTTCCGTAAGCTTCGGCCCGTTTGCGGGTTTCAGCGATATTACGTCTGACATCCGCCGTTGTCTGACCGCCGATGAAGACGACTTCGGCGTGACGCGCGGCATATTCGAGACCGGCCGGAGAGCCTGTGGCCTGAAAAAGGACCGGTGTGCGCTGTCGGGATGGCTGAACGAGATGCGGGCCGGCAACCTGAAAATGCGTGCCGCGATGGTTGATCGGTCTGACGCGGGCCGGATCGGTGAATACATCGGCTTCCCGGTCAGCGACTACGGCATTGTCGTCCCAGCTTCCTTCCCAGAGTTTGTAGAGAATATCGATATATTCGTCGGCGATGAGATAGCGTTCGTCGTGAGGAATTTCGTCTTCGAGACCAAAATTGCGTGCGGCGCTGCGCAGATAGGAGGTGACGACGTTCCACCCCACACGACCCTCTGTCAGCACGTCGAGCGTTGCCATGCGGCGTGCAAAGGCGAAGGGCGGCTCATAGGTGGTCGAAAAGGTAACACCGAAGCCCAGCTGCGATGTGACGGCCGCCATGGCCGGGACAAGCATGAGCGGGTCAAGATTGGGAATCTGCACGCCCTGGCGCAGGGCGGCGTCCGTACCGTCAGCGAATCTATCGTATGTGCCAACGACATCCGCGAGAAAAATGGCGTCGAAAAGGCCACGTTCAGCCAGTTGCGCGATCTCTTTCCAGTAAGACAACTCCGAAAACCGATGCCGGTTGTTTCCCGGCGCACGCCATAATCCGTGCACGATGTGACCGACACAGGCCATTTCGAACAGATTGACATGCAGGCTCTTTCGGGCGTCACCCGAGGGTGAGGTCATGGCCACATTCTTGTTTTCAGCACCAGCTGTCGCCAGAAAGTGTTCATTTTAACTCTTGTTCATAGTGTAATTGTTAATAAGCACGCTACCAAGGATTTCAGCGCTGTCAATGCGTAATTAATAAACGATAATAAATAGTGCAATGTAAAAATGTTTTATATTATTAGAGGTATCCTGAGACCTTCTCCGGAAAGCTTATGCCGAAATTTTGCAGGATTTTGTGTTTTTCTGATGGACAGGGATGCGGAGGGACTGCGAAACCGACCGGCTTTTTTCGGAGGCACAAAAAATAACAATTTAAAATGTTAAACAGAAACCAGATAAACAACATTGAATGTAAAATGCAATCATGCAACTCTAATAACAACGATAATTAACTGTATTATTTTCTCCGGATTGTGCCCTGATGGTGTCAGCTTTCTTTGTTTGGTCCCTGCGGAGGAAAATGACACGCCGTGCGGTGCCGTTAGCCATGGCTATGTCGCTGCTTTCTGTCGCGGGGTGCCGGCAGCATAAAAATCATAAAGAAGCCACTGGTCCGGTCTCCGGCGGAACCCTGGTTTATGCGACCGATCGCGAACCAGTCTGCCTTGATCCGCATGTGCATGGCGATATGCCGCAGGTTTTTGTGGCCGAGCAGTTTCTGGATTCACTGGTGGCCATGGATAAAGGAGGGAAAATCCTGCCATGGCTGGCAACGGATTGGACCGTGTCGGAAGACGGGCGAGCGTGGACCTTCCATCTTCGGCGGGATGTGGCGTTCACAGACGGGACAGCGTTCAATGCCGCTGCTGTCCGGGCAAATCTCGATCACATAGCTAATCCGCATACGCTGTCGAGCACAGCGGGCGGCTATATCAAACAATATGTCAAAACTGATGTGATCGACGATTACACAGCAGTCGTGCATCTGGACAGGCCTTACGCGGCATTCCTGGAAGTGCTGGCGCAGGGGTTTCTCGGTATGGAATCGCCCGTGGCTCTGCTGCGCCCCCGTGATGAAAACTGCCAGAGCCCTGTTGGATCCGGTCCGTTCCGGGTCGTTCACTGGGACCGTCAGAATGAGATTGTACTGGAGCGTAACCCGGCCTATCGCTGGGGTCCGCCGACAGCCAGGCACACCGGAGCGGCATGGCTGGATCGCATTGTCTGGCGCATCATTCCGGAAGCCTCGGTGCGGTTTGCCTCCCTGCAGGCAGGTGAAGTGGACGTGATCGACTCCCTGCCTCCGGAAGCCGAAACACCGGCACAACACAATCCCGATCTCTGGTTGCTAAAGGCCGATCTTCCGGGAAATCCGACCAACGGAACCCTTAATCTCAGACGTGAGCCGTTCGGTGATATTCGTGTCCGGGAGGCGTTTGTCCGTTCGGCGGATATTCCCGGCGCCTTATCCAGCGTGTTTTTCGGTCATTATCGCCGGGCAGGCGGGCCTCTGAGTCCGTCCACGCCTTTCTATAGTCCCGAAACCGAACACCACGGAGATTATGATCCCGATCGTGCGCGGTTACTGCTGGATGAGGCAGGCTGGACCGCCCGGACGGCAGACGGGATCCGCGTCCGGAACGGAGTGCCGCTACAGGTCCACATTCCGATGCGCTCTTCTCTGTCGGCTTCGATAAGAACGTTATGGGAGCAGGTGCAGGCGACGGCACGCGCGACGGGTTTCGATGTCATTCTGGAAAACGCGGACGACACAACGGTCAACGATCGTGAGAGCCGGTGGGATTACGATGTGCGGGTTGGATACTGGAATACGAACACGGCGGACGTCCTGCGGATTGTCTTCTCATCCGCTTTTCTCGGACCGCCGGGTCCGCAGGGGGGAATTCATCAGAATGCGGCAGGGTATAGCGACCCCGGCTTCGACCGGATTATCAACGCGGCGCTTCTGACGACCGATCCCGAAGAGCGTCAGAAACTTTACACACAGGCACAGGAGATCGTGGCAGCCGCGTTCCTGCAGATCACGACCTATCCGCAGAGCACGCGTATGGCTCTGTCCGGAGCCGTCCATGATGTGCGGATCGAGCCCTCTCTGAATGTCACCAGTCTCTATGATGCATGGATAGCGCGATGATCCCGTTTTTTCTGCGTGTGGCGCATGCTTTTCTGGCGAAAGCCCTTAATGCTTTCACTGTGCTGTTTGCGGCGGCAACCCTGTGTTTTGTGGTGCTTCAGTTGACGCCAGGTGATCCGGTGCTGGCGATTCTGGGCGGTGGCTCGGTGAATGCGACACCGGAAACACTTGCCGTGGCGCGACATGAATATGGCCTGGACCGGCCGCTGCCTGTTCAGTACGGCCTGTATCTGACGCGACTGGCGCAGGGGCAGTTTGGAAATTCCTTTTCACAGCATATGCCCGTTGTGGATGTGTTGCGGTCTCAGGCACCTCCGACGCTGGAACTGATGGCGGCTGCCTTTATCGTGGCATGGCTGTTCGCGCTGCTTTCGACCGTGCCTACAGTCAGACGACGCTGGTTCGGACCGGTAGCCTCGTCTCTGGAAACCATCAGTGCCGGTCTGCCGCCCTTCTGGCTCGGACTTCTCCTGCTATGGGCTTTTTCCTTCGAATTTGGCCTTTTCCCGCCAGCAGGCACCCGTGGCGTGCTGTCCATTGTCCTGCCAGCGCTGGCGCTGGGTATTCCGCTGGGTGGCTTTCTGGCTCAGGTCACCCGTGAGTCGTTTGATCTTGCTCTGGATGAACCCTGCGTCCTGACAGCCCGCGCACGGGGGATGGATGAACGTGCGGTGCGGCTGCGGCATGTTCTGCGTCATGCCCTTCTGCCTGGTGTCGATCTTTCGGCATGGGGAATAGGCGCGCTCGTTGGCAATGCCGTGGCGATCGAAATGATTTTCTCACGCAAAGGAATAGGCCGGGAACTGTTCCTGGCAGTATCCGGTCATGACATGCCGCTGGTTGCCGGAATCATCCTGTTCATTGCTGCCATTTACATCATCGCGGGCTTTCTGGCCGACCTCCTGCGTCGGCTGATCGACCCCAGACTGAAAGCATTGCACTCATGACCGACATGATCCTGCCTGCTCTTCGACGCCGCGTACCCGGCTTTATCATGCCGGTTCTGACGCTTCGGCACGTCGGGCCTCTGCTCGCTGCTTTCTATCTCCTGCTGCTGGTTGCCGCCGCGATTGCGCCGACCCTGTTCACGCATATCGATCCGATGGCGATCGAGCCCCGCGATGCGTTTCAGGGGCCTTCACTCAGCCACCCATTCGGGACAGACCAGTCCGGGCGTGATGTGCTGGCCCGCGTGATTCATGGTGCCCGGCAGTCTCTTCTGCTGGGCATAAGCGCGATTACGCTCGCCCTGTCCTTTGCGACCGTTCTCGCCCTGGTCGGAGGGCTGGGAGGAAGGCTGGCGGAAAAAAGCGTGCGCTGGCTGCTGGATGTGATGTTTTCCATTCCCTCGCTGGTTCTGGCATTGCTGTTTACCGCAACGCTTGGTAGTGGAATCGTGCCGCTGATCGTGGCCATTGGCGTCGGCAGCGCCGCAGGGTATGGGCGGATCGTGTTCGGACAGGTTCTCGCCGTGCGGCGTGCGGGCTATGTCGAGGCGGCGCGGGCGCTGGGCCATGCTCCGGCAGGGATCATCGTCCGGCATATTCTGCCCAATGCCTTTCGTCCTCTGATCGTAATGGGCACAATGGGCATCGGACAGATGATCGTCTGGTCGGCCTCTCTTTCCTTTCTCGGTCTGGGCGCTCGTCCGCCGGCGGCGGAATGGGGAACGATGCTGTCCATGGGCCGTGATTTCGTCGCGGAGGCATGGTGGATGACTTTTTTCCCCGGACTGGCGATCGTCGTCACTATGCTGGCCACGACCATTGCCGGACGCAGTCTTCAGCGCCTTATTGAAGGGCGTGTTTCGTGAGCGCTCTGCCGGACCCCGTGCTGCATGTGGAGGATCTCTCCGTTAGCTTCGCGACACCACGTGGTCACACGGTTGCTGTGCAGAACCTTTCATTTACGCTGAAACCGGGACAGGTGGTCGCGCTCGTCGGTGAATCGGGCTCCGGAAAAAGCGTGACAGCACGGAGTATTATCGGTCTGACAGGGGCCGGAGGCCATGTTTCTGCCCGGCGACTCAGCCTGGGTGATGATGATCTGCGCGATCTTCCGGAGCGGCGATGGCGCGATATCCGGGGACGCAGGATCGGTATGGTTCTGCAGGACGCTCTGGTAGCGCTCGATCCTTTGCGCCCGGTCGGCAGGGAGATCGCGGAATCTCTGGCCGTTCACCGGCGGGGAACAGCGAAGGAGCGAACGCGAAAAGTCCTTGAGCTTCTGGAACAGGTCGGTATCCGTGAACCGGATCTTCGGGCGCGGCAACGTCCGGATGAACTGTCCGGCGGTCTGCGGCAGCGTGCCTTGATTGCCAGCGCCATTGCGATGTCGCCATCATTGCTGATTGCCGATGAGCCGACAACGGCTCTCGATCCAACGGTTCAGGCGCAGATACTGGATCTGTTCAGCAGCCTGCGGGACAGAGGGACCGGCCTGCTTCTGATCAGCCACGACCTCGGATTTGTCGCGAAGCTGGCAGATGAAATTATTGTTCTTGAGCATGGCAAAGTCGTGGAGCAGGGGCCGGCCGCCCGGATCCTGACAGCACCGAAGCATCCCTATACGATTACGCTTCTGGAAGCCGACCCGTCGCGTCATCCGGCCAGACCCGTGGCGCCGGAGCCGACTGGAGACTCGCTGCTTGAGGCACGGGATCTGTCTTTCATCCGCAAGGGGCCAGACGGTGTTATTCGTCCGATCATCTCGGATGTGACGCTGACGCTCCGGCGCGGTCGCACGCTTGGGCTGATCGGGGAGTCCGGTTCCGGAAAGACGACGACTTCCCGGATTATTGCCGGGCTGCTTCAGCCTGACACGGGCACTGTCAGTTTCCGGGGCGAGCCCTGGGTCGCGGCCGGAGCTCAGCCTGTCCCGGAGCGCATGCGCCGGCCCCGGCGCCGGTTTATGGCGCTGATCTATCAGGACCCGCTCAGCTCGTTCGATCCTCGCTGGACTGTCTTTGACATTCTGTCGGACGCTCTGTCGGCAGCCGGAGAACCAAAGGCGAATCATACGGATCGTATTGGCGAACTTCTTGAAAGAGTCCGGTTGCCGTGCAGTATTGCCAGGCGCCGTCCGGGCGGGATTTCTGGCGGGCAGCGGCAGCGGGTCGCAATTGCGCGTGCCGTTGCGGTGAAGCCGGATCTTCTGATCTGTGATGAACCTGTCTCTGCCCTGGATGTATCGGTTCAGGCTCAGGTTCTCGATCTTCTGGAGGAATTGCAACGGGATTTCGGACTGGCCTGCCTGTTCATTTCACATGATATGGGCGTGATCCGCCGTATGTGTGACGATGTGGTGGTCATGCAGGAGGGCCGGATCATTGAAGTCGGGACAGCGGCGGACGTGCTGATCAGACCACGTCACAGTTTTACACAGTCTCTTCTGACTGCGGCCACAAAACTGTCGGCGAGCCTGCCTGTTGTCGCATAAGAAGACCGGTTCCCGGAGAGCCGGGCCTGGACATGGCTCCGGACAGTGGTGAATACCGTTTCTCGGTGTATGATAAAGCCAGTGTCAGTTCTCATAATAGAATCAGGCTTGTTCGAGCGGACTGTTGGCGCTGCCAACAGGATCGTAGAGGTCTCATCGCTGGTCCTGCTCAGGACAGCAGACCACAGGATCGGTCGATCCCCATGACCGATCCTGGCGGATTATTAGTTGAATCCGATTGAAACTCCGGCGAAAATGCCGAACCCGTCACCGACCAGCATGGCTGAAGCATTGCCGTTGGCTTCACTGGCAACAGGAATTACACCCGTCGCATAATGTTTGTTGGCCAGGTTGTGCAGGCTGAGGAATACCTGGCGGTGCTTGTTGGGCCATAAGTAACCAACATCGAAATTGTAGATATGGTATGGCGCCGCTTTGTAACGGTTATCATACGACGCTATGACAGAAGATGAAACCTCCGCATCAACTGACGCATAGAAGCCATTCTTCATGTCAATGTGCAGTTCTCCCTGATAGAAATGCTGAGGAATTCCGGGGATATAATTATGGCCCCATGTTGCATCATGGTTAAAACGGAAACTCTGATATGTATAGGCATTGCGAAGAGAAATAATGTTTCCCTGCCATTGATAAAGTGTGGAATGGAACGAGGTTTCAACTCCCTGATGTGTGGTGGGGGATGCATTGCCATAGCTGGAGGTGTTCAGCAGAACCTGTTCCGGCGTCGCTACCTGCAGCAGTTCATTGTGAACTGCGGAGTGGTAGTAAGTAACACTCCATTCGGTGCCAAGATAATGCCCGGTGGTGCCCGCTTCAAAGGTTGTCGCTGTCTGGGGCCGCAATTTTTCCCACTCATGCGGATATCCGGTGGCCAGACCCGATGTATAGGCGGTGCCTGCAAGGTACTGCCAGTCCTGTGCCTGTTGTACGCTACGACTCACATTGCCATAAAATTCAACATTAGGGTTTATGACGTAACGGAAACCTCCCCGTGGTGCAAAAAACAATGAACTCTGGCTAAAAGAACTGTATTCTGGAAAGTTCTGTGTCCCTGCGCGTGGATTGTAGGTCAGCGCACCGGCCGCCGTGAGAAAAAAGTTCTTGAACACTTCGGTATTATTGCGAACGTGGAACACGGTGTCACTTGCGGCCAGATTTGAATTGGTGATGAGCTGATTAAAGGCACCGCCGCCCTGAGCCGCAAAGGCCGACGGGATACGAACACGCGCTTCAATCCTCGACTGCAGGTCATGCGATGTATAGATGCCGATATCCGTATCACTGGCGTGACCCAGCAGGGAATCGTGGCGCTGATAGTCCACTGTCCCTGTTGCATAGCTGAGGTAATAGCGCGATGAGGAAGTTCCCAGCTGATGATTCATCGGTGCGTTGATGTAGGCAAATCCCGTAACCAGCTTCGACTGGTCATCCACATGGAAAGTGATCTTGTCAGCGATGAATTCACTGCCAGGTTCGATTGTTTTCGTGCCCAGACCACGGTATGCGGGCGCCATCTGCTTGGGATTTTCGGCAACCTGCTGACGCGTCAGGTAAAACGGATTGTTTTCCGATGTCTGGCGATAGCGGAAGAAGAAGCGATTATCAACTTTGTCGTTGAATTTGTATCCATAGTTGAAGTTTACACCAAAGTTTGTTGTTTTTGTGTTTTCCTGATAGCCGGCGCGATAGGAGTTGGTCACACTGAGATAGTAGTCGGATTTCCCCATAACATGACCTGAACTGAGCTGCTCCTTGACATAGCCGAAGCTGCCGGCTTCAAGTCGCGCCTGATAGAGATCTGAGTTGTAGCCCGTCTGTGTTGTGTAATTAATGGCACCACCCAGTTGGGTCGAACCGTAATCTATACCGTTACCACCACGCAGAATCTCCGTATAACGAATTCCCAGAGGCTCCTGTAATTCGTTGAACGTACCGATAGGAGTGGTAAAGGGGATACCGTCAAACAGAAACATGATGCCTGCGCGCGTTGCGTTCAGACCGGTTTGAATACCCGAACCACGGATGGAAATACGCAGATCGTCCGATCCGCAAGGAGCCTGTGCAAAGACGCCAGGCTGATACTTGAATACATCGGCATTGGTTGCGTTACGTGTTTTGAGCACCGTCGCGGCGTCGACAATGCTGGTACCACCGGGAATCGTTGCCAGATAGGCTTCGGCCTGACGCGTTGCGCTGGTGTGATGATGATGAACCGTAATATATTCAGTGCCGGATGCATTTACGCCTGTATGCGCCTCGTGCCCGGCGTTATGGGCTGCTGGGTGTTCCTGGCTGTGTGCGCTTCCGCTGTGAGCCGCCACGTCATGCGTGGAGGCTGATGATTTATGATGAAGGTGAGATGTCGAATCCTTTTCATCCGAATGCACAATAGTCTGAGCGACTGCCGGATGATTGGCGATGAAAAAACTGAAAAAACCGCTCGCGATTATCGGAGTAAAGTCTTTTGTTGCCTTTCTGCGCAGGCCCTGTTTGTCACACAATGCCCGGTTTGCGCGCAGCAAGTGAGAAAAATTCGAAGGCTGATATGATATACGTTTAGACACTTTGTTAATTCCGGATTTTATCACGACAATATGTAGTTATATGGAAATATAAGCGATGAGTATGCGCTAAATAACTTTTTATACATTAACTACGGTATGTTGTACATAAGCAACATACAACGAGGTTGTGTAGTGAATATAAGTGATGGTTAACCGATGCTCCACGCCGCAACTGACCATCGCCGGCAATCCCGCTCCCATCTTATGAGGAAGAGGGAGCCTGCCGAAAATTCCATAATCAAGGAAATATTTTCAACTCCAGGGATGAAGCGGAGGAAGATGATCGTTAAGGTAATACTCTCCGATAATCGCGTATTTCCATCGCACCGGGTCATGAAGTGTATGCGTTCGTGCATTTCGCCAGTAGCGATCCAGGCCAAGGCTTCGATCTGTTGCAGCCGTACCGGCGAGTTCGAACAGACGATCTGCTGCGTCAATCGCGAGTTCCGTTGTCAGAATCTTGGCTTTTGCAACGGCGATCTGTGCCTGGGAAACAGTCGCTGGCGTGGGATCCCGTATGGCAGCGTCGATAATCCTTCCGGCGTTGTCAAGCAGAGCCAGCGCCGCGCTCAGCCTGACATGCAGACTGCCAATGATCTGAATAAGGTATGGGTCCTCCGTCGCTTTTTCGAGGCCGCTATCAACCCAGGGTCGTGTGCGTGTACGAATGAACTGTTCCGTTTCCCGTAACGCGCCCTGCGCGATGCCTGCATCAATAGCAGCCTGGATGAATTGCGAAATAGCGCTGTCCGGAAATGGTTTCTCCGGAACATAGGATTTCCAGACGGGAATAACACGACTGACCGGAACCCGGACATCTTCGATGAGGACTTTGCCACTGCCGGTGCCGCGCTGGCCAAACGCCGTCCAGTCGTTGAAAACGGTCAGACCCGGTGAATTCCGGTCCGCAATCGCCAGTTGGGAAAGGCCGTTCTGATCAATAGCGACAATCTGGATCAGGTCTGCCGCGAGCGCTCCGGTGCAATAATATTTGATACCGTTCAGGACGACATCATCACCTGCCGGAACGAGGCTGGTCCTGAGATCGCTGACATTTTTCGTGCCTCGTTCAGAAAAAGCGTTACCAAAACGACGGCCTTCCAGAACGAGAGGGAAAAGATCCGCTTTCTGTTCTTCGGTCGCAGCCGAGCGGATGGCCGCGATCGTTGCCAGATGGTTTTGTGCGAGCTGTGCGAGAGAGGAATCGACCGCTGCAATGGTCACGATGACCCGGCCAGTTGCGGTATAGGAGAGATCCGCACCGCCCCATTCTGCCGGCACAGTAATGCCCCACAAGCCGGAGGCGGAAAACGCATCCAGTTCAGCGCCCGGGAAGAGGTCTTCACGGTCACGTTTGACGGCGTCTCTGGCAGCGAGTGATGCGATTTTATCTGCGGCATCAAGAGCCTCGTCCGCGGTCCTGAGGATGGACGCCGGCTGGCGTGGCCATGAAGGAGGGGGCACGGCTTCACCGCCTCCCACGACAATCTGACGGGTCATAAATGAATGTTTCCTGTATTTCAGAGCGGTGGAGTCAAAAGAACAGTCTGCCCTGCACGACGGCGGACGAGTTCAGCATGCGGCGCGTGGATTCTTCCGCACAGCGCATCGCGGTGACATCGTTCGAGAGTGTTACGAGCACTGAGACCGGCATTGCCGGCGATGGCCAGAAGCTGCATCGTGAGATCGGCCGCTTTATCCACCACTTCTGTCTTGATGACGGCAGCATCAGAGGAAATCGTCACAGCATTGCCCGTGAGAACGTCAGACGCGTAGGCTCGCAGCAGCAGATTGTTTGTGGCGAGGGTGAGGCTGACGCGTCCGGCTGCGTCCTGCATAAACGGTAGTGTTGCCAGGGGTTTCCCTAGGTTTGACGGAATGCGTGTCCGCAGAAAATCGATTGTCCAGGCAAGGGCTGACCGGACAACACCATCATAGAGAGCGCCAAGAAGACCACAATTCCAGTGCATGAGAACCGAGCCGGATGCCGCTTTTGCGTCGCCGTGGAAAAGAGTGGTCGTGTCCTCGTAAGGGACGATCACATCGCGAAGAATGACTTCATGACTGGCTGAGGCGCGCATTCCGATATGATCCCAGTTTGGGACAGTCGTAACGCCGTCTGCACCGGCCGAAACGACGAAAAGCCCTACACGCGGCTCCGGCTCGTCGGTGCGCGCCCTGACAACGAGTTCTGACAAGCCGGGAATACCGGTCACATAGGCCTTCCGGCCGTTCAGACGCCAGCCATCGCCGGTTGCAGTGGCCACCGTCCCTGGCGAACCTCCCTGTGAGGCCGATCCCAGATCGGGTTCGGCCAGAAGAGCATTGATGAGACCGGGCCTGCTGACGGCCTGTTCTTCGAGCCGCCGGGCAAGCGGTTCGGGCCAGTTGTCCCGCGCTGCGATGGAAGCATGCACCATATAGTGATTGACCAGCAGAAGAGCCGCGACCGGGTCACTTTGTGCGAGAAGCCCGACGATATTCTGCGCAACAGATAAGGAAGCCCCGTAACCACCAGCCTGAAGGCGGACCGGCACGCGCAGGAAGCCCGCATCCGCCAGTTCCCGGACGGTTTCCGGAGCAAAGATTCCTGTTCGATCATGTCTGGCTGCGCGTGCGGCGAAATGCTTTCGTACAGAGAGAAATTGCGTGACCAGCCGGGTGATGTCTGCGCCTGACGCATCGTCAGAATGTGCCGGAGGCGGTGTCTCGCCGGAAACGGCACCGGTCGCTGACGGGCCTCTGGTCACAATCAACGCTCCAATGTTGTAAAAACGACATATAACCACAAACTGTGGATATACAATTGACGCACTCTTAATCGTGAGTCAATGTGCTGAAAGTAAATAATTACAGTATAAAATAGTAATATGGTGGGATGTATGAGCGCCTGTTCAGCAGCGGATATCGGGCAAGTGGGTTCGGATGTCGAAAAACGGTTTCAGGAGGTTTTTCAGCGCATAGAGGAAGGGGCCGTTGAGCGCGAACGAAGCCGGACGCTTGCTTTTGAGCCGGTAAAATGGTTGCGCGAGACCGGTTTTCTGAAACTTCGGGTGCCACAGGAGCAGGGTGGCGCGGGACTTTCGATTCCTGAAACAGTTTCCCTGCTCGTCAGTCTCGCCGCAGCTGATTCCAATATTCCACAGATTATACGGGCACACTTCGCGTTTGTTGAGGAGGAGCGGCAAAGAGTGAGGAAATCCGATGATCCGCTTTCGGCCAGCTGGCTGGAACGGATTGCGGAAGGCGCGCTTTTTGGAGCGGCAATGGCAGAACTGTCGGCCAGCACATCGACGGAAACGAATCTGACGCGGACTGATGGTGGCTGGAGCCTGAACGGACGGAAATATTATTCGACCGGATCGCTTTATGCTGACTGGATTGCCGTTATTGCGATGGACGGCGATGACCGGGTCAGGGTCGCTGTTCCGGTCAATGCTTCTGGCGTAACACGCATTGATGACTGGGACGGTTTCGGGCAGAGGCTAACGGGTAGCGGAACGACCGTGTTTGAGGATGTGCCTGTTCAGGAGTGGCAGATCTATCACCGTAACACAGGAGACGATTTTCCAATCAATCGTTTTCTACTCGCATATTATCAGACATTTCATCTTGCAACGCTTGCGGGGATTGCTCGTGCGATTTTGCGCGACACGGTCGATTTTGTTCAGCCTCGAAGCCGGACATTCGGGGTCCCGGGGAAAACAAGCCCCCGTCATGATCCGCTGGTGCAGGGTATTGTCGGTCGTCTGTCGAGTCTTGCCTTTGCTTCAGAAGCGTTGGTGGGCCGGGTCGCGCAGACGCTGGACCGGGCCGCGGCGCTGCGCGAAGCGGGCGAAGATGATGAGGAACTGTCATTTCAGGCAGAACTGGAAGCTTACCATGCCCAGCAGGTGCTGCTGCCTCTGGTGCTTGAGGCCGCGACATCGCTTTTCGAAGTGGGAGGGGCTTCAGCGACGAGTGAGAAGCTTAAACTTGATCGGCACTGGCGGAATGCACGTGTGCTGGCATCGCATAATCCCGCCGTGCAGCGTGCGAGGGAACTGGGCGATTGGCGACTGAACGGAGTTCAGCCGGGCGAGGTCTGGCGACAGGGAGTTATCCGGGAGCGCGAAGTAAACATGATTTTGAAACAACAAACGAAAAGTTCATAATATGTTGGACGTTATTGGAGGTCCGGCCAGCTTACGAAAGAGTAATCCGGATATGATCAGAACTATCTTTTCTGCAGTGTCTACCTCAAAAATTATCCGCCCTTGAAGGGACATTTGCGATCGTGACGAGGCTTCGTGTAACGGCAACGGCTTCTTCAGAAGAGTTGCGGGTGCAAGCCTGGGCATGGCAGCATCAGTCCTCTCGCCTTCGAAGCTCGGGTGGCATAACAAGACCCCAGACCAGCACAAAACCGTCACAAGTCTACCGTCGCTTCAGCGAGTGGCGTAATGCCGATGTTTTCAGACGGATTTTTGATGCCCTGTCCGGTGAGCCCGATATGGAATATGCGATGGCCGATGCGACGATTGTAAAGGTTCATCGCCACGGCCTGGGCGCAAAAGGGGGCTCAGAGCCAGGCCCTTGGGCGCTCGAGAGGCGGCATGACGACGAAGATTCTCGCATTGACAGATGTTCTGGACAATCTGGGACACTTTCGCCTGATGCCGGGACAGCGCCATGATAGTGTCGAGGTGTCTCCTCTGATTGAAGGGATGACGTTCGACGCCTTCATTGCGGACAAGGCATTTGACAGCAATGTTCTCATTGCCGATCTCAACGAATACAGCGCTAAAGTCGTTATTTCCTAACACCCGAGGCGGCGTCAGCCACTCGCGTTGGATCGGGAAATGTATACATGGCACCACCTGATCGAGAACTTCTTTCGCAAGCTCAGGGAGTTCAGGCGTGTCGCCATGCGCGCCGACAAAAACTTCAGCACAAGGATCTATCTCGCAGTAGCCGTCATCCATTCACGATGGATCCCTGCAAACTTTAATGCTGAGACAGCAAAAACACTTCACTCACTGGCTTTTCTCCTTACCAGCCTGTGAATTACTCATTGCGCTTAATTCAACGGGTTAACAGGTTTTGAACCCAATTGTTTCTCTATGACAAGCTCCCTTGATCACCGATTACTTTCTTTGCCTTCCGCATCATGCTGCTATTTGGTACGAAAGGGCGGATTCCTGCCATCGGACACGTGAATTAATGGTTGTTTGCTGTATCGCCCGACATCCGTCCGTCACAGTGCGCCCCGGCATCTGTTATGGTCATCTCGATGTTCCGCTGGCGGAAAAATGGGAGGATTTTGCCGCACGTCTGATCAGAGCCCTTCGTCAGACCGGTGTCACCCGGCTCTATGCGTCTCCTCTCTCCCGCTGTCGTATCCCGGCAGAATATAGTGCGGCAATCGCTGGAATCTCAGTCTGTCTTGATCCCCGTCTGGCCGAACTTGATTTCGGCACATGGGAAGGACAGCTCTGGAACGATATGCCGCGTGCGGAACTGGATCGGTGGGCAGCAGACCTGATGGATTTTGCTCCTCCAGAGGGCGAAAGCGGCCGGGTATTGTGCGAACGGGTCACGGCATTTCATGCTGATCTGCCATCGGAAGAGACCTGTGCGATCTTGTCGCATGGCGGTCCTCTGCGTGTCCTTCAATCACTTGTCGAAGGGCGCGCGCCAGACCTCTCACGACCGGCTCTTCCATCGGGAGAGATTCTGACGTTCAGCCCCGTGACGCAACCAGAAGCAGCAGAACAGCCAGTTCGGACAGAACGACCGTCGCGCCGAGTGTATCGCCTGTAAATCCCCCGAGAGTGCGTTGTAAGAGACGGCGCATGACAAGGGTAACGAGCAGGGCGGCCACGCTGGCGCCGGCCAGTGTCGCGGACGGAACGAGAAACACGCCGGCTCCCAGCGCAACCAGACTAGCCAGCCAGAGCGGCAGGCGGGGCAGGGGGAGAAGGGCTGCCGCAAGCCCATCTTTTCGCGCAGGCGGAGTGGTGGTGAGCAGCACGAGGAGGGAGGCGCGGGATATCATTCCGGAAAATGCTATTGCAGGAATTAATATATAAGGTGCGAGCGCGGCGATACAGGCGGTGCGCAAAGTGACACAGGTGAACAGAGCCAGGGCACCGTAGGTTCCAATCCGGCTGTCGCGCATGATGGCGAGGCGCTTGTTCATCGTGCTGCCGCCACCAAGTCCGTCTGCCGTATCGGCCAGCCCGTCTTCATGGAGGCCGCCGGTCAGCAGCAACTGTCCCATGACGCCGCAAAGGGCCGCGATGAACGGCGGCAGCCCAATGCACAGCCCCCCGGTCGTGAGAAGAGCCGTGAACGTTCCGATAGCCGCGCCGATCAAAGGCCAGAGCCAGACCGAGCGGCTCAGGCAGACCGGCCCGGCATGTTTTTCCAGCCAGCCGAGCGGCAGGCGCGTGAACAACCCTGCAGCCGCCAGCAGGTCAGCGGCCAGATTGCGGAAGAGGCAGTTGTCAGATGCCAATGCCGGCCTCGGCAAAGCTGTGCATTCCCGTGTGGCAGGCCAGTGCCCCACGCAGCAAAGGGACGGCCAGTGCCGCGCCAGAGGCTTCGCCCAGTCGGAGCCCGAAATCGAGCAGCGGGGCCTGTCCAAGCGCCGCTGCCAGTCGGGCATGGCCTGGTTCGGCGGAGGAATGTGCGATACGGCAATGGGCCAGCCCGTCCGGATGCAGGCGGAACAGGGGGGCTGCGGCGGCCGTGCAGACAAACCCGTCCAGCAGCACGGGAATACCATGTTTCCGCGCTGCGAGGATGGCGCCCATGATGGCGGCCAGTTCATGACCACCCAGACAGCGGGCAATCTCAAGCGGCTCTGCCATGGTGCTGTAGTGGTAAGCTAGGCCAGCTCCCAGTGCAGCGATTTTTCGCTCCATACCTGCCGCGTCGCTGCCAGCGCCGGGGCCGACCCAGCAGCTGGTGTTGCCGCCGAACAGAGCGGCGGCCAGCGCCGAAGCGGTGGTGGTGTTGCCAATTCCCATTTCCCCCAGACAGACCAGATCAGCCTGCGGATCGACAGCACTGAAACCGGTATTGACGATGCGAAGAAAGGTGTCCGGCGTCATGGCGGGCTCTTTTGTGAAGTCGCCTGTCGGACGAAGGTCTTCCAGTTCGATCACATCGAGACGCGCCTGGGCATTTTGGGCCAACTGGTTGATGGCGGCACCACCGTTGCGGAAATTGTGGGTCATCAACCCCGTTACTTCGGCTGGCCACGCGGACACCCCCTGCGCCACGACACCATGGTTGCCAGCGAAGACCAGACATTGCACATGTTCGAGAGTGGGTGGCGCGCGGTGCTGCCAGTGTGCCAGCCAGGCGACAAGCTCTTCAAGTCGACCGAGGCTGCCCGCCGGTTTGGTCAGTTGGGCATCCCGTTCGCTGACGGCCCGGGCGGCGTCCTCATCGGCAGGACGCGGGGAAAGGCAGGCGCGACGGAGTGCTTCAGGATCGGGAAAGGGCGAGCGGGTCATGAGCAGGGACATGCCGCGTCCGGAGGAAGAGAGCAATGATTGAACTGGTTCTGGGCGGAGCACGCTCCGGGAAAAGCCGCTACGCGGAATCGGTCGTGTGCCGACAGCCGGGACCTTGGATTTATGTTGCGACCGGCCGTGCGTGGGATGAGGAAATGCGCGCGCGGATCGCGCGGCATCAGCTGGAGCGCGGCGCGGGGTGGCTGACGGTGGAAGAACCGGTCGCGTTGTCACAGGTCTTGCGGGACGTGGGCGAGAAACCTGTGCTGGTTGATTGCCTGACGCTCTGGCTGAGCAATCTTTTGCTGGAGGAACATAATATTCCCGAGGCGACGCATACTTTGCTGGAGGTACTGACCGCCCGACAGGGGCTCACGGTGCTGGTCGGCAACGAAGTGGGGCTTGGTATTGTGCCGGACAATGCTCTGGCTCGCCGCTTTCGTGACGAGGCGGGCTGGCTGCATCAGAAAATCGCGGCGGTGGCGGACAGGGTCGTCCTGACGGTCGCGGGTTTTCCGCTGGTTGCGAAGCCGGCGGGAGGAAAGGGAACAGTATGACAGAGATGGACGAGAACGCGCGTCATCGCGAAAAGATGGCGAAGCGCAAGGCGGTTCAGGATCGCGAGGTCGCTTCCAAAACCGAGACGCGGGGGTTGCTTGCCGTCCATACGGGTGCAGGCAAGGGCAAGTCCACCGCCGCCTTCGGACTGGCGCTGCGTATGCTTGGCCGGGGCAAAAAGGTGGTGGTGATCCAGTTCATCAAGGGCGCATGGGATACGGGGGAGCGTCATGCGCTCGAACGGTTTGGCGACCAGGTGACGTGGCATGCGCTGGGTGAAGGTTTCACCTGGGAAACGCAGGATCGGGAACGTGACATCGCCGCGTGCGAACGGGCCTGGGATATAGCGAAACAGGCTTTACAGTCCGAGGATATCGCGCTCGTCATTCTGGACGAACTCAACATTGCCCTGCGTTACGATTACCTCGCGCTGGACCGCGTGCTGACGGATATCGCTGCCCGGTCTGCTGGTCAGCATGTCTGGGTGACGGGCCGCAACGCGAAACCAGCGCTGATCGAGGCAGCGGACATGGTCACGGAGATGATGCCGGTGAAGCATCACTTCAAGGCGGGCGTCCGGGCGCAGGAAGGAATCGAATTCTGAAAGGTGATACCCGGATGCTGTGACATCTGTTTTCTCAACAGGTTCATGGCAGGTCTCCTGCCTCAGGGACCACCGGGAGCGCCCCAGCCTTTCTTTTTCATCGATTCGCACGGAACCATCAGCTTATTTTCCTATAACGAGGTCAGGGAAGCCGCATCAATATGTCACGTGGATGAATCGATCTCCTGCTGCCGGCAGAAGGCCCAAAGGAGGCAGGAACATACGTCTGTCCATTGACAGGCAGGGTGCTGGAATTAAGGTGTATCACAGGAAAACAGGGGAAGTCGGTGAAACTCCGACGCGGTCGCGCCACTGTAATTCCACCGTGTCCTGCGCGATGGAGAGCCAGACCTCCGTTGTTCCATTGTCCCATCCCGGAGCGCGGTTTTCCGAACGGAGCCTGTTATGAGCCACGGTTTTTCTTCATCTTTTCCTGCCTCTTCCACTGTGCCGGACGCCATTCCCCTGCGCGCTCTTGTGCCTTGGGCAGTCTTCGGTCTCCTTCTGGCTGCGATGATGTTGTATTTCGTGGGGGCTGAGCAGGGTGCCACGTCGCTGATAGCGGGACATGCGGTGCATGAATTCGTGCATGACGGACGCCATCTGCTGGGTTTTCCCTGCCACTGATTTTCGGAATTTCCTGATGGCTGGACGCCTTCTCGCTCGCGGTATGATCGCGGGTGTTCTCGCCGCCTGTCTGGCGTTTCTCTTCGCGCGCGTGTTCGGGGAGCCGCAGGTCAACCTGTCCATCGCCTTTGAAAGCGCGAGGGACGCGATGGCCGGAATGCACGACGAGCCCGAACTTGTCAGCCGCGCGGTGCAGGCCTCGTTCGGGCTTTTCACGGCTGCCACACTCTATGGCGCGGCGTATGGCGGAATTTTCGCGATTGCCTTTGCGTTTGCTTATGGGCGCATGGGCCGGATCTCGCCACGTGCGTTGGCGATGCTGCTGGCAGGCGCGGGATTTCTGACATTTGTGCTGATCCCCGATCTGAAATATCCGCCCAATCCTCCTGCGGTGGGACAGCCGGGGACCATAGGGCTGCGCACTGCAACGTATTTCGAGAT
Organism: Acetobacter oeni; assembly: GCF_011516825.1. Lineage (GTDB taxonomy): Bacteria > Pseudomonadota > Alphaproteobacteria > Acetobacterales > Acetobacteraceae > Acetobacter > Acetobacter oeni. The sequence goes on along the minus strand of NZ_WOTA01000020.1, from coordinate 56,807 downwards.
GATCACGCTGTCATTGTGCGTGATGGCGGTTTCCATTCTGGTGGGCCGTCGGCTGGCGCAGCGTTTTGGGGCCTGGAACGGTGCATTGTGCGGAGGCGGTCTGTTCGTTGTTCTGGTGGCGCTGGTGCAGAGCGCTCTGCCAGATATCAACGAGGTGCCGGCGAATTTCCCCGCCGTCGTTCTCTGGCGTTTCCGCGAGGCCGCCATCGGGATGCAGGTTGTTCTGTGGGGAGGGCTGGGACTGATCTTCGGACCGATGGCCTCGGCTGTCCTGATATCCGCAAAGAGTGGGCAGCGTAGGATCTAGCGGCTTTCAGCCAGCCGTCCGGACGTTTCTGGCATGGCGTCGCGACTGCTCAGTGGTGCACCCACAAGGGAAACCCGCCAGCCTGTATGGCGGGACATCGCGCTACGGGTTGAGGGCGGCACGTCCAGATGGTGCCGCATGTCCACTCCGCCACCAAGGGCATGTATCAGCATCATCCGGATAATCGTCGGTCGTGCGATGACGATAAGGTCGCCCGTCCCGGCCGGTAATGCCTCCAGCCAGCGGCCGGCACGGTCGAGCATCATCCGGTTGCTTTCGCCGTCCGGCGCGGCGTGATCCGGATCCATGATCCATCGGGAGATGTCCTCTGGCGAAAGGTCACGGAGCGGGCGTCCGTGCCACTGTCCGTGATCACGGTCGCGCAGGGCCGTCTCGCGCACAAGAGGCCTCTCGGCATCGGACTCGACATCCGTCAGATCGACGTCCGGAGCGGCGATCACCGGATAACGGAGCCGTGTTTCCCGCAGCCATGCGAGAATGGAGCTGTCCTGGCTGGCCACGCTGTCGCGAGCGGGGATGATGCCGCGTCTCGTCTCGTCCGGCACACCGGACGCAAGGGCGAGGATTTTCGTGCCCCCAGGTTTTATGGGGTTCCGTTGCGCGTATTCCTCAGTCATCCGTATGCGCTCCAGGAGACAACGGCGCCTGTTGCCGCCACTCTGCCAGTACTGCTTCCAGACGTTGCCACGCCTCTTCGGCTCCGGGCAGACCGAGACGCAGGCTGTCGGATTCTGTGCTGAACAAACGGGTGATGATCCCGTGGCGGCACAGATGGGTCCACAGATCCGTTGCGCGGTCCGTCCGGACAAGGGTGAACAGACTTGCCTGCCCCTCGCTGCGCAGTCCTGTCCTGTCCAGAAGCCCGACAAGGCGGTTCTTCGCCTGAGACGCGGTGAGGCGGGCACGGTCCAGCCATTCCCTGTCACGCAGCGCCTGCCCGCCGACGGCAAGGGCCAGTGTGCTGACGGGCCAGGCACCGACAAGGTTGCGCGCCTGTTCCGCCGTTTCCGGAGAGGCCAGCAGAAATCCGAGCCGCACGCCGGGCAATCCCCAGGTCTTGCCGAATGAACGCAGGATGATCAGACCCGGATGCGGCAGGACCGGTATGAGGCTTTCCGCGTCGAAATCGGCAAAAGCCTCATCCACGACAAGATGGTTGCCGTGTGACGCACACAGGTCCGCAAGTTCCCGTAGCTGCGTCGCGGGGAGAATGCGTCCGTCCGGGTTGTTGGGGTTGCACAGGATGCAGGCCGTACTCTCCCGTGCGGCTTCCCGCATGAAACTGGCGAGGTCGGAAACATGTTGCAGGGTGGCTCCGGCCTGTTGCCATGAGGTTGCATGACCGGAATAGGTTGGCTCCCACAGGCAGGCGCGCGGGGCGGGCACAAGACGGGGCAGGAGGGAGATCAGGCTCTGGCTGCCGGGACCAGTCGCGATCATGTCCGGGGCGGCAGCGCCATAGGCGATAGCGGCGGCCTCCCGCAGGGCGTGGTCGTCCTCTTCCTCGGGCAGGCGGGTCAGGCTCCCGGGAGGTGGCATGCGTAGCGGATAGGCGTCCGGATTGATACCGGTGGACAGGTCGATGAACGGGCGGGTGGCATCGGGAAAATGGCGCATGATCGCGCTGACCTGCCCCCCATGCGCAGGGATGAGGGGAGGGCGAAGGGAGGAGGGAGAAGACGCGCTGCGTGTCACCCGGTCCGCGTGTCCTTCGGCAGTCCCCGCGCATGTTGTCTTCCGGATATCGTGGGTGCCGCTCATCGGAGTTTCTGTGATCCCTTCACCACGGGTGGACACCGTCGCAGCAGATAGATGTCCATGATCCAGCCATGGCGGGCACGTGCTTCGGCACGGGTGGCCACAATCCGCGGGCCTGTCTGTGCGAGCGGTCCGGAGAGCAGGACCTGCTCGCTCATGCCGACATAGGCGCCCCAGTAAATGGTGACGTTGTCGGGAGCGACATGCTGAAACGAGCATTCTCCATCAAGCATGATCACCAGCGTCTCGACGCCTCGCGGCCAGCCATGGTCGCGCAACTGGCGGCCGGTGGTGACGAGAAACGGTGCGCCGACCGCGTTGAGCGTGATGGTGTGGGCGGCCGCCAGCATGTTCAGTGACATGATCCCGGGAATGCTACGCACCGAGGGCACAGGAGTGAGCCGGGAGGCAATACGCAAGGTGCTGTCATAGAGGGCCGGATCGCCCCAGACGAGCAGCGCGACGGTGCCGCCTCGTGGCAGGTGGGTGCGGATCGCGTCCGTCCACACTGTGGCGACGGCATCGTGCCACTGTGTAACTCCCCTGTGATACTCAGGATCGGTCGTGTTGCGGCGCGGCATGTCAAATTCGGCGACACGGATCGCCGGGTTGGTGAGAACCTGCGCGCAGATGATACGGCGGAGGTCGGCAAGTTCGCTCTTGTCGTCGCCCTTGCGCGGTATCAGGATCAGGTCCGCCGCGTTGAGTTCGCGCATGGCCTGCAGGGTAAGATGTTCGGGATTTCCCGTGCCGATGCCGACAAGAACCAGATCGATCATGGTCGGCCTCCACCCGGTTGCCCATTCAGCGCGCCGTAGAGGATGAGTGCCGGCGCGCTGCTGTGGTGGGTGGCGAGCATTCCGGCCAGTTCGGCGACCGTGGTGTACAGAAGACGCTGTTCCGGGTGGCTTACCGCCTCGGCCAGAAGAGCGGGGGTGTCACCCGGCAGTCCGGCAGCGAGCAGGCGCGCGGCCAGCTTCGGAAAGGTGCGCTTCCCCATGAAGACAGCCGTTGTGGCGTCCGGATCGGCTAGTGCCGCCATGTTCAGCTCTTCGGGCAGATCCCCGGTGACATCGTGGCCGGTCACGAACTGGACACGGCGGGAGGTCAGCCGGCGGCTGAGCGGGATGCCAGCGGCTGCGGCCGCGGCACAGGCGGACGGCACGCCAGGGATGATCTCGTAACCGATACCGGCGGCCTCCAGTGCCGTGATTTCCTCTTCCAGCCGACCGAAAATGCCCGCGTCACCGGATTTCAGGCGGACAACACGCGCGCCGGTCGTCGCATAATCCATCATCAGGCGGTTGATGCTGTCCTGCCGGGGCGACGGTCGGCCAGCCCGTTTGCCGACGCTGATGACATCCGCATCGGAACGGGCGTGGGCGAGGACAGGTCCTGAGGACAGGTCGTCGAACAGGATGACGTCGGCGGCCTGCAGGCGCGCCACGGCCTTTAGCGTCAGAAGTTCGGGATCGCCTGGACCGGAGGAGACGAAGGAGACAAAGCCGCTCATGTCGCGGGCGCGATCAGGTGAAAGAAGGTGCCGGTGGCCCGGCCACGCCGCGATCCGGCTTCGGAGACGCGGGTGCCATTGGCGTCGAGGGTGTGCGCAAGCATTTCGTCACGCTGCCGGGTGATGGTGGCGTAATGGAATTCATGCCCACGCAGCTGCTGCCCTGCGTCATATCCGGGAATCGGCGCGTGAAGCGTGGCCAGCCGGTAGCCCAGGTGTATGCGCCTCTGCGCGAAGGAGGTTTCCAGCCCCAGCAGGCCTGCCATGGCATGCCGGATGCCCTGTGCGTCGACCAGTCCCACGCCCATCGCCATGTAGCCGCCGCACTCGCCATGCACCGGCTTGTGCGCGGCGAAGCGTTGCAGGCCATCGCGGAAACGATGGGCGGCGGCGAGCGTGCCGGCATGAAGTTCAGGATAGCCACCGGGAATCCAGCAGGCATCGGCGTCCGGAGCGGGAGCTTCGTCGGCAAGCGGCGAGAAGGGCACGATTTCCGCCCCCGCCGTGCGCCATCCCTCAAGCAAATGCGGGTACACGAACGAAAAGGCGGCATCGCGGGCTAGTGCTACACGATTGCCGGGCGGCGGTAACGCCATCGCCGGAGCCCGGGCACCGACGGAGCCGGCGGCCAGCGTCACGATCTCATCAATATTCGTATGCGCGGTGATGAAAATGCCAAGATCGTCCAGCAGCGCGGCAAGCTGCGGCTGTTCTTCGGCCTGCACCAGACCAAGATGCCGTTCGGGCAGGGTCATGGTCGCGCGTCGGGGCAGGGCGCCCAGTACGCGTATGCCAGCATCCTTCATGCCCGTGCGGATCAGCGCTTCGTGGCGCGGGCTGGCGACGCGGTTGAGAATCACGCCAGCCAGCCGCACCCCGGATGACAGCGTGGCGAAGCCATGGGCGATGGCGGCGGCCGACTGGGCCTGGCCGGACACATCCAGCACCAGCACGACCGGCCATCCCGTCAGCGCTGCCAGATCCGCGCTCGATCCGTTCCCGGTCTCGCCTGCCGACGCCACGCCATCAAACAGCCCCATCGAACCCTCGGCAATGATCAGATCCGCATCCGTCCGCGCTCCGATCAGACCCGCGATCCGTTCCTCCGACATGGCCCATGTATCGAGATTGACCGACGGACGCCCCGATGCGGCCGAATGAAACGCCGGATCGATGTAATCGGGACCATTCTTGAACGGCTGCACCGTCAACCCGTGCGCGCGCAGGGCGGCCAGAAGTCCCAGCGTGACCATGGTCTTGCCCGCGCCGGAAGCCGGGGCGGAAATGATAAGACCGGGACAGATCGTTTCAGGACTCTTCATTCGGCCTCATCCGGAAAGCGGGGCATGGTGCCGACAGGACGGAAACGGCGGTCATAATCGCCGGCGTAAAGGCGGCTTTCCGCAAAGTCGCTGGCTCCGAGCGCACGTCCAACCAGAATCAGCGCGGTACGTTCCAGTTCGCTGGCCAGCGCGGCTTCCAGCGTGCCGAGTGTCGCGTGGACGATGCGCTCGTCCGGCCAGCTGGCGCGCCACACTACGGCAACAGGGCAATCGGCCCCATAATGCAGGGTCAGTTCGGCAAGGACGCGGTCCAGCACATGGATCGACAGATGGATCGCCAGTGTCGCACCGGTTGTGGCGAAGGCAGCAAGGGTTTCGCCGGGTGGCATGGGGGTGGCGCGGCCCGATGTGCGTGTCAACACGACCGACTGCGCAACACCCGGCAGAGTCAGTTCCGCACCCAGCGCGGCGGCAGCGGCGGCGAAGGACGGCACGCCGGGCGTTATGTCATAGGGAATGCCCAGCGCGCGCAGGCGGCGCAGTTGTTCCCCCATGGCGGACCACACCGACAGGTCGCCCGAATGCAGCCGCGCGACATCCTGGCCCGCGTCATGCGCTGCCACGATCTCGACGACGATCGCGTCAAGCGACAGTGGCGCTGTGTTGACGATGCGCGCGCCGGGGGGGCAGTGGTCGAGCAGCGCATCCGGCACCAGAGATCCGGCATAAAGGCAGACAGGACTTGCCGCGATCAGATTTCGTCCACGCAAGGTGATGAGATCCGGCGCACCCGGTCCGGCGCCGATGAAGTGAACGGTCATTCGCTGGTCCTCCTCGCGTTTCTGGCAATCGCCGCCACCGCCATTCCGTCGGATGAGACCGCGCGTGGCGCAAGCAGACATGCGCCCGGTCCGGCCGCGACCAGAGCCGCCGCCTCGGCAATGCTGCCGGTTCCGTAACCGGCCATGACACGGTGGGAACGGGTTGGCGTGCTGACATGTTCCAGTGTTTCACGCGCCAGTCCGTGGATGGGCAGGCCAAGTTCCCGTGCCAGTGCCTGTAAGGCGGGTGAAGAGGCTTTTTCCGTGATCGTGGCCAGGGCGTCGAGCTCTCTGCCCCCACCCGCCGCCGCAAGGGCATCGCGGAGAGAGGCAAGGCTGGCAGTGCGCCGGAAGCCGAAACCCGCGATCCGCAGGGGATTTTTCAGAAGCCCGGAGGGGAGGGGATGACGGCCGGGATCGCCTGTCATGGGGCTTTCTGTCATCGTGTCACACTCCATTGCACGACCGGCCGCGCAGGCCGCCAGCCGCGCATCGCTCCCAGCGGAGCGGCGGTTGCCAGTTCGATGCGCAACAGTTCGCCCCCTTTCTGCCCATGCCATGTGGCCAGCAATGCTTCGGTCTCCAGTGTGACGCCGTTGGCGACGATCCGGACGCCGGGTGGCAGCACGGTCCACAGACGATCCAGCAGCGCCTGATCGGCGCCTCCTCCAATGAAAACGGCATCAGGCCGGGGCAGGTGGGCCAGAACCGCCGTAGTGTCGCCCTCCACCACCTTGAGGATGTGCTCCAGACCCAGGGCCTGTGCATTGGCGCGTATGGTCGTGGCGCGGTCAGTACGGCGTTCGACCGCGATGGCCTGTCCACCACTCAGGCACCACTCCGCCGAGACCGATCCCGATCCCGCCCCAAGATCCCACAGGATTTCGCCGTGCCGCGGCGCAAGGGTGGCGAGGGTGAGCGCGCGGACCGGACGTTTGGTGATCTGTCCGTCATGGAGGAATGTGGCGTCGGGAAGGCCCGGGGCCCGGCCCGATCCCGGTGGCCCTGACAGGGCGATGGCGACGGCAACCGGGGCGGCGACATCCGTGAAGGCGAAATCGGTTGCGACAACGTGGCGGATGCGCTCGCCTGGGCCGCCCAGCGCCTCCATGACGTAGAGCGTGGAAGCGCCGAATCCCTGTGTGACCAGCCAGTGCGCCAGCGTGGTTACGGCCTGTCCGTCACGCAGCAGGCAGATCGCTCGCCTGTTCGCGTTCAGCGTCGGGACCAGCCGTTCCAGCGGCGCTGCGTGCAGCCCGAGGCAGATCACCTGCTCCAGTGGCCAGCCCAGCCGGTTCGCCACCAGCGAAAAGGTCGAGGGCGCCGGATGGGCCACCCACTCGCCCGGAGTGAGCCGGGCCGCAAGGCTGGTCCCCGCGCCGAACCAGAACGGATCACCCGAGGCCACCACCACTACCCTGCGCCCACGCTCGGCAAGCACAGGTGCGACTGAGAAGGGCACCGGCCAGACACGACCCCTGTCGCCGGCGTCCGCCAGCGCAAGATGGCGTGGGCCACCGAAAATCACCTCCGCACGGGCCAGATCGGCATGGCGTGCGGCGGTCAAACCTGCCATGCCGTCTTCACCAATGCCGATGATCACAAGCCAGGGTTCAACAGGGGAGTCAGCCATGAGACGCGTCCTTCTGCTGGGCGGTACTACCGAAGCCAGCCAGATGGCACGTGTTCTGGCCGAAGCCGGGGTGGATGCCATCTTTTCCTATGCCGGCAGGACCGCGTCGCCTGCTTCTCAGCCCCTGCCGGTCCGGGTCGGTGGGTTTGGCGGGGTGGAGGGACTGGTGGCGTATCTGCACACGGCGGGAATCAGCCACGTGATCGACGCCACCCACCCCTTCGCCGCCCGGATGAGCTGCAATGCCGTTGAAGCCTGTGCGGTCGCAGGACTCCCGCTGCTGGCGTTCGAGCGGCCACCCTGGAGGCCGGAAAAAGGCGATGACTGGTGCAGGGTTGCCGATATGGCAGGGGCGGTCGCCGCATTGCCCGATGCACCGGCCCGCGTGTTCCTCGCGATTGGCCGGCAGTCGCTCGACGCGTTCCTGGCCTGTCCCCGGCATGACTATCTGCTGCGTCTGGTCGATCCGCCCCGCGCTGTTCTGCCGCTGCCTCGCGCGACCGTGATCGTTGCGCGCGGGCCGTTCACACGGGAGGGCGATATGGCCCTGATGCAGGCGCACGGTATCACCCATGTCGTGGCCAAGAATGCTGGCGGCATGGGTGCGCGGGCCAAGCTGGAGGCCGCGCGCGCGCGGGGTCTGCCGGTCATTCTGATTGATCGGCCCGTGGTGCCCCCACGCCCGGTGGCACGCACCACTGAAGCCGTTATGATCTGGCTCGGAGGCGATGTGGCCGCTCATCCCGCCTGCCTCGGGGTGTAAACATACCGTCCGACCCGGCGTGTGGCGGTGTTTCCCACCAGCACCACGGTGCGCATGTCCGCCATTTCGGCGCGGGCTTCAGCCAGTGTCGTCACATTGATCCGTTCCTCTGGCGTGGTCACGGCGCGGGCGAAGGTAATCAGCCGCTCAGGTTCGCATTCCTCGCGCAGGATTTCCAGCACGCGGACAAACTGGTGCGGGCGACTGGCTGAGCGCGGGTTGTAGAAGGCCATGGCGAAATCCGCCTGCGCGGCAAGGCGCAGACGCCGTTCGACCATGTCCCAGGGTTTCAGGTTGTCCGACAGGTTGATTGTGCAGAAATCATGGCCCAGTGGTGAGCCGACACGCGCGGCGGCGGCCAGCATGGCCGTGATGCCGGGCAGGATCTGGACGGTCACGGACACCAGATGCGGTGTCTGCTCCATCGCTTCGAACACGGCAGAGGCCATGGCGAACACACCGGGGTCACCCGACGAGACGACGACAACTCTCCGTCCGTCCGCCGCCAGTTCCAGCGCGTGGGTCGCCCGCGCCAGTTCCGCCCGATTGTCCGTGGCGTGTAGTGTCAGGCCTTCCCGGACGGGGATGCGCGCCACATAGGGGATATAGCCGACAACGTCGGTCGCCCCGGCCAGCGCGAGGGACACCTCCGGCGTGATCAGCGCCTCGCCGCCGGGACCGAGGCCGGCGACGACCAGCATGCCGCTCATGGTTCGTCTCCCTGTGCCCTTTCGGGGCGGCGGCCATGCCCGTGGACCAGCACGATTGCGAAATAGGGGCAGTCGTCATCGTGGGCTTCGGCAAGCCGGATCACACGCTGACCGGGCATCGTGCCGCGCTCAATCAGCCACGCCTCCTCCAGCCGCCCCGTGAGGGCGAGGGCACTCCGCACCCTGGGCAGGTTCCGGCCGGTTTTCATCACGACCAGCGCGTCGGTCGCCTGCATGTGCCGTATCAGTTCGGCTTCCGGCATCGTGCCGGTCAGCACGGTCAGCACGTCATCGCCCCAGGTGATGGGGATGCCGGTGACATTCCAGCAACCGGTCATACCGGTCATACCGGGGACGACCTCCAGCGCGACGTGTCCTTGCAGCCGTGTGTGAAGATGCATGAAGGAGCCGTAGAAGAACGGATCACCCTCACACAGCACCACGACGTCCTGAGTGCGTGCCAGATCGGTCAGACGGGCAGCCCATGAATCGTAAAAGCCTGCCAGTGCGTCGCGGTAGGCGGGGCTGTCCACCGGCAGTTCAGTGGTCACGGGATATTCCATCGGATGTTCGATAACACCGGGCGCCAGCATCCCTTCGACAATCCGCCGTGCCTGTCCGGCGCGTCCGGCCTTGCGGAAATAGGCCACATGGCAGGCCGAGCGGATCAGGCGGTCGGCCCGCACGCTCATCAGTTCCGGGTCACCGGGGCCGAGGCCGGCACAGATGATTCTTCCCGATGTGGGACGTCCCTGTGCGGGACAGCCTTGTGTGACGCTGTCGGGTATAACTCTGTCGGACACGCGTCTATTCCTTCCGGCTGGCCAGCGCGTTGAGGGCCGCGACCGTGATTGCCGAACCGCCCAGCCGCCCCCGGACCGTCAGCGCGGGAACCGGGAGGGTCGCCATCAGCGCGTCCTTCGATTCCGCCGCGCCGACAAAACCGACCGGGCAACCGATGATCGCCCCCGGTCGGGGGCAGGCGGGATCTTCCAGCATATTGAGAAGATGAAACAGGGCGGTGGGCGCATTGCCGATGGCCACCACCGCGCCGGACAGGTGGGGCCGCCACAGTTCCAGCGCCGCAGCCGAGCGGGTGTTGCTCATGGCGCGGGCCAGATCGACAACACGGGGGTCGTTCAGCGTGCAGATCACCTCATTGGCGGATGGCAGGCGCGCGCGGGTGATGCCCTCGCTGACCATGCGCGCGTCGCACAGGATCGGTGCCCCGGACTCCAGCGCCGCACGGGCCACGACCGTCATGTTGGGTGAAAAGGCGATGTGCTGTTCGAGACCGACCATGCCGGCCGCATGGATCATCCTGACAGCGACGACCTCTTCCTCAGGTGTGAAACGGGCCAGATCGGCTTCCGCGCGGATGGTGGCGAAGGACATGCGGTAGATGGCCGCGCCGTCGGTTTCATAGAGATGGGGCATCGGTACCTTCTGTCAGTATCCCGGGGGTGGCCAGCAGATGTTCGGCCGTCAGGCCACGCCGGACGGGTGGGGCGGCGGCAGTGCCGTTCCGGATGAGATCGAAGCCCTGCGCGTGTGCGGCCAGAGTGAGCGCTGCCGGCCCCGGATGAGCACAACCTTTCGTGCAGCCCGAGAGGTGCAGCAGCGTTCCGGCGGGAATATGCGGCGCCAGCGCGCGCGCCAGTTTCCTCGTGGGTTGCACGCCCTGGGTGCAGGCCGGTGCCCCCGTGCAGGCGACGACGTGCAACAGGGGATCGTCCGGGCGGGTGATGATTCCGGAGATATCCGGTGCGCGTGTCTGGCCTTCGAGCAGGAGCATGCGCCATGGCGTGACGCGCAGGGGCGCGAGCGTGGCAAGGGCGGCCAGCGTGCGGGCGTGCATCTGGCCGAAGGCAAGGCCGATCATGAAGCCTGCTGTTGAAAGACCAGGGGCTGGAACGGGACTGGCTGGAAAGGGGGCGGCCCTCGTTGGCGCGGCCTCGCAGGCGGCAAAGGTGGCCGGTAGCGTCGCACCATTGGCCAGATGTGCGGCCATGCGCCCACGGCCGCCGCTGGCGACGAACCAGCGGACAAGGGTCAGCGCTGCGTCCGCCATGCTGTCCGGCGTGACCCGCGCACCACGGGCAACCCCGTCGGCGCGGCAGAGAAGGCTGCCCGTGCTGTCGCGTTCGATCCGGATATCGGCGGAAACGTCGTGCAGGACAGGTTGGGGGCCGGTATCGACGGCAAAGCCGAACTTGCCGGACAGGGTGAGTGTCCTGTCGTCCAGTAAGACACGGGACAGATGTTCGGCCAGTTCCGCCGTGTCGTCGCCGGCCTGCCAATAGGGGGTCACGACAATATTGCGTCGTGCTTCGGCCTCGGGCGTGGGGTCGATCAGGCCTAGCGCCGCGAGCCCGCTGACAAGCGGGGCATAGGTGTGGTCGGTGACGCCACGGATCTGCAGGTTCGCGCGTGCTGACAGGTCAATCAGCCCGCTGCCATGGCGCGCGGCCAGATGCGCGATGCCACTGGCCTGTGCTTGCGTCAGCCGCCCGGCGGACGGGCGAACACGGACAAGAAGCCCGTCGCCGGAGAGCATCGGGCGCAGCGCCCCCGGGCACCAGCCCTTGATGAGCGGTGTGGTCACGGCGCGTCCCGCAGGCTGGCGGCAATGGCGTTGCGGCGCGTGGTCCACAGATCGGCGGCGTCGAGCGCACGGAAGCGGTCGCGCAGGGCTGCGAGGGCACGCGGGTTTTCCTGCGCCATGAAAGTGACCAGATCGTCGCGACCCAGCGTGGCGTCGTGATAGATGTCGAAGAGATGGCCCGGCACATCGCGCGTCAGGTGCGAGAACGCGGCAAGCGTATCGAGCGTGGCGGTGATCTCCGCCGCACCGCGAAAGCCGTGTCGCATCATGCCGCTGGCCCAGTCGGGGTTGCCGGCGCGGGCGCGCACCACCCGGGCGATTTCCTCGCGCAGCAGGCGCGCACGGGGTGCGTCGGGTCGGGTGGCGTCGATGTGATAGAGCGTGGGTACCGGGCCGCCCAGTCGGGCAATGGCTGCTGCGGGTCCGCCCTCATGTGCCGCGTAGTCGGACGAAAGAAGCAGGTCGGTTTCGGAAAGGTCCTGCACATGCGCCACACTGTCCGTGGTGCGGAGGCGGCTTTCCAGTGCGTCGCGATCCCGCCGGATGTCGCCCCCCGCGCCGATCGCCCATTCCGAGGCGCTGAGCCATGCTTCTCCAGCGGCAGCGCGGCCCTCGTCGCTGTATTCTTCCAGCGCCGTGCCCATGCCAATCCCGTAATGGCCGGGCCGTGGCCCGAAGACCCGTGGCCCCCGCGTTCTGTAGGGGTTGTCCTCCAGCGGTTCGTCCCGTTCCGCCAGCGCGGCGGCGGCGGCCTCGAACATTTGGGCCATGCCGGGAAACACATCGCGGAACAGGCCCGAGACCCGAAGTGTCACGTCGATGCGCGGACGGTTCAGAAGGACGGGAGGGAGGATTTCGAAACCGCACACGCGCTCCGAGCCCGAATCCCATTGTGGGGCCAGTCCGGCCAGATGCAGGGCCATGGCGAATTCTTCGCCTGCGGTGCGCATGGTGGCCGATCCCCACAGATCGACGATCAGGCCGCGTGGCCAGTCACCATGATCCTGCAAATGGCGGCGCAGCAGTTCCTCGGCCAGCCGTACGCCCTGTGCATGGGCGACCCGGCTGGGTACGGCGCGGGGATCGACGGCGTAGAGATTCCGTCCTGTCGGCAGTACATCGGCCTGTCCGCGCTGGGGGGAGCCTGCCGGACCGGGCAGCACCCGGCGACTGGACAGGGCTGTCAGCAGTCCTTCACGCTCCCCGGCTCCCTGACCGTAGATATGCAGGCCATCGCCGAACTGGCTTTCCTTGATGTCGCAGACGAAGCGGTCAATCCGCACGATGGCTTCCGCAGCCCCGGCATCCTGCGGGATACCCAGATCCTGTTCGACACCGACGGCCTGTGCCTCCGCGCGGATCGCCCCGATCAGCCGGTCGCGGCGGGCAGGATCGAGCCCCTCGGCTGTGGAATATTCGTCGAGCAGCCTTTCCAGGCGCAACATGCCGTCAGGCACGGCGCTGGCCCGCTGCGGGGGCGGCAGATGGCCCAGCGTGACCGCGCCGATCCGGCGCTTGGCCTGCGCCGCTTCCCCAGGATCGTTGACGATGAAGGGATAGATGACGGGCAGGTCGCCGGACAGGGCCTCGGGCCAGCATGTGGCGGACAGGGCAACCGCCTTGCCCGGCAGCCACTCCAGCGTACCGTGTGCCCCGACATGCACCAGTGCGTGAACATGCTGCTCTCTCAGCCACAGATAGAAGGCGACGTAGGCGTGCCGGGGGGTGCGGGAGAGGTCATGATAATCCCCCTCGCGCTGGCACACCTCGCCGCGTTCCGGTTGCAGGGCCACCAGCATCGCCCCCCGCCGGAGGGCGGGAAAGTGGAAAGCCCCGTTCCGTACCAGCGGATCGGCTTCCGGCTTGCCCCATGCATCTTGCAGCGCCTTCTGTAAGGCCGCTGGCAGTCGCGTGAGAGCGGCGCGATAGGCCTCAAGCGGCCAGCTCTGGCGGGTGGTCATCAGTGCATCGGCCAGAGGCTCGGTGGCTGACGACACAGCGTGACCGTTTCGGGCGAGGTCGGTCAGGATGGCTTCCGTCGAGGCCAGAGCATCCAGCCCTACGGCGTGCGCCATCTGGTCGGGGCGGCCGGGATAGGTGGAGAGGACGATCACCAGTTTGCGTGCGCAGGTGGGCGTGGTGCCCAGACGATGCCATGCCGCCACGCGGTCTGCCACGGCGGCAACCCGATCAGGGACGGGCTGGTGTATCTGCCGGGAGAACTGAAGCTGCGGATCACGTTCATTCGTCGACTTGAAGCTGATCACGCCCGCGAACACGCGACCGTCCACTTCGGGTAGCACGACATGCATGGCCAGATCAGCCGGCGACAGACCACGTTCCGCCGTGGCCCAGTCCCGGTGCCGCGCGGTGGAGAGGGCGACCTGAAAGACCGGGCAGCCCGTGGCGTCGAGTGGCGTTGTACCGTCCTCGCCACGAGCGGAAAAGGCGGTGGCGTTGATCACCAGTGCGGCGTTAGCATCGCGCAGGGCCTGCCGGACCCAGCGTGCCGCTTCGGGGACTTTCAGCGACGGAGTGAACAGCCCGACGGCCCGAAAGCCACGTTCACGCATGGCATGGATCAGGGCGTCGATCGGGCCGGTATCCGCTGCCGTCAGGTAGGCGCGGTAGAAAGTGACCACGGCCAGCGGCGCATCGCCTTCGGGCACCGGTGCGCCGCCACCCTGATCAGGATCGTACCACCCACATTCGGGAAGGATCTTCAGCCCGGTCACCGGCGTGGCATCAAGGCCGGATGCCAGCGCCAGTTGCGCCAGCGCCGCGCGTGCCGCTACAGCGCCGCCGCTGTCGCACAGGGCCGCCAGGCGTTGCAGGGTGGATGTCGGGACGGTGGAGAGTTCGCTGAGACGCGCGTCCTCGCGCCCGTCAGCGGGCAGCACGGCCAAAGCGATGCCGGTCCGCCGGGCGACCTGATGCAGCTGCGTCAGGCCGTAAGGCCAGTAATTAACCCCGCCGATCAGCCGGATCAGGATTCCTCTCGCCTGTGCCAGCGTGGCCTCGACATAGGTGTCGATCGACAGCGGATGCCGCAGGGCCGCCAGATTGGCCAGCCGCAGGGAGGGCAGGGTACCCTCCGCCGCGTGCCATCCCGCCGCGAAAGCACCGAGGTCGCTATCGGAGAAGGACAGCACCACGAGATCGGCCGGACTCTGCCCGAGATCAACGGGTGTGTCCGTTTCCTCAAGACCGTGGCTTTCACGGAAGACCACGTGCATTGCGGTTTATCCCTTCAGTGTCGTCTGGGCCACCAGCACCGCATGGATCGCCTCGGCATCGACGTGATCGTGCTCCGCAATCACCACCAGACGGGTCTGGCGTGGCTGCGCTCCCCACGGGCGATCGTACTGGGTCCGCACCCGTTCGCCTACGGCCTGAAGCAGCATCCGCATGGGCTTTCCGCTAATGGCGACATAGCCTTTCACACGCAGGATCTTCTGCTCGCGGGCAAGGGTGCGGACCGCCTCGGCCAGCGTTTCCGGATCAGCGATTTCGGGCAGGTCGAGGACGATACTGTCGAAATCCTCATGTTCATGGTCATCATGACCGTCATGATGCGAGGGACGGGCGGCCAGGTCGTTTTCCGCCGCCGCACCCAGTCCGAGGATGATCTGCGGATCGATCACACCATCACGCATCGGCAGGATCGGCAGGGAGCGGGGCGCGGTTTCGGCAATCATGGCGCGCGCGCGGTCAAGGTACGCCTCATCCACAAGATCGGCCTTGGACAGCAGCACGATGTCGGCGCAGGACAGTTGATCCTCGAATACTTCGGCCAGTGGTGTATCGTGATCCAGACTGTCATCGGCCAGCCTCTGCGCGTCCACGGCGGCCGGATCGGGGGCGAAACGTCCTTCGGCCACCGCCTCGGCGTCGGCGAGGGTGATGACACCGTCAACCGTGATGCGTGATCGGATGCCGGGCCAGTCGAAGGCCTTGAGCAGCGGTTTGGGCAGTGCGAGGCCAGACGTTTCGATCAGGATATGGTCCGGTCGCTGTGGCAGCGCCATCAGCCGTTCGATGGTGGGTATGAAATCATCAGCCACGGTGCAGCAGATGCAGCCGTTCGCCAGTTCGACGATGTTCTCCGCCGGACAGTTCGCGTCGGCGCAGGATCTGAGGATGTCTCCGTCCACGCCAAGCGTGCCGAATTCATTGACCAGCACCGCCAGACGCTTCCCCTGTGGGTGCGTCATCAGGTGACGGATGAGCGTGGTCTTGCCGGCGCCGAGAAAGCCGGTGATGACGGTGACAGGAATTTTCGCGAGATCGGGTCGGCCCGCATCGGGCTGGGGGATCCGGGCTGTTTCGGTCATGTCAGCGCTCCTGTGGGGGAAGACGGGCAAGGCTCTGCTTGCGAAAAATCTGCGGGCGCTCGCGCCACGGGACCAGCCCGTCGGAGGTGGTCGCATAGGCCATGGCGCCGGCCAGAATGTCGGGTGCGTCGCCTTCATTGAGGCGTCCATAGACGTAGCTCCAGCAGCCCGGCGCGCTCAGGGCCACCGTGCAGCCGTTGCTGCACGCGGACAGGCATTCCACTGGCGCGATGGTGAGGCCGTCAGGCGCGGCCTGGTCTGTCAGTGCGGTGTAGAGGCGAGCACCCGGGATGGGCTGTCCCTCCACAACCGGCTCACCCGCGCGGCAGGTTATGCAGACAAAGAGTGTCGCGTTCATGTCCCAGTCCTGTTCCGCAACCGGGGTGCCCGCGGCCATCCCCTTGCCGCGAGACGGCAGAGGGACAGGTCCAGCCGGTTGCAGCACACCCCGGCTGCCCATTGTAGCGTCCAGCTGGCAGGTCTCCCGGCTCACGGATTCAGGGTTTCCCCAACGATCGTCCACCTTCCCGACGCTGTGTCAGTGGCCCTGGACGATCTTTCCGTTAACGGTCGCGGGGGCGGCTGTGCCTGGGTCGGCCCCTGCGGGCCAGTCTGTCACATTCCCTCTTAGCCTCTCGATAGATACATCTACGAGCGGAACCAACAGATCGGCTGTTGCGGCAACGCGTCCTGCATGTCAAGCGAAAGAGCCACCCTGTACCGGACAGGGCCGGGGCTCGTCCAGCCATGTGATGGGGACGGGTTCCGGTGAAGGGAAGAGGTTGCCGCTCCGGCTGGATAGACAGTGAAACCTCCATGTCGCAGGTCGAAACCGGGTGTGAAGACGGGAGAGCAGGACAAACGATGCGTGCGTTGATGATCCAGGGTACTGGCTCGAATGTCGGCAAATCGTTGCTGGTGGCGGGCCTGTGCCGCGCCGCCCTGCGACGGGGACTGTCGGTGGCGCCGTTCAAGCCGCAGAACATGTCTAACAACGCAGCGGTGACCCGGGACGGCGGAGAGATCGGACGCGCGCAGGCCCTGCAGGCCCTTGCCTGCGGACGCGAACCCCACACGGACATGAATCCTGTTCTGCTGAAGCCGGAGTCCGACATGGGCGCGCAAGTGATCGTGCAGGGTCGGCACGTCGCCACGGCACGGGCGCGGGACTATGCGCGGCTCAAACCCCGGCTGCTGGCGCCTGTGCTTGAGAGTTTCGCACGGTTGCGGCGGGCAGCCGACCTTGTCATCATCGAAGGCGCGGGCAGTCCGGCCGAAGTGAACCTCCGGGCGGGAGATATTGCCAACATGGGATTTGCGCGGGCAGCGGATGTGCCCGTCATCCTGGTGGGCGACATTGATCGAGGCGGAGTCATCGCCCAGGTCGTCGGCACCAAAGTCGTGCTGGATGCCGCCGATGCTGCCCAGGTAAGCGGCTTCCTGATCAATCGTTTTCGCGGAGATCCAACTCTGTTCGATGACGGATACGCCCTGATCGGACAACGCACCGGCTGGCGTGGTTATGGTGTGGTTCCGTATTTCGCTGACGCAGCGCTGCTGCCAGCCGAGGATGCACTGGATCTGGGCCGAACGGTCGGGAGCGGCCCGTTGCAGGTGGCAGTGCCGGTCCTGTCGCGTATCGCCAATTTCGACGATCTCGATCCGCTGGCGCAGGAACCGACGGTCTCCCTTCGCATGCTCCGGCCGGGGCAGGCCTTTCCCGGCGATACTGACCTCGTCATTCTGCCGGGAACCAAATCCACCCTTGGGGATCTCGCTTGGGTGCGGGCTCAGGGTTGGGATATTGATATTCTTGCCCATGTGCGGCGTGGTGGTTATGTGCTGGGTATCTGCGGTGGCTATCAGATGCTGGGCCGGATCATCAGCGACCCGCTGGGGCTGGAGGGCGCTCCCGGCGAGGTCCCCGGACTTGGCCTGCTGGATCTTGTCACGACGATGCAGCCGAACAAGCATCTCTCCCGCGTGGACGCGATCCATGAGGCCAGTGGCACGCCGATGACGGGCTACGAGATTCATATCGGTGAAACCACGGGGGAGGCCCGTTCCCGCCCGTTTGCCTGTGTCGCGGGTACGCCGGAGGGCGCCATGTCGCCGGACGGCCGGATCATGGGCAGCTATCTCCATGGCATGTTTTCCGACGATGCGTTTCGCGCAGCGTTCCTCCGCCAGCTTGGCGCGGCCCCATCCACGTTGGCCTATGGCGCGAGAGTGGAGAAGGTTCTGGACGCGCTGGCCGATCATCTTGAAGCGCATTGCGACGTGGCCGGCCTGCTGGGCGCGGCGCGGTAGAGGCGGTCAGCGCTCTTCCCACGGGTGAGTGTGATTGTCCTGCCAGCCGGTGCGATGCAACAGGGGTTTGTCATCCTCGAATTCCGGATGGCCGAGGCAGAGATAGGCGGAAAAACGCCAGTCGGCAGGGGTATCGAAAAGCCGTTCCATGAGGACCGGATCAAGGATGGACACCATGCCCAGCCCAAGATTTTCCACCCTTGCGGCCAGCCACAGCGTATGGATCGCCATGCTTGTCGAGGCGTTCAGCGTGTCCGGCATGGACTGGCGTCCGAGCGCATGCCCCTCGGGTGGATCGGTCACGGTGAAGACGGCCAGCTGGAGCGGCGCGTTATCCAGTCCGGCGAGTTTCAGCCTCAGATAATCCTCACGCTGCTGCCCGTCATAGGTTTGGACGGCTTTGGCGTTGCAGCGGATGAAATCGGCGCGCACGGCGGCGCGCAAGGCCTGGCTGGTGACGCGAATCACGCGCCAGGGGCGGGCGTTGCCGACGGAGGGCGCAAGATCCATCGCGTCCCGCAAGCGGGTGAGGACGGGCTCGTTGATCGGGTCGGTGCGAAAATGGCGGACGTCCCGGCGCCAGCGCAGGACGCGATGCAGGGTGGCGGCTTCAGGCGCGGTGAATTTCATAGACCAGTCTTTTCAGACGGGCGCACAGTCCTGTCCAGTCGCGCCCATGCCAATCGTCTCTCATGGCCAGCCTGTCGTCAGAACGATCACGGCCAAGAGGACGGCCACTGCCGCCATGGCGCGGCGATACAGGACCAGCCCGCGCACAAGATCATCCGGGCACGGGTCTGGAGCGGCCCCGTTGAGCCATGGTTCCTCGGCCACATGATCGGCATAGGTGCGGGGTCCGGAGAGACGAATGCCGAGCGCGCCCGCAAAGGCGGCCTCGGGCCAGCCGGCATTGGGCGAGCGGTGGGAGGGGGCGTCACGCAGCATGACCCTCAGGGCTGCTGCGGGACGGCCCGAAACGAGGACGAAAAGGAGGCCCGTCAGCCGCGCCGGGATCAGATTGGCTACATCGTCGATCCGCGCTGCCGCCCAGCCAAATGCCTCATGACGCGGCGTACGATGGCCGATCATCGAATCCATTGTGTTGATCGCCTTGTAGGCGGCAATGCCAGGCAGCCCCAACAGCATCCCCCAGAACAGGGGAGCGACGATGCCATCCGAGCTGTTCTCGGCCAGACTTTCCATGGCGGCACGTGCAACGCCGGCATCATTCAGAAGCTTCGGATTGCGGCCGACGATCATGGAGACGGCCTTGCGTGCGGTGGGCAGGTCGCCCGTGGCGAGTGGCCTGGAGACTGCACATACATGGTCATGGAGCGAGCGAGCCGCCACCAGAGGCCATGCCAGTAGCCCGGTCAGAAGAATCTTTGGCCATCCGTCTGGTAAAAGCCAGGAGATTCCAAACGTCATACCGGCTGTCAGGATGATGACAAAGCCTGCAACTGCAATGCCGCAGATGCGTCGCAGGAGGCGGCTGTCCGCTTCACGATTAAGGCTGCGGTCACCTGCATTGATCATCCTGCCGACCCACGTCACCGGATGACCGATGCGCAAATACAGCCACCGGGGCCAACCAACTACAGCATCCAGAAAAAAGGCCAGCAGCATCGCGACCATATTTTCTTCCATTATCATGGAGCGTTACGGCCTGACGTCAAATGCCTGAGGAGTGGTGACAGGACATACATGCCTTTCATCAGGTTCAAGTAAAAAACGATAAAGTCTCCACTGTTCATTGCTTTTGTCTTTATTGGAATTTTTTGGCACTCATGAGTGAACGGAACGATTGTTCTATAACGGGTTTGTTTGTGTCAACGCCATAATACCCTTCAGCTTTCGCCTGGCAGTCTGTCAGGTTGGGCTCATTCAGGACGACAAGGGTGGGGAAGACCCTGGCTCATGCGGCTTGAAGACGTGCCGTTCTTTTGCAGTTGCAGGCGAGAACGATGAGGGCGAGTTCTGTGATGATTTTTGCAAGTCCTCGCAGATGAAATCTCATGAACCCCATGACACTTTTGATGATCCGGAATGCCGGTGCGCCAGTCTGTTTTTGTAGTCTGCAAATATCCCGGGCTTCCGTAGTTTTCAGTCTTTCTTTCATGGCCAGACGCCACGGTCCGGTGATCCGGCGAGACTCTTTCAGATCGGGCGGCAGACGTGGCGACCATGCCGGTTGCCACAATCAGCCTCCAGTTGCTCCGGCAGAGCTTTAATCCGATCATAGCGGAGTGACTGGTATTTCGAGGCGTCGGCGTCGATCTTCGTGCCGTCGATCGACACCACGCCCACGCGCAGAAGCCCGGTCTCGCGCGCCAGCAGCAGCACCTGCACAAAGGCGGCTTCAATGACGGTCCGGTTCGTCCGCCGGAAGGTGGCGATCGTGCCGTGATCCGGATGCAGGTTCGCCGCCACGAAGCGCCACCACGATGTCGCGACATGTGGCGCGCTCGATCCGGCGGGAGGAAAACAACCCGTTGGCGTAACTGAAGATTGGCGTAACTGAAGATCAGAAGCGCCAGCATCAGACGCGGATGATACTGCGCCTTCCCGCCGGTGCGCACCTGCATGAAAAACGCACTCATCGGAACCCGCTCAACGGCGGCAACAACAAAATGCGCCATATCGTCAGCCGGAAGCCATGACTTCAGATCAGGCGGCAGAAGACAGGGCTGAGATCGGTCAAACAGGATGAAGCGGCTTATCCCAAATCCTTACAGCCTTGCCGGTCCAATGGGTACCCCAACCCGACAGGCTGTCAGGCCTTCTGCGAGGCGTCACGGAATCCAATGTGCGTCAGCATCAATGTGCGTGCCTTTGTTGCTCTCACTGCCACCACTGAATACGGCGGCATACGCGTTGAGTTCGAAAGCCGCAAAGAAATCAATCGATTCGAAGGTAGCCGTGTCGCCGGTTTGTTCCGGCTCTTTCCCTGTTTGTCCACCACCACTCATATCCGCACCAGACCTTACGCATCCATGTAAATCCTGAATAACGATCGTCTCCAATTGACCGAACCGAGTGGTCAGATTATAGGGCAATTATAATTCAGGGCTGAAGTGCATTCCTGTAACGACAAAAGCGGTTCACCTAAAAAATACAAACAAAATACGGTTCTCGAAGGAGCCAAAATGGCGCAAGAAAATCACGACAATCAAGCCCAGCCCTCTCAGAACGAGGCCACTAGCAAGCCACGGAAAGGCAATCCCCGGATCCGTATTATCATTGTTCTTGCGCTCGTCGTCATTGTTCTGGCATGCGGCTTGTACTGGTTCCTCACCAGGAATAATATCGAAACGGATGACGCTTATACGGATGGTCGCAAGATCTCTATGGCGCCTCACGTTAATGGTTATGTGACTGGTCTTTTTGTTAATGATAACCAGTTCGTTCATGCTGGTGATCTTCTGATAAAAATCGATGATCGTGATTATCGGGCCGCACTTCAGAAAGCGGAGGGTCAGCTGCTGGAAGCCCAGGCGAATCTACGAGCATCCAGCGCCCGTTTTGAGGTTGCAAAATTCCAGTTCCCTGGTGTCCTGGCGCAGGCTCAGGGCAATCTCAAGAGTGCCAGGGCTCAACAGGTCAAGGCTGAAGCTGATTACAGGCGGCAGTCCATAGTTTCCCGGCAGGCAACCAGCCAGCAGGATATCGATTATGCGAAAGCAGCACTCGATCAGGCTCGCGCCCAGGTGGTTGAAGCCGAAGGGCGACTGCAGCAGGCCATGCCGGTAATTCCCAGCATTAATAATACCCAGGAAGTCATTTCGCAGGAACAGGCATTGCTGAAAGCCGCGGAAGCCGATGTTGTTCAGGCAAAACTCAATCTTGGGTGGACAGAACTTCGGGCGCCGCATGACGGATGGGTTTCACAGCGGAATGTTGAACAGGGAAATTATGTTCAGCAAGGGCAGCAGATATTCACGATCGTGCAACCGGAAATCTGGGTAACAGCAAACTATAAGGAAACCCAGCTTACAAGAATGAAAGCCGGGCAGGACGTCGACATGAAAGTCGATGCATATCCGTCCCTGAAATTGCGCGGCCATGTGGACTCTCTGCAACTTGGCTCCGGCGAACAGTTCAGCACATTTCCGGCAGAAAACGCGACCGGTAATTTCGTCAAGATCGTGCAACGTATTCCGGTCAAGATCTTGATTGATAGCGGAATCGATCCTCAACACCCTCTTGCTATCGGTCTCTCTGTCGAACCGACAGTTCACGTACAATGACAGAAACCTCTCCTACTGATCAGCGGGAATGGAAACCAAAAGCCAATCCCTGGCTGATTGCCGTTGTTGTGACTCTTGGTGCTTTCATGGAAGTGCTGGACACGACGATCATCAATGTCGCGCTCCCACATATCGCAGGAGCGCTGGGAAGTAGTTACGATGACGCAACATGGGCGTTGACGGCATATCTTGTTGCCAATGGCGTCGTACTCACCATCTCGGGCTGGCTTAGCCGACTCTTCGGGCGCAAGCGCTACTTCCTGGTGTGCGTGGCTCTTTTTACGGTTTCGTCCTTTCTTTGTGGCCTGTCGACGAGTCTGCCAATGCTGATCGTGTTTCGGCTGCTTCAGGGCTTCTTTGGTGGCGGGCTGCAGCCTAGTCAGCAGTCGATTATTCTTGACACGTTCCCTCCGTCGCAGCGCGCGGCAGCCATGGGACTGGCTGCCATTGCGACTGTGGTCGCACCTGTCCTCGGGCCGCTTGCAGGAGGATATCTGGTCGACAACTTCTCATGGCACTGGATTTTCTACGTTAATGTACCGTTCGGCATCATTACTTTTATCGGGGTGTCTGCGCTGGTGGAAGATCCGCCGTGGGAAAAGAAACGTCGTGAAAAAGTAGACGTCATCGGCATTTCGCTCATTACGATCGGACTTGGATGTCTCGAAATCATGTGCGACCGAGGAGAAGATGAAGGCTGGTTCGGTTCAGGTTTTATTGTGACGATGGGTGTTCTGGGAGGTGTCGGATGCATCGCGGCAGTCATATGGCTCCTTAAGGCGAAAGAACCACTTCTGAATCTTGCGATCTTCAAGGATCGAAATTTCGCAGTCTCCACTTTCCTGATGGCCATGGTTGGTGCGCTGCTATATGCCGCCGCCATCATCGTTCCACAGTTTGCCCAACAGGTGCTTGGTTATACTGCCACTGTTTCAGGCGAGGTTCTGGCCCCCGGGGGAGCTGTCATCATCTGTCTCATTCCACTTGTCGGAAGGGCAATGGGTGTAATCCAGATACGAACTATAGTCGCTTTTGGGTTCTTCTTCATGGGCGCGTCACTCTTCTATTCGGCCCGGCTTGTGCCCACGACGAGCTTTGCCCATCTCATGGAATATCGCATTCTGCAGACAGCGGCACTGGCATTCCTGTTTGTTCCGCTTTCAACGATTGCTTACGCAACATTACCTCGTGAACTCAATGCAGATGCCTCGGCAATGTTCAGCATGTCACGAAATTATGTCGGCTCTCTCGCCATTTCGTTGAGCACGGCGGCTGTGACTGAAACGCAGCAAGTGCGTCAGGGATATCTGAACCACTGGATGACTCCTCTACGTCCGGAATATCAGGAATATCTCGCTGTCGCGCAGCGCAAGAGCATTGAACATGGCGTCTCTGTCGCTGCCGCCCCTGAAGTGGCGCTTCATCAGCTTCAACAAACATTCCGCACCCAGGTCTCAATGTTGGCTTATAATCAGGTATTTATGGAAATCGGGATTATAGCGTTCCTCGTGGTTCCATTCTGTTTCTTCCTGGCTCCAAGCGCTTCGACTGGTAATGGCAAAGGAGGACATTGATGATCACGCATGTTTTTTCCGATAAAATAAAGGGGCAGCCACATGCAGTTCTGCGTCCTGTAAGTTTGCTCCTCACTGTGGTCGCGCTATCGGCGTGTTCTGTCGGACCTAAATACCATAAACCCAAACTATGGTCCCCGTCGGACTATGCCACCACCCCGACAGATGCCCGACAGTTTAGTTCCGCGACTGAAGAAGCACCTGATCCCAGCTGGTGGGATATTTTCCACGATCCGGAACTGAGTCATCTTGAAAATCTCATTGCGTCCCAGAACCTGGATGTTCAGCGGGCAACCGAGCAACTTGCTGAAAGCCGCGCGCAGATGCGTGTTTCAGGTGCAGGGCGTTTTCCGACCCTTGACGCGAGCGGTTCATATTCTCGCAATCAATACAGTTCAAAATCTCTTCAGTACATCCTGGGTAGTATCGGCAAGTCGTCCGGTGCGGGAGGCTTTGGTTCCGTGCTTTCGCAGGCGGCAGGGACAGCAACGATCCCGGAACTGAACACATGGACTGACAATATTGACGCAAGCTATGAGATAGACCTGTGGGGAAGAATTTCGTCTGCCTACCGCCAGGCTAAAGCCGAGATGCAGGCTTCCCGGGAAGTCCGGCGTGGTATACTGATAGCACGTCAGGCAGACATGGCGCGTGACTACATGATGTTACGCGGAGATCAGGAGCGTTTGCGTATTGCGCAGGAAAATCGCGCTACGCAGGCGTCTACTCTTGGCCTGACTGAAAGTCGTCATCGAAGTGGTCTGGTCAGTGATGTCGATGTACAGAGCGCGCGAGCGCAGGTGGCTGACAGCGACGCACGGATTGCACAACTTGAACAGGTGATCGAGCAGCAGATGAACGCGATCGCACTTCTGCTTGGAGAGGTACCTCGCGCTCTTAATAGTGAACTCGTAAAGGCAGCAGCTATTCCTGTGACGCCCCCACGCGTGCCGATCGGAGTTCCTTCGCAACTTGCACAACGTCGTCCAGACGTTCGTGAAGCTGAAGCGCGGCTGCATTCGGCTGTTGCCGGCGTTGCTGAGGCGACTGCAGAGTTTTATCCGAAGGTAACAATCGACGCCGGGTTCGGAGTGCAGTCGCTTTCATTCCGTGATTTCTGGGCATGGAGTGCAAGGGCGTGGAATGTAGGACCCAGAATTACACTGCCAATCTTCCAGGGCGGTCGACTGACGGGTAATCTTCAGCTGACCAAAGCAGAACAGAGGGAAGCGGCTGTTGTTTACAGATCCACCGTTCTGGGGGCGTGGCGCGACGTAGATAATGCCTTGATTGCCTATCGCGATGAGCAGAACCGGCATGACGGTCTTCTCACGAGTGTAGATGCTCATAAACAGTCGCTTGTACTTGCGCTCGAGCAATACCGGCATGGCCTGACCAATTACCTCAATGTACTGTCAGCACAAGCTGGTCTGGAATCGTCAGAGCTCGACCTTGCTTCGAGTACGACCACGCTGGCCTCCGATGTGGCACAGCTTTACAACGCCCTTGGTGGTGGATGGGAGACAGCGGATCCTGAGACAGTTGTGGATACAAAAAAGCGTGTCGCTTCCAGGTAACGGAAAGATGGATCTTGATGGTGTGCAGGGCTCTTGTCCTACACACTGCGAGCCGGCATCTGAAGAGATGCCGTGAAAGAGATATGAAATTGCGCGATATGACAATGTCAGCAAGCAAAAGCGCGGCGTTAGCCAAAAGGAACCAGATATTACGAGGTGCAGAGAAAGTTTTTCTCGATCTTGGATATGAAGGGGCATCAATGGCGCGTATCGCACAATATGCAAAAGTGTCAAAAGGAACGCTTTATAACCACTTCAAGGATAAGGCAGATCTTTTCCGCGAAATTATACTTGATATCAGTAAGAACAAACTATCCGGTCTCTTTAAATATGATGACAATAATATGGGAAGTTGTGCGGGATGTCTTCGCGGGATCTGTGAGGAATTCGTCTCGGCAGTGACGCATCCGATTTCACTTGGTATATATAGAATCGTGATTGCTGAGGCTTCCAAATTCCCGGAAATTTCGGAAATCATGCAGGAATATGCGATTGAACCGACAAGAGCATGCATATGTAAAGCGATCAGTTACTGGTCAGATGCTGGTGCTATTCATGTGGAAGATATAGAATTCGCGGCCCAGATATTCATTTCTCTCTGCCAGTCAGGCATCGTTGAAAAACGAAGGTTTTCAATACCTGTTGACTTCTCGGTTAACGCTATGGAATGTCATGCAGAAAGAGTGTCGAAAATATTTATGAGAATATATTCTTATAAACAAACCAACCCTTGGATATTTTGATAAAATATGTTATCGATTATTTGGCATGTCGCGAGGCGTCATTTGCGTAGTCGAGGGCATTATCGATCTGTTCCACAATGTCACTCCGCTCTGGTTTGATGTAGTCGCAAGTTGGGACGGCTGCGGAGCCATGAGGTGAGGTGTTCTGTTGGTGACAATCTTGCCAGAACGCGCTGCTTTCGGTGGTTACAGGTAAAGCAGAACCTCATGAACAGGATTTCGAGGCTGCGTGAACGGAGATGCATGTTGGGAGCACTTCGGTCGCGACACGTCCGTTAAACCGCTCGACCATACCGTTGGTTTACGGCCAGCAAGCTTTGGTTTTGCGGCGATCGACACTCATGTTGCGGCAGGCTTTTTCAAAGAGGTGGTTCCTGATCTTCTGGTCCGGGGTTAACCCCGGACCAGAAGATCAGCAGCAATGCCGTCAGAATGGCCGCATGGTATCAACCGGGTATAGCTGCTTATCGAGTCCTCGAAACTGTCCGAACGAGTGGGACCACCTCTATCACCAGTAGCCGCCACTTTGACGTACGGAAAACGATCAGCACCTCGGAGCGCCAATTTCGCCGCATCTTCGGTCGTCTGGTAGTCAGTGTTAGGCTCAGGACCTGTTAATTCATTGAACTGAGCATTACGCTGCGGTTCACCGGTTCACCGATGGAGGGTGAGCCCGTGAGTGAGTTGTTTTTGCTGTCTGAAAGCCAGATGGCACGAATTGAACCGTATTTCCCTTTGGCACATGGCGTGCCTCGCGTGGATGACTGCCGTGTTCTGAGCGGGATCGTTTACGTGATCCGCAACGGTTTTCAGTGGAAAGACGCACCGAAAGCGTATGGTCCGCACAAGACCTTATACAATCGCTTCATCCGCCGGAGCCGCCTGGGTGTTTTCGACCGGATTTTCATGGCGCTGACGGCACAGGCCGGACAGTCGATGCGCCTGATGATTGATGTGACACACCTCAAGGCCCACAGGACAGCGGCCTCCCCTGCTTAAAAGGGGGCTTTTCCCCGCCACATCGGACGCACAAAGGGCGGTCTGAACTCAAAGCTGCACGCTGTGTGTGACGGTGAAGATCGTCCGGTCCGGCTTTATCTGACGGCAGGTCAGTGATTTCAAAGGTGCGGATGTTCTGCTGGCAGATCTTCCTGCCGAGACAGCAGAAGTCATCGGCGACCGGGGCTGCGACAGTAACCGGTATTCCGCCGAAAAAGAACATGAAATCAAAACTGCCTCACAACTGGCATCTGTATAAAAAGCGCCACCAGATCAAAAACATGTTCGCAAAACTGAAAGACTGGCGACGTGTGGCTACCCGATACGATCGCTGCGCTCATACCTTCATGTCCGTAATCCATATCGCAGCAACCTTCATCTTCTATTCCTCAAGGAAGGAGTCCTGAGCCTGGGGCGCGGTCGGGTTTTCTTCCGACATCGGGGACTCGTCGCCGTCGGCTGCTTCCAGCAGAAGGGTCATGACCATCCGGGCTGCCGGAGTCGGAGGACGGACCACCGATGTCAGAATACCGTAGGAACTGATGGACAGATCAAACGCGGTCGGGATGCCCGTGATCTGATGATACCGTTCCTGCTGGAGGGCAACGGGCTCGGAAAGAATTGTCAGAGCGTCCGAGTCCGCGATGCAGGCCAGGGTCACAACCAGAGAGTCGCTGCCGATAACGGAGGAAGGCAGGGGAATGCCGGCCTCCTGAAAAAGAGTTTCAAGTCTGAGACGTGAGCGTCCGCCTCGTCTCTGAAGAATAAGCGGGTAGTTCGCGATATCTCGAATATCCCGTTTTTTTCGTCCTGCGAGAGGATGCTTCGGGCGCGCCGCAAGCACCATCGGTTCCCGGCCCGCGTTGCGGATTGTGAAGTCCTGCGGGCTGGCGTCCTCGGGAGGGCGCCCGATCATGATGTCCACTTCTCCCCGGAGCAGATCCCCGAAAAGGCCGATGCTGGAGCCGGTGCGGATTTCCAGATCGATACCGGGAAAATTCTTTTGCAGGCGAAAGATAATGCTGGTCAGAAGGTCCACGGCGGGACCGTCGATCGTGCCAATGGAGACGCGGCCGGTGCTGCCGCTCAGAAGAATATTGATCTCTTCCCGCGCTCTGTCGAGCTCATTGAGGATCACTGCTGCCCGTCTCGCCAGAACTTCCCCGAAGACGCTGAACCGCATCCGTCTTCCGTCCTGAAGGAAAAGCGGAAAGCCGATCATATCTTCAAGATCGCTGAGAAGTTTCGACGCGGCAGGCTGGGAAATTCCCAGACCGGTTGCCGCGTCGAGGAGGGTCGAGGTGCGCGAGAGGGTATCCAGAAGCCGGAGATGTCTCAGCTTGAGGCGTGCGCCGATATACCATGAAGGTGAGAGGGCCGGGCCGGGATTCATCCTTTTTATATACCAGAATCTATATATCACTTCATCATTCGTATATTGGACGCCGTCGCGGAAGCGCGAATA
Organism: Acetobacter oeni; assembly: GCF_011516825.1. GTDB lineage: Bacteria > Pseudomonadota > Alphaproteobacteria > Acetobacterales > Acetobacteraceae > Acetobacter > Acetobacter oeni. The sequence continues at coordinate 28,144 of NZ_WOTA01000020.1, read as the reverse complement.
TATGTCTTCCCCTCACAGGATGACCGGCAGGATGCCCGGAGCTGCCTGTGGTCAGAAAAATACCGGTCCGGTTTGCGCCGGGGCCGGTTTCTTCGGGGGATTTCCGGATGAGCAATAATAAAAAGATTGGTGTTATCGGACTGGGCGCGATGGGAGCCGGAGTTGCACTGTCCCTGCTGCGGCGAGGCTTTACTGTGCACGCGGCTGATACACGCCGGGAAGCTCTGGACAGGTTCGCGGAAGCCGGTGGCGTGCCGGCAGCGGACCCGGCTGCGCTGGGCGCGGAATGCGATGTCATCCTCGTGCAGGTTGTGAATGCAGCCCAGACGGAGCAGGTTCTGTTCGGTGAAAAGGGTGCGGTGTCCACTCTGAAACCTGGATCACTCGTCATCGGGTGTGCGACCGTATCTCCAGAATTTGCAGAGTCTGTTGATGCCCGGCTGCACAACGCGGGACTCTTTTTTCTGGATGCACCGATGTCAGGCGGCGCGGCAAAAGCGGCGTCCGGTGAAATGACGCTGATGACTTCGGGTGCGCCGGAGGCGCAGGCGCTGGCAGCGGATATTCTGCCGGCAATAGCTGGCACTGTCTACCGGGTAGGCGATCGCGCGGGAACAGGCAGCAAGATCAAGATCGTCAACCAGCTTCTGGCGGGTGTGCATATTGCGGCGGCGGCAGAAGCCATGGCTCTTGCTATCAGGGAGGGGGGCGATCCGAGAACCGCATACGAAATTATCACGAACAGTGCCGGAAATTCATGGATGTTTGAGAACCGGGTGCCACATATTCTCAGCGGGGATTATACGCCACTCTCCGCTGTGGATATTTTCGTGAAGGATCTCGGGCTGGTACTCGATACGGGCGGGCGGACAAAGTTTCCGCTGCCTCTCGCCGCGGCGGCACACCAGCAGTTTCTGGCGGCCTCGGCAGCGGGGTTTGGTCGGGAGGATGATTCCGCCGTCATCAAGATGTTTCCCGGCATCGACTTGCCCCATGCCGGGCAGACGGGCCGATGACCGGAACCGGAACCATTCTGCTGGGCTGTATTGCCGATGATTTTACCGGCGCGACGGATCTGGCCAGCATGCTCGTCAGCAATGGCATGCGGACCATCCAGACAATCGGTATTCCGGCATCTGGCGACTGCGATGATGTCGATGCGGTCGTCATTGCGCTGAAGACACGGACCGTTCCGGCAGAGAAAGCTGTGAGCCAGTCTCTGGAAGCTCTGCAATGGCTTCAGACATTCTCCTGCCGGCAATACCTGTTTAAATATTGCTCTACGTTCGATTCCACGCCTGCCGGCAATATCGGCCCGGTCGCGGAAGCTCTGGGCAGAGCCCTGGAAACAGAGTTTTTCATTGCGTGCCCGGCTTTTCCGGCAAACGGACGCATGGTTTATCAGGGACATCTCTTTGTCGGAAATCGCCTGCTGAGCGAAAGCGGGATGAGGAATCATCCTCTCACCCCCATGCGGGATTCAGATCTCGTGCGCGTTCTTCAGGAACAGATCAGAAGAATGTCCGGACTGATTGCCCATGAGGTGATTGCACAGGGAAGCTCTGCCATCCGGCATGCAATACAGGCTCTGCGGCGAGAGGGAGTGACATGTGCGATTGCCGACGCAATCGACGACCGGGATCTTCTGGCGCTCGGTCAGGCTTGCGCGGATCACAGGCTCATCACAGGCGGCTCGGGCATTGCCATGGGTCTTCCCGAAAATTTCCGCCAGGAAGGTCTTCTGAAAACAACTGATGCAGACAGGATGCCTCGTGTTGCGGGGCGTCGTGTGGTGCTCTCCGGCAGCGCGTCGCTCAGAACAAATGAGCAGGTCGTCGCATGGAAGCAGGCCGGGGGACCTGCTTTCCGGATTGATCCCATGCAGCTTGCGGAAGGTCGTGACAATATCAGCGAAGCCGTCGGTTTCGCTCTTCAGGCCGAGACCCCTGTGCTGATCTTCTCCACGCCTGACACGTCTGAACTCGCTTCTGTTCAGGAGAGCCTGGGCGCCGGGCGGGCCGGGGAACTGGTCGAAGCAGCCATGGCCGCGATCGCGGTAAGGCTGAGGCAGAACGGCTTCAGGAATTTCGTGGTGGCGGGGGGTGAAACGTCCGGCGCGGTGGTTCAGGCGCTGGATGTCCGAAAACTCAGGATCGGTCCGTGTATCGCGCCCGGTGTGCCGCTGACGGTTTCCGTCGGTGATGATCCGTTCGGGCTTGTTCTGAAATCGGGAAACTTCGGTGACGTGGCGTTCTTCAGTCAGGCACTGGAAGCGCTGGAACAGGGGCACGCGGCATGACGGAACAGTCGCTTCGTGAAGAAATCTGCCGGATCGGCCGTGATCTTTTTCTCAGGGGCTATACGGCCGGAACAGCCGGAAATATCAGCATTCGTCTCGATGACGGCTGGCTCATCACGCCGACCGATGCGTGTCTGGGCCGCCTTGATCCGGAATGTCTTGCGAAAGTGTCCCGGAACGGAGAGTGGATATCGGGGGACAAACCTTCCAAGACGCTGGAACTGCACAGACTGATCTTTGACGCCCGGCCGGACAGCCGGGTCATCATCCATACCCATTCCACCCACCTTGTTGCCCTGACGCTGGCCGGCGTGTGGAAGCCCGACTGCATTCTGCCGCCCGTTACGCCGTATCAGGTAATGAAGGTCGGCCGGATACCGCTTATTCCTTATGACAGGCCGGGTTCTCCGCAGGTCGCGGCAAAGGTTGCGAAACTGGCAGGTAGCGTCAGGGGTGTCATGCTGGAGAGGCTTGGTCCGGTCATCTGGGGAGAAACACCGGAACGCGCATCGGCCTGCCTGGAAGAGCTGGAAGAGACGGCGAGGCTCTGGCTGATGACAACGCCCCGTCCGGCGCCGCTGACTCCGGATGCTCTGGACGATCTGCGTATTACATTCGGCGCCGTCTGGGAATAACTCCGGTTTCCCGGGACCTGAACAGAAAAACAATAAGGTCTTGAGATGACACCCGTTCTTCTGCTTGCCAGCGCAATTGCCGGCATCATTCTGATGATTGTTCTTATTCTGCGGTTTCGTCTGCAACCCGTCCTCGCGTTGCTGCTCGTCAGCATGTTCGTGGCGATTCTGTCCGGTATGCCGCTGGACAGAATCGCGCCGGCCATTGAGGCCGGAATGGGGAAAACACTTGGTCATATCGCGATCATCATCACGCTTGGCGCCATGATCGGAAAAATCGTCGAAATTTCCGGTGGCGCGGAGGTGCTGGCCAGAACCCTGATAGGGCGGTTCGGCAGCCGCCGTATTCCTCTGGCGCTGACCCTCGCAGGATTCCTGATTGGTATTCCCGTGTTTTTCGAAGTCGGTGTCATCATGGTCATGCCGATTATTTATGGTGTGAGCAGGCTGACACACCGTCAGATCATGGTCTTTGCGCTGCCAATGTGCGTGACAATGCTGACTGTACACTCCTTTTTGCCGCCGCATCCCGGGCCGGCGGCGGCAGCCGCCCAGATCGGTGCCGACCTGGGACGTATTCTTGCGTTCGGATTGCCGATTACCCTTATCCTTGGCTTCACGGGTTATGTGATTGCTTCGCGCATGACACGGCGGGAGTTCTCATGCAGTGAGGATATCCGGCGAACGGTCGAAGAGATGTCGGAAGCTGAAGGCGGCGTACTGGCGGGTGAAGGAACTGTCCATGCCCCTCCGCCGCCCTTTGGCATTATTGTTGCGCTCATCCTGTTTCCGGTCGTCCTGATTATGTCCGGCACATTCGTTCTTTCGCTGACAGAGGCAGGAACTGTTCTTCACAACGCAGCCGCATTGTGCGGCGCCCCGATGACAGCCCTGCTGATCGATACTCTGCTCGCGGGCTGGCTGCTCGGTCTGTCCAGGGGCTGGAGCCATGTGCAGGTTTCGGAAGTCGTCGGCTCCGCCGTTCCCGGGGTGGCCATGGTTATTCTGATAGCCGGTGCCGGAGGTGTTTTCGGGAATATTCTTGTCCAGAGCGGTATTGGTCACGTCGTGTCCGGTCTGCTGCACGCAAGCGGACTTCCGGTTCTGGCTCTTGCCTTTGTTCTCAGTGCTTTGCTGCGCGCGATTCAGGGTTCCACCACGGTTGCTCTCGTCACCACCGCCGGAATCCTGTCGCCGCTTCTGCAGACGCTGACCATCACCGCCAGCCAGAAGGCGCTGCTCTGCCTGCCAATGGGTGGAGGTGGTCTTTCCATATCGCATATCAATGATGCAGGATTCTGGATTTTTACGAAACTGACCGGAATTGATACCGGAGAAAGCCTGCGAACATGGACCGTTCTGACAAGCATTCTCGGTTTTCTCGGATTCTGTATGACCGCAATACTCTGGCCCCTGTGTGCCTGACACCAGACTGGAAGACAAAACCATGCCTGCTTTTGCTGCAAATCTGACGATGCTTTATACGGAAATGAAATTTCCTGACCGTTTTTCCGCTGCGGCGAAAGATGGTTTTCGGGGTGTCGAATTCCTTTTTCCTTATGATTATCCGGCGGACGAAATTGCACTTCGTCTGAAAGACAACGGTTTGCGGCAGGCTCTGTTCAACGCGCCGCCCGGAGACTGGTCCGGTGGAGAACGGGGGATCGCATCCCTGCCGGGCAGAGAGGATGAGTTCCGGCGGAGTATCGATCTCGCACTCACTTATGCGGAGCGCCTCGGAAACAGACGGCTGCATGTTATGGCCGGCCTTTGTCCGGATGAGGCGGAGAAAGAAGCGAGACTCGCTCTCTATACCCGCAACATCGCCGCCGCCGCCGCGCAGGCACGCAGCATGGGTGTGACGATTGTGCTGGAGGCAATCAATACGCGCGACATGCCGGGTTATCTTGTGTCGAGGCAGGAGGAAACCGCCGCTGTCTGCCGGAATATCGGCGCGGATAATGTCAGGATTCAGTTCGATTTCTATCACGCCCAGATCATGCAGGGGGATCTGACAAGGCGACTGGAGCGTCTGCTGCCTCTGACAGGGCATGTGCAGATCGCCGGCGTGCCGGAGCGGCATGAGCCGGATAGCGGGGAAATCGCGTATGACTCACTTTATGATCTGCTGGACCGATCCGGTTATGAGGGGTGGGTCGGGTGCGAATATCATCCCCGTGCGACGGCTTCGGAGGGGCTGGGCTGGATGGCACCATGGGAAAGCCGGATAGCCGTTCGTCCCTGAGGACCACTTTGTGTGCTGTGCCCCGGGGAAATGGTCTGGCGATTGTCCGGAGCAGAGACCGACCGGAGAGGCGCTGTCATTGCGGTTTTCCCGGTCTGCGTTCCGCGCCGCTTGCGTGGTCCGGCATTGCTTCGTTTAACTGTGTTTCATGCAGCTCTCACCCGATCCTCTGAATCCCGCCACCGTTCCCCGCCTCAGCGACACGACCGGCATCGCACTGGCCATGGCAATGACCGCGACCCACCAGCTTCCGCTCGAAAGCGGTTCGCCTGTTCAGTTGCCACCACAGGCCCGGGGTATTTTTCCGCTGATCGACGGCGTTAACACCGTTGCGGATATTGCCGCCCGCCTTGAAACAAGAGGGGTGGAGGCGGATCAGTTCCGCGATGTCTGGCGGAAGACGGTTCAGGCTCTCGCGCATACGGGTCTGCTGCAATTCACCCAGGGCCGGTCGTGAACCGGACTCTGCCGGTCATTCTCTTCGGTGCGGCTCTGAGAGAAGACGGCACGGCAGGGCCTGTCCTTCTGAGGCGCATCGCCGCCGCCGTCCGTTTCGGTCAGTGTTCCTCCGTGCCGCCGCTCTGGATTCCAACAGGCGGCGTGCCTCAGGGCGGCCGCACGGAGGCAGAGGTGATGACGGGCCTGCTGCGCGACGCGGGGATTTCCGTGGCCGCAATTTTGCCGGAGCCCACGGCGTCTGATACGTGCGATTCCGTTATTGTCTGCACCCGGATTCTGCGTGCGCGGGGCTATTCCGGCCCGGTCGGGATTGTGACCAGCGACTTTCATATGATGCGTTGCGTTGCGATGATGCGGGCGGCTGGCTGGACGGTCGTGAAAATCCCGGCGCCGTCCGGGGTCGGTCTGGCGGTCGGCAGGCGGGCGTGGCAGTGGCTACGGGAAGTGCCGGCAACAGTCTGGGACGTGTTTCTGGTGATCCTCTGGCGGCTGAAACAGGCGCGCTGAGAGGCGTCGGCCGGGTCGGACGACCGGACTGCTTTCGCCAACATTGACATTCGGGCGGGATTTTCTTTCATCTCCTGCGCAATCGCCGTCACCATTGCGCCCGTCGGGCGTGATCCTGGCGATCCTTATCATAGGCCCGTGACCGCGTCTTCTGAGTAAAAACCGGCAGGCGAACGGCGCGTCAGACAAACGCGGCACTCTTTCAGGCCAGCCAGAAGGCCGGAGAGGGCAGCCCGCTCAGGAGAGGTCCCAATGCCTGTATTCGCATTTGTTTTCCCGGGGCAGGGAAGCCAGTTTCCCGGCATGGGGCAGGATCTGGCCGATGCTTATCCCGCCGCCCGCGAGGTGTTTCAGGAGGTGGATGACGCTCTTGGCGAGCATCTCTCGAAAATTATTTTCGAGGGGCCGGCTGACACTCTGACCAGCACGGAAAACGCTCAGCCAGCGCTGATGGCGGTGTCTCTGGCGGTTGTTCGGATCATGGAACGGGAAGGCGGCTTCAACTTCGCTGAAAAAGCCACGCTGATGGCGGGGCACTCGCTGGGTGAATATTCGGCGCTTGCCGCGGCCCGCAGCTTCGGTATTGCGGAGACCGCGAAACTGCTGCGTCTCCGTGGCCGGGCCATGCAACGCGCGGTGCCGGCCGGGCAGGGCGGTATGGCGGCTCTGATCGGCGTCACGCCGGAAAAGGCGCGCGAGATCTGCGAGGCCGCGGCCATCGTAAAGGTCGAGGGCGAGCCGGAGCATCGTGAGGTGATCGAACTCGCAAACGATAACGGTGGCGGGCAGATCGTTGTTTCGGGACAGACCGGAGCGATCGATCGGGCGATTGTCATCGCGAAGGACATGGGGGTGAAGCGGGCCGTCAGGCTTCCTGTTTCCGCCCCCTTCCACAGCTCGCTGATGCGTCCGGCGGCCGATGAGATGGCGGAAGCACTTGCCGGCGCCGAGGTCGAAACGCCGGTCGTGCCGGTTGTCGCCAATGTTACGGCGCGGAAGGTGACGTCGCCCGATGTGATTCGTGATCTGCTGGTTCGTCAGGTGTGCGGAACGGTGCGCTGGCGCGAGAGTGTGGAGGAGATGGTGGCGATGGGCGTCGACAGCTTTGTCGAGCTTGGCGCAGGCAAGGTTCTGACCGGGCTGATTCGCCGGATTGCGCCGGATGCGAAGGCGCAGACCGCCGGGACCGTGCCGGATATCGACGCTTTTTTGCAGAGTCTCTGAAATTCTGAGACAGAAATTTTGATCGCAGAGCAGACGTATCAGGGGCGCTGCTCCTGGTTCCCGTCACTCTGCTATAATAACCGGTCACACGGTTCAGCACTGACAGGATTCAATAAATCAGAATGTTTAGCCTCACCTCGAAAGTCGCCCTAGTCACCGGCGCCACAGGCGGTATCGGCGCGGCGATTGCCCGTCAGCTTCACAGGCAGGGCGCGGTCGTCGTTATCACAGGCACCCGTGAATCCGTGCTGAACGAGCTTGCCGCCGGGCTTGGCAAGGAGCGTGTCCATGCCGTGACCGCCGACCTCTCCGATCCGGCCAGCGCCGATCAGCTTATTGCCCGGGCGGAGGAAGCCGCCGGCGCGCCGCTCGATATTCTCGTCAACAATGCCGGGCTAACCCGTGACATGCTGGCGATCCGCATGAAGGACGAAGACTGGGACAAGGTCATCAATGTCGATCTGTCCTCGCCGTTCCGCCTCTGCCGTGCCGCCCTGAAAGGGATGCTGCGCCGTCGCTCAGGGCGGATCATCAACATAGCCTCCGTTGTGGGCGCGACCGGAAACGCCGGGCAGGCCAATTACACAGCCGCGAAGGCGGGGCTTGTGGGCATGACCAAGTCTCTGGCCCAGGAGGCCGGCGCGCGTGGTGTTACGCTGAATGTCGTGGCACCTGGTTTTATCGCCACGCCGATGACCGACGTTCTGCCGGAAGCGCAGAAAGAAAAGCTGGTCGGCGCCATTCCGCTTGCCCGGATGGGCACGCCGGACGATGTAGCTTCGGCGGTGCTGTATCTGGCCTCCGATGAGGCCGCCTGGGTCACCGGCAGCACCCTGCACGTCAATGGCGGGATGGCAATGATCTGAGGCCGGTTCTGCAAATTCGCGGTGCCGGTTTTGCGTTCCGGCATAATCCGGACTACCGCGCGGACGGGTTGCGTGGCAGGATTTATTTTGTGTTCCGTGTGCTGTCCGGGTGACGAAGTGTCAGTGGTTTTCTCTATCGCCTTGGCGACGGGAAGAAAACCGTGCTAAGCGCCCCGGCAGCCTCGTTGGGCACACACGGGTTGCCGCGCTCGGCACCCTGGGCTGGCCGTGAAAGTCAGGCAGAACGAGCGTCAACCAATCGCCCGTATCCCTTGGGCATACAGGAAGCAGAGACAGATGAGCGAAATCGCTGACAAGGTTAAAAAAATCGTTGTCGAACACCTCGGCGTCGAAGAAAGTAAAGTGACCCCGGAAGCGTCGTTCATCGACGATCTGGGCGCGGACAGCCTCGACACCGTTGAGCTGGTGATGGCATTTGAAGAAGCTTTCAATGTTGAGATCCCCGAGGATGCGGCTGAGAAAATCGCCACGGTCAAGGATGCGATCGACTACATTGAGGCCCAGAAGAAGGCTGCCTGAGGCAGTTTGTCCGGGATTAGGGTCCACGGATGTTTCGCGGACCCCCGTTAACGCGTGAACAGGGAGCGGGCTAGCTTGCTGCAGTCGGCTGGATCGGATTTGGGCCGGAGACGTGTTGTCGTCACCGGCATGGGGATGGTGACCCCGCTCGGGCTCGGTACTGAGCATGTCTGGAAGCGTCTCATCGCTGGCGAAAGTGGTATTGACCGCATTCACGCCTTCGATCCGAGCGAGCTTGCAGCGCATGTTGCCGGTGAAGTGCCCGAAGGCCCTACGGCTGAAGGGAAGCTGACCGTCTCTGACTGGATACCGGTCAAAGACCAGAAGAAGATGGATCGCTTTATCCATCTTGGTATGATCGCTGCCGCCGAGGCGGTCGAGGATTCCGGGTGGAAGCCCGAATCGGAAGAGGATCGCTGCGCCACCGGCGTGATGATCGGTTCCGGGATCGGCGGCCTTCAGACCATCTACGAGGCATCGATCACGGTCTACGAAGGAAAAGCACGGCGCCTGTCGCCCTTCTTTATCCCGTCGGCTCTGACCAACCTGGTTTCGGGTAATGTCTCGATCAGATACGGCTTCAAAGGCCCTAATCATTCCGCGGTGACGGCCTGCGCCACAGGTGTGCATGCCATCGGTGACGCGGCGCGTCTGATCATGCTCGGCGATGCCGATGTCATGGTAGCCGGCGGCGCGGAAGCCACGGTCTGCAAACTTGGTATCGCCGGCTTCTGCTCGGCCCGCGCGCTTTCCACGTCTTTCAATGAGACGCCGCAAAGGGCTTCCCGTCCGTGGGATCGTGACCGTGACGGCTTCGTCATGGGAGAAGGCGCGGGCATTGTCGTGCTTGAGGAATATGAGCACGCGAAAGCACGTGGCGCTAAAATTTACGGTGAAATCGTCGGCTACGGGATGTCAGGGGATGCTCATCACATCACCGCTCCTGCCGAAGGACATGAGGGCGCTTATCGCGCCATGAATTCCGCGTTGAAAAGCGCGGGCGTGACACCGGGTGACGTCGGTTATGTCAATGCTCACGGGACATCGACCATGGCCGATGACCTTGAGCTTGTGGCGGTCGAGCGTCTGTTCGGCGACGATGCCGGCAAACTTGCGATGTCTTCCACCAAATCGGCGATCGGGCATCTGCTCGGTGCGGCCGGCGCGGTTGAAGCCATGTTCTCAATGCTCGCGATTCGCGACAATGTCGTGCCGCCGACGCTCAATCTCGACAATCCGTCACGTGAGAGCGCCATCGACCGTGTCGCTCACCATGCGCAGGAACGGAATGTCAAAGTTGCGCTGTCGAACAGCTTCGGCTTTGGCGGCACAAACGCCAGCATCGTCGTTCGCGGCGTCTGACACAGGCCGGACGGGCCGTGTGAGCGGCTCATCCGCCGGGATATATGATTGACGGTCATTCCGGTGCCGGTCGATCAGTCCGCAAAGAGGGACAGGCTTCTCATCATGAGTGAAACCACGAATACTCCTCCCGACCGGCTTTCCGTCGATCCGGACAGCTCGTTCTACAACGAGACGCTGCTGGATCGCGGCATCGGTGTCCGTTTCAAAGGTCAGGAAAAGACCAATGTTGAGGAATACTGCATCAGCGAAGGCTGGGTTCGCGTTGCCGTGGGCAAGACGCTGGACCGTCGTGGCAAGCCGATGGCGATGAAGATCAAGGGACCGGTCGAGGTCTGGTTTAAAGACGCAAAATAAGTCGGGTCTCTGGCCTGCCGGGGACTGCTCACGGTATTCAGCCGGTTTTAGCGGGTTGTTTGCCGGTCTGCGGATGCGTGAAAGCCCGCTCTGTGTTGCCTGTCGCTGTGAGAACAGCCGTTTCTCCCGGGCTTCCGTAAGGTCATAAATCAGATATGGGACCGGCCCGAAGATATTCCCGGACAAGCAGACTCTGCCCAAAACCCGGCAGGGACCCACATCCTCAGCCCCCCATCTGTTGATAAACAACACCGGTTTCCGGAGACAGGCGGTCTTTGTGGGTGTCTGGGCAAAGTCCTGAGAAAAGCGGCAATGCTTAGCAGGGGCAGAACCAGAGATTCTCATTTCCGGGTCATGTTGCCTGACACTGGCGTGCTCATGGAAAAACCGTTTTCGTAACCGGAAACAACACGGTCATGACCGTCCGGCGGACGCCTTTCGCTATCTTTTTTCGCTTCATGGCGGACTCAACGCCCGGACTCGTGCGGGTTCTGTCGCGCATGTCCAGCCTGTGGCGCATTTCTCTTACCCACTGATCGCGCGCGCAGATAAGACCCCACCCTCCCGTATCCATCGTTTCCATGAAAATCTCCGCAGAAACCGATACGGCTCGGGCGCCTTTTCTCTCTGTCTGAGCGTGTCATTCGGGCACGCGTGTTGCCCCCGACCCCGGATCGGCGCACCCTGCGTCGCATCTGTACAGCATGAGATAAGGAGTTTCTCCCATGACCGAACCCGCAATCGTGGCCCGGCCCGATCAGCAGTTCACCGTCGTTGTCGTTGGCGGGGGGGCCGCCGGCATTTCCATCGCCGCGAAACTGCGGCGGGAACGTCCGGCGCTCTCCGTTGCGATCATTGACCCTGCCACAACCCATGCTTATCAGCCGGGCTGGACGCTTGTAGGGGCGGGCGTCATGTCTCTGAAACAGACATTACGGCAGGAAGGCGGACTGATTCCGGAGGGTGTCACCTGGTTTCGTGCCGCGGCAGCCTCGTTTCAGCCGGAAGAGAATATTGTCACGCTGGAGGACGGCAAACGGATCGGATATCGCCGGCTTGTCGTCTGCCCGGGTCTGCAACTCGACTGGGACAAGATTGAGGGGCTCACGGAAACGCTCGGAAAAAATGGCGTGTGCAGCAACTATTCGATGCAGCATGTCGAATATACATGGACCTGCATCCAGACGCTGAATGGTGGCAAGGCGCTGTTTACCCAGCCGCCCATGCCGATCAAATGCGCCGGAGCGCCGCAGAAAATTGCTTATCTGGCCTCGGATTTCTGGCGTAAGGAAGGTTCGCTCAACCGTACCGACGTTGAGTTTCTGCTCGCCGGTGATGCTCTGTTCGGCGTAGGTTATTACCGGCCTTCTTTGCAGTTCACGGTCGATTATTATGGAATAAACCTGTTTTATAAGCACAACCTCGTCGCTGTGGACGGGAAAACCAAAACCGCGACTTTTGATGTTACGGCACCCGACGGTTCGACTTCGCGCGAGACCCGCAGCTTTGATATGCTGCATGTGACCCCGCCGCAGAGCGCGCCGGATTTCATTAAATCCAGCCCGCTCGCGAATGCGGCGGGATGGGTCGATGTCGATCCTTCCTCACTCCGTCATGTGAAATACGATACCGTGTTTGGCGCGGGCGATGTGATCGGGACGAGTAACGCCAAAACGGCGGCAGCAGCGCGTGCTCAGACGCCGGTGGTTGTCGCCAATGTTCTGGCATCTCTCGAGGGAACGCCAGTTACGGGCCATTATGACGGCTATGGCGCCTGTCCGCTGACCGTCGCTTACGGAAAGGTAGTGCTGGCTGAATTTCTTTATGGCGGCAAACCCGCTCCGAGTTTTCCGTATGACCAGCGCAAACCCAGCAGTTTTGCCTGGCTGCTCAAGACAAAAGTCTTCCCGCGCGTTTACTGGGATCTGATGCTGAAGGGGCGGGATGTTGCTGTGCCACATCACCCTGAGTGGATCAAAGACGCGGGCTGAAGAAGTATTTTTCAGGATGATGTGTAGCTGTTGCGTTTATTTTTTCGGAGAGGACAGAAGTTTGTCTTCTCCGCCTTCATATCTGAAAGAATAATGAGCGTCTGGCTTCTGAAGCAAAGACGCAGGTTAGCGGTCGCTTACAGAGATATCGTGATGATTGAGTAAAATGTGCCTTGCCCGAAAAGCTGGACATATCTGTGATGCAAAAACTACATGCTCCCGGAATGTTGCGCAGCCGGTCAGATTTTTGTTGAATTGTTCAAAAGCCTGCGATTAGAGAGGGTCATCTTGTCATTTCGCTCAGGCAATTGTCCGTATCATGCTCAGTCGCACCCGTTTCGGTATTCTTTTTACATCCACCGCGCTCGCTGGCTGCATAGACGTTGCTCATGCAGCTTCGCCTTATCATACGCCGGCGCGCCATGATGCCGCAGTTGCATCGAATTCCGGTGTTCCCGCCGCAGTATCCGGGAAGGCAAAGCCCAAGGCATCCGCCCCGACCCACCGCCCTCCGACGCAGATGGAAGCGAAAGGTGAGGAAACAGTGGCCGTCACGGGGCGCAGTTCCCGCACCCGTACACCCGGTGGTGGCTTGCTGCGCCGCGAAACCGCGACAAAAGCGGTTCAGACCGTCAGCCACGAATTTATAGCAAAACAGTCGCCGACCACGAATATTCAGCAGCTGATGGCCATGATGCCTAGCGCGAATGTGTCAAATCAGGACCCTTATGGGATTTATTCCGGACAGATGACAGTGCGCGGGATGGATCAGACACAGATCGGCTGGCTCCTTGATGGCATGCCTCTTAACGACATTGGCGGCGGACAGTTCTATGCCAACGAAGTGCTGGAGGCAGAGGATCTTGAATCTGTTTCTCTCCAGCCAGGCTCTGTGAATCTTGACAGTCCGACAGCCAATGCCTCGGGTGGCCTGACATCCGCGACGATGAGTGACCCGACCCACAAGGCTGGTGGTCTGATCGATATTTCTTTCGGGTCGTTCGACACGCATCGTGAATTTCTTCGTCTGAATTCAGGTGATATTGGAAATTCCGGTCTGCGTGCCATGTTCTCGTTCAGCCATACAGATGGCAACACCTGGCGTGGACCAGGCGGATTCGAGAAATTTCACTATGATTTCAAGATGGTGAAGGATTTCGACAACGGAAGTCACACCGGGCTGACCGTCTCCTATAACCATCAGATCAATGATTCGATGCTGAACCCGACTCTTACACAGTACCGGGCAACAGGTTACAGCACCAATTACGCCGCTGACTGGATTACGCAGACGGCAGGCAAGGCGACCAGCGCGAATACCAATTATTATAAGCTGCACGTAAATCCGTTCCAGAATGTCGTGGCCGTGCTGCCGTCGCATATCGTCCTCACGCCGAAGCTTTCGCTCGATGATACGATTTATTTCTGGTATGGCGCCGGCAACGGAACAGGAGCCTCCACCCTCACCGAGGGCAGCACCTATATGGGCAATGAGAAAGTTGCCGTTGATGTAAACGGGGATGGAAAAGTGACGTCCGGCACGTCTGCTATAGTGCTGGCTCCGTCAAATCAGGTGCAGTTTCGTCCCGGTAATACCATCAAGCTTAACTTTGATCCCAATAAACATCATCATATTGAACTCGGCTGGTGGTATGAATATTCGAATCTCGATCAGTATTCGCCGCTTGGCTACGTCAACCAGACGACGGGACAGCCTCTCAATATCTGGGGCACGAAGGACGTTCTGACAACGTCGGACGGTCAGCTTTATCGTGCGCGTAACTTCCTGACACTTACACAGGTAAATATGATCTTCATCGGTGATACGATGAAGTATTTCAATGACCGGTTGCGGATTGACGCAGGCTTCAAAGAAGCGATGGTGACGCGCCGGACTTACGATTACACCCCGGGAACGGAGTATAACCGTAACCTGCATACGGCCGAACCTCTGCCGCAGCTCGGTGCAAGCTGGACATTCAACCGGCATCATCAGGTCTATTTCAGCGCGGCCACCAATTTTCGCATGCCGAGTAATACGTCTCTGGTGGACTACTACAGCACGGCTGGCGTACAGACGCAGAAGGGAGGTAACACGAAACCGGAATACTCCATCTCGGAGGAGCTGGGATATCGCTATACCGGTGACTGGGTGAGCGCTAGTGTGTCCTTATTTAACTATAACTTCACTAATCGGCAGATTTCACAAAACTACTACGACGGGTCAGGCGGTGCATCGTATAGTACAACCATTAATGCCGGTGGTCAGACATCACGTGGTGTGGACGTTCAGGTAGCTTCCGCAAGACCTCTGCTTGGTGGTCTGCGTCCGTACGCAACATTTGAATATCTGCACACCACCATCGACAATAATATCGCCGCGACGGGCACCCTGAACGGTCAGACGATCAACGATTACCTGCCGACCAAAGGTAAGGAAGCCATTCGGGCGCCAAAAGTCATGGCGGGTCTGGGGCTGGATTACGATACCGGGCGCTGGTTCATTGCCGCCGATCTGAAGTATATTGGCCAGCAATATGCAACATTCATGAATGACAGTAAAATTCCTCAATATATCACCGATTCTGTCAATATGGGATATCGCTTTCCGCGCTTTGGCTTTCTCAAAGCGCCGCAGATTCAGCTGAATATGTCGAACCTGACCAACGCCAAATTCCGCAACGGCATTTACAGCACGACATCAAATGCCGGGTCAGTAAAAGGCGTATATGGCAGCACGATCGCCGGGACCGCGCCGTCCTATTACCTCCAGCCACCGTTCACGGCGATTGTAACAGTTTCGACGACGTTCTGAGTTTTCTCATCTGAATATTGCCGGGAAGAAAAACGATTTTCACAGACAGAGCCGGAAGGTTCTGTCTGTTCTGTTATAGAACGCTTGTGACAGCAGTTGTCGGCTGCCGGCAATCAGCTGTTATTGGGGGTCAGGCGGCGGAGCCGGTCTGGTACTAACCGGCGGATCAGTCCGGCTCGCGACCCGGATGTCCTGTTCGCGGATAAGCCAGTAGACAACGCCCAGAGCAAGAACCGCGGCTGAGAATGCGAACATTTCAGCCGGCACAACCTCGTGCAGATCCAGAATGATGAATTTTCTGGAGACCGCCAGCAGCGCAATCAGCACAATGGTCCTGACGCGGACCACGTCCTTACTATGCGACAGACTGATCCTGAGAGAGCTTTTAAACTCCAGTGCAATGATGACGGTAAAAATATTTCCAAAGACTTCCTGAAAGGTCTGTCCGTTGGCCGGATCGATCTGAGATGAGCGGACAAGCTGCCAGACCTCTTTCATCAGATTCCAAGTCGCGATGGCAGTGATAACCATAATCAGCGCCGTCAGAATCAGCATGATCAGCAGTTCGAACCCCTCATAGAGGTTCATTTCCCGAAAGCTGCGCCCCAGGCGGTGAGCCTCACGGGAGAACGGGTCTTTTGAAGAGGAGTGATCGTCCTGAGGTATCATCCTGCTGGTTTTTCCCTCACAGCGTCATCCGGTCAGATCATAAGGCACAGTAGAAACTCTGGATTTCCACTTTTTACAGATTAATCAAAAACTCAGAAATACCACAAAGAAAGAGTGGTAAGCAGACAAAGCAGGCAGCCATGTGTGCATTGTTTATAAGGTTCTGATGCATGGACAAATGGTGCCGACACTCGGAAAAATCAACCCCTTAGTGGCAGCCAATTCTTAGCCTTATCAGTGACTTAACATTACTTATCGTCCGTTCGGATGAGTTGTTATTACCCCTGTCTACACCAGATTTACACCATGGCGTAAGGCCCGTGGCGGAGGGTCTGATGGCATCAATTGTGAAGCGCGGCCGGTCATGGAGAGCCATGGTGGTCCGCAAGGGGCAGAGGGTCAACGCGACATTTGATACAAGATCGGAGGCGGAGGAGTGGGCAGTCCGCGCTGAGGCTGCGATTCTCGCGGGGCAAAAGCCCGCTCAGATTTCGCCGATCAGCGGACGCCAGACTGTGGCCGACATCATTGCGCGTTACAGCCGGGAGGTATCGCCGGCAAAGGACGGCGTCCGATGGGAAGAAATCCGGGCGAAGGCTTTATGTCGGATGCCTGTCTTCAATGTCCCGCCGCCATCCTTCGGGCCGTCGGATCTGGCCTCCTGGCGCGATGGTCGACTTCGCACGGTCTCCGCATCGACCGTCAATCGAGACCTGAATTTTATCTCAGCGGTTATCAATCACGCCATTAAGGAATGGTGCGCCCCATTTGCTGCAAACCCGGTTCATCTGATCCAGAGACCAAAGAACCCGCGCGCCAGAAAGCGCCGCGTCTCAGTTATTGAGCGCGCAGCCATTGCGGATGCCTTGGGGTGGGATCGCAAATCGACGCCAGTGACGAAGATGCAGTGGGTCGCCGCAGCGTTCTATCTCGCGCTTGAAACGGCGATGCGGAAGGGGGAGATTCTTTCGCTCCGCTGGTCAAACATCAATCTGGAGAAGCAGTTCGCGTACCTTCAGAAGACGAAGAACGGGGACGAGCGCTATGTCCCCCTGTCGTCGGACGCCATCGCTCTTCTTCGGATCATCGGCGTGAGAGCGGACGAAGATCCCGTAATTCATGTGGCGTCTGGCACGCTGGACCAGTTTTTCCGACGTGCCCGGGATATTGCCGGACTTCCGGATCTGCATTTCCATGATTCAAGGCGTGAGGCGACGACTGTGTTTAGCAAGAAATTGTCGAACGTGCTGGAACTGGCTGCTGTGACCGGGCATCGTTCCCTCAACGTGCTGAAGGACTATTACCGGCCAGACCCCAGCGACCTGGCTAAAAAGTTGGGGTGAGGCGAGGTCGTCCCCGGCGGGGTCTGTCGGGCGCTGGCATCGATGCCCATCGACGAACAGTCTCAGGGTTCCAGCGCGGGCGACCGACACCGGCGACACGCGGCGGCAAACGATCCGGATGCTGGCTGGCCAGTCGACGGATAGTGCTCTCCTGGTATCGGAGATATTCAGCCAGTTCGCGGGCAGTCCAGAGCGTGTCACTCATCATTGACCTTCGGTGCTGCTGGCAGTGGCATCCAGTGTGTTGCCGGAAATTGGAGATGTGCTGGTGTATCTTTGCGCATCATATTCTGAAGAATATTCCCCCGGACAACCATCACTCGCCCATCAATAGTAGCGGCGAGAAATATTTCATCCCCGGATGGCACTGCTTCAATCTTCTGCCACGGTGAAGGGCTAACGGAATTAGCAGCTCCGATCGCTTGCTTTGCGTCAAATTCAAATGCTCTCCAGTTCACCCCCATTTCAGACTGACATTCTGAATCGTCTCCGTCCGGGGCGAATCCCTGATTTTCACAGAGGACTCTGGCCGCCGCCTCTATCATTTCAGATGTTGTCTCACTCATCATTCACCTCCGGCGCCGCTGGCAGTGGCATCCAGTGGGTTGGCTGTCCATCCGATGCAACATCCCACTGATTAAGTTTGGCGTTCCACCGGTCTGATGACATCCCACCGCAAATTATATTTGGAGCGTACAACATTACTTCCGTTCCGTCTTTCGGTGCTTCGCTGATCGGGCGCCATGGGGTCAGCACCTCTCCGAACACAGATTTCAGTGCGGCTGATGCCAGCGCCCGGCAGACATTGAGGGTCGCCTCGTTATTCTCAGCCTGTGTCTCGTAAATCTGAACCTCACTGAGGTCGTGTGCTGCAATCGGGTCGCCGAGAACGCAGGACTCGTTCCACATAGCCAGCGCGGCAACCTCGATCATTTCAGGGGTTGGTTTACGCTCAGTCATTCACATAATCCGTAGTTTGATTCACAGATCGGTCGGGGAGCGACCTTCTCCAGGTCATACTGTCTTCCGCCATGAGCGGTCATCGAGCAGGCTGCCCCGACAACTCGGATCAAATTTGCTGCGCTGATCTCTCCCGCCGAATAATTGTAAAATTGTTGCATCTGCTCATCGGTCAGCGGCAGTGCCACAAGATATCGTTCTGTTTTACCACGCATTCAAAAACTCCATCTCATCTTCTGTTATCGGATTTCGACTGTGCCATTCGTTCAGCATCGCGATCCCGAAACTGAACACGAACGTGATGCCGAAGGCGAGGAAGGCGGTGATCTCTATGCTCACGCCGCCTGAAACTCCGACTTTTTCAATTTTAACTTCGCAGTGCATGTTGCACCGGCAGAACTCTGAATACCTTCGATTAGACTAATGATTTTTCTGTCGTAATCGTTCGAAACATCATCGAAGTTAAAACGAAAATTCAAACACAAGCGCGTCACAGACCACACACGAAGCCGTATTTTTCTATGCAGTCTGACCGCATGCTCCGGATCCATGATGACCCGGCGTTCCGGAGTGTCCGAATAACTTCTGCGCTCCTGAATACTACCATTTTTAAAAAGAAAATATTCTGTCCCTTCCACACGAAGGGTTTCGAGAGCAACGCCGGTCCAGTGTGTATCGACGATGATTGTGACCTTTGCGGGCAATACACATGAGGCCAGGCTATTCCACTGGTGACCTCGGCAGGGAAGAGCGTGACGAACGACATCTGCGACGGGGTCTGATCCGCAATATGGTAATATTCCACGAGCACTGGAAGATGAATCGCAGTCCAGAAAGCTGATTTGCCGAGCATCGCTCATCGCAATGCGCTCGCGGATGATTGCTCTCGCAATCCAACAGAATAAGCGGAATTCATCCAGTAACCGCGCCTGTAAATCCACGAACCCGGATACAGTGCCGTGACAATCATTTCATCTCTTGGGTCGAAAACAACCTGAATCTGCGTTTCGCTTGCCGCGTGAGTTACTTCCCACACCTCGGTTCCTCGGTCATCGTGCGCGAAAATATAGGTGGCATCGCCGGTTTTTATACTGCGGGCCAGAATTTCCATTTCATATCGACTAAGCTCGATATCGTACCTCTCCGCGATCCTGTCGCGGGCATGAGCAGTATAGGTTTTTGGTGCAGACCTGCCGATCATAAAAGGTCCTCCAAAATCAGGACAAGGAGAGTGATCCAGACAAAAACAAAAAGAAGAGACATTGAAAAAATCGGGTAATTTTCCAGTCTGTCCAATAGCGACAAGTATCCGGACTTGCGGTCACTCATGGACTTTCTACTAATGCATGATCCTGACACTCGCAGGCGTGAACCCATGACGGCCTCGCTTCAAGCTCCACTCCGTTTGCAAATCTGATCTTGTGCAGAGCAATGACGCCGCCCTGAATAAGAACAGAGATCTCGCGTCCTATGATTCCGCCATTGAAGGCCCAGTGATCGGGCGTATGCACCGCTACGTTTCGATCGCGCTTCTCAACCCGGTTCACAGCGAAAACTCCGGGCATTTCACTTTGAATTTTCATGGACCGTTCTTTCGGTAAGCTGGCGGAGACGACGGCTGTAGGCCTCGCTTTCACTCCGGCATGTTTTCGACAGACGTCGCAGACTTTCAGCGACATCGAGATTCAGGGACGCTTCGCTCGCAACCGCAGCCTCGTCGAAACGGTCAGCCTGCGTCGCGAAGACGGAAGAGAACTGGAAAAGCCGGTCTTCCTCGTGCACGTGACCGATCCGCATCATCCGGCCTTCCTGCCGCAAGGAGGCATCGTGCCGGCCTCGCAGCGCATAGCCCTTGTGACGGCACCGACAGCGAGCGACAGATCAATCTCGGCCGTTTCGTCGCAGCGGCCTTCCGTCAGGATTGTTCCGGCTTTGGCGATGAGAGAGCTCAGCGCCTCCACACGCCGCAGGCTGGCCGAGAGTACCTTCTGCGTGGCGGCGCGTTCCGGAGAGGCCGGTATGGTGAACGGGCTCTGAGCGTGACGGATTCCGTCATGGATTGGGAGAACGTCAGGCATGCGCCGTCTCCCGCTGGCGGGAGCGGCTGTTGTCAGACGCCCCCGCCGCTTCCATCATCGAGTTGTTCAACGACCCGATGAGGAACCCTGTGGGGGAAAAACCAGCACCGCCACCCCCGCCGCCAACCAGGCACGACAGAGGATCAAGCCCTCCACCCGCACGCCCGGTCGCTCCGAAGCCGATTGCAGTTCCGCAGAAAATCCCGGTTAAACCGGCGCGAAGCTGATTGTCAGAAGACCTATAAGCGCGAGCCAGACTATTGCTACAAGTGGGATTGCTAAAAAGGAAAGCCACCCCATACGGAGGAATCGAAAGGTCGCAGCGAGTATTTTCTCGTTGCGATCGATCTCTTGCACATAGTGCTTTGCAATCTCCTCCAGCATAGTCAACTCGCACGCTTCCGGATAATCCCGCAGCAGCCACGATGGATGGATACCCGCAACGCTCCACTTCTTCTCGAAGAACACGCGTGACAGGTTCCACCCGCAGATCAGGCCAGGAAGAATAACCCCTAAAGCACAGAACAATCGTGTCTGACACGGATGCGCTGCTACCGCCGCTGCAGTTGCAAGCATTTCGGCACTCAACCATCCAATAAGAGATGTTGCTCGAGCCTCGTGCGCTGAAAGTGCGGATGCTTCCGATGTGAGCATCTTTTCTGCCTGCGATATCGCCTCTTTCGTACGCCAGAGACGATAGTCTGCACCCGCAGCCCCCCAGTGCGGATCGTCGCGATCCTCGTCCGTAAGAATTCCGATCTCCAGTAATTTTTTGGGAGGGTCGGCGGGATTGGTGCTGGCGATGCTCACGATATTCTCCGGAACTGGGTGAGTTATCTTCGATGGCATAAGGCACGCATGCAACGGGGCGGGACCGGGATGAATATGGGGGCAAGGAAATCTCCATCGCAGGTGGCAATGAAGGGAATGTGCGGTATAAATACCGCTATTGTCAACGGTATAAATACCGCATACCGAACAAAAAAAATCCACGCCGAGATAGACGGACGTCCGTCGTGCTACAGTGTCTATCCCATCATCTGAGGCTCTACATGGCTACCGAGGAACGAATCATCTTCCAGTCTTACACGTGGAAGAAAGGCGGACGCCGCCCGAAGCTTGATCCGGGATCACCGATTGTCTGTCGCAATGAGGAAGACGGACTTCGAAGGCTGGAAAAGGTTCGGCTGGGGCAACTCAGCGTGGACGGAGCCCAGGTCGTGAGGATGTCGGTTGACGTTGAGACCGGCGATTACGGCGAGCCTGAGTATCTGGGCGCTGCGGGAGATGTGCCGGACGCTGAGGGAGAGTAGGGAGAAAGCTGCCTCGGAGCCTGGTGAATCAGAAGGCCGGTATTATGGCACTTTTGGGTGGTTTTAGGGGGTGAATCGGAGAGATAATATCTAGTTCGTACTGACCGATGGGCGTCAGAACCGGCGAGGCGCCTGCCCTGAAATTGACTGGTCGTTCGGGCGGTGTCCATCCAGCCCACCGCGCCGTCCTGCAGCGAGAAACACCAGCACTCCGATGGCTACCATTATGATGCCAAACACCAGGATCCGGATCAGCTTTTTGCGGTTTGTTGGCGACATAGGAACCCTCTCCCGTCTCGGTGTCTAAGCGCATGGAGCGCAGGCAGATCTGAGAAGTGGCGCCCCTTTATTTCGGCGTCACAGCACCGTGGGCATGTCATGATCCATGACCGGCTCCACATCTCCGCAAGCCAAACCCCCCGCATAACCCCCATACGTATATTATACGTTCCTGTTTCGTTCCCATTTGGGTTACGGTGTCCAAATAGAGAGACGGGGGAAGGTATGGAGGAGCTATGCAGCATCGGAACTATCCGACGCGGATTGATCAAGGAGAAGCAGCCACGACCGGCGCTTCGGCTCGTCCAGCTTGCGCCAGATTCTGAGGAGAGTGAGCTCCTCATCATTATGAAGAGAATTCTCCTCAACCTCAGCAGAACTGAGGATGTCCGGTGTAATTCCCAGAGGCTCAAGAAAGTGGAAAGGAGGCACTCCGAGAACGTGTGCCAGCTGTATGACCGAGAGGACGTCGGGTGACGTGCCCTTTCGTCTGGGATTACGCGTCGTATCTTCTTTGACACCGGCCATTTCTGTGGCCTTGCGATTACTAAGCCCCGCAGCCACCAGGGCAGCATCGTATCGCTTTATGAATTCGTCGATCTCCATGCGGTAATAATGCCGTGTCATGGTGACTCTGACACGAGGTAAGATAACCGCGTGTCGGCTTGACATATGCGGTAAATATACCGCATAATTACACCATGGAACTTACTAAACATCTCCTGCGACTGACTGATTGCTACTGCGCGGCGCGTTGCGTCTCGGAGGCTACCGTTTCCGGACTCATCTTCAAAAACAGTCGCACTATCGCTCGCGTGCGATCGGGTGGCGACATTGCCACCAGAAATTACACGAAGGCAGTGAAGTGGTTTAGTCAGAATTGGCCTGATAATCATGACTGGCCAACCGCAGATGTAGTGCCGTGATGCTTCGTCTGTCACGAAGAAGACCGTGAGATGAGACGGGTTTCCATGATTGCAGTGGGTTGCCTCGCCACCTGGTGCGCCGCAGCCATCGCCGTATGTGCCGCGTGGAGTGTTCTGACACTGAAGCTACGGGAAGCA
This sequence comes from Acetobacter oeni, assembly GCF_011516825.1. GTDB lineage: Bacteria > Pseudomonadota > Alphaproteobacteria > Acetobacterales > Acetobacteraceae > Acetobacter > Acetobacter oeni. Next base: position 5,138 of record NZ_WOTA01000020.1, on the reverse strand, counting down.
CGGCCATGACCGTCGTCCGCAAGTCCGTAGTTTGCCTGGTCTGGCAATACCTCAATGCCGAAACGCGTGCAGATCACAATCTCCCGTCCACCAGGCGTTTTCCTCATCCTTCCCCATATTCCGGCGCTGCTCACGTCCGAAATGATGGAGGGGATGAATGGAAAAGTCGCGCACTGAAAGCGACCATTTCTGGTCGAAAAGAGGTCAGTTCTTTCCGTTTAGGAGGCCACTGAATGTGTCGATTTACCAGGACGTCATTACGGATGCGCTGCGCCATGAATACGGCGGGAAGCGAAATGCCGCGAAGGAACTCGCGCGCAGGCTTCTCAAGAGCCCGCACACGGTCCGAAACTGGCTGCGTGGCACAAGCACGCCTCGTGGCGAGGAACTACTGAGGCTGATGGTCGAGTGCAAACCACTTCGCGAAAAAATCAATCAGTTCATTGAGGAGAATCAGCAGTGCTCTGGGGAGTAGGCATTGATGTTGGTGCCTGGTTTGGTTTGCGTGCCGATCCTGGTGAAGTCCCGTCTGTCAGTCTCGGGGTGATCAGGGTGTTTCTCATGCCTGGCGGCCTGACCGGAGTGACTGACTGCGTCGAAGAGGATCGTGATGCCCTTTTTGCTGCATCCCGTGAGCTGGAGCGCCTTCGCGTGCTTTGCCGGACTCACAATCTCTGTAGCCCCCCCCCCGAGCGGACGAAAAGTCAGCGACCTGACGGAAGCCAGGACAGATAAAGAAGGCGGCCAGTCATGACGCACACCGTTTCGAAGATCCCGGGGGTGGTTGAACATCCCCGACTGGATCGCGTCGATGCATTTCGGATTCTTCGCGATGCGATCGGGAAATACGGCACACAGCGTAAATTCGCGCTGGCGCACGGGCTGAGGGAGCAGGATGTGTCGGATGTGCTCTGTAGTCGCCGGCCTGTTCCGGACTCCATGCTGCGGGCAGTCGGCCTTCGCCGGGTGGAATATTTTGTTGCCGCAGAAACAGGGTCCGTACAGGGAGGCGCTGCGCGGTGACGACGAAGAAGCTTTATATCCCGGAAAATTTTGACGTCTCGTCCGTGCCCGGTCGCAGGTTTCTGCGCGTGGCCCCGGCCGCCGTGCGCGGTGTCGTGTTCAGCCTCGTCGAGACTCTGAAGGAAGCACGGGAAACGACTTTCCGCAGCGGAAGCCGGATCCTGTGCACGAAGGAGATTGCCCGAATGATCTCCGAGGATGAAAGCGAGCTTGAGCGTCTTCTGCCCGAGGCGATCGAGTGGGGGTTTGCCGCGCGCGATGACGACGGGGCGCTTTACAGTCCGGAGCTCGTGGCCCGCGAAATCCGACGGCAGGAGCGTGCCGAGCGTCGGGCAGCCCGGGAGGCACATGAGCGTGAGTTTCTCCGCATGGTCGAGGGGGGCAAGGCCGACCCGACCGGAACGCTTCACCAGGTGACATCACCGCGCAACGGCGCCCTGGGCGGTCGGCCGCGCAAAGGCGAGACGGCAGAGATGGCCCGTGTCCGTCGCGAGCGTGAGTTGCACGACGCCACGCAGCAGAGGTCGATCCCGCTGATGCGCTCTATTTCGGGCGGGGAAACCTCGGAAACCGGAAACCTAAACCGTTTTTCAAAACAGGTTTTGGTTTCGGGGGTTTCGGACGAAAAACCGGTTTCCGGGTTTTCCCTAGAACTAGAAGAGAAAAGAGATATTGATAATTCCTGCTCTAACCCTAGGGAAACTCCGGAAACCGAAACCGCGAAAACTCCGGTCGATCCTGAAACCCTGAATAGTCTGGTGCGGGAGATTATCTCAATCACCGGTTTCGGTGAGGTTCAGGGGCCTTATGTGGTCTCGATGTCCCGGCGCTGGCTGTCCGAAGGGTATGACCCCGCCATCATTCGCGAGCTGATCAGGAAGCGGGCTTCAGACATGGCGTCCCGTGGTGAGAAGCCTGGGCACATGGGCGCGTTCAAGGGCGCCGTTGAAGACGGGATGCGGGATCAGGATGCACTGCTGGCTGCCAGCGAGGCGGCGACCGGCGGTCCTGAACTGCCTGAGCACATCCGCGCGGCTGATGAGGCTTACGATCTCGCGGCCTGTGAGAGCGCGAAGCTTTCACGCGATTGCGGCGGGTGGGGAGCGATGAAAAAGCGCTGGCCTGACCGGGCGCGTGAACTGGGACTGCCGGCGGAATGCGAGATAACGCGTGAGGCCTACCGCGCGGCATATGAGCCTGACCGGCGCGTGGCGTGAGGACGTGTAACTTCCTGTCTTTTCACTCACAATTTGAAGGATCGCGCTTTGCTGGTTGGACTATCGGCGACGGCCGAGCGCAAATATCATAGCGATGTCGACGAAACAGGCGGCGTTTCAAGGGTAATCACCACCGTCCAGACGCTTTTGCGGCGAAGCCGTATTACAGAGGCGCAGGCCGCTGCGGCCGAGAGATGGCGTGTCGATTATGTCTTCTTCAATTTTGGCGTCGGGGATCAGGATCCACTTTTGCGGTGCGGTATTTCCGGCGATCAGGAGAGCTTCCAGCTGGCGCGCGTCGGTGCCGGTGAGGCGTTGCGTGGTGCGCGCGCCGCAATCGGCCGTGCCGGCGAACAACGCCTCATCCTTATGCTGGTCGAGGAACTGCCGTTCGCGCGGATCGGGGATCTGTTGTTTCCGGGCTCCCCGACCGGATGCCGGCAGGCGTCAGCGCAGATCGCACTGGTGCTGGAAGTGCTGGCAGATCATTATTATGAGGCGGACCGCGTCAGTCGCGCCCGTCTTCCGGATTTTGCACCGTCGAATAGGTGATCACCGAAGCGCTCTGGCCGTCGTCAGAGGGGATGACGACCTTGTCCACCATCTGCAGCCGCCGTGTCCGCGCCATCTCGGCGGTCTCTCCCTTCCGGGGCCGGCCGTCAAGCGCGCCGTTGTGGCGGGACGTCAGTGGGCGTCCATCCTCGTGCTGTCCGCCTGCTTGCGGGCTCATATAGGACCGGATCAGCGCAATCAGTCCACGTCTGTCCGGCATCGGCATGCCGGTTTTCAGTTCCGCCCACAGCGGCAGCGCGGCGTCTAGCCCACTCAGATCCAGAGTCACGAGCACGAGAGACAGCCGACGAACCGAGCCCGCTTCTGAGTGATCTGCATAGCCGCCAGTCTTTCTGATTGACGGCAGAACCTCGGATGTGACCCACTTCCGGAAACGCTTCGCTTCGGGTTTCCGACTGGTGAGAATCAGAGTGTAGAGACCGCTCTCGTTGATGATGGTGGTCTGTTGTGGACCACCAGGGGTGTCCACTATTACCGACCCCCTTTCGTCGTCGTCCATCCGAGACGCAGCGTCACGATGCTTACTGATCTCCAGCACGACACACACATCGGCCAGAACGAACCAGGGCTCGCCGTCGCGCAGCGTCGCCCGCACCGGCGCGTCTTCGAAGGCAAACGGGATGAGGCCGGTCATGACAGGCCTCCCTCAATGACATGCAGTTTTCGCTGACTGGATTTTGCGGAGTGCGAACCGAAGCGGCGCCCGAGTTCAGCAAAATGCTCGACAAGTTCCCCCTGGCCGCGCGCGGCTTCCATCGCCAGACTGACGGCGTTGTTCAGGTGTTCCTGATCGAGTTGCCGCAATATCCGCTGCATGTCGGCAAGTAGCTGGTCTTTCTCGGACTGCTCCTGTCGCGAAAGAGGCGGCTGCGGAGGCTGTACGGGCCTCTCCGCTTTAGTGGCCCGGCGCGTCATGGTAGGTCAGTTGATAGCCTTGGGCATGGGGGCTTTCCCTTGTTCGAGGTTAGGGCCGGTTGGAAGTTGCCTCTTCCTTCCGGCCTGATTTCTTGATATCAAGAAAGCATGAGAACTGCAAGTGAAGATATCAAGAAATCAACAAGAGGTAGGCCAAGAGCTGACACGATGCCAATCATGGTGCGCATCGCAAGTGAGGAGCTGGCCACGATCGATGCGTGGATAGCTCAAAACGGTCCTCCTTATGTTAGTCGACCCGAAGCGATCCGCCGCCTGATCCAGATGGGCCTTGATGCCGGGCGGAATAAAGAAAGCGAGTGAGTGGCCGCTCCCGGCGAGATGCGCGTCTTGTGATAATCTCATGGCTCTCCATCTGTTGCCGTGCACAGCTTTTGTGTGCTTAACCCGATGGCAACAAGTTTGAGCGAGAGACGTTAAGGATGACAGGTAGTCGTCAGCCGGCGGGTGAAAATTCACACGCAGCGGCTACTGCGGGGCTGGGACAGGCACCATGTTACGAGAACGTTGGGATGGAGTTTTTTCACTTCGCTGAAAAGCAACCTGGCACCTTTTGCTACACCATACTCCCATGCTTTCTCTGCATAGTGGTTGGGTGTGCTTTTCTAGCTTTTACTTTTGGTCGCGCCGTCCCTGACGGATTAAAAAAAGCGTTTTCGAAAGCGGCTGAAGGGAACTGATAGGTGGAGAGGAGGAGTATATGAACTGGTCTGCTTTTTATGTCCCCCTCTACTTTGCGGAGGTGTGTGCGGCAGTAATCGGTTATGCATTCGTGAAGCGTCGCGTTGCAGAGGCAGCGCAGCCCGCACGTCTCAAATTTGCGCAGCTGGGGAAAAAATTGCTCGACAGCGAAACGCTCTCAGAAAAAGATAGGAGCGTAGTTGAGAGTGGTATCGCATCAGCCTTTTCTGGTTGGCCCATGTTTCTGTTCGTGCTTGCGATCCCTGCATCCGCCGCAAAACTCGCAGTTCAGTATATTTCCGGGATACGCGGAAATAAGATTTCTAGCGCGGACGAAAATTCGGATGATCTGAGGGTGTTCAAGGGATTGATGTTTTTGTCCTGGGGAGCTGCCAGCCCATTGGTGTTTCTTGTATGTATTGCAGAGATGCTGATCGTATCCCTGTTTGTTCTCGTGATATGCGGCTCGTGGCGAGCAATAGAACAAACCATGGAAATTTTTATTAACTCTGGTGAGACGCTGATATCGAGCCGGCCATCCCGTCGGCGCTCATCAGCCTGCTAATATAAGGGCAGACCAGATCCGGTTTCTTGCCAGTCTGTACAGGGACAGGCATCCAGACATACATTATCGAGAATTGCGCCCGCACAGTCCCTGACTGCTGCGGGCTTTTTTATGCCGGAAAGCCATGTCATGTGACCTCTCACCGA
>NZ_WOTA01000019.1 GCF_011516825.1 Acetobacter oeni | reverse complement strand
ATCCGCAGAGGCGCCATTCCGCACTCTAATGGAAAAGCCTTCTGGATTATGAGCGCAACGCCGCTTAACAGATAACCAATGGTCCGGAACTAAACCGTGACACGTCCAGTCCAGCCCGCAGATCGTGGACGAGAGCCTCGAAACACTCTGTTTCCATCCAGCGCCGGGACTGCTGATAAACCGCAGACCATGGCGGCAGGTCGTTCGGCATGGCCCGCCATGCAATCCCGTAACGGATCACATACCGAAGACCGTTGAACAGTTCCCGCAGATCATGATGATGCCGCTCAGTATCCTCTTTCATCAGGAGAAGGTATGGAATAATCAGAAACCATTCTTCGTCACTGATATCAGGCGGATAGGGTTTGCGTGCAATAATCATCCATCTTTACTGCACAATTCACGACAGAAACTACATAATACCCTCCAGTCAATGTTCAGTTCAATGAATTAACAGGTTCTGAGTACAGGCATTCATTGGTTACGAATCAGAGCCCTTTTGGAAATTCGATATGATGGGTTTTCAGGAGGCACGGCGTGTGATTCAAGCTATGGATATGGACGCCCGAGCAAAGAGGCCGTATGGCCGGCATTACACGCAAGACGAAACGCTATCCATCTGATCTGACAGATGAGGAATGGGAGCGCATAGCGCCTCTGATGCCTCCTGCGAACCGGCGTGGTCGGAAACGGACAACCGATTTGCGTGAGATCATCAATGCTCTGCGCTATCTTGTCCGCTCAGGCTGCGGCTGGGAGATGCTTCCGGTTCATTTTGGCCCATGGCAGACAGTTTACTGGTGGTTCCGCAGGCTGATGCGCCGTTTCCTGTTCCAGACCATCCATGATGTCTCCCTGATGCTCGGTCGTGAGATGGCAGGACGCGAAGCCAGTCCATCGGGTGGTGTCATCGATTGCCAGAGTATCAAGGCGCCCCATGCAAAGGCACGTGGTTATGACGCAGGCAAGAAGATTGTCGGTCGGAAACGCCATATCGCAGTTGATACGGATGGCCGGTTGCTTCTGGTCAGGCTGACGACAGTCGATATTTCGGACAGTGCAGGAGGACAGATGATCCTCGATGCCATTCGCAAACGCTGGCCATGGGTGAAGCATCTCTTCGCGGATGGAGCTTATGACCGCCTCCAGTTGTTGGACAAGGCCGCTTTTCTCGACTTCACAGTCGAGGTTGTCCGACGGTCAGATACAACAAAAGGGTTTGAAATCCTGCCGCGTCGGTGGGTCGTGGAACGGACCTTCGGCTGGATGATCCGCTGGCGTCGCCTTGTGAAGGACTACGAACAGCGGATCGACGTCGCAGAGGCCATGATCCACATCGCCATGGGAAGCCTCATGCTACGCAGAAACGCTCATCCGTGAATTTCCAAAAGGGCTCTAACGACTGAAGCAGTTTACCGCACGGAGAGGGTCGGGAAGCAACTGTCTGTCTGGTTGAAGTCGCGTTTACTCTTCAGTGTTACAGAAAAATAATTAGTTATTATTTTTATAAATATTAATAATAAATAACACAAATGAAAAATACAGATTTATATGTATAAATTTATATGTATAAAATGACTGTAAATCCATTATCCTCCAGTCTTATCAGGTTGTCTCTGCCTTATGTGTGAACCACCCGACACCCTTCCGGAACATGATCGCGCAGAAAACGGGCGAACTCCGTAAAAGCAGTTCCGCGCGGATCAGATTTACGCCAGACAAGACCAATAGTGCGGCTGGCATCCGGCACAGAAACCACCGAAATGAGGTCGTCCCACTCACCGCGATTACGAAGAGCAAGGCGCGGGATCAGCGAATAGCCTTCGCCTGCACCGATCATATGCCAGAGCATTTCCAGACTGGTCGCAAGTCGTTGCTGATCGCGTTGTGGCGATACACCGCATAGAGACAATGCCTGATCGCGAAGGCAATGCCCTTCTTCAAGAAGCAGAAGATCAGGTCCTTCCAGATCGTGCATCAGAAGCGTCTTTTTTCGTGCAAGTGCATGACTGACCGGTAACGCCGCCAGAAACGGTTCACCGAAAACGGGAGCACAGTGAAATGTGTCTCCTGGGACCGGCAGCGCTGCGAAAATAAGATCCAGATCGTCCTGCTGCAGCATTCTCAGCATTGGCGCAGTCAGGCTGTCAGTGAGTTGCAGTTTCAGCTCAGGATAGGCACGCCGCAATAACGGTAGCAGACTCGGAACATAATAAGGTCCCAGAGTCGCGATCACCCCGATACGCAGTAAGCCTTCAAGCGGCCCAGATTGCGTATGTGCCATTTCAATCATCGCCCGGGCTGCCGCGATTACGTCACGCCCCATGGCAATCAGCCTGGCACCATCAGGCGTCGGAACGACATGCCGCCGCGTACGCTCAAAAAGTACCACGCCGAGCAGCGCCTCAAGTTTGCGAACCTGCTCGGACAGACCCGCCTGGCTGACGCCGCAGCGTTCTGCCGCGCGCGAAAAGTTGCGCAGATCATCGACGGCCACAACATATTCAATATCCCGCAGGGAAAGGCCGGAAAGGGCGACATAAGTCATGGATATAGATAAGCCCGATTCAGGTTCACTTATCAAAAGGTTTTACCTATAACAGCCATCGACAGAAACTGTTTCCAGGCAGTTTGCTCCTGTGAGACAAGCTCTCCGTCACCAACAGACAAACGAAAGCAGAGGGGTTTCCTTATGCCGACCATCAATTCCGAGATTAAGCCGTTCGAAACAGATGCCTTCCACGACGGTAAGTTCGTGAAGGTTTCCGATAAGGATCTGAAGGGTAAATGGTCCGTTATTTTCTTTTACCCGGCTGATTTCACGTTCGTCTGCCCGACGGAGCTTGAGGATCTGGCTGATAATTATGCAGCGTTCCAGAAGCTGGGCGTGGAGATTTACTCGGTTTCGACCGACAAACATTTCACGCACAAAGCCTGGCATGACACTTCGCCTGCGATCGGCAAGATTAAATATGTTATGCTGGCTGACCCGACCGGCCATATCTCACGCAATTTCGGCGTGCTGATCGAGGAAGCCGGCCTCGCAAACCGTGGGACCTTCCTGGTCGATCCCGAAGGTAAGATCCAGTATATTGAGATTACCGCCGGTGGTGTTGGTCGCAGCGCAACCGAACTCCTCGATAAAATCCACGCGGCTCAGTATGTCGCCTCCCATCCGGGTGAAGTCTGCCCCGCGAAGTGGAAAGAGGGCAGCGCAACTCTGACCCCGTCACTGGACCTCATCGGCAAAATCTGACCAGGGAACGGTCCGGTCCTTCGGGACCGGGCCTCCGGTTCCACGCCAGCCGAAAAACGGAGTTCTTCCACATGCTGCAAGACACCATCAAAACGCAACTTAAAGGCTACCTTGCGAATCTCGCGCATCCCGTCGTGCTCGAAGCGTCGCTTGATGACAGCCCGAAATCGCGCGAGATGCATGAGCTTCTGCATGAGATCGCCGCGCTTTCGGACAAGGTGAATGTCTCGGAGCAGGGAAGTGCCACGCGACGTCCTTCCTTTGTCATCCGGCGCGAAACCTCAAAAACAGGGGTCACCTTCGCAGCTATCCCAATGGGCCACGAGTTTACCTCATTGATTCTGGCGTTGCTTCAGGTTGGCGGCCATCCGCCAAAACTCGATGCTGACACAGTCGCACAAATTAAGGCGCTGCCCGGACATTACAATTTCGAAACCTACGTTTCGCTCTCCTGTCAGAACTGCCCGGATGTCGTGCAGGCACTCAATGCCATGAGCGTTCTCAATCCGAATGTTCATAACGTCACGATCGACGGTGCATTGTTTCAGGACGAGGTCACGGCGAAGAATATCATGTCCGTTCCGCAGGTCTATCTGAACGGCGAGCCTTTCGATACGGGCCGCATGGACATGGACCAGATACTGGCAAAGCTCGATGCCGATGCCCCTAAGCGCGCCGCGGAAAAACTGAAAGACATCGCCCCGTTCGATATGCTGATCATTGGCAGCGGTCCGGCAGGCGCCTCCGCAGCCATTTATGCCGCGAGAAAGGGACTCCGCACTGGTCTTGCAGGTGATCGTTTCGGTGGCCAGATCATGGACACGGAAGGCATCGAAAACTTTATCTCAGTAACAGAGACAAGCGGTCCGAAACTCTCCGCAGCTCTGGAAGCACATGTTCACCAGTACGATGTTGAGGTCATCTCGTCGCAACGCGCAAAGGAACTATTCCCTGCGGCGCATCCGGGCGGCATGAATGGTGTCGCCCTCGAAAGCGGCGCCATCCTTCATGCACGGACGGTGATCATTGCGACCGGCGCGCACTGGCGCCATCTCGGTGTGCCCGGTGAAGAAGAATATCGCAATAAAGGCGTGGCCTACTGCCCGCATTGCGACGGTCCTTTCTATAAAGGACTGCCTGTCGCGGTTGCTGGTGGCGGCAACAGCGGGGTCGAAGCTGCAATAGATCTGGCTGGCATCGTGTCGCATGTCACGCTGCTTCAGCGTGGCTCAGGGCTGAAGGCAGACAAGGTGTTGCAGGATAAACTGCGATCCCTGCCGAACGTCACCATTCTGACCGAAGCTCTGACGACACGCATCGAAGGCAACGGCACCAAAGTGACCGGTCTGACATATCGCGGCGGCGACGGGGCGGATCATCATATTGACGTCGCCGGTGTGTTTGTTCAGATCGGCCTGCTGCCCAACACCGACTGGCTACGCGGCACCGTGAAACTTAACGATTTTGGCGAAATTATTGTTGATAGTCATGGTGCTACATCCTTGCCCGGCGTATTCGCCGCAGGCGATGCGACTACCACGCCTTTCAAGCAGATTGTGATCGCAATAGGCGACGGTGCAAAGGCTGCTCTCTCTGCCTTCGACTATCTGATCCGTGTGCCCGTTTCAGATGAAAAGCGGGATGCAGCATGATAAATCGGGGTCGGCCGGCAAAATTGAGTGGACAGACGGCTTTGCCGGCAGGGCAGGCCGAAAATTTTATTCGCGCCTGGAAGAAAGGGTTTTGACGACGGTTCGAATAGGTTAAGGCGATAATCTGCTAACGTAAGATGCTGTAATGCCACAAAGAAGGGACACGGATCTTGCCATATCTGCCAGTCCGCTTCCGACGTTCGACAACGGTTCTCGCCAGTGTTGTCACTGCGGGGCTGTACGGCCTGCCCGTCATCGCTTCGGCTGAAAGTAACGAAATTCCGGCTAAAAAAACTACGCGCCGCGAAACTGAAATACTACAGAAAGGCGTTCGGGCCAGAACTTCTGAAACTATTCTCGTCAAAGGTCATGCCGATGCAGTCCTCGGGCACCAGCCCGGTGGCGGCCTCATCCGTCCCCATGACGAAGTCCGCTCCGTGAGTACGGTTGACCGCGATTACATCAGCAAACAGGCGCCCATGGCGACCGCCTTCCAGCTTGCCTCCATGCTGCCCGGCGCCAATGTCGCCACTTCCGACCCGTTCGGTTTCTCGCCCTCAACCAACATTACCGTGCGCGGTCTGAACAGCGATGCCCTGGGCTACGTCCTCGAAGGCATGCCCCTCAACGACATCGCCTATTATTCCGGTTACCCGTCACAGTTCGCCGACAGCGAAAACTATCAGGGGGTCTCCCTGGCTCAGGGCGCCGCTGATCTCGACAGTCCGGTGCTCAATGCCGCGGGCGGTCTGATGAACCTGTCTTTTCTCGACCCGTCCGAAAAACCCGGTGGCTATGCCAGTGTTTCTTACGGTTCCTACAATACAAATCGTGAGTTCATCCGTCTGGAAACAGGCGAGATCGGTCACTCGGGCGTAAGGGGTTTCGTTTCCTATTCTCACGGCGCCACCGATAACTGGCGCGGTCCCGGACGCGACAATCGGCAGCATGTCGATTTCAAATTCATCAAAGGGTGGGGGCAGGGGAGCCATGCGGCTGTCCTGGGCTCATGGACGAATATCATCACCAGTTATTATCCTCAGGTTTCCCTCGAAAGCTGGAAAGAGGATGGCATCCACGGCGCAAACAATCTCGCCGGGCGCTACGATCCCAATAATGCTGCCGGGGGCACGGATTACTGGCGCCTGTGGCGTGATCCCGAGCGCACGCTCTATGTCGGAGCCCCGGTCCATCTGCACCTCACCGACCGTCTCGCACTGGATGTCACCCCTTACAGTCAGCTCGCGTACGGCAATGCGCCTGGTGGTTCCACCCTGTCGGAAACCGGGCTTTATAACGGTAACCAGGCACTGTCAGACACGCTGAGTCTGCCCGGTGCACAGGACGACGAAGCGACCGTCCGCGCCAATTATACCCAGCGCAGCTATCGCTCAGGCTTCAACGCTGCCCTGCATTACAGACTCGGCCGGAACGATTTTGTCCTCGGCTACTGGTACGATTACACCGATGATACCGAGCAGCAGAGCTTCACAGCCGTTGGCTCAAACGGCAACGCAGCGGATATATGGGCCGAAAAGCAGTCCGCTCTCATCCACCTCTCTGACGGCCAGCCTCTGCTCGCTGCCAGCGATCACACCATCTCACAGACAAACGCTCTCTATGTCGGCGATCACATATCTCTCCTGCACGACCGGCTGACTATCGATGCAGGCTTTAAAATGGTCATGCTCACCCGGAACGGGACCAACGACCTCCCCGGACCGCAATACCACGCGAACGCGAACTATGCTGAGCCGCTTCCCCGTCTCGGGGCGCGCTGGCGTATCGATGACGCCAACCAGCTTTTCCTGAACGCGACAACCAATTTCCGCGCCCCCGATGAAACCGCTTTCTACAACACCTACGACCCTTCATCCGGCAGCATCTCTGTTGCCGCCACACCAGACACAAAGCCGGAATACTCGATCTCGGAAGAACTCGGCTACCGCCGCAACGGAACCTGGCTCATCGGCAGTCTGACGCTGTTCAACTACAATTTTACAAACAGACAGATTGCCACGCTTGTTTCCCAGAATGGCGCCATCATTCAGTCTACCCTCAATGGCGGTGGCCAGACCTCACGTGGCGTGGACATCGAACTCGGTACCCGTCCATGGCACCATTTCAGCCCCTACGTCTCCGGTGAATATCTTCACGCCACTATCGACAACGACATCGCCTCAGGTGGAGATCTCCTGCCTACAAAAGGAAAAACCGCTGTCCGCAGCCCGACCCTCCAGGCTGCAGCGGGCATCAGCTATGATGACGGACATCTCTTCGGCGTCGCGACCGTTCACTATACCGGGCATCAGTACGCAACCTTTATGAACGATGAACGTATTTCCGATCACACAACAGGCGATCTTGCTATCGGATACCGCTTCTCTGACGCCGTCCATCTGCATGCCCCCACCTTGCGTATGAATTTCATCAATATCACCAATGAACATTACCTTTCCGGCATAGCAGATCCGACCCTGAATGCCCGCGACACCACGGGCCGTTACGGCACGACAATTGCCGGAAGTTCTCCCGATTATTACGTCGGCGGCGGGTTCGCGGCCCTGTTCACAGCTTCCACCGGCTTCTGATTCATTATTCGGCCCGGACAGATTGTATGTTTCCCAATAACAGAATTTCTAATAATTGCCGACCGACCGTAACCGGGAAATCGCTTACGGCCGGCATGTCGGTATGAGCAGCACTCATTACGCTCACGGTCTCGGTAATGACCTGAAACGACCGGATTGGCCCGAAATCCGACTGCCTGAACTTGAAAACGTGCTCTCACAGTTTCCATCTTCTGGCAGCCCTCAGGATATTCTCTGGCGCAGCCCGCGCCCATTCTCCTCTGCCGCCGAAGTCAAAACCTCAAAGGGCAGCCTTTTCGTTAAACGCCATCATCACAGCGTTCGCAGCGTCGCAGACCTGACTGAAGAACACCGATTCATCGGCCATCTGCGGCAACATCACGTTCCTGTCGTCAATATTCTCATCGCGCGAAATGGCGAAACAGCCATCGCCGATGACATCTGGACTTACGAAGTCTACCAACCGGGCAGGGGATACGATTTTTATCGTGACAGTCCATCGTGGACTGCCTTTGCTCATGATTCCCATGCTTTCGCTGCCGGCCAGATGCTCGCAAAGTTTCACCAGGCAGCCGTCACCTATCAGGCACCACCACGGCAAACGAAACTTCTTGTTGCCAGCAACAGCATATTTGGCTCGCCTGATCCTCTCCGCATCCTCAAGGCAGAATTATCCGCTCGTCCGGCACTCGCCCGGTTTTTCTCATCGCGTTCCTGGGAAACAGATATTAATCAGCGTTTGATTATTCCTTTCCACGCAAACGCATATGCTCTGTTGCACGACGAACCACCTCTCTGGACGCATGGTGACTGGCATGCCTCAAATCTGCTCTGGTCATCATCCGACAATGCGGGTCATGTTCAGACCATTCTTGATTTCGGTCTTTCCGACAGGACCTTCGCTCTTTTCGATCTCGCAACGGCCATTGAGCGCAACCTGATCTCATGGCTTGATGCCGAAAATGGATCAGGTCCTGTGGGTAATCTTGGTCAGCTTGATGCCCTGTTAAACGGCTACAACTCCGTTTCTCCGCTCAGTATCAGAGCCGTAAAAAAGCTAAGCGCTATCCTGCCTCTCGTCCACGCGGATTTCGCTCTTAGTGAAATTGATTATTTTTCCGGTATTCTTCGGAACGAGGCGGATGCACAGATCGCTTACGACCAATTTCTTCTCGGTCATGCCGACTGGTTCCGGGAAAGAGAGGGAGAAGTAATGCTCGGGCATCTTGATAAATTTGCACGGCGTCTTTCATGATAAATGTCGCTACACCGAAACATATTTTTTCCCACCACAAAAATACGATGTCATTTGTTGTATACCTTATGTTTCCTGAAACTGCGATCTCTGTCGTGAAAGGAATATGGGATTATGTCGTATCCTGAACTTGTCGCTGTCGTCGTCAACGTTCTGGGTGTCTGGCTGACGGCGCGTCGTAACATGCTCTGCTGGCCGGTCGGTATCGTTGCTGTTCTGCTCTATGCAAAACTTTTCTATGAGTGGAGGCTCTATGCCGATATGATGCTTCAGTGTGTTTATGTTGCCGCTCAGATTTATGGATGGAAAAGCTGGTCCAGTGCCCGGAAAGCGGGAGAGCAAACCATTCAGGTTGTGTCTGTTACACTGATTAATCTTATGCTCGGTTTCGCCGCCGCGATGTTGGCGTCCGTCGTGCTCGGCGCGATAATGGCAATCTGGACTGACGATCCTCTTCCCAGGATTGATGCGACTCTTACCTGCTTCAGTCTCCTTGCTTCATTCTGGTCTGCCAGGCGGCATATCGAAAACTGGTATTTATGGATCGCCGTCGATTTTTTCTACACTCTTGTTTTCCTGTATCGACAAAATGATATGACGGCGGGTTTGTACGCTTTGTTTGACATTCTGGCTCTGTATGGTGCTTTGAAGTGGCAGGTCTCCTGTGCGCGACGTCGGATAGCTCTCTGAAGGCAGAGGATCGATTGTCTTTTCTTAATATCAGAATATTTTTATTATATGTATTATCTTCTGTAAGAATAAAATTATTATTATTGTAGTTTCGTTAAATAATTTGCATTTTTAAATAATAAAAAAACATAAAAATTTTCTGCAATAAAACTTAATATAAAATTTCTGAATTCAAAAATTTCGTTATATTTTTGGCGGAAGCAGAGAGATGGTCAATAAATAATTTCGTATTGTAAATATATGTCTTTAGAAAGCATGCCAGTAAATTTAGTGTGGTGAAAAGAAAAGTAGTTAGATTTCTGTATTCTGTGTATAGAAAAATAAAATGAATATGCTGTATGGAATCGACGGTTTTTTAAATATATCGTGGCTGGAGCGCTTCTGAGGCATTGTCATGTGGAATGCCTCAGAAGCGCTGCAACATCTTCCCATTCCGGTGACGCCTGAGCCGCTCCGTACCGCGTCGTGGCAAGTGCTCCGCATGCAGCCGCCACCCGGGTTGCTTCCGCAAGATTTTGTCCCAGAGCAAGACTTGTTGCAAGGCCTGCATTGAAACAGTCTCCGGCAGCAACTGTATCGACCGCAGTGACAGTAAATGGCGGGATAAAGCCGCTGCCGGTCTCGTCCTGCCACCACACACCGCGTGCGCCCATCTTTACGACAGTTGCTCTGACGCCTCGATTAATGAGCATGGCCGCTGCACGCGCAGCATCTTCGGTTGTTTCGGGCGCTAGTCCGACAAGGCTTAGCGTCTCACTCTCGTTAGGTGTAATGATATCGATCAGAGGCCAGAGTTGTGCAGGTAATCCTCCTTCCGGCACAGGTGCCGGATCAAGGATAACGGTCGCGCCAGCCTGCTTCGCACGTTTTGCCGCTTCAAGAACAGTATATACCGGTAATTCCAGTTGAAGCATAAGAACGCTGGCAGCGGAGAACAGGGCATCAGCATCGTCGATATCTGCGATGGTGACTGCCATGTTGGCTCCACCTGCGACGGTAATACTATTTTCTCCTGATGTATCGTCCACGATAATTAACGCAAGTCCTGTGGGCGTGTCGGGATCGTCCCGGAGGGCTGTCAGATCAACGCCAAATTCGAGTAATTTTTTTCTTGCCTGAATTCCAAACGGGTCAGTACCCACCCGACCGGCAAGCGCTGCCCTGACCGGAAGCGAACGGGCAAGGCGACCTGTAGCAGCAGCCTGGTTGCTGCCTTTACCTCCAAGGGCAATAAAATAGCTTTCGGCATGAATTGTCTGACCCGGCTTTGGTATGTGTCTGGCCCGGGCAGTGACATCAATGTTCACACTACCAAAAGAAAGTATCAGAGGAGTCGCGCCTGACATATGAAACCATTTCACTCATTGAGATCTGACTTCATTATCAGAAAAATTCTTAAATCAGAACTGAGCAGTAAGGCCACCAAGAAGACGTCTCTGAATCCGGAGGCCTGCAGTCTCGCGTAATTCCGGGTCAGCAAGCTGATCACCGCTCAGGGACAGCAGGAAACGCTTATCGAAATGCCATGCTACACGAGCGTTTAAAGTAACAAATCCAGGAATTTTCATATTTTCAATAGAAAGATCCGTTAATCTGGCTACTACGTCCTGATAGTGTGACTGCCAGCGAGCGTGCGAACTGAGTTCGAATTTCCCAATTTTATATGAAAATCCGCCAATGACGCTGTTTACCGGTGTCTGGCGCTGAAAATTTATAGTTGAGGCTTTGTCAGGATCCCGGACAGCCGACATCGCATATGAGAGATCCCAGTTCAGGCCGAAGGTAGTTATGCCCTCAAGTCTCGCTTCTCCGCCAGCGTCGTCAACCCGGCCATAGTTTTCCGGCCTTACTGTAACTGTGAAGGGAGGATCGTAACTAAAATTAGAAGCAAATGGTGTCCCCAGCATGTTGCTGGTTCTCTGAGCAAAGAGTGAAAGTGAAAAATTTGCGTTGATTGGATTTATTTTCCGCGAATAGTTCAAACCGACATTGATTGTTGTTGAAGGCACAAGTGCCGGGTTATTCAAAACGGCAGCTGGCCCGAAATTCTGCGTCGGTGCAAAGTCAAATAAAGCAGGCAACTGAATGCCTCTGGCTACATTCAGGCCAAAAACACCGACCTTTTTAGCATCATATCGCAAACGACTGTTAAAGCTGGGTTCCATGTAATGATGCGAGTCAGACAGAGAGGCATCCGGAACCCCGGAATTTCGCATTCGCGGAACGTAAAGCGCATCAACCCGGACAGCGTTTGTTAATGTTAACTGTGGAAGAATCCGATAATCCCACACAGCGGACCCAGCAGCGAGCATATCATATTCATTGGACATTTTTACGCCACTCTGTTGCGCAGTCAAATCCATATAACGATATTCAACGCTTAACCGAAGATCATTGCGGTTGTTGAGCGTGATTGTGTCAGAAAGCTGTGCATCAGTTGTGTTAAGCTTGTAACCAAAAGCAATTGGAATATTAAGATTTTGAGTTGAAATGACATCAGATACGCTGGAATCGAAGCCATTTTCATAGGCCTTAAATTCAACCAGACCCCAGCTTGTATCTGCATTAATTTTGCCCTCAAGGCTTTTTGAAAGCGGGGCGATATCAACATAGGTTCCGACATCCACCCAGAAGGGTGATGTCTCTTTTCCGATTGTTCCGGAAAGTTGCCAGTCAATTTTTGGAGTAATCTGCCCTCTCAGGTCCAGAGAAGCGTTCAGCGCATGCGTCCGCGGGAGTGTGCCCCGGCTTCTTGCATCGGTATATTCATCTGCCTCAAGGCCGTTCAGGGAGAGTTTGGCGGCAAACTGATCTGAAAACTTGTGCGAAGCAACAAACTCTCCTCCAAAATTTCCAAGGCTGCCTCCATTGAGGTGTATATAGCTCTTGTTTTCATGAAGAGCATCGCGTGTCACAATGTTAATGACACCCCCGGACGCATTGAAGCCGTATAAAGCTGAATTTGGTCCCCGAACGACTTCAATCTGGCGGATATCACGGAGAGAAGCTGGCAGCAGCCCCCAGTCCGTATAATTGTACCCGTCAAGATATACCTGTCTGCCATCGACCAGAACAAGCGTATGTGAACCACCGGCGGCATCGTTCCCACGGATTGAAATGTTTGCACCCAGCGTTGAATAACTGCGCACATCCACTTCGGCGACCATGCGCAGCACATCCGGAACTGATTGCGCGCCGGAGCTGACAATCTGATCACTGGTAATGATCTGTATATCAGTCGGAAGATCGCTGGCTCTCTGCGGCTTGCCCGTCACAGAGGACGTCACAGGCTCACCAAACAGCGTCTCAAAAGCACTGTAATCCAGGCTTTGAGCGTGTCCTGTTTGTGTCCCCACGGTAAACAGGCAGACCCCTGACAGAAGCACTCGTCGCCTGAACAGAAGAACAGCAGCGGCTTTGAATAAACGAGTAAAGGGTTGCGTTTCGTTACGCATGCCCGCTGCCTGTTTTTGCTCGTGTGTTATCTCCAGATCCATACAAAGGATCGTAGGGGAAGGATGCTTTCTTCCGGGTTAACCACACGCTTCGCGAAAGGTATTTTACACAGCGTATTGCCTTGTCCGGCAGCACAGAAAAGATGCATGCATTTTCTGCATGCCGTGTTACTATTCCTGCCGGGAGGAAACGGATGAACGACAAGATGGCAGACCCGGAAGTCCCGCTTCAGGCAGTAACAGAAGATCACGGCAGTCATTCGTCAGTCGCTGCTTCGATTTCAGCGACAGATCAGACTGTGGTGGCAAATACTCATCCGGATGGCCATGCAGACCCGGTTATCCCGGTGGCTCCCGATCCGGTCACTCACGTCGCTACAGATTCCGCTGACATCGATCATATGGATCGTCCGGCCGTAAAAGAGCTGATGCAGATGATAGGAGCTATGACGTTCGTTACGTTACTGATTGTCGTCGGCTGGCACGCCGCTCATTACTCAGGAGCATGGCCTTACTGATGTCGTAAGGTTACCACCAGAACATCACGAAAAGCCGGTTGTGTCGGATCGACGGGCTGAATCGGCGTTACTCCGTGGAAAACGTGATTATCATCAACAAAGGCCGCGTCCAGAGGTGCTGAGAGCGTAAAACTCCCTGCGACATGCGCTTGCAGGTCGTGTATCGTTGTATCGCCACTGGTGACATTTTCCCGCCTGACCATAACCACCAGAACCCAGTCCACGCCATCGCGATGCAGCCCCTCCGGAGTGGGGTGACCTGTAATGTTTTCCTGCGCCTCAATGCGAAACTGATGTACCTCGGCATGCCAGACGTCCGGGCGTTCGTTTTCCGGCGTCAGATCCATCGCCAGCCGCCGCGTCAGCGCCAGTGCCGCATGCATCACCGGATGCGACGCGACCTTCTTTTCAACAGGCTCGAACCACCGCTCAATTCCGCCATTGAGCGTATTATAATCCCGGCTCTGATAATGCGGCTGATGCCGTTTTCGGATAATCGCATCCTGAGTCAGGGAAAAAGTCGCATAGCGCCTCCGCCGATAGCGGGCTCCATCCGCCATATAACGGTCGACGCCAAGCCGTCCCCAGCTCTCAGCAAAACCGTCCCAGTCTGACATTCCGAATGCTTCAAGCAGCAACCGCATCTGCGCAGATGCAATACGGGCAAAATGGTCTTTGCGAGTCTCACTTTCGACCGCATCCAGAACAGCGACCTCTCCGGGCCGCGTGCTGTTATTCTCCATTGTGCCCGTCTCCCGGCCCTGTCCCGGCAGCATCTTTGCCACCAGTCTTACCGTCAGCGTGCGCCGGATGAGTTTCTTCTGCAACCGGTTTGCCTGAGGCAGGAACATCCTCATTTGCGGGCGCGCCAGGCGGCGCCGACAGCTTGCCTGCAATATTCAGTGCCGTGCCCGGCGCCGAAGCCGTGTAAGAAGTCGGCGTATAGAATTTGATACCCTGATCCGCCATCGGATGCGCAATGCGCTTGTAGAATTCACGCTGCACTTTCCATTTCATCATCGCTGCCGTTCTGATCGAACCGATGATGACCGAGCCATTCCCGTCCGTGCTGTCCACGCCAAGATCATTATATCCGGAATAGATGATGCCCTTAAACGCATCTTCTTTACGCATCTGATCGACGGCATCGGACATGATCTTCACCACACGAGAGACATCTTCTGTAAGATCAACCGTCTGCTTGACAATGATCTGGTTGAAGTCTCTGCCCGTATTCGCAATCGATGTGACCGATGAGAACGGGATGATATGCAGATCGCCATTGATGGCCCGTACTCGCACGGTCCTGATTGACAGATGCTCGACAGTGCCGGCAACGCCTCCCGTCGTAACCCAGTCGCCAACCTGAATCGCATCTTCGACCAGCATAAAAAAGCCGGTGATAAAATCTTTCACCAGACTCTGCGAACCGAAGGCCAGAGCCGCACCCATAATGCCCGCACCTGTCAGCAGGGGCGTGACGTTGATTCCGATCTGGGACAACGATGTTACGGTAACAATAATAATAATTGCGGCTCGGAGAACCGTGCGGATAATCGGCAAAACTGTTTTCAGTCGCGTTGCACGCGTCTCCTGAGCCGACTGAGAGTAACGCTCAAGCTGATTGTTCAGCATCGCATTGATGATTTCCCAGATCGCAGCAGCGACGGTGACAGCGACGGCAACTGTTACTGCCGCGCCGAGAAGTCGTGAGCCAAGCCGGTTCGAGAAAAAAAACTGGAAGGTGTTCAGGCCCCACGCTTCTGTCAGCGCAAGAAAGCTGACGAACGTAATAATTGCTGTCAGCGCGCCGCGTACAAACGGATAATAGACATCGGCCCGTTTCTGAAGATCCGGGCGGCGCTTTACCAGATCAGGACTAAGGCGGAATAACCGGTCCTGGGCTCCGTAAGCCAGAACAGCAAGCAACCTCGACGCTGCAATCACCACAATGGTCAGTGCGGTTGTGCGCAAAATCCAGTCATACCCTCCGCGCAAATGCACGGCCCAGACGACCCACAACGCCCCGTCCAGAAACAGAGCCGGAATCCACCAGACATGGGCCAGAGCCAGCATGAATGACCAGAATGCGCTTTTGGCTGCTTTCCGTTTAGGTTCAAGTGCCCGGGCAACGATCGGACGAAGACGCCATATAAAGATCGCAATCAGAATATGCTCGACCAGCACAACCGCACGAATCATTGCCGCCGTGCCGCGGTCGGAAAGATCGAATTCTCCGCCCAGAACAGACAGACAGACAACAATCGATGGCCCTGCGACCAGAATATTCCACCAGCGGGTCAGCATCCACGCTGTCGAATCTTCCACAGGAAGCAGACGAATAGCGGGGGAGCGAGGCGCAAAGATCGTTTCCAGAAATATGAACAGACCACGGGCCGCCGCATAGGCGAGCGCCAGAGTCTCCGTCACCGTCGCGGCTTCCGATGTGTTCGTAGCAATGGCGGAACACGCAAAAGCTATGCCAAGAAATACACCAAGGGGAACCAGTTTCAGGCACAGGTGCATCAGCGTATACGGAATACGGGCAAGAAACCGCAGTGTTTCAATCTGTCGACGCTGGTCGTCAGCGCGCGTTTCCAGTGTCTGGATCTCTTCTGCCGGCGCCCCGGTATCGGATGTTCCGGAAGTTGCTGCCGCCTGCGCTATCTGAACGTCAGACAGATCTGCGTTTTTATTCGTTGTCGATCTGCTGTTGTGTGGCTGCCTTTTGCCTCCGCTCATATCTTCATGTGCAACAGCGCGGTCCGTAATCCGGTGCAGAGGCTTGCGAAGCGCCAGACTAATTCCCCATTCCGCAAGCAGCGCCGCGCCGACAATAATGAAAGCCCGCGTAAAAGCCCCGATTAGCAGATTCCGTGTCTGCGGATTGTTGATTTCACTGCGAAACCACGTCCCGACGGTCTTCAGATCCTTAAACAGCGCAAGGAAGTTCTCAAGATATGCTGCGGCATTGGATTTTATAGATGAAAATCCGGAAGACAGATCGTTGTGCAGAACCACAGTGTTGGCCGCATTCGCAACAGCCTGTTTCGGTGCTGCCGTTTTTGCTGCCGGAGCGGAAGTCGCTGCGACCGGGACTGTCGCCTGAACCCCGCGCGCCATAAGCGACAGATCGTGAGTAAAATTTTCTCGCTGTTTAGGGTCGTTCAGAACATTCAGAAGTTCCTGCGCCTCTTTGGACGAGAGAGGCGTAACAGCGGTTGTCTGAGTATTGGTTTCAGCCAGCGCTGTTCGGATTCCCGGTGCCAGGCACAGCAGAAAACCAATCAGTAATATGCGGGCGGCGACCGGATACCTGCGCCCTCCGGATGATATGGCGGCAGACAACCGCACATCTTCCGTGGCTGAAGGTTTCAGGTATATCCAGATCATAGTCATCTTAACCGCTCCGGTCTTTTAACCTCACGCAACAGAAATCTGCTTCTGCCGGGAAGGTAATACACAGCACTAAACTGTCTGCATTTATCGGATATTGAAAGCTTTTGAGCGTTCACGAAATTCCGGATTTCTGCCAGAAGCAGGTCAGATCCGCTCGCTGAACTGTACAACGCGTTGTTTCCGCAGCACCAGCGTGCCAGCGATGATGTCGTGCAACCCCTGTTTGCGTGGCGTAAAGGCCACCATGAGGACGCCCAGGCAGAAAAACGGAAAAGAGATGAATGTCTTGACAAGATTGCGCACCAGAGACCGGATGAGTGAAATACGTTCTCCGGAAAAATCGCAAACATGAAGTCCCAGAAGCCATTTTCCAGGAGTGCCGCGCATCAGTGAGGCTTCGGAAACAACGGCATAGGTCAGCGACAGCAGAAAGAAGAACGGACTGTTGCCTGCGGTGTCGACATGCGCGTGAGGGAAGGGGATAGAATAGAAAAAATCCGTTGTTCTGTAGGCAACTTCATAGGATGGACTGTCCCCCGGCACCTCGATTGTATCGAATCTCAGTGTAGGAATTGCCAGCAGACGCAGAAAATACCCGGCTACACCCAGTATCAGACCGTCAAGCATAACAGCCAGCATCCGAATCCAGAATCCCGCATAGCCGAGAACGGACTGTTCATCCCCGGATAACCCGCCTCCAGGACCGCCTGCCTCTCTTCCTGACCAGCCGCTCTGACCCCATCCGGGAGGAATAGCACTCGACATCACGCATTATCCTTTTGGGGCAGCCCGCCGCTATCAGTCATAAAAACCGTCAGCTCCGATAGGAACCATTGATGTCGATATAGCCATGCGTCAGATCGCAGCTCCACATCGTCGCTGCCCCGGTGCTCAGACCAAGATCGACCGCAATCTCAATCTCCTGGCCCCTCATATGGGCCACAACCGGTGTTTCATCATAGCCTTCAACAACCGTGCCGTCCCGCGCGATTGTCACCCCCCCTATCGCTACTGTCAGCGTGTCCCGATCGGCCGGCTCACCACTTTTGCCAACAGCCATGACGACCCGGCCCCAGTTGGCGTCTTCACCGGCTACAGCAGTCTTTACCAGAGGTGAATTGGCAATCGCCTTCGCCACCTCACGTGCCGAAACATCGGACACCGCGCCACTCACCATGAT
The DNA here is from genome assembly GCF_011516825.1 of Acetobacter oeni. Lineage (GTDB taxonomy): Bacteria > Pseudomonadota > Alphaproteobacteria > Acetobacterales > Acetobacteraceae > Acetobacter > Acetobacter oeni. The sequence goes on along the minus strand of NZ_WOTA01000019.1, from coordinate 69,690 downwards.
TTTGATTTGCTTGTTCGCGCCCTCACCGTCACGCACCACCATCAGCGCCAGTTCAAGCAGCAGCGAATTCAGGGCCTCACGGAATGCAGCAAGAGCCGGGTCATCCGCGTCCGGAATTGCCCGGTTGCCCGCGGCGCCTGTCGCGAACAGCAGCACCATGTCGGAAGTGGACGTGTCGGAATCCACGGTGATCGCATTGAAACTGCCCGAAACACCTTTTACCAGCAGAGTCTGAAGCACAGCAGAAGCAAGGGCGGCATCTGTCGCTATGAATCCCAGCATTGTGGCCATATCCGGCGCAATCATGCCGCTGCCCTTCGCGATGCCCTGAATGGTGACAGGCACGCCGTCAATCTCAATCATTCTCACTGCTGCCTTCGGGAACGTATCTGTCGTCATGATCCCGCGTGCCGCGTCCTCCCAGCCTGTTTCGGAGAGCGCTCCATGCAGCTTCGGCAGTGCTTTCGTGATCCGGTCTGCAGGCAGCACCTCACCAATCACGCCCGTCGAGGCCAGGAAAACTTCGTGCATCGCGCAGCTGGCCAGCCTGGCCTCCGCCTCTGCCGTTGCCCGGCATGTCTCCACACCGGCCCGTCCGGTAAATACGTTCGCATTACCCGCATTGACGACCAGAGCCCGCGCCGATCTGCCTTTCAGAGCAGTCCGCGACCAGTCAACCGGTGCCCCCGGACATTTCGATTGCGTGAATACCCCCGCGACGGTCGTGCCTTCCGCGAATTCCGCAACGACAAGATCCGTTCGTCCCTGATAACGTATGCCAGCTGCAACAGCACCAAGGCGCACGCCAGCTACGACACCAAGTGCAGGCAACGGGGAGGCGAGGGGAGAAACAGGCAGCGGCTTGGCCATCGAAGCGAACCTCTTTCGGGTCATGACAGACACTCGGGACGTTCAGAATTCGTCCCGTCCAACAGGAAAAGGGGCGCCGTAACGACGCCCCTCATCCATTCTATCCAGAGAAAGAAACCGCGGCTACAGGCAGCGGTAAACTCCTTATTTCGCAGGCGCAGCCGTCGGCGTGCCCGGAAGCGCTGGCTGAGCGTTTTCAGGAATAGGTTTTCCATCCGGACCAAAGCGAACGATTTTCACTTCAGAGGTGGCTTTCTCGACCGCCGAACGGACACCCTGCTGAATCAGCTGCTGACGGATCTTGTCCTTGACCTCGTCTTCCTTAGGAATCGGCGCAGTCCGCGTGTCCAGAATCTGGATGACGTGGTAGCCGAACTGACTCTTCACCGGCGTCTGGCTGAAGGTATTTGGCTGCATCGCGAAGGCGGCATCAGAGAAAGCCGGAACCATGTCGCCTTTCTTGAACCACCCCAGATCGCCGCCATTGTTCTTCGCGCTGCCCTTATCGATCGACAGCTTCTCAGCCAGCGGGCCAAACGCTTCACCCGCCTTCAGCTTTTTGATGACATCCTGCGCTTCAGCCTCGGTCTTCACGAGGATGTGGCGAGCATGCACTTCCTTCTCAGGCGGCTTGTTAGCGTAGTTTTTCAGGTAATAATCGTGGATGGCTGTATCTGTCAGCGTCGGCGTCACCTGCCGCGACAGCCAGGCTGTCTGCAGCGCGTTGTTTGCCGCGGCAGCCATGGCAGCCCTGACTTCAGGGTCGGTTTCCAGATTTGCTTTATGTGCGACAATCTGGATCGCCTTCTGGTCAACGGCCTGATTAACCAGCATCGGGAAAATCATGTTGGGCGGCAACTGACGAAGCTGCTGCGGCATGTTCGCCGCCGACTGGCGGATATCGCCCAGCGTAATTTTATTGCCATCGACAGTCGCCACCACGAGATTCGGATCAGCAGGTGGCTGCTGTGCCGGCGCAGCAGCAGGAGCCGCTGAACTGGCGGGCGGCGGCGGCGCCGGCGCAGCAGACGCAGCTGTGGAGGAAAGAAGTGTCGAAGTAAGCAGGACCGCCGTCGCGAGGGCAGAGGCCGGGCTGGTAAACCGCATGAGAGAATAAACCCTGAGTTTCTGAGCGGCGCGCATCATGGCTGACACGACACACACCCGCAAGGGTTGCACCTGTCAATTCGTAACGCCGCCTTTGATATACTGTTGTCGCATTCGGATCAGACCGCGTGAACTGATGAATACATAGCAGAAAACAGCCGCTCTGACCCGTATCGGTTGACCTGGAGCATCACCGGCCTTATCTCAATGCCCGCACGCGACCAGTTCTCGCCCTGAGTCTCACGGTCTTCGGGCCGGTGCTTCCTGACCGAGGAAGCATAAAACAGAGTCAGGCTTCAGTCAGAAAAAGCGTGCTGTTCCGGAAAGGTATTCATGCTCGCCTCGCTCGCCCGCGCCCTGTTCGGCACCTCAAATGACCGTTCGCTCAAGGCTTTCCAGCGCCGCGTGCCAGAAATCAATGCATTCGAGCCCTCGGTCGCCGCTCTCGACGATGCCGCTCTCGCGCATAAAACCATTGAGTTTCGGGAGCGCCTGGCAAAAGGGGAAACTCCCGACGCTCTGTTGCCGGAAGCTTTCGCCGTTTGCCGTGAGGCCTCGAAGCGCGTTCTCGGTATGCGCCATTTTGATGTCCAGCTTATCGGCGGCATGGTCCTGCATGCCGGTAAGATCGCCGAGATGCGGACAGGCGAGGGCAAAACGCTCGTCGCGACACTGGCCGTCTACCTTAACGCGCTTGGCGGGAAAGGCGTGCATGTCGTTACTGTAAACGACTACCTTGCGCGTCGTGATGCCGAGGAAATGAGCAAACTTTACGGGTTCCTCGGCCTGACAACCGGTGTGATCGTACCGAATCTACCGGACGAAGCGCGCCGGGCGGCCTATGCGGCCGACATCACCTACGGCACGAACAATGAGTTCGGCTTCGACTATCTGCGCGACAATATGAAATATCGGCTGGACGAGATGGTCCAGCGGCCGTTCAATCATGCGATTGTCGATGAGGTCGACTCCATCCTCATTGACGAAGCGCGAACCCCGCTCATCATTTCCGGTCCGGCGGAAGGTGACACAGAACTCTATAACAGTGTCGATTCCGTTGTCGCCGAACTGGTGAAAGACCCGGCTTCCTACGATAAAGACGAAAAACTCCGCACGGTTATTCTCACCGAAGAGGGGTCGGATCGCGTCGAGGAACTGCTCCGCAATGCCGGCCTGCTCGAAAACGGCGGTCTTTACGACGTTCATAACGTCGCTGCCGTTCATCATGTCCAGCAGTCCCTGCGCGCTCACACGCTCTTCTCGCGTGACGTGGACTACATTGTCCGAAATGGAAAAGTCGTCATTATCGACGAGTTTACCGGTCGTATGATGGAAGGCCGTCGTTATTCTGACGGTCTGCATCAGGCGCTCGAAGCCAAAGAACACGTCGAGGTCCAGCAGGAAAACCAGACGCTCGCCTCGATCACCTTTCAGAACTATTTCCGCCTCTATCCAAAACTGTCTGGCATGACCGGCACGGCCATGACGGAAGCGGATGAGTTTGCGGAAATCTACAAGCTCGACGTTATCGAGATCCCGACCAATCTCCCTGTCGCCCGTAAAGATGAAGATGATGAGATTTATCTGAACGAACAGCAGAAATTTGATGCGGTCGGTACACTCGTTGAAGAAATCCACAAAAGCGGCCAGCCAATCCTGGTCGGCACAACCTCCGTAGAGAAGAGCGAAGCCCTCTCCGCTGCGCTTAAGGCGCGTGGCATTCCGCATAATGTGCTGAATGCCCGCTTCCATGAAATGGAAGCCACCATCGTTGCTCAGGCTGGCGCACCGGGCGCAATCACGATCGCCACCAATATGGCGGGTCGCGGCACTGACATCAAACTCGGTGGCAATGTCGAGATGCGCATCCAGCAGGAACTCGAACACATCATTGATCCGGCGGAGCGTGAGGCCGCCGAAGCCGCTATCCGTGAAGAAGTCGCCCGGAATCAGGAAATCGTCAAAGCAGCTGGCGGTCTGTACGTTATCGGAACGGAACGTCACGAAAGTCGCCGGATCGATAACCAGTTGCGTGGTCGTGCCGGTCGCCAGGGCGATCCGGGCAACTCCCGCTTCTTCGTCTCCCTTCAGGATGACCTGATGCGTATCTTCGGCTCCGAAAGGATGACCGGAATGCTGCAGAAGATGGGCATGCAGGACGGCGAAGCCATCGTCCATCCGTGGCTGAACAAAGCTCTTGAGCGCGCTCAGAAAAAAGTCGAAGCCCGTAACTTCGATATGCGCAAGAATACGCTCAAATATGACGATGTCATGAACGACCAGCGTAAGGAGGTTTACGCGCAGCGTCGTGAATTCATGACAGATGATGATGTCGCCGCCATCGTCAATGATATGCGTGAGGAGCTGATTCTGGCTCTCGTCGATCAGCGTATCCCTGAGAAAGCCTTCGCGGAGCAGTGGCAGAGCGCTGAACTCACGGACGATCTTCGGCGTGTCCTGAACCTGGATCTTCCGATTGCCGAATGGGCAAAGGAAGACGGGATGGACCGTGAACAGGTCGCCGCGAGAATCGAAGATGCGGCCGCGCAGGCTCAGGCCGTCCGCACTGCTAATTTCGGTCCCGACCTTATGCGGTATCTGGAAAAGCAGATCCTGCTCACGACCTTCGACTCAGTGTGGAAAGAGCATCTGCATGCGCTTGACCAGCTTCGGCAGGGTATCGGCCTGCGCGCCTACGGCCAGAAAGATCCGTTAAACGAGTACAAACATGAGGCGTTCCTGCTTTTCAATGTGATGCTGGGGGAAATGCGCGAGCGTGTTGTCTCAATGCTGACCCGGGTCGAAGTCGCTCCGCCTCTTGAACCCAATCCGTTTGAAGGTGTCGCTGAATTTCATCCGGACCCGGGTGTCCCCGGTCTCGCGTCAGAGGCTGTGCAATACGTTTCCGCACCGGCTTCTGTCTTAACCGAACCGGTCAGTTCTGGTGCGATTTCCCCCGACGATCCGTCCACATGGGGCGAGACACCGCGTAACGCACCCTGTCCGTGCGGCTCCGGGAAGAAATACAAACATTGCCACGGCAGCCATGCCTGAGCGAGACATCACCGGAACGAGCCCGGGCGATAGCATCTGATAATATAAGGGACACAGGTTTTGTGATCTGTGCTCCCGCTTTTACCCGGATGGCGGGTTTCCGCCACTCCAGAATATTCCGCGCGGTTGCAACGACACCCGCACAGACAGAGAGATAACGAGGGCGGCATGGCTGGCCATTCACAGTTTAAAAATATCATGCACCGTAAAGGGGCTCAGGACGCGAAGCGCGCGAAGCAGTTCGCCAAGGTTATTCGCGAAATTACTGTCGCCGCACGTTCCGGCCTCCCCGATCCGGCATCAAATCCGCGACTGCGGGCCGCGATTTCCGCTGCCCGCGAAGTGAATATGCCGAAAGACACTGTCGAACGTGCCGTTAAAAAGGCAACCGGTGCAGGCGGCGGAGATGATTACACAGAGGTTCGTTACGAGGGTTATGGCCCTGCCGGTGTCGCCGTGATCGTCGAGGCACTGACCGATAACCGGAACCGAACCGCCTCCGATGTCCGTGCCGCCTTCTCAAAACACGGCGGCTCTCTAGGCGAGACCAACTCTGTCTCCTTTATGTTCAATCGTGTCGGTGTGATCGTTTATCCTGGCAGTGCAGCTTCGGAAGACGACATGCTGGAAGCAGCGATCGATGCCGGGGCTGAAAATGTCGTCTCTGCGGATGAGAACCATGAGATTACCTGCGCTGTTGAATCTTTCTTCACAGTGCGGGATGCCCTGGAAGCCCGCTTTGGCGAGCCGGAAAAGGCTAAACTCGACTGGCGTCCAGAAAACTCTGTCCCGCTTGATGAAGAGAAAGCCCGCAGCGTACTAAAACTTCTGGATGTGCTGGAAGACAGCGACGACGTGCAGAATGTTTATGCCAATTTCGATCTGTCGGAAGATGTCGCCGCTGCTCTTTCAGCCTGATATCGGAAAATAATCCCTGTGACTGACTTCACTGCAATCATCTGAAGAGAGTCGCAGGGAACTCATGCAATCTTTCGCCCTGTCTGGTGGTCGTTGGCATGATTTTTTTTCAGAGTCCGGAACGCTTTCACAAGCTCTTCAGGGAGCCGCTTTCCATCGGCCCGCTCGACAAAATTAGTGATCCGCACACCGGGTTTTAATTGCCGACAGATCTTTTCTCAGGTACACGTTCATCCATAATTCATGTTTGATCTGTCTCAACGCCATGTAAATGTCCTGAGACTGTAGAATCAGCTATAAATCTGGCCGCCACTCCATTCTATAGCAATGTTGCGCCATAATATATCTTCATATATTGCGCGACAGACGAACCGGATTTTGCAACCATATTGAACTGTTCAGGTAAAACATTAAATCCGGGAATGTTCCCGCAATCGTCGTGATTTTCGGTCAGAGAGAAAACGGTGCGATACACGCAGTCTCCGGATCGAAGACGCGACCAGCTACAGCCTGTTCGACGAATGACGACATAATAGTCGCCGGCACCAGAAAACAGGTGCGCCGAAATGTAGAATCAGATGCAGGAAAGCGTTCCCGCCGAGTGACAGGAAATGCCGCGACAACGATGCCGGTCGAAATCCGGAGCGGAATTTCGCGTTAATACAGCGTTCGGTTCTCTGCGGAATTGTCGTGACAGAAAAAACACAAAATTCATAGCACTCTGGCTTTGGTATCCGCGACGTGATCGGCTATAGGGCTGCTCATGACAGGAGCGTAAGGGACAGATTCTTTCGCGCCCGAGCAGCCCCGGCGCCCGAAAGCGCCCGAGAGGAGCATTTATGCAGGCTGACCCCCCGGCACGCTCTGCCGTCGTCGATCTCGGCTCCAACTCCGTCCGTATGGTCGTGTTCGACGGAATCTCCCGCAATCCGGTTCCTATTTTCAATGAAAAGGCCGTCCTGCGCCTTGGTCGCGGCCTGACAACAACCGGCAGACTGAACGAAGATGGCGTTGCCATGGCTGTGGACGTTCTTCGCCGCTTCCACGCCATCGCGCGTGGTATGAACGCCTCTCCGTTTGAAGTCCTTGCGACCGCTGCTGTCCGCGATGCGACAAACGGCCCGGAATTCGTCGCCTCACTCCGCGAACTCATGCCCGACGTGCCGATCCGTATCCTCTCAGGCATCGAGGAAGCCGACCATTCTGCCCTTGGCGTGCTTTGCGGCATCCCCGAGGCCAACGGTCTTGTCGCGGATATCGGTGGCGGTTCGCTGGAACTCATCCGTCTCGACAGCGAAGGCCGGCACAATGCCGACACACTCCCGCTCGGCGTCATCCGCCTCAGCGACCGGGCAAGCGGCGATGTCACCCATGCCAAAGCCATTGCCGATGCCGATCTTCATGGCGTTCAGTGGCTTAACGAAATGCGCGGCAAGACACTCTATCTTGTTGGCGGCGCATTCCGCGCACTCGCTCGCCTGGAAATAGCCCGGACAAATTATCCGCTCAATATCGTCCATTATTATACACTGACCCCGCAGGCCGCCCGTGACATGACCGGCTGGCTGATCCAGAGCAACCGTCGCGCGCTCGAGCGTCTGCCCAATGCTCCTAGGAAGCGCCTTGACGACGTGCCTTTTGCCGCCACGGTCCTCCGCCGCCTGATCAGGCGTGTTGAACCGGAAAAAATCGTTTTCTGCGTCGATGGCCTGCGGGAAGGCTGGTATGCGACCAGCGTCGCCCCGGATCTCCAGGCCCTGGACCCGCTCGAAACCGTCTCCAGGGGTATGTGTGCCCGTCTGGGACGCAGCGACACGTTGCCTGATGCTCTGATTTCCTGGACAGACTCGATTTTCCGCAGTGAAACCCCGCGTCAGCGTCGCCTTCGTCTGGCCGCCTGCCGTCTCTCTGATGTCGGAAGCCACGATCATCCGGAATATCGGGCTGAACAGACTTATATGCGCGTGCTCTGGGTTCAGGGTGCGGGATTCGACCATCAGGCACGTGCCAGCCTGGCTCTGGCTCTGGCCGTTCGCTACGAGGCCGAGCCCGATACCGCGCCATATCTCAGAACGTCCAGATCCCTGCTGGATGACGAGGCTTTTACCTGGGCTGTTACGCTCGGCCTGGCGCTCCGCCTTGCCTATGTCCTGTGCGGTGGCACCGAAACCCTGCTCGACGGAACCCGGCTGGAACTGACGGGCAGCGAACTCTGTCTTCACCTGACATCCGCCCGCGTTGCTGTGCGTGGAGACGCGGTCCGTCGTCGCCTGACCCGTCTCGCACAGGCTATGAAACTGACCGCAAGACTGGACGAGGGCTCGCAGGCAGCCATCCCGGTATAGGAGTTTCATGATCTGTGCGGAGGAGATGGCAGATAACCGGCTGAGGTGATTCGTCTCGTTTAAAAATTTCAGAAACCGGTTGTTCACGAACTTGCGAAAAGCATGTCGATGCGTCTCATCGTATGCTGACGTCCGCTGTTCATGCTTCACACACGGAAGACAGAGAGTCAGGTGCCGATAAATGAAGTTCCATCAAAAACCGGCAACGATATGCTCCTGTTTGCTATTCCGGTCGGATACTGACTGTGTCTGACAAAATCTTTTCGTTAGAAGCCGCTTTCCGCAGAAATCCGTCTCTGCCCGATGATGGATCAGCTGTCAGAATTCTTCTGGTCGATGACGATCCGGCTGTCCGGCAGACTTTGGGAAATGCCATAATCGCTCTGCCCAACGCCAGCATCTGCGGCGAAGCATCGGATTCTGAAGAGGCTTTCGATCTCATTGCCAGTACCGTTCCCGACCTGATCGTACTCCGCACCGACCTGCCAGGTATGAACGGTCTGCAGATCACGCGCTCCATCATGGTCCGTCAGCCCACGCCAATCATCGTGACAGCAGATCCCGCAACGCCAGATCCTGAGATAGCGTTTGAAGCCCTGCGCTCAGGTGCTCTGGCCCTGATGCCGCGTCTGGTTCCAGGCCATCCCGCTCAGACACTCGCCTCCCGTATCGTGGCATGTGCACGGACAGCAAAAAAGGTTGCCATTGAACCAATGAAAGCGCCGGAACGACCGGACACGTCCATTACCCCCCGTCTTATTGTACTACTGGCCGGCGACGGTGCGATCGGTTCCGTCATTCGCCTGCTCGTCGGACTGGACCCGGTGGCAGCTCCTCTGCTCCTGGCGACCGATATCGACCCCGGCTTTTTCGCCGCGTTCGTCGCGTGGCTCAACGACATCGTTCCTCAGGGAGCAGCCCCGATGAAGCAGAGCGCGCCGGGGCCGCTCCGCGCCGGGCCGGTTCATGTTCTTTCCGCAGGAATGATCGCGACCATAACGCCGGAAGCAGGCGTTTCGCTTATCGCCGGCCAGCCTGGTAATGTTTCAGAATTCGACCTGCTTCTCATAACTATGGCCGAGGCACTCGGACCTGCCTCGGCCAGCGTGCTGCTCGGTCATGCCGGTAACAGCGGCGCCTCAGGCTTGTTGGCTGTCAGCAGGGCCGGGGGCACGACCTTCGCTGAATTTCCCGCCGCCTGTCCCTTCGCGCAGGCCCCTGGCCTTGCCAGGCGAACCGGCGCCACCGGATTCTGCGGCTCAGCAGATACTCTGGCTTCCCGCCTCTCCGGGATCGCCATCAGTGCAACCCCGCAGATACGAACTTCCGGCCACGTGTCATGACAGACTTCGCGCCTCGTCTTCTTCTGGTAGAAAATGAGGCTACACGAAATCTGAAAGTCGGCCGCACTCTGGAAAGCTGCGGCTTTATCGTTGAAAGCACCCGCAGTGCTGAACTCGCGCTCGAAAGCCTGAATACCTGGCTGCCGGCAATGGTCATCACCGACCTCGATCTGCCGGGGATGAGAGGCGAGCAGATGGCCCGTCAGCTTCGCCTCAATCTCGCGACACGCGCCGTACCGATCATTATGCTCACCGATGGTCATCAGCCGGAGCGGGAGAGGCAGGCTCTTCTCGCCGGGATCGACGCCTGCATTCCGCGTTCCGCGGACGCCCGGTTTCTGGCTTTCCGTATCCGCGCCCTTCTGCGTGGTTATCCGGCTCCCCGCTCGCTTCTGAAAGAACCGTTCCGACACCCCGCCGTCGCCGTCGCGACAGGGGAGGGCGGCCTTCTCGTATCCTGGTCGCCCGCCGAGACGGGCGAAATACAACATCGCCCCAGACCCATGCCGGGCGTGCCTCCCGTTATCAGTCTCCTCCGGGGTGAAGGCATGAAGGTCGTCCCTGTTGCCGCTCCGGATCTCGCATCACCCGAACTCTGGATCGGCACCGTTGACTGCGTGATCATCGACCTGACATGCCCGATCTTCAACGGACTGTCCCTTTGCCGTGCGCTCGATGACCGCCGGGCGGACAGTGCCATTTCCGGCGATGCACCACTCCGGCTGCTCGCCTTCGCGAATGCGGAAGGCTGCCGGGAAGGATTTGCGGCAACTGTGTACGCCGCCGGCGCCGATGATCTTATCGATTCCAGCATTGGTTCCGAATTTCTGCTGCTGCATATCCGGGCGCTCCTGCGCCGCAAGGCTCTTCTCGAAGAAACCCGCCGCAGTGAAGCCGAACGCATTGCGCGCGAGGCAGCCATGGAGGGCGCACGGGCCAAGACCGTGCTTGCCGAAGCACTCGAACAGGCAAATGACGAACTCGCCAGTGCCAATCGTAAGTTAATCGAAGCACAGACCAGGCTGGTGCAGTCGGCTAAAATGGCCTCTCTTGGTGAACTTGTCGCTGGCATAGCCCATGAGTTCAATAACCCGCTCGCTTTCGTGCTTGCCCACGAAGACACAGTAACCCGCACGCTCGAACGTGCTCTGGCAGCGCTTGATGCCGGTCGGATCGCGGAAGCGCACGCCATGCTGGAGAAAAGTCGCGACAGGCTTGGTGCCTCATCCATCGGCCTGGGCCGTATGCGCGGTCTTGTCAGCAGTCTGAGGCGCTTCTCCCGACTCGATCAGGGCGATTTCGAAGATGTAAACATGCCGGAAGCCATCAATACCGTCCTCGCGCTGCTCATGCCGAAACTGGAAGATAAAATTGGTGTCTCATGCGATTTTCAGGCGCCTCCCCTCCTTCGCTGCCAGATGGCGCTCGTCCATCAGGTGGTTATGAACATCATCAGCAACGCCGCCGATGCTTTTGTCGCCCCCGTCGATCAGAACAAAGAAGATGTATTACCCGGCCGGCGGCATAAGACAGGGCAGCCAATGATCCATATCACGACAATCCTCGCTCCTGCGGATCCGGCCTGTTCTGAAAAAACCTCCGGACAGTATGTCATCACGATCAGTGATAACGGTCCGGGTATTCCGCCCTTTCTGCGCGAGCGTGTGTTCGAGCCCTTCTTTACGACCAAGCCCGTCGGTGAAGGCACCGGGCTGGGCCTCGCAACAGCCTACGGGATCGTGAAGGCTCATCAGGGAACTATCGACGTGAGTGAATCGTCTGAGGGCGGTGCCTGTTTTGCAATTTCCATACCTGTCCTTCCGCATCCGTCAGCGGCGCATGACGTAACAGATACACGACCAGCCGAGGCTCATCATGAACATGTCTGATCCTCTTTTCGTCGCGCGGACAGTACTCCGGGACCGGGTCCTGATCGTCGATGACGAAGCAGAAATTCTTGTTGCCCTGACAGATCTTCTCGAAGACGAATTCGATATTCTCAGCGCTGTATCCGGCCAGGAAGCCCTGACCATCATGGCGGATCACCCTGAAATTTCGGTCATAATCTCGGATCAGAGAATGAGGGATATGACCGGTGACGTCTTTCTCTCGGAAGCCGGAAAACATTCCGATGCAGGGACTATTCTTCTGACAGGGTATGCGGAGCTTCACACGGTCGTTGGCGCCCTTAACCGTGGCGTCATTACGTTCTATGCCGCAAAGCCATGGGAGCCGGGCTCACTTCGCGCCATGGTGCGTGAAGCCGCCGCCGCCTGCCGGACCCGTCGCGCGCTTGCCACAGAACAGGCTATTCTGCGGAGCCTGTTCGATAACCTGCCACTCGGCCTGGCCTTTGCTGACGATATGGGACGTATTACGCGTCTCAACGATCTGGCGGCTGCCTCTCTCGGGCATTCCGTGGAAGACTGTCTCGGACATACCGAGCAGGAACTGCTCTCCTCTCTGCCATCCCCGTCCGCGGACCAGGGCAACAGCAGACAGGATCTGGTCATGAGGCCGGATCCGTCCGGAAGAGAGCGGTGGCACCGAATCTCACGCGTTACGCTGGCCGGGTCCGATGCCAGGGTGATCGCAGATAACGGGGCTGTCACGCCCGCTCTCCACAGATCCGGCCTGGGAACTGTTTCCGTTCTGATCGATCAGGATGTCACAGATCTGATCGAAATGGAAAAACGCGCCCGTCAGGCCGATAAAATGCAGGCTATCGCCACTCTTGCCGGCGGTATCGCACATGATTTCAATAATCTCCTCACCGCCGTCCTGGGGTCACTTGAACTCGTGACCGACCTTCAGCCTCCAACCGATCCCAACGTCGCGCGCCTGTTTACCAACGCCATGGATGCTGCCCGTCGTGGTGCGGTCCTGACCCAGAAACTTCTGGACTTCAGCCGACCCCGTGATCTCGCCCGACGCGCAGTTGACGTTCCCGTCCTGCTTGGCCAGATGCAGGGTCTGCTGACCCAGAGCATCGGCGGCGGTGGCCCCAGGGCCATTCCCGTCCGCCTGGATATCCCGGACGAAAAATTGCCACTGGCATCCACCGATCCGTCGTTGCTTGAGGTGGCGCTTGTCAATCTGTGCCTGAATGCCCGCGACGCCCAGCCGAAAGGTGGAGAAATCGTCATTTCGGCCCGTGACGCCATCATCAGGCCCGAGACGTCCTCAAACGCAGTCGAAAGCAGTTCCGGCGAAAATAAAAAAGCCGATCGTCATCTGCCTCCGGGTCATTATGTCCTGATCACCGTCACTGATCGCGGCATCGGTATGTCTCCGGAAACACAGGCGCGTATTTTCGAGCCGTTCTTCACCACCAAATCCGTAGGCAGCGGCATTGGTCTCGGCCTGCCCATGGTCTACGGCTACATGCGGCGTAATGGAGGTGACGTGCGGGTCACCAGTACGCCGGGAGCCGGCACGTCTGTCGCGCTCTGGCTCCCGATCGTGCAGTCGCAGACTGACCTTGAAGCCAGTCCGCGTAAAAACGATAGTCCGGCGCCGGATCTGTCAGAAGCGCGCAGTGTTCTCGTTGTAGACGATGATCCGAATGTGGCAGCGGTAACAGTAGGTTTTCTGCAAAAAGCAGGTTTTTCAGTTCTGGAAAGCCACAGTGGCGCGCAGGCTATCAGGCTTGTCGAAAAACGTCCTGACATTGGTCTTATCATCATGGACCTGCTTATGCCCGAAATGAACGGAGACGAATGCGCCCGCCGTATCGCCGTGTTGCGTCCTGACCTGAAAATTCTGTTCGTGACGGGCTTCGCGGACAGAGCGATGCTGCCGAAACACGCACGGGTGCTCCCTAAACCATTCACCCGTGAAGCATTGCTGTCAGGCGTGGAAGAGCGCCTGTCCGCCTGATTACCCGTCGTTCTTCCGGTAAAATGATCAGTTAATTCCAGTATAAGATCCCGCATACGAGGAAAGAAAATACAGGTTTCCTCCCTGTTGTGGCGGGCTTCGGTTCGTTTCCATCTGTCAACATTGTGTATCAGGTCGTCAAGCCGGTTTTGGCCAAAAATGGTTACTTTCCTCAGAACATGAAAGGAAAACGAACCACGCTGTCCGGCGGGTTCTTTCCATGGCGAGGCGAGTGTCGCGGGCTCGATCTCCGGAGGAGGACCACTGTGCACTTCAGATACGTCGCAAACATTGTTGCTGCCATCACATTATTTACGTTTCAGAGTCATGAAGCTCTGTCGGCGGACCCGGATGTCAGCACGCCCCGTAGCAAGGCAAAAATAAAGGCAGACCAGCCCTGGCATCTGTCAGGAAAATCGGCCAATATTCCTGCCCGGACTACAACTCCTGTCAGCAGGAAGCGCGCAGCCGTCATGCAGGCTGCAGGCGATGAGGCTGTCTCGGTGCAGAGTGTCCGCCGCTCGCATGGATCACAGGTTGTAGTCGGAGCAAAGTCGATTCAGGAAGAGGTGCCGGGTGTCAGCGTGCTTAAAGTGCTGGCTAAAATGCCTGGTATCATGCTCCAGACGGCAGACGCACAGGGACTGGATATCTGGTCACAGATGTTCTTCATGCACGGCTTTCTGCAAAATCAGGTCGGTATGACCCTCGACGGTATTCCGTTGGGCGACCAGCAATACCACTCCTTCAACGGCCTCAATGTCATCAATGCCTGGTCCTCGGAGAATATGGGCAGAATGGTCGTCTCCGAAGGGGCCGGGGCCGAATCCATCGCCAGTACCTCCAATCTTGGCGGTTCGGTCGAATATTTTTCATCTGATCCTAAACACAAAGCTGGTGGCCAGCTCGGACAGACGTTTGGCTCCAATCTGACAATGCATACCTTTATCCGTCTGGATTCCGGCGATCTCAACAAAACCGGGACACGGATGTATGTGTCCTACATGCGTAATGATGAGAACAAATGGAAAGGCGGCGGCAATCAGTTCATGCAGCAGGCGAACGCTAAACTCGTGCAGCCGATCGGACATGACAGCCAGATCTCCGCGCTTTTCGACTGGGGTGATCTCGAGCAGTATCAGTATCAGGATCTGTCATTCGACATGCTACATAACGGCGGATCGCGTCTTGATAACTTTATCGGCACCCCCGACGGTTATGCAAAAGCCTATCGTCTCGCGCTCGCCGCGAACGACAAACCCGGCGGAGCTCTTCCTGCCGGGTACAGTAAAATGTCAGATCCGTACGACGCCTCCTATTACGATGGCGGAACAGTAGAGCGCGATTACCTTGGCGGCCTCAACATGGATTTCGCCCTGACCTCGCGCCTTCGCTGGAAAAGTGTCATCTACGGGCAGGGACAGTATGGACGTGGCTTCTGGACCAGCCCCTATCCATGGTATTCAAACGGCCTTATGCCAAACGGCTCTCCGCTCTTCGAACAGATCACCATCGAGAAAGCGCAGCGCGGCGGATTCACCTCTGCCCTGTCCTACGAAATTGCCCATAACAGCATCAGTGCCGGCATATGGTATGAACACTATCACGTCGATGTCGGCCGCAACGCCTATGAAGAGCCGGTTCTCGGGGAGGGAACACCCATTAACGCAATGGGAAGTCTGCCGGACGCGACAGCACGCCTCTGGGGGCAGTCCTTCAACTCCAACAGCTTCACGGCCTTCGTCCAGGACACCTGGCATGTGCTGCCGAATCTTAACCTGCATTTTGGTTTCAAGTCGCTATGGCAAACCGTCAGCGGCAGCGAAACAGCGAATATCGCTGCCTATACAGGAACGGACGCCATTGCCTCCGGCAGCGTCACGACCGCAAAAGCCTTTCTGCCGCATATCAGCGGTGACTGGCATTTCCTGAAAAATCATGAACTTTTCTTCGATGTTGCGGAAAATGTAAAATCCTACCCGATCTCCGGCTATAAAGGTGGCGCATCACCGTTCGCCATGACGGAGAGTGCCTATCAACAGACGGTCGGAGAAGGGAAGCTGAAACCTGAAACGGACTGGAATTATTCAGTCGGTTATCGCTACACGGATCACCTGCTCGCAGCATCCCTTTACGCCTATCACACCAACTTTCACAATCGGCTCCAGCAGATCACAAGTGGTTCGATCACCAACCCTTATTCAGCAGTCATGAACGTCGGAGGCGTTACCATGAATGGCGTAGATGCGGGGCTGACCATCACGCCGGTCAAAGGACTGTCGCTTTACAACTCCATCAGCTGGAATCACGCTACATACGATAATAACGTCACAAGCGATGGCACGACCTACGCAACAGCCGGAAAGCAGATCGTCAATTACCCCCGCTTTATGTATAAAGCGAGCCTGTCCTACACATGGCATCACGCCAGCGCACATATCGATACACAATACATGGGACAACGCAGCTACACCTATACCGGAGACCTGCATGTTCCTTCATACTGGCTTACCAGTCTCGGCGCGATGTACCGGTTTGGAAATCTCGCTCAGTATGACCGGCGGCTTGGCTTCTTCCAGGACGTGACATTCAGCTTCAACGTCTATAACCTCACCAACATCAAATATATCTCTACAACAGGCGAGAACGGAAATTCCATGCAGGGTGATGATCAGTCTTTCCTGATCGGCGCACCCCGTCAGTATTTCGGTTCCATGTCTGTCAGTTTCTGATGTCCCGCCCATCGTGACGATATTCCGGACAGGCCGAAGAGGATTTCTGAAAAGCACCGCTGCCGTTACAGGCGCGGCACTCATGCCTCAAAACATCCGCAAAGCCCTCTCTATCCCGCCACGCCGTGTTAGCGGGACAATAAAAGATGTCGAACATGTGGTGATCCTGATGCAGGAAAACCGCTCTTTCGATCATTACTTCGGCTGTCTGGGCGGTGTCAGAGGCTACGGTGATCCCCGCGCCTGGACATTGCCCGATGGTGCCCCGGTCTTCTCCCAGCCAAAGGGCAGAGGCAGGCGCGTCCTCCCGTTCCGGATGAACACCGTTCATACCTCGGCCGCCTGCCTTGCCAGCCTTGATCACAGCTGGAAAGCCTCGCAGGCGGAATGGAATGAGTGGGATATCTGGATCAGTCGCAAAACTCCCATGACCATGGGCCATTTTACGCGTGATGACATTCCGTATTACTACGCGCTGGCCGACGCTTTTACCATCTGCGATGCATATCACGCCTCCATCTTCGGCCCGACTAATCCGAACAGACTGTTCCTCTTTACCGGGACCAGCGGCCTCGGTGCCGGACATGCGGACAATCAGGTTATCGTTAACGTCGATGACGGCAATTCATCCGCGGATATCAGTCTCGATAACTCCGCCTTCGCTCCTTTCCGATGGCAGACATACCCTGAATGCCTGCAGGAAGCCGGCGTTTCGTGGAAACTCTATCAGGAATACGATAACTTCACCGATAACCCGCTCCAGTCCTTCGCCCCGTTCAGAGGCGTGTCACGATCATCGTGGCAATACCAGTCTGCCCGCCGGATCGTCCCGGGTTCAACCCGGGAGAACGCCACGACATCCGAAGGCCGCTTCCTTATCAGGGCATTTGAAAAAGACGTCGCGGGAGGAACGCTGCCCCAGGTGTCCTGGATCGTGCCGTCCCAGGCCATATCCGAACATCCGGATGCCCCTCCCGGATATGGTGAAACACTGATCTCCCGCCTGATGGATGTGTTCGTCCGTCATCCGGACACCTGGGCGAAAACCGTATTCATCCTCAATTACGATGAGAATGATGGCTTTTTTGACCACATGCCCGCTCCGGTTCCGGCCCTCACGCCGGAGACAGGTAACTGCTCCGTGTCCACAGATGGAGAATCCTGGCACGGTGTTCCTGTCGGCCTTGGGCCGCGCGTCCCCGCCATTATCATCTCGCCCTGGACAAAAGGGGGCTGGGTCAACTCCCAGCTTTTCGATCACACCTCCGTCCTGCGCTTTCTGGAAACACGCTTCGGCGTCACTGCTCCCAACATCACTCCCTGGCGGCGTGCGGTTTGTGGTGATCTGACCACCGTTTTCGACTTCACCCGGAATGACCCCGGATGGGAGGTCACTCTCCCGGATACAGAATCCTATCTCACGCAAACCCGTCAGTCCTGCTCCCTGCCAGCGCCGGCCTTGCCTGCACGGCAGGTAATGCCTCGCCAGGAAGCGGGACAAAGACGGGCCCGGGCAATTCCATACACGCTGGAAGCCAATGTCAGTAACGGGCACATCTTACTGGCGAACAGAGGCGGGCAGGGCGCGGTTCTGACTTTTACAGTATGCGGCAGTCCCACCTGTCATTACACGCTTGGTCAGGGAACTGCCGTTGATGTGCCCGTCGAAATGACAGCCGGAGCCTCTGTCGTCATTCATGGTCCGGACGGATTCTATCGCGCCTTCGCGGGGCGATCCGCTCCTGACGTTTCCCTGTCGCTGCGACCCGAGACCGGTGAAGTGGCTCTGACGATCATTAATACTAAACGGCACCAGATCCGCTGTGTCGTGAAAAATGCTTATGAATCCAACATGCTCCGAAATTTTGTCGTAAATCCATCGCAAACGGTCGAGCAGATCTGGACCGTGAGTAATGCCGACCACTGGTATGATCTGACACTGACAGATCGCACGCACCCTGACACACATTTGCATTTTGCCGGCCATATGCAAACCGGTCAGCCAAGCCGGAGCGATCCTCATATCAGCCGGATCAATGCCTGAATTTTCGTAAGCTGATTATCGCGAGACCGGTCTGTACTTGACAGAGACCACCCGAAACAGATCATCATAACGAAGTAACAATAAAATCAGGAGAGCAGCTTCCAGCGCATATGGCAGCGCGAGACCGGGGCAGCATGAACAAAGGATGTCTTTACGAACCATGACACCCGAACGACCCGAAAACAGAAGCAGTGTTCTGGCCGCCGCCATGACAGGAGCCGGTTCGTTTATCCGTCGCCAGGGATGTGACGAAACCGTCATCGCCCGCGCAGTCGGGCTGGATATCGTCGATGATCTCTCTCCTACAGCAGCCCTGCAACTCAGCGATTACTGCGCCCTGTTCGAAGAACTTGCCCGTCAGTCCGGATATTGCGAGTCCGGCCTCGTCTATGGCCGGCAGTTTCGGCCTGATATGCTGGGTCTGATCGGCTTCATCGCGCTGGCATCCCCGACACTTGCAAACGCAGTCGAAAATCTGGCCACACTGTTCCCCTGGCATCAGCATAATACTCACACTCGCCTGGTCCGTACTGAAAGTGGTCTGCGGCTTGAGTACCAGATTACCGATCCTGCCATCGTCGCCCGCAGACAGGATGCGGAACTAACAATGGGCATGTTCTGTAACGTCTTCCGCCACGTCCTCGGCTCCGACTGGGCTCCGGATGCCATCTGGCTCGAACATGCCCGTCATGCCCCAGTCAGCGCGTATGATGATGCTTTCGCAGCCCCCGTTCAGTTCCGCTGCGGGATGAACGCGGTCCTCTTTACCGAAGAACAGCTCGAAATTCCTATGCCCGGCGCCAATGTTGCCCTGCTGGCCGTGTTACGGGAAAGTCTGCTCAGCCTGGCTCATAATCCCGCCACGCCCGAACGCAGCACGAATCTTCTTTCCCGGGTTAGAAAAGAAATCCGGCGCACCCTGCCACATGGAGCCATAAAACTTCCCGCACTGGCCGACACTCTCGGCGTGCCACGCTGGACCCTTCAGCGCAGACTCGATGATCTTGGCGTCACCTACACCGATCTTGTTGACGGAACCCGCCGCGCCATGGCCACTGATTATCTGAGGCAGAAAACAATGCCCGTAGGTGAGATTGCCTTTCTGCTGGGTTATTCGGAAGTCAGCGCGTTCAGCCGGGCCTTCCGGAAATGGTATGGAATATCGCCGCAGGCTTTCCGTCAGCAGCAGGCAAAATGATGCAGTATGTCAAACGATTGTGACGCACGGACGGGACCAGACCCGCTTATCTGCCTAGAATACAATCACTCGGCACTGAGGCTTCAAACGGAATCCCGACGTTTTGTCCCATCGCATCAGCCTTTTCGGCGAGACCTATGTTTTTAGTGATCTGAAACACCTTCTCGCCTGCGCCTCCCCGCAGCGTTCCGGCGATGAACTTGCCGGTCTGGCTGCCCGCGATCCCGTTGAACGTGTTGCTGCCCGCGAAGCCCTGGCCAGCCTTCCGCTGACACAGTTTCTGGCCGAACCCGTCATTCCCTACGAAACCGACGAAGTGACCCGCCTGATCGTCGACACCCACGATCCCGCCGCTTTCGCGCCGATTTCCCACATGACCGTCGGAGACTGGCGCGACTGGCTCCTTGGCTACGACGCCGACGCAGCCTCCATCTCCCGCCTTGCCGCAGGTCTCACTCCCGAAATGGTCGCCGCGGTGAGCAAACTCATGCGCGTGCAGGATCTGGTCGCGGTCGGTCGAAAAATGAGTGTCGTTACCGCGTTCAGAAACACTCAGGGATTATCAGGATGTCTCGGAACCCGACTGCAACCCAATCACCCCACCGATGATCTGCCCGGTATCGCCGCAGCCTTGCTGGATGGCCTGCTTCTGGGGGTCGGCGATGCCGTTATTGGAATCAATCCCGCATCGGACCACATTGCCACAGGCATCGACATTCTGCACATGCTTGACGAAATCAGGCAACGTCACGACATGCCCGTGCAAAGCTGCCTGCTCACCCACATCACCGGTACACTGACCATGATCGAACGTGGCGCACCCGTCGATCTCGTTTTCCAGTCGGTTGCCGGAACGGAGAAAGCCAATGCAGGGTTCGGCATTTCTCTGTCGCTCCTGAAAGAAGCCCATCAGGCCGCACTCGAACTGAACCGCGGAACCACCGGTTCGAATGTGATGTATTTCGAAACAGGGCAGGGGGCCGCACTTTCCTCCAACGCCCATCACGGCATTGACCAGCAGACCGCCGAAGTCCGCGCCTATGCCGTCGCCCGCGCCTTCAGCCCGCTCCTGGTCAATACCGTCGTCGGTTTCATCGGTCCCGAATATCTCTATGATGGCAAACAGATTATTCGCGCCGGTCTGGAAGACCATTTCTGCGGCAAGCTCATGGGCCTGCCGATGGGCTGTGACGTCTGTTACACCAATCACGCCGAGGCTGATCAGGATGATATGGACAGCCTGATGCTGCTTCTGACGAATGCCGGAGTAAATTTTCTCATCACCGTGCCTGGCGGTGATGACGTGATGCTTAGCTATCAGAGTCTGTCCTATCACGACATGCTCACTCTGCGCTCCGTCTGCGGCGTCCGCGCCGCCCCGGAATTCGAGACCTGGCTCGACCGGATGGCTTTCCTCGATCCCCGACGGCGTCTGAAAGTCAACCCCCCGCAGGCACTTCCCGGACTCGCGAGGCCGTTACGTGACTGAATCCGTCCCGGACTCCGTCTCCGCCGATCCCTGGAAGCGTCTCCGCAACCTTACCCGTGCCCGAATCGGTCTGACCCGTGCCGGCGACACGCTCTCGGGAGCAGAAGTACGCGCTCAGCAGGCTGCCCATGCCCGCGCCCGCCGCGCGGTTCACGCCTGCCTGAACCCGTCAGGCCTCGCCATGTCCATTGATTCCTCTACGGCAGAGGTCATCGAAGTCCGCAGCGAAGCCGCTGACCGCGCCGCATTTGTGCGTCGCCCGGATCTTGGCCGCCTCCTCGCTCCGCAATCCGCCGTGCTCCTGCGCGGCCTGCCCGGACCGGTGAATGGCTACGACATCGTCTTCGTTGCCGCCGATGGCCTCTCAGCCATTGCCGTCGAACACCAGGTCCCTCCGCTCCTGAAAGCCGCTATTTCCAGCCTCAGCAACAACTGGCGTATTGCTCCGCTCGTCATCGCCCATAACGCCCGCGTCGCTCTCGGCGACGAAATCGGTTTCCTGATTAATGCAGGCTGCGTCGTCATGATGATCGGCGAACGACCGGGTCTCAGCGTCTCCGACAGCCTCAGCCTCTACATCACCTGGCTGCCGCGTCCAGGTCGTCAGGATTCCGAACGGAACTGCATTTCCAACATCCATGAAAACGGACTCTCCATTCAGGGCGCCTGTCACAAACTTTGCTGGCTGCTCTCCGCTGCCCGGAAACTGGGGGGCACCGGTATCCGTCTGAAAGACGAAAGTACAACCCTCACAGCTCTTCCGCGACGAGAGAGTGAATCATGGGAAAGCGAGCCATGAGCAACAAAACCGGCCCCGAACTCTCCCATAGTCTTGGTACTGTCCAGCTCTGGGCCATCGCCGTCGGCCTCGTCATTTCCGGCGAATATTTTGGCTGGAGCTACGGCTGGGACTCAGCCGGAACACTCGGTTTTCTCGTGGCAACCATCCTCGTTGCCGTAATGTATCTCGCTCTGATCTTTTCTTACACTGAACTCACCACCGCCATGCCCAGAGCCGGCGGCCCGTTTGTCTACGTTTCCGCCGCCTTCGGTCGCCGGGCAGGTCTGCTCGCCGGCTACGCCTCCGCCGTCGAATTCGTCTTCGCGCCTCCGGCCATCGCGCTCGCCATAGGCTCCTACCTTCACGTCCAGTTCCCGGCCCTCCCGCCAAAGCTCGGGGCCACCCTGGCCTTCCTTACTTTCATGGCCATCAATATCGTTGGCATTCAGATTGCCGCCAGTTTCGAACTGATCGTCACCGTCGCCGCCATCATCGAACTGCTGATCTTCATGGGAGTCGTCCTGCCCGGGTTCTCATGGTCACGCTTTATCGCCCATGGATGGGGAGGAGCAGACCATTTCTCCTGGTCTGTTCTTACTGGTATCGCCGGTTCCGTGCCCTTCGCCATCTGGTTTTTCCTGGCTATCGAAGGCGTCGCTCTTACTGCCGAGGAAGCCAGATCTCCCCGCAAAACATTGCCTCGTGCCTATATCGCTGCCATCGCAACACTCGTTCTCCTTGCTTTCGGTGTCATGATCCTGGCCGGAGGCGTTGGCGACTGGCGCACTCTCGCCAGCCTAAACGACCCGCTCCCCGCTGCCATGCGTATGGTTGTCGGCGATCACAGTCCCTGGCTTCACATGCTCGTCTGGCTCGGTCTGTTCGGCCTTGTCGCCTCACTGCACGGTATTATCATGGGCTATTCACGGCAGATCTACGCCCTGGCCGATGACGGCGGTCTGCCCCGCGTGCTCGCCCGCGTCCACCCGCGTTTCCGGACTCCGTGGACCGCAACCCTCGCCGGAGGTGCTGTCGGCATCCTTGCCATATTCAGCGACGATTTCATGTCATGGGGAGGCCAGGGGCTTACGGCCTCTATCGTCACCCTGTCCGTCTTTGGCGCGCTGACCATGTACGTGCTGACTATGAGCAGCCTGTTCCGCCTTCGCCGAACTGCACCGGATATGCAGCGCACCTGGCTCGCCCCAGGCTACCCGGTCGTCCCGGGTTTCGCACTGGCCGCAGCGGCTGCTGCCCTGATTCTTATAACGATACAAAACCCGATATTGTTCACCGTATTCATCACAATGATGGCCGTTGCTCTCGGAATGAGTATGCGTTTTTCCAGGTCATCTGACACAGAATGAGAGTCTGCATACCGATTTCATATCCGCCAGCCTGATAAGCCTGGGCGGAACAGGGTTACCAGCGGGGTGATTTTTTATCGCAGGCGTAAGGAGGTAGCCAGCAGGCATTCAGTCTAAAGCTAATATGCATTTTCCAGTAATGAATGTCTCCCGTTTCTGAAACAGGGTGTAGTTTCCCGTCCAGTTCAGTGAAAGGCCGGATTGCGCCCGAAAACGGATGCGCCAGTGCTATCCAGCGTACTCCCTGGCTATCAGGAAAGCCTCTGTAATCATTAATGTTTCGCCAGGTTCCGCTCATATCCTGTATACGCGACGGACCGAAATATGCCTCTTCCCATCGGGGCTTTTTCTCCGCTATCTGTACCATCCATTCCGGGCCGGAAGCAGCCTCTTCCTGGGCAGGTAAAAGTCTCACACAGGTTATAAGATAGACCATCAGAATCAGGGCAAGAACAGATCGTCGGTGTGAGCCATAAATTATTGCATGAACAGCAAAATATCCCAGAAGAGTCAGGCCCGGGAAAAGCCATTTGAAGTAATGAACATTATTATAAAGCCACAGACCACCGGGAATCAGATCGACATATGAGAAAAAAAGCAGAGAATATGTAACAATCAGGACAGAAAGCAGCGTCAGAGGGAATACGGTACGACGTGTTACAATTAGCGGGAGGGCCACAATAGCGGCTATGCCCGGTGCAATCCACGGCAAACGCTGCATAAGACCGACGCCATCCGGAAACCACGGACGGGGCGTGATCAGCAGAATATAGGTTTTCCACCACAACCCTTCGAGCCTGAAACCAAGCTCTCTGGAAATGATCATATACTGGCTGGGCTTCATGCCGTATATACTAAGATAAAGCATAAAGCACGGACCCAGAAGTATTGCAGCGCCAGAGATCAGAAAAGCGGCACGCGTCAGAAAATCCTTCAGAGTATATTTTCGTAAGATCACCGCGGCCAGCAGCATGAAGATGCCTGTTTCTCCGGCGATCAGCAGATCGGTAGGGCGGGTCACAGGCATTGCGGCCAGCAATGCGCCCAGAATAAGAAACCGCCAGTAATTCGTACGGGAGGATGCCAGGGAGGAAACAGAGTCCGAAACAAGTGTAAGTCGGGTTGCGAGGTTCAGTGCATTCCAGATCAGTGCCGCAGAAAGTGTCGTATTCCAAGGTTCGGCCCACACTGCCCTCAGAGAGGCACTCCCGCATGTGGCCAGTAAAAATAGCGGTACCGAAACGACAGATCTTACACCGCAAGCACGCGCGAAAGAGATAAAACCATATCCGGCAGCGATGAGACACAGCAGGTCAGGCAGAAAGTAAAGATGCGAACCAAAAGAGGCAAACAAAGCACCCATCAAGGAATAACCAAACGGATACCAGTGCTGATCCGGTGTCAGATCGGAGTGACTGAATGCCAGGGCAGATTTAAGATAATTTGACTGGTCGAACCAGCCCCACCAGCCTTGCGGAAATCGTGAACCCGCACATGGCACTGCCTGATTATGCCAGTATGACCGGATATAAACAGCAATAACAATAAACAGCCCGAATATCTCAGTGAAACGATCCGGACTCTGCCTGATCAGTTGCCACAGCCGCGCCAACGGTCCTGTTTCACGCAGGGTTGCAAGGGAAGAGGGCATCATGAGGCAAACTCCGAGATACAGGGATATCGGAGCACGCATTGAGTCTGCTATCCGATTATTAAAGAAAATCCGACAATTTACTTTGTCGCGCTTGTATGAAGGACAGATAAACGAGAGATGATTACGTTGCAATTGCAGATTGGACATTCAGGAAGGTAAGAAATTATTCCTGAAGGATTGTCATGCATGTAAACCATGTGTCGATGTCAGTCTCCAGTTTGCTGAAAGCAGAAATCTTCTGCAGATTTTCCAGGCAGGTAGTATCAGAGCCTCTTTTTTTGAAATATATTGTCATAATTCCCGGCAGGACCGTGCGGCAAACCACCTTCTGAGAACAGAACGTGAAATCGCAAAATCAATGTGATAGTTTACTTCATCTGTCAGGTCGAAATCATCTGTCCGGAGTTCCATTTGCCGAACCGGAACATTGCAGGACACGGTTACAACTTGGTTCGCCGGTATGCTCCACGACATTGACTTTCCCGCTTCGGAAAAGACCGACACATGGAACCGGTGCAGTTGTCCCGGAGTGAACCAGGACTCATACGGCCTGCCAGACATGATTGAAAACGCGCGGATCGGCGGAGAAGGGGATACCACCAGACGATGTGGTTCGTTTATTCCGGCCTCTCCGGAGCAAGGAACCAGTTTCACATGTGACAGATCGGCAATCGCGAGAAAGATGCCAATCACAGGCAGGCTCATCAGTCGCCAGCGAAGGGCTCCCACGCAAAGCAGAATGACAGCCATGGAGGCGAAGGTGAAATACGCCGCGGCAAGCATGTCAGCCGGGTCATCATCTTCGACCGGAAGCAGATATCCAGGTCGAAATGCAGATGTCAGGTGTCGAAAAAGAATTTCCCATGTCGCGCTGAATTGTCTGTTTTCGACAAATACATTCGGATCATAAAAATAAAGCCCTGTATTTAACAGGGTGGGCAAAAGCAGTAATAAAAACGCAAGCCAGGTTGCTAAACCACGGGCATGTCGCATCCAGATGGCCAGTCCGACCGTGAGCATCGGGAGGGAGAGACACCAGAACCGGGCAGGCCAGCATTCACCCGGATTAACACCTACTCCGGTAAAAGCCGCAATCACCGCCAGTATGAGCGCCTGTCGCGCCAGAGGTACTGGTTTCCCGAGTGAGCCGTAAAGTAGTCCGGCGTAGCCGATGATCCAGATCGGAGCATAGGCAAAGAAGCCATGACGAACATTAAAAAG
This sequence comes from Acetobacter oeni, assembly GCF_011516825.1. Classification (GTDB taxonomy): domain Bacteria; phylum Pseudomonadota; class Alphaproteobacteria; order Acetobacterales; family Acetobacteraceae; genus Acetobacter; species Acetobacter oeni. Next base: position 43,688 of record NZ_WOTA01000019.1, on the reverse strand, counting down.
TTGCATGGAAATAACAGAAAACCATTCGCCGGGTAATGGTGGTCTGGCCGAATTCACCGGCCCCGTGATCGCTCCGTAAACAGCAAGGTTCGCAAGAATGAAAACCACACCGACTGCGGCAGCACAGGCGGAAATCAGAACGGCTCTTTTCTTCTGATTGCTGGCCCATATTTTCTGCAAAAGAAGAAAAGACAGAAAGACCGCTACAACGCATCCTCTCATGTGAATAAAAGGGATGGCAACCAGAATAGCAGCGGTCAGTGAATCCTGTTTCCATCCGGCATTTCTGTCTCTGTAACAGATGCGTTCCCAACTCACGACCGTAAAGGTGAATAAAAACGCCTCCATATAAAAAACATGCAGATATGCAATAAGCGGAAGTGATAAAGCCGCAATCATCGTAGCCGCCAGAGCCGCATTTTGTCCCGTTATGCCGCTTGCCATGCGAAACAGACGAAACAGACCGAAGAAGCCCGTGAGAAGAGTGACAAAACGCAGGCCGGCCAGGGAAAATAATCCCGCAACGGGCGAAAGAAATACCGGTAAATAGACGCCATTCATGACGACGGCGCTATTTCCTCCTGACGGCAACGTCGTGGAAGGAAAACGGGCTGCCTGCAATGTAACCGCGCTCCATTCCTCCACAGGCATGACAAGAGTCAGGTGCCGGATGAAAGAAGTCGCATAAAGCAGATATCTGAGCTCATCACCCGTCAGAAACTGCTGACGAATAAACAGAATTACAGTTCCCAGAACTGCGAGAAAAGCTACCAGAACCACCGATTTTTTGAGATTCCCGAAAACATTCATAAAAAATGAAATCATGAAATCTTCCGGAAGGTATTTGCGTGCAGTAAATTCGGACAGTGATCGTTCATAATTGGTGCCGACATCGTAAACAAGTTCCGGCTCAGGAAAGTGCGAACGAGACCTCATGCCCCCGACCGGCAATTCCTTACCCGTTGTCCTGGCGGTTTCCGGCCGCGGCTCCTCACCCGCTAAGGGCGGGCACGTCCGCAACAAGACGGTCCGCGATGACCACCCCTTGTGATCCGTCCCGGAAAGGCTATCTCATACAGACATGAACACGCATCAGATTACCCCCCACGATCCGGTCGGCTGGCACGGAACAACCATCCTCTGCGTTCGCCGCGACGGCGAAGTTGCCATGGCTGGCGACGGACAGGTGTCCCTCGGCCAGACCGTCGTCAAAGGTAATGCCCGTAAAGTCCGTCGCATCGGCCCGAAAGACCAGATCCTCGCCGGCTTCGCTGGCGCTACAGCCGATGCTTTTACTCTGCTTGAACGCCTTGAAGGCAAGCTGGAACGCTTTCCGAATCAGCTGGAGCGCGCCTGTGTCGAACTTGCCAAGGACTGGCGGACCGACCGGTATCTGCGGCGTCTGGAAGCCATGCTGATTGTCGCCGATCAGACTCACTCCTTTACACTCACCGGCAACGGAGACGTGCTGGAGCCCGAGGATGGCATCATTGCAATCGGTTCCGGCGGAAACTATGCCCTGTCGGCCGCCCGGGCTCTTCTGCCGGTTGACGGGCTGACCGCCACGGAGATCGCCACACGCGCCATGAAGATCGCCGGTGACATCTGTGTCTACACAAACCACTCCGTCACACTCGAAGTGCTGAATGAGTCAGACGGAAAGGGAGACCGATGAGCATTATCCACTTCTCGCCTGAGGAAACTGTCACCGAACTGGATCGGTTCATCGTCGGTCAGACCGATGCCAAGCGTGCCGTTGCCATCGCCCTGCGTAACCGCTGGCGCCGCGCGCAGCTTCCCGAAGCCATGCGTGAGGAAGTGGTCCCCAAGAACATCCTCATGATCGGCCCGACAGGCTGCGGTAAAACCGAAATCGCCCGTCGTCTCGCCAAACTCGCTCAGGCGCCGTTCCTGAAAATAGAAGCCACTAAATTTACCGAAGTTGGCTATGTTGGCAGGGACGTGGAAAGCATCATCCGCGATCTCATCGAATCCTCCATCACCATGCTGCGCGATCAGCGTCGCAAGGATGTAAAGAGTCGCGCGGAAGAAGCTGCTGAAAACCGGCTGATCGACGTGCTCGCCGGGGAAGGCTCATCCGCCGATACGAAATCCCGTTTCCGCAAGATGCTTCGCAATGGCGAGCTCGAGGACAGGGAAATCGAAATCGCCATTGCGCCGGACCCGACCAGTGGGCAGGGCAGCCCGGAAATCCCGGGCATGCCACCGGGTTCGGTGATTAATTTCGGTGATATGATGAAAAACATCATGGGGCGCACGGCCCAGCCGCGCCGTCTCACCGTTGCAGCGGCCCGTGAGCAGCTCGCCCGGGAGGAAGCCGACAAATTACTCGATAACGACGCCCTGACCCGCGAAGCCATCGCTCACGCGCAGGACAACGGCATTATCTTTCTCGACGAGATCGACAAGGTCTGTGCCCGGTCGGAAGGCGGCTCACGGGGCGCCGATATTTCCCGTGAAGGCGTGCAGCGCGATCTCCTGCCACTTATCGAAGGCACAACTGTTTCCACAAAATACGGTCCCGTAAAAACAGACCACATCCTGTTCATAGCGTCCGGTGCCTTCCATCTGGCCAAGCCCTCCGACCTGCTGCCTGAGTTGCAGGGCCGTCTGCCGATCCGCGTTGAACTTGCGCCCCTGACCCGTGAAGATCTCCGGCGCATCCTTACCGAGCCGGAGCATTCGCTGGTTAAACAGTATATTGCTCTGATCGGCACAGAAGACGTCACGCTCGACTTCACCGACGAGGCGGTTGATGCGCTCGCGGAACTCGCCGCTGACGTGAACGAGCGTGTGGAAAACATCGGTGCCCGCCGTCTCGCTACCGTTATGGAAAAGCTGCTTGAAGAGGTGTCTTTCACGGCTTCAAAGCATAAAGGCGAGACAATCACGATTACCGCCGATCTTGTCCGTGACCGCGTCGCTCCGCTCGCCAGTAAAGGCGATCTCAGCCGGTTCATCCTCTGATGGCGGCCGATCCCTTTGTCCGTCCGGAAGACGAAACAGCCGCCGCAGCCATTGCCGTAATCAGCGATGAACTGGCCCTCTTCGATGACTGGATGGACCGCTACCAGTACATCATCGAACTGGGCCGGAAACTGCCCCCTTTTCCGAAGGAGTGGACCGACGACGCCCATCGTGTCCCTGGCTGTCAGAGTCAGGTCTGGCTCGAAGCCCGTTGTGACGATGGGACAATGTATTTCGCAGGTGCTTCCGATGCCGCCATTGTCTCCGGACTCGTAGCGCTTCTTCTGCGTGTGTATTCCGGACGAACACCGGAAGAAATCCGCGCGACCGACCCGGTTTTTCTCCATGATCTCGGCCTCGTTCAGGCCCTCTCCACCAATCGCGGCAATGGTATCGAAGCCATGGCCCGGGCAATCCGCGCTGCCGCCGCACAGCAGCAGGAGCGGGATGAACAGATCCGGTAACGGTTCATCATCCGGTTTCCACCGCAAAACAAAAAGCGTTCGGGAGTTAAACCGACCTGTAGCCCGGTCTGTGCTGTCATACAGAATTTCGTAATCTGGCGTGAAGTTTTAACCGGATATGAGCATAATCTGTTTAGAACTGATCAGAAGAGTAATTTATCCTGATCGGGAATATAATGAAGGGCATCGTCTTCAACCTGCTCGAAGATGCCGTTTGTGAGCAGTACGGCGCTGAAACGTGGGAACTCCTTCTGGATGATGCCGGGCTGGATGGTGTTTACTCCTCTCTGGGCGACTATCCGGACGCTGAGATACAGGCCATCGTGACAGCCGCCGCCATTCGGCTTAATGTTTCGGAAAGTTCGGTTCTGCACTGGTTTGGCGAAACTGCAATGCCGTTGCTGAAAACCACTTATCCTGAAATTTTTGAGCCGTTTCATTCCTCAAGAGCTTTTGTTCTTTCGGTCAACACCATAATCCACCCTGAAGTCATGAAGCTTTATTCGGGCGCCCGGTGTCCGTTTTTCAAATTTCAGGAACTACCGGATGGCGCACTTCAGATGACTTACAAATCATCAAGGAAGCTTCTGGATCTTGCTCATGGCTTTGTCATGGGCACTGCGGCGCAGTGGAACGAAAGAGTGACAATCGAGCGTTTCCCGGCGGGATCAGCCCGGGAAAATGACATGATTATCCGCTGGCTCGCTGACTGATGGAGGAAGACGCTGAATGCAGCGCGGGGGACTATCAGGCGCTTTATCGTCGCACTCTCAGGCGTCTTGAGCGAGAACGAAAAATCCGGCGGGAAGCAGAAGCTATCGCCGAGCGCGGTTTGCGCGAACTTTATCGGCTGAATGATCAGCAGAAACTTCTTGAGACGATCGTCAGCTACGCCAATACTACTTCATCCGGACAGCGAGTGATCGAAGTCACACTGGAAGAAACGTGCAAAAGTCTGGGGATGACCTGCGGGCTTGCTTTTCTCAGAGAGCAAAAGGGCTTCAGCCTGTCCGCTCCGCACCTGTGTCGCCCTTCCACGCAGAAAGCACTTGAAAACGCGCTTTCCGCATGCCGTTCGTCAGGATTGTTTGAGCCCGGAGGCATCGCCTCACAGATTGTGGAAGAACAAAAAATCCTGAGCTGGATGCCCGGACAAAATGCCGGCACTCCCGCATCGCTGTCACATGCTCTCGGGTTTCCTGTCATCGCCGACGGCGCGGTCCGGGTTTTGCTGATTTTTTTCTCCTGCGCGGAGGTCAAAGCCGAAGAACCTGTTGTAGGCCTGTGCATGAATATCGGAGGACATATCGCCCGAGTCATGGAAAGAGAGCAGGCGGAAGCAACGCTCCTGCATGATGCCACACACGATGCCCTGACCGGATTGCCAAATCGCACCAGCTTCAACAGAACGCTTGCGGAGACAATCCGGACCCGGACGAAGCATGTTGCGCCACCGGCTGTCTGCGTCATTGATCTCGATGAGTTTAAGCAGATCAACGATAATTTCGGCCATTCAGCCGGCGATATGTTTCTGACGGAGGCAGGCCGCCGTCTCTCTGCCTGCATACGTTCTTATCCTGACTGCACAGTGGCACGTATGGGTGGGGATGAGTTCATGGCCTGTCTCGACGGCCTGTCGGACCCGGCCGAAGCTTTGCGGATCGCCAGGTGCTTTTGTCATGCATTCGATCTGCCGTTCCTGTTCGAAGGCCAGGAATTGCAGTCATCGGTAAGTATCGGAATCGCTTTCCTGGCAACCGGAGGACTGGAGGCTTCTCAGATCCTGAAAGCCGCTGATCTGGCGATGTATGAAAGCAAGAAACGCGGCGGCGGTATTGTGACACTCGCCGAATCCCCGAGCCCCGTCAGATCGAAACAGTTCACGTATTCCAAATCGTAACAGCACAGCGTAATCCGGATACCGGCGAGGATTTTCTGATTAAATGACGGTCATCACCATTTTTAGCGCATGTTCTGCTGCCTGAGCCCGAACGGACGTCCGATCTCCGGAAAAGACATGCCGCTCAGCCCGCGCCTTTTGCCCGCGCCGGATCACGCCGAACCATACCAGCCCGACAGGCTTCTCAGCACTTCCGCCATCCGGCCCCGCAATCCCGGTCACTGCTACCGCCACATCCGCGTCAGTTCCCGCAAGCAGCGCTCCGGTGGCCATCGCCAGCGCAACAGTCTCGCTTACAGCTCCCCGCTGCGCCAGAACTGCGGCAGATACTCCAAGGCAGGCCTGCTTCATGGCATTGGAATATGTCACGAATCCGCCAACAACCGATGAGGAAGACCCGGCATGATAAGTCAGGGCTCCTGCCACCAGACCACCCGTACAACTCTCCGCCGTAACAACCCGCAATCCTGCTGTTTTAAGTGCGGCCAGGACATCAGCCGCCACACTTAAGATTGCATCCGGCAGAATTACTCCGCCAGCATCGCTGTCCGCCATGACTTGCCTTCCGCAATATCCGGATGAGCCGGTTCGTCAGGATCAGGGTAGCGACGAAAACATCACTTCAGGAACCCGACAATCTTCTCTACCTCGGACACGATCGGTTCAGCCATCGTCCCGGCCCGCGTCGCACCATCCCGCAACACCGTATCCAGATAGGCCGTATCCGCAAGCAGGCGACGCGTTTCACTGGCAATCGGATCAATCCTGCTGACCAGCACATCCGTCAGCGCCTGCTTGAATGGCCCGAATCCATCGCCTCCATGCCGCTCCAGAACCTGATCAACACTCAGTCCCGCAAGCACGGCATAAAGACCGACCAGGTTTCGCGCCTCCGGCCGGCCGTCAAGACCTTCAGCCGAAACAGGCAATGGCTCAGGGTCCGTTTTCGCCCGTCGAACCTTTAGCGCGATCGTATCCGCATCGTCCGTCATGTCGATCCGGCTCTGTGCCGAGGCATCGGATTTCGACATCTTCTTCGTGCCATCCCGCAGACTCATCACCCGCGCCGCTTCCGGTGGCACAAACGCCTCGATCGTCCCGAAGAATTCAACGCCATAATCGTGGTTGAATTTCTGTGCAATATCATTGGCCAGTTCGATATGCTGCCGCTGATCATCGCCAACCGGTACCCGGGTTGCCTTATAGGCCATGATGTCCGCCGCCATCAGATTGGGATAAACATAGAGGCCCGCCGAGTGATTCTCCCGATCCTTGCCTGCCTTGTCCTTGAACTGCGTCATCCGGTTCAGCCAGCCGAGCCGTGCGACACAGTTAAAAATCCATGCCAGCCGCGCATGCGCGCTGACTGCGGACTGATTGAACAGAATCTGCCCGACCGGGTCGATCCCCGAAGCCAGAAGAACGGCCGTCTGTTGCCGCGTCTGCTTGCGCAGATCTTCGGGGTTCTGCCAGACCGTGATGGCATGCAGATCCACAAGACAGAAAATGCACTCATGGTCAGCCTGTAGCGAAACCCAGTTACGGATCGCGCCCAGATAGTTGCCAAGATGAGGAATGCCGGTCGGCTGAATGCCGGAGAATACGCGTTTCATGCCTGCTTTGTCGGGTGTTTCACCTCTTCCGGTCAAGTCCGCAACAATACGGTCTCTTCCGCATGGGAGAGCTTTCCGGAGATAAATTCTGTCAGGGCAGGGGATGTGCCCGGTCGAGAGCCTCGCGCATTGTTGCAACACCGCTCGCACCGACCCGATGCGCGCGGGCCTCAGCCACATCTGCTGCCGTAATGACCGGTGCCGGCGTTGTTGAACCCTGCCCGGACAGATAAGTCAGGATCAGAGCAACCTCTTCATCGGAAAGATACCGGAAGGGCGGCATCTCCGCTTCATAAGACGTTCCGTTTGCCCGGATGGGTCCGCTGAGACCATTCATCAGCACACCCGCAAGATATCGTTTGCCCTCAGGCGTTGATGCAATCCGGTCAATCCGCCCGGTCAGCGGCGGGACGGAACCGGCCATTCCCTGTCCCCCATGATGACAGATGCCGCAGTTCGAGCCATACAGAAAATGACCGCTCTTATGCCGGGAACAGCCGCTCAGAAATGCGATGGCAAACAGCGCGGGCAACATGCGGGCAAGACGGACGCTCATTCGGATATAAAAATGCATAAGTCCTGTCTGAATTTTGAAAGTTACGACAGCCCCGCAAAGAGCGTTAAGTCAGAACACAGCCTGTAAAGGAGCATCACATGGCTTTTGTTTATTGCCGCACTCGCAGGTTCGCGGCCTTCTGTACACTGATCGGGCTGACAGCAGCCCTTGCGGATACTCATGGCGCCCGGGCTGACACGGCACGGCAGGAACAGACCGCCGCCTGTAAAGGTGACGCAGTCAAACTCTGCACATTTTACATTCCGAACGAGAAAAAAATAGCCGCCTGTCTGGCGTCAAAACGCGACAAACTGACACCGGCCTGCAAAGCCTATTTCCCCGTAAAAAAAGCTTCCAAAGGGAAGAAAGTATCAGGATAGGCAACGTCGAGGAAAAAATGCAGGAACCGGGTCATCAGCCCCGGATCCTGGCAGGATAATCGTTTATTCGGCGTGTTCGACCCCCAGAAGCTGGATCTTGAAGATCAGCGGACTGTTCGCGGGAATGATACCCATTTCACGCTGGTCGTAGCCAAGCTTTGCCGGAACATAAAGCATCCATGTGTCGCCAACATGCATCATCGGCAAAGCCTCCATCCAGCCTGGTACCAGACCATCAAGCGGCATCCGCATATAAGCGCCCTGACCATGCTGGTCAGAACTGTCAAAAATTGATCCGTCCGGCAGCCTGCCTTCATAGATCAGCATCATGCTGTCGCCCTTGCGCGGTGACGCGCCATCCTTCGGACCGGATGTCAGAACTTTATAGGCCAGCCCGTCAGGAAGAACCTTTACGCCCGGCTGCGAGATCTCCTTGTGCATGATCTGCTCGGGGGTGAGTTCCGGCTCTTCGTTGTGTCCGCACGCCGCCAGGGGAAGGCTGAGAAGCCCGGCGAGCGCGAAAGGAAACAGTCTTTTCGAATTCGGCGAAAAACGCACCACTTCACCTCAGAAATTGTTGACGAAAAACATTACTGAACCAGGCCCGCCGCAAAACGAAATGCCCGGAACATGGAAAACGTCAGAGAGAGCCGCCACGCCTGCCGATCTGCGCGCCCAGACGCAGACGCAACGCGTTGAGTTTGATGAAACCCTGAGCATCCTGCTGATTATAGGCGCCCTGGTCTTCTTCAAAGGTCACAACCCGCGTATCATAAAGGCTGTTCGGACTCTCGCGACCCACGCAGATGACGTTGCCCTTGTAGAGCTTCAGACGAACCCGCCCGCTCACCGAATGCTGAGACGTGTCAATCAGTGCCTGCAACATACGCCGCTCTGGCGAGAACCAGAACCCGTTATACAGAATTTCCGCATAGCGGGGCATCAGGCTGTCCTTGAGATGCATCGCCTCACGGTCCAGCGTGATCGACTCGATGCTCCGATGGGCGGTCAGCAGAATCGTGCCGCCCGGAGTCTCGTAAATCCCGCGTGATTTCATGCCGACAAAGCGGTTCTCCACCAGATCCAGACGCCCGATCCCGTTCGCCCGGCCCAGTTCGTTCAGCTTCGTCAGCAACGTCGCCGGAGACATCGCCTCGCCGTTGATTGCCACCGGATCACCCGACATGAAATCAACCGTAATCTCCGTCGCGACATCCGGCGCATCCTCGGGCGCAATCGTCCTCTGAAAGACAAGCTCTTCCGGCGGCACCGCAGGGTCCTCAAGAATCTTCCCCTCGGATGACGAATGCAGCAGGTTCGCATCCACTGAAAATGGCGCTTCGCCCCGCTTGTCCTTCGTCACCGGGATCTGATTGTCCTCGGCAAACGCCAGCAGACGGGTGCGCGAGGTAAGATCCCACTCACGCCAGGGCGCAATCACCGTGATGTCCGGCTTCAGCGCATAATACGCCAGCTCAAACCTTACCTGATCATTGCCCTTGCCCGTCGCGCCATGCGCAACCGCATCCGCCCCGACAGCTTCGGCAATCTCGATCTGCCGCTGCGCGATCAGCGGACGTGCAATCGACGTCCCCAGCAGATACTGGCCCTCATAGAGCGTGTTCGCCCGGAACATCGGGAACACGAAATCCTTCACGAACGTCTCGCGCAGATCCTCGACGAAGATCTCTTTGACGCCGAACATCTCAGCCTTCTTCCGGGCCGGCTCCAGTTCCTCGCCCTGACCAAGATCAGCCGTAAAGGTCACAACCTCGCAGCCATACGTCGTCTGCAGCCAGCGGAGAATCACCGACGTGTCGAGGCCGCCCGAATAGGCCAGCACGACCTTCTTGATACGTTTTCCCTCGGGCGGCGTCATACGTGATTTCTCCGGTTTTTCTGAATGTAATCCAATAACCTGCCGCACCACCCCAAATCAAATGGCTTCCGATGGCCCCGGACGGATCGCGCGACAGTTTCCGCTGTCCACTAGCACTCTGTCGGCCTTCAGGACCAGAGCCGTTCCTGGTGACCCGAAGAGCGGATCAGCCTGAAACGGGTGGGGTCATGTATTCAGAAAGTATTCCGGGAGCCCTGCTGTGAGGTTCGGGTTCAGAGGCAATCGTCTCACGGAATAACAAAAAAATTTATAAATATAATTCAGAAAACAGGGCATTACCTGAGTGGCTAATCTTTCTTTGACTGTCAACGGAGCAGTCGCGTCAATAAGTGGAAATACAATTACAATCACCGTGCCAAAGGACGGTCTGCAGAACGGAGACGGTAATACCGCGAAATACGCCTATATTCTTGGCTGGGCACCGGGCCCGACGGCGACCCCTCCGGCAACAGGTCAGATCGCCGCCGATACTGTATCGCTTTTCGAGTTTGGCAAAACCTGGACATCCTGGGGCGCCGATCCCGCCGTTGTTACGACAACGGCTACGACCGATTACTCCTATTTCGTTCTCAAAGGTGGCGATGCATCCGCGGACGCAGGCTACACCTACGTGCTGGCCGTAACGAAACAGTCCGACGGTTCATACGCCCTGTCCGGATGGGAAAACGGCAGCAGTTCCACGGACGTCGTCAACAGCACGTCCTACACGTTTACCGGCCCGCTTACCGCGGTCGTCGGAACGGCCATGACTGTCTCCGTCGCCGCAAACGGAAGCGGCCCGGCCACGGATACAGTCATCACTTTCTCAGACGCCGGCGCCGGCGGAACATTCAGCGCCGCCTCGGTGACGCTCCCGAAAGACAGCACCGGTGCCGTTTCAGCATCCTATACCCCGGCGAATGCCGGCACCGTTTCCCTGTCCACGACAAACAGCACAGGCCTGACAAATCCGTCGCCTCTGTCCGTCACAGTCGTGGCCGAAGCCGCTCCGTCAACGACATATGCCTTGTCCGGCCCGACAACCGCCGTCGCCGGAACACCCGTCACGCTCTCCCTGACACCGGACGGAACAGGCCCGTCAGCGGATACGACAGTCACGCTTTCCGATAACGGGGCAGGCGGAACATTCTCCCCGGCGACCGCAGTTTTCACCGCAGGCAGTTCGGTAACAGACACAGTCTTCTATACGGCTGTCTCCTCAGGAACCATCAGCATTTCGGCGACCAATAATACAGGTCTGACGAATCCGGGGGCTCTGTCGGTTCAGGTGGCCAGCCCGCCTCTGTCGATGGGCACCACGACTGTGACCACGGATGCGACAACGGATATTCCGTCCATCACCACAACACCATCCGGGGGCGTTTCTCCCACATTTCTGATCTTCAGAGGCCCGCAGGGCATTTCGACATCCGCCCTGTCGCAGATAGCCTCGGTGTCGACTCTTCCTTACGTCGATACAGATGCGCCATGCGGAGATCTGCAATACTGCATAACAGCAACCGACAGCAGCATTGGCACGGCGGTTCTCGACGGTGGTGTCGCGGACGTAACGATTGCGACAAAAGCCGATACGTCGGATCTTTCCATAGACAGCGCCACATATCACTTCATCGACCGGCCGGACGTGATCGCGCGCATGGATATTTATGGCGACATGCCGGTCGGTCGCGGCACAGCATCGACTGATTGCGTGGTTCAGTATTCCGTTGCGGGAAAGGTTGCTTTCACCCTGAACGGTTCCGCAAAGGTCAACGGACAATCATCCTCCGATGATCCGAAAAAAGGCTACAGTATCAAGCTGACCACGAAATCCGGCAAAAAAACCCAGGTCAAGTTCGGCTCATGGAACGCACAGTCAAAGCTTTCGCTCAAAGCCTATTACCTTGACCGGTCAATGTGCCGCGATATCGTTGCCAACCGCTTCTGGTGCGATATTCGTCGCGTCGGAACGTATCCTGATAACATGATCTTTCCGGCAGACGCTGTAGGTGCCAATGGCGCCACAGGCAGCCAGCCGGCATCCGCGCCGATGAGCACCGATGGTTTCCCGGTAAAACTGTACGTGAACGGAACCTATCAGGGCCTTTATATCGAACGGACCGGGGGCGACAATGACGACTGGCTGATCGATGACAGCAACCCCGATCATTATCTCCTTCAGTTCGATCATGCCGGTGTCGCAGACTGGCAAAACTGCAACTGGTACGCCGGCTTTAATTACGAGCAATGGGATGTGGCCTCGCCGGCGATGAGCGGATACGCGGATCAGGGTGATTTCCAGACGTCGAATCCGACGCAATGGGCCGCTGTGACAAGACTGTTCAGTTTCATAGAAAGCGCGGGTTCATCGTCTGTCAGCTTCGCCGCAGACGCCGCAACATATATGAATGTCGCATCATGGATCGATTATCTGCTCTTCAGTGAAGTGGTGGCCAACTCGGACGGCGTCGCAAACAACCTTTATCTGGCCTCCTGGGATGCCAAAACCTGGCATGTCATGGCCTATGATCTGGATGAAACATTCGGAACGTATTGGGAGCACACGGCCTCATCGCGTGATCCGGTAACAATAGGTCTCGTCACCCAGGCTACGTCCTATTCCACCAACGGAAACGGCGTATGGATGCTGTTCTGGAACACGATGCAGCCTCAGTTGACATCCCGGTACAGAGAACTTCGTGACGCCGGCGTGATTTCAACGGATCACGTTCTTTCGCTGTTCCGCGGGTTTGCCTCGGCGTTCGGAGATGATGAACTCATGAATGATTACCAGGTCTGGGGCTTCAATGACCAGGCATCCATGGCCTACGTCATGGACTGGGTCAGCCGCCGGATTACATATCTGGATGGCGTGTTCTCATACACAGCCGGGATCTGATTCCAGATAAGGGAAATCGCGCTGCATGGCGCGATTTCCTCCATCCCGCACGGGAAAGGCTGCGCCGGAAACCATCTTTCTGTCCTGGAATCCCGATAGAAACAGGCTGAACATCTGAAAGCAGACAAAACCGATTTCCAAAAAATAATTCCGCCTCAGCCAGCCACTGTCCCTCATGACGACCGCGGGCCAGCCGGTGTCATCTCCGATAAATATTTTCCTGCGCAATGCGTTCCGGGCGAGGCCTGCCCGGCGCAGGTTACGCCCTCTCGACCATCCCCCCCGCGCCGCGCTATCACTCGCTCCGATGCGCATTCTTTTTATCACGGCAAGCCGCCTCGGCGACGCGGTCATTTCCACCGGTCTTCTGGAATATCTGCGCCAGACCTGCCCCGGCGCCCGCTTTACCATCGCCTGCGGTCCTGTTGCCGCCGGACTGTTTCAGCATATGCCCGGGCTCGATCGGGTCATCACCGTTACCAAACGCCGCTACGATCTCCACTGGATCGATCTCTGGCGTCACTGTGTTCTGACCCGATGGGATCTCATCGTCGATCTGCGCGGTTCCGCCACCAGCTTCTTCCTGTGGGCGCGCCGGCGTCGGATCATGCGCGGCGGACGCCGGCCTGGCCCGCGCCTCGCCCACGTTGCACAACTCTTCGGGCTCGCCCCGCCGCCCATGCCGGTGATCTGGACAGATCCCCGGGACACGGAAAAAGCACGCGCCCTCCTCGGTACACAGCCCCTGATCGCGCTCGGCCCCACTGCCAACTGGTCCGGTAAAATCTGGCCCGCCGACCACTTCGTTGTTCTCTGGACAGCACTCTCAGAAGCACGACCTGACATGCGCCTCGCCGTGTTCTATGGTCCGGGAGAAACCGAACGGCAAACAGCCGCTCCGCTCCTCGCTATCCCCGGCAGCATCGACGCCGGGGGACGCTTCACCCTCGCAGAGACTGCTGCCATGCTCGAACTCTGCGCTCTGTTTATCGGAAATGATTCAGGCCTGATGCACCTGGCCGCCGCCGCCGGCATTCAGACGCTTGGCCTGTTCGGCCCTTCAAAAGCCAGTGAATACGCCCCGAGTGGTCAGAACGCCACATGGATCGCCGCACCCGGCCCGGAAGGCGAAGCGCCCATAGCCGGGCTGGAAATACAGGCCGTCATTGATCGCGCCCTGACCATGCTGCCAGTCGCTGCCCCGGAGCAAAAATCGTGAGCGGCATAAAAAATGAATTGTTCCGGGACGGGGGCGACTCAATACCAGACCCATATCCCGGACCGCACCCGGGAACGCCGCCCCATGTCCGGACGATTGCGTCCCTTTCATCGACCTTGTCCCCGGAGCCATTCCATAAATCCGTACCGGAAATCCTGGATCCCGGCGAACTGCCGTTGCCCGAGCCCCCCGTAACTCCGGTTCGCGTCGCCCACGTCATGGCCGGCGCCGCAGCCGGAGGCGCCGAGCTTTTCTTCGAACGTCTTTGTATCGCTCAGGCAAAAAGCGGTCTCGACGTTCTCCCGGTCATTCGCCGTAATGCCGAACGTCTCGTCCGGCTCCAGGCCGGAAACCTTACGCCGCGCGAACTCCGCTTCGGCGGGCAGGCCGACCTCCTCACCCGGCCCCGCCTCAACGCAGCCCTGAAAAACTTCTCTCCCACTGTCGTCGTCGCCTGGATGAATCGCGCCGCCCGTTTCACACCGACCGGCCCGTGGACGCTCACCGGACGCCTGGGAGGCTTTTATGACCTCTCCTATTACCGCCGATGCACCCACCTCATAGGCAACACCCGCGGGCTGGTCTCCTGGATGACACGACAGGGCTGGCCGGAAAGCCAGGTTCACTATGTCCCCAATTTCGCCACCGACATCGGACACGTCGCCCCGAAACGTCCTGCCGAAATTCCCGATGGTGTTCCGTTCATCCTCGCTCTCGGACGTCTGCACACCAATAAGGCCTTTGATGTTCTCATCCGCGCCATCGCCCGCGTCCCCGGCGTCCACCTGATGATCGCCGGGGAGGGACCGGAACGCGAAGCCCTGGAAACTCTGACCCGTACCGAGCGTGTCTCTGACCGTGTTCACATGCCCGGCTGGGTCGATCCGCCAGGCCTCATCCGCGCCTGCGACCTGTTCGTCTGCCCCTCGCGCCACGAACCGCTCGGCAACGTCGTGATCGAAGGCTTCTCCGCCGTCCGTCCCGTCGTGGCCGCTGCCTCACAAGGTCCCCGTGAACTTATCGTCCACGGACGCAATGGCCTCCTCGCCAGCATTGATGACGACAAAATGCTCGCCGCCGCCATGCAGACCGTCCTGTCCGACCATGCTCTGGCCCACCGCCTCGCCGTTGCCGGTCGCGCCACCTACGAACACGATTTTGCTCCCAAACCCGTTCTGGCGGCCTGGTCCGTGTTTCTCCGGCGCGTCGCCCCCGACGCTTACCAGGGCGCCTGAGATGTGCGGGATCGGCGGTATCGTTTACAAACCCGGCGCCGCACCACGTGACGATGCTACGCTTGATCGTTTCGCGTCAGCGCTCGCCCATCGTGGCCCGAACGGCATCAGAATCGAACGCCTCGTCCGCGCCGATCTTATCCATACCCGCCTGTCGATCATAGATCTCGAAGGGGGTGACCAGCCCATTCATGCCGGCTCCGCCGCCATGATCGCCAATGGCGAGATCTACAACGATCCCGACATGCGTGCCGAGATCGGAAACGATCATTACACCACCGGCAGCGATTGCGAATCCGCCCTCCGTCTCTGGCAACGTGACAAAACTGCCTTCGCCCTTCGCCTGCGCGGTATGTATGCTATCGCTATCTATGATAGTGACCAGAACTCTCTGGTTCTCGCCCGTGACCCGTTTGGTATCAAGCCGCTCTACATCAGCGAACTTCCGGACGGTATCGCCTTTGCCTCGGAACCCGCCACCCTGATTGCCGCCGGTCTTGTCCCGCCCGGCATTGATCCCGTCAAACGCAGCGAACTTCTGCAACTCCAGTTCACCACCGGCAGCCCCACGATCTTTCCAGGCATCTCCCGCATCCTGCCAGGAGAAACCCTCCATATAAAATCAGGATGCATCACACACCGTACACGCCAGTCAGCTCTTCCGTCCGGCCCCGTCGAGCAGATCGACGAACGCGCTGCGCTGACACGTCTCGACGCAGCCATCATGGACAGCGTCCGTGTCCATGAACGCGCCGATGTCCCTTTCGGCCTGTTCCTCTCCGGTGGCATCGACAGCAGCACCGTCCTCGCCGCCATGTCGCGCCTGCGTCGTGAAGCAGGGCAGGGCGCACGACTTCTGACATGGACGGCGACCTTCGATACCAGCAACGTCGCCAACGAAAGCGAACAGGCCGCCCACCTTGCTCAGTCAACAGGCGCGATTCACGAAATCGTTCGTATCAAGCGAGAAGATTTCTGGCGGCATCTCCCCGCTATAGCCGGATGCATGGACGATCCGGTCGCTGATTATGCGATCGTCCCGACCTGGCTCCTTGCCCGCCGCGCCCGCGAAAGCGCCACGGTCGTTCTCTCCGGTGAAGGCGGCGACGAACTTTTCGCCGGTTACGGTCGGTACCGCCGTGCCCTCCGTCCCTGGTGGCGCGGCGGTCGCAAAATGCGCCGCAAAGGTATCTTTGATGGTCTTGACGTGCTCCGTCCTGACCACTCCGCCCACTGGCGTAACAGCCTCACCACCACCGAACGCGATCTGACACATATCCCCACGCGTCTTTCAGCCTTTCAGGCCATCGACATGGCCGAATGGCTTCCCAACGACCTGCTTCTCAAACTCGACCGCTGCCTGATGGATCATGGTCTCGAAGGCCGGACGCCACTGCTCGATCCGGCCATAGCCAACGCCACCTGGCGCCTCCCCGACACCCTGCGTATCCGGGACGGTAAAGGCAAATACCTCCTCCGCCGCTGGCTCGAACGCGAACTCCCGAACGCAGATCCTTTTGCTCCCAAGAAAGGCTTTACCGTGCCCGTCGGAGAATGGATCGCACAGGAATCCTCCCGCCTGGGACCACTCATGGCCCGGCAACCTTTCATTGCAGCCATAGCCGATCCTGCCAGCGTCCGCACTCTCTTCGCGAACGCCTCTGTCCGCAAAGCCGCCCCCGCTGCCTGGACTCTTCTTTTCTACGCCCTCTGGCATCGCGTTCACCTGGAAGGCATGGACCGCACAAAAGACGTTTTCGAGATACTTTCTGCCTGAAAAAACGGAGAACAGACGTAATAAAATCAGAATACTGAGAAAAAATCAGAGTTTTCCGGACGGTGGGAGTAATGAATAATTACGAAACACAATTATCATCTGTTTTTTCTAAATAAAAACATCTGACGATTATAGAGCTGTTAGCAGAAATAAATAATATACCACCCCTCCATCATGATCGGAGTGAGGAGGACTATCGGACGCGGGGCTCATCAGATGCTCAATCCTGGCGACAGCATCAGACATCAAGCCGGGAACGAAAGGCACCCGTCCAGGGAGCTTGCGGGACATCCGTCCTTCAATGCCCCAGATACCGTTCCGGTCGATGAAACACGATCATCACTCCGCTCAGTGCCGCCGCGCTGAGCGCTGAAATCAGAACCTGCCGCCAGGGCAGAGCCAGCAACGACACCAGCAAAATCACCGTATCAATCGCAAGCTGCGTTCGCCCGGCATTGATCCCGCGCTTCTTTTGCAACCACAGGGTCACAACACCCGTGCCACCCACGCCAGCCCGATGTCGTGCCAGTGACAGAATGCCCATACCGATAATAGTCCCCCCGAAAATCGCTGCAAAAACAGGATCGATATAGCTTAGACCGATCACGTCCGGCACACCCAGCGCCAGGACCGTGACTGATACGCTTACAATCACGGTCCTAAGGGCAAAAGAATGTCCCATTGCCTTAAAAGCAAAGATCAGAAACGGAATGTTGATGAGGGAAAACAGAACTCCCGGAGAAACAGGAACAAAATATGAAACCAGCAGAGCAATCCCCGCCACACCACCCGTCACCAGCCCCGCCTTATGTAAACAGGCAAGCCCGATCACAATCATCGAGCAGCCAATAAGGAAAGCATAGATATCTTCAGAGAGTGTATGACGATGTGGCACCCGCCTGGAAAGAGAAATCACTCTGGCCCTGCTGTTCATTCCATCCCTCTGCACGTCGTACATCCCGGCAGTTCGTACTACAATGAACGAACGGCCCGATTACACGCAAGCGGTCTTCCTGTCCCGGCTTCATGCCACAAGCCGGAAACATAAGCTGTATGCTGCAATCCATACCGGTAATCTCCGCCTGTTACCGACTTCGCCTCACCCTCGAATTCGCATTCATTTTCATCGGTGCCCCGCTCCTGATCCTCGTCATCCGTCGTCCCGGCGTGCTTTTCGCCGCACTCTGGCTCGGCGCCGGCTTCGCCTGGCTCACTACAAAGCGTGAAGCACCAGCGCCTCACGATCCGGATCACGAACGCAGTAAGCTGTTCATCCGCTTCGGAATACCCGGTTTCCTCATCACGCTGACAAGCTGGTGGATCTGGCCACGGACATTCCTTAACCTGCCCCTGCACAGCCCATTATTCCGGAGCGCGCTCATGGTCCTGTAGCCACTGCTCTCCGTCTGGCCGCAGGAAATGCTCTGTCGCCAGTTCCTGTTTACCCGTTACGCGCCACTCTTTGGTCGAACCACGATCCTCATCGCCGTCAGTTCTCTCAGCTTCGGCTCTGCTCACATCATCTTTCTCAACCCGATCGCAATCGTCATGACACTTGCCGGCGGTTTCCTCTTCGCCCGTGATTACGCCCGACACAGATCTCTGAAACTGACCCGTCTGGAACATACATTCTGCGGCTGCCTGATTTTCACCGTCGACCATGGACGTTTTTTCTATACCGGCGCCGCATGGCATCATCACTGAGAATTCAGCCTGACAGAGCGGTGCAGGACTGAAACGCGCCGCTTCCAGCCGGAATAACTGAAGACAAACGCTCCCGCGTTACCAGATGGACCGCCTCCGCTTCAGCAAGCCTGATATGTAATCGGAAATCTTCCCGAATGACCATCGACCATTCCGCCCGCATCCTCGTGATACCGCACCCGTCCGATAAATGTATCTGCACGCTGAGGCAGCATCCCCGAATGCCGATCCAGACTAGGACGCCGCCGCCCGATCGCGTAAACAAAACACACAAACCGAAACGCTGCGATCCGTCGCACACGACAGGAAAGACCGGCCCATGCGCTACGACCTGATCATCCGGAACGGAACCTGCATCCTCCCCTGGGGCGAAGCAAAAACCGATATCGGTGTGATTTCCGGCCGCATTGCCGACTTGACTGTCTCCGCAACTGCCGAAGCCGCTGAAACCATCGACGCCGCCGGCCTGCACGTCCTCCCCGGTCTTATCGACGCCCATGTTCATCTCCGCGATCCCGGCAATGCCGCCGTGGAGAGTATTCCGACCGGAACCCATGCCGCAGCTCTCGGCGGCATCACAACCGTGTTCGACATGCCGAACACCAGTCCGCCCATCACAAACAACGAGATGCTGCGCTGGAAACAGGAATATGCCTCACGTCACTCCTGGACCGATTTCGGCTTCTACGTCGGCGCCACAAGAGAAAACACCGAACATCTCGCTGAATACGAACAGTTCGAGGGAGTCTGCGCCGTCAAGGTTTTTGCCGGGTCCTCCACCGGCAATCTGATGATCGAAGACGATACCGGGCTTGAGGCCGTCATGCGCCACGGCCACCGCCGCATCGCCTATCACTCCGAAGACGAATACCGCCTCCAGGCCCGCCGAAAAGAGTTCCACTCCGGTATGCCCTACAGCACCCATGCCGTCTGGCGCGATGTCGAATGTGCCTTTCTCGGCACCCGCCGCATCATGGCTCTGGCCCGTAAAACCCGGCGCCCCGCCCATATTCTCCACACTTCCACCGCCGAAGAACTGAAATACCTCCAGGGATTCCGCGACATCGCTACAGTCGAAGTCCTCGTCAACCATCTCACTCAGTTCGGCCCCGACTGCTACGACCAGCTCGGTGGCCTTGCTGTCATGAACCCTCCGATCCGCGACCGCAGTCATTACGAGGCAAGCTGGGAAGCAATCCGCAACGGCACCGTCGATGTCGTCTCTTCCGATCACGCTCCGCATCCGCTCGAAGCCAAGGCAAGACCGTGGCCCGAATGTCCCGCTGGTCTTACCGGCGTGCAGACCATCGTTCCGCTCATGCTCGATCACGTCAGCGCCGGTCGCCTCAGTCTCGGCCGTCTCGCGGATCTGATGGCCGCTGGCCCCGCCCGCGTTTACGGCCTCCAGGCCAAGGGCCGCATCGCCGCCGGATACGACGCCGATTTCACCCTCGTCGACATGAAAGCCCGTCGCCGGATCACCAACGACCGGATCGTCACGCCCGCCGGCTGGACCCCGTTCGACGGCCAGGAGGTCACAGGCTGGCCCGTCGCCACCATCGTGCGCGGCCAGGCCATCATGCGTGATGAGACCATGATCGGTGAACCACGCGGCCAGCTTGCCTGCTTTTTGCCTTAAAGCTGATGTTAACGCCGGACGAGCTTCGAAACCGCGAGGTGACGAACGGGCAGGGGAGGAATGACAGCCTCTCATCCCGATCGGTCAGATACCCGACAGGTTCGGCGGCATCGGGAGGGTAACTGTCCGGATATAACATCCCGTCTTCAGCCTCATCCCGGCACCGTCGTTCTTTTCGCGGGCCACAGAAACCTGAACCATCGTCCCGGCGCGTGGCCGGAAGGAAACCACATGAAGACCTGCCTCTTTCTCTGTTTTGCTGCCGCTTTCTCGCTCGGTGTCTCTGGTACAGCCACCCGCGCCGCTACGGTATGGACCGCATCCGGTTGCGGCAGCGAACCGTCAGCGCCAGCCCTGGACGTATCCGGCGTCGACAAATACAACAGCAGCGTCGACCGCGCCGCTGCTTATGAAAAAGCCGCCCGCGCCTATAACGCCTGCGTCTCGAAAGAAGCCAATCGCGAGGAAACCATTGCCAGCAATGAAGCCCGCGATAAGATCAGTCATATCCACGAAGGCAGTACTGCCGTTCAGCAACGGATCGCCGCAAACTTCACTAAAATGACGACGACGCTCAAAGCTGCTGGCAACAAATTCAGTAAATAACACCGTCACGACATCGAAATGTCAGGTCGACCGCAAGGTCAGACCTGCTGCCTGTTTGCACGAAATAATAATTCGTCATACCAGAGTCGAACCAAAGATGATTCGTATATAAACAGGAAAGTATGAAAGCCCGTTCTGGAATATCATCAATTTATAAAAATAAACTTTTTGTCGCGGGTATAATTATTCTTCTCGCGGCGGTTCTCTGTGCCCAGTTACGTCTCGCAGGAATGCCCGTAACAGGCGATGAACCGGAGTATATCTATCGGGCTCTCAGCTTCTGGCACACCGGTGGTTTCCGGATGCCGACAAGCCGCTTCGCGCAGGAAATGCCGGAATTTCAGGGCATAGTCAGCAACGGTTTCATGCCGATCCCCGGACATCCCGTTGTCATGTCCGTCCTTGCCTCGCCCTTTGTCGGATTGTTCGGAACAGGCGGACGCCGGGTGGTTTCCGTAATCTGTGCGCTGACTTCCGTTCTCAGCCTTGCGTGTCTGCTCCGTCCCGTATTCGGGTCAGCCAGAGCATTGCTCGTCACGGGCTTCGTCATGCTGACTTTCCCGGTCCTTCCATATACGCATCTGTTTTATACGGACATGATGATGATGGCATTACTCGCCGCATCATGGACCTTGGGACGACAAAACAGGACAAATGCTGTTCTTGCCGGTGTCTTCTGTGCTCTGGCCCTGCCGTTCGTACACATCCGGGCCTCATTGCTCGCCGCGACGCTGATATCGTTCGCCGCCATACATTTGTGGAAACGTCGTGACCAAACCGGTCTGATCGCCGGAGCAGGTCTGTGTCTGCTCGCGGGCGGACTGTTCCTCTGGCATCAGTTCGCCCTGTTCGGACATCTGGTCGCCGGCGCGGATGCCGTGTTCACGCCCCGCACCGCTACGGTGTTCGACCGCTTCATGGTCCATCTTACCGAATTCAGACATGGTCTCCTCACAGTCAGTCCCGCATGTCTCCTCGCTGTGGCAGGTCTCGTCATCGGAGCCTGGCGCCGGTCAGTTCTGGCCATTCAGGCCCTTGTTCTTCTGGGGGTTTACCTGCCGCCAATGATCTGGGGCGCTGAAGCGGAATCCTGGCCGGCACGCTTCTGGGTCGTCGTCATGCCTGCCATGGCTGTCGGCATGGCCTTCTGGCTGACTGCCGTGCGCGGCCTGCCCGCGCGTCTTGCTGGCGCGGGTCTGATGCTCGTCTCCATCCTGAACGCCGCGATCCTGCTACAGCATAACTCAAAATTTCTCGATAACCGCCTGGCCCTGATGACGGCTGATACGGACTTTCCGTTTCACGACCGCTTCGATATCGCCGGCCTGATGCCATGGGACAGCCTTGATTTCATCATCTTCAAAATGGATACGGCACCGGAACTGAATGAAAAGCTGCTGACTCATGCGGCATGGTTCTGGTCCGCATTGCTCGTCGCTTTTGTTCTCAACGGATTGCTACGTTTCGGGAAAATCTCCGGAATCACGACATGGTTGCCCGTGTTCGGCCTGCTTCCTCTCATATTTGCCGCAACAATGCGTCCGGTCGCCGCATCGGCGGTCAGCATCACCCGCAACGCCAACGCCGTGTCGCTGAATTTCCGCTGCCCGGCGGACGTAAGACTTATCCGCCTCCTGTCCCCGTCCCGTATTCAGATGATCCCTCCTACTTACCCTCAGGGACTGGATGTCACCACTATCCAGACAACCGACGGGCAGACAACGACCTGGGCCGCGCCATTTGCTCCGGTAGTCGGGGTTCCACCTGGTCACTACCGCACAATCAGGCTGACCGCGCATGGAGAAGGTGCGAACGGCATATGGACAAGCGGAGAATTTGTCGCTCTGGCGGCGGGAATAAGACGCCTGCGCTGCAACTGATCTGATCGACGGCACCGGAGATGAGACGATTCAGTTATACGTGCGCCTGACAATATAAAGCGGACGTTGCTTCGTCTCCATATAAATACGACCGATATACTCACCAAGCATACCGATACTGATAATCTGAATACTCCCAAAAAATGTGATCGCCACGAAAAGAGAGGCATAGCCCGGCACCGGATTGCCCTCGATCACTGTCCTCACAGCAATATAGAAACCGTAAAATAATGCCAGAACAGCACCTGCCGTCCCGAGATAGGTCCAGAGCCGGATCGGAAATGTCGAAAAACTGGTCAGTCCTTCAATCGCAAGATTCCATAATGACAGCACCGAAAATTTCGTTGCTCCCACAGTTCGCGCCGGCCGCACGTACTCCAGTGTGGTCGTCCGAAACCCTACCCAGGCAAAGAGGCCTTTCATAAAACGCTGACGTTCCGGCAGCCTTTTCAGAGCTTCCACAACGGAGCGATCCATGAGACGAAAATCGCCAACATTTTCAGGCAGGCGAACCTGAGTCATCGTGTTGTGAAGCCTGTAGAACCAGCCAGCCGTTTTACGCTTGATATAGCTGTCGGAAGACCGGTCCATGCGCTTTCCGAGAACGACATCCGCCCCGCCGCGCCAGACCTGAACCATATCAGGTATCAGTTCGGGCGGGTCCTGAAGATCAGCATCGAGCAGAACAACGGCGTCACCGAGCGCTGCATCTATTCCCGCGCTCATCGCCGCTTCTTTTCCGAAATTCCGCGAGAACTCCAGAACCCGGAACCGCGTATCCAGTTCTGCCAGCGCGATCAGATGTGTCAGCGTATCATCGCGGCTGCCATCATCAATACAAACAATTTCCCAGCATGTGTCCGGAATCGATTCCAGGACAGGAAGAATGGTCTGCGCAAAATACGTGACGCCGGAACCCTCGTTATAAAACGGAACAACAAGAGACAGCGTCCGTATCACAGCGTCAGCCATCCCGGCCGGTCGGGCTCTGCCGTAAAGCCTGTAACGGAACAGAGCCGGTCAAAAATACCATGTCTTGCGCAAAAAGCAGCCGACCCTGCGGCCAACACAGTCGTACAGACGCAGGCCCCCGGGGCTCAGCGACCGTCATCGTCCGCATAAGGATTCTTCGTCCCGCGTAACTGCAAGCGCAATGGTACTCCGGTCAGCCCGAAGCTTTCACGCAATCCATTGACCAGATAACGACGGTAATCCTCCGGCAGCATCTCCGCTCTTGTCCCGAACACCACAAATGTCGGAGGTCTGCTCTTCACCTGCGTGATATAACGCAGCTTCAGCCGGCGCCCGCTCACCAGCGGAGGCGGGTGTCTGTCCAGAACAGCATCAAACCAGCGATTCAACTCGCCGGTCGGGACACGGGTGTTCCAGATCTCCGCCGTCCGGCGAACCGCTGGCAGCAGCTTCTGAACACCAGCCCCGGTCTTCGCCGAGAATGCCACAACCTCAAGCCCGCGCATCTGCGTCAGCGAGATCTCAAGACGATCAAAAATGGCCTTCCGGACGGCAACCCGATCCTCAACCGCATCCCACTTGTTCAGGGCCAGCACGCACCCGCGACCTTCGCGCTCGACAAGACGCGCGATCTGCAGATCCTGCTCATGCAGCCCCAGCGTCGCATCCACGACCAGCACCACAACTTCCGCAAGTTTCAGCGCCTCAATCGTCGCGGATGTCGACATCTTCTCCAGCTTTTCATCGATCCGGGCCTTGCGCCGCAAACCGGCCGTATCGACAACCTGAACCTCGCCATGCTCGTCGCTGACCATCACAGCCACCGAATCCCGCGTCAGACCCGGTTCCGGCCCGGTAATCATTCGCTCCTCGCCAAGAACCCGGTTCAGCAGCGTCGATTTTCCCGCGTTCGGTCGTCCGACAAAAGCAATCCTGAGGCGTCCCGGCGCCGCCGTTTCGTCTTCTATAAAGACAGCCTCGTCAGCAAACTCATCCGGAGCCGTATCGTCTGAAGGTTCGTCCGGTCCCGTCAGAGCGGCAAAGCTGAGAGAAGGCTCTTCTTTTTTCTCGACTTTTTTAGCTCTGCGTCGCCGGGCCGGTATCTCTTCAGCCGCTTTTTCAGCTTCAGTCGGAGGCGGCAGAGCCTCCGCGATCTCGCTCATGAGATCCGCAATCCCTTCGCCGTGCTCAGCCGACACCGCAATCGGCGTTCCCAGTCCGAGCGAAAAAGCCTCCATCGCCGCAGCCGCTCCGGATTTGCCCTCCGCCTTGTTGGCCACCAGCATGACCGGACGATTCTGTTTTCTCAGCCAGGTCGCAAAATGCTCGTCAGCCGGCGTAATGCCGGAGCGGGCATCAATGCAGAACAGCACCACATCCGCCTCAAGCACGGCCATCTCAGACGAGGCCCGCATCCGTCCGAACAATGAGTCCGGTGCCGCCTCTTCCAGACCCGCCGTATCAATCAGCCTCACCATGCGGCCCCGCAGAACCGCTTCAGCCTCTTTGCGATCCCGCGTTACACCGGGCGTATCCGCTACAATCGCCTGACGCCGGCCAACCAGCCGGTTAAACAGCGTTGATTTGCCGACATTCGGGCGACCGGCAATCGCAACCGTTGGCAGTCCTGAGACAGGAAGCGCCGGCTCCGGCCGCATCGGCGACCTTTGTGTGCGTGACCGGGTCGTGCGCCCGGAGCGTTTCTGATCAGCCATAAGAGGTAAGAACGCCCCGGTTATCGATGACCAGCATCTGGCCATCGGAGAAAATAGGTTCGACCGTCGTTTCCGCCGGCATTTTATCCAGAGAAAGTATTTTGCCGGTCACAGGATCAAGCGTCACAATACCGTTCTCAGGCAATGTGCTGATACAGATCAGCTTTCCGCCGGCCAGTGCAGGACCCGTCCAGGTCACGCCGTCCTTGCGCGCATCAACCCGGATATACTGACGAAGCTGCGTAATCCAGCGAACCTGCCCCGTAATCCGGTCAAGACAGGCAACCTGATCGTCCATGCTGATAATAAACAGCCAGTCGCCTGCACAAAGGATCGGATTCTGTCCCGCAATCGCACGCTCCCAGAGCCTGCGCCCTGATCGCATGTCAATTGCCACCATCATCCGTGCCACGCTCATGGCATAGGCCGTGCCACCGGCAATCACCGGCATGCTGCGCACGCAGGCAAAATCCAGCACGGTGCTCTGCCCGCCAGGATTGCCCAGCGTATCACTCCAGACAACCTCGCCACTTTCCGCGCGAAGCGCAACCAGATCGCCGGAGCCAAAGCCGGTGAGCACCACCCCGTCGGTTACCGCCGGGGCAGGCTGCCCAAACATCACCGTATCAGCCGGTGAGGCATTATAATCCCAGAGCTGGTGCCCGCTGGTCGCGTCCAGTGCAAAAAACCGCTCGTCAATTGTCCCGAAGAACAGCCGTCCGTCCACAATCGTCGGCGCCGAGCGGCCGGGCGTCCCGACATTCATCCGCCATTTGACCGCACCGGTCGCCGCTTCCACGGCCACGGTCTCGGAAATGCCGTCGACGATATAAAGCGTGTCACCGGCGGCCCCCAGACCCCCACCGATATTGCTCGACTGCAACTTGTGAGACTTTGGATTGAAGTGCCAGAGGTGGTTCATGGCTGGCCATGTGTAGCCATGTACATTCCCGATGGCGTCCATCGTGAAAATCCGGCCCTGATGAATGACCGGGGTCGCCTGAATAACACCGCGCCCGTTCGAGCCCAACGCAGCGAACGCCAGAAAATCCGGCTCGGATATACTGTGACCAATCGACTTCGACCACCGCTCTTTCAGACCGTTCCAGGCATAATTGGTCGAGACATGAGACGGTACGCGGCCACTGATCGGCCAGTCTACAGACTGGAAAGACGCCGGAATTGTAATCGGCGTCAGAGGGTCGCTGGTCTTCTGTACTATCAGTCCGTTCCGCCCGCTGACGACCGGAATACGGTGCCCGGCCAGAATCGGCTTTTCATCATCGTCAAAGACACTGCACGCCGCCAGGCCGGGAACAACCGCTGCGCCGGCAAGCAATGTGCGAAGAAAGCCGCGGCGGCTGTTACGAGGACATCTGGACATCGGATCGCTTTCGAGCGGCTGGGACACGGCGGGTCGGTCTCTGAATGAAGTGGAAATAACGAACGCTCAGCCAGCCTGGCCAAGCGTCTGCAACAGGGCGTTGGCACGCATACGAACACCTTCAGGCGCAGCGAAATCCTGCGTCAGGCGGGTCAGACGGCCACGCGCCGACTTATCCTGTCCCTCGCGGATATCAAGGGTTGCCAGCGCCTCATTAGCCAGCGCGGCATACGGCTTGCCGTTATCGGTCAGCAGCGAAAGGCGCGAACGGACCGTCGCCACATCGCCGGAATCGATCTGCCACTGACACCAGAGTAATGTGGCGAGGTCGCGCAGATTACGATCCGCCTGTCGGTCGGCAGCGATGGAATTCCATGTCGTCAGAGCACTCTGCACATCGCCATGCGCCGCGCTGGCCGCCGCAACCCTCAGCTTCGATAAAGTGGCAAGCCCGGCAGGCGCCACGCCACTGAGCTGCGTCAGCGATGCAAGACCCTTTTTCTGCACACCCGTCAGCGGCGCACTCGCTCCGCTCGCGGACTCGTCCATTCCTGCGTCATGAAGTGCTTTAAAATAGGTGAGGGAGGCCTGCTCCGCCCGCGCCTGTTGCGTTGAGCGGTAATACTCCCATCCACCGGCACCCGCACCGGCAAGAACGACAATTCCCAGCCCCAGCCCCGCAAATCGTCTGGCCAGACGCCGGATGCGCTCGGCCCGCAATTCATCGTCCACTTCTCTGAAAATTTCGTCGACCACCGGCACATATTCTCTTTATCTGCGGGCTGATGCCCTGCTTTCATCGGATGCGCGCCTCAGTGTCGCGGAACACGGACAGATCGGCACAAAACCCTTATCCGCAGGACAATAGCCGCGCATCAGGAATGCAGCAAACGGCATCCCTGCAAAATATGCGACATAACCGTGCCGGTAAGCGTTTCTTCACCTCCCGGCTCCATACTCTCTTTTATGTCCAGCACCCGCTTCTTTTTTTCTGCCGTTTTTTTGCTGCTCAGCGGCTGCTCAGCGCCGCAAATAGGCAGCTTCGCCATGGGACGCGACTGCACCGCGACGGAACTGGAGAAGGGAACCGGCTGGTGTTCGCCTCCTGAGACACCGCCACCGCCGCAGCCTTACTGCACGGCAGGATGGAGCGGGGTCGATTGCTGGAGCCGCCCGGACCTGATGCCTAATGTCGCCCGCAATGTGGCGGAAGGCCCCACCGGGCTGACAGCGGAACAGAATGCCGTCCGCCTTAATAAGTCTTACACAAACGTGCCCCCATCCTCTCAGAACAGCTACTGAATTTTATATCTCGCTAAAAAACCTGTCTGTTTTCAGAGGATACTGTTTTCCAGACATCAGCCCGGTATTATTTCAAAGTACGAACCGCATTTTACATCCGGAAATATGAAGAAGGCCGTGCCGTCTACGCCGCGCATTGCTTCGCCTCATCAGCATCCACGGCAGCAATCGAAGCAGGACTCCAGACAGGGGTGTTATCTTTGTCGATGACACGCGCCCGCACGCCTTCAGAAAAATCCTTCCGTGCCAGCATATGCCCGACCGCACTGCTTTCCAGCGAAAACCCGTCCGTAATCATTTCGATATCCGCCAGCTTCTGCTGCATCAGCCATGTTACGTGCAGTGAAAAAGGGCACGCAGCCTTCAGAGCGGCAAGATCTCCTTCGGCCCAGGCCACGTCGCCGCCTGCTGCAATGACATTCTCAAGGCGCTGCATCACAACCGGCAATCCTTCGGCAGGCGTCAGGGGCAGCACATCATAAACCGTCACGGAACCGGCAGGCAGGCCAGCTTCTCCGGCCTGTATCTCCGCAAGCTCCTGCAAAACATGATTGATCCTGTCCTCAGTTACATTCGTCAGTGCTTCCGTCAGAGACGGCAGATTGTCCGAGTGAAGCAGGTGATCCGCAAACCCCGTCGCTACAGCCTGTATCCCGTTCATGCGCGCGCCTGTGAGTGCGAATCTCAGACCATAAGCCGGGTCCGCATGTGCCAGCCGCCAGCCTCCTCCCGCATCCGGCGTCAGACCGATCGCTGTTTCAGGCATCGCCAGAGTCGACCGCTCCGTAACGATCCGGTGTCGCGCGTGCGCGCCAAACCCGATCCCGCCCCCCATTGCAATACCGTCCATCACAGTCACGACCGGCTTCGGATAGCGGGCAATCGCCAGCATCGTCCGGTAAGGAATCGCCATGCTCGTATGAGCCGCGACAGAGCCGCTGCGCGCGATAATGTCCCTGATCGCCCGGATATCTCCGCCAGCACAGAAAGCCCGTGGTGAAGATGAATCGAGAAGAACAGTATGAATGTCAGCGTCGTCCCGCCAGCGATCCAGAACAGTCAGCATCTCCTCCGCTGTCGCCGCGTCGATCGCATTCAGCTTCTTCGGCATATCGAGGGTCATGCGTGCAAGATGACCGTGTCGTTCAGTAAAAAAGGGACGACTGGCGCCATCTGCTGAAAGAACTTCCGTCATGACGTATACTCCTGTTCCACGACCGCCATAGCCTGCGGTCCGGTGCATTCATGAGTTCTTTATATCCGGTTGTGACAATCCCCGGAATCCCGTACGGGTGAACACTTCAGGAGCCGGGTTCAGGCCGGACAAGAGCAGGAGCAGCAGCGTGGCGGTTGAAACCGGTGCCTTTCGGGAAGCAATGGCGCGCATGGGCGCGGCAGTAACCATCGTGACAACCGGAACGCTTGATAATGCGACCGGCTTTACAGCTTCAGCCGTCTGCTCGGTTACGGATACGCCGCCAACACTCCTCGTCTGCCTCAATCGTTCCGCCCGCGTCCGTCCGGCTTTCACCGTCAATGCCGCCATGTGCGTTAATGTGCTCTCCGGCACCCAGGGCCCGCTTTCAGAGCGTTTTGCCGGCGCATTCGATATGATAGAGCGATTTCAGGAAGGACACTGGACGACATTGGAAACCGGTGCGCCGGTCCTGGAAGAAGCCACGGTCTCTCTGGACTGCCGCATCAGCCAGATCGTGGAAGTCGGAACCCACAGTGTCATTTTCGGCGCTGTCGATGCCTTGCGGCTTGGCGGTCCGACCGGCGGTCTGGTCTATTTTAATCGCGCCTATCACCATCTTCCCCATATCGAGGCTAAGTAGCTCCCGGAACGACATGTGCCGGTGACATACACAGCGGAGTGAACGCAAATGGCAAAAAAAGAAACGAAGAACGATGTGCCAATCATTTCCATGCGGGCGCTGCTCGTCATGCATGGAATCCTCATTGTCTTCGTCGGCCTCATGGCGTGGCTCGACTGGTCACTGCCCGGCGGTTAAAGCCATTCCGTCTGCCGAACTTATCTGATATTTCCGTTTGTCAGAGACCGGAACTCGGGTAACGGCGCCTGCATAGGAACTCCTTTCGCTCCGGAAGTCGTGCACCCCCCCCAAAAAAAATAGCGCAGGTTGTGAAAAACCATCCCCTGCATTCATGGTTTGCGTCCGCCGCCTGTCACTTTCACGACCCGCTCCCCACAAACCGCCGTAAAGTTAAAAGTGGTTCTGTTCGCGAGACAAAAACCACGGCGGGCGTTATACTTCTGTCATGCAAGACATTCAGCCCCTGACCCGTTTCTCCGTGTCCCCGCTGCACACTATGACCCGGCAACTCGCTGCTGTGGCCTCGGGCCGTGCCGCTCCGGACCTCGTGCTGACCGGAGCCAGGGTTCTTTCAACCTATTCAGACCGGATGCTAACCGATCGTGAACTCTGGATCAGCGGTGGCCGTATCGCCGCCCTTCGCCCGGCCGGAAGCTGGCGCGCAACCGGTCAGACCCCGGGTGAGGTAAGAGACATGCAGGGCGGCATCCTGGCCCCCGGCCTCGTTGACCCGCATCTGCATATCGAAAGCAGTATGATGACCGCCTGCGCCTATGCGGAAGCGGCCCTGCTTAACGGCACCACCACTATCTTCTGCGACAGCCACGAAATCGGAAATGTCGCCGATGTCGCGGGCATCGAATGGATGCTCGAAGACGCCCGCCATGCCCCTCTCAACGTATTTCTGACCGTGCCCAGCACTGTCCCGGCTACATCGCCACAATGCGAAACCGCCGGAGGCGATCTCACGCCTGAGAAGATCGGTGCTCTTTTCGATCGCTGGCCCGAAGCCGTCGCTCTGGGCGAGAAAATGGATTTCGTTCCGCTCTGCCACGGTGACGACCGCAGCCACGCCATCGTCGCTGAATCTCTCAAACGCGGTCATCCCGTCAGCGGCCATGTCTTCGGACGTGAATTCGTTGCCGCATACGCCGCGTCCGGCGTCACCGATACGCACGAAGCCATCACCGGCGAAATAGCCGACGACCTGCTCGAAGCCGGAGTCTGGATCTTTCTGCGCGGCGGCCCGCCCACCACACCCTGGCATTCCCTGCCGGAAGCCATCAAAACCATCACCGAAATGGGTGCCGATCCCAAGCGTATCTGCGTCTGCACCGATGATCGCGACGCCGATGATCTGTCTCTGTTCGGTCAGGACTGGGTCGTACGCCAGGCCATCATGGCCGGAATCAGGACCGAAACGGCATGGAGTATGGGTTCCCTCCATGGCGCAACCCGTTTCGGCATGGATAACGAAATCGGTGGGTTTGGCGGCGGTCGTCGCGCCGATCTTGTCCTGCTCGATGACGCCATGGAGGTTCAGGATACCTGGTATGGCGGCCGTCATGTCGTCTCAGACCGCAAAATCACACCGGTTCTCGACCGTCAGTTCTCCGAATCCCGCTACCGTTACCCGGAGGCGGCATACAGAACCGTAATTCTGCCTGAGATCGGCGAACTCATCCCATCCCTGCCTGATGGTCCCTGTCACGCTAATGTGATCGGCATCAGCGGCCCGGGCGATATCGCGCTTCTCCACGAGGTGATTGCGCTTGAAGAAGCCCGTAACTGGGACGTGCTGCTCGAAAAACACGACCTGTGTTTTGTCACGGTGCTCGAACGACACGGACGGAACGGAGGAGTCGCACACGGTCTCCTTCGCGGCTTCGGGCTTACGGAAGGTGCCGTCGCCAGCAGCGTCGGACACGATGCTCACAACATTATTGTCGCCGGCCGGAACGAAGCCGACATGCGTCTGGCCGTAGAAACCGTGCGCGACAGCCGGGGCGGCGTCGTGGTTATTTCAGATAACAAAGTCAGTGCGCTCGTTCCGCTTCCCATCGCCGGGCTTCTCTCGGATGAACGGGCAGGGATCGTCGCGCAGCAGACCGAAAAACTGAAGCAGGTATGGAGCGAACTCGGCTGCACCTTGCCTTACATGGGTTTCAACCTGATCCCGCTTTCAGTGATTCCGGATATTCGCATTACCGATAAGGGTCTTATCACCGTTCCGGCTATGGAGCAGCTCCCGCTTTTCGTCCTTATGAATAGTAAGCATGATTGACAATCGGACCGGATCATGAGCGGATGTACATAAGTCAGAGGCACCACAGAGTGTGGTTGTCCAACTGACCGGTGCGCTCGTCCTCTGGTCGGGTCGCGCTCTACGAGGAAGGATGTTTCCAATGCCCACCGGCACAGTAAAATGGTTCAATGCGACAAAGGGCTTCGGCTTCATTCAGCCTGACGATGGCGACAAGGACGTTTTCGTCCACATCACTGCCGTGCAGGCTGCGGGCCTGACGGGTCTCACTGAGAATGAGAAAGTCAGCTACGAACTGGTCACCGAGCGCGGCAAAGCCGCCGCGACGAACCTGAAAACAATCTGAGGCTGCGTGCCACTGGTCGTGAAAACGGCCAGCAGGCACCCTGCGGATTGAACTGATACAGTCAGGGCCTGACGGCGGGTCGTGTTTCACATCCGCGCTGGCTCTGAATGTGTTTGCCTGAACATTCAGGCTGAATCCTGACCGGTCTTCTCTCATCGGGCACGATGACCGGCTGATCTTATCATTTCCTGTATCTGTCATAATTACAGTGCCTGTTTTCCGTTGTGATCCGGCGAAAACAGAAGTGCCTGAATTATGGGTTATCTGTATCTCCATTTTTGGAAAAATGCAGATAAATTCAGAAATCTGGCACTCAACAAAGAAAAGTGCCAACCCGCCTTGACACTCTCTCAGGGCACTCCTATCTCATCTGTGGCACTCCCGGGGTGGGAGTGCTAACGCACCGCGGCGTAGAGCGCGTGGCAAGAGGCGGCGTCGCTTGACCTGAGGGTGCCGTCCCAAAATAAGAATGTGGAGCGATCCATAATGACGAAATTTCGTCCCCTGCATGACCGTGTGGTGGTTCGTCGCGTAACAAGCGATGAGAAGACCGTTGGCGGCATCATTATTCCCGACACAGCTAAAGAAAAGCCTATGGAAGGCGAGGTCGTATCGGTCGGCCCCGGCGCCCGTAACGAGCAGGGCCAGATCGTGGCTCTGGACGTCAAGGCTGGCGACCGTGTGCTGTTCGGCAAATGGTCCGGCACCGAAGTTAAAATCGGCAGCGAAGAACTGCTGATCATGAAAGAAAGCGACATTATGGGCGTGATCGCCTCCTGATCCGGCTCTGATCCCCCTTTCTGATCGTTTTCAATCCTTTAAGGAGAATTTCTCATGGCTGCTAAGGACGTAAAGTTCGGCGGTGACGCGCGTCAGCGTATGCTGCGTGGCGTTGATATTCTTGCTGATGCCGTAAAAGTAACGCTCGGCCCGAAGGGTCGTAATGTCGTCCTCGACAAGAGCTTCGGCGCGCCCCGCATCACCAAAGACGGTGTGTCGGTCGCAAAAGAGATCGAGCTCGCCGACAAGTTCGAGAACATGGGCGCGCAGATGCTGCGTGAAGTGGCTTCGAAAACCAACGACGTCGCCGGTGACGGCACCACGACAGCCACCGTGCTGGCTCAGGCCATCGTCCGTGAAGGCCACAAGGCCGTTGCCGCTGGCATGAACCCGATGGATCTGAAGCGCGGTATCGACAAGGCTGTCGCTTCCGTCGTCGAAGAACTGAAGAAAAACACCAAGAAGATCACGACCCCGGCCGAAACGGCGCAGGTCGGCACGATCTCCGCGAACGGCGAGCATGAAATCGGCGAGATGATCTCGCAGGCCATGCAGAAAGTCGGCTCCGAGGGTGTCATCACGGTTGAGGAAGCCAAGGGCCTCCACACTGAACTCGATGTCGTCGAAGGCATGCAGTTCGACCGTGGCTACATCTCCCCGTATTTCATCACGAATGCGGAGAAGATGATCGCGGATATGGATAACCCCTATATCCTCATCCACGAGAAGAAGCTGTCCTCGCTTCAGCCGATCCTGCCGCTTCTCGAAGCCGTTGTTCAGTCCGGTCGTCCGCTGGTCATCATCGCCGAAGACGTCGACGGTGAAGCTCTGGCAACACTGGTCGTCAACAAGCTCCGTGGTGGTCTGAAAATCGCTGCCGTCAAGGCTCCGGGCTTCGGTGACCGTCGCAAGGCGATGCTCGAAGATCTCGCGATCCTGACCGGTGGTCAGGTCATCAGCGAAGACATCGGCATCAAGCTTGAGAACGTCACACTGCCAATGCTCGGTCGCGCCAAGAAGGTGCATATCGAGAAAGAGAACACCACGATCGTTGAGGGCGCCGGTAACGGCGACGACATCAAGGGGCGCTGCAACCAGATCCGTGCGCAGATCGAGGAGACCACCTCGGACTACGACCGTGAGAAGCTGCAGGAACGTCTTGCGAAACTGGCCGGTGGCGTTGCCGTTATCCGCGTCGGCGGTTCGACGGAAGTTGAAGTGAAGGAGCGCAAGGATCGCGTTGATGACGCGCTTCATGCAACCCGCGCTGCTGTCGAGGAAGGCATCGTTCCGGGCGGTGGAACCGCTCTGGCCCGTGCATCCGTGGCTCTGGCTCACCTGCATTACCACAACGAAGACCAGAAGGTCGGCGGCGAGATTATCCGCAAGGCTCTTCAGGCTCCGCTGCGTCAGATCGCGCACAACGCGGGTGAAGACGGTGCGGTTATTGCCGGCAAGGTGCTTGAGTCCAGCGAATATGCTTACGGCTTTGACGCACAGCTTGGCGAGTACAAGAATCTCGTCGATGCCGGCATCATCGATCCGACCAAGGTTGTCCGTGCAGCTCTCCAGGACGCAGCTTCGGTTGCTGGCCTGCTGATCACGACGGAAGCCATGGTTGCCGAGCGTCCGGAAAAGAAAGCTCCTCCGATGCCAGGTGGCGGTGGAATGGGCGGCATGGGCGACATGGATTTCTGATCCGGTCGACTGTCAGTTTCACACCAAAAAGGGGAGGGCGGTTTCGCTCTCCCTTTTTTTATTTGTTCATGAGTACGGATTGTCCGGAGCGAAACGAGAGAATTCCTGACGACCGAAAAATTCCAGAACGAGGGCGCAACTCCCCTCCCGCTTCATCAAGGCTATGCCCTTGCCGGAAAACAGTGCTCGTCGGAATCTCTGGAATTAACCTGTTATGAATATGAAATTTCGTGGGATTATCCGCGCCTTCGTGGGGTTTATCGGACTGAATAAACGACAGTTTATTGTTTTCTCAGAGCCTCATCAGAAGTAATCTCCCTCTGCAAAAAGCGAAGCGGAGCCGGTTTTGATGGCAAGCCCCGATCCGGGAAACGCTTCACTGCCATGGCAAGTGTGCTGTCCAGGAAAAAATGGCTAACATTGGACAGGGGAAAACTCGCAGTCTTGTACCGCCCGGTGCGCGCCGTTTTCTCCCGGGAACTATTTCAGGTGATGACAAGAAATAGTTCTGAATTTTCACGCAGAGCCGGTCTGATTACCGAAAGTGCACATCATCTTATGCTCGGATGCTTCTCGGTGTCAGCCACGCAGGTTGAGGAAAGCACTGATTCGAAAATCGATATCTCTGCTGTTTTCGGAAAGCGAAGATGTTTTCTTCTGATCGCCTGTTTTCTATCCACTGGCCCGAACCGGCTTTGAAGGTTTTTCCGTTGAGCAAGACAACACGGGAAAAGAGGGTGCTCGTCGCACACACGGTGACACCGTGATGTTCTCTTTGCCGGAGCCATGCGCCAGATGGCGCAATGCCGGGTTTTCGGAGAACCCTGTCTGTGTATCGTTCAGTGATGACAGTCATTCTTATCAGCTCGTTTTTAAAAAAACAGGCAGGTGCGGATGGCTTTCTGACAGGAGTCAGGAGCAATGCGCGGCGACACGGTGATTAATCTCCAAGCCGTAGCACGCCTTCTGAGGCGGAGCGCTTTGTGGGGTTCCAATAGCAGGCCCCACCCGCACGGTACACCTTACTTCTTCACGCCATGTTCGTCATGAGTTCGGCGTCCATATCCGTGTCGGAGTTTACGTTGCTGGTACCTCATGCCTGTTCGTGCATCAGCAGCAATTTTGGAACAGGCGGAAGCGTAAATGAAAACTGTCTTCGCGCAATCGGCTCGATCTGCTGACACATGTGCGTCTCCACGCTATTCTGAGCCACGCGGATACCGGTCACGATCCGACCCGCTCGTATCTGCGCTCAGGAAAAGATCACTCACGAGTTGGTTCTGCGGACTGATCGTCTTCCGTATCGTACCAGATTACGCCAGGAGTCAGTCCAGGCAGGAACGGCACCTTTTCCATATCCATAGCAGTCACCGGACAATCTCCCCGTTACGACGCCGATGACGGCAGACCAGTGATCATTGTGCCGGGTTGCCATGTCACGCCACCAGTTCGCAAAACCCGTTCCGCTTCCGCCATGTTTTTAGGTCGAGGCTGAAGATCACTCCGGAAATCAGCGACCCGCCGATTCCCTGAAGAACTGACTAGTCATCTTTTCCTGAACTGCCCAAAAGCCAGAACCCGACACCGGTCATAACCCACGATCCCGAAGTATCCGCATCTATGCTTCCGTTTCCGTAACTGGTGGAGAACAAACCGTGCCAGCACCAGCGGAGAGCTCAGAACGCAATCATATCGGCCCAAATCCATCCTGCCATGA
Source organism: Acetobacter oeni (assembly GCF_011516825.1). Classification (GTDB taxonomy): domain Bacteria; phylum Pseudomonadota; class Alphaproteobacteria; order Acetobacterales; family Acetobacteraceae; genus Acetobacter; species Acetobacter oeni. The sequence continues at coordinate 6,934 of NZ_WOTA01000019.1, read as the reverse complement.
TGAGTGCCGGCTCCCTTTCCAGTGCCGGAATCGCGTTTTCTATAAGACTTGCCCTACGCTGCTGTTACGCCCAGCACCCCCGATGCCTCCCGAACCACATCCGCCAGCGCACCCGGCTCAAACGGTGAAACCAGTCCCGCCCCGGCAACCAGCGTCGTAAACGGTGCCGAACCACCCCGTGCGCATAGCCCCTCATAAGCTGCCATCGCTCCGGGTTCATCCCGGCGGGACTTTAGCCAAAGCTGCATCGCGCAACACAGCGCCAGCGTATAATCAATGTAATAGAAAGGAGATTTGTAAATATGCCCCTGCGCCTGCCAGCGTCCGCCCTTCGCGGGATAAGCAATATCTCCATAATCGCGCCACGGCATATACAGCCGCTCCAGACGTCGCCATGTTTCATGTCGCTCCGCAGGCGTCATCTCAGGACGGGCATAAACCTCATGCTGAAAATGATCCACACAGACACCATAGGGCAGAAAACTCAGTGATCCGATCAGGTGCATCCGACGAAACCGATCCGCTGCTCCATCCTCAACCATCAGTTCCATATGCGGCCAGGTCAGAAACTCCAGCCCCATCGAGTCAATCTCCGCCGCCTCCATCGTCGGCCATAACTCATCAATCGATGGCAGATCCCGACTGCGCCAGTTCTGATACGCATGACCCATCTCATGCGTGAAAACACTGATATCCCCATGCGTGCCATTGAAGTTTGCAAAAATGAACGGCATCCCCACATCTGGAAATGCCGTGCAGAACCCGCCGCCTGCTTTGCCGTCCCGGTTTTTCAGATCGAGATAACCACCATTCACCATCTCTGAAAAAAACGGCCCGAGCCCGCCCGACATCCGGTCAAACATCGTCTGCGCCCGTTCAATCAGCAGATCGTAACCGCCAGCCGGTTTCGGATTGCCCTTCGGATCAATGAAGTTCTCATCCCAGTAACACAGATGGTCCCAGCCCATTTCCGCCCGCCGTTCCTCCAGCAGCCTGGCCACCAGCGGAGTCACATGCGTCAGAACCTCCTCGCGAAACCGGGCCACCTGGTCCGGTCCATAATCCACCCGCCGCATCCGTCGATAGCCCAGCGGCATATAACTCCCGAACCCCAGCGTCCGCGCCATCTCCGTTCGCAACGTAACCAGTCGGGCATACAGCGTGTCGAGTGTGTCGCCATGCTCGGCAAAAAAAGCCCAGCGCGCCTGTTCCGCTTCATGACGAACCCTCCGGTCCGCGTTCTCCAGCCAGGGAGCAAGACCTGAAAGATTGACCGTCTCCCCCGCAACCGTAATCCGCGCCGAAGCCAGCAGCGCCGTATATTCGCTGCACAGACGCGATTCTTCCTCAAGCGCCGATTCAATCCGGGAATCAAACGTCGTGACATCCCTTTCCCATAGTTGCACAACATGCGCGCCAGCAATTTCAACCAGAGCCGCCCGGTCAGCATCAGCCAGCAGACGCTTCTTGATCGTCACCTCATGCGCCGTCGCCTTTGGTCCCAGCTTATCGGCATAATCCCGCTCAGCCTTGCTCGCTTTACTCGTCGTGTCCTGTGAAAATTGCAGATAAACGAGCGACGCCCAGCTATCCAGCGTGCGGCGCTCCCGGTCGAACCGCTCAAGTGCCGCTCTCAGATCACCCGCATCAAGCAGAGCGACAACTGCCCCGAAACCATCCGTCAGGCTGGTTTCCGTGGGGCGGGGAAAGGTGAGGGAGGGAAATGCTGGAATCATGACAACACCGTGCCACCGTCATCATGTCCAGTCCACCGGTATAAAATGACGACCTTAACCCTGACCTCGCCCACCCTATGTTTTTATTTCGTTAATCTTCGTCACCTAAAAATACCAGGTGAGCATTAAAAATTAACATACGCATGAGCTGAATATGATGCCTCGTCTGTTCTCTGCCTGTGGAAAGATCAGAGTCTGATGTCCACGAAAGAATTTCTGAGTTCTGCAGCGGCACAAGCCAATGTTCCGTTGTGGTGTTCTCCTTCTTCCACAGAAGCGCAGACCCTTGCCAAAACCTTTGAATATGCGGACCCGTTTCCTCATCTGGTGCTCGACGGCCTGTTCGAGCAGGCTTTTCTCAAGACCATAGCGGACGAGATACACAGCCTTCGTTCCGATCACTGGGTTCCGCATTATACGGCTCTCCAGAAGAAACGGGCGACAGATGGCATGGCGGGTTTGCCGCCCCAGACAGCCCGTTATTTTGCCTTCACAAATTCTTCCGAATTTATATTTTTTCTGGAATCCATTACAGGCATCCATGCCCTGATGCCCGACAGCACACTCCTGGGCGGAGGTATTCACCAGGCCAACGCAAACGGCCATTTCGAAATTCATGTCGATTTCCAGACCCATCCCACAACCGGATTCCGGAATCGTGTCGCGGTAATCACCTATCTGAACACGGACTGGACCGAAGCGGATGGTGGCGCGCTCGAATTGTGGAACATGGAAGAAAATCGCGCCGCCGTCAGCATCCTGCCGCTCTTCGGCCGAACTGTCATCATGGGTCAGTCAACGATCGCCGCGCATGGTTACCCGACGGCGCTGCCCGGCGAACGCCCGCGCCTGGCTCTCATTGCCTATTTCTATACGCAGACAAGCAACCCGCTGCACACAGCGTTCAACAAGACACGCTACTTCCGGCGTCCCGATATGCCTCTCAATCGTCGTGTCCAGATAGCTCTGAGAGACATTTTCCCCACGCCCGTTGTCAGGTCACTGCGCCAGCTGCAATCTCAGCTGACGCACAGGCGGAACAAATAGTCCCGTCCGGTCAGCGCAGCGTCTCAACAAATCTGGCGATTCGGGCGCAGGCCTCTTTCAGATCAGCATCCGCCGTAGCACAGGACAGTCGCAGATAAGGTGACAGCCCGAACGCGCTGCCGGGTACCGTGGCGACATAAGCCTGCTCGAGCAACGCCATCGCGAAATCAGTATCCGTCCGCAACAGTCGCCCGTCCCGCGTCGTTTTTCCAAGACAGGCCGCAATTCCCGGATAGGCATAAAACGCGCCAGACGGCACCGCACAGGTAAACCCCGGAACAGCCTGCAGCGTGTCCACCACCATCGAGCGCCGCCGCGCATAGGTCGATACCATCTCCCGGATCATGTCCGAAGGGCCGTCCAGCGCCGCTGCTGCTGCCGCCTGAGCCACAGTGCAGACCCCCGACGTCGCATTGCCCTGAACAACCCGCATCGCCGCAATCAGTTCACGCGGGCCGCCGGCATACCCCACGCGCCATCCCGTCATGGCGTAAGCCTTCGCCACCCCGTTCATCGTCAGCACACGGCCTCGCAAATCAGGCGCAATCGCTGCAAAAGACCGGAACGAATGATTGTCGAACACAAGATGCTCGTAGATCTCATCAGAGAGAATCCATACATCCGGATAATCCCGCAGCACCGCCGCAATCCCGCGCAGGTCCTCATCCGTACAGAGCGCCCCCGAAGGGTTGTTCGGAAAATTCAGCACCAGCCACTTCGTTTTCGACGTCATGACCGCCGCCAGACGCTCCGGCCGCAGACTGAATCCATCCACTTCGTCACATTCAGGATGAACCGGAATCCCGCCAAACATCCGCGCAATCAGCGGATAACTCACCCAGTAAGGTGCCGGAACAACAACCTCATCACCCGGATTGATCGTCGCCATGAACGCATTGAAAATGACCTGCTTGCCGCCATTGCAGACAATCAGCTCATCCGGCTCAAACGCCAGCCCGTTCTCGCGACTGAACTTCCGTGCAATCGCCGCTTTCAGCGCCGGCTTGCCATCCACCGGCGGGTATTTCGTATCCCCCGCCAGCGCCGCCCGATGCGCCGCCTCGACAGCATAAGACGGCGTCGCAAAATCAGGCTCGCCCAACGCCAGAGAAATCACATTGTGACCCTCCGCCCGTAACGCCCGCGCCCGCCGCGCCATTTCTATCGTTGCCGGCGCCGGCAATCCTTCAAGCCGCTTCGCCAGCCGGGGACCAGAAGCCCCGACCTCAGAAACTCCGGTCCCTGAAACCTCCGTCACACCCGTTCCCCTCAGCGCAGTCCGGCACAGAAACGCTGAATGCGCGTACAGGCTTCCTTCAGACTCTCCGTGTCCGTTGCATAAGACACCCGGAAATGCCCCGCGAACATAAACGCCGATCCATGCACCGCCGCCACGCCTTCTTCATCGAGCAGCGCCGTGACAAAGGCCTCGTCCGTCTCGATTACCTTGCCCGAAGCTGTTCGCTTGCCGAAACATCCCGCCATGGACGGAAACACATAAAATGCCCCCTCCGGACGCGAGCAGGTCAGCCCGCTCGCCTGATTCAGCATCGACACCACAAGATCGCGCCGCTCGCGATACGTCTCGCACATCGTCCCGATGAAATCCTGCGGACCCGTCAGTGCCTCCAGGGCCGCCGCCTGCGCGATGGAACACGGGTTGGACGTGGATTGCCCCTGTAACTTGTTCATCGCACGCGTCAGTTCCACCGGTGCCCCGGAGAACCCGATCCGCCAGCCCGTCATCGCATAGGCCTTCGACACGCCGTTCATCGTCACCGTGCGATTCCGAAGCTTCGGCTCAACCTCAACAATCGTCGCAGGCCTGAAGCCGTCATAAACCAGCTTTGCATAGATATCGTCAGTAAAGATCCAGATATCAGGATGCCGCAGCAGCACATCGCACAGAGGACGCAGATCCTCCGCCGAATAGGTGGCTCCCGTCGGATTGCATGGCGAGTTCAGGAAAAACCACTTCGTGCGTGGTGTAATCGCCGCCTCCAGCGCCTCTGCGGTCAGCTTGAAATTATTCTCGGCCAGACAAGGCACAATCACAGGATTGCCATCCGCCAGCGCCACGATGTCCGGATAGGAAACCCAGCACGGAGCCGGAATAATCGCCTCGTCGCCCTTGTTGATGGTGCTGACCATGGCATTGAAAATCACCTGTTTTCCGCCCGTGGAAACGATGATCTCTTCAGGCTTGTAGTCCAGCCCGGAATCAAGCCGGAACCGCTCGGCAACCGCCGCACGCAGGGCAGGGGTGCCGGCCACGTCCGTATACTTTGTCTGACCCGTTTCAATCGCCCTGATCGCCGCAGCCCCAATATTGGCCGGCGTGTCAAAATCCGGCTCACCTGCCGACAGGCTGATAATATCGCGACCCGCCGCTTTGAGCGCCCACGCCTTTGCCGTAATGGCAATGGTCTGGCTGGGACTGATTTTGTTCAGACGGTCAGCAATAAAAGACATAATCCCGATCCTGAGAAGTAAACGCCATGCAACCCCGGCCACACGCCGTCCGCGGGCGACGCGGCACACTAGAAGGTTTCGCGTCGATGCGGAACAGCGCACGCATCACATCCGCACCATTTTCCAGCGAATGAACTGTTCTGTACCCACACCGTATTCCATGTCTTTCCAGAAACGGGCCTGACACCGGAACGAAAAAGCGGTCATCGGAATAAGTCGCTGTTCAAAGCATCGCTCCACAGCTCTGTTCGCAAGAACATGCCGGATAAGATCAGCCGCGTCCGGAGCTTCAGCCTTCAGACAGCAATCCCACACCCGCCGCCGCCCGAACCGCCCCGGCCGTCATTCCGGCCTCCCGCATCGCCCGGATCGACAACGCTCCGTCACGCTTGGAAAGCCGCCTCCCCATGGCGTCACAAAGCAACGGATGAAACATATAGTCCGGCGCAGGCCAGCCCATCAGTTCCTGTAAAAGTCGATGAATCGCGGTCACATCCCGCAAATCCTCGCCCCGCGTAACCAGCGTGATGCCCTGCGCCGCATCATCCTGTGTGACACACAGATTATAGGATGCCGGAATATCCCGCCGCGCCAGCACCACATCCCCGAACGCAAGCGGATCACAGACGACATCGCCCCGATCCGCTTCCCGAAAGGTGAGGGGGCCATCTCCGATCTCCGCCATCGCCCGCCTCACATCCAGCCGCAACGCATAAGGCTCACCCGCCGCGATTCGTCGCACCCGCGTTGCCGCATCCAGACTCCGGCACGTTCCCGGATAAACCAGACTCCCGTCCGGAGCATGATGTGGCGCCGACGCGGCTTCTGCTACTTCCCTGGCAATCTCCGACCGTGTGCAGAAACACGGATAAACCAGATCCCGATCCGTCAGAACCTCCAGCGTCTCCCGATACAGTCCCATCCGCCCGGATTGCCGGATAACCGCTCCGCTCCAGTGCAGCCCTGCCCAGGCAAGGTCTTCCAGCGTCTCATCGATGAACTGCTGCCGACATCTCCGCATATCAATATCTTCAATCCGCAGCAGAAACCGACCGGACGGGGCGGCATGACGGGCGGCAAAAAATCCCGCCGCCACATGCCCGAGATGAAGCGGCCCCGTCGGACTGGGCGCAAACCGCGTTACAACTCCCCGTGACGGACATAACTCAGAGGCCACAGATCAGTCCGCCGTTGCGACACAGATCTGTCATGGAAATCTCATATTCCGGCAAACGCCACTTCCTTGCAGTCCGGGATTTTTCGGGCCTATAGTTTTTGCGACAGTTCTCGACGACGCGTGATCCACGGCGTTCTGTTCCGAAACCGCCGTAAGAATCATGAGCCGTCTCCGGGAAAGGATACGCGCTTTGACCAGTGGCAGTATGCACTATCCATCTCTCGTCCTGAACGCCGATTTCAGGCCGCTTTCCTATTTTCCGCTCTCTCTGTGGTCCTGGCAGGATACCATCAAGGCCGTCTGCCTTGATCGCGTCTCCGTGCTGAACGAATATGACACGGAAGTCCGCTCACCAAGCCGTCGTATGCGTCTGCCGAGTGTCATCGCCCTCAGTGTCTGACCGAAAATGAGTTGAGTGATTTCAGCAGGTTATGATTCATGGGTTTGCGAGAACCTGATGAGATCAAGATGGCCTGGACTGAAATCACCCGAGCGCAGTATC